>JAFEBV010000010.1 GCA_018242485.1 Pseudomonadota bacterium
CGAACCTGAACCCCAATCGCATGGCAATTGCTGCTCAATTTCTTTGGACGACTCTGCAAGATTGGATCTGTTGACCCTCCCGCAGGCGTCCGCACAAGTTTCCTGCGCACACTGTCAAAGAACTTGTCCACCCCTCCCGAAGGAGGAACCCGGAGCCTTTCGCGCCGGGGAGCCGCACACTATACAGCACCAGAATGGAAGGTCAACACCCCGCAGAGAAAATTTTCATCGACGCGCGACCGCATCCAACTTGACTGTTGCCCCCACCCTGACCGAATGTCAGAACATGACCGCCAGCCGCCACTACAGCCTGTTCGACCGCTTGCTGATCGAAGCAGAACACGCGCTCACCACCAGTTTCATCGCCCAGCCGCCGGTGCGTCGCGCCTGTCCCGCCGCCGACGTGCCCGAAGCCGGACTCGACGCGGCGCAGCGCCGCCACGCCGCTGGCCTGATGCGCGTCAACCACGTCGGCGAGGTCTGCGCGCAGGCGTTGTACTTCGGGCAGGCGGCGGTCGCCCGCGATGCCGCCACGCGCACGCAGTTGCTCGACGCAGCCGCCGAGGAAACCGATCACCTCGCGTGGTGCGGGCAGCGTCTGCGTGAACTCGACAGCCGACCGAGCCTGCTCAACCCGCTGTGGTTCGCGGGCAGCTACGCCATCGGCCTGACCGCCGGCCTGCGCGGCGATGGCTGGAACCTCGGCTTCGTGGTCGAAACCGAACGCCAGGTGGAAGCCCATCTCGATGACCATCTGCGCACCCTGCCGGAAGCCGATGCGCGCAGCCACGCCATCGTGCAGGCGATGAAGGCCGACGAGGCGCGGCATGCCGACAACGCGCAGGCTGCCGGCGCTCGCGCGTTGCCCGCACCGATCAAGCGCGCGATGCGCGTGGCCAGCGGCTTGATGAAGGCGGTGGCGTATCGGGTGTGAGACGGTGAATGGTGAATCGTGAGGTCGTGAATCGTGACTGCAGAGGCAGGATGCCGGAGCGAACGGCGCAGCCGGCCCGAAGGGCGGAGCGCAGGAGCGCGACGTCAAAGCGTTGCCGTCGCGGTGTGATTTTCAAGTATCCGTGCGGCACCAGCATCAACGAAAAAGCCGGCGCAAGGCCGGCTTTTTCGTAACCAATGGAGACGGTTGTTTCAGGCCCTGAGCACCCAGCCACGAGTTGCGAACGTCGCAGAGTCGGTCAATGTGCAGCTTCTGATTTTCTTCCTCCCCCGCTTGCGGGGGAGGATCGAGGTGGGGGCGAATGCGCCGGTGCATTCGGCCAGATCCATCGCGATCTGACACGTCGTTCCCTCATCCGCCCTACGGGCACCTTCCCCCGGAGGGGGAAGGATAACCACGATTCACGATTCACCAATCACCAATCACGAACCACGATTCACCATTCACCATTCACGATTCACCATTCACGCTTCACCAAATGATCACCCGCTTGTCCGGTGCCACCCACATCTTGTCGCCGGGCTTGATGTCGAAGGCCTTGAAGAAGCCGGGCTGGTTGGCCACCGTGCCGAGCACGCGGAATTCGGGGATCGAGTGCGGGTCGGCTTTCATCTGCGCAATCATCGCGTCCTGACGCATCTTGTTGCGCCACACCTGCGCGAAGCCGGCGTAGAAGCGCTGCTCGCCGGTCATGCCGTCGATCACCGGCGCGGGCTTGCCGTGCAGGGACAGCTCGTAGGCCTTGTACGCAATGGCCAGGCCGGAGTTGTCGGCGATGTTCTCGCCGAGCGTCAGGTCGCCGTTGAGGTGGAAGCCCTTGACCGGCTCGAAGGCCGAATACTCGGCCACCAGCGCCTTGGTCTTGGCGGCGAATTTCTCGTGGTCTTCCTTGGTGAACCAGTCGTGCAGGTTGCCGTTGCCGTCGTACTGCGAGCCCTGATCGTCGAAGCCGTGGCTGATCTCGTGGCCGATCACCGCGCCGATCGCGCCGTAGTTCACCGCGTCGTCGGCTTTGGGGTTGAAGAACGGCGGTTGCAGGATCGCCGCCGGGAACACGATCTCGTTCATCTCCGGGTTGTAGTAGGCATTCACCGTCTGCGGCGTCATGCCCCACTCGCTACGGTCGATGGGCTTGCCGAGCTTGTTGATTTCGCGGTCGTATTCGAACTCGTTGGCGCGCTCGACGTTGCCGAGCAGGTCGTCGCGGTCGATGCGCAGCGCCGAGTAGTCGCGCCACTTGTCCGGGTAGCCGAGCTTGAGCATGTACATCGACAACTTGGTCTGCGCCTGCTTCTTGGTCTCCGGGCTCATCCAGTCCAGGGTTTCGATGCTCTGCTTGTAGGCGGCCAGCAGGTTGTGCACCAGTGCGGTCACCCGCGCCTTGCTCTCCGGCGGGAAATAGCGGGCCACATAGGCTTGCCCGAGTTGCTCGCCGATGGCACCGTTGACCAAGCTCACGCCACGCTGCCAGCGTGGACGGTTCTGCGGGACGCCGTGCAGGGTGGTGCCGTAGAAGGCGAAGTTCTCGTCCACGAAAGGCTTGCTCAGGTACGGCGCAGCCGAGTGCAGCGCCTGCCAGCGGAAATAGGCCTTCCACGTGGACACCGGCGTGTCCTTGACGATGCCGGCGAGCGCCTTGAAATAGCTGGGCTGGCTGACGATCACGTAATCGACCTTGCCGGCCACGCCGGCATCGGCGAGGAAGGTGCTCCAGTCGAAGCCGGGCATCAGCGCCGGCAGATCGGCGACCATCACCTTGTTGTAGACCTTTTGCGGGTCGCGGTTCTCTACCTTGCTCCACTGGATCTTCGCCAGCGCGGTTTCCAGATCCACCACCGCCTTGGCATCGGCCTTCGCCGCAGTATCGCCACCGAGGGCGAGCATGCGCTCGACGTGCCCCAGGTAGGCGTCGAGCTTGGGCTTGAGCTCGGCGTTGAGGTAATAGTCGCGATCCGGCAGACCGAGGCCACTCTGGCCGAAATCGACGACGTACTTGGTCGAATCCTTGTTGTCCTGATGTACGCCGCCGCCGAACGGCGTGTCCACGCCGATGCGGCCCAGATACGCCATCAACGCCGGCAGATCGGCGCTGCTCTTGATCGCGTCGATGCGGTCGAGTTCGGGCTGCAGCGGCTTCAGGCCGAGCGAGTTCAGGCGCGCCTCATCCATGTAACTGGCGTACAGGTCGCCGATCTTGCGCTCGCCGGCATCCTTGGGCGCTTTTTCCGCCTGCTCGACGATGGTGCGCAGGTTGGCCAGCGACTGGTCGTAGAGGATGGTGAAAGCGCCGTAGCTGGCCTTGTCGGCCGGGATCTGCGTGGTCGCCAGCCAATGCCCGTTGACGTACTGGTAGAAGTCGTCCTGCGGGCGCACGGACTTGTTCATGGCGGACTCGTCGATACCCGACTCCAGCGGCGCGGCGATGGCCGCTCCGGTCAACAAGGCCAGGCCAACGGCGGCAACGATGATGCGTTTCATGCGTTCTCCTCGGGAATGGGCGCGCACGGCGTGCGCGACAGGCGGCACAGGCCGCGGCAGCCGTGCAGGCTAGCAGCTCGGCGCAGGCCAGCCATGGGTCGGAAGTAACGGTCGGGTGCAGGGAAGTCGCCGGGCTACGCCAAACCGCGTGTCTGCAAAGTGCGAAAAAAGCGCCCATCCCAACCTTCTCCCGCAAGCGGGGGAAGGAGTAATGCGCTGAATCCAGCTTTCCGAATCCCGCGCAGCGCTGCTCAAACCGGAAAACGCGCGTTCACCGCTGGAGAGCGGAAGGCGTTTTCGTCCGCGAAATACGCAAAGGGTGAAGTCAATCCATCAGCGATGGCAGCTTGATTTGCGCCTTTTGCGTTCTTCGCGGACAGCAGCTTTTCGAGTCCCGAGTCCCGAGTCCCGAGTCCCGAGTCCCGAGTCCCGAGTCCCGAGTCCCGAGTCCCGAGTCCCGAGTCCCGAGTCCCGAGTCCCGAGTCCCGAGTCCCGAGTCC
>JAFEBV010000011.1 GCA_018242485.1 Pseudomonadota bacterium
AGTCATCCCAAGTATCATCGGCAGTCGTCCCGAGTGATATCGGTTTTTCTGAGAGTCTTGGTTTTGGTTTTCGCCTCGTTCAGTTCTCGCTTCACGCAATTCGTGTGCTCAACATCGCTTCAATCCGCTTCAGTTCGTCGCAAAGCGTTCAGGCGTTCGCATCAACCTGTCGCGCTTGCTTCAAGCGCCGGTTCGGAGCATCGTGTAGCTATTCGGGCTTCAAGTGGGTCAGTGCGTGCATTGTCGCTTGCTGCATCAAAGCCTAACTATGCGCTCAAGCGGACTTGCGCGGTGTAAGCTGCGTAGAGAAATCCCACATCGCGGCCGCGCAAGCCGCTTAGCTTAGGCGTTAGATGACTGCAACATCAGCTCAAGCCGTGCCAGCGCGTTCCATGCCACCTGTGCGGCGTGCAGCAGCCCGCTTTCCTCATCTCGTGCTTCGATTCCTTCGCGCAGTGCGTGGCGAAACATCGCGTCGGTGTAGCGCGGAACCGCGTCTGGCACTTTCAGCCATCCGTTATCTCTGTACTTCGCAGCGCCATACGCGCCAACCTTGCCAACTTCAAGCAGTGCGCGTGGCATGGCGTGTAGAATCAGCCGCATCGGTTCCTTGCCTGCATCCAGCTTCGCGCCCGGCGCGTGTTGGTCTGTTCCTTTCGGGTCGCTTGGTTTCTGCATTGCGCCTCCGCAGTCATCTAACTACTCGCTCAAGTGGACTGCGGCGTGTCGGTCGCAGCCCGGTTTGTAGTGCTATCCTCGCCGCAGCCACTTAGCTCAGGCGTTAGGCCACTATCGTGAAGCATGTAGCACACGTTCGCGAAGTTCTTCGATCCGAAATCCACACGATCGGACGCAATGAGGATGGGAAAGTGGTCGCAGGAGATGCGCTGCCGCTTCCCGAACGCGTTGAAATCGTAGTGCCGGAGGAAGGCGGTAATTGCATTATGTATCGTTACACACGAACGGGCGTATTCTGTGGCGACACATGGCACGAAGACTTGGAAGACGCATTTGATCAGGCCGAATTCGAGTACGGACTCAAGAGCACCGATTTCCTTGTGGTACTCTACGGTTCTCAAGCAAGCCAATCGTAAGAGCCGTGGCCTAACTATGCGCTCAAGCGGACTTGCGCGGTATAAGTTGCTTGCAGAAATCAATCATCGCGGCCGCGCAAGCCGCTTAGCTTAGGCGTTAGGGCTCAGATGAACGGACAGCAGTCATTCGAGGCCCTATCGGGTCTGCCGCCGTACGGGCCGCTCGCTCTTTCATTCAGTGCCACTGGTATGGGATCGCATAGCGAAGGATTTGTAGTGCGCTTCATCCCGGCCTCAGGTGAGACTTGGATCGGCAACTTCAATCCTGGCTTGAGTTCCCTAAGCACTGTTGTCTGCCATCCAAACGAGGCGCATATAATCGTTGTTGCTGGCGGCACGGGCTATGTCGTCGATCCCATCTCCAGGCAAGTCTTAAGCAATTTCGGCGGTCAAATCACGCTCGCACAAGAGCTGTCAGCACATCAGGCAGTTCTCTTTGGCAACGGCCTCTGGTTCGAACTATTGGGCCGAGACGGCTTCGCTTGGCGTAGCAATCGGGTGTCATGGGATGGCATGAAAGACATTGCCATAACCGAGCAACACATTATTGGCAAAGCTTGGTGCTTCGATGACACGTGGCACGAGTTCAAAGTTTCTCTCGCTTCTGGTGCTGCCGAGGGCGGTGCTTACGTCATCACTGCCTGAGCCCTAACTATGCGCTCAAGCGGACTTGCGCGGTGTAAGCTGCGTAGAGAAATCCCACATCGCGGCCGCGCAAGCCGCTTAGCTTAGGCGTTAGCCTTTTGGAAGTGCCTTGAGATACGCGGCAGCGATAAGAACCGTGAGATTCATGCGCACCGCTATGGTGAGCGCATTCGCACTTTGCTTTATCGCATTCTTCGCTTACTCCTCCTACGCAGATCGGCACGGAAGTTCGGAGGCAGAGGAGCTTTGCGCCTCTATACATCAAGGCGAACCCATTGCCAGCGCTCGCGCAAAGATGAAAGCTTCGTCCGCCTTCTTCAAGTATCTCAACGATAGTGATTCTCTTGAGGCTGGATTCAAGGCGGCCTGGGTAGAGAAGTATTATTGTGTCGCGAGGCTTGCGAACGGCAACGTCACGGCAACAAAGGTCGTACACGAGGACTAGCCAACTTTCTTGATTCACGCGAGCCAAAGCAGGCTAACTAGGCGCTCAAGCGGACTTGCGCGGTGGAAGTTGCTTGCAGAAATCACACATCGCGGCCGCGCAAGCCGCTTAGCTTAGGCGTTAGGCTTGTAAAAGCTCGTTTTGGCTCGGGGAGGCTTATCGGGACTCGCCCCGAGTTTCTCGGCAGTCATCCCAAGTATCATCGGCAGTCGTCCCGAGTGATATCGGTTTTTCTGAGAGTCTTGGTTTTGGTTTCTTGCCTCGTTCAGTTCTCGCTTCACGAAATTCGTGTGCTCAACATCGCTTCAATCGGCTTCAGTCCGTCGCAAAGTGTTCAGGCGTTTTGCATCAACCTGTCGCGCTTGCTTCAGGAGCCGGTTCGGAGCATCGTGTAGCTATTCGGGCTTCGAGCAGGTCGAGGGAGCGCATTGTCGCTTGCTGCATCAAAGCCTAACTATTCGCTCAAGCGGACTTGCGCGGAGCAAGCTGCTTGCAGAAATCCCACATCGCGGCCGCGCAAGCCGCTTAGCTCAAGCGTTAGGCGGCATTGGAGGTTACGGTGAACTCGAAGCTATTTTTCGTCATCACCATTTTCTTCTTGTCGTTCTCGCAAGCCATCGCGATGGATCAGGCTCGTCTTGCTTGCTGCGAAAACTATATGAGCCCAGCGCAGGTCACCCAAGCGAAGCTGGATGTGCTTGATGGTTCTGTCGAGGCGGCAGATAAGCTTTGCCTGTATGTAGTTTCGACGCCCAATTCATACGAGACCTATATTGGCTGGCTCCAGGTTGGGGCGGAAAATGGCTCAACAAAATGCATGTTCCAAATATTTCAAGTCTTATCGCACCAATCCGCCAAAATGGAAGACCATCGACGCGCCCGCTACTGGGCACGACGCTTAGTTGAGGCCAAATTCCCTGACGCAGTCCTCTACACCAAAGGCTGCGAAGACCTCGATAGTAAGTGCTACGCAACGAAAGCAGACTTGGCCAGCGGAATTGCTAAGTAGCGCCGCCTAACTATGCGCTCAAGCGGACGCCGGTTCGTTCGTTCCGCACAACCCACTTTCGCGGCCGGCGCCGCTTAGCTTAGGCGTTAGGCGGCATGAGCCATAGCCTCGACTTTGTTGGTCTCAACGAAAGGCTCTTCTTGTTACGGCACTTCATCGCCGGCAATAAAGAGTTCTCTCGCCGTGAACAGCAGTACCAGGGGACACAATCAAACCCGTCAGAGGACTGGGCGAACTACGCACAGCGCCTTCGCTACATCGTTAGCAATGACCTCATTGAAATTGCTGCCAAGTTTAGAGTCATACAAGACACAGCGATTTCTCAGGTGTCTGGTGACTACCTACGCAGCCTTGACTCAGAGTCTATGCAAGGCAAAAGCGTTGGCACTGTTCTGGCTGGCGACGTAACGCTCACGCTTCGCGAATCTTGCAACAAAATCATCCACGCAAATGCATTTAGCCTCGTCTTTGAAAATGCTCGCAGCACGGTCCCACGCCACACGTATTCGTTCTGGAATGGGATATGCCAACTCTCGGGCACTCAATCAAAGAAGCCATGGCGCGTGGCTTTAAACGTTTACAGGTGGGCAGACGCTATGGACTACTTCTTAGAGAGCTTGTCCGGCGACGTAGACTGGTAGCGCAATTGCCGCCTAACTATGCGCTCAAGCGGACTTGCGTGGAGTAAGCTACTCGCAGAAATCACACATCGCGGCCGCGCAAGCCGCTTAGCTTAGGCGTTAGGCTTGTGAAAGCTCGTTTTGGCTCGGGGGAGGCTCATCGGGACTCGTCCCGAGTTTCTCGGCAGTCATCCCAAGTATCATCGGCAGTCGTCCCGAGTGATATCGGTTTTTCTGAGAGTCTTTGTTTTGGTTTTCGCCTCGTTCAGTTCTCGCTTCACGCAATTCGTGTGCTCAACATCGCTTCAATCGGCTTCAGCCCGTCGCAAAGCGTTCAGGCGTTCGCATCAACCTGTCGCGCTTGCTTCAAGCGCCGGTTCGGAGCATCGTGTAGCTATTCGGGCTTCAAGCTGGGCAGGGCGTGCACTGTCGCTTGCTGCATCAAAGCCTAACTATGCGCTCAAGCGGACTTGCGCGGTGTAAGCTGCGTAGAGAAATCCCACATCGCGGCCGCGCAAGCCGCTTAGCTTAGGCGTTAGGCCGCAGACCAATCTCAATGTTTAGCCTGTTGCTACCGATCCCTTTTGCATTCATCGCGGCGCATATCATTTTGGCTGGGCTTCTTCGACCGAGGCTTGCACCAGAAACGCAACAGATCCTATATGCGTGGGGCCACGTTCGCGGCGGGTCTGTCCTCTCGCTCAAATTCCGCTATTTGTTCCCTTGGTACCCTCTCCCGTCTTTGCCCGGTCGGTTGCTTTGGCTTCTTCGAGCGGCTCAGTTGTCTGCATTCCTCGCCGTGTTAGCATTGGTCGTCTTATTCGCTGTTGCGCTCGCTGGCAATGCGGCCTAACTATTCGCTCAAGCGGACGGCTGTGGGTCGGTTGCGCTACTATCATACGTCCGCGGCAGCCGCCGCTTAGCTCAAGCGTTAGGCTATTTAATGAAGTTCTTCGCATTCCTAACCGCGCTGCTGTTATTTTGTAGCGACCCATGCTTCGCACGAGGTCGCATTGAGTGCGTTCCAGATGTGGTCACCGTACCTGAAGACGGAACCCCTGCTCAAGATCGGTTTCACCTAATGTCGCAACCACCAATCGAGGCGCAAGCAATGCTTGATCAACTTCCTGTGCCTTCCATGCCGGCGGCCAAAAGCGCCCACATCAATCTGTGGTATATCTCCGAGTGGGGTAGGTTTCGTTTCTATCGAGGAGAAAAGTGGGCAGGCGAATACTATGAGTTTGCAAGGTCCGGAGGTAAACTCTTGCTGGTAGCGAGCATGGTTTTTGCGTGCGGCGCCTAACTATGCGCTCAAGCGGACTTGCGCGGTGCAAGTTGTTTGCAGAAATCACTCGTCGCGGCCGCGCAAGCCGCTTAGCTTAGGCGTTAGGTAGCAAATGAATTTCCTCATCGCCTTCACGTTTCTTATCGCTGCGGCGCCAATCGCAGCTTCGCCGGACAACGACGTTGATCCTTTGTGCGAGCCTCTTCGAGCGTTTGTCGTTTCGGTAAAACCGAATGAAACGAAAGAACTAGAATTTAACACGTCGTGGGGCAGTAACTTCAAAGGCGAAACCAAACAGGCTATGTTCGCAGCCCGTTGTACTTATAACGGATACGCTCCGGCTCATGCAGTCTGCACATATCTTTTAAATCATGGTTCTATTGAATTCGCTAGATACAACGTTACAAGATCAATTTCTTGTTTATCACCTCGCACTGTCTTCGCGCCAGGTATAAAATTTAAGCAAGGTGATTTTTCTATTACTTATGGTACGCCCGATCGGGGTAGTTTTGTCGATGTGAAGTTTCACGAGGACGCGCAACTTGGTGGCATGGCGTTAATGATCTCAGTGCATGGGTATTAGTTTGCTACCTAACTATGCGCTCAAGCGGACGCCGGTTCGTTCGTTCCGCACAACCCACTTTTGGCGGCCGGCGCCGCTTAGCTTAGGCGTTAGCCTTCAAAGAGCCTTATGCCACCGAGCGCCAAGAAAGCCCTGAAATTTCTGTCCGCTCTCGCAGTACCGTTCGTCGCGTTTTTTGGGTACTTCTGGTGGGACATCCATAAGGTCGAGTCGCTCTGCGGCGACATCCACGCAGGCGCACCTTTTCTTCACTTCCAAGCCTCGCGGAACGCCACGGAATCGAAACAAGGTGGGTCACAGGCGGCATCTACGATGACAGCCATCATTCTTGGGTCTTGTTTGTTCCAGCCGGCTCTACTTTCGGTGACATCTCTTGTGCCGTCTACCACAATAAAGTCACGGTGCTGTCAGCCGAGATGATTGGCGAGTGAGGGCTAACTATGCGCTCAAGCGGACGCCGGTTCGTTCGTTCCGCACAACCCACTTTGGCGGCCGGCGCCGCTTAGCTTAGGCGTTAGGCCGTCAAAAGCGCTGCATGGGTTGGGATGCGGCAATCTAAAAAGTCGTCGCTCACCCAGCTTCGGTTCTTCGGTCAGGCCGTCGCTGCGCGCTCACAGGACGCGAAGTGTGGGGGTCGCTGGCTTCGGAGAGTTCGGTCAGGGTGTGCGGCAGGTCGGATCGGTTGTCGCTGCTTCGCTTCGGAGGCGTTGCGCTGTTGCATTTCGGGGCGCGCACCCATCGCCTCGGCTTCGGTTGCAGCTTGTTTTTCGGCGCTTCGTGGTATCGTCGGCAATCGGACACTGTCGGCCTAACTATGCGCTCAAGCGGACGCCGGTTCGTTCGTTCCGCACAACCCACTTTCGCGGCCGGCGCCGCTTAGCTTAGGCGTTAGCTCTATGAAGCCAATTCAAGCTATTGCCGTCCTCGCTGTGATGACTCTGAGCCAGCTTGCGCTGGCTTCAAGTTCCACTCAGACGCAAGTTCCGCGCTGGCTAGTTGGATTTTGGGTTCAGACAGTTGACGAAGATGGCAAGCCGCGCACCGACACATTGGAGTTCAAAAGCGATGGCGCTGTTGTCGAGCATGGCCCCTCATGCCAACGCCTTCCGGCAGGGGCGATTCATATCTATCATGGCAATATCTATGCAACCTTTGTGATACGGAAAGGGCCGATTGCAATCGTGTTAGTTCCAAGCAAGGATCTGAAGCACCTTACTTGGACTTCCTATGCCACAGGAAACAATGCTGTCTTCGAGCCATCCAAGGTTGCTTCGTGTGTTCCAGCAAAGAGCTAACTATGCGCTCAAGCGGACCTGCGCGGAGTAAGCTGCTCGCTCGATCACACGTCGCGGCCGCGCAGGCCGCTTAGCTTAGGCGTTAGGCCGTCAAAAGCGCTGCATGGGTTGGGATGCGGCAATCTGAAACAACGCCGCTCGCTCATGCTTCGGAACTTCGGTCAGGTCGTCGCTGCGCGCTCACAGGGCGCAAAGTGTGGGGTCGCTGGCTTCGGAAAGTGCGGTCAGGGTGTGCGGCAGATCGGATCGGTTGTCGCTTCATCGCTTCGGACACGCCGCGCTGCTGCATTGCGGGGCGCGCACCAATCGCCTCGGCTTCGGTCGCAGCTTGTTGTTCGGCGCTTCGTGGTATCGTCGGTAACCTGAGTCTGTCTGCCTAACTATGCGCTCAAGCGGACGCCGGTTCGTTAGTTCCGTAAAACCCACTTTCGCGGCCGGCGCCGCTTAGCTTAGGCGTTAGGCCGTCAAAAAGCGCTGCATGGGTTGGGGTGCGGTAATCTGGCAAGATTTCGCTCGCCCATGCTTCGGTTCTTCGGACAGGCTGTCGCAGCGCGCTCACAGGGCGCGAGGTGTGGGGTCGCTGGCTTCGGAGAGTGCGGTCAGGGTGTGCGGCAGGTCGGATCGGTTGTCGCTTCTTCGCTTCGGACACGCCGCGCTGCTGCTGAGCGGGGCGCGCACCCATCGGCTCGGTTTCGGTTGCAGCTTGTTTTTCGGCGCTTCGTGGTATTGTCGGCAATCTGAGTCTGTCTGCCTAACTATGCGCTCAAGCGGACGCCGGTTCGTTCGTTCCGCACAACCCACTTTGGCGGCCGGCGCCGCTTAGCTTAGGCGTTAGGCCGTCAAAAGCGCTGCATGGGTTGGGTTGCGGCAATCTGAGACAACGTCGCTCGCCCATGCTTCGGTTCTTCGGACAGGTTGTCGCGGCGCGCTCACAGGGCGCGAGGTGTGGGGTCACTGGCTTCGGAGAGTTCGGTCAGGGTGCGAGGCAAGCCAAGTCGGGTGTCGCGTTGTCGCTTCGGACATTCCGCGCTGCTGCATTGCGGGGCGCGCGCCAATCGACTCGGCTTCGGTTGCAGCTTTTTGTTCGGCACTTCGTGGTATTGTCGGCACTCTGAGTCTGTCTGCCTAACTATGCGCTCAAGCGGACGCCGGTTCGTTCGTTTCGCACAACCCACTTTCGCGGCCGGCGCCGCTTAGCTTAGGCGTTAGGCTTGCTCATGCCGGCACTCGCAATCGAAGTATTGCGCTTCGTAGACGACCATTTCCCGGGCTTCGTTGAGTGCGTCCTGGTGGATGCCGCTGGTACCGAGCATCGCTTCGTCGAGAAGGTGCCAGTCGTTACTACGGCGAGCCTCTCAGCTGCAAGCATCTACCCATGCCAAGGCTCAGCTGCTTGCGAGGTGCTGGCGTCATGGAGCGATGTCCATGGGCATGCACTGGTAGAGGTCTCAACCCTTAGGCCATCCGGCATTGAGTCGACAACCGGCCAATCTACGTTCGTCGTTCGCACCGCTCAGTTGCTTCCGTAGCCATCCGCATGCGTTCGAGCGCCGCAAGCCTAACTATGCGCTCAAGCGGACCGTGCGGGATGAAGTTTCCAGTAGACTTCGTACGGTGCGGCCCGCACGGCCGCTTAGCTTAGGCGTTAGGCTTGTAAAAGCTCGTTTTGGCTCGGGGAGGCTCATCGGGACTCGTCCCGAGTTTCTCGGCAGTCATCCCAAATATCATCGGCAGCCGCCCCGAGTGATATCG
>JAFEBV010000012.1 GCA_018242485.1 Pseudomonadota bacterium
GTGTACGCTTGCGCTTGCCCGCGTACTCCGCATCGCCAAGGGTGAGCTGTGTCATGGGCTCATTGTCCGCGATGTGGACTCAAAGCGTAAGATCGACGCGGGCGGTAGACTTGATCAGACCTTCCCTAATTCGCGATCGCGCAACGGACTGTGTTGGCATTCAAGCGAAAGCCACAACCAGTCCCTATGGAATTCCATCATGAGCACAAGATTGGCTCAACCACAGGCA
Source organism: Pseudomonadota bacterium (assembly GCA_018242485.1). Taxonomy (GTDB): domain Bacteria; phylum Pseudomonadota; class Gammaproteobacteria; order Xanthomonadales; family Xanthomonadaceae; genus SZAS-103. The sequence continues at coordinate 230 of JAFEBV010000012.1, forward strand.
TTGAAGCATCTGCTGCGAAACTGCTTTTTATTGTACGGGATGGGGTTTTGTCTTTGCTTGTCATGTGCTACGGCTGCCACTGCCAAGTCGTACGGTTATGTGCATTTGACGGGTTACTCGATACGAACCGCACGCGGAATCGAACCCGAAAAGAGATTTGTTGCCGCACCGCTGCAACTTGAGACGTTTGTAGAAAAATTGAACGAGGATGGGACCGTATCTGTAACTGACATTAATAAAACAGAGTGGCGATCCGTTTCCAAGATTTGCGACGAAAAAAGTGGGATGTATTGCTTGCAACAAATCGGGTTTGCAGTACCCAGGCATGTTGAATTAAGCGTGGGCATGAAATGGTACCATGGAGACAAAGCCGTGAATTCAGGAGGATCTTTTGAGCCGGCATCATACAGGATTGAGGATAAGTTGGAATTGAAACTGGCAGGTAGAGATTTTGACGTCTTTGCTATCAGCGAGGCGCGTCCATGTAATTATCAATTAAACCAGTGCTGGAAGAGGATGTACTATTACTCGAGAAAGGATGGGCTTGTGGCATATACCTCGGTATTGCTGTCTTCGGGAAGAGTCGTTGATTCGGCTACTGCTACGGACTTGCCTGGGTTTGGTGCAGAAGATTTGAAATAAACTGTAGTGGTGTCGTAAGTGTTGCCGTCGATCGATAATAAAGTCGTAATAACTCTTGTGAGTTTACTCGACACCCGCCCCTTCGGTGGGGGCGTCATGCGGTGAATTTGCATGAGGGCCGTGGCGTGTAGTGCTTCGCCTGGCCCATTCTCCTTTACGGCGCGTTTCTGCGCGCCGCCCTTCGGGTCGGCTGCGCCGTTCGCTTCGGCGTCCAGCATCTCCAATCCCCAATCCCGGCACTTGCTATCATCGCGCTTTGCCCTGTGCCGCCACCGTGCCGATCCGCCCGCTTCCCGACACGCTCATCGACCAGATCGCCGCCGGTGAGGTGGTCGAGCGTCCGGCTTCCGTCGTCAAGGAACTGGTCGAGAACGCGCTCGATGCCGGCGCCACGCGGATCGATGTGGAACTTGAGGAAGGCGGCATCCGCCTGATCCGCGTGCGCGACGACGGCGCTGGCATGGACGCAGATGACTTGACGTTGGCGGTGTCGCGCCACGCCACCAGCAAGATCGCTTCGCTGGAGGATCTCGAAGGCGTGCTGACGATGGGCTTTCGCGGCGAGGCCTTGCCGTCGATCGCCGCGGTCAGCCGTTTTGCGCTGACTTCTCGCGACGAAGCCTCCGCGCACGGCGCGCGATTGCAGGTCGATGGCGGCAAGCCCGCGCCCATCGCCCCGCATCCGCATGCGCGCGGCAGCACCCTCGAGGTGCGCGACCTGTTCTACAACGTGCCCGCGCGGCGGCGATTCCTGAAGGCCGAGCGCACCGAGCTGGGTCACATCGAAGAATGGCTACGCGCGCTGGCGCTGGTGCGCCCGCAGGTCGAACTGCGGATCAGCCACAACGGGCGCGTGCTGAAACACTACCGGCCGCCACGCAAGGACGACCCTGCCTCGGCGCGCATCGCCGAGGCGCTGGGCGCGGACTTCGCCAACGCTTGCCTCGCGCTCGATCACGCCGCCGCGGGGTTGCGCCTGCACGGCTGGATCGGCCTGCCGACCACCGCGCGATCGAGCACGGATCAGCAGTATTTTTTCGTCAACGGCCGCGCGGTGCGCGATCGCAGCGTCGCCCACGCGGTGCGGCAGGCGTACGCGGATGTGCTGTTTCACGGCCGCCATCCGGCCTTCGTGCTGTTCCTCGAACTCGATCCGCGACGGGTGGATGTGAACGTGCACCCGGCCAAGCACGAGGTGCGTTTTCGCGATGGCCGGCTGGTGCATGATTTCGTCTATCGCACCTTGCATGAAGCGCTGGCGTCCACCCGCGCGGGTGCGGTCGTCTCGCCGCCGCAGGGCGTGCCGACGCCTGCGATGGACACAACTTTCGCGCCCGCAGCCGGTGGCGATGCCGCGGCGCGCGGCCATTTCGTTTGGCCTGCAATGCGGCAATCGGGCTTGTCGCTGAGTGTGAATGAACGCGCGGCCGCGTATGCCGGCGGATTCGGCAGCGCCGTTGCGGCGAGCGTGGCGAGTCTTGCGCGCAACGAAGCACCGTCACCACTGCCGCCACCCGGCGAGGAAGGGCAGGCGCCGCCGCTGGGCTATGCACTGGCGCAGTTGCACGGCGTGTTCATCCTCGCGCAAAACGCGCAGGGCCTGATCCTTGTGGACATGCACGCCGCCCACGAGCGCATCACCTACGAGCGCCTGAAATCCGCACAGGACGGCGTCGGCATCCGCACCCAGCCGCTGCTGGTGCCGCCGACGCTGGCGCTGTCCGAGCGCGAGGCCGATGCCGCCGAGGAACACGCGCAGGCGCTGGCCGAACTGGGTTTCGAGGTCGGCCGTAGCGGCCCGCAGGCGCTGACCCTGCGCGGCGTGCCGGCGCTGCTGGCCGATGCCGATCCGCGCCCTTTGCTGCTGGACGTGCTCACCGACCTGCGCGAACACGGCGGCTCGCGCAAGGTGGACGAGCACCGCAACGAACTGCTTTCGACCATGGCCTGCCACGGTTCGGTGCGCGCCAACCGCCGCCTGACGATTCCCGAGATGAACGCCCTGCTGCGCGACATGGAGGCGACGGAACGCTCCGCGCAATGCAATCATGGCCGCCCGACGTGGGTGCAACTGGGCATGGCCGAACTCGACCGGCTGTTCCTGCGTGGGCGCTGAGGTGACAGCCCGTTTGACCCGTATCCTTTCGGTCGAGAGCGCTTCAGCCCCCTTCCCCCGCGTGCGGGGGAAGGAGGTGATGGGGGCGCATGCCGACCTTCCAACCGCGGATTCGTCTGCAAGCGGGTGGGGGCAACGCTGCCAATTCTGCCAACAAGGATTTCGCCGTTCACTGGAGCTGCTCGTGTCTGATCGCAAACCCACATCGTTCCGACCGCGCTCGCGCAATCTCGTGCTGGCGATGGTTGTCTTGTGCGCGTCTGGCGCGCAGGTTACAGGCGCGTGGACACCTTCGGCGCCATCGCGACCCGTCGCCACACCGCTTGCCACCACCACTCAGGCAGATCATTTCATGAAGCAAACCCAAGCTTGGCGACAGGCGCGCGTCGCCGGATTGCGCGCCCCCGACGGCTGGCTCTCGCTGGTCGGTCTGCACTGGATCGATCCGGGCACGCATCGCCTCGGCGCGGCCGCATCCAACGACCTGCAACTCAACACCGGGCCGGCGTCGCTGGGCACGCTGGTGCTCAAGGACGGCAAGGCGATGTTCAAGGCCGACGCCGCGGCTGGCGTCGCCATCGACGGCAGGCCGGCCAGCGGCGAGGTCGTTCTGCGCACGGATGCGACCACCGACGAACGTGGTCCGACGATCGTGTCTTTCAATCAAGGCTCGGCGAACTTTCAGGTGATCGAGCGCGCGCACAAGTTCGCGCTGCGGGTGAAGGATGCCAACGCGCCCACCCGCACCGGCTTCACCCACATCGACTATTTTGATGCCGATCCAAGTTGGCGCATCAACGCCACCTTCGAGCCGCACCCCAAGGGACGCACCATCGAGATCGCCTCGGTCATCAACACCATCGAGCCGATGGCCAACCCCGGCGTGGTGGTGTTTCAGAAGAACGGCAAGACCTATCGCCTCGAAGCCGTGGACGAGGGCGATGGCCAGTTGTTCCTGATCTTCGCCGACCGCACCAACGGCAAGCTCACCTACGGCGCGGGCCGCTTCCTGTATGCCGATCCACCGAAAAACGGCATCACCGTGGTGGACTTCAATCAGGCCTACAACCCGCCGTGCGTGTTCACCCACTACGCGACCTGTCCGCTGCCGCCGCCGGAAAACCGCCTCGACCTCGCCATCACCGCCGGCGAAAAAATCTATCGCGGGCCACAGCAGAACAAGGACAAACCATGAGCTGTCGCCTGCATCCGTTGTGGGTTTTCGTCCTCGGCTGGCTGCTGGCCGCCTGTGCGTTCGCCAAACCGCCCACGCCGTTGCTGTGGAAGGCCACGCGCGGCGATACCACGGTGTACCTGCTGGGGTCGATGCACATCCTGCTGGCGTCCGACTATCCGCTCTCGTCGGATGTGGACACGGCGTACCGCAATGCGAAACAGGTGCTGTTCGAGATGCCGCCGGATGAGATGAATCCGTTGAGCGTGTTGGGGCCGACGGCGACGCTGGGCATGTATCAGGATCCAGCGCAAAGCCTGAAAACCGATCTGGAGCCGCAAACATGGCAGCGCTTGCAGGCGTACGCGCAGACCAATGGCTTGTCGGAACTCGTGTTGTCGCGGATGCGCCCGTGGCTGGCCAGCCTGACCATCCTCGCGCTGGAGACGAAGAAACTTTCGTACGATCCCAATCGCGGCCTCGACAAGCACTTCATGGATCAGGCGGTGGCCGATCACAAGCAAACGGGCGGCTTCGAGACCGCCGAGCAGCAGATGCGCATCCTCGCCTCCACGCCGCTCGCCGAGCAGGTGCACGATCTGCGGCAGATGCTCGACGAGATACCGCAATTCCGCAGCAAGATGGCGCAGATGCACGCGACGTGGCGCGATGGCGACGCCGACGGCCTGTATCGGGAAGAAGCGAAGGAACTCAAGGAGCAACCCGAAACGATGCAACGCGTGATCGTTGATCGCAACCATGCCTGGGTGCCGCAACTCGATCGCATGGCCGCTGCCGTGCACGGCAACACGCTGGTGATCGTCGGTGCCATGCACCTGCTCGGTCCTGACGGGCTGGTGGCACTGCTGCGCAAGGACGGTTACCGCGTGGAACGGGTGTGCACGGGGTGCGTGGGGGTACGGTGAGATGCGGCATGTGGCCGCAGGCAGGGTTTACTTCCTGCCATGGGAATCAATTCCATCTGGCAGACTGTTGCAAAGCAGCCTGCCAACGCGAGCCAAGGATGGCTCACACACGGATCAAGAACGCGATGCTTGATCCTCGGGGCCGATTTTCTTTCAAGCGCCTCGATTCCAGTTGCCGCCCAAGCGCGCCACGCAGACCGAATCCACTGCCGTCGACGCGCGTGGGCTATAGTGCCGCCCTCATCCATACGTACGGAAGTCGCCGATGAATCGCATGCCGTCGCTTCGAGCATCCTTGCTGACTGTCCTGTTCGGAGCCTGTTGCATCGGCGCATCCTTGGCGGCGCAGTCGACATCGGCACCTGCCGGAAAGAGTCCGCCCATCGTCTGGATCGGCGATCTGGACGCGAACCACGACGGCCGCATCACCCGGCAGGAAGCTGCGGCCGCACCGGCGGTCGCGCGGGATTTCGACGCCATCGATGCCAATCGCGACGGCGTGGTCACCATGTCGGAGGTCAAGGCATGGTGGCGGACGCAGGTCATTCGCGCGGCCCAGCAGAGCGTGCAATTGCGCATGGCGGCGTTCGACAAGGCCGACGTGAACCATGACGGCAAACTGTCTTTGCAGGAGGCGAGGGATGCCGGCATGACCGTCGTGGTCGCCAATTTCAATGCCTTCGATGCCAATCACGACGGCTTCGTGGATCGCGGGGAGATGCAAAGGGGCGCTGCCGAGCTGGCGCAGCGGGCGCTCAATGCGCGCGCGCAGCGCATGCAGGCGCTGTTCAACAAGGCCGACACCAACCATGACGGCAAACTCAGCCCGGCCGAGTTCAAGGCCGCGTTCCCGCGCTTCGCGCCGGCGTTCGCTTTCTTCGACGAGAACCACGACGGTTTCGTGGAGATGAGCGAGTTCGCGCTGCCGCCGGGATACTGATCCGCAATGTCGCCGCAGCGGGCAGGCGACCCGCCACGACGATCATCGATGCAGTACACCGGTCATCGTCAGCACCGTCAGCGCCGCGATGACCGCCAGCAGGATCAGGCGGATGCGCATCGTGAACGTGGCGCGTGCGTCGCGTTGACGCGCCGCCGGTTGTTGAGCGGACAATGGCAGGAACGAGGGCGGTGCGGTGTCGCCGCCGAAGCCCACGCCGTGCCGCGTGGTTTCCAGCAGGCCCTGCTCGCGCAGCATCGCGCGGGCGCGCGGCTGGTCTTCGGCCTTGAGCACCCACACCTGCGGGTTGCCCTCCGCGTCGGGCTTGTCGCGATAGCTGAAGACCTTGCGACGGGCGCCCTTGTACGAGCGGTCGTTGGCAACCTTCACCTCGATGCCGGCTTCGGTGAGCAGCTTCGCCACCGCCTCGACGTTTTCCAGCCGCGGGGACGTGAACACCATGCGCATCAGGCGCGCTCCTTCGGCTGGATGCGCATCAGCCCTTCCTGCGCGGTGGACGCCACCAGCGTGCCGCGGACGTCGTAGATCGTCCCGCGCGCGAGTCCGCGCGCGCCCTGCGCGGTGGGGCTGTCGCAGGAATACAGCAGCCAATCGTCGATGCGGAACGGGCGATGGAACCACATCGCGTGGTCGAGGCTGGCCATCACCACGTTCGGCTGGTAATAGCTAATGCCGTGCGGAAAGGTCGCGGTGCCGATCAGGTGGAAGTCGGATGCGTAGGCAAGCATGGCCCGGTGCAATTCCGGCGTGTCGCCGATGCGTTCGGACAACTTGAACCACACCTGCTGGAACGGCGGCCGCTTGCCGGGATGGAGCTCGTCGCGCGGATAGACGTGGCGAAACTCGAACGGGCCGGCTCGATCAAGCCAGCGCAGCATCTTCGGCGACAGTTTCGCGCGCACGGCCGCATCCAGCGGCGGCAGCGGCGGCAAGTCGTCCGGCGCGGGCACCACCGGCATCGGCAACTGGTGCTCGGCGCCGTCCTCGTGCACCTGAAAGGACGCGGCCACCACGAAGATCGGTTGCCCGTGCTGGATCGCGGTCACCCGTCGCACTGAGAAACTGCCGCCGTCGCGGGTGCGGTCCACCACGTAGACGATCGGATGTTCGATGTCCCCGGCGCGCAGGAAGTAGGCGTGCAGCGAATGCACCGCGCGCGCGCCCTCCACGGTCGCCTGCGCCGCTGACAGCGCCTGCCCGAGTACCTGCCCGCCGAACACGTAGCGCGTGCCGATGTCGCGGCTCTTCCCGCGGAACAGGTTGTTCTCCAGCCGCTCCAGCGAGAGCAGTTCGACCAGTTCGCTGACGGGGCCGCGTGGTTCGGTGTCGTAGTCCATGCGGGTTCAGATGTTCCAGCCAGTATCGAATTATAACTGGCTCGCGATCCGGCACTGTCCAATCCAACGGACGTACGACATCGACTTGTCACGGCAAGGGCTTGAACTGCCGTCGGCACAGGCGGGTTTGGCCAAGACGGTTTGACAGATTCAAACGGCCTCCGGGAAAGCCGGTATGGCTCAGTCATGGGCTGGCTGCCATGAACCGGCTTTCCCCTCGTGCTGCACTGCGGTAGGCTGGACGGCCTGTTGCCGCTCGTCCCTGCGACCCCAGCCCCATGCAAGACCGTCCCGATTCGCCCGCCGCCGCACCCGTTCCCGCCTACGACCCGTCCACGGTCGAGGCCGCCGCGCAGGCGTACTGGTCGAAAACCCGCGCCTTCGAGGTCAACGAGGCCGATCCGAAGCCCAAGTTCTACTGCCTGTCGATGCTGCCGTACCCTTCCGGCGCGCTGCACATGGGGCATGTGCGCAACTACACCATCGGCGACGTGATCAGCCGCTTCCAGCGCATGCTCGGCAAGAACGTGCTGCAACCGATGGGCTGGGATGCCTTCGGCCTGCCGGCCGAGAACGCCGCGATCAAGAACAAGACCGCGCCGGCGAAGTGGACCTACGCCAACATCGCGCACATGCGCGAACAACTGGCGACGATGGGCTACGCGATCGACTGGACGCGCGAGTTCGCCACCTGCAAGCCCAATTACTACGTGCACGAGCAGCGCATGTTCGTGCGTCTGTTCAAGAAGGGCCTGGCCTATCGCAAGCAGTCGGTGGTGAACTGGGATCCGGTCGATCACACCGTGCTTGCCAACGAGCAGGTGATCGACGGTCGCGGCTGGCGCACCGGCGCGCCGGTGGAAAAGCGCGAGATCCCGCAGTGGTTCCTGAAGATCACCGACTACGCGCAGCAGTTGCTCGATGGCCTCGACCAGTTGCCCGGCTGGCCGGATTCGGTCAAGACCATGCAGCGCAACTGGATCGGCCGCAGTGAAGGTCTGGAAATCGCCTTCGATGTGGATGGGCAGCGCGAGCCGTTGACGGTGTTCACCACCCGCCCGGACACCCTGATGGGCGTGAGTTTCCTGTCGATCGCCGCCGAACATCCGCTGGCGCAACGCGCCGCCGCGCGCGATGCGAAGATCGCGGCCTTCATCGACGCATGCCGGCATGGCGGCACCGCCACCGCCGACATCGAGACGCAGGAAAAGAAGGGCATCGACACCGGCTTCCACGCCATCCACCCGATCAGCGGCGAGCGCGTGCCGGTGTGGATCGCCAACTTCGTGCTGATGGGTTACGGTACCGGTGCGGTGATGGGCGTGCCCGGGCACGATCAGCGCGACTGGGAGTTCGCGACCAAGTACGACCTGCTGATCAAGATGGTGATCGTCAGCGATCCGGTGCGCGATGCCATCCTCGAAGTCGGCCGCGATGCCGCCGGCAATGCCGATGCGATGACCGCTGCGCTCGGCGAGGGCAGGGCGCTGGACGTGATCGAAGCGGAGGGCGCGATGGCGATCGTCGCCGATTTCGAGCAATCCATCATCGTCAACGGTGCGTATACCGAATACGGCACCTGCGTGAACTCGGGCGAACTCGACGGCATGGGTTACGAGGAAGCCTTCGCGGCGCTGGCCGAACGCCTCGAACGCGAAGGCCGCGGCCGCCGCCGCGTCAACTTCCGCTTGCGCGACTGGGGCGTGAGCCGGCAGCGCTACTGGGGCTGCCCGATCCCGATTATTTATTGCGACAAGTGCGGCGCGGTGCCGGTGCCCGAGGAGCAACTGCCGGTGCTGCTGCCCGAGGACGTGGCCTTCATGGGTACGGGCTCGCCGATCAAGGCCGATCCGCAGTGGCGCAAGACGACGTGCCCACAATGTGGCGGCGCTGCCGAGCGCGAGACCGACACCTTCGATACCTTCATGGAGTCGAGCTGGTATTACGCGCGTTATACCAGCCCCGGTGCAGCCGACATGGTCGATGTGCGCGCGCGCCACTGGCTGCCGGTGGATCATTACATTGGCGGGATCGAGCACGCGATCCTGCATCTGCTGTATTTCCGTTTTTTCCACAAGCTGCTGCGCGACGCAGGGCTGGTCGATTCGGACGAACCGGCGACCCGCCTGCTCTGTCAGGGCATGGTGATCGCCGAGACCTTCTATCGCGAAGACGCGCATGGCGCGAAAGACTGGATCAATCCCGCCGACGTGGAGATGCAGCGCGATGCGCGCGGCCACGTCGTCGGCGCCACCCTCAAGGCCGACGGCAAGCCGGTACAGATCGGCCCCATCGAGAAGATGTCCAAGTCGAAGAACAACGGCGTGGATCCGCAGGCGATGGTCGGCAAATACGGTGCCGACACGGTGCGTCTGTTCTCGATGTTCGCCGCCCCGCCCGAGCAGTCGCTGGAATGGAGCGAGGCGGGAGTGGAAGGCTGCGCGCGCTTCCTGCGTCGGCTGTGGGGATGGGGCGAGAAACTCGCTGCGCAAACCGCCGCACGCGGAAGGCCCGGCGTGGTCGATGCCGGTCATCTGGATGCAGGCTTGCGCGCGGCGCGTCGCGAGATCCACCAGCACGTCGCGCAGGCCGATTACGACATGCGCCGGTTGCAATTCAACACCGTGGTTTCGGCGGCGATGAAGATCCTGCGCGTGCTCGAAGGCCTGCCGCTGGAACCGGCAGCCGGCGATGCGCTGGCGAATGATCGGCTGGCGGTGCAGTACGAGGGTTACTCCAAGCTGCTGCGCCTGCTCAATCCGATGACCCCGCATTTCGCGCATGCGATGTGGCAGAAGCTGGGCAACCCCGAGCAACTGATCGAAGAACTGCGCTGGCCGGCGGTGGATGCCGCCGCCTTGCAACGCGATGCGGTGAAGCTGGCGGTGCAGGTCAACGGCAAGCTGCGCGGCACCATCGAGGTGGCGGTGGACGCCCCGCGCGAGGCGATCGAGCAGGCCGCGCTGGCCGAGCCGAACGTGGCGCGTTTCCTCGACGGCCAGCAGGTATGCAAGCTGATCGTGGTGCCGGGCAAGATCGTCAACATCGTCGCGGCGGCGTGATCGCCCATCGCTGTTGTCACGCGCCCGCGTATCATGAACGCCCACTCGTCGCGCCGACCGCGTGCGCAGCATCCAACGCCCGGAACCTGACCATGCCGATGCGCCGAATTTGCCTTGTGCTTGCCTGCATCGCCGCCCTTGTGCTGGCCGGCTGCGGCTTCCATCCGCGCGGTGCGCTGGTCGTCCCCGATTCGGTGGGTCCGGTGAAGGTGATAGGCAGCGATCCCTACAGCCCTTTGACGTTGACCTTGTCGCACGCGCTGACCCGCGCGCATGCGCAACCGGCCACCGATCCGAAGGCGCCATCGGCGACCTTGCGTATCGTCTCCGAGACTTGGGATCAGCAGCCGCTGACGATCAATGCGCATGCGCAGGCCACTGAGTACTACGTCACCTACGTGGTGAAGTTCGCCTTCACCGCCGCCGACGGCAAGGACATCGAACCCTTGCAGGAAGTGCGCCTGCAGCGCGACTACGCCTACGACATCGCCAACGCGCTGGGCGCGGCGCAGGAGCAGCAGACCATCCGCGAGGAAATGCAGCACGACATGGCCGCCGCGATCATGCGCCGGATCGGCATCGCGCTGCGCCACGTGCAGCCATGAGACAGGCATGGGTCGATGCAGTTTCAGGATGAGTCCAGCTTCGGCAACGCGCTGACGCGCTCGCCGCTGCCGGCGGCGATCCTGATTGCCGGAACGGAAGAATTGCGGGTGATCGAAGCCGCTGATGCGGTGCGCGCGAAGGCGCGCGCGGAGGGCTGCGAGCGCAGTGTGTACGACGTCGATGGCCGTTTCGACTGGGACGAACTGGTCGGCGATTTTTCCGCGTTGAGCCTGTTCGCCAGCGCGCGCCTGCTCGACGTGCGCACGCCCGACGGCAAGCTCGGCAAGGAAGGCGGCGACGTGATCGCGGCCTACTGCAAGGATCCGCCGCCTGGTATTACCTTGCTGCTGACGTGCCTGGACTGGAGCAAGCGGCATGCAGAGCTGGCGTGGGCCAAGGCTATCGCCAAGGCAGGGCATGTGCTGGCGATGTGGCCGCTGCCACGCCACAAGTTGCCCGAATGGCTGCTGTCGCGGCTGCGCGCGCGCGGCATAGACGCCAGCCACGAGGCTGCCGAACTGCTGTCCGAGCGGGTCGAAGGCAATCTTCTGGCAGCCGCGCAGGAAGTGGAAAAATTGTCGTTGCTGGTGGATCGCAAAACTCGAATCGATGCGAAGCAGATGCAACGGCTGGTTGCCGATTCGGCGCGTTTCGACGTGTTCAAGCTCGCCGACGCCTGCCTCGAAGGCGATGCCGCGCGCATGCTGCGCATCGTGCATGCCTTGCGTGCCGAGGGCGATGCGGTGCCGGCCTTGCTCGGTCCGCTGGTGCAGCAAATTCTGCAACTGGCGGGATTGGCAGCCGAGGCTGCACGCGGTGGCGACTTGCGCGCGGCGATGACGGCGCAGCGGATCTGGGATACGAAGCAGACGGCATTTCGGCGCGCGATCGAACGCCACGATGCAGCGCGCTGGGAGGCCTTCGCCATCGAGATCGGGCGCATCGACCGCATGGCCAAGGGACGCGAGGTGGGCGATGCGTGGATCGCACTGGAACGCCTGCTGGTCGCCATCGCCACGTCGCGTGGCCGGCGCTTGCTGGTGGCCTGAGCCACGATGCGAGCGGCTCGGTGATTCGCATCCTCTACGGCGGCACTTTCGATCCGGTGCATAACGGGCATCTGGCGGTCGCCGACGCCGCCGTGGCGCGCTTCGATTCCGACGTGTCCCTGTTACCGTCGGCCGATCCGCCGCACCGTGCGCCGCCCGGTGCGAGCGCGCAACAGCGTGCGACGATGCTCGATCTGGCCGTCGCCGGGCATCCACGCCTGCAGGTGGATCGCCGCGAATTGCGGCGCACCGGGCCGTCCTACACGGTGGACACGCTGATACAAGTCCGCGCGGAAATCGAGCCCGACGCATCTCTGGCCTGGCTGCTCGGTGCGGACGCCTTCCGCGACCTGCATCGCTGGCATCGCTGGCGCGAATTGCCCGATCTCGCACACTGGATCGTGGCCGTGCGTCCGGGGTGCGCGATGGACGATCTGGATCCGCAGTTGCGCGATGCACTGACGGGTCGCTGGACAATCGATCCATCTACCTTGACGGCATCGCCATCCGGGCGGGTATTCCGGCTCGACCTGCCGCCTCGCCCGGAAGCCGCCAGCGACCTGCGCGAGCGCATCGCCACCGGCCGGCCGTGGGAGGATCAGGTCCCGCCGGCGGTGGCCGCCTGCATCCGCGCGCAGCGTTTGTACGCACAGCCCCGGCGATCGACGCCGCCGGCTTGATTCATGGCAACGCTGATTCATCCGGCGTTGTCCTATACTTTCCCCGCGGCACTCCGCCGCCACCGAGGATCCGCCCACTTGACCACCCAGGCCGTCGTCATCAAGACCCGCATGCCGGAACCGCCGCCCTCGGCCGAAGCCCTGCTCGCACAGGTGCGCGCCGCGCTCGAGGAGATCAAGGCCAAGGACGCGGTGGAAATCGACATCCGCGGCAAGACCAGCATCGCCGATTTCATGGTGGTCGTATCGGGCACCTCCACCCGCCACGTCAAGTCGATCGCCGACGAGGTGGTGCGCTTCGCCAAAAAGGTCGGGGTGATGCCGCTGGGCGTGGAAGGCGAACGCGAAGCCGAATGGGTGCTGGTGGATCTGGCCGACGTGATCGTCCACGTCATGCTGCCGCGGGTGCGCGAGTTCTACGCCATCGAGCGGCTGTGGACGGTGGGCGACCAGCCGCCGGAAAGCGAGTGAGGGGAGAAGTCGCATGAACGACCCTTACAATTCCGGCTCCATCCAGCCACCTGCCGGCGACATGCTCGGCGATGCGATGGTGACGACGGCGCTGGAGCTTCCCGGCTATCGCATCGTGCGCAACATCGGCCTCGTCCGCGGCATCATCGTGCGCTCGCGCTCGGTGGTCGGCAATTTCCTCGGCGGCCTGCAATCGCTGTTCGGCGGCAACATCACGATCTATACGGATCTGTGCGAGCAGGCCCGCGAGGAAACCTACCGCGACATGGTCAAGCATGCCCGGCGCATGGGTGCCAATGCCATCGTCGCGGTTCGCTACGACGCTACCGACATCATGACCGGCCTCACCGAAGTGTTGTGCTACGGCACGGCGGTGCGGGTCGAGCCGCTCTGACGGCACGGATGCAAGGCCGTTGCGGGCATGCGCGCACGCCTGATCGCAGTCGGTGAACATGCCCCGGACTGGGTGGCGACGGGCTACGCCGACTACGCGAAACGGCTGTCGCACTGGCTGCCGCTGGAACTGATCGAGATCGCCCCCGGGATGCGTGGCAAGCATCGTGATGTCGAACGCGCGATGGCCGACGAGGGCGCGCGCGTGCTCGCGGCGTTGCCGAAAAACGCCTACGTCGTGCTGCTCGACGATCGAGGGCGCATGCACGCATCGCCGCAACTCGCGCAACGGCTGGAGCACTGGCGCGGGCAGGGGCGCGATTTGGCATTCCTGATCGGCGGGCCGGAAGGCCACGCGGAGGCAGTGCGCGCGGCCGCGCATGAAAGCTGGTCGCTGGGACTGGCCACCCTGCCGCACATGCTGGTGCGGCTGATCGTCGCCGAACAGCTCTATCGCGCGGCGAGCATGCTGGCCCATCATCCCTACCATCGCGCATGAACCCGCCCCTGCGATGCGGGCGAGGGACTGTGCCGTTCGAAATGTAATGCAGGCCGCGATATCCTGCGCGTTGAACCATGTAAGCATTGGCTTCCGTCACCCTGACCGCCCCGATCGGGCACACGCACTGGGCGCTGGCCTACGCCTGCGAGGCACAGCGTGCAAGGCGTTCAAAATATCCGTGGCGACGGTCGGTTCGGGGGCGGTGCAATATTCCTTCGCCCCCCCTGCCGACCCTCTGGAAGCGTTGCATGGAGTTGCCTTCGGCATCACTCCTTGAAGGGCTGGATGCCGTTGGCCTTGAACCAGGTGTCCGCCTCGGATGCCACCGTGCCGCAGGCGTTGTAGTTGATCGTCATTTCCTCTTCGGCGGCGATATCGCGGTCGGCAATGAAGCGCATGAAATTGCCGTCGGTCAACCCCTCGTAGCGCAGGTTGGCCGGGTTGGCGTGGTTGTACATGCTGCCGTAGCCCATCGCCATCGCGATCGCCTTTGGACCCTTGGTCAGGTGGCCCCAGTTGAAGACGTAATGGCGCAGGCGGATCGGCAACGGCAGCCATGGCGCGGTCAACACGATGGCCGGGGCGATTTCGACGGTTTCGCCGGCAGCGATGTCGCGGGTGGCGAACACGCCGCGGCCCTTGGCGGTGCCGGTGTCCCTGACGTAGCCGAGCGGTGGGGAAGACTGCATGGACGTGCCTGATCCGTAGTGGGAGTGCTCCCGCGCGGTCGGCGCGGGCAGGGCATGCTGGCTGTGCCGCGGCAGATCGTCAAGCCGGCGACCAATCGCGGGATGTGCGCCGGCTTGCTGGCGAATGGGTCAACGCCCCAATTCGAACCTCACGTCGAGATCGACCGCAAGCGTATTCTCGCCTGTCTCCACGGGCGTGGCGATCCCCACGTTCGTTGCTGCGAAGGTCATCCGCGCCATCGGCCGCGGTGGTGTGGATTCACTGGATTCGGTGATGCTCACGATCCGCCGCACCTTCAACCCCGCTGCTTGCGCGTACACGTCGGCACGCGTCCTTGCCTGTTCCACGGCAGCGCGGCGCGCCTCGTCGAGCGCTGCCTCGGGTTTGTCCACGCTGAAGTTGGGGCCGAGGATCTGATTGGCGCCCACACGCACGAGGGTATCGAGCACATTGCCGATCTTCGCCGTCTCGCGCAGGCGCACGCTGACCGTGTTGGCGACTTCGTAGCCGGTGATCTTCGGAGGCTGCTTGTCGCCGTAGGTGTATTGCGGCTGCAGGCCGATGCTGGACGTCTGAATATCACGTTCGGCCACGCCGGCCTGCTTGAGCGCGGCAACCACGGCCGACATGCGCGCAGCGTTGGCGCGCAGTGCCGCGTTGGCATCGGCATTGCGGGTGACCACGCCGGCCGAAATCGTCGCCACATCGGGCACGCGATGCGATTCGCCATGCGCGTTGACCTGCAGCAAGGTGGCGTCGCCCGGCAAGGCGATGGGCGGCGCGTTCTGCGCGAAGGCATTGGGTGTGAGCAGCAGGGCGCACAGGGCGAGGTGGCGGATCGACATGGTCATGGCTCCGTTGTGTGGGTGACGGTCACGATAACCGATCCACCCGAACCGGCGATGAGCGTGCCGCAGAAGACGACAACCCCGTTTTCCGATTCGCGCGTTAGGTGCGATCCGCGAACACCCGATAGCGTGTGGGCAGCACGCACACGGTTTCGCCGATGGCGGGCACGGTCGTCGCGTCCCGCGTGCCGATGTCCACTTCCAGCCGATCGATCTGTTGCGGCAATGCCAGGGTGAGCACAAGCCGCCCGGCACGGTGCTGCGCGAATACCACCTGCGCGGACATGCCTGCCGCGCTCGTCATCACCGTGTCGTGCGGACGCGCATACAGGCATGCCGGGCCATCGGCCACGCCGGCACAGGGCAGGGTGATCGCGCTGCCATCGGGATGGAAACAGCTTTTGCGCACCTGCCCGGACAGCCGATTGGAGCGACCCAGAAAATCGAACACGAAGGCATTGGCAGGGTTGGAATACACCTCGTCGGGGCTGCCATCCTGCTCGATGCGTCCGGCGCGCAGCACCACCACGCGGTCGGCCAGTTCCAGCGCTTCTTCCTGATCGTGGGTGACCAGCACCGTGGTGTAACCGGTCTGGTCGTGCATCTGCCGCAGCCAACCGCGCAATTCGCGGCGCACCTTGGCGTCGAGCGCGCCGAAGGGTTCGTCGAACAGCAATACGGACGGCTCGATGGCCAGTGCGCGGGCGAGGGCGACGCGCTGCATCTGCCCGCCGGATATCTGGCTGGGCAGGCGGTCGCGCAAGTCGGCGATCTGCACGCGCTGCAGTAGATCGTCCACGCGACGGCGCAGTTCCTCGCCCGCCGGCCGTTCGCGGCGCGGGCGCGTGCGCAGGCCGAAGGCGACGTTCTCGAACACGCTCAAGTGCGGGAACAGCGCGTAATGCTGGCTGACCAGTCCGACGCGGCGCTCGCGCAGGCTCAGCGTGGCGGCATCGCGGTCGCCGAACCGCACGCTGCCAGCTTCGGGTTTTTCCAGTCCGGCCAGCACGCGCAGCAGGGTGGTTTTCCCTGCACCCGAAGGTCCGAGCACGGCCAGCAATTGGCCCGAGGCGATGGCGAGATCGATGCCGCCCAGCGCCGGAAACTCACCGAAGCATTTGTGCACTCCCGCCAGGGCGATGCGCATGCCGGCGATGCTTACGTCGAAACCGTGCGACCGGGTCGCGGCGGGTCGCCGAGACGCCGGCGGTCGCGCCGTTCGTGCAGATGCTGCGCATCCTGTGCCAACTGCGCGAGGTTGCGGTGATCGAGCACCTGCGCCATCGCATCGCGGACGCTGCCCATCAACACACGCACCGCGCAGGCATCCGGGTCGGGGCAGTCGGCACAAGGCTTGTAAGCGGTGACGCTGGCGCAGGGAATCGGCGCGAGTGGGCCATCGAGGACACGAATCACGTCGCCGATCATGATCTGCGCGGCGGGGCGGGCCAGCGCGTGACCGCCACGCACGCCGCGCTTGCTGTCGAGGATGCCGGCCTTGCGCAGATCCACGAGGATCGCTTCGAGAAACTTCTCCGGCACCCGCGCATCGCGGGCGATCTGGCGCGCCTGCAAGCGCGGCGCTTCCGCACCGGCGAGGGCGCACAGGGCGCGCAGGGCGTATTTGGCCTTCATCGTGAGCATGATTTCCGACCAAGATTACAGGAATTGACGCCGAATCTCGTCAAAAGGCAGCGCTGTCGTGTTGCGTTACGCGCCTCAATGCATGGGACATGGCTCGCCGTGCATGGGCTGTCACCCCCGTACCGGTTATTCTTCCGTGAATGATCCATCTGGCATCCCAATCCCCGCGGCGGCTGGAACTGTTGCGCCAGATCGGCGTCGAACCCGGTGTGCTCGAGGTGGACGTGCCCGAGGTGCGCCTGCCCGGCGAATCCCCAGCCGACTACGTCAACCGGGTGGCGCGCGAAAAGGCCGGCGCGGGGTTGTTGCGCGTCATGGCCACCCGGGGCGCGGTGGTGATCGGTGCGGATACGGAGGTGGTGCTGGACGAGGAGGTGTTCGGCAAACCTGACGATGAAGCCGCTGCGACGGCGATGCTGGCGCGCCTGTCCGGGCGCACGCATCGGGTGATCAGCGTGGTGTGGGCGGTCGGCGCAGCGCGCGAACTGCACGCGCAGTCGGTGTCGCAGGTGCGCTTCGCGGCGCTCGACGAGACGGCCATCGCCGCTTACGTCGGTAGCGGCGAGTGGCGCGGCAAGGCGGGCGGCTATGCGATCCAGGGCCGCGCGGCGGCTTTCATCGAGCATCTGGAAGGCAGCTATTCGGGGGTGATGGGTTTGCCGCTGTACGAAACCGCGGCGCTGCTGCGGGAAATGGGTTGGGAGCAGTGATTGGTGAATCGTGAGTCGTGAATCGTGAGTCGTGAATCGTGAGTCGTGAATCGTGAGTCGTGAATCGTGAGTCGTGAATCGTGAGTCGTGAATCGTGAGTCGTGAATCTGAATCGAGTAAATCATGGATGCCGGGATGGGCCGAAGTAGACGGCTTTGGGTCGTGGCATCGTTCAGTCATCTGAGAAGGAGCATTCGCTTGGCTTTCACCATTCACCATTCACGATTCACCATTCACGCTTCCCCATGAGCGAAATCCTCATCAACGTCACCCCGCGCGAGACCCGCGTGGCGCTGGTCGAAAACGGCATGCTGCAAGAGGTGCAGATCGAGCGCGCGGCGCGGCGCGGCTACGTCGGCAACATCTACAAGGGTCGCGTGCAGCGGGTGATGCCGGGCATGCAGGCGGCGTTCGTGGAGATCGGGCTGGAACGCACCGCCTTCCTGCATGCATCGGATATCCAGCGTGATGCTCAGGTAGGCGCGGAGGATCCCGTCGAGGTCGGCGTGCCGGCTCCCGGTGGCCAGGGCGTGCCAGCGATCAACGAACTGCTGCACGAAGGCCAGCAGGTGGTGGTGCAGGTGCTGAAGGATCCCATCGGCAGCAAGGGCGCGCGCCTGACCACGCAGTTGAGCATTCCCTCGCGCTACCTCGTGTTGTTGCCGCAGGTACGCACGATCGGCGTGTCGGCGCGGATCGAGGACGAGATCGAACGTGCGCGGCTGCGCGGATTGGTTGCGGAGTTGGCGGGTGAAGCATCGGCCGGTTACATCGTGCGCACCAATGCCGAAGGTTGCGAGCGCGAAGCCTTCGCCGACGACATCGCCTACCTGCAGCGCGCGTGGCAGGCGATCGCCGCGGCGATGGCGCAGGCGGAGGTCGGCGATCGCATCTACGAGGATCTGCCGTTGCCGCTGCGGGCGATGCGCGACCTGATGCACGACGCCATCGAACGGGTACGCGTGGATTCGCGCGAGGCCATGCTCAAGCTGCAAGGCTTCGTGCAGCAATTCACCCCGGCCCTGGTCGAACGCATCGAGCTGTATCTGGGCAAGCGCCCGATCTTCGACGTGTACGGGGTCGAGGACGAAATCGGCCGCGCGCTGCAGAAAAACGTCCCGTTGAAATCCGGTGGCTATCTGGTGATCGACCAGACCGAGGCGATGACCACGGTGGACGTGAACACCGGCTCGTTCGTCGGCCAGCGCAACCTCGAGGAAACCGTCTACCGCACCAACCTCGAAGCTGCGCAGTCGGCGGCGCGTCAGCTTCGCCTGCGTAATCTGGGCGGCATCATCATCATCGACTTCATCGACATGATCGACGCCGAACACCGCCGGCAGGTGCTGCGCATGCTGGAAAAGTCGCTGACCGGCGACCATGCGCGCACCAGCGTGTACGAATTCTCGCCGCTCGGTTTGGTGGAGATGACCCGCAAGCGCACCACCGAGAGCCTCGAGCGCCAGTTGTGCGAGGCGTGCCCCACCTGCGCCGGGCGCGGCCATGTGCGCACCGCCGAAACTGTGGTTTACGAAATCTTCCGCGAGATCACCCGCGCGGTGCGCCAGTTCGATGCGACCTCGCTGCTGGTGATCGCCGCCTCCAAGGTGGTGGCGCGAGTGCTGGAGGAGGAATCGGCGGCGGTGGTCGAACTGGAGGAATTTCTCGGCAAGTCGATCCGCTTTCAGGTGGACGAGCAGTACCGGCAGGAACAATACGATGTCGTGCTGCTGTAACGCAGGCTCGCGCTGAGTGCGGGCGCACCTGATCCGCGGCCTGCACCACGCCCGCCGTGGGGTGTTCTATGTCGTGGTGGTCGCCCTGATCCTGATGGCCGTCGCGGTGGCGATCGCCGACCGCCTGCTGCCGCTGGTGCGCGAACACCCCGACCGTATCGCCGCGTGGCTGATTACCCACTCCGGGCGGCACGTGCAGTTCGCCAGCGCCGAGGCGCACTGGACCAGTCGCGGGCCGCTGTTCACGCTGCACGACGTGCGCATCGGCAAGGGCGCGGATCGGTTGGCGGTCGATCGCGCGGAACTGCTGGTGGCGATGTATTCGGGCGTGCTGCCCGATCACCCGTTCACCGAACTGCGCTTGCAGGGTCTCGCGCTGACGGTCGAACGCGATGCCGATGGGCGCTGGCGGCTGGTGGGACTGTCCGGGCCACGCCAGCCGGAGAACCACAATCCATTGGCCACGCTGGAAGGGCTGGGCGAATTGCAGATCTCCGGTGCGCGCCTGAGCGTGCGCATCCCCGCGCAAGGGTTCGCTTACACCACGCCCGAAGTGGCGCTGCGCATGCGGGTGACTGCCCAGCGCCTGCGTGCGGGCGTGCGGGTGAATGCGCCCGGTGGTGCGCCACTGCTGGCGACCCTCGATCTGGATCGGCGCAGCGACGACGGCAGCGCGTGGATCGGCAGCGAGAACCTCAATCTCGCGCCATGGGCCGACTGGCTTGCCGTCGCCGGTGCCCGCGTGGAGCAGGGGCGCGGCAAGGTGCAGCTCTGGCTCGGCATCCACGACAGCCGCGTCACTTCCGTGCAAGTGGATGCCAACCTGCGGAACGTGCGTGTTTCCGGGCATGCCATCGCAGCGGATGGTTCGGCTCGTCCCACTGTGGATCTGTCGGACATCGCGGTGTCCGCGCGCTGGCGCATGCTCGAGCAGGGTTGGGACTTCGTGGCGCCGGTGTTCCGCCTGCGTACCCTGGATGGCCGCGATGATCGACTTGACGGCATCGCCCTGCGTTCGGACGGGGGCATCGCACTCGCCGCCCCGCGTGTGGATGGCGGCCTGCTGCTGGCGCTGGGCATGCTCAGCGATCGCGTGCCGGCGGGGCTGCGCGACTGGCTGTTGCATGCATCCCCACGCATTCGTCTGAGTGCGGTGCGTGCCAGTCTCGCCCCGGATGGCACGCTGCATGGCAGCTTCCATCTGGACGACGCGAGCTGGGAGCCGGTCGGCAACACCCCGGCTCTGCATGGCGTGGCAGGCAGCGTGCTGTTCGATCGCGATGCCATCGCTTTCACCTTCGACAAGCCCGATCCGACGAAGAATCCATTTCGCCTGCTGTGGCCGCCGGCGTATGGCCCGCCGATACCCTTCCTTGTCGATGGTGATCTCACCGTCTGGCGCGATGGCGGCGACTGGGTGCTCGAGTCTTCCGATCTGCATACGCACAACGAAGAACTGGACATGCGCACGCGCATCGCCATGCGTTTCCGCAGCGATGGGCGCAAGCCGCGGTTGGATCTGTTCGCCACCGTGCAGCCGGCGCGCATGATCGATGCCAAGCACTACTGGCTGCGCAACAAGATGCACGCATCCACGGTCGCATGGCTGGATAACGCCATCGAGGATGGGCGCATCGCCGGCGCGCACGCGATGCTCGGTGGCGACCTTGGCGACTGGCCGTTCCATCATGACGAGGGGCGCTTCGAGGCGGTTGCCGATCTGGTCGATGGCCGCCTGCATTTCGAGCCCGACTGGCCGCGCGCCGAGCACCTTGCAGGGCGACTGGCTTTCGTTGATTCCGGCATGCGCTTCGACGGCACGGCGTCGATCCTCGGCCTGCAGGCCACGCAGATCACCGCGCAGATCCCGTCCTTCCCCGCGCCCATCCTCGACATTCGTGCCGACGTGCTGGCCAGCGGCCCGCAGATTCTCGCCTTGCTGCGGCAAAGCCCGCTGGTGAAGAAGATCGGTGCCGGCATCGCCACGCTGGATCTGCAAGGCAGCGGCCTGCGCGGCAACGTGCACCTGACCATCCCGCTCAAGCACGAACTGGGACAGCCGCAAGTCGAAGGCGATGTCGATCTATCGCGCGCCACACTCGCCGACCCGCGCTGGAACGTGTCCTTCACCGATGTCGCCGGTCGTGTGCATTTCGAGCAGACCGGTGTGCTGGCTGATGGTCTGGACGTGAAGCTCGACGGTGCGCCGGCGAAATTCCGACTGGCCGTGGGCGAGTTCACCAAGGATCCAGCCATCGCCGTGGATGCGACCGTGAGCGGGCTGCTGCCGGCCGCCGTGTTGATCGCGCGTGCGCCGATGCTGGGCTGGCTCAAGCCCATCCTCGATGGTCGCGGTGTGTGGACGGTGCAGGTGAAGGTGCCGGAGGTTGCGGCCAAAGGCGGCAACACGCCATCCCAGCTCAGCGTGAGTTCCGACCTGCGCGGCGTGTTGCTCAAGCTGCCGGCGCCGTTGGCCAAGGCACCCGCAGAGGCGTTGTCGTTGGAAGTCAGTGCGCCGATCCCGGCCAGTGCCGGCGAAACGCGCGTGCGCCTCGGCGATGTGCTGGAGGTGCGCGGCAGCTACGACGATCGGCAGGCATTCCGCGGGACGCTCGCCTTCGGCGGAACCAGTGCTGCATCGTTGCCAGCGCACGGACTGGTGGCGACAGGACATGTCGATACGCTCGATGCCGCCGGTTGGGTCGCGCTGGCCGGAGGCGCGCCGTCCGTGCCCGGTGCGGCCGACCTGCAAACCGTGGACGTGCAGGCTGACGAACTATTGCTCGGCGGCCGGCATTTTGCCGACACCCGTCTGCGCATGAACCGGCATGCGGATGCCACGATCCTGCGTCTGGATGGCGAGGCCATCGCCGGCGGCATCACCGTTCCCAGCGAACTGGCGCGCGGCATCCATGCGCAATTCGATCGTCTTTACTGGCCGGGTCCGCCTCCGGCATCGACGCAACCACAATCCGCGCCTGCTGCCGCCGACGCCGACATCGACCCAACCAAGGTACCGCCCTTGCATGTCGAGGTAACCGACCTGCGCTTCGGCGACGCCAAATTGGGGCACCTGCTCATGCAGACCCATCCGGTGGCGCAGGGTTTGCGCATCGACCAACTCGATACCGCCTCCAAATCGCAAACCATCGATGCCAGCGGCGATTGGCTGCACGTCGGTGGCGGCGTGCGCACGCGCCTGTCGATGAACTTCAAGGCCGACAGTCTCGGCAAGATGCTCGATGCGTTCGGTTTCAAGGGCGTGGTTGCCGCAGGCAAGACGAAAGCAATCTTGCAGGCGAGCTGGCCGGGATCGCCCAGCGCATTCCGCATGGCCGCGCTGGACGGCACGCTGGATCTGGATGTCGGCGAGGGGCGCCTGCTGGAAGTCAAACCCGGCGCCGGGCGTATCCTCGGGCTGGTCAGTCTGGCCGAATTGCCGCGTCGGCTGACGCTCGACTTCCGCGACTTTTTCGACAAGGGTTTCAGTTTCGACTCGTTGCGCGGTCACTTCGCGTTTGCCGACGGCAAGGCGCATGCCGACAAACTCACGATCAAGGGTCCCGCGGCGGACATCATCGTGCGCGGCGACGCCGATCTGATCGCGCAGACCTACGATCAGACCATCGATGTGTTGCCCAAGGCCGGCGGACTGGTCACCGCGGTCGGTGCGGCGGTCGGCGGTCCGGTCGGTGCAGCGGTCGGCGCGGTCGCCGGCGAGGTGCTCAAGAAACCGTTGCAACACATGGCGCACAAGCGCTACCACGTCACCGGGCCGTGGGCGCACCCGGAGGTGAAGGTGGTGCCGGTGCACGGCGAGGTGGAGACGACGCCGACGCCATCGGAATAGAATCCCGTGCCGTTGGCGGCTTGCGGAGACGATACCGACGTCATCGGAATAGAATCCCGCGCCGTTGGCGGCTTGCGGAGACGATACCGGCGCCATCGGAATAGAATCGCGCGCCGAATGATCGCGGCGTTGGCGACTTGCGGAATGCGGGTTCGCACCCCATCTTGTCCTGACGGGTGGCGTGATCGATCCGCGGTTCGCGTTGATGTGGCATCGCCATGCATCGTCGTCGCGTGGCGATGACTCCATTCCCGCTACAAGACGGCTCCATTCCAGTTACAAGAAAGACGCATCCCCACAGCGTCGTCATTCCGGGGCTGTCCGCGCTGTTTGCGGACAGAACCCGGAATCCAGCGTCTTTCAACTTCGACGTGAAAATTGAATCTGTTTTCCGCACCCTTCCCATGACTCCTGCGTACATTCCATGACCGACCTGATCGCCCTCGCCGAATCGCGCCTGCTCGCCCCCGGCGGACTGTCCGTTTCCAGCCTCGAACGCGCCTTCTCGCGCCTGCTCGGGCCGGGCATCGACGATGGCGATCTGTATTTCCAGCACGGTCGCCGCGAGAGCTGGACGATCGAGGACGGCATCGTCAAGCATGGTGCGCATGCCATCGACCAAGGGGTTGGCGTGCGCGCGATCAGCGGCGAGAAAACCGGCTTCGCGTATTCCGACGACATTCGTCCCGAAGCCCTGCTGGAAGCTGCCGGCGCGGCGCGCGCAATCGCCCGTAATGGTGTGGAGGCCAGCGGCGGCGTGCCGGTGCACGTCAGCGGTCGCGGGCTGTATCCGGCGCTCGATCCGATCGATGCGCTGGACGCCGACGCAAAGATCGCCGCGTTGCGGCGTGTCGATCAACTGCTGCGCGCGGCCGATCCGCGCGTGAAGCAGGTGATCGTGAGCCTCGCCGGTGGTGTGGATACCATCCTGCTCGCGCGAGCCACCGGAACGGTCGCTGCCGATGTGCGGCCGATGGTGCGGTTCAACATCCAGGTGATCGTCGAGTCCAACGGCCGCCGCGAGCAGGGCTATGCCGGTGGTGGTGGGCGTTACGGTTACGTCGAGCTGTTCGCCGGCGGCAAGCCCGAAACATGGGCAGGCGAAGCACTGCGGCAGGCGCTGGTGAACCTCGATGCGGTCGATGCGCCGGCCGGCGCGATGCCGGTGGTGCTCGGTCCTGGTTGGCCGGGCGTGCTGCTGCACGAGGCCGTCGGTCACGGTCTGGAAGGCGACTTCAACCGCAAGGGCACCTCGACCTTCGCCGGCCGCATCGGCCAGCGCGTGGCGTCGAAAGGCGTGACCATCGTCGATGACGGCATGCTCGCCGGACGGCGCGGTTCGCTCAACGTCGATGACGAAGGCACGCCGACCCAGCGCAACGTACTGATCGACGACGGCATCCTCGTCGGCTACATGCAGGACACCCTCAACGCGCGGCTGATGGGCGTGGCGCCGACCGGCAACGGCCGCCGCGAGAGCTACGCGCACCTGCCGATGCCGCGCATGACCAACACCCTGATGGTCGCAGGCTCGCACGATCCGGCCGAGATCATCGCCTCGGTGAAGAAGGGCCTGTACGCGCCGAACTTCGGTGGCGGTCAGGTCGATATCACCAGCGGCAAGTTCGTGTTCTCCGCGAGTGAGGCTTATCTCATCGAGGATGGAAAGATCACCCGCCCGGTGAAGGGCGCGACCCTGATCGGCAACGGCCCGGAGGCGATGCAGCGCGTGTCGATGATCGGCAATGATCTTGCCCTCGACGAAGGCGTGGGCATCTGCGGCAAGGAAGGCCAGTCGGTGCCGGTGGGCGTGGGTCAACCGACCTTGCTGCTGGAATCGTTGACGGTGGGCGGGACGCAGGCGTGATGAGGGAACTCGGGAATCGGGAATTGGGAATCGGGAATTGGGAATCGGGAATTGGGAATCGGGAATCGGGAATCGGGAATCGGGAATCGGGAATCGGGAATCGGGAATCGGGAATCGGGAATCGGGAATCGGGAATCGGGAATCGGGAATCGGGAATCGAAAATTTTGTGGCCATCCCGAACGAAGCAAGCAGTTGTCCTTCCCCCTCCGGGGGAAGGTGCCCGAAGGGCGGATGAGGGAATGCCACCAACGTGATACAAGATTGGATCCAATGCCTCTCGGCGGTCTTCCCTCACCCGCCGCGCCTGCGGCGCGTTGGCCTCTCCCGGAGGGAGAGGCGAAACAGCGTGCTCGATCCTTCTCCCTTCGGGAGACTGCGGGCGCAGGAAGCGCCCGTGAACAGCGAAGCTGGCCCGAAGGGCGAGCGCCAAGGATGGCGCGAGTCAAGTGCGCGCAGCGCCGGATGAGGGAATGCTCATCACGGTGCGAAAGATGGGATTGTTGATTCTCATGGCGACATTCCCTCACCCGCCGCGCCTGCGGCGCGTCGGCCTCTCCCGGAGGGAGAGGCGAAACAGCGCGCTCGATCCCCATCGAGACATCGTGCGATCTGCTTTTCACGATTCACGATTCACAAATCACAAATCACAAATCACACTTCCCGCTCCAGCTCCTCTCGCAGTGCCCGAAACAACTCCCGCTGCGCGTGCGGCGGTTTGTTGTGCAATCGCTCGGCCTGCGCGTTGCGGGCGAGCTGGCGCAGGCGCTGGCGGTCGGCCTGCGGGTGCTGGGCGATGAATTCCGCCAGCGCGGCATCGCCAGCGTCGATCAGGCGCTCGCGCCAATCCTCCGCGCGGTGCAGCGCGGCGGCGTCGCGGCGGCCGTCGGCCTTGGCATGGTCGAGCGCTTCGCGCAGCGCATGCAAGAATCCATCATCCTGTCGGCGCAGGTTCTTGGCGAGAAACTGCGCCTGCCGCTTGCGCGCGATCTGCTGGGTGATGCGCTGGCTGTCGCGCACCAGCGTGCGCAGGTCGTCGTCCAGCGGCAGCTTCGCCAACTGCGCCTCGCTGGCATCCATCAATCGCAGCGCCAGTTCCAGCACGCCCAGTGCCTCGCGCCGAAGCTGGCTGCGGCTGGGGCCGTCCCAGCCGACGTCGGCTGACGTGTCGTCGATTTCGTCGTGATCAATCATCTTGATAAGGATACGCAAGTGACACCAGCCATCGCAAAGAACGACGTTTCCCGGCAACGCATCGCCGAACTGTCCGGCCTTGCCGAGGACATCCTGCGCCGCGCGCGCGCGCGTGGTGCCGATCAATGCGAGCTGTCGCTGAGCGAAAGCCGCGGCCTGAACGTCGCGGTGCGCATGGGCGACGTGGAAACCGTCGAGTTCACCCGTGACCGCGGGCTGGCGCTGACGGTGTATTTCAGCGATGGCGCGTCGGGTCTGCGCAAGGCCAGCGCCATCAGCGCCGACCTGTCCGAATCCGGGTTGGAAGCGACCTTGGACCAAGCCTGCGCGATCGCGCGCTACACCGAGGCCGATCCGTTGGCCGGACTGGCCGACGCGCAGCGCATGGCGCGGCGCATCGAGGACTTCGACCGCTGGCATCCGTGGGCGATCGACGCCGATGCCGCCGTCGCGCTCGGCATCGCCTGCGAAACTGCCGGGCGCGACGCCGATCCGCGCATTGCCAATTCCGAAGGCGCCAGCGTGAACTCCAACGAGAGCCTGGCGGTGTACGCCAACAGCCACGGTTTCGTCGGTGGCGAGCGCGGCACCAGCCATTCCATCGCCTGCTCGCTGATCGCCGGCGAAGGCGCGGGGATGCAGCGCGACGACTGGTACACGCTGGGACTGGCGGCATTCGACCTGGAAGCTCCCGAAACCGTCGGCCGCCGCGCTGCGCAGCGTGCGTTGGCGCGACTGGATCCGCGGCGTGCGCCGACCGGCAGCTTCCCGGTGCTGTTCTCCTCCGAACAGGCGCGCGGCCTGATCGGCCACCTGCTCGGCGCTGTGTCCGGCGGCGCGCAGTATCGCGAGTCCAGCTTCCTGCTCGGTGCGGTGGGCCAGCGCATCTTCCCGGACTGGTTTGCCCTGCGCGAGCGCCCGCACCTGCCGCGCGGCCTGCGTTCGAGTTCCTACGACGGCGAGGGCGTGGCGACGGTCGAATCCAACCTCGTCACCGGCGGCACCCTGCAACGCTACCTGCTCGACAGCTATTCGGCGCGCAAACTCGGCCTGTCCAGCACCGGCAACGCCGGCGGGGTGTGCAACCTCGAGGCCAGCCTCGGCCACGACGACCTGCCGACATTGCTGCGCGGCATGGGCCGTGGCCTGTACGTGACCGAACTGATGGGGCAGGGCGTGAACCCGGTGACCGGCGACTACTCGCGCGGCGCGGCCGGGTTCTGGGTCGAAAACGGGCAAATCGCCTACCCGGTGGACGAGATCACCATCGCCGGCAACCTGCGGCAGATGTTCCTCGCGCTGGAAGCGGTCGGCAACGAGGTCGATCCGCGCTCGCACATCCGCACCGGGCCGATGCTGATCGGCGCGATGACGGTGGCCGGGGCGATGGCCGAGGCGATGGCCGATTAGGGCGGCTGATGGCGTTCATGTGGATCGAATCGCAGCGTGAATTTATCCGTACGTCGTAGTACGCTCGCGCTGCGGCAACCATCCGTTTCATCACCGGGGAGAGTGACACATGAGCGATGTACCGCAGGATCAGAAACAAATGGCCATGTTGGCCCATCTGTTGGGCATCGTTGCCGGGTTCATTCCCGGACTGGTGATCTGGCTGATGAACAAGGACAAGCCCGATGCGGCATTCGTGAACGATCAGGCCAAGGAAGCGCTGAACTTCCAGATCACCATGGTGATCGCCTATGTTGCATCGTCGGCATTGATGCTCATCTTGATCGGTTTCTTGCTGGTGCCGTTGCTGATCCTCGCCAACCTGATCCTGTGCATCATGGCCGGCATGAAGGCCAACGAAGGCGTCGAATACCGCTATCCCTTCGCGCTGCGCCTGATCAAGTAATCCACCGGAATACGGCCTGCATCCAGCCCGCGTCGTGCCCTGCACGGCGCGGGTTTTCGTTGGCGCAGGCTTTTCCTCGACACGCTACACTGCGAAAACCAACTTGCCGCGAGCCACGCCATGAGCACGCCCGACCCGGCATCGCCCGATCCCCCGTCCTCGCCGTCATCCAGCGTCGTGCCAGCGGTTGCGCCCGCCTCGTCGCTGCCCAGTGTCGAGGAACGCCAGTGGGCCATGCTCGCCCACCTGTCGGCCTTGCTCGGTTACCTGATCACATCCGGTTGGGCCGGTAGCGCCGGCGGCTTCCTCGGCCCGCTGATCGTGTGGTCGTTGAAGAAGGACACCCTGCCTTTCGTCGATCAACAGGGCAAGGAAGCGCTGAACTTCTCGATCACCATCTGCATCGCTTTCGCGGTGCTGTTCGCGTTCGGGGTGATGACCTTCTTCATCGGCTTCATCATCGCCATCCCGCTGATGCTGGCGATCGCCTTGTACGCGCTGGTGTTCACCATCATCGCCTCGATCAAGGCCAACGAGGGCGTGGCCTATCGCTATCCGATCACGCTGCGGCTGATCAAGTAATCCTCCGGATATGGCTTGCAACCAGCCCGCGTCGTGCATCGCACGGCGCGGGTTTTCGTTTGGGTGCTCCGCTTTGGGTGATGGATGTTCACGTCAACCCAATCCTTGTCGGTGCGTTGTAACGCAGGCCAACCCAATGTTCCCAACTCAAGCCCCTCTCCCATCGGGAGAGGGGTTGGGGTGAGGGGCCATCGAAGCGTGAATATCGCCTTCTGATCGCCCCTCATCCGGCGCTTCGCGCCACCTTCTCCCGGAGGGAGAAGGGCAAGCCGTCGGTAGTCGCTGGTTCATTTGTCGATGCGCGACGCCCCGGTTGAGAGCATTGCGGCGACCCCTGACCACAGGAGCACCCCATGCCCAGCAACCGTCTCGTCGATGCCGCCTCGGCGGCCAATCGCTTTGGCCTCGGCGCCAAGTCCGGCGCCATCGCCGGCATGAGCGATCCGCGCGGGGTGCTGGCGCAGGAGCTGCGCTCTCCGCCGTCCACCCAGGCGCTGTTCACCGGCCTGCCCAGCAGCGCCGACAGCCTCGCCGCCGAATACCAGTTCCGCGCCGACCGGAAGGCGCGCAAGGCCGAACTGGAAGCGCGCGAAGCGGCGGTGAAGAGCGGGGATCCGGAGGCGGTGAAGAAGCTCGGCGACGGTTTCTTCAAGCAGTTCGGCGACCAGTTGCAGGCCGAGAACGCGGCGCGGTGGAATGCCGCGCTGTCCGCCGAGATCGGTTTCTCCGAACGCATCGTGCGCTTCTGGAGCAACCACTTCGCGGTGTCGGTGGACAAGCGCCCGGCGACCCTGCTGGCCGCACCGATGGAGCGCGAGGTGATCCGCCCGCGCGCCTTCGGTCGCTTCGCCGATCTGTTGCTGGGCATCGAAACCCATCCGGCGATGCTGCTGTACCTGGACAACGCGCAATCCATTGGCCCCAACTCGCGTCTGGGCGAACGCATGGCGCGCAATGGCGGAAACCCGCAACGCAAGCGCGCGCTGGGTCTGAACGAGAACCTCGGCCGCGAGATCATGGAACTGCACACGCTGGGCGTGAACGGCGGCTACTCGCAAGCCGACGTGATCGAACTGGCCAAGGCGATCACCGGCTGGAGCGTGCGCGTGCCGCGCGACGATGGCCCCGGGCCGCGTGGCGAGCAGATCGATCATCTCAATCCGACCACCGGCTTCGTGTTCCGCGAAAACACCCACGAACCCGGCGCGCGCAGCGTGCTCGGCAAGCGTTATGCCGAGGGTGGAATGGATCAGGGCAGGGCGGTGCTGGCCGATCTGGCGGTGCATCCTTCCACCGCCCGCCATGTGTCCACGCAACTGGCCTGCCATTTCGTCGCCGACAAGCCACCGCAGCCGCTCGTCGATCGCATGGTGGCGACGTGGCTGCACAGCGGCGGCGACCTGCGCGCGGTGTATCTGGCGATGATCGGCAGCGAGGAGGCGTGGGGCGATCAGGCGCGCAAGTTCCGCACGCCCGACGATTTCCTGCTCGCCGCCCTGCGCGTGCTCGGCGTGCAGCAGGCGCCGGACGCGCGCAAGCTCGGCGGCCTGCTCGCGCGCATGGGCCGGCCGGATTTCACCCCGCATTCGCCGGCTGGATTCACCGATACCGCCGATGCCTGGATCGGGCCCGATCCGCTGTGGAAGCGCGTACAGATCGCCGAGGAACTCGCCCGTCAGGCATCGCGCGATCTGATCCCCGCGCAGGTCGCGCAAGAAGCGCTCGGCCCGCGCCTGCATCCGGCGACCACGCAGGCGGTGGTGCGCGCCGATTCGCCGCAGCAGGCGATGAGCCTGCTGCTGGGCAGCCCCGATTTCCAGTGGAGGATTTGACATGGCGACCCGGCGTGAAATGCTCAAGACGATGGCCCTGGGCGCTGCGACCCTGAGCCTGTGGCCGCGCGCGGCGTGGTCGCTGGCCGGCAGTTCTGGATCCGGTGGTGCGGGTTCCGGCGCAACGCCCTTGCTGCTGGTGGTGATGCTGCGCGGCGGACTGGATGGCCTGCATGCGGTACCGCCGATCGGCGATCCGGGTTGGGGCGCGCTGCGTGGTTCGTTCCCCTTCACTGGCGCGCAGGACAAGGCGCAGCCGATCGCCATCGATCGCAACTTCGCCCTGCATCCTTCGTTGAAGTACGCCGCGCAGTTGTACCAGCAGAAATACTTCATGCCGGTGGTGGCGATCGCGCCGCCGTATCAGGGGCGTTCGCACTTCGAGGCGCAGGACTGCGTGGAAAACGGCAGCGCCAGCCCCAGCGGCGCGCACGACGGCTGGATGAACCGCTGCGTCGCCGGCATGCGCGGCGAGATGGGCCTCGCGCTGGCCGCGTCGATGCCCTTGATCATGCGCGGGCCGGCCAAGGTCGATAGCTGGTCGCCGCCGCTGCCGGTGGGGGTGAATCCGGATCTGGTGCGCCGTCTCGACACCCTGTATGCCGAAGACCCGCATCTGGCCGAGGCGTGGTCGCGCGCGGTTGCCGAATCGCACGACGATGCGACCATGGCCGTGGATGCCGCGATGGTGCCGATGCCCGGTGGCGCGGCGATGCCCAATCAACCCGGCGCGTTGGGCGGCGGCAAGCCAAAACCCGCCTACAGCGGCGGCTTGCAGGGCATGATGGCCGCGGCCGGCAAGTTCATGGCCAAGAACGACGGCCCGCAGGTCGCCTTCGTCGAGGACACCGGTTGGGACACCCATGCCGGCGAAACCGGCATCCTGCAACGCAAGCTCAACCAACTCGACGACGGGCTCAAGGGTTTCCACGAGTCCATCGGCGCGGCATGGGATCGCGTGGCGGTGGTGGTGGTCACCGAGTTCGGCCGCACCGCGAAGATCAACGGCACCGGCGGCACCGACCACGGTACCGGCGGCGTGGCCTTCCTCGCCGGCGGCGCGATCGCCGGCGGCCGCATCGGCGGGCGCTGGCCGGGGATCTCGCAGCAGGATCTCAACGAAGGCCGCGACGTGCACGCCACCACCGACATGCGCGCGCTGTTCAAGGGCGTGCTGGCGGGCCACATGGGCGTGGCGCGCAACGTGCTCGATACGCGCGTGTTCCCGGACAGCGCCGCCGTCGCACCGATGGGTGGATTGTTGCGCGCCGGGCGTTTGGCGGGGGTAGGCTGATCGTCGTTCGCGCATCAAGAGACATCCGGCTGTCCGGCATGGATCGGGCGCATGCTCCTTGGCTTGCGCATGAAAACGTTCAATGGCACGCGTACGCGTTGGGTCAGCGCCATCCTGCCGATCGCGGTCGGTGCTGACGGCCCAAAGGCATGTCCGAAGTGCTCGGCATGGTCTTTGCCATCACATTCGCGCGTCGAGCTTTCATCCTCAACGCCCGGATTGCGCCGTCTGGAAGGATTGAAAACTTCTGGCTGCGGCGTGGCGGTCGGGTTGCGTCGCCGCAGCGGCGCTGGACGCGTTTCCGCAAGATCGTCAAGGCCTGCGACCGCTTCCCCAGCGGCGCCGCGGCAACCTGTCTCATCTGGATCACCTTGTGCAGCATCGCCGCAGATTGGAGCCGATCGGCAACGCGTTGGCAGGATGCGATGAACCCGTTTGCGATGCGTTACGAAGAGCGATTGGCCGCGGCACGGATCTGACCTGCATCAAGATGCAATCCCAAGGCCTCGCGCGCGGAAAATCATGCGCCTCCCGAACGGTTCCACAACCCAGGAATGCGGCGTAGGCTGGCAAGGCAGGATCTGAAGTCCTTCACCCTTGCAAAACCGGTCGCGATGTCGGGGTAGAACCCCTGCCGCGCGATACTTGCGCGGGTGCTCCTGCTCCGTTTTCATGCCCCCCGAGGTTCTGTCGTGATGCGCTGGATCGTCGCCTGTGTCCTGTCCCTGCTGTGCGCCATCGCCCAGGCAGCGCCGTTGCCGAAGCTGGTGATCCTGAGCTACCACGAGATCGCCGAGCGCGACGATGCGCTGGTGTCGATGTACACGGTCACCCCGACCCTGTTCGTGCGGCAGATGGACTGGCTGAAGAACAACGGCTACCGCTTCGTCGGCGTCGATCAGGTGCTCGCCGACTGGGCCGGCAAGAAACCGCTGCCGGACAAGGCGGTGCTGATCACCTTCGACGACGGCTACCGCTCGATGTACGTGCACGCCTTCCCCATCCTCAAGCTGTTCCACGCCCCGGCGGTGGTGGCTTTGGTCGGCAAGTGGATGGACGTGCCCGAGAACGGCAAGGTGGACTTCGACGGTCGCTCGATCCCGCGCACCGATCTGCTGTCGTGGGCGCAGGTGCGCGAGATGCAGGATTCGGGATTGGTGGAAGTGGCCAGCCACACCTACGGCATGCATGAGGGCATCCTCGCCAACCCGCAGGGCAACCTGCAACCGGCGGCGACCGCGCGGCGCTGGATCGGTGCGGAGCATCGCTACGAAAACGAAACCGAATACGCACAGCGTGTGCGCGCCGACCTGCAACACAGCACCGCAGAGTTGCGCCGCCACCTCGGCCGCGCGCCGCGCATCGTCGTCTGGCCGTACGGGCGCTACAACATCGAGACGCGCACGATCGCCGTCGAACTGGGCATGCCGATCGGGCTGACCCTCGACGACGGCGGCAACAGCGCCGCCACCCCGCTGTGGGGGCTGCGGCGCTCGTTGATCGACCGCACGATGGGGCTGCCGGATCTGGCCCGCGAGATCGCCCTGCGCAGCCGTCCCGATGATGCGCCCGATCTGCATCCAGGCAAGATCATGCACATCGATCTGGACTACATCTACGATCCCGACCCGAAGCAGACCGAGATCAACCTCGGCCACCTGCTCGACCGCATCGTCGCGATGGGCGCCAACACCGTGTACCTGCAAGCCTTCGCCGACCCGGACGGCAACGGCGCGGCCGACGCGGTGTACTTCCCCAATCGCCACCTGCCGATGCGCGCCGATCTGTTCAACCGGGTGGCGTGGCAGATCGCCACGCGCACGCAGGTGCACCACGTCTATGCGTGGATGCCGGTGCTGGCGTGGCAGCCGCCGGCCAGCGATCCGGTGTTGAAGGATGTCGTGGTCACCCTGCCGAACAAGACCACCGGCCACGTCGCGATGGGCTACCCGCGGCTGTCGCCGTTCGCGCCGCGCGCGCGCGCGTGGATCCGGGACATGTATCAGGACCTGGCGCGATCCACGCCGATCGACGGCATCCTGTTCCACGACGACGTGACCTTGTCCGACTACGAGGACGCCAGCCCGGAAGCGCTGAAGACCTACGCGCAGTGGGGCTTGCCAGCCTCGGTGGAAACCATCCGCGCCAGCGACGATCTGCTCGGCCGCTGGACGATCCTGAAGATCAACGCGCTCGACAACTTCACCCACGAACTGGCGCAGGTGGTGGCCGACGAACAGCCGGGCATCAAGACCGCGCGCAACCTGTACGCCAGCGTGGTGCTCAATCCAAAATCCGAGGTGTGGTACTCGCAATCGCTCGACAACTCGCTGGCAAACTACGACTACACCGCGATCATGGCGATGCCGTACATGGAGCAGGCTCCCGACCCGACCGCGTTCTACAAGGCGCTGGTGGACAAGGTGAACGAACACCCCGGTGCGATGCCCAGGGTGGTGTTCGAATTGCAGTCCGTGGACTGGCGTCATGACGATGCGCCGATCCCCAGTCCGCAACTGGCCGACACCATGCGCCAGTTGTATGCCTGGGGTGTGCAGAACATCGCCTACTACCCCGACAACGTGTTCAAGAACGTGCCCAATCCGGCGGCGATTCGCCCGGTGTTCGACAGCAAACCCAACAACCCCGTGCCGGCACCGGTCGTCCCCTGAGGCATGACCTCGCTGGCGCTCCCCGGGCTGCTCAACACGCTGTGGCTGGGCCTGCAGGGTTTCGTCTATTACTACCCGTTGTTCATGTCCTGCCTGTGGATGATGGGCGCGGCGCTGTTCTACTGGCGCTTCGAGCGCCGCGATCCACCCTTCGACGCGCCGGTGCCGTTACCCGGCACACCGGGCGTGAGCGTGTTGATCCCCTGCTACAACGAAGCCGCGCACGCCGAGGAAACGATCGGCCATGCGCTGGCGCTGGATTACCCGGAGTTCGAGGTGATCGCGATCAACGACGGCAGCCGCGACCACACCGGCGCGATCCTCGATGCGCTGGCGGCGCGGCATCCACGCCTGCGCGTGCTGCACCTGGCGCAGAATCAGGGCAAGGCGATGGGTTTGCAGGCCGGCGCATTGCTCGCCAAACACGAGATCCTGATCGGCATCGACGGCGACGCCCTGCTCGATCCGCATTGCGCGCACTGGATGGTGCGGCATTTCGTCGAGGATCCCGACGTCGCCGCGGTCACCGGCAATCCGCGCATCCGCAATCGATCCACCCTGCTCGGGCGCGTGCAGGTCGGCGAGTTCTCCTCGATCGTGGGCATGATCAAGCGCGCGCAGCGCACCTTCGGGCGGCTGTTCACGGTGTCGGGCGTGATCACCGCGTTCCGCAAGTCGGCGGTGCATCAGGTGGGCTACTGGTCGCCGGACATGCTCACCGAGGACATCGACATCACCTGGAAGCTGCAGCGCGACGGCTGGGACGTGCGCTTCGAGCCGCGCGCGCTGGTGTGGATCCTGATGCCCGAAACCCTGCGCGGGCTGTGGAAGCAGCGCCTGCGCTGGGCCACCGGCGGCGCGCAGGTGCTCGGCCGCAATCTCGGAGTGATCGCGCATCCATCGCAGAATCATCTGTGGCCGCTGCTGGTGGAGATGGTGCTGAGCCTGGTGTGGTCGTATGCGTTGTTGTCGATGCTGGCGATCTGGCTGCTCGGCCTGATCTTGCCGGCAGGCACCGTGCCGCTGATCGGATCGCCGCTGATCCCGCAGTGGAGCGGCGTGCTGCTGGGCACCACCTGTTTGTTGCAGTTCGGATTCAGCCGCTGGCTGGATGGCCATTACGACACGGGCTTGGGACGCAACTACTACTGGATGATCTGGTACCCGGCGGTGTTCTGGTTGATCAACACCGCCGCCACCGCGGTCGGCTTCCCGCGCGCGCTGCTGCGCAGTGAAGGCAAGCGCGCGCGCTGGGTGAGCCCGGATCGCGGCGCGCACCTGCGCAAGCGCCGGTCGAAGGGTGTTCAATCATGACCCAGCGCTTGATCATCAACGCGCGCAAGGAGTTGTCGTGGCGGCGGCGTTTGCTGTCCGATGGTTTCACCGCGCTGCTGTGGATCGGCTGGTTCGTGCTGTGGTTCCCGGTGTTCCGCAAGCTCTATCAGGCCATCGCCCTGCATCGATTCTTCGCCTCGGCGGCGATCGATGTGCTCGACACCCTCACCCCGATCTCGTTGCCGCATGCCTTGCTGGCTCTGATCGGCACCAGCGCCCTGCTGATGCTGTGGTCGCTGCTGCCCATGCGCAAACTCACGCAGGCGCACGTCGTGCAGACGCTGGAGGACTACGCTGCGTATTTCGAGCTCGATGAAACCGCCATCGCCGCCGGACAACGAAGCCGTATTTGCACGATCCATCACGACGAGGAGGGTCGGATCGTCGCCATCGAACCGCGGGCTATTGCAACGAGGCAGACCGAATCGGGTGGCTGATCCAGCCGTCGATCACCCACTGGGCTGGGGAGTCAGGCCGCCACCGCGCGATGTTCCGTGCCAGCGCCCGGCGTAAGAAACAACAATGTGCTCGAGACGCTGGTCTTTGCCCGGTGCCAAACATTTTGCGGCACGAGAAGATACGCGCCAGGATGGTTCAACTCCACCTCACGTTCTCCGGCCGGCTCATCCAGCACCATCATGGCCGCGCCGGAGAGGAGCATCACCAGCTCCTCGCCGGCCGGATGCCGCTCCCACGACGACCACGGCTCCGCGAATGTGAAGGCCGTCATCAGCCGGCCCTGGTTGAGTTCCTCGCGTTTCCCGCTGGCCAACTCGCTCCAGAACGCCGCGGATACGGGCAGCGTATCGGCACGATCGTCGCAACGAAAATGCACGTAGGTGCTGAGAATGTCCTGGGCCGAGTTCACGATGTCTCCATGATGGATGCCCGATCTGGGTGCCTGCTTTCAATTGGGCAGCCGGTTGGCGTAGAGCTGGTGGATCCCGACGATCAGGCACTTCGCGTCGCCGGCTTCAACCGAGCTGCGTCCGGCGTAAACTCGCGTCGAGAAGTTCTCGATGCTGATTTTCGAGGCGGTGAGCAGGGCCGGGCAGGGTTGCGAAAAACGCAGCAGGTAGGCGTCGTCGTAGCTGTTGTACACGACGAGCTGGCTGGTATCGCCGATCGGGATCCATCGATTCGGGTTGTACCAGAACATGCTGACCGCATCGCCGGCGGCTTTCAGATACGGCGCCGGATTCGCGGCCTGCCGCAACGTCGGACCGGGTAGAGGGGGTGGCGGTGCTGGCGGCGGCGCGGCTTCACGCATGGATGGTGGTGCCGGTGGCGGCGGCGCGGAGGCCTGCTCGGGCGGTGGTGGTGGTGCAGGTGGAGTAGGTGCTGCGCCCGCGTCCTGCGCGCGCAATTCGCGCAGGCGATTGCCGAGCAAGGCCTGATCGCGGCTGACATCACGGATCTTCCCGCGCAGTGCGTCTGCACCGGCATCGTCATCCGGATGGGTTTGCTGGTAAGCGTGCAGGCGGTCGGCAAGATCGCGCAGTTGCGCATCCATCTGATCCACCTGCGCGCGCAGGGCGCGTTCCTCGACGGCGCGCGTAGCTGCCGCATCGGGGTCGGCTGCCAGCGCGGGTGTCATCCACAACAGCGCCGAAATCGACGCCGCCACGATTCGAAGGCGCATGAACTTCTCTCCGGTCGTTGCCTGCCTTTACCATGCTCCCGCCGCGCAATCACTGTAAAGCCCCCGCCGTCGCAGTTTGCGCAATCCATCGGCCATCGCCACGAGGCTCCATGTCCCCATTCCCCGACTGCATCGAAACCGCCACTGGCCCGGCACCGACATGGAGCGTGATCTTCCTGCACGGGCTGGGTGCGGACGGCAACGACTTCGCCCCGGTCGTGCCGCAACTGGTGCGCCCGGGCTGGCCGGCGATCCGTTTCGTGTTCCCGCATGCACCGGTGCGCCCGATCACCATCAACGGCGGCATGCGCATGCGCGGCTGGTACGACATCGCCGCGCTGGACATCGCCAGCCGCGAGGACGAAGCCGGCGTGCGCGCGTCCATCGCGCTGGTGGATGCGCTGATCGCCCGCGAAGGTGAGCGCGGCGTACCGGCATCTCGCATCGTCCTCGCCGGCTTCTCGCAGGGCGGCGCGATCGCGCTGGCGACCGGGCTGCGCCGCACCCAGCCGCTGGCCGGCATCGTCGCGCTATCCACCTACCTGCCCATCGCGCAGACCAGCATCGCCGAAAGCACGCCCGCCGCACGCACTACGCCGGTATTCATGGCTCACGGCAGCTTCGACCCGATCGTGCCGGTCATGCTGGGTCAGCGCAGCCGCGATGCGCTCGCCGCGCTGGGCATGGCGGTGGAGTGGCACGCCTATCCGATGGCGCACCAGGTCTGCCCGCCGGAAATCGCCGCACTCACGGACTGGCTCGGCGCGCGCATCGGGTCAGTGTGACCGTTCGCCGCCTCGCGATGGCGGGCGGCCGCGGCGCTGGCTACCATGCGCGCAACCGGTTGCCCGCGGCGTGGGGGAGCGAGGCATGGATGTGTTGATCGTCGATGACGAACCGCTGGCGCGCGAGCGCCTGCGCGGCATGCTCGCCGGCGTGCCCGATGTGCGCGTGGTCGGCGAGGCCGGCAATGGCCGCGATGCGCTGGATGCAGTCGAAAAATTGCATCCTGACGTACTTTTGCTGGACATCGCCATGCCGGTGATGGATGGGCTGGAGGTCGCCCATCACTTGCGTCTCCTCGATGCGCCGCCGGCGGTGGTGTTCTGCACCGCCTACGACGAGCACGCGCTGGCCGCCTTCGACGCGGCGGCGGTGGATTACCTGGTCAAGCCGGTACGCGCCGAGCGATTGGCGATGGCCTTGGATCGCGCCCGCCGCCACGTCGTCGCACCGCAAGCATCGGCACCGGAGCTGCCGCGCAACCAGCCACGCACGCACCTGTCGGCGCGTTTGCGCGGAAGTTTGCGGATGATCCCGATCGGCGAGATCGCCTACCTGCAAGCCGACGAGAAATACGTCGCCGTCTACCACGCCCGCAGCGTGGATCTGATCGAGGAATCGCTGAAATCGCTGGAAACCGAATTCGGCGAACGCTTTCTGCGCATCCACCGCAACTGCCTCGTTGCCGCCGATGCCGTAGTGGAATTGCGCCGCGACCACGACGGCCAGACCCACGTCGTCCTGCGCGGCGTCGACACCCCGCTGGAAGTCAGCCGCCGCTGCCTGCCGGGGCTGCGCGAGCGCCTGCGGCATTTGTAGATCGGCATTTGCAAGCCGGAAGGCACGACAGTCAGGGCTATAATCGCCCGTCGTCATCGATGCAGTGCAGGTGATCTTCGTGTTCCAGTCGATGGGCATCTGGCCCATGCAGCCCGTCATGCGCCATGCGACCAGGTGCCTGATCTTCCTCGCCTGCCTGCTCGCGTTTTCGACCGCGTGGGCGCTCGACCCGCCTGCCGAACCCGCGCACCCGGCACCGGCGGCTTCCGGCGACTTTCTCTATTACCATCCCGATCTCAGTGGTCGCCACGATGGCTTGCTGGCGTATTCGCGGCATGATTACGCCTACGCACTGAAAGCATTCATGCGCGGCGCACGTTTCGCGGACAAGGGCTCGCAGATGATGGTGGCGAGCATGTACTGGGATGGGCTGGGTACCGAGA
The DNA here is from genome assembly GCA_018242485.1 of Pseudomonadota bacterium. Taxonomy (GTDB): domain Bacteria; phylum Pseudomonadota; class Gammaproteobacteria; order Xanthomonadales; family Xanthomonadaceae; genus SZAS-103. The sequence continues at coordinate 39,904 of JAFEBV010000012.1, forward strand.
AAGACCGCGCCACCGCGTATGCGTGGGCGGACTTGGCCGCCGAGCGCGGGTATCCGTGGCTGCTGGCGAATCGCGAGCGCTACTGGCAGGCGATGACCGCCGAGGAAAGGCAGCGTGCCCTCGTGATCGGGCAGGCGGTGTATGCCGAGTATGGCGATGCCATCGCGCAGTCGCGGCTGGAGAACTGGCTGCGGCGCGGGCTCAAGCAGGCCACCGGCAGCCACACCGGTTTCGTCGGCACGCTGGAAGCGTTCGCCGGCAACGGCTTCGGAACCAGCCTGACCGGCGAGGACAGCAACGCCTATTACGCCGACCGCTTCTGGAAACCAGCGCAGTATTGGGGTTCGCAGGCGCGGGCGTGGAACCCGGGCGCGACCGGCAAGGTGACGGTCGGTCCGCTGGAGAAAGCGGATGCGCCAGCTTCGTCAACCGATGAGCCGCCGAAGCGGTGATAACAACAGCTCATGGCCGATGCATGGATGTGCTGAGACTGGCGACCCGCGAAAGTCCGTTGGCGTTGTGGCAGACGCAACACGTCGCTGACTTGCTGCGCGCTGCGCATCCGGATTTGCACGTGGAACTGGTGCCGATGAGCACGCGCGGCGATCGCATCCTCGATCAATCGCTGGCCAGCATCGGCGGCAAGGGCTTGTTCCTGAAGGAACTGGAAGTGGCGATGCTGGAGCAGCGCGCCGATGCCGCCGTGCATTCGCTCAAGGACGTGCCGATGCAACTCGACGGCCCGTTCGCGCTCGCCGCAGTGCTGAAGCGCGCCGATCCCTTCGACGCCTTCGTCAGCAACCGCTGGGCCACGCTCGATGAACTGCCGCCCGGCGCATGTGTTGGCTCGTCGAGCCTGCGCCGGCAGGCGCAATTGCGCGCGCGTCGTCCCGACCTCGTCATCGAAGACCTGCGCGGCAATGTCGGCACCCGCCTGCGCAAGCTCGATGAAGATCAGTACGACGCGATCATCCTCGCCTGTGCCGGCTTGCAGCGGCTGGGGCTGGATGCACGCATCCGCCAACGCCTCGTTGCGCCTGCATGGCTGCCGGCGGTGGCGCAGGGCGCGATCGCGATCGAATGCCGCGACGACGATGCCGCCACCCGCGCGTTGTGCGCGGCGCTGGAACACGCGCCCACGCGCAACTGCGTGGACGCCGAGCGCGCCATGAACCTGCGCCTGCATGGCAGTTGCCATGTGCCGGTGGCCGGCTACGCCACCCTCGATGGCGCGAATCTGCACCTGCAAGGCTTGGTCGGCGATGCCAGCAGCGGCGAGCTTGTGCGCGCGGATGCCAGCGGGTCGGCGACATCACCCGTCACGTTGGGTGAACAGGTAGCCGAACGATTGCTTGCTGGCGGTGCCGACGCACTGCTGGCGCGGCTGGAGACATCGGCACGCTGAGGGCGAAAGTCGGAACTCGGGAACTCGGATCTCAGTCCGCCCACGCCCCGTGCGCCTGCCGCGACAACACGGACTGCGCGAGTTGCGGGTTGCCGTGCAGCAGGTCGATGGCATCGGCCAGGATCGCTGCCGCCTCGCGGGTGAGCGGGCTGACCAGATCCTTGGCTTCCTTCTCACGCTTCGCCTCGTCGGCGATGTTGCGCTCGCCCGCATCCAGGCCATCGTCGGCGCGCGAATAATCAGGCTCCAGCCCGAACTTCTTGCGCTCGGCGTCGCGCTCCTTGCGGCGCGCGTCGTCCTTGTCGCGCTCGGCGGTGCGCACGGCAAGGTTGAGCGAGATGGTCTTCTTGTCGGCCTGTTCCTGATACTGCGCGTAGTCCTGCATCAGCCATTGGTATTCGTGATCGTTTTTCACCCGTGCCGCATGCATGGCTTCCAGTTGCGGCAGCAGGTTGGCGAAGTGGTTGAACACGCGATAGCTGGCCGCGGGGATGTGCGACCACGGCAGGGCGTTGTCGTAGGTACTCTCGCCGAAGGATTTGGAATCCGGGCTGGCCGGGAAGGCGATATCGGGAGCCACACCCTTGTTCTGCGTGCTGCCGCCATCCACGCGGAAGAACTGCTCCATCGTCAGCTTCACCTGCCCGTACACCGGCGGATTGGTGCGGGTGATGCGGTTGATGTCGATCAGGTTCTGCACGCTGCCCTTGCCGAAGGTGTTTTCACCCAGGATCAAGCCGCGGCCGTAATCCTGGATCGCCGCGGCGAAGATCTCCGTCGCCGAGGCCGAGCCGCGGTTGACCAGCACCGCCAGCGGGCCATCCCAAGTCGGCTGGCTGTCATCGTCGGATTTCACGTCCACGTCGCCGCTCGAATCGCGCACCTGCACCACCGGGCCGGTGCCGACGAACAGGCCGGTCAGGTTGATCGCCTCGTCGAGCGAACCGCCGCCGTTGTCGCGCAGGTCCATCACCACGCCGTCCACCTTCTTCGCCTTGAAGTCGGCGAGGATCTTCGCCACGTCGTGGGTGGCCGAGGCGTAGTTCGGGTCGTTCTTGCGACGGCCCTCGAAATCCTCGTAGAAGGTCGGCAGATCGATCACCCCGATGCGGTGCTGGCCCACATCGAGAATGCGACCCTTGGCGGCCTGCTCCTCGAGGTGGATCTGGTCGCGCACCAGCGTTATCGTCATCGGCTTGGCGTCCATCGCCGCGGAACCGGGCAACACTTCCAGCCGCACCTTGGTGCCCTTGGCACCGCGGATCTTGGCGACCACGTCGTCGATGCGCCAGTTCATCACGTCCGCCATCTCGCCGGACGCGCCCTGGCCGACGGCGACGATGCGATCGCCCACCTTGATCTTGCCCGAGCTCGCCGCCGGGCCGCCGGGCACCAGCGAGCGCACCGCCACGTAGTCGTCCTGTTTCTGCAGCACCGCGCCGATGCCCTGCAGCGACAGGCTCATGGAGATGTTGAAGTTCGCGGTGGTGGACGGATCCATGTAGTCGGTGTGCGGATCCATGCTCAGCGCATAGGAGTCGAGGAAGGTCTGGAACACGTCCTCGCCGTTCATCTGGTGCGCGCGATCGGCGATCTGCGCGTAGCGCTTGTCGAGCGTGGAGCGGATCTGCTCGGGCGTCTTGCCGGCCAGCTTCAGGCGCAGTGCGTCATTCTTGACGTACTTGTGCCACAGCGCGTCGAGCGCCGTGTCGTCGGCAGCCCAGGTGGCCTTCTTGCGGTCGTAGGCCCAGCTTTCCTGCTTGTTGAAATCGAAATCGTGCTTGAGCAATTCGCGGGCGAAGGCCGCGCGCTCATCCACGCGCTTGAGATACGTCTTGAAGATGTCAAAGGCCGGCTGGATCTGCGCCGTCTTGATCGCCACGTCGAGGCTGTTGCGCACACCAGCGAAGTGGTCCATGTCGGCCTGAGTGAAGAACAGTTTGTCCGGATCGAGCGCGTCGATGTAGCGCTTGAAGATCTGCTGCGACATCGCCGTGTCCAGCGGCAATGGCCGGTAGTGGAAACGGCTGTCGCTGAGCATGCGCCAGACGATCTGCGCCTCGTGACCCTCGCGCGGCGTCGGTGCCAGCGCGGTCGAGCCGCGCCGGGACGGCTGTGCAGGGCTGGCCAGCGCGGACGGTGCGGTGGAGGCGACCAGTGCGCGCAGTTCCTCCCTGGGGCTGGCGGGTTGCGTGGCGAGATAACGGCCGAACAATACCAGCGGGATGACCAGCAACAGGGGGAGGAGCAGCTTGCGCATTACGGGATCCTGAGGACGACGAGAACGAGTGACGAAGGAATCGTGAACTTACCGGGTATTCGACTGCGGTTGCGGCGCGTGCGTTCCCGAAAAACGACAGCCGGCGATGAAGGCGGACGAGCGGCGAACGCGGCTGAGTATGCTGCCACAGCATGCGCCCTCGCGGATGCGCTGCGCCCGTGCCGAAAGACCCGTATTCACGCGGTGGTGGGGGAGGGCGGTGCGGCCAGCAGGGCGGGGAGGTCGGTTTGCCACCGGGCGGACAACCCGAGTTGCGCCGTCAGGGCTGCGACCAGTGCGGGGCGCAAGGTAGCCGGATCGCCGGGGCCGCCCAGATCGGCCACCGAGGCGACCTGCAAACCCTGATAGCCGCAGGGATTGATGCGCTGGAACGGGGACAAGTCCATCGCCACGTTGAATGCAAGGCCGTGGAACGAGCAGCCACGGCGCACGCGCAGGCCCAGTGCGGCGACCTTCGCCCCGGCCACATACACGCCCGGCGCGCCATCGCGGCGCTCGGCGAGGATGTTCCAGTCGGCCAGCACGTCGATCACCGCCTGCTCGATGCGCGTCACCAGTTCGCGCACGCCGAGCTTGATCCGGCGCAGATCCACCAGAGGATAAGCGACGATCTGCCCGGGGCCGTGGTAGGTGACCTGCCCACCGCGATCCACTTGCAGCACCGGGATGTCGCCGGGGGCAAGCACGTGTTCGGGTCGGCCGGCCTGACCGAGGGTGAACACCGGATCGTGCTCGACCAGCCACAGCTCATCGACCGTGCTTTCGTCGCGGGCATCGGTGAAAGCCTGCATCGCCCGCCAGACTGGCTCGTAAGGCTGCCGGCCAAGGTTGCGCACCAGCCACTCCCGCGCGCCAATCACAGCGTCCACTTCACTTCCGGGTGCGCGCGCAAGGCGGCGTGGGCAGCCTCGTAATCGGCGCGCGATTCGGCGCGGAAGCTGATCCGCACCGAAACGTATTTGCCCTCGCGCGAGGCGCGGGTGGCGACGGTTTCGTGCAGCACTTCCAATCCCGCTTCCGTGAGCAGGCGCGGGATCTCGGCGTCGAGCCCGGCGCTCGCCGACCCCATCGCGGAGATCTCGAACACCCCGGGGAATTGGAAGCCCTTCTCGGGCGGCATGTCGTGTGTGTTCATGTGCGTATTATCCTTGCGAAGGGCGCCAATCCCAAGGAGGGCGGGAGGGATGGTGGCTACACGTAGAGCCGTTCGGATGGCCATCAAGGGATTCGTTGCAAGCCGCGCCAGGAGCCTGTCCATGCATGTCATCGCGTTGCTGTTTGCATTGTCGGGGCTGTTGATTCGGCCTGTCGTTGCCGCGCCAACCCCGCCATCGACCTACACCACAGTGCGGGTGGACACGCGCGAACAGCGGCTGGAGCTGTTTCTGTACGACGGCCACGGCCAGCCCTTCCATCGTTTCGATCATCTGGCGGCATCCCTGGCGGCGCACGGCCTTAGCCTGCGTTTTGCGATGAATGCCGGCATGTTCGAGCCAGACTTTTCGCCGGTCGGCCTGTTCGTCGCCGATGGCCATGAACTCAAACCTCTCAACCTCGCCGACGGCAAGGGCAATTTTTACCTCAAACCCAATGGCGTGTTTTTCATCGACGGCGACGGCCCGCGCGTCGTCGAATCGTCGCACTATCCGCGCGTCGCCCACGACGTGCGTCTGGCCACGCAATCGGGGCCGTTGCTGCTCGAACACGGGGCGATTCATCCGGGTTTCGACCCCGGATCGTCGTCGCGGCGCATCCGCAACGGCGTGGGTGTGGACGGCGCATTCGTGTGGTTCGTCATCAGCGATACGCCGGTGACCTTTCATGAGTTTGCGCGATATTTCCGCGATGTCCTGCATTGCACCGACGCGCTCTATCTCGATGGCAACCTGTCGAGTCTGTATGACCTGGCGCGATCGCGCGACGACGAACGCGAGCCGCTTGGGCCGATCATCGGCGTGGTGGAAACGCGGCAGTCGTCTGCGCGTTGAGCGCGGCCGAACGCACGTCAGGCGCGCTGACCGAATCCCCGACTGTCTGCGGGCGCTTGGGTCGGGGTTGCGCAATCCGCTGTTGCCATGGCGCTTGCATGCCACCCCGCATGGTTGGCCGTGACCGTACTCCGGATCACGATTCCAGCATCCGCCGCACTCGCACGATGCCGGGATCCGCATGGCCTTCGCGCAGGAAACCGAGCGCGGCCGCCAGTCGCAACATCGCGTGGTTGTCGGCGAGCACATCGCCGTACAGCGAACGCAGCCGACGCTGTTTTGCGCAGGCGATCAAGCGCGATAGCAGCAGGTAGCCCAGACCCTGACCGGCGAGGAAGTGCGAGACGATGATGGCGAATTCGGCATCCGTGGCGCCTTGCTCGCGCGAATAGCGAGCCACCGCGCCGACGAGCGATTCCCCCGGCGGCAGAGGTTCGGCCAGTACCAGCACGCACTCGCGCCCGCGCATGGGATGGGTGAGCCGGCGCAGATAGTCCTCACCCAACGCTTTGATCGCGTGCAGGTAACGCATGCGGATTTCTTCGGAACCGAGCAGGTCGAAACTGCCGCGAATCGGCGCTTCATCGTCGGGGTGGATCGGCCGCAGCAGCAGTTCGCGTCCGTCGCGCAGCACGAGTCGCTCGCGCAGGCGCGAACCGAGAGGAAAGCGCTGGTAGGTCGGCCTGCGTTTCATGGGGTCACGTCGGTTCTACCCTTCACATGAAGCGGGTTGCGCAGATCACCCTTTCCTGGGCACCACAAGGTTCGGCGGTTGCATCCAGCGTTAGCCTGATTTGGCTATCATCGCGCACGATTCCAGCCGACGCGAAACCCATGTCCGGCAAGGCCGACTCACTCAAGACCATCTTCTTCGCCCTCGGGGCGAATTTCCTGATTTTCGTTTCCAAGCTGACCGCTGCGCTGTTCACCGGATCGGGCGCGCTGCTGGCCGAAGCCGTGCATTCGCTGGCCGATTGCGGCAATCAGGTGCTGCTGCTGTGGGGCATGCGGCAGGCGCGCAAGCCGCCATCGCCGGAATACCCGCTCGGGCGCGGCCGCGAAGTGTATTTCTGGTCGTTTCTCGTGGCCTTGATGCTGTTCACGCTCGGCGGTGCCTATTCGCTGTACGAAGGCGTGCACAAGCTGCTGCATCCGGCACCCTTGTCGCATGCGTGGCTGGCGGTCGGCGTGCTGGTGTTCGGCATGGTGCTGGAGGCCGCCTCGATGCGCGCCTGCCTCGCCGAGGTCGCCAAGGTGCGCGACGGGCGCTCGCTCTGGCGCTGGTTCCGCGAGAGCCGCAACAGCGAGTTGATCGTGATCTTTGGCGAGGACCTCGCCGCCCTGCTCGGGTTGGCGTTGGCACTGCTGGCGGTTGGAGCGACGATGCTCACTGGCGACCCGGTCTTTGATGCGGTCGGCACGATCGCGATCGGCATGCTGCTGGTGGTGGTGGCGGTGTTCGTCGCGGTCGAGGTGAAAGCCCTGCTGGTCGGGCAGGGCGTGGAGCCGGAGACGCACCGGGCGATCTATGCGTGGCTCAATGCGTGCGAGGAAATCCGCACGGTGTACAGCCTGATCACCATGCAGATGGGCGAGGACGTGATGGTGGCGGTGAAGGCGGAGATGGATTTCAGCCAGCGCGCAGATGCGCTGGTCGGGCAGATCAATCGCGTCGAGGCGCAATTGCGTCAGCAATTCCCGCAGGTGCGCTGGATCTTCTTCGAGCCCGACGACGCGGATTGATGTTGTCGGATCGCGCTCAGCGCCGCGTGCGACCGCGTGCGGCGGGCTTCGTCGCGTGCGTGGGCGCGGCGGGTTCGCCGCGCTCGCCTTCGAGCGCCTCGATCTGCTGGAGCACCGCGAAAAATCTTCGTCCCAGATCGGTGAAGGCGTATTCCACCCGCGGCGGGATTTCCGGGAACTCGGTTTTTGCGAGCACTTCGTGCGCGACCAGTTTGCGCAAACGCTCGTTGAGCACCTTGGTGGAAATGCCGGGAATGCTGCGTTCGAGTTGGCCAGGGCGCGTGGTGCCCGCATGCACGGCACGCAGCACGCTCCACGACCACTTGCAGCCGAGTACGTCCTCCAGCAAGGCGGTGATGGGGTTCGGTGCGGGTGACGGGCGGGTCTTCATGCGTACCGTTTGGTGGGGTGGGCACCGTTTTGTGCCTTCTTTTCAGACGCCGTGCGATGCGGACAATGGCGAAGGTGACGCTCAGTCACGCCCCCCATGCCAAGGAGTTTCACCATGACCACGAAAGCCATTTTCTACCATGCCGGTTGCCCCGTGTGCGTCGCTGCCGAGAGGAATGTCGCCGACGCGCTGGATCGCGCGCGCTTCGACGTGGAGATCGTGCACCTGGGCGACCAGCGCACACGCATCGCCGAAGCCGAACGGGCCGGGGTGAAATCCGTTCCCGCGCTGGTGCTGGATGGGTTGCCCTACCACATCAATTTCGGTGCCGATCTGGCCGCGTTGAAGTAAGTCAGCCATCGCGGCGCCACGCTTTCGTGCGTGGCGTCGCCGTTGCATCGATCAATTCGCAAGCGCCTGCAAATCCCACACCAGCACCTGATACGGCTGGAGCGGGATGTCCAGCGGGGTGTCGGCATCCATGCGGCGCGGGGCATCGGCAGCGAACGGCGTGCTGGCCTGCCATGCGCGCGCCGCGCCGTCTGGCAGATCCAGCGCATCGGCGAGATCCAGATGGAAGTGCTGCACCTGTGCGGACGGGTTGCGCAAGGCGAGCACCGCGCGCTGCGGGCTCCATGACGCCCAGCCGTAGATCTCGCCGCGTGCCGGATCGCCGCCGATCCAGTGGCTGTCGCGCAGCACGTCGGCGCGCTCGCGCGCCCATTTCGCCGCCGTGGCGAGGGTGTCCCAGTCGTGCGCGGTCAGCAGATCCGGCGAGATGTACAGCTCCTGCAAGCCGGTGCCGCTGGCGAAGTAGGTGTGCACTTCGTCGGCGAAATCGCCGTGCGGGTCGCTGTCGAGCCCGCGGGCGTGGCGGGCGTAGATGATCCCGTGCAGCATCAGCGAATTGAGCGGGAATAGCGGGCCCTGACGGACGATGCCGCCGTAGGTGTCGGCATCGCGGTAGGTGATCCAGCGCTGGCGGTCGCTGCCGGTGCCGGCGAAGGAATGATCCTCGCCGCCGCGCCAGATCGAGTCGGCGGTGCGTAGCCAGAACGGCGATGGCCAGGTGCCGGTGGTGAGGTTGATGAACAGGTCGGGCTTGACCGCGCGCAGGTCGTCGATCAGCGCGATGGCGGCGGCGAAATCGCTGTCGAAGGCGCTGCCCGGCGTGACCTTGTCCGGGCTGCCGGTGCCGTCGAGCTTGAACTGGTTGATGCCGTCCTCGCGAAGCAGCTTCATCGTCACATCGTGGAATAACCGGTAGTACTTCGGCCCCGAAAGCGCCAGCCCCTGATCGTCCACCTCGTAGCCGGCAGCTTTCGCGGTCTGCAGACGCGCCTCGCGCGGCGGCCCGTAGCCGCCCCACGGCGACAACCACACGCCCGGCGCGGCGCCGAATTGCGCGGCGGCCTGCGCGAGCGGCTTGAAACCATCCGGGAAGCCGTGGTTGAACTGCCACAGGTGCGTGGTGTCGTCCCAGCCGTCGTCGAACAGGAACGAATCCATCTTCACTCCGCGATCATGCACCAGTTGCTTGCCGTAAGCGGCGATCACGCGCAGCGCGTCGGCCTGCGAATACGGCGTGAAGTAACCGATGTCGTACCACGAGTTGTAGTGCAGGAAGGTGCGGAACGGATGCGCGCGTTCGTTCTCCAGATAGGCCATGAAGCCGCGCCGCAGTTGCCCGCGCGGGGCGACGCCGAGCACCGCCGAATATTCGGCGGGTACTTGCGCGCGCAGCGGCAATACGCGGCGCAGGAGCATGCTGGCGTGGCCGGCGATCACCGATGCCTCGGCCATCGGGTGCTCGAAACCGAAGAAGGCGTCGGCGGTGGCGATCGGCGAGCCGGTGGCGGTGCCATCGACGATGGCGCCGGGCAATTGCAGATCGATCAGGCCGATGGTGGAGGAATCCAGATCGTTGGGTGCGACGAAGCGGAAGGTTTCGCGCACGTAGCTGGCACCATTGCGCAACTGCGCCGTCCACTGCACGCGCAGGCCGGTGACCGGGTCGCGCAGGTTTGCAGCCAATTGCACGCCGGGCTGGGTATCCGCCGCGCGCGCGGCGCCCGCGTGGGCAGCGATGTCCTCGCAGCGCAAGGCACCGTCGAGGGTGAAGGCGCCGGCCTTCAAGGCCTGCTTGCCACCACGCAGGCGCAGGGTGAACAGTTCGCCGTCCAGCGCCTGCGAGATGCCGTCGAAACGGTTTTCCAGCACGGCTGGCCGCAGGTGGCCTTGCTCGTCACGGATGGAAAAACGGATCGCCGCGTTGGCCAGATCGCCGCCGTCGGAGCGCGTGGCGCAGTGGGCGATGCCGGGAACCAGCGGCAGCCACGGAGCCGTTGCCTGTGCTGCGGCAGAAAACGTGGCGAGCAGCATGACGGCGAGCAGAGTACTGGTGCGCATGGCGGGCGTGGTGTGAGGTGGAAGATCGGATGGAGGGTAGGCCGGGGATCGTCTGAAAAATAGCCGTTTCGCTCCTAAATCTTTGGCGGTGTGTCTTTTTTCTTGAACGGCACCACTACAGGCTGCACCTTCAGCTCACGCGTCGCATCAAGGCGAAGAAGCTTGCGATCCAAGTCGACGAGATAGTCACCGAATCGATTGATGTGTTGGGTTCGGAATGGCGAAAGCGTGGAAATCAGCTCTGGCGTGATGGGTTCACCCTTCTCGATCATGTCGGAAAAAATTCTGGTCATGTGCTCACAGTTGAAGAGGATCACCAGGTTGGCGACCAGTTGGTTGTATTTGACCACATTGCGCTGCTCGTCCCGCAAGTTCTCCGCGATGATGGTGTCGCCACCGAAGAAGGCCCACTTGAGGAACCCGTTGAACTGCTCGGAATTGTTGGTCGCCGCATGAATCGTCCGACGCATCTGCTCGTCGACGATGTAGTCCAAAGGAACAGCGTGCGTATCGCCTTCCCGAGCTCCCGAAACGCGGTGTACACCTTGTCCTTGCGGCTGGGAGTCCCGAGGCGCCGCAGGATGGTCGACGAGCTGATGCGTCCGAGCTTGACGGAAACGACGACGCGCATCACGTCGCGATAGTGCTTTTCGATCAGGTCCCAATCGACCACTTCGGTGAAGAGTGAGTCGATGTTTCTGTATTTCACCTTCTTGTCCGGACGGGCGAACGCAAGGTGCCCGACGCCGCGGATACGCGGAAGCAACTTGATGGCGAGTGCCCAGCTCAGGGCAAACACAGGCAGAGCCTGGGCGTGCGTATCGCCATGCAAGGTATCAGGCTGGATGTCGGAATCGTTATCGAGGAGCGCATCCAGAATGTAATTCGACTCGTGACTGCCGCACGTGTTGAACCTTGCGTGGATCGCGATCATCTTGTTGGAGACGTGGTAGTAGCCGATGCCGCCCCATGAACCATAGCGGATGTGGTATTCGGTCTGGATGTTGTCCGGATAGACCGACCACTGCGTGCCATCGGCCGAAGCCGACGACCCATTGCCCCAAAAGTTCGGCAGTGCATATTTGTTGTAGGCGTTGATCACGATCCGGTTGGCTTCATCAAGAGCCCGCTCGTCGACGTACTTCAAGTTGAGTCATGCGATTTGCTTTCGGCTCAATCCCCTCACCGATCGCTCCGTCTGGGTTGGGCCCAGGTTGCAGCCCTAGCAAAGCAGCATGGTCACGACGCGCCCGAGCAAGTCACTGATCTGACTTTCGTTGCCTGAGTCACCTGGGTCTACACCTACTCGCCGCCGAACCAGAGCTGGGCCCATACCACCTGCAATGGCGGTGCTTGCCCGACTTCGGTGTGGACGGACGTGGCCGCCCCCGACGGCACCCACGTGCGCAGTACCTTCGGCA
>JAFEBV010000013.1 GCA_018242485.1 Pseudomonadota bacterium
ACTCATCGGCGAAATCCCTCAGGAATCTTGCGATATGCGTCGATTTTCCGGAGATTCGTGAATCTGTCCAGAGGCACGAGAGTCAATGTTCATGCGGCTTGCGGCGATTCTGCAGGGCCGACTACACTACACGCCACCCGCGCGGCCGTACGGGGAAAGTTGTTGGCGGCCGCGCAACGCCACAGGCCGATCAGGACTCGCTTCCTGCGGCCACCACGGGGAACACCAGCATGTTGCAGGCATCCACGGGCGGCGCGTGCCGCGAAGCGTCTTTGCGCGCGTCCAAAGGACTGGGTCGCCGCTGGCGGGTGCCGTGGCTGGCATGGCTGGCGCTGTTTGCGATGTTGTTCCAAGTCGCGTGGGCGGATGATGGATTTCAGCCGCTCGTTTTTTGGAATGCGATCGACTGGAACCAGGTCAATGGTGATTGGCTGTGGGTACGTTACCCCGACGGGAATACCGTGATTGGGGCCCGGTTCATCGCAATAGAACCGCAATGCCCGGGTGGCAATGTCGGCTTCGGCACTTCCGAATTATTTTTGGCTGATTTTTGTTGACTTGAATCCTGAGGATACACATGAGCCGTCATTCCATCGTTCACCAGGTCGCGAAAGGCTTATCTGCTGCGCTGTGGATAATCGCCGTCGTCGGTCTCGTTTGCGGAGCGTCCGCACAGGCAACTGGGTTGGCTACTTGGGTGGGATGTACCAATCTGCCGGTCGATCAGAATCGCGTCAAGGGTTACCTGTTCGCAGGTATAGATGAAAGCGATGAGGGTGCGCAGTGCTACGAAAAGGCCGTTGCAAATAATATCCTGGGGGTTGTATATGGCAGCACCGAGGCTTGGGCCAAGGATGTCCGGGCGAAATGCGACGGAAGCAGATACAACAACACGGTGAACTGGTACGGCGCGCCGTATCCCAACGACATAGACTATGGGGTATATGATCTCAATGCCATAACCGATGGTTTTGACTACGGTGTTAGTGCTCAAGCCTTGGTTCAATGCGCGACGGGCGACTACGTTGCTGTTCCCGGGATCCCGGATCAGGGCAAGAAAAATTCCGATCGAACCGGTGCGTCGCGAGGCGAACCCATCGATCCAAGGAATGGAAACGAGTTCGCCGAGGAGACGGACTACGTCGATCCCAAAGGCCGCCTTACCTTGACGCGTACCTACAACAGCGAGGGGGTGATCAATCGGGCTTTGGGATTGAAGTGGCGGCACAACTTCGATTCCATCATTATTCCCGCCTATAACCTGTACGACAACCCCAACTCGAGCGATCAGAACGCTTCGAGCATCTACAACGATGCGGCAGATGCATGCGTCAGCGGATGGCCCCAGATCGCCAAGGCCGCCGCCAGGATTTGGCCTTCTTCCGTGGGCGCAACGGCCAGCTTTAACGTAAAGACGAATACCTGTCAGTTGTCCAGTGGGCAGACACTCCCTGTCTACAGCACCATGGCGACCCCGTCAGGGGCGATGGGTGGGCTCGAGGCCGGGGTAAGCGAAGACCTTGCGGTCGTAAGATCTGACGGGCACATCTACCAGTTTTCCTGTGCCAACGGCGTCTGTTCGGCCGAATTTTCCGATATTCCAGTGAGCCTCGACCCGAACACCACTTCGTTTTCCTATACGGACGAAAACGGCGACATCCAATCCTACAACGCCATGGGTGGACTAACGTCCATCACGTACAAAAACGGCGATCTGGTCACGTTGACCTACGACCAGTACGCCAACCTTCAGTCCGTTAGCGACCGCTATGGCCGCGCACTCGTCTTCACCCTCAACGGCAGTGGGTATCTGGGTCAGGTGACCGATCCAACGGGGTCGGCGATCGCCTATGGCTATCAGAACGATGGCTTGTTGCAATCGGTCACTTATCCCGGAGGCAAGCAGCGATCCTATACCTACGACAGCGTGGGTTTGGCGGATCTGACTGGCATCGTCGACGAAAACAGCAGCACCTACGCTGCCATTAGCTACGACAGCAGCGGACGTGCGAATGGCAATAGTCTTGCCGGTGGCGTCGATGCGTATTCGATCGTCTATAACAGCGACAACAGCGCCACAATCACTGATCCGTTCGGTGTGGTGCGCACCAATCATTACCAGAACATCGCGAGTGCCTTCAAGATCACTTCGATCACCGGTGCGGTATGCCCCCAGTGCGTGGAGGCGGCGTCCACCACCTACGATTCCAATGGTTACATAGCGGGTGCGACGGACTGGAACGGTAACCAGACGTCGTACCAGATCAACAGCAATGGTTTGTTGCACCAGGAAACGGATGCGCAGGGCTCAGGCGTGCAGCGAACCATCACTACGGATTGGACTGTCTTCCGTAACCCGCTCGACCAAACGATCCACGACGACGTGGCCAACAAGACGACATCCCAGGTCACTTGGACCTACAACACCCGCGGGCAGGCGCTGACCTACACCCGCACCGATCCGGTCACCAGTGCCTCGCGCGCGTGGACGTACACCTACTGCGAGCAGGCCGGCATCACCGCCGGAACCTGCCCGCAACTCGGCCTGCTGCTCGCGGTCGATGGCCCGCGCACCGACGTGAGCGATGTCACCAGCTACGCCTACTACGCCAGCGACGACCCGTCCTGCGCCAGCGCGCCCACCACCTGCCCGCATCGGCAAGGCGATTTGTGGAAGGTCACCGATGCGCTCGGCCACGCGACCACCTTCCTGCGCTACGACGGCGCCGGCCGCCCGCTGGCGCTGCTGGATGTCAACAACGTCGAGACCGACCTGACCTACAGCCCGCGCGGCTGGCTGACCCAGGTGGCGGTGCGCGCGACCAACGGCGCCAGCGGCGCGGGCGATGAGCTCACCGGTTACGCCTACGACAACACCGGCAACCTCACCCGGATCACCCGCGCGGACGGCTCCTGGCTCGGCTTCACCTACGATGCCGCGCACCGTTTGACCGATCTGGCCGACAACCTCGGCGACACCATCCACTACACCCTCGACAACGCCGGCGACCGCTTGCGCGAGGACACCAAGGACCCCACCGGCGCGCTCAGACACTCGGTGGTGCGCCAGTTCAACTCCCTCGGCCAGCTTGCCACCACGCTCAACGCCGACGGCAAGACGGTCAACGCCCGGTACGGCTACGACCCCAACGGCAACCCGACCACCTACACCGACGGCCGCGGCACGTTGACCCAGTCCTCGTTCGATGCCTTGAACCGCCTGAACCACGTCGATCGCGATCCGGGCACGGGGTCGCACGTGAACGCCAACATCATCTACGCCCTCGACGCGCTCGACCGCATCACGAAAGTGACCGACCCGCAGGGCCTGAACACCGCCTACACCTACGACGGCCTGGGCAACCCGACGCAACTCGCCAGCCCGGACACCGGCACCGCCACGTCCACCTTCGATGCCGCCGGCAACCGCAGCACCCGCACCGACGCGCGCGGCATCAAAGCCACCTACAGCTACGACGCCCTGAACCGGGTGACGACGGTCGTGTACCCGACCGCCGCCCTGAAAACGACCTACACCTGGGACACCCCCGCCGCGATTTGCAGCAAGCCCACGCAGGCTTACAGCGTGGGCCGGCTGAGCGCGGTGACCGACGGCTCGGGCAGCACGCAGTTCTGCTACGACCGCTACGGCAACCGGGTGAAGAAGCAGCAGACCATCAACGGCAAAGCCTTCGTCACCAGCTATGCCTACGACCTCGCCCACCACCTCACGCAGGAGACCACGCCCAGGGGCACGGTGATCGGCTACACCCGCGACGCGGCCGGCCGCGTCGTGCAGGTGACCGAACAGCCCGCTGGCGGCAAACTGCAAACGCTGGTGAAGGCGGTGAGCTACGCGCCGTTCGGCCCGGTGACGGGCATCACCTACGGCAATGGTCGCACGCTCACGCGCAGCTACGATGCCGACTACGTGATCCACTCCATCGCCGACGCCGGCGCGGGCGGCCTGAGCCTGAGCTTCGGCCGCGACGCGATCGGCAACCTGACGCAGATCGCCAGCGGATCGACGGGCAACATCCTGCAATACGACCCGCTGAACCGGTTGACCACCGTCAACGACCTGTCCAGCAAACCGCAGTGGACGTACGCCTACGACGCCACCGGCAACCGCTTGAGCGCGCAGCAGGGCGCGGCGGCGGCCGTCCCGTACACCTATCCGACGAGCAGCCACCGGTTGCTGGCGGTGGGCACGACCCTGCGCGGCTACGATGCGGCGGGCGACACCACCACGATCGGCAGCGGCGCGGCGGCGCAGGTGTTCCACTACGACGACAGCGGGCGGATGGATCAGCGGCTGGACGGCGCCGGTCATGTGCAGATGCAGTACGCGACCAATGCGCTGGGGCAGCGGGTGGAGAAGTACCTGAGCGGCAACGCGGCGGCGACGCAATACGCGATCCGCGACGAGGCGGGGCAGGTGCTGGGCGAGTACGATGGCAACGCCAACCGCGTGCGCGAAGTGGTGTGGCTCGACAACCTGCCGGTGGGCGTGCTCAGCGGCACGGCCGGCAGCCTGAGCTATCTGGAACCCGACCAGTTGGGCACCCCGCGGGTAGCGATCGACGGCACCAGCAACACGCAGACGTGGAGCTGGAGCCCGCTCGGCGACCCGTTCGGGCAGACCCAGCCGACGGGGGCGCTGAACCTCGACCTGCGCATGCCGGGGCAGGTGTACGATGCGGAGAGCGGGCTGGACTACAACTACTTCCGCGATTACGAGCCGGGCACGGGGCGGTTCCCGGAAAGTGACCCGCTTGGGCTGCTTGCAGGCGTCAGCACGTATGCCTATGTCGGTGGAAATCCACTCTCGCGGACTGACCGCTTTGGTTTGGAGGATTCAGTCGCGGTGCTGGTTGGTTCAGGAGTGCGTTCGCAAATGCCTGAACGTGGTTATCCGGCTTGGCAAAACGATACGCCAAGCAATCCTACGCAGGTGGCCTGTGACATTTCTCACTACTGGTCGACCAGCAACGGCAATCCGGAGATGGCAAGAGATCAATCACAAGAAGGCCGCGGTGTTCGTGGCCCAAATCAGCTAGGCTATGACCTCAGCTTGAGAGATGCCAACCACTACTATGAGGCCTATAGCAATCCCTCGTTGGCACTAGTTATTCCATTCTACGAAGTAGCAAAGCTCGCAGGGTTTGACTATCCGCAGGCATCAGCGCCGTCATGGTCGGAGATCAGTTGGGCAGAGGCTGGAGCATGGGACGGACTTCGCGGAAATACTCCACCGCATTCTTCAGGCGGAAAAGGACAATGTGGATGCCACTAGTCGCTCTGTTTCGGTCCTTCCCATGAAGCTGCTGAAAGCGATTGGGGTGCTCATTGCATTGTGGTTTGTTGCGGCAATGGCAATGATGCTCTACATGCCATATCGCTCGTCGAGCGCTGCGCATGGCTTTTGCGATTCCGTACGCATGAATGAGGACTTGACGGCTCTCGAAATGAAAGCAAGGGATGGTCACTTTAGGCATACCAAGACCAACAAGGATGGAATCGAAGAGCATCACTTTTGGATCCCCGGTATTTTCGAAACGATGTCTATGTGCAAGGTCGTCATATCGAATGGCAAGGTCACGTCTAAGCAGGTGAGTGACAACTAGCAGGATGTTGAAAAAGTGCGTTCCTGCACTTTTTCAACTCGCCGAGTCCGGCGCATGTCCGGACTCGGCTCCACGGATCAAGCACTTGCGTGCTTGATCCGTGTGCGAGCCCTCCTCGGCTCGCGTTAACAGACTGTTTTTCAACAGCCTGCTAGACAGACCAAAGGGGACGGAGGCAGTTAATTTCGTCCGGCTGGTAGGCTTTCCCCTAGGAACGCTAGGAACGAAGGGGACGGAGGCAGTTAATTCCGTCCGGCCGGTAGGCTTTCCCCTACATCACATCGCGGGCACTTCTGCTTGGCGGGGCAAGAACGAGGCGGGACGATGCTACCGTCCAACTCGCCAAGTCCGCACCATGCCGCGCCGCGCACGCCTGGAGATTCCCGGTATCCCGCTGCACATCACCCCGCGTGGCGTGAACCGCTGCGCGATCTTCCTCGACGACGATGACCGTCGCCATTACCTGCACTTGTTGCGCGAGGCCGCGGCGACCTCGCAGGTGGCCGTCCACGCTTACGTCCTGATGGGCAACCACATCCATCTGCTGGCCTCGGCGCAAACGGCGGGTGCCATATCGCGGGCCATGCGGATGTGCGGGCAGTGCTACGTGCAGGCGTTCAATCGTCGCCACGGCCGAACCGGCACTCTGTGGGAAAGCCGCTTCAAGTCATGTCTCGTGGACAGTGATCGCTACCTGCTGGCGGTCCACCGCTACATCGAACTCAATCCGGTGCGGGCGGCCATGGCGACGAGGGCGGAGGCGTACCGCTGGTCGAGCGTGCACGCCCATCTCGGTCGCGGTCGGGATGGCTGGCTCACACCGCACCCGGTGTTCCTCGCCATGGGGGCGACATCCGCCGAGCGTGCCATCGCCTACCGCCATTTTCTCGACGAGGGCACCAACGAGGTCGACCTGCGGGCGATCCGCGCGTACCTGCGCCAGGAGCGCGCATTGGGCGACGAACGCTTCCGGGCCATGGTGGAGAAGGCACTGAACCGACCGGTGGAGCTGCGCTCCGGCGGCAGGCCGTCAAGGCTGACGCAGGCGATGGACGAGACGAACGCTTAACTGCCTCCGTCCCCTGAGACCCGCAGCCGCCGCATCTCCAGCTCGCAGCCGAGCATGAACTCGAACGCATCCAGATGACGGCGCGCCTCGCTGATGTCGCGGCCCCACGCGTACAGGCCGTGGCCGGCGATCAGGTAGCCCCAACTGTTGGGGGCGGTGAGGGCGGCGTCCACGCTGGCGGTCAGCGCGTCCATGTCCTGCGAGTTGGGCACCACCGGCAAGTCCACTTCCGCCTCGTGGGTGGTGTGGCCGTGCAGGGCCTTGAACAGTTCGTAGCCGCGCAGGCGCACGCGGCCGGCGTCGGCAAACAGCAGGCCGGCAATGGTCTGCGTGGGCGAGTGGGTGTGCAGCACCGCGCCCACGCCGGGGTAGCGGCGGTACAGATGGGTGTGCAGGGCGGCTTCGGCGGACGGGCGATGGTGGGTGGCCACCGGCTCGTTGGCCATGTTGACCACCATGATGTCCGCCTCGGTCAGACGGCCCTTGTCCTTGCCGGAGATGGTGATGGCGGCGTGCTCGGGCCCCATGCGGATGGAGAAGTTGCCGGCGGTGGCAGGGGTGAAACCGCGCGCGGCCAGTTCGCGGGTGTGGGCGATGATCTGGGCGGCGCAGCCGGCGTAGAGATTGTGATCGAAGGCGGGAGTGGTCATCGGCGCAGTGTAGCGGGAGCGGATGGGTTGGCGTGAATGCTTTCAACGGAGACTCATCGCATCCATTGGTTACGCCCTCATCCGGCGCTTCGCGCCACCTTCTCCCGATGGGAGAAGGGAGAGAAATCACCTCTCCCTCCGGGAGAGGTCGGCGCGCCGCAGGCGCGGCGGGTGAGGGAATACAGTCGATTTACTCCATCTGCCTTTGCTGCCCGTAACTCTTGAACTTCTCCAGCACCACGGCCATTTCCTCGGCCGGCAGATCGCGGGTCGGCCCCAGCGAGCGCGCCAGCAGGTACTGGCGGGCGAGGTTCTCCACTTCCTCGGCCAGCGCGTAGGCCTCCGACAGGTTCGCGCCGATGCTGACTTGGCCGTGGTTGGCCATCAGGCAGGCGCGCAGTCCGCCGCGCAGGGCGTGCAGGATGCTCGCCGACAGTTCCTGCGTACCGAAGGTGGCGTATTGCGCGCAGGGGATGCGGTCGCCGCCGGCCACCGCCACCATGTAGTGAAAGGCGGGGATTTCCGCGCCGACACAGGCCAGCGCGGTGGCGTGGGTGGAATGCACGTGCACCACCGCGTTCATCGCGGGAAAGGCGTGCAGGATATCGACGTGGAAACGCCATTCGCTGGAGGGAATCAGTTGCCCCGGCGGGCAATGGCCGTCGGCGTGCAGGAACACGATGTCCTCGGGCAGCAGGTGGTCGTAGCTGCGACCGCTGGGCGTGATCAGCAGGCCTTCGCTCCAGCGGATGCTGGCGTTGCCGGACTTGTTCAACGACAGTCCGCTGGCATTCATCGCCCGGCAGTGGTCGATCAACGACTGGCGCGCGGCGCGTTCGGGATCGTGCATGGCGGCGGGGCGGATGCGATGGAAAGGCCTAAGGATAACCGCGCGATCCTTGCCCGGATACGAAAAACCCGGCCGGAGCCGGGTTTTCGTGGCATTGAAGCGACGTTTGCCGATCAGGGGCCGGGTTCGGGGCCTTCGTGGATCAGTGGCGTGGCGTCGAGCTTGTCGCCGGCCAGTTCGGCATTGCCCGGCGCGAGCGCGCTGTTGCGGCGGGCGAAGGTGAAGTACACGATCAAGCCGAGTACCGCCCAGCTGCAGAAGAACTTGATGGTCGGGTTCCAGCCCAGGCTGAAGAACAACAACACGCAGCCGGCCATCGCCAGCGGGCCGACCACCCACACCATCGGCGTGCGGAACGGGCGCGCGCGATCCGGCGCGGTCCGGCGCAGCACCATCACGCCCAGCGCGACCGCGAAGAACGCGAACAGAGTGCCGGCGTTGGAGATGTCGGCGAGGATGTCCACCGGGAACAGCGCGGCGAAGAAGGCCACGAAGATGCCCGTCGTCCATGTCACCACGTGCGGGGTGTGGTATTTCGGATGCACCTTGGCCATCGCCTTGGGCATCAAGCCGTCGCGCGCCATGGTGAACAGGATGCGGGTCTGCCCGAAGATCATCATCAGCACCACCGAGGGCAGGGCGATCATGGCAGCGGCGGCCACCGCGTCGCCGACCCCCGGCCAGCCGATCGAACGCAGAACGAAAGCCAGCGGCTCCTTGCTGCCAGCCAGCGCGCCGTTCGGTTGGGCGCCCATTGCACCCACCGCGGTGTACGCCACCAGCAGGTAGAACACCGTGCACACCGCCAGCGAGCCGATCAGGCCGATCGGGATATTGCGGTTGGGGTTGGTGGTTTCCTCCGAGGCGGTGGATACCGCATCGAAACCCACATAGGCGAAAAAGATCGACGCCGCCGCGCCGAGCACGCCGCTGCCGGACAACGGCGTGCCCCAGCCGTTGGGCAGGAAGGGACTGAAATTCGCATGGTTCACGGCCGGGAAAGCCAGCACGATGAACGCAATGAGGGCGGCGATCTTCACCAGCACCAGCGCGGCGGTGAACTTGGCCGACTTGGATGTCCCGAGCACCAGCAACACCGTTACCAGCAGGGCCAGTGCGAAAGCGATCAGATTGAAGCCGCCCTGGTGGGCAACGCCATCGACCAGATGCACCACCTGCGTCTTGTCGGCCAAGGTTTCGGTGTAGAACGGCCCGGCGCTGAGGAAGCCGGGCAGGCCAAGTCCGTGATGGGCCAGAAACCCGTTCGTGTAGCCCGACCATCCCACCGCCACTGCGCCGCCGGCCACCGCGTATTCGAGGATCAACGCCCAGCCCACCATCCACGCGATCAACTCGCCGAGTACCGCGTACGAGTAGGTGTAGGCCGAACCCGACACCGGCACCATCGCCGCGATCTCGGCATACACCAATGCGGTAAGTGCGCACACCGCGCCGGCGATGATGAAGCTGTACATCATGCCGGGGCCGGCCTTCTGCGCCGCCACCGAGGTGAGCACGAAGATACCGGTGCCGATGACGGCGCCGATGCCGAGCATGGTCAGCGAGAACGCGCCAAGCTGGCGCTTGAGGCTGCGCTTTTCGGCGGTCGCCAGGATCAGGTCCAGCGGTTTGACGCGCATCAACGACATGTGCTTCCCCATGGCGACGGTGTGAAGGTTCGCGGCGCACCCCGCGCCGCGCAGCCGCCCGGTCGGGCAGACTGCGCGCTACCTTAGCCTGCGCCATCGCGCCTCACAAGCGGTATTGGGCAAGGGCAATCTGCATCGTTCCCTCGGCACCCACTGAGCGATGGAGAAATCGCCGCAGGGCATTCCGATTGCCTGACTCAACTGGACGTGGAGTTGCGGTCGCTTCGCTCGTTGCCGGCCGGATGTTCCGCACGATCCAATTGCCGTGCATCGTCGTACACTTTACGCACGGTTCTGAGGAGGTTCCCGATGCATCCGCTGTTGCAACAGATCATGGACTGGCTCGATCCGGACACGCTGCGGTCGTCGGTCGGGCCGATGCGGGCAGCTCCGGAACTGACGCATGCCATGATCGGGCCGTATTGGCCGGCGTTGCTTGCGGCGCTGATCCAACCTGTGGGCACGCCGGGCGACGCCGCTGCCCTGCACCCGTCCGCACAGCAAGCGCCATCGCGGCCAGCCGGTTTGGCAGCCTCATTCGAATCGATGCTCGATCGAATCGGATCGCAATGACCCGCGCGCCCGTCCGCCTGTTGATCCATGGCGCATCCGGCAGAATGGGCCGTGCCGTGTTGCGACTGGCGGCCGCAGACGCGCGCGTGGCGGTAACCGGCGCGGTCAACCGCAGCGGGAACAAGGTCGATGGTGTGCGGGCATGGCCGGCGTCGCGGATCGCCGCGGCCTTGCCGTTCGACGTATTGGTGGATTTTTCCCTGCCGGATGCCTTGGATGCGGCGCTGGAGCTGTGCCTGCAACGCGGTGCGGCGCTGGTGTGCGGCACGACGGGGTTGTCGTCATCGCAGCGTGAGGCCATGGTCGCGGCTGCCGAGTCGATCCCGATCCTGTACGCGGCCAATTTCAGCATCGGCGTGGCACTGTTGCACGAACTGGTGTCGCGCGCCGCGACGGCGGTGCCGGATTGGGATTGCCACATCGTCGAAACCCATCACGCGCAAAAGCGCGACGCACCCTCGGGAACGGCGTTGTCGCTGGGCGAAGCCATCGCCGGCGCGCGCGGATCGCCGCCGCAGTACCTGAGTCTGCGTGCGGGCGACGTGGTGGGCGAGCACCTCGTGCAATTCACCGGCCACGGCGAGCGGCTGGAGCTGATCCATCGCGCGACCGATCGCGAGATCTTCGCTCGCGGCGCGCTGGAGGCGGCGGTTCGCCTCGCGGGGCGTGGGCCGGGGATTTATTCGCTGGGGAAACTGTTGCTGGGTTGAGTACGGCGGCCGATTCCATGGGCGGGTGCAGCCGGAGGTTTGCTGCATGGGATCTGCCAGCCATGATGAACCATCAACGCTGTTTCGGCGGCGTGTACTCGCAGGTTGTGCCCGTCGGCGTGCCGCTGTACGTCGCATCCACCGTCATGGCATGCCCACTCATGTTCGATGTGCCGTGGGTTTTGCCGTGGTAGCCGCCAGCGCTCATGGTGAACGTGGCGTCGCCTTCGATGTGGCCGTGCTTGCCGTCGCAGGTGTAGTGATAGGTTGCGCCGCCGGCGGTCGGTTTGAATTCAGAAAAACTGCACTGGCGGTTGTCGCCGGAATGCGCGATCACGTCGCGCACGTCGATGTGCGACGGGGCGCATGCATCGACACTGACGGTCGGTGTGTTCATCGACATCGGCGGGTCGGTCATCTGCACGTGGGTGCTGATGGTCGTGTGCATCATCACGCCGGGTTCGGCGAGTGCGACGGCAGGGAGGGCGAAGGCGGCAAGCAGGCTGGCGGAAAGAAAAACGCGGGCGGGGCGACGATGCATGGCGGATTCCAGCAGGAGGTCGAGTCGGATTGTCCGCTGCCGCAGGGTCATCGACAAGCGCCCGGCCTCAATCCACATGCGCAGCACTGTCATCGCGCCCGGCTCCGAAGCGTTTGTCCAGCGAGCCCAGGATGCGCTTGAACCAGTGCGTCACGCGGCCACGCTGCTGCTTGCGCTGCAGCTCCTCGGCATTGGTCAGCCAGGCGATCTGGATGACCTTGCGCTCACCCTCGTGCGGCAGATGGCCGTGGAAGGAATGATCGGCTCGGCGAAAAGCCGCGAAGTTGCCGTAAACCGGCTGCAACTCAGGTGCAACGAGGGCGTCGATGTCGTCGATGCGTTCGAGAAATCGCAGGCAGCCGGCGCTGCCGTGCGGCCAGTCGCTTTCCAGATACACCAGCGCGGTGACGACCTTGGAGCGACTGTCGGTATGGATCGTGCCGTGGCGGCGATGCAGGCGTGAGCAGAGTGTGACCAGCGCCGGCAGTTTCGACATGTCCGGTACGCCGAGCCGATCGCCCAGCGCATCGGCAAAATTCGGAGCTGTCACTTCCGCGATCAAGCGGTTGATGCTCGATCCGCAATCCTCGGACTGGTGCGGAAAAAAGCCGGCTTGCCGGTAGCGCGGAAAGTCGCGTTGCAAGGCCTCGCGCGCATCGATGCGAAGCATGCCGGTCGCGGCGAGAAAGGCAAAAGGTTCGCGGCGCACGACCATGGTCGAGTCTTCCAGCCCGCGCAGCAAGGGCGGCTCGGTGGAATCGGCAGGAACAACGCTGGCTGTATCCGTCATCATGTGCGGAATTGTACGGCTCGCCGTGCCGCGCATCGGCAGCTCGCGTTGGACAGCCGCGTTGCTGGCGTTTACAATTTCGCCTCGCCCCGATCCCTTCCTTTCGACGCCGTTGATGACGCGCCGGACGAGAAGCCCTGTACCTTGCGCCGCCCGCGGCGCACCCCACCAAGGCGAAAACGTGACCCGAACCGGATTTCTTGCGCTCGAAGACGGCAGCGTATTCGAGGGCTTCGCCGTGGGCGCCGACGGCCACAGCGTCGGCGAGGTGGTGTTCAACACATCGATGACCGGGTATCAGGAAATCCTCACCGATCCGTCCTACGCGCGCCAACTGGTGACGCTGACCTATCCGCACGTCGGCAACACCGGCTGCACCGACGAGGACGACGAGGCGGGCCGCGTGTGGGCGGCCGGCCTGATCGTGCGCGATGTGCCGCGCCGGCCGAGCAACTGGCGCAGCCAAGTCGCGCTGCCCGATTGGCTGGCCGCGCGCGGCGTGGTCGCGCTGGCCGGCATCGACACCCGCAAGCTCACCCGCTTGCTGCGCAGCGGCGGCGCGCAGAACGGCTGCCTCGTCGGCGGTACGACTATCGACCACGAACACGCGATCGAACTGGCGCGCAAGTTCCCCGGCTTGAACGACATGGACTTGGCGAAAGAGGTCTGCACAAGCCAGCCGTATGCGTGGACGCAAGGCTCACTGGATCTGGATCGCGGCGGCTTCGCGCAGATCCCGCCGCGCTTCCACGTGGTGGCCTACGACTTCGGCGTGAAGCGCAACATCCTGCGCCTGCTCGCCGACCGCGGCTGCCGCATCACCGTGGTGCCGGCACAGACCAGCGCCGCACAGGCGCTGGCGCTGCAACCCGACGGCATCTTCCTGTCCAACGGCCCCGGCGACCCGGCGCCGTGCGATTACGCCGTCGCCGCGATCCGCGAGTTCCTCGGCCGCAGGATCCCGCTGTACGGCATCTGCCTCGGCCACCAGTTGCTGGCGCTGGCCATCGGCGCGCGCACGCTGAAGATGAAATTCGGCCACCACGGCGGCAATCACCCGGTGCAGGAACTGGCGACCAAGCGCGTGCTGATCACCGCGCAGAACCACGGCTTCGCGGTGGACGAGGCGACCTTGCCGGCGAATGCGCGCGTCACCCATCGCTCGTTGTTCGATGGCAGCAATCAGGGCATTGAATTGACCGACGCGCCAGCGTTCTCGTTCCAGGGTCATCCGGAAGCGAGTCCGGGGCCGCACGATATTGGTGGATTGTTCGATCGGTTCGTGGCAGCGATGCGGGACTCGGGACTCGGGACTCGGGACTCGGGACGTACGCTGTGAGCGCCGCGCATTTTCGGGAGTTGGATGTCTGGCGGCTGGCTATGGCCTTGGCAAAGCGCGTGTACGAATTCACGGCAAGCTTTCCCAAGGAACACCGCTTCGGCCTTGCTTCGCAGTTGCAGCGTGCGGCGGTATCGATTCCCTCCAACATCGCCGAGGGAAATGCCCGGGCATCGACGAAGGACTATGCGCGTTTCGTTTCGATGGCGCTGGGCTCGTCGGCGGAACTTCAAACACAATTGCTGCTCGCACGGGAATTGGCGATGGGTGAGGATGCCGTACGGGGCGACGCGATGGACATGTACGAACGCACCGGACAGATGCTCCAGCGACTGCATCAATCACTCGCACGCCGGATTCAATCCGAGTCCCGAGTCCCGAGCCCCGAGTCCCGGATCTAACCATGCCCAAGCGCACCGACATCAAGACCATCCTCATCATCGGCGCCGGCCCGATCGTGATCGGCCAGGCCTGCGAGTTCGACTACTCCGGCGCGCAGGCGTGCAAGGCGCTGCGCGAGGAGGGTTATCGCGTGGTGCTGGTCAACTCGAACCCGGCCACGATCATGACCGACCCCGGCACCGCCGACGCGGTGTACATCGAGCCGATCAATCCGGCCACGGTCGAGCGCATCATCGCCAAGGAGAAGCCCGACGCGCTGTTGCCGACGATGGGCGGGCAGACCGCGCTCAACTGTGCGCTGGAATTGGCCGATCACGGCGTGCTGGAAAAACACGGCGTCGAGCTGATCGGTGCCTCGCGCGAAGCGATCCGCATGGCCGAGGATCGCGAGTTGTTCCGGGTGGCGATGGGCGAGATCGGGCTGGAATGCCCGATAGCCGAAGTCGCGCGCTCGCTGGAGCAGGCGCTCGACATCCAGACCCGCGTCGGCTACCCGACCATCATCCGCCCCAGTTTCACCCTCGGCGGCAGCGGTGGCGGCATCGCCTACAACCGCGAGGAGTTGATCGAGATCGTTGGCCGTGGCCTCGAACTCTCGCCGGTGCACGAAGTGCTGGTCGAGGAATCCGTGTTGGGCTGGAAGGAATTCGAGATGGAAGTCGTCCGCGACACCGCGGACAACTGCATCATCGTGTGCTCGATCGAAAACCTCGACCCGATGGGCGTGCACACCGGCGACTCGATCACCGTCGCGCCCGCGCAGACCCTCACCGACAAGGAATACCAGCGCCTGCGCGATGCCTCCATCGCGGTGCTGCGCAAGATCGGCGTGGACACCGGCGGCTCCAACGTGCAGTTCGGCGTGAATGCACAGACCGGCCGGGTGGTGGTGATCGAGATGAATCCGCGCGTGTCGCGATCCTCGGCGCTCGCCTCCAAGGCGACCGGATTCCCGATAGCGAAAGTGGCAGCCAAGCTTGCGGTCGGGTACACGCTCGACGAATTGCGCAACGAAATCACCGGCGGCGCGACACCCGCATCGTTCGAGCCGACCATCGACTACGTCGTCACCAAGATTCCGCGTTTCGCCTTCGAGAAGTTCCCTGCCGCCGATGCGCGCCTGACCACGCAGATGAAGTCGGTGGGCGAGGTGATGGCGATGGGTCGCACCTTTCAGGAATCGTTGCAAAAAGCGCTGCGCGGGCTGGAGACGGGCAAGTCGGGTCTCGATCCAAGCGGGCTGGACTACTCCACCGAAGAAGGTCTGGCGGAGCTGCGCCGCGAATTGCGTGAGGCCGCACCGGATCGAATCTTCCACGTCGCCGATGCCTTCCGCGCCGGCATGCCGGTTGCAGAGGTGCACGCGCTGTCCTTCATCGATCCGTGGTTCCTCGATCAGATCGAGGAATTGGTGCAGGTCGAGGGCGAAGTCGCCCGCGACGGTTTGGCTGCGTTCGATGCCGCACGCATGCGCGCGCTCAAGCGCATGGGCTTCTCCGATGCGCGGCTGGCGAAGCTGGCCTGCACCGACGAGAACGCCGTGCGCGTGCTGCGTCACGCGCTGGGCGTGCGACCGGTGTACAAGCGCGTGGATTCGTGTGCGGCCGAGTTCGCCACCGACACTGCCTACCTGTATTCGACCTACGAGGACGAGTGCGAGGCCAACCCGAGCGAGCGCAAAAAGGTGATGGTGCTCGGCGGTGGCCCCAATCGCATCGGACAGGGCATCGAGTTCGATTACTGCTGCGTGCACGCCGCGCTCGCCCTGCGCGAGGACGGCTACGAAACCATCATGGTCAACTGCAACCCGGAGACGGTGTCCACCGACTACGACACCTCCGATCGGTTGTATTTCGAGCCGGTGACGCTGGAAGACGTGCTGGAAATCGTCGCGCTCGAAAAGCCCGTCGGCGTGATCGTGCAGTACGGCGGACAGACCCCGCTGAAGCTGGCGCGCGCGCTGGAAGCGGCCGGCGTGCCGATCATCGGCACCTCGCCCGACAGCATCGATCTGGCCGAGGATCGCGAGCGCTTCCAGCAGATGATCCAGCAACTGGGTCTCGTGCAGCCACCCAACCGCACCGCGCGCAACGCCGAGCAGGCGCTCGCACTGGCTGGCGAGATCGGCTATCCGTTGGTGGTGCGCCCGAGCTACGTGCTCGGCGGCCGCGCGATGGAAGTGGTGCATTCCGACGCCGACCTCACGCGCTACATCCGCGATGCGGTGAAGGTGTCCAACGATTCGCCGGTGCTGCTGGATCGCTTCCTCGACAACGCGGTCGAGGTCGATGTCGATATCATCGCCGACGCCGATGGTCAGGTGCTGATCGGCGGCATCATGGAGCACATCGAGGAAGCTGGCGTGCACTCGGGTGATTCGTCGTGTTCACTGCCGCCGTATTCGTTGTCGACGCGGTTGCAGGATCGCTTGCGCGAGCAGGTGGCGCAGATGGCGCGCGCGTTGAAAGTGGTGGGGTTGATGAACACCCAGTTCGCGATCCAGTTCGATGGCGACGGGATGGCGCATGTATTCGTGCTGGAAGTCAATCCGCGCGCCTCGCGCACGGTGCCGTTCGTGTCCAAGGCCACCGGCGTGGCGCTGGCGAAGGTCGCCGCGCGCTGCATGGTCGGGCGTTCGCTGACCGAGCAGGGGATGACGAAGGAAATCGTGCCGCCGTATTACGCGGTGAAGGAAGCGATCTTCCCGTTCGCCAAGTTCCAGAACGTCGATCCCATCCTCGGCCCGGAGATGCGCTCCACCGGCGAGGTGATGGGCGTTGGCCCAAGCTTCGGCGAGGCCTTCGCGCGCGGGCAGGAAGCGGCCAACATCAAGCCGCCGCGGGTTGGCAAGGCGTTCGTCTCGGTGCGCGATCCCGACAAGCGGCGCGTGCTCGACGTGGCCAGCGACCTGCTGCGTCGCGGCTACGCGCTGGTCGCCACCGGCGGCACGCAGACCTACCTCACCGACCAAGGTTTGGCCTGCGAGCGCATCAACAAGGTGCTCGAAGGACGTCCGCACATCGTCGATCTGATCAAGAACGGCGAGATCGCCTACATCGTCAACACCACCGAGGGCAAGCAGGCGATCGCCGACTCGTTCTCGATCCGACGCGAGGCCTTGCAGCAGCGCATCACCTATTCGACCACGATTGCAGGCGCGCGCGCGCTGCTGCACTCGCTCGACCATGCCGGCAGCGGGCAGGTGCGTTCGTTGCAGGAACTGCATGCGCAGTTGGCGGGGAGTGCGTGAAACGGATGTTGTCCGCGCACGATGCAAAAGACGCGAATGTGGCAGCAAGGACTCGCTGGGCAGGCATGCGTCGTGCCTGAGCTCACCGGCTCCATGCCGGTGTGTGGATGACGGCGCTTTCACGCAAACGCGGCGACTGGCATTCTCCACGGTTGCTGCGCGAGAATCCTCCATACGACGCGTTCATGTCCGGCGCGTCGTTTTGAATCAACCTTTTCATCCTATTGATACATCGTCAT
The DNA here is from genome assembly GCA_018242485.1 of Pseudomonadota bacterium. GTDB lineage: Bacteria > Pseudomonadota > Gammaproteobacteria > Xanthomonadales > Xanthomonadaceae > SZAS-103. The sequence goes on from JAFEBV010000013.1 coordinate 17,690, forward strand.
GCCGATACCGTTGACCACCCAGGGTGCCGACCGCCTGCGCACCGAACTCGAACGTCTCAAGTCGGTCGATCGCCCGCGCGTGATCGCCGCCATCGCCGAGGCACGCGCGCACGGCGACCTGAGCGAGAACGCCGAATACCATGCAGCGCGCGAACAGCAGAGTTTTCTCGAAGGCCGCATCAAGGAGCTTGAAAGCGCGCTGAGCAACGCCCAGCTGATCGATGTGGCGAGCGTGAATGCCGGTTCTCGCGTGGTGTTCGGCGCCACGGTCGAACTGGCCGACGTGGAAAGCGACGAGCACCGCCGTTATCAGATCGTCGGCGACCTCGAAGCCGACATCAAGCAAGGGTTGATCTCGGTGTCGTCGCCGATCGCGCGCGCCCTGATCGGGCGGAATGAGGGCGATACCGTCGTCATCAACGCGCCGGCCGGGCAGCGCGAATTTGAAATCGTCGGGGTGCGGTACGAAGGGTGACGCCGGCTTGCCCGTCATGAATTCGTGCCGCGAGCGCAAGCCATGCCGCGACTGACGTTGTTGTTGCCGGCGCGCGACCGTTTCCGCGATGCGTCGTTGCCGAAGGCAATGGGCCAACGGCTGGCGCGCGCCGACACCGTGGCGTGCGAAGCGGGCGCCAAGGCGCAACTCCAGCGCCATCTGCAGGCGATCCCCGCGCACATGCCGACGGCGGCCATCACCCGCCACCTTGATGCGCCCGGTGCCGAGCAACAGGCTTGGCTGCGCGCCGATCCGGCGTACGTGCAGATCGACATCAACGGTGGGCGTTTGCTGGCCTGCGGCGAGATGGGCTTGACCGCGCAGGAGGCCGAAGCATTCGTCGCATCCTTGCGGACCCTGTTTGGAGACGAGGGTTTCCCGATCAATGCACTGACACCTTCGCGCTGGTATCTGATGTTGCCGCGCGAGTCGAAATTTCCGGCATTCGATCCTCCCGAGGACGTGCTCGGCGACGATCTGGTTCCGCACCTCCCACAGGGCGATGCCGGCCGGCGCTGGCGGCGGTTGCTCAACGAGGCGCAGATCCTCCTGCACAACCACCCCTTGAACGAAAATCGCATCGCGCAGGGCAAGCTGCCGGTGAACTCGTTGTGGTTCTGGGGCGGCGGGGTGCTGCCTGATTTCGTGCGTGTGCAGGCGCGCGTGTTCAGCGACGACGTGCTGGTGCATGGTTTGCTGAAGATCGCGCAGGCGCCTTCCGCGTCGACGCCGACGCGTTTCGACGCATCGCTGCGCGATGGCGACGCCGTGGTGGATCTGCGCGACCTGCGCGATGTGGCGGCGCTGGCACGCGATTGGGTAATCCCAGCGGCGACATCGATGCGCGGCAAAGACGAAATCGCGCTGGATTTTGCCGACGGTGAGACGTTCGTACTGCGCCGTTCACAGCGCTGGCGTTTTTGGCGCAAGCCGCTGCGAGCGCTCGCCGGGTGAACGCCATCCGCCGCATCGTTCGTCGCGAGCCTGTCGAAGGCGGCGAAGCATGGCCCGTGTCGTGGTCGCCGTTGTTGCAACGTATCCATGCCGCACGCGGCAGCGTTGATGCGCGCTCTGCGATGCCACGGTTGGCCGACTTGCTGCCGCCCGCCGGACTCAAGGGCATCGATGCAGCAGTCGAATTACTTTGTGCTGCCATCACGCGCGATGCGCGCATTCTCGTGGTCGGAGATTTCGATTGCGATGGTGCCACGGGTTGTGCCGTCGGCGTGCGTGGACTGCGTCTGCTTGGTGCGCGTTGCGTTTTGCACGCGGTGCCCAATCGCGTCGTCCACGGCTACGGTCTGACGCCCGGTCTGGTGGAGGAACTGGCGGAGCAGCAGCCGGATGTGATCGTCACGGTCGATCACGGCATCGCCTGCCATGCCGGCATCGCGGCGGCGAAGGCACGTGGCTGGCAAGTGCTGGTCACCGATCATCACCTGCCCGGACTGAAACTGCCGCCGGCCGATGCCATCGTCAATCCCAATCAGCCCGGCGATGGTTTTGCCAGCAAATCACTGGCTGGCGTGGGCGTGATCTTCTACCTGCTCGTCGCGCTGCGCGCACGCTTGGGGGTTCAAGCCGACCTCGCCAGCCTGCTCGATCTGGTGGCGGTGGGCACGGTGGCCGACATGGTGGCGCTGGATGCCAACAACCGTGCTCTGGTCGGTGCCGGCCTGCGCCGCCTGCGAGCGGGGCAGGGCTGTGCCGGTTTGCAGGCCTTGATCGACGTCTCCGGTCGTCGTATGCAAACCCTGACCACCGCCGACATCGGTTTCGCCATCGGTCCACGCATCAATGCCGCAGGCCGGCTGGAGGACATGGGTATCGGCATCGCCTGCTTGCTCAGCGACGATGCGGCGCAGGCGCGCGAACTTGCGGCGATCTTGCACGACATCAACCAGCAGCGGCGCGGCGTGCAAACCGACATGCAGCAGATGGCCGAGGCGCAACTCGACGACATCGATCCATCGCAGGGTGCTTGCCTGTTCGATGTGGAATGGCATCCCGGCGTGGTGGGTCTGGTGGCGTCGAAGGTGAAAGAGCGACTGCATCGCCCGGCCATCGCATTCGCGCCTGCCGAGCCCGGCAGTGACATGCTGCGCGGATCGGCACGATCCATTCCCGGCTTCCACGTCCGCGATGCGCTGGCGCTGGTGGATGCGCGCCATCCGGGCTTGATCCCACGCTTCGGCGGCCACGCGATGGCGGCGGGATTGAGCTTGCCGCTGGCCCATCTGCCGGTCTTCCGCGATGCCTTCGCGAACGTGGTGCGTGAGTGGCTCTCTTCGGCGATGCTGGAAGACGTGATCTGCAGCGATGGCGAACTGACTGACAGCGAGTTCTCCATCGACACCGCGATCGCCCTGCGCGACGGCGGCGATTGGGGGCAGGGCTATTCCGAGCCGATTTTCGACGGCATCTTCGACGTGCTGTCTTGGCGGCGCATCGGCAACGGCCATCTGAAACTGGAGCTTGGCAGCGGCGCGATGAGACTCAACGCCATCCATTTCAACGGCTGGGATGGCAACGAACCTCGATCACGCCAGCGCATCGCTTACCGGCTCGTCCCCGATGACTGGCGCGGAAGCGATGCGGTGCAGTTGCAAGTGATCCATCGCGAAGTGGTGTAACCGCGGTCTGGCACAAGCTGCACGCATCGCGACGCATGCGGCCTCAGTCTTCGATCTTCGCCAACACCTCGCCGTAGTGCGCGGCGACGTGGTCGGTCTTGTCGCTGCGGATTTCGTACTGCGGCCGCTGCGGGCTGGCGCGATGCGTATGCCCCTTGTAGTCGAAGTCTGCGATGTGGATGCGCACGATGCGCCCGCTGACGAAGCCTGCTTCCGAGTTCCAGCGCACGTGGTCGCCAACCTGAAAGGAATTTTCCGTCGTCATGTCGTTGCCTCATGGCGCATTCGACACGATCAGTATGCTCGCGTCCGTCTTTCGATGACGGCGCTCGGGTCGATCGCTACAATAGCCAGCCGCATTGCATCCACATCCAGGTTCCCATGATCGAGACCAACCCGATCCGTTTCCGCATCGACGACCTGCGAGCCCGACTCACGTCGCTCCGGAGGTATCTTTGACTTCGACCACAAGGTCGAACGCCTCGAGGAAGTGAGCCGCGAGCTCGAGGATCCGAACATCTGGAACACCCCCGACAAGGCGCAGGCGCTGGGCAAGGAACGCGCCGCGCTGGATAAAGTTGTGGGTGGTATGCGCGTCATCACCGAGGGCTTGGACAACGCTGCCGAGTTGCTGGAACTGGCCGAGTCCGAGCGGGACGAAGCCACCGCGCAGGCGGTCGCCGCCGATGTCGAGGCGCAGGCGAAACACGTCGAGCAGCTCGAGTTCCGGCGGATGTTCTCCGGGCAGATGGACAGCGCCAACGCTTTCGTGGACATCCAGGCCGGCGCCGGCGGCACCGAGGCGCAGGACTGGGCGGAGATGCTGCTGCGCATGTACCTGCGCTGGTGCGAGGCGAAGGGCTGGAAGACCGAATTGCTGGAAGCCAGCGCCGGCGAGGTCGCGGGACTGAAATCCGCGAGTTTCGCCGTGCAGGGCGATCATGCCTACGGCTGGCTGAAGACCGAGATCGGTGTGCACCGGCTGGTGCGCAAGTCGCCATTCGACTCCGACAACCGTCGCCACACCAGCTTTACTTCGGTGTTCGTCGCCCCCGAGGTGGACGACGACATCGATATCGAGATCAATCCGGCCGATCTGAAAACCGATGTGTACCGTTCATCGGGCGCGGGTGGTCAGCACGTCAACAAGACCGAATCGGCGGTGCGCATCACCCATGTGCCCAGTGGCGTGGTGGTGGCCTGCCAGACCGAGCGCAGCCAACACGCCAACCGCGATCGCGCGATGAAGATGCTCAAAGCCAAGTTGTACGAAATCGAGATCCAGAAACGCAATGCAGAGAAGGACAAGGTGGAGGCCACCAAGTCCGACATCGGCTGGGGCAGCCAGATCCGCAACTACGTGCTCGACCAGTCGCGGATCAAGGATCTGCGCACCGGCGTCGAGCGCTCGGACACGCAGAAGGTGCTCGATGGAGATCTGGACGAGTTCATCGAGGCCAGCCTGAAAGCGGGGCTGGAAGCTGGAGCCAAGCGCGCCGGCGCGGTGTGATCGCAGGCTTTTTGTCATCAATGCAATGAGTGTTTGAAAGAAATTGTGGATTCCTTCGATACGCAGACCCGACGGCCATGAGCAACAGCGACGATCAACTCCCACCCGACGAAAACAAGCTCATTGCCGAGCGTCGCGCGAAGCTGCACGCACTGCGTGGGCAGGGCATCGCCTTCCCCAACGACTTCCAGCGCACGGATGAAACCGGCGACGTGCAGGCCGAGTTTGCCGACGAACAGCGCTGGGACGCGCCTGCGCTGGAGACTGCCGCGCGCCGCGTGAAACTGGCAGGTCGCCTGCTGGCGAAGCGGGTGATGGGCAAGGCCAGCTTCGCGCAGATCCAGGACGTGAGCGGGCGCATCCAGTTGTTCCTGCAAGCAAGTGCCTTGGGCGAAGCCTACGAGGCCTTCAAGGGCTGGGACGTGGGTGACATCATCGGCGCGCAAGGCGTGCTGATGCGCACGAAGACCGGCGAGCTGTCGGTGAAGTGCGATGGATTGCGGCTGCTGACCAAGTCGCTGCGCCCGCTGCCGGACAAGTGGCATGGGCTGGCGGATGTCGAACAGCGCTACCGGCAGCGTTACGTCGATCTGATCGTCAATCCCGATGCGCGCGCGGTGTTCGTCGCGCGCTCGAAGATCGTTGCCGCGATCCGTCGCTGGATGGATGCGCGGCGCTTCCTGGAAGTCGAGACGCCGATGATGCATTACATCCCCGGCGGCGCGACCGCACGGCCGTTCGTCACCCATCACAACGCGCTTGATCTCGACCTGTACCTGCGCGTCGCGCCGGAGCTGTACCTCAAGCGCCTCACCGTTGGCGGCTTCGAGCGCGTGTACGAGATCAACCGCAACTTCCGCAACGAGGGCGTGTCCACGCGGCACAACCCCGAGTTCACCATGCTCGAATCCTACGAAGCCTACGCGACCTATACGCAGGTGATGGATCGCACCGAGGCGATGATCCGCGACGTCGCCCTCGACGCGATGGGTACGGCGCGGTGCCACTGGGATGGTGCCGACATCGACCTCGCACCCGCATTCCGGCGCTGGAAGCTGGAGGAAGCGGTGCGCGAGTCGAACCCGGAAATCAGCGTGGCCGATTGCCGCGATCGCGCCGCGCTCGCCGCGCATTGCGCGCGGCTGAAAATCCACGTCAAGGACGGTTACGGCTGGGGCAAGCTGCTGCTGGAGATCTTCGAGAAAACCGTCGAAAGCAAGCTCGTGCAGCCGACCTTCATCACCCATTACCCGGTGGAAGTCTCGCCGCTGGCACGCGAGTCCGATACCGAGCCTGGCATCACCGACCGCTTCGAACTGTTCGTCGGCGGCAAGGAACTGGCCAATGGTTTCTCCGAGCTCAACGACCCCGAGGATCAGGCCGCGCGCTTTCAGGCGCAGGTCGCGGCCAAGGAGGGCGGCGACGACGAGGCCATGCACTTCGACGCCGACTACATCCGCGCGCTGGAAGTGGGCATGCCGCCGGCAGGCGGCCTCGGCGTGGGCATCGACCGGCTGGTGATGCTGCTCACCGACTCACCCTCGATCCGCGACGTGCTGCTGTTCCCGTACATGCGGCCTGAGGGGTGAGGGGCTATTGCGAGGGGCCGTTCAGGAGCCTGGCATCGACCGGTATAGCCTGTCTGATGTTCGACCCGTCGTGCGCTGCCGACAAGACATGGCGCAAACCACGACCCTCATGCCGCACCGCACTGTGGAGATTGCGCGGCTCCCGACGTATGCTCACCCCGGACGACGGCATTTGAGCGCTGCGAAGGGGTAAGCCATGAATGTATTGATCGTCGACGACCAGCAATCTGCCCGTGACCTGATACGGGCCATCCTGCAGCAAATGTCCGGGCTGTCGATCATGGATTTCGAGAATCCGGCCGATGCGCTGCATTCGACCGACCACTTCCGGCCTGACCTGGTTCTGCTCGACTACCGCATGCCCGGCATGGACGGGCTCGAGTTCGCCCGCCGCTTCCGTGCGCCGCTCAACCACCGCGACGTGCCAATCGTACTGGTCACCGTGGTCGGTGATGAACCCGTGCGTCAGGCCGCGCTTGACGCCGGCATCATTGATTTCGTCACCAAGCCGATCAAGCCGCGCGAAATGCGCGCGCGTTGCCATAATCTGTTGCAGTTGCGGCAGTTCAGCGAGGGCAACAAACAGCGCGCGCTCTCGCTCGAGCAGCGGCTGCTCGCGAGCATGCACGAGGTGCAGGAGCGCGAACGCGAAACATTGACCCGGCTGGCGCGCGTCATCGAGTGCCGCGACACCGGCACGAGCGCCTACCTTGAGCGAATGTCGCATCTCGCGGGTCTGGTCGCCGATGGCCTGGGCATGAGCGACGAGGAAGTGCGCACGGTAGAACTGGCGGCGCCGCTGCACGATCTGGGCAAGATCGCCATCCCGGACGCGATCCTGCTCAAGCGGGGGCCACTGACCGAAGACGAGACCGCGGTGATGCGACGCCATCCCGAGATCGGCCACGAATTGCTCAGCGACAGTTCCAACCGCTTCATCCTGACCAGTTCCCTGATCGCGCTTCGGCACCACGAGAAGTACGACGGTAGCGGCTATCCGGATGGGCTCGCAGGCGAGCAGATCCCGATCCACGCGCGGATCGTCGCCGTTGCCGACGTGCTCGATGCCCTGCTGTCGCCACGCCCCTACAAGGAAGCCTGGACGCTGGATCGCGCGTTGCGCTACATCCACGAGCAGCGCGGACGGCATTTCGACCCGGACTGCGTCGATGCCCTGCTGCGCGACGAGCGGCACGTCGCCGAGGTCTGCGCACGCTATTCGACGAGGGCACGCAACGACCTTTCCTGACACTACGGAAATCGCGTGAATGCGCTGCTGCAGGATGTCCGCGATCGCCTGAAGCGACGGGAGGACAGCGAGCACCAGCAGATCATCGTGCGGCTGGTCATCACCCTGCTGTTCTTCGCCTACGTGTTCTTCACCAACGCGCACACGCCGCGGTCGCCGCCCGTGGCTGCGCTGCTGTACGCGGTGGCTGTCGTCGAACTCGTGAGTTGCGCGGCCCTGATGCGGCAGGTGCTGCGCCACCCGGGGCCGTCGCACCCGCGCCGTCTGCTCGGCATGATCCTCGACTACAGTTCGATCTCCACCCTGATGGTCGTGGATGGCGAACGCACCGCACTGCTGTATGTGGTGCTGATGTGGGTGACGGTCGGCAACGGCTTGCGCTACGGGGAACGTTACCTGCGGCTCGCAGTGGTTCACGCGATGGTCGCGTTCGGATGGGTGATGGTACTCACGCCGTACTGGAGAACGAATCACTACCTCGGCTGGGGCCTGTGGTTCGGACTGGCCGCGATCCCGATGTATCTCGCCAGCTTGCTGCGTGCGCTGAACCATGCGATCGACGAGGCCCGACGCGCGAATGCGGCCAAGACACGCTTCGTGGCGACCATGAGCCACGAGCTGCGCTCGCCGCTCAACGGCATCATTGGCATGTCCGAAGTGCTGGCCAGCACGCGCCTGAGTGCCGAGCAGCGCGAATGCGCGGAGGTGATCCAGACTTCGGCCCAAGCCCTGCTGCTGATGGTCGAGGACGTGCTCAATTTCGCCGCGATCGAGGCCGGCAAGCTGCAGCGCAGAGATGGCGTGTTCTCGTTGCGTGAGCAGGTCCGGAAGGTGCGCACCGTGCTGCTGCCGCTGGCTGCGTCGAAGGGGCTGCAACTGATCGTGCGGGTGGAGGACGGGATTCCCGACAAGATCGTCGGCGACTCGGGCCACCTCACCCAGATCTTGCTCAACCTGATGAACAACGCGCTCAAGTTCACCGAAAACGGATCGGTGAGCCTGGAAATCCTTGCGTCCGGCGAAAGCATCGGCGAGTGCAGGATGCTGCGCTTCTCGATCCGCGATACCGGCATCGGCATTCCAGCCGCCGATCGCGAGCGCATCTTCAAGCCGTTTGAGCAGATCGACAGCGGTTCCAGCCGTCGCCATGGCGGCACGGGCCTCGGAATCACCATCACCAAGACCCTGGTCGACATGCTCGAAGGGAACATCGGCCTGGAGGACAACCCGGGAGGCGGTACCCATTTCTGGGTCGATCTGCCGTTCCGGCAGACCGAGCAGGCCCGCCGCGCGCTTGCGGCTGGCGAAGGGCAGGGCGAGGCTGGTGGCGATGCGGTCGGTGTCGGCGCCCAAGTCATCTCGATGGACAACCCGCTCGTGCGCCATCGCGCGCGCGTGCGTTCCCTGCGGTTGCTCGTTGCGGACGACCTGCCTTCCAACAGAACCGTGCTTCGGCGGCTGCTTGAACGTGCGGGGCATGAGGTGGTGTTCGCCTGCAACGGCGAGGAGGCGCTGGAGGCGCTTGCCTCGACCGACCTGGACGCGGCCATCCTCGACCTGCACATGCCCGACATCAGCGGCGTGGACGTGATGAAGCAGGCGCGCATCATGCAGGCGGGGAGCCAGCGGCGCACACCGATCGTCGTGCTCAGCGCGGACGTGACGGTGGAGACGATGCGCGAGGTCGAGGCGGTCGGCGCTTTCGCCTTCCTGAGCAAGCCGGTCGTGATCGAGCGCCTGCTCGACATTCTCGCGCGGATCGCCGAATCCGATGGGACGCAGGAGCGAGGATCGACAGGTGCAGTCGACGAGTCGCCCCGGGGCGGCGTGCTGCAGGATCTGCTGGAGATGGACATCGACGCCGAGGTCGTGCGCGGTTTGCTCGACCAGAGCTTGAAAGAGGCTGCGCGCTGTCTTTCGCGGTTCGAGCAAGCGGCGGCAACTCGCACCTGGGAGGAAGTCCGTGAGGCCTTGCATGCTTTCAAGGGCGTGGCGCTGAATCTGGGCGCTACAGCGCTCGCCGAGCGCTGTGCCGCGCTGATGCGCGAGACCGATGGGGTGCTCGCGACGTGCTGGCGGCGCGAACTGGGGGAACTCAGTCGCTTGCTGGAGGCATCCGCCGCCGCGCTGAACAGCCGGATCCGCGTGGTCGCCGCCGACGCCAACAAGCCATCCGACGGCGCATCCGGGGACGCGCCGCCGTCCTGAATATCGCGTTCATGACGCGGGCAACATGGCGGGAGTCGCCATCGTCCCGATTTGCGCGCGCTTTCCCTGCGCCTTGACCAGCCGTTCCATCGTGCGCAGCGATTTCTCCCCGAGCTGGAGCGCGGTATCGACCCATATCCCGGTGATCCGCATCAATTCGTCGAGGTGGCATGCGGCGGTTCCGCGCACGACCTCGTGCATCGCGCTGCGTGCATGCGGGATGCGGCGGTGGTTGCGGATCACGTCGTGAACCACGCGTACGCCTTCTCCCTTCGGTGCGAGTACGTCGACGAGGCCGAGTTTGTGCAATTCCTCGGCGGAATGAACCCGACCTTCGAGCATCAGCTTCTCGGCCGTGCGGGGACTGACGCGTTCGCACAGGAAGCTGTAGGCGCCCATGCCGGGGAACAGGTCGAAGAGCACCTCGGGCAGGCCCATGCCGACGCCTTCCTCGGCGACGATCGTGTGGCAGCTCAGCGCGGCCTCGAAGCCGCCGCCGAGTGCGTCGCCCTGGACAAGAGCGATGGTATGGGCGCGTCCCCCGAGGCCGTCGTGGAAGGCATGCACCCCCTGCACGCAACGACGCGCGTAAGTCAGCAGGCCGGCGCGGTCGCGGCGGCGGATCGCCTCGCAGAACAAGGCGAGGTCGCCGCCGAGATTGAAGACGTCGCTACAGGATGCCAGCACGACATGGGCGAGGCCGCCGGCCGCATTACTCGACTCGATCTCGAGCCGGCGCGTGAGCACCCGCTGGTAGTCGAGGATGTTTCCGATGAGTTCCGGGCGGAAACAGGCCCGCCCGGGACATTGCTGGAGGTCGGCGTGCATGGACATCCAGTAGATGGCTCTGTCGGGCTGTTCCTCTATGCGCAGTGTCGGGCACGTGTAGCGGGGTATGAGAAGTTCGACGGGAGGCATGGCGAAGGTCCTGGATGGTGGTGTCGACCTCATGGAGCGCGCAGCGGTCGGCATGCTCGGGGTAACGGGCGCCCGCACCGATTCTTGCGCGATGTGTTGAAGTCCACAACCGTGCCGCCGGCAACAGAAGGCCCGAGTGGATGCGGGCCTTCGGGTGCTGCATGGAAGGATTCGTCTGCGTCTACTTCGTTGCCGCTGCGTCCCTGAGTTCGCGGCGCAGGATCTTGCCGACGTTGGTCTTGGGCAACTCGGTGCGGAACTCGATGTAGCGCGGCTGCTTGTAGCCGGTGAGGTTCTCCTTGCAGAAGGCCTTCACCGCGTCGGCGGTGAGGTTCGGATCCTTCTTCACGATCACCACCTTCACGGCTTCGCCCGACTTCTCGTCGGGCACGCCGACCGCGGCCACTTCCATCACCCCGGGCATCTGCGCGATCACGTCTTCGATCTCGTTGGGGTACACGTTGAAACCCGACACGAGGATCATGTCCTTCTTGCGATCGACGATGTAGAAGTAGCCCTTGTCGTCCATCTTCGCCATGTCGCCGGTGCGCAGCCAGCCCTCGGCGTCGATCACCTTGGCGGTTTCCTCCGGGCGCTGCCAGTAGCCCTTCATCACCTGCGGGCCCTTGATGCACAGCTCGCCGACTTCGCCCACCGGCAGCACCTTGCCATCGTCGTCCTTCAGGCACATGTCGGTGGAGGGCGCCGGCATGCCGATCGAGCCGTTGTACTCCTTCATGTCCAGCGGGTTGACGCTGGCCGCGGGCGAGGTCTCGGTCAAGCCATAGGCTTCGATCAGGGTGCAGCCGGTGACCTTCTTCCAGCGCTCGGCCACCGCGCGCTGCACCGCCATGCCGCCGCCCATGGTCAGGTGCAGCTTGCTGAAATCGACCTGGTCGAAACCCGGCGTGTTGAGCAGGCCGTTGAACAGGGTGTTGACGCCGGTGAGGCAGGTGAAGCCGCTGGTCTTGAGCTCACGTACGAAGCCGGGCATGTCGCGCGGGTTGGTGATCAGGTGGTTGAGGCCGCCGATCTTCATGAAGATCAGGCAGTTCGAGGTCAGCGAAAAGATGTGGTACAGCGGCAGGGCGGTGATGATGATCTCCTGCCCGGGCTTGAGGTTGCTGCCGATCCACGAGCCGGCCTGCTGCATGTTGGCGACGATGTTGCGGTGGGTGAGCATCGCGCCCTTGGACACGCCGGTGGTGCCGCCGGTGTATTGCAGGAAGGCAATGTCGCCGGCGTCGATGTCCACCCGCGGCAGATTGTGGCGGCGGCCGCGACGCAGCGCCTCCTCGAAGCGGATCGCGCCGGGGATCTTGAACGGCGGCACCTGCTTCTTCACGTACTTTAGGACGAAGTTGATGATCAGTCCCTTCGGGAAGCGCAGCATGTCGCCCACGCCGGTGGTGATGACCTGCTGGATGCCGGTATCGGCGAGCACTTCCTGCACGGTGCTGGCGAAGTTGTCCACCACCACGATGGCCTTCGCGCCGGAGTCCTTCATCTGGTGCTTGAGTTCGCGCGCGGTGTACAGCGGATTGGTGTTGACCACGATCAGGCCGGCACGCAGGGTGCCGAAGATCACCACCGGGTACTGCAACAGGTTGGGCATCATCACCGCGACGCGGTCGCCCTTCTTCAGCCGCAGGTCGTGCAGCAGGTAGGCCGCGAACTGGCTGCTCAGACGATCCAGATCGCCGTAGGTGAGGGTGGTGCCGAAGTTGCGGTAGGCGGGGCGGTCGCGGTACTTCTGGCACGAGGACTCGAGCACCGCGACGATGTTCTTGAACTCGTCGAGGTTCACCTCTGCCGGCACGCCCGGCGGATAGTGGGCCAGCCACGGACGGTTGTCGGTCATGCCGGATTCTCCCCGCGCGAATGCGTTGCAGGGATTGGAGCATAGCCTCAAGGGGCTGGCAACACACGCGCTGTATGCGTTGGGTGTGGGCGCGCGCGGATTGTTCCCGCATCCGCCCTCATCCGGCGCGACACATCACCTGTCCAGACAGCAATGCCCTTGACTGCGGCATTGGCTGCGCTGGAAGTCCTTTCCCTCATCCGGCGCTACGCGCCACCTTCCCCCGGAGGGGGAAGGGAAAGGCGCCTCTCCCTCCGGGAGAGGCCGACGCGCCGCAGGCGCGGCGGGTGAGGGCGGGCAGTCGGTAGCGTGGTGTCATCCCGCGCCACTGGCGCGGGCGGGGCTTCCGCCCGATGTGATCACGCCGCCTTCGACTTGCCCGCCAACTGCCGCAGCACGTATTGCAGGATGCCGCCGTGGCGGAAGTACTCGACTTCCTTCGGCGTCAGCAGCAGCACCTCGACGCGGAAGCGGGTGGCCACGCCGTCGGTGTTGGTCGCGACCGCCTCGACTTCGCGTGCGGCACCGTCCTTCAAGCCGACGATGTCGATGCGTTCCGAGCCGTCCAGCCCCAGCACCTGCGCGTTCTGGCCATCGACGAAGCGCAGCGGCAGCACGCCCATGCCCACGAGGTTGGAGCGGTGGATGCGCTCGAAGCTCTCGGCGATCACCGCCTTCACGCCCAGCAGCATGGTGCCCTTGGCCGCCCAGTCGCGCGAGGAGCCGGTGCCGTATTCCTTGCCGGCCAGCACCACCAGCGGCACGCCGTCGGCCTTGTAGCGCATGGCGGCATCGTAGATCGCCATCCTCTCCGGCTCGCCCTTGCCGAAGTGCAGGGTGTTGCCGCCTTCTTCGCCGCCGAACATCAGGTTCTTGATGCGGATGTTGGCGAAGGTGCCGCGCACCATCACGTCGTCGTTGCCACGGCGGCTGCCGTAGCTGTTGAAGTCGGAAGGCTGCACGCCGCGGCCTTGCAGGTAGCGGCCAGCCGGCGAGTCCTTCTTGATGCTGCCGGCGGGCGAGATGTGATCGGTGGTGATCGAATCGCCGAACAGGCCGAGCACGCGCGCGCCGTGGATGTCGTCGATGGTGCCGACCTGCATCGTCATGCCGTCGAAGTAGGGCGGGTTCTTGATGTAGGTGGAATCCGCGCTCCACGCGTAGCGGTCGCCGTCCGGGGACGCGATGGCGTTCCAGCGCGAATCGCCGGCGAACACGCTGGCGTAGCTGTCCTTGAACATCTCCGGCCCGATGGAGGCGGCGATCAGCTCGCCGATCTCCTTGTTGCTCGGCCAGATGTCCTTCAGATAGACCGGCCTGCCGTCGCTGCCGGTGCCGAGCGGGTCCTTGGTCAGATCGGTATCCACGGTGCCGGCCAGCGCATAGGCCACCACCAGCGGGGGGCTGGCGAGGTAGTTCATCTTCACCTCGGCATGCACGCGGCCCTCGAAGTTGCGGTTGCCCGACAGCACCGCGGCCACCGCCAGATCGCCTTGTGCGATGCCCTGCGAGACCACCTCGGGCAGCGGCCCGGAGTTGCCGATGCAGGTGGTGCAGCCGTAGCCGACGAGGAAGAAGCCGAGCTTCTCCAATTCACCCAGCAGACCGGTCTTGCGCAGGTAGTCGGTGACCACCATCGAGCCGGGTGCCAGTGAGGTCTTCACCCACGGCTTGCGGGTCAGGCCACGGGCGGCTGCGTTGCGCGCCAGCAAGCCGGCGGCAATCAGCACGGCGGGGTTGGAGGTGTTGGTGCAGGAGGTGATCGCGGCGATCACCAGCGAGCCGTCGCTCAGCTCGCAATGCTGCTCGTCCACGCAGATCTTCACCTTCGGCTTGGCGGCGAGGTGCTCGGCCTGCTTCTGCGCGCCGCCTTCACCATCCAGCCGCGACAGGCTGACGGCTTTCGGCTTGCGATTGGCGATCAAACCCTTCACGTTGGCGTGGAAGTTGTCCTGCATGTCGCCCAGCAGCACGCGATCTTGCGGGCGCTTGGGGCCGGCCAGCGACGGCTTCACGTCGGCGAGGTTGAGCTTGAGCGTGTCGGAATACTTCGCATCCGGCGCGCCCGGCTCGTGCCACAGTCCCTGCGCGCGTGCGTAGGCCTCGACCAGCGCGATGTGCTGCTCGTCGCGACCGGACAGGCGCAGGTAGGCGAGGGTTTCGTGGTCGATCGGGAAGATGCCGCAGGTCGCGCCGTATTCGGGCGCCATGTTGCCGATGGTGGCGCGATCGGCCAGCGGCAGGTGTTCGAGACCTTCGCCGTAGAATTCGACGAACTTGCCGACCACGCCGAGTTTGCGCAGCATCTGGGTGATGGTGAGCACCAGATCGGTCGCGGTCGCGCCCTCGGGCAGCTTGCCGCTGAGCTTGAAGCCGACCACCTGCGGGATCAGCATCGAGGACGGCTGGCCGAGCATCGCGGCCTCGGCCTCGATCCCGCCCACGCCCCAGCCGAGCACGCCCAGACCATTGACCATCGTGGTGTGCGAGTCGGTGCCGAACACGGTGTCGGGGAACACCCAGTCCGCGCCGTCGATGCGGCGGGTCATCGCCACCCGCGCCAGGTATTCCAGATTCACCTGATGGACGATGCCGGTGCTCGGTGGCACCACCTTGAAATCGGCCAGCGCCTTTTGTCCCCAGCGCAGGAAGCTGTAGCGCTCGGTGTTGCGCTGGAACTCGATCTTGCCGTTGAGATCGAACGCCGCCGCGGTGCCGAAGGCATCCACCTGCACCGAGTGGTCGATCACCAGTTCCACCGGCGCCAGCGGATTGATGCGCTTCGGGTCGCCGCCCAGCGCGATCATCGCGTCGCGCATCGCCGCCAGATCCACCACGCAGGGTACGCCGGTGAAGTCCTGCAGGATCACCCGCGCGGGCATGAAGGCGATCTCGGTATCGGGCTCGGCACCCGGATTCCACTGCGCCACCGCCTCGATCGATTCGCGCGTCACGCTCACCCCGTCCTCGTGACGCAGCAGGTTCTCCAGCAGGATCTTCATCGAATACGGCAGCCGCGCGATGTCGAAGCGCTCGCCCAGTTTGGGCAGGCTGTGGTAGTGAAAGGTCTGGCCGTTGACGGAAAACTGCGCGCGGGTGGCGAAGGAATCGCTCATGGAGGGCTCCGAAGGCGGGGACTTGGGGCGGGCGGAACGCGGGCCTTGCAACCGATAATTATGCAGGAAAGCCATAGCGGTCGCAGGAATTCGCCCGTATCGACGAAGCCGACATATCCTGGATGTGCCTGCTGCATGCACGCGCTGTCGAGCATGCCCATTCCCCGCGCACGCGTTGCGTGAGCGGTTGACGCGCCGGCATGGGGGCGTGGACGATGCGGTTTCTTCCGTGTTGTGGCGATCACCGCATGCGCACGCTGCTGCGCTTTTCCACCCATGTCGTGGACAACCAACCGCCACCGCTGGCGGCACACGATGCTTTCGCCACCGACACCGCGTTGCGCGAGGCGCTGGCGCGCGAAGGCGGGGCTTGGGGTGAACCTGAAGTCGCCGCCTACGGAAAGTTGGCGGGCGGCGAATTGCGCGAATGTGCGCGGCTGGCCAATGCGCACCGCCCGCAGTTGCGCACGCACGACCGCTATGGCCAGCGCATCGACGAGGTCGAGTTCCATCCGGCCTACCACCGGCTGATGGCCTGCGCCATTGAGCATGGCGTGACCGGCTTCGCATGGCGGCATGCCGAACGTCCCGGTGCGCACGTCGTGCGCGCGGCGCTGATGTATCTGCATTATCAGGCCGACCAGGGCAGTGCTTGCCCGCTGACGATGACCTATGCCTGCGTGCCGGCACTGCGCCACGCGCCGGAGTTGGCGCAGTCATGGCTGCCGCGGATCGTCGCGCCGCACTACGACGGCCGCCACGTGCCGGCGTGGGACAAGCCCGGCAACACCATCGGCATGGGCATGACCGAGAAGCAGGGTGGTTCGGACGTGCGCGCGAACACGACCAGAGCAACACCCATCGGCGATGGCCTGTACGAACTGGTCGGGCACAAGTGGTTTTTCTCCGCACCGATGAGCGATGCGTTTCTCGTCACCGCGCAAACCGAAGCGGGGACGACCTGCTTCCTGTTGCCGCGTTACGCGCCCGATGGCTCGCGCAACGCGCTGCGCCTGCAACGCCTGAAAGACAAGCTCGGCGACTGGAGCAACGCCAGTAGCGAAGTGGAGTTCGCCGGTGCGCTGGCGTGGCGCGTCGGCGCGGAAGGGCGAGGCATCGCGACGATTCTGGAGATGGTCGGGCTCACCCGTCAGGACTGCCTGCTCGGTTCGGCGGCACTGATGCGGCAGGCGCTGGTGCTGGCGCTGCATCATGTACGGCATCGCCGTGCGTTCGGCGCGTTGCTGCTCGACCAGCCGCTGATGCGCGCCGTGCTCGCCGATCTCGCCATGGAATCGGAAGCCGCGACCGCGCTGGCCTTTCGCGTTGCCAGTGCGGTGGATGCCGGTGCGCGCGATCCGCGCGAGGCCGCCTTCGCCCGCGTCGCCACCGCGATCGGAAAGTACTGGGTGTGCAAGCGCGCACCGGGTTTCGTCAATGAGGCACAGGAATGTCTCGGTGGCACCGGCTACATCGAGGAATCCGAATTGCCGCGGCTGTACCGGCAAGCGCCGGTGAATTCGATCTGGGAGGGCAGCGGCAACATCCAGTGCCTCGACGTGCTGCGCGCATTGCAGCGCGAATCCGAATGCGTACAAGCGCTGACCGAGGAGTTGGCCATGGCGCGCGGCGAACATTCGGCACTCGACGCGGCCGCCGCCGAGATCGGCATGGCGTTGACCGTGCCGACCGACTTTGCACCCGAGCGCGCACGCTGGCTGGTCGAACGCCTGGCTCTGTGTTTGCAGGCCGGATTGTTGTTCCGGGGTGGCCACGCGGAGATCGCTGCCGCCTTCTGCGCCAGCCGCTTGCAGGGTGCCGGTGGATTGACCTACGGCGTGCTGCCCGCCGGCGCACCGATTGACGCGCTGCTGGCGCGCGCTTGGCCCGAGACTGCGGCGGGCTGAAAGGCGATACGAAGGCTGTGCGATATCGCCGTCGAAGGCTGGCAACGAGATGACCGGTGTCCCGTCGTGCGATGATCGCAGTCACGTTTGACCCTGCGAGCAAGCCCGCAACCATGTCCACACCGAATTCATCCGCCACGATCGTCCCGTTCTGGAACCGCCTGCCGGCGATCATGGCGTACCCGGCGCATGCCGGTGCGCTGGTCACCATCGTGCTGCTCGGGCTCGCGCAGGTGCTGTGGCTCCTCCCGGTGGTCGGCTGGATCCTCGCGCTGCTGGCGACCATCGCCTTGTACCGCTACGCCTTCGAGTGCCTGCAGTCCAGCGCCGACGGCTTCATGAAACCGCCGGAGGTGAGCCTGGGCGCGCGCAGCCTCGGCGGCAAGTACATCTGGCTGATCGTGATCCTGGCCGTGCTGCTCGTCGTCGCCACGATCGTGCTGGGTCGGGGTGGCGGGCTGGTGCTGATGCTGGTGTTCGGCGTGTGCCTGCCGGCCGCGACCATGACCCTGGCGATGACCGAGAGTCTTGGCGAGGCCCTGAATCCGCTCAAGTGGATGACGATCATCGCCGCGATCGGCTGGCCCTACCTCGCCATGGTCGGCGTGAGCATGGCGATCCTGCTGAGCAAGGGTTACGCGCAGGGGTTCGTGGTGCATTTCATGCCGCTGCCGGTGGCGCTGCTCAGCCTCGGCATCATTTCCAACTACGCCACCATCGCCTTGTTCCACCTGATGGGTTATGTGTTGTACCAATATCACGAGCAGCTCGGGCTCGCCCCGGAAGCGCCGCAGCGGCTGGCGCGGCCTGCGGAAGCGGTCGATCCGGATCAGGAGCTGTTGAACGAAGCTTCGGCGCTGGTGCGCGACGGCAAACTCGCCGAAGCCATCGAGCTGCTGCGCGGCCCGATCCGTCGCGGCGGCACGCCCGCCGTGCATGCGCAGTACCGCAAGCTGCTGCGGGCGGCGGACGACAAGGCCGGTCTGCTGGCGCACGGGCGCGAGCGTATCGGCGTGCTGGTCGATCAGGATGACGAACGCGGTGCGGTGGACTTGCTGCGCGAATGTCAGGCGCTGGATGCGGGGTTCGCGCCGGAAACCGCGTTGCAGGTTTCCAAGCTCGCGCACATGGCCGGCCGCCAGAACCAGCCGCAGGCCGCCCTGCAATTGCTGGAGGGCTTCGCCGAGCGCTATCCGGGCAGCCAGTACATCGCCACCAACGGTCTGCTGGCGGCCGATCTGCTGCATGAAAAACTCGGCCGCGACGCGCAGGCGCGCGACCTGTTGCTGGATCTGAAAGCACGGGTACCGAACGATCCGCTGCTGCCCGACATCGACGCGAAGCTGGCGACGATCCAGCGCATGATCGCGGCGACGGCGCGCAAGCCCGCGCCGCCGGCATAGTCGCGCTGGCATCGATCCGCGCTCAACCCTGACCGAGCAGGAACCTCGCCTTGGGCGCGTAGTCGCTTTGCGGATAGCGTTCGAGCAGGAATGCCAGCCGCGCGCGCCGCGCCGGCGTGCCGTCGGGCGTACGCAGGCACAGGGCGAACCACGCCTGCGCGAGCGTCGCATCAGATGAATCGCGTTCGATCAGCGCGCGCAACAGGCCGTCCACGGCGGCGTCGGCATCCAGCCGTTGCAGCACAGGCAGCAGGCGTTGCAGGGTGTCGGTGGGCAGGCGTGGCGCGCCTGCGCAGGCTTGGGCGTAGTCCTCCCACACCGATTGCAGTTCGCGTGCGATGGCGTCGGTCGGCGCGGGGATTTCCAGCACGCCGGCCGCGGCGGCATCGACCTGCGCGGGCGTGCCCTGATAGCGGGCGCAGCGGTACAGGGCGATACGCACCGGCAGCCGCCCCGGCTGATCGCGGTCGAGCCGCAACAGGATGTCCCGCGCCTTGGGTATCTCCATCTGTCCGATGAGGCGCTGCGCGCGCTCCAGCTCCGCGTCGTCGTGCTGCGTGCGTTCGATGCGCTCGTCCTCGTCGATGAAATCCCTGCGCACCCATCCGCGGGCGCGCAATGCGAAAGCCATGCCGATACCGGCGAGCAGGCCGCCGGCATGGTCGGCGTAGTCGATGTGCGAGTGCGCATCCAGCGACGGCACCACCACCAGCCACGCGAACCACAGGCCCAGCATCGCCAGCGCCGGCACCTTCACGTAGTCGAAAACCACGAAGAACCAATAGAACACCCGCACCTTGCGTCGCCCCCAGATCACGCAGTACGCGCCCATCAAGGCGGCGATCGCGCCCGAGGCACCCAGCGAATTGCCCTCGCTGCCCCAATGCCAGTACAGCGAAGCCAGCGCGGCGCAGATGCCGCCGCACAGGTACAGGCCGAGAAACCAGCCGTGGCCCAGCGCGCCCTCGACCAGCATCCCGACCGCAAGCAGGAACAGCATGTTGCCGAGCAGGTGATCGAGCCCGCCGTGCATGAACATCGAGGTCACGATGCGCCCGGGTTCGACGTGCGAAAAACGCAGCGCGTGCGCGCGGCTGAAGGCGCGATCGAGGATGGCGTCGAACTGCGCGCGCTGGTTCTGCCATTGAGCATGGCGTGGATCCGTTGGCAGGATGACACGATCCGCATGCAGGTCGGCCAGAAAGGCACCGTCGGATTCGATCAGCGCCAGCATCGCGCCCGGCGGCAACGTCGTGAACGGTTGCGTCGGAGCCTCGCCGCGTCCGTGTGCGGTCAGCCATTGCGCATAGGCGGGGAACTCGATAGCGCCCAGATCCGCTTGCTCGTAGTAAGCCTGCGCCTGCTGATATACCGCGTGATCGCCGGATTGCAGGAAAGCGAACACGAATACGTTGGCCAGCACCAGCAACATGGCCATCCACGGGAAGTTGGCGCGGGTCCAGGTGCGGTGCAGGGGCAGGATCAGCATGCGTGTGTTTCGAGCGCGGGTTCGTCGGATTGTAGTCTTGCCGCCACGTCCTTTTTTCCCTGACTTCGGATCGAAAGCATTCGGCCGGCACGTCGCACATTGGCGAATGAGAATGGTTCTTGACGAAATGGGAATACTGCTTGCCTTCCAGCTTGCAAAGCGCCCACCTCAGAAATATCCGACGCGGATGCAGCAGATGGCTGCGAGTTCTTGTTGGAAGCGCTGAATCATTCCATCCAGGAATGATCAGCGCACGCTCGAATGATCAGCGCACGCTCGAGTCCGATACGTGTCCGGACTCGGCTCACACGAATCAATCACTTGCGTGATCGATTCGTGGTCGACCCTCCATGGCCGACGGGCAACGCTGATTAAATCAGCGTTGCCTGTTAAACTTCCGCTGCTTCGCCGCAGCCGCGGCGTTGGACGTCGCGAGAATCCCATGCTGGGCGAATACCTGCCGGTACTGCTGTTCCTGATCGTGTCCACGGGGATCGGCATTGCATTGCTGATCGCTGGCCGCCTGCTCGGGCCACAGCGTCCGGGCGCCGACAAACTGGCGCCCTACGAATGCGGATTCGAGGCGTTCGAGGACGCGCGCATGCGCTTCGACGTGCGCTACTACCTGATCGCCATCCTGTTCATCGTGTTCGATCTGGAAATCGCCTTCGTGTTTCCGTGGGCGGTGGTGTTCCGCAGCCTGGGCGTGTTCGGGCTGGTCGAGATGGGCACCTTCCTCGGCTTGCTGGTGCTGGGCTTCGCCTACGTCTGGAAGAAGGGTGCGTTGCAGTGGGAGTAGGTCGGTCAAGCAGCGCAAGACTGGGCATTCTGCCGCAGCTTGCGCGCAAGTGGTCGCGGCATAGCCGCGCCACACTTGCCACAATGTCTGCTGACGCAGCCATCGGACCGGCACATCCATGTGCCGGATCGTGTCGTGAAGGTTTGTCGGAGATCGCATGGGCTTGAAGGAAACCGCCGAGCGCTGGATGTACAACCCCGACCCGGTCAACCGGGTGGACGACATCCTGCGCCCGGACGCCGGCAATCCCGTGCTCGAGCGCGGCTTCGCCGTGACCAGCCTCGACACCCTGATCAACTGGGCGCGCACCGGCTCGTTGTGGCCGATGACGTTCGGGCTGGCCTGTTGCGCGGTGGAGATGATGCACGCGGGCATGTCGCGGCTGGATCTGGATCGCTACGGCGTGGTGTTCCGCCCCAGTCCGCGCCAGTCCGACGTGATGATCGTGGCCGGCACCCTCGTCAACAAGATGGCCCCGGCGCTGCGCAAGGTGTACGACCAGATGCCCGAGCCCAAATGGGTGATCTCGATGGGTTCGTGCGCCAACGGCGGCGGCTATTACCACTATTCCTACGCGGTGGTGCGCGGCTGCGACCGCGTGGTGCCGGTGGACGTGTACGTGCCCGGTTGCCCGCCGACCGCCGAGGCGCTGATCCACGGGATCTTGCAGTTGCAGAAGAAGATCCAGCGCACCAACACGATCGCCCGCTGATCACCTGAACCTTGCTTTAGTTTATGACCGAGACCGTCAACACCCTCGTCGATCGCCTGCGCAGCCGCTTCGGTGAGCGCGTGCTGACTGCGCGCGTGGCGCACGGTGAGGCGATGCTGGAGGTGGCTCCCGCCGACTGGCTCGCGGTGGCGCTCGACCTGCGCGACAAGTTCGGCTTCGAGGTGGCGGTCGATCTGTGCGGCGTCGATTATCTCGGTTACGGTCTGGACGAATGGGACACCGTCGCGGTGTCGTCGGAAGGCTTCTCGCGCGGCGTGGAAGGCGCCGGCCCCGGGCGTTTCCGCTGGGGCGAATCGACCGAAGGGCAGGGGCCGAAGAAGGACGTGAACGACGTCGCCCCGGAGGCCGAAATCGCCGGCGGTCGCTTCGCCGTGGTGCTGCATTTGCTGTCGGTCGGCAACAACCAACGCCTGCGCCTGCGCTGCCGTTGCGATGACGTCGCGGTGCCGGTGGTGGCGTCGCTGACGTCGGTTTGGCCGGGACTGAACTGGTTCGAGCGCGAGGCGTTCGACCTGTTCGGCATCGTCTTCGAGGGCCATCCCGACCTGCGCCGGCTGCTCACCGACTACGGTTTCGTCGGCCATCCCTTCCGCAAGGATTTCCCGCTGATCGGCAATGTCGAAGTGCGCTACGACCCGCAAAGCAAGCGTGTGGTGTACGAGCCGGTGACCTCGGTGGAGCCGCGGGTGAACGTGCCGCGCGTGCTGCGCGAGGACTCGCGCTACGTCACCGCCGCCGGCGAAGCCGCGCAGCGCAACGAGGGGGGCAAGTGAGCGCCGTTCCAGCCACTCCCGCCGCCATCGGTGGCGCGGAGATCCGCAACTACACGATGAACTTCGGCCCGCAGCATCCGGCCGCGCACGGCGTGCTGCGCCTGATTCTGGAAATGGACGGCGAGACCGTTATGCGCGCCGATCCGCACATCGGCCTGCTGCATCGCGGCACCGAGAAGCTCGCCGAATCCAAGCCGTTCAACCAGTCGATCGGCTACATGGATCGGCTCGACTACGTCTCGATGATGTGCAACGAGCATGCCTACGTGCGCGCCATCGAAACGCTCGCGGGAATCCAGCCGCCCGAGCGCGCGCAGTGGATCCGCACGCTGTTCGACGAGATCACGCGCATCCTCAATCACCTGATGTGGGTCGGTTCCAACGCTCTCGATCTGGGCGCGATGGCGGTGATCCTGTACGCCTTCCGCGAGCGCGAGGAGCTGATGGACTGCTACGAGGCGGTCTCCGGCGCGCGCATGCATGCCACCTATTACCGCCCGGGCGGCGTGTACCGCGACCTGCCCGACCACATGCCGCAGTATCGGCAATCGCCGTGGCACAAGGGCAAGCTGCTCAAGCAGTTCAATGCGTGGCGCGAAGGCTCGCTGCTGGATTACCTCGAACACTTCACCGCGGATTTTCCGTCCAAGGTGGACGAATACGAAACCCTGCTCACCGACAACCGCATCTGGAAGCAACGCACGGTCGGCATCGGCGTGGTCACTCCCGAGCAGGCCAAGGCCTGGGGCATGTCCGGCCCGATGCTGCGCGGTGCCGGCATCGCGTGGGATCTGCGCAAGAAGCAGCCGTACGCGAAATATGCCGATGTGGATTTCGACATCCCGGTCGGCGTCAACAGCGATTGCTACGACCGCTACCTCGTGCGCGTGGCCGAGATGCGCCAGTCCAACCGCATCATCAGCCAGTGCGTGAACTGGCTCAAGGCCAATCCCGGCCCGGTGATGCCCAAGGATTTCAAGGTTGCTCCCCCATCCCGCGAGGAGATGAAGGAGAGCATGGAAGCGCTGATCCACCACTTCAAGCTGTTCACCGAAGGCTATTGCGTGCCGGCCGGCGAGACCTACGCCGCGGTCGAGGCGCCCAAGGGCGAGTTCGGTTGCTACCTCGTCTCCGACGGCGCCAACAAGCCCTTCCGCGTGAAGCTGCGCGCGCCCGGTTTCGCCCACTTGTCGTCGATGGACACCATCGTGCGCGGTCACATGCTCGCCGACGTGGTGGCGATGATCGGCACGTATGACGTGGTGTTCGGGGAGATTGATCGATGAACGGCGCGGGACTCGGGACTCGGGACTCGGGACTCGGGGGCTACCGTGCCTGTAGCAATGCCACCCTGAGCGCAGCAGGAATTCCGTTTTTGCTTTTCGATCAGGGAAATGAATTTCGATCTCTTGTCTTGAATGGGGCTATGACATTGTCGGCTACCGTGACTGCTTACCGAGTCCCGAGTCCCGAGTCCCGAGTCCCGGGAGCCGCCCCATGAAAGCCACCGGCAACTTCGCCGCCGTCCGCGATGCCGACCCGATGGTCGTGCTCAGCGATGCCGTGCGCGCGCATCTGGATCACTGGGTGTCCAAGTTCCCGCCCGACCGCAAGCGATCGGCGGTGATCCAGGGCCTGTTCGCCGCGCAGCAGGAGCACGGCGGCTGGCTGACCGACGAGTTGATCGCGGCGGTGGCCAACTACCTTGGCATCCCGCCGGTGTGGGCCTACGAAATAGCGACGTTCTACTCGATGTTCGAGTTGTCGCCGGTCGGCCGCAACAACGTCGCCATCTGCACCAACATCAGTTGCTGGCTCAATGGCGCCGAGGACATCGTGCGCTACTGCGAGAAGAAGCTGAACTGCAAGCTGGGCGAGAGCAGCGCCGACGGGCGCATCTACCTCAAGCGCGAGGAAGAGTGTCTGGCCGCCTGCGCCGGCGCGCCGATGATGGTGGTCAACGGCCACTACCACGAAAAACTCACGCCCGCGCGCGTGGATGCAATCCTCGACGCCCTCACCCTCGATGGCCCCGGCCACGGCAGCGACGGACACTGACGACGATGGCCTACGGACCTGCGCCCGCCGAACACAACGTCTGCTTCACGACGTTGCATCACGATCAGCCCTGGACGTACGCCAACTACGTCGCCCAGGGCGGCTATCAGGCGTGGGCGAAAATCCTGCGCGAGAAGATGCCGCCCAACGAGGTCGTCGAAATCGTCAAAGCCTCCGGCCTGCGCGGTCGCGGCGGCGCGGGTTTCCCGACCGGTCTGAAGTGGAGCTTCATGCCCAAGGGTGCGGGCGTGCAGAAGTACATCCTGTGCAATTCCGACGAGTCCGAGCCGGGCACCTGCAAGGATCGCGACATCCTGCGCTTCAACCCGCACGCGGTGGTCGAGGGCATGGCCATCGCCTGCTACGCCACCGGTTCGACGGTCGCCTACAACTACCTGCGCGGCGAGTTCCACCACGAGCCGTTCGAGCATTTCGAGCAGGCTTTGCGTGAAGCCTATGCGCACGGCTGGCTGGGCAGGAACGTGCAAGGCGCGGGCGTGGACGTGGACATCCACGGCGCGCTCGGCGCTGGCGCCTACATCTGCGGCGAGGAAACCGCGCTGATGGAATCGCTGGAAGGCAAGAAAGGCCAGCCGCGCTTCAAGCCGCCGTTCCCGGCCAACTTCGGTCTGTTCGGCAAGCCGACCACGATCAACAACACCGAAACCTATGCCTCGGTGCCGGCGATCATCCGCAACGGCGCGGCGTGGTTCCTCAACCTCGGCAAACCCAACAACGGCGGCGCAAAGATCTTTTCGGTCTCCGGCCATGTCAACAACCCGGGCAACTTCGAGATCCGCCTCGGCACGCCTTTTGCGGATCTGCTGGCGATGGCCGGCGGCGTGCGCGACGGGCGCAAGCTCAAGGCGGTGATTCCCGGTGGCTCATCGATGCCGGTGTTGCCGGCGGCGACGATGATGGGCCTGACGATGGACTACGACAGCATCCAGAAAGCCGGTTCCGGGCTGGGCTCGGGCGCGGTGATCGTGATGGACGAGACCACCTGCATGGTGCGCGCCTGCCAGCGCATCAGCCGCTTCTACATGGCCGAGAGCTGCGGCCAGTGCACGCCCTGCCGCGAGGGCACGGGCTGGATGTACCGCATGCTCACCCGCATCGTCGATGGCAAGGCCACGCTGGACGACCTCGCCACGCTGCGCGCGGTGGCCGGGCAGATCGAAGGCCACACCATCTGCGCCTTCGGCGAGGCCGCGGCGTGGCCGGTGCAAGGCATGCTGCGGCACTTCTGGGACGAGTTCGAGTATTACATCCGCAACGGCAAGTCGGTGGTGGATGGTCAAGTGGGAGTTGCCGCATGAACGTGATGTGTGGCTTTCGTGAATTGTCAATCGTGAATCGTGAATCGTCAGAGCCGAAGATCCTGCTTTCACCATTCACCATTCACGATTCACAATTCACCGCTCCGACAGGAGCCCACCCATGAGCGCCCAGCCCACCGCCACCACCGCACCGGCGCCTGCTCCCGAGGGCATGGTCAACATCGAAATCGATGGCGTCGCATTGCACGCGCCGAAAGGCTCGATGATCATCCAGGCTGCCGACCAGGCAGGCATCCCAATCCCGCGGTTTTGCTACCACAAGAAGTTGCCGATCGCGGCCAACTGCCGCATGTGCATGGTCGAGGCGGAGATGGGCGGCAAGCCCGTGCCCAAGCCGCTGCCGGCCTGCGCCACGCCAGTGGCCGATGGCATGAAGGTGTCCACGCGTTCGCAGCGCGCATTGCGCGGGCAGCGCAACGCGATGGAGTTCCTGCTGATCAACCACCCGCTGGATTGCCCGGTGTGCGATCAGGGCGGCGAGTGCGAATTGCAGGATCTCTCGCTGGGTTACGGGCGCTCGGTGAGCCGTTTCGCCGAACGCAAGCGCGTGGTGGCCGACGAGGACATCGGCCCGCTGGTGGCCACCGAGATGACCCGTTGCATCCACTGCACGCGCTGCATCCGCGCCACCGCCGAAGTCGCCGGCACCTACGAGCTGGGCGGCATGTACCGCGGCGAGCGCCTGCAGATCGGCACCTACGACGGCAAGCCGCTGACCACCGAATTGTCGGGCAACGTGATCGACGTGTGCCCGGTCGGCGCGCTCACCAACAAGGTGTTCCAGTTCCGTGCGCGAGCCTGGGAGCTGGTCGCGCGCGAATCGATCGGCTACCACGACGCGCTGGGTTCCAACCTGTACCTGCACACCCGCCGTGGCGAGGTGATGCGCGCCGTGCCGCGCGACAACGAGGCGGTCAACGAGTGCTGGCTGTCCGACCGCGACCGCTATTCGCATCAGGGTTTGAATGCCGCCGACCGCGCGACAAAGCCCATGATCCGCGACGGCGAAGGCGCGTGGCGCGATTGCTCGTGGGACGATGCCCTGCTGCACGCGGCGGAAATCCTCAAGGCCCATCGCGGCGACGCGCTGGGCGTGCTGGCGCATCCGGCCACCTCCAACGAGGAAGGCTCGCTGCTGGCGCGCATCGCCGCAGGGCTGGATTGCGGCAATCTCGATCACCGCCTGCGCCGCAACGATTTCGCCGATTGGCCGGTGGCCGAACCCTTCGCCATGCCGGTGGCGGACGTGGAGAGTGCCGACGCCATCGTGCTGATCGGCTGCAACCCGCGCACCGAGATGCCGCTGCTGGGCTACCGCATCCGCAAGGCGGTCAAGCGCGGCGCGAAGGTGTTCGCGATCAATCCGGTCGATTTCGATCTGCTCCATCCGCTCGCCGACAAGCGCATCGTCAAGCCCTCGCAACTTGCGGCGGCGGTGCAGGGCATCGCCGATGGCAGCGACGAGATCGCCGACATGCTGGAAGCTTCGCGCAACGTGGTGGTGATCCTCGGCGACATCGCCGAGACGCATCCGCAGGCATCGCGCATCCGTGCTGCCGCGCGCGGACTGGCATCCGCATGCGGCGCCAAGGTCAATCGCATTCCGCCCGGCGCGAACGCGGTCGGGCTGGCTCGCGTGGGCGTGCTGCCAAGCGCGCGTGATGCCCGTGCGATGCTCGCGCAGCCGCGTCAGGCCTATCTGCTGTACGGGATCGAGCCGAGCCTGGACTTCGCCGATGCGGCGGCCGCGCGCAAGGCGCTGGGCGCGGCCAAGGTCGTCGCTTTCAGCCACTACGCCTGCGAAACCAGCCGTGCCATCGCCGACGTGATCCTGCCGATCGGCCTGCTGCCGGAGCTCGACGCGACCCTCACCAATGCCGACGGTCTCGCGCAGACGGTGCGCCCGGGCGCCAAATTGCCCGGCGAGGCCAAGCCGGGCTGGCGCGTGTTGCGCGCGCTCGGCGAGCAGCTGGGGTTGGGTGGATTCGATTTCATTGACATCGCCGGACTGCGTGCGGGCATCGCCGAGCACGACTTCGCCGCCGGCAACGGCATGGCGCCGATGCCCACGGCAGGCGAGGGCTTCGAGCGCATCGCCACCGCGCCGATCTATCGATCCGATGCGGTGCTGCGCCGCAGCCCGGCATTGCAGGCGCATCCGCTGACCAAGGCACCCTGCGTGGTGCTGCACCCCGACGACGCCGCCGCGGCAGGATTGGCGCAGGGTGCGATCGCCAAGGTGTCCGACGGCAACGGCACCGCCGCGCTGCCGGTCGCGTTGTCGGCGCAGGTGGCGCGTGGCGCGGCGTGGATCGAATCCTGCCATGAGGCCACCGCACCGCTGGCGAACGGACGGCTCGAGGTGAGGCGCGCATGAGTCCGATCGTCGGCCTGTTCGAGCCCGCCCGCGAACTTTTCCTCCAGTTCGGCGTCACCGGCATGCTGGTGTGGACGCTGGTGAAGATCCTCGCCATCGCCGTGCCGGTGATCGTCGCGGTGGCGTTCTACGTGCTGTGGGAGCGCAAGCTCATCGGCTGGATGCACGTGCGCCACGGGCCGAGCTATGTGGGTCTGGGCGGACTGCTGCAATCGTTCGCCGACGTGTTCAAGATGCTGTTCAAGGAACTCGTCGTGCCGACCAGCGCGCAGCCGGTGCTGTTCGTGCTCGCGCCGCTGCTCGCGCTCGCGCCGGCGCTGGCGGCGTGGGCGGTGGTGCCGTTCGACGACGGTGTGGTGCTGTCCAACGCCAATGCCGGCCTGCTGTTCCTGCTGTCGATGACTTCGCTGGGCGTGTACGGCATCATCCTCGCCGGCTGGTCGTCCAATTCGAGATACGCCCTGCTCGGCGCGATGCGCTCGGCGGCGCAGATGGTCAGCTACGAGATCGCGATGGGCTTTTCGCTGGTCGGCGTGCTGCTGGCTGCCGGCAGCCTGAACCTGTCGGACATCGTGCACGCGCAGATGGGCCATTGGGGCGCGGCCAACTGGTTCGTGTGGCCGCTGCTGCCGCTGTTCGTGATCTATTTCGTCTCCGGCGTGGCGGAAACCAATCGCGCGCCGTTCGACATGGCCGAGGGCGAGTCGGAGATCGTGGCCGGCTTCCACGTCGAGTATTCGGGTTCCGCGTTCGCGATCTTCTTCCTCGCCGAATACGCGAACATGATCCTGATCAGCTTCCTCGTCCCCGTGCTGTTCATGGGTGGCTGGGCGAGCCCGATCCAGGGCCTGGTCAGCGCGCACGTTTCCCCACTGGTGGACTGGATCTGGAACGGCGGCATGCCGTGGCTGTTGCTGAAGATGGTGTTCTTCGCCAGCGCCTTCATCTGGTTCCGCGCCACCTTCCCACGCTACCGCTACGACCAGATCATGCGCCTGGGCTGGAAGGTGTTCATCCCGATCGCCATCGTGTGGATCTTCGTGGTCGCGCTGCTGGCCTACTTCCATCTGATCGGCGGAGGAACCGGCGCATGAGCCGCATCGTCTCTTACCTGCGCAGCCTGCTGCTCATCGAGATGGCGGCGGGCATGTGGCTGACCCTCAAGTACTTGTTCAAGCCCAAGTACACGATGATCTATCCGATGGAGCACATCCCGCAGTCGCCGCGCTTCCGCGGCCTGCATGCGCTGCGTCGCTATCCCAATGGCGAGGAACGCTGCATCGCCTGCAAGCTGTGCGAGGCGGTGTGCCCGGCGCTCGCCATCACCATCGATTCGGCGCCGCGCGCCGACGGCAGCCGCCGCACCACGCGCTACGACATCGACCTGTTCAAGTGCATTTTCTGTGGTTTCTGCGAGGAAAGCTGCCCGGTGGACTCGATCGTCGAGACCCACATCCACGAATACCACTTCGAGCAGCGCGGCGAGAACATCGTCACCAAGCAGCAGCTGCTGGCGATCGGCGATCGCTTCGAGAGCGAGATCGCCGAGCGTCGCGCCGCCGACTCGGCATTTCGATGACCATGTCGAAAAAGTCCATCCATGGAGCTTTTTCTCCCCGCACATCGAAAAGCGTGGTTTTCGATGTGCTCCGTTCATGGCAAGCCATGAACGCCGGCACATCCATGTGCCGGAACAGCCGTCTCGATGCGAGGTTCGCGTGAATTTCCCGGATATCGCCTTCTACCTGTTCGCATCGGTCGCCGCGCTGGCGGCGCTGGCGGTGATCAGCCTGCGCAATGCGGTGCATGCCGCGCTGTGCCTCGTGCTTTGCTTCTTCAGCAGCGCCTGCCTGTGGATCCTGCTGCAGGCCGAGTTCCTCGGCCTCGTGCTGGTGATGGTGTACGTGGGCGCGGTGATGGTGCTGTTCCTGTTCGTGGTGATGATGCTCGACATGAATGCCGAGCGCCTGCGCGAAGGTTTCGCCAGCTACCTGCCGGCTGGCGCGGCGGTGGCGCTGGTGATGGCCGGCGAGATGCTCGCCCTGCTGCATGCGCGCGAGGCGGGTCACGCGGCGTTTCCGGGCACCGATCCGGCCAGCGCTGCGGGAGGCAATACGGCGTGGCTGTCGCAGGCGCTGTTCACCCAGTACACGCTGCCGTTCGAGGTGGCCGCATTGATCCTGACGGTGGCGGTGGTGGCGGCGATCCTGCTCACCCTGCGCCGGCGCACCGGCATCAAGACCCAGGATCCATCCGCGCAGGTGCGCGTGCGCGCCGCCGATCGCGTGCGACTGGTAAAGATGGCTGCGGAGCGGCCGGCGGTGGAAGCCGAGGAGAAAACCCCGTGAGCGCGATCAGCCTCAACCATTACCTCGCGTTCGGCGCGATCGTCTTCGCCATTGGCGTGGCCGGCATCGTCATCAACCGCAAGAACCTGATCATCCTGCTGATGTCCATCGAGCTGATGCTGCTGGCGGTGAACACCAATTTCGTGGCGTTCTCGCGTTTCCTCGGCGACGCCTCAGGGCAGGTGTTCGTGTTCTTCATCCTCACCGTGGCCGCCGCCGAATCGGCGATCGGCCTGGCGATCCTGGTGACGCTGTTCCGCAACCGCCGCGACATCAACGTCGAGGAAATCGACAAACTACGAGGCTGAGCCGTGATCTCGCAAACCACCTTGCTCGTCGTCGCCCTCGCGCCGCTGCTCGGCTCGATTCTGGCCGGTCTGTTCGGACGGCAGCTTGGTCGCGCCGGCTCGCACACGGTCACCATCGCCGGCGTGGCGTTGAGCTGCGGGCTGTCCATGCAGGTGCTCTGGCAGATGCTGCATGGCGCGCCGACGTTCAACCAGAACCTGTACACGGTGTTCGACATCGCCGGCTACAGCGCGCACGTCGGTTTCCTCGTCGATCACCTCACCGCGATGATGATGGTGGTGGTCACCTTCGTGTCGCTGCTGGTGCACATCTACACCATCGGCTACATGGCCGAGGACGAAGGTTACACGCGCTTCTTCAGCTACATCTCCCTGTTCACCTTCAGCATGCTGATGCTGGTGATGAGCAACAACTTCATGCAATTGTTCTTCGGCTGGGAGGCGGTGGGACTGGTCTCCTACCTGCTGATCGGTTTCTGGTTCACCCGGCCCAGCGCGATCTTCGCCAACTACAAGGCCTTCCTCGTCAACCGGGTGGGCGACTTCGGTTTCATCCTCGGTATTGCCGGAGCTTTGTACTGGGGCGGCTCGCTGGACTACGCGCAGGTGTTCGCGCAGGGCCCGGTGCTGGCGCAGGCGCATGTGGAGGTGTTCGCCGGCCATCCGTGGGCGGTGCCGACACTGATCTGCATCTGCCTGTTCGTCGGTGCGATGGGCAAGTCGGCGCAGGTGCCGCTGCACGTGTGGCTACCCGATTCGATGGAAGGCCCGACCCCGATCTCGGCGCTGATCCACGCCGCGACGATGGTGACCGCCGGCATCTTCATGGTGGCGCGGATGTCGCCGCTGTTCGAACTGTCGCAGACGGCGCTGGACTTCGTGCTGTTCATCGGCGCCACCACCGCGTTCTTCACCGGCCTGATCGGCATGGTGCAGAACGACATCAAGCGCGTGGTCGCGTACTCGACGTTGTCGCAATTGGGCTACATGACCGTGGCGCTGGGCTGCTCGGCCTATTCGGTGGCGGTGTACCACCTGATGACCCACGCCTTCTTCAAGGCGCTGCTGTTCCTCGCCGCCGGCAGCGTCATCATCGGCATGCACCACGAGCAGGACATGCGCAAGATGGGCGGCCTGCGCAAGTACATGCCGATCACCTGGATCACCTGCCTCGTGGGCACCCTGGCCTTGGTCGGCACGCCGTTCTTCTCGGGCTTTTATTCCAAGGATTCCATCATCGACGCGGCGAAGATCGCCGCCGAGCACGGTGGCGGTGTGCAGCATTACGCCTACTGGTGCGTGCTGCTGGGCGTGTTCGTCACCAGCTTCTACAGCTTCCGTCTGCTGTACATGACCTTCCACGGGCAGGAGCGCTTCCGCGATGCGCACGCCGATCATCATGGGCATGCCGCGCACGACGATCACGGCCACCACGGCCCGGTCGAGCCGCATGAATCGCCGTGGGTGGTCACGCTGCCACTGATCCTGCTCGCGATCCCGTCGGTCGTGATCGGCTGGTCCACGGTCGGGCCGATGCTGTTCGGGCACTTCTTCGACGGCGCGATCGTCATCGACGCGGCGAAGCACCCGGCGGTCGCGACGATGGCCGAGGAGTTCCATGGCCCGCTGGCGATGGCGCTGCACGGCTTCGCCGGGGCACCGTTCTGGATCGCGCTGTCGGGGTTTGCACTGGCTACCTACATTTACCTGCTGCATCCGGCACTGGCGCCGAAATTCCGCCAGACCTTCGCGTTGCCGGTGCGCATCCTCGAGGAAAAATACGGTTTCGACCGCCTGTGGATCGACGGCTTCGCCGGCACCGGGGCGCGGATCGGGCGCCTGTTCTGGCGCGCGGGCGACACCGCGGTGATCGACGGCGTGCTGATCGACGGCACCTCGCGCTTCATCGGCGGCGCCGCCGGCGTGCTGCGCCGCCTGCAATCGGGTTACCTGTACCACTATGCCTTCGCCATGATCCTCGGCCTGATCGCGCTGCTGGGCGTGGTGCTGCGCTGGCCCGCCTGAGCGACGGACACCTCTAGGACGCCGGATTACGCATGGACAACCTTTTGCCCAACTCGATGCCGCTGCTGAGCCTGCTGATCTGGGTGCCGATCGTCGGCGGCGTGCTGACCATGGCGCTGGGTCAGCGTGCCGCGGCCGCGCGCTGGTTCGCGCTGTTCATCGGGCTTGCCGGTCTGGCCCTGAGCGTGCAGTTGTGGATGGGCTTCGATGCCGGCGGCCACGCGATGCAGTTCGTCGAGCGCCATGCCTGGGTTCCCAGCTACAACATCAACTACGCACTGGGCGTGGACGGCATCTCGGTGGCGCTGATCGTGCTCACCTCGGTCGTCAACGTGCTGGTGATCCTCGGCGCGTGGACATCGGTGACCACCCGCGTGCATCAGTACATGGCATCGTTGCTGATCCTCGACGGCGTGATGATCGGCGTGTTCTGCGCGCTCGACGCGATGCTGTTCTATGTGTTCTTCGAGGCCATGCTGGTGCCGATGTTCATCATCATCGGCGTGTGGGGCGGCCCGCGACGCGTGTACGCCAGCCTGAAGTTCTTCCTGTACACCTTCCTCGGCTCGGTGTTCATGCTGCTCGGGCTGATCTACCTGTACCTCAAGTGCGGCAGCTTCGACCTGTCGGTACTGCGCACGGTGCCGCTGAACCTGACCGAGCAGACCTGGCTGTTCTTCGCCTTCCTCGTGTCGTTCGCGGTGAAGGTGCCGATGGTGCCGGTGCACACGTGGTTGCCGGATGCGCACGTGGAAGCGCCGACCGGCGGTTCGGTGGTGCTGGCGGCGATCATGCTGAAGATCGGCGGATACGGATTCGTGCGCTTCTCGCTGCCGATCCTGCCCGATGCCAGCGAGCACTGGGCGTGGCTGATGGTGGCGCTGTCGCTGGTGGCGATCATCTACATCGGCCTGGTGGCGATGGTGCAGGAAGACATGAAGAAGCTGATCGCCTATTCGTCGGTCGCGCACATGGGCTTCGTCACCCTGGGCATGTTCATCGGCCCGGCGCTGGTGCGTGTGCTCGGCCACCCGGCGGCGGCGCAACTGGGCATGCAGGGCGCGATGGTGCAGATGATCTCGCACGGTTTCATTTCCGGCGCGATGTTCTCCTGCGTGGGCGTGCTCTACGACCGCATGCACACGCGCAAGATCGCCGATTACGGCGGTGTGCTGAACGTGATGCCGTGGTTCGGCGGTTTCTTCGTGTTCTTCGCGATGGCCAACTGCGGCCTGCCGGGCACCTCGGGTTTCGTCGGCGAATTCATGGTGATCCTCGCCTCGTTCCAGAACAACCCGCTGATCGCCTTCGGTGCCGCCATCACCCTGATCCTCGCCGCCGCGTTCTCGCTGATCCTGATCAAGCGCGTGGTGTTCGGCCCGGTCGGCAACAAGCATGTCGCGGAACTGGCCGAGATCAACCCGCGCGAGGCGCTGGTGCTGGGGCTGTTTGCCCTCGGCGTGCTGGCGGTGGGCGTGTATCCCAAACCGCTGACGGATCTGATGTCGCCGGCGGTGGCGCAACTGAACATCGACATGGCCGCCACCAAGCTGCCCGCACTGAGGAATTGACCATGCCGACCCTGGCCGACCTGCTGACCCTGCGCCCCGAACTGGCGGTGCTGGGCGGTGCCTGCCTGCTGCTGCTGATCGACATGTTCGCCCGCGGCAACGCGCGCGCGGCGCTGTTCTGGGCGACCTGCGCCACCTTCGTCGTGGCCGGCGTGCTGGTGGCGCGCAACGGCAGTTTCGCCGGCGCGCCCGCTGCGGCTTCGTTCAACGGCATGTTCGTGCGCGATCTGCCCGGCGACGTGCTCAAGTTCGCGATCCTGCTGGTGAGCCTGTTCGCCTGCGTGTATGCGCGCACCTACCTCGCCGACCGCAGGCTCTCGCGCGGCGCGTTCCACATCCTGCTGTTGTTCGCGGTGCTGGGCATGATGCTGCTGGTCTCCGCCGGCAGCCTGGTCAGCCTGTACGTCGGGCTGGAGCTGCTGGCGCTGTCATCCTATGCGCTGGTGGCGATCAGCCGCGACAACGCGGTGTCCTCCGAGGCGGCGATGAAGTACTTCGTGCTCGGCTCGCTGTCCTCGGGCATGCTGCTGTACGGCATGTCGATGGTGTACGGTGCCGCCGGCACGCTCGATCTGGCCGCGATCCACGCCTTCGCCGCCGGCGGCCACGAGCACGTGATGCTGTTGTTCGGCGTGGCCTTCCTGCTGGTCGGCATCGCCTTCAAGTTCGGCGCCGCGCCGTTCCACATGTGGCTGCCGGACGTGTACCAGGGCGCGCCCACCGCGGTGACGGTGTTCATCGGCTCGGCACCCAAACTGGCCGCGTTCGGGATGGCGTGGCGTCTGCTCGAGGCCGGCGTCGGCCCGCTGTGGCACGACTGGCAGCCGATGGTGGCGTGGCTGGCGGTGCTGTCGCTGGCGATCGGCAACCTGTTCGCGCTGGCGCAGACCAGCCTCAAGCGCATGCTGGCCTACTCGACGATCTCCCACGTCGGCTTCCTGTTTCTCGGCCTGGCCAGCGCCTCGCCGGGCGGCTATGCCGCGGCGATGTTCTACGCGATCGCCTATGCGCTGATGGGCGCGGCCGCCTTCGCCAGCTTGATCGTGCTCACCTCGCGCGGCCACGATGCCGACGCCATCGACGACCTGCGCGGCCTGAACGCGCGCAATCCGTGGATGGCCCTCATGGTGCTGCTGATCATGGCTTCGCTGGCCGGCGTGCCGCCGCTGCTGGGCTTCTGGTCGAAGCTGGCGGTGCTGCGCGCGGCGATCGACGCCAACATGTTGTGGCTGGCGATCGTCGGCGTGGTGTTCGCGGTGATCGGCGCGTTCTACTACCTGCGCGTGATCAAGGCGATGTATTTCGACGCCCCGGCCGACCAGCCCGCCGCGGAAGTGCGCGACGACGGCGACCTGCACTGGATGTTCTCGCTCAACGCCCTGCTGCTGCTCGTGCTGGGCTTCGCATGGAACCCGATCATGGCCTGGTGCATGCAGGCGTTCGGGGCGTAAGAGCGTTTTCGATGACGGCGGGCCGTCGCGGCCCGTTTCGTGGAAGTCCGGTTGCAACCTCAACAGGCATCACGCCGCCAGCCGCAACTTCGGTTTCAGCCCAGCGCGTGCGGCCAGGGTCAGCAGCATGTCGAGGCTGAAATCTTCCCACTTGCCCTTGACCAGTCGCGACACGCGCGGCTGCGTCACGCCGAGCTGCCGCGCCGCCTCGGCCTGCGTCCAGCCTTTCTCCTTCAGCAGAAGCTCAATGCGGAGCATCACTTCGGCGCGCAGCTTCATCACCTCGGCTTCCGCCGGGTCGAATCCCAAGTCGATGAACACGTTGCCGCTGCCGGCGGTGCGGCGGGCGTCGTTCCAGCGGGGATCGGTCTTCTTCATGGCTCAGCCTCCTATCAGCTTGTAGCGTTTCGCGGCCAGCTCGAGATCGGATTTCGCGGTCTTCTGCGACTTCTTCTGGAACGCATGCAGCACGTACACTGCGTCCGCAAACCTGGCCACGTAGATCGCCCGGTACGCGCCGCGGGCATCGCGCACGCGCACTTCGCAGGCACCAGCGCCCACGATGTGCATCGGTTTGAAGTCCGTCGGCTCACCGCCGAATTGAACACGCATCAACTCGATGCCGAGCGCATGGCGCACGGCTGCCGGCATGACGCGGATGTCGTCCTGGCTCGATCCGAGGAACAGGAGCGGTTTCATGGAAGTAATCATGCAGATATTTGCATGATTATGCAAGTATTTGGATGACGCCTGTGTAGGTGTGAACGGCCATAATGGCCGTCAGCTCACGGCTTTACGCCGATCCGCCATGCCGTCCGGAACGCTATCCGCGCGCGCGGCGGACTCCGCCTGCATCGCCACCCGGTTGCGGCCCTCGCGCTTGGCGCGGTACAGCGCGCTGTCGGCGTGCGCCAGCATCTGCACCAGTTCATAGCCCGACCAGCGTGCCGCGGTCACCCCGAAGCTGGCGGTGACCGGGAAGCCCAGTCCGCCCTGCGATCCGTGGATCGCCTCGACTTCGCCGCGCATCTTCTCGGCCACGTCCGCTGCGCGCTCGGGCACGCAGTCGGGCAGGAGGATGCCGAACTCCTCGCCGCCGAGGCGCCCGAAGATGTCCACCGAACGCAAGTGTCTGCCGCAGGCGGCGACCGCGCGTTTGAGCGCATCGTCGCCGGCGGCGTGGCCGTGCTCGTCGTTGATCGCCTTGAAGTGGTCGAGGTCGATGGCGATCACGCTGGCGTCGCGCATCGAGCGCCGGCAATAGGCCAGTTCGGCTTCCGCGCACTCGATGAAGTAGGGACGGTTGTGGATCTCGGTCAGGCCATCGCGGCGGGCGAGTTTCTGGAACTTCAGTTGCGAGCGCTTGGTGCGGATCGCATACAAAGCGATGGATCCGGCCAGCACGCCGAGCAGGGCGATGCCCAGCCACATGACCAGCATGTGTTGTCGCCCCACTTGCTGCTTGAGCTTGAGCACCGCGTTTTGCTGATCCAGCGCGGCGATCTGCGCCTTCTTCTCGCGCACCTGCTGGTTGACCATCTGGAAGGCCAGCGCGCGGGCGCTGACGTCGTTGAGGTAGCCTTTGTCCGCTACGGCGAATTTTTCGTAGTACGTCAATGCAGCATTGACATCGCCTTGCTGTTTGGCAACTTGATACAACACCTGCCAAGCATCGTTCAGTCCCTTGGTGATCTGATCGGCGAAACCTTCCTGCACGGCGTCCATCGCATAACGTCTTGCGTCCGCTAGATTCCCTTCGTCCGCGTAGCCGCGTGCAAGAACTGCGTCGTACTCGGTCGTCAGCTCTCCGTACCCTGTGGCCAGAGCCT
Organism: Pseudomonadota bacterium; assembly: GCA_018242485.1. Lineage (GTDB taxonomy): Bacteria > Pseudomonadota > Gammaproteobacteria > Xanthomonadales > Xanthomonadaceae > SZAS-103. The sequence goes on from JAFEBV010000013.1 coordinate 55,681, forward strand.
GATCGCGGTGAGCGAGTAGCAGCTCTACTGCGTCACGTGGTTGACCAGCCGCCAAATGGATGCGCGCGCGCTCAATGCGGGAGCTGTTTGCGTAAATGGGTTCTTTTGCGGCTTCGCAGGCTGCGACGGCACCGTCGAACGAACTGATGAACTGTGCTTGTTTGCCGCCCTTGAAATAGGCATCGAGGCGATGGGACATGCCCTTGCAGACGCTGTGTGGATCGTCGGCTTCGGCGATCAGTCGGTTGGCGAAATCCAGCGCGAGATCCGACTGTCCGGCGGCGACATACAAGTCCGATGCGACGCCCAGCGCTTGGGATCGAGCGCGGTGATCGACGATGCGCGGCAACATGTCCAACACCAGTTGCATGCGCGTGTACGCATCCTCGTAACGATGCGCGATCTCCAGCATGTTGACGAGGGTCACGTTGGATCGGAACCGCACGCTCGTGTCGTGGGCATTGTCGCCCAGCGCGGTCAGGCGCGGGATCGCCGTTCGGTAATCGCCGTGGTAGGCCAGTTGCCAGCTTTGCAGATAGGACAGGAACTCGCCCTGCGCCAAGTTCAGCATGGCGCGATCTGCGTCCAGACGCCGCAATGCGTTGGCGAAAGCGCTGTTATCGGCCGATTTGATGGCGTCGGCTTGGCGGAGCTGCGCATCGATATCGCTCCCGCCTGCACGCGCGGCCGCTAGTGGGAGCAGTAGGACAAGCAGCGCGCCAGCACAACGCAATCGCGTTGACGACATCGCAAGACCCATCCGCAATGTAGAAGAAAGGAAGGTCGTTAGTCGTCGTGCAGCGTTGCCGCGGCCAGTCTTACTTCATCCTCCCGTTCGGGTGGCGAGTCGTTCTCGTCATCATCGTCATCGTGCTTTTCGAGGTTGCAGCACAGGATTCGCGAGGTGCCCGCAAGCAGTTCCAATCGGTTGCGGTCACCGCTCGCCAGTGCTTCGCGCTCCTCGTCGGTTGCCCCGAGTCCGGCCAGTTCGGTGATGGCATCATCCTGGATGACGTGGTGCAGACGCGCATCTTCACCGAGCGTTTGCAGTAGCGACACGACGTTCGACATGGCATTCCCCTTTTGGCTAGAAGTCGATGGATTGCATACGCGGTCAGAATGAATCGAATGGTGCGCTTCGCCCTTTTGGCTGGAGGCGGCGAGGACTTGCACATCGGTTGCCGGATCGTGCCCCAGAGAAAATGTTTTTGCGCTGGGGCCCTGCTCCCTGCTATTCCCTTGCCAAGTGAGTCCGACAGCGGTGTCGGCTAGGCGATGCAGTGCATTGAATGGTGCTGCGTGATCACTTCCTTGTCCGTCGATGGCTCGTCTTCCTGAACCTCGTCCCCTTCCCTGTTTTCCGTAAAAAGCACGCAGCAATTGATGGTTTGAGCGCCCAGCACGGCTTCGATGCGTGCCCGATCCGCGACGAGGATCGCCGCATGCACGGCCGGGTCGATTCCCGCGCTCGCGAGGGCCGCCGCCAGCGTGGCCGGATCGGCATGCGCCAGCGTGGCGTCCTGCCCCATCGTTTCCAGCAATGCGATTGTGTTCGACATGGTGTCTCCTGTGGTGGTGGTTGAACCGTTCGTTGCCGCAGCCCGCATGTTGGTGGTGCGGAGTCGTGTCATTTCAACAGCAGGGCCAAGATGCGCGCGATACCGTTCGCACGATGAACCCATGTACAGCCCCGCCCATCGCATCGTCTGCGAGTCTATGCATCCCCAGCCTGTCGCACAAGCGCCCGGCAGCCACATGGGCCGGCTGATACTGCACCCAGACGGCATCGATGGGCAATGCCGCGAACGCCCGATCCACGATCAACGTGACGGCTTCCACGGAATAGCCCTGATTCCGGGCATCGGCATGCAGCATCGCGCCCAATTCGACCCACCTTCGTCGCAGGTTCGGCGGCTGCCACCCGGCCAGCCCGATGGCCTTGCCGGTGGCCTTCTCGACCACGATGCGGATGTGCGGGCGTGCATCCGTATCCGCATCGTGCAGGATCGAGCGGAAGCTGGCGCGCGCCTGCGCCGCTGTCAACGGCGATGCGACGTAGGCCATCGTCGCCGGATCGGTGTACAGGCCGCAATACAGGGCCTCATCGGCCGGGCAGGGTGGGCGCAAGCGGATGCGGAATGCATCGCGCGGGGGAATGCCGGGTGGGTGCGCCATCATCCGCCGGCTTTTTCCAGCACGTCCAGCACGCTCAGCCGCGCGCGGGTTTCGCGGTCGGGTTTCAACCGGCGCGCCGGCGGCACGAAGAGGGTGTGTTCCTGGGTGGTGTCGTGGGCGGTCAGCTTGCGCAGCGGGAAGCGGCGCACCTGCGGCTGCTCGATCGGCAGGGTCGCGCCGCGATAGAGGATCACCTCGTGATCAAGCGGATAGTCGCGCGCGAGCCGATCCACCAGCACCTGCCGGTATTTCGCGCCGGTGGTGTGGCGTTGCAGGGACGCATCGCCGGCGACCCCGACCTGCCACAGCACGAGGTAGGCGCTCGGGTCGAGCCGCCGTTCGTAGAACAGCAACTGGCTGGCCTCGTAGTGCTGGCAGCCGCGGCGGCCCGGATCGATGCCGAGGTCGGCGTACAGGCAATCCTCGGCGGAGATGCCCGGCTCCATGCGCGCCGCGTAGCCTTCCTTGCGCGCCTGTGCGATGGCCTCGTGCGAGGGCCAGACGAACACGCCCGGATGGCCGTAGAACGCGCCGACCACTTGTTTCCCGGCGCGCACCTCATCCAGCATCGCCGCGACCATCTCGCGGTAGGTCGTGAGCCGCGATTTCCCTTGCGCGTAATACGGTTGCAGGCTGCGCACGTCGCCGTTCATGCCGGCGATCCACTGCTCGACGATGCCGTCGGACATCGCCGCGAACACCACGTCGGCCTGCTCGATGTGGCTGCGCGCCAGCGGCGACAGGTGCGAGCCGAGGGTCATGCCGATGCCCACGCAAGTCAGGCTGCCGGGGTGGGTGGATGATTGCGACAAGTGGGCGGCCTCGGCGGAATGGGGTAGCGGATGATGGCAGGTAGCGTGATGCAACGGGATGCCGCAGCATGCAGACTCACGCCAAGCGTCGCTCCGGTATCCCCACAGGCGGGCCGCCGGGAACGGCGGATGCGGTGCCATGCACCACCACGCGATCGCGGCCTTCGCGCTTGGCCTGATACAACGCACTGTCGGCGTGCGCCAGCAGTTGCGCGAGGTCGTAGCCCGACCAGCGCGCGGCGGACACCCCGAAGCTGGCCGTCACCGGGAAGGCCGTCCCTCCCTTCGCGCCATGCAGGGCGGCGATCTGTGCGCGCATCTTCCCGGCGATGTCGGCGGCCTGCTCGGGCACGCAATCGGGCAGGAGGATGTTGAACTCCTCGCCGCCCATGCGGCCGAACACGTCCACCGAGCGCAGGTGCTGGCTGCACGCGGCCACCGCCAGCTTGAGCGCCTGATCGCCGGCGGCGTGGCCGTGGGTGTCGTTGATCTGCTTGAAATGGTCGAGGTCGATGGCGACCAGGCTCACGCTGCGCATCGACTTGCGGCAGTAAGCCAGTTCGGCTTCCGCGCATTCGATGAAGTAGTGGCGGTTGTGGATTTCGGTCAGCCCGTCGCGGCGGGCCAGCTTCTGGAACTTCAGTTGCGAGCGCTTGGTGCGCCAGGCGTACAGCGCGATCGAACTGGCCACGACCAGCAGCAGCGCGGCGCCCAGCCACGCCACCAGCATGTTCTTCCGGCTCACCGACTGTTTGAGTGTGAGCACCTGGTTCTGCTGGGCCAGTGCGGCGATCTGCGCCTTCTTATCCTGCACCTGCTGGTGCACCATCTGGTAAGCCAGCGCCCGTGCGCTGACATCGTTGGTGTAACCCTTGTCGGCGATGGCGTACTTCTCGTGCCAGGCCAGCGCGGCGGCGGTGTCGCCCTGCGCCTTGGCGATTTCATAGAGCACTTTGGATGCGACGATCACGGCAAACGAATTCCTGCCGGTGCGCATCACCTGCAGGGCATGCGCGCGCGCGGTGACGGCGTCGCCCTGCGCCCATGCCGCGCGTGCCAGCGTGGCGTCCACATCCTCGACGAGATCGACGAATCCGGTTTCCCGGGCTTCCTGCAGATACGGCTCCAGCGCGGCGCGCGCGGCGTCCGCATGCCCCTGATCGAGAAAGCGGATGGCGACGAACACGCGGATGCTGTCGGTGTACAGCGGCTCGTGCGCCTTCACGCAGCGGGCAAGCGCCGCCGGGTAGCCGGTTTCGAAGGTGTTGCCGGGCAGCTTCGAGTACACCCGCATGCGGTAGTACTGCGCCTGACACGCCATCGGGTCGTCTTGCGCCTCGGCCAGCATCCGGTCGGCGTAGCGCAGCGCGAGGTCGTTCTGCCCGGAGTCGATGTAAAGCTGTGTCACCTGGGCAAAGATGCGCTGTCGTGTCATCGGGTCGCGCGCGCCGGGCAGGGCGGCCAGCAGGCCATCCAGCAAGGCGTAGGCTTCCTGATAGCGGGTCGCGTTGACCAGCACGTTGACCAGCGACCCTTGCGCGCGCAGGCGCAAGTCGGGATCGGCCGCATGGGCCGCGACGGAACGCAGGGTTTTGATGGCCTGTGCGTCGTCGCCTTGAAATGCGAATTCCCAGGCGTGGAAGTACTGCAACTGATCCTGTTGCGGACGCGACAAGGCCGTCGGATCGGCGTCGAGGCGGCGCAGCAGGTCGACGAAGTCGGCGTGGTTGGATGTCTTGATGCGGTCGGCTTGCTCCAGCAGCGCGGCCGGATCGCTGGGCGCCGCGCACATCGCCAGCGGCGGCCCGCAGGCCAGCGCCACGCATGCCGCGACAAGAATCGAACGGATGAACCGAGACGGGTTCATCGGCGCAGGTTCATCGGCGCAGGTTCATCGGCACAGGGATCGTTTCAGCCGGTCACGCCGGCATCGACGCGGCCGATGCGATCGGATGCATCCTTGCGGGCCGGGGCATCGTCGCCTTCTTTATCGTCGTCCTTGCCGGGGGCGTCGGGTGTGTCTGGAGTGCCGGGATCGTCGGGCAGGGTGATGACCTTGTGCGCGATCACCCGGCAGCCGGCGATGGTCGCCAATGCCGCCGCATCGTTGGCGAGGATCGCTGACTGCGCACGCGGATCGACCATCGCGTGCGCCAAGGCCTCGCGCAACTCCGCATGCGTGGCGTACCGCAATGCGGCGCTGCCGCCGATACCTTCCAGAAACCCGACGATGCTCGCCATGTTGCGTCCCCGTGATCGATTTGAAGTGACCGCGTACCCGGCAAGCGGGTGCCGGCTCCGGTTCTCCCCGCTAACGTAAGCCAAACCCGCGTCGGTCTCGGCAGCGAAGATATCGCATCCGCGCCCTTTCCGCAGCAGTCGGCTTGACTGCTTTCGACCTTGTGCGGTATCGATGCCGCAGAAGGCGGCGTCGATACCCTGTTGTGTTGCCTGCGGGGGTTTATTCCTGTCTACTGGCCGATTCTTCGGCGAACGCCGTTCCATGACAGTGGGCCGAATCGAAACGGTGAATCGAGGCATCCAGCGAATGATCGATCTGCACTGCCACATGCTGCCGGGTATCGACGACGGCGCTCCTGATCGCGCCGTGGCGGTTGCCATGGCGCGTTGCGCCGCCAACGACGGCATCACTCACGTCGCCTGCACGCCGCACATCTATCCGGGTCTGTACGACAACTGCCGCGACGGCATCCTGCGGCACATCGAGGCCTTTCGCGCGGTGCTGAAAGAAGAGGGGATCGATCTGCAACTGGTCGTGGGTGCCGACACTCATCTGACCCCCGATCTGATCCGCGACATCCGCGCGGGGCTGATTCCGACGCTGAACGACACCCGCTACCTGTTGTTCGAGCCCCCGCACCATGTCGCCCCGCCGCGGTTGGAGGAATCGGTCTTCAACCTGCTGGTGGCCGGCATCGTGCCGGTGGTCACGCACCCGGAACGGCTCTCGTGGATCGAATCGAACTACGAAACCTTCGAGCGGCTCGTCGACGCCGGCGCGCTGATGCAGATCACCGCCGGCAGCGTGACCGGGCGTTTCGGCGGCCGCCCGAAGTACTGGGCCGAGCGCATGCTCGAAGACGGCATGGTGCATCTGCTGGCCACCGACGCCCATCATGTGGACAAGCGTCCGCCGTTGATGCGCGAGGCGCGCGACGCCGCCGCGGCCATCGTGGGCGACGAGGAAGCCATTCACCTCGTCCTGACTCGACCGCGCATGATTCTCGATAATCGTCCGCCCGACGAGCTTCCGGAAGCGATTGGCGCTATCATGGAAAGTCCCGTGCCGCCGACTGGCTTCTGGTCGCGGCTGTTCGGGAAGGGCTGAAAAACGAGGATCACGTGATGCGAACGACGCGATTCATGGCGCTGATGCTGCTGGCGGCGCTGTGGTTGAGCTTGACCGGTTGCATGAGCGGGCCGGCGCTGGTAAGGAGCAATCCCAACCTGCTCGTCCAGAATCAGGGCCTGCCGGTTCCGGATTTGAACAAGGATTTCGCTCCGACGGACGATTACCGCATTGGTGTGCAAGATCTGCTGACGGTTACCGTCTTTGGCGTGACCGACTTGACCCAGGACGTACGCGTGGACGCCATGGGCAAGATCACTCTGCCGCTGATCGGCAGCGTGCAGGCGGGTGGGCGCACGCCTCTGGAACTGTCGGGCGACATCGCCGCGAAATTGACGAAGGGCTACCTGCAGAATCCGCAGGTGACCGTCTTCGTCAAGTCGTACGACAGCCAGCAGGTCACGGTGTCCGGCGTGGTGAAGAAGCCCGGCGTGTACCCCATGACCGGCCCTACCACGTTGCTGCAGGCGATCGCCAACGCGCAGGGGCTGGACGATCTGGCCGACCATCGCGGCGTGGTGGTCTTCCGCACGATCAAGGGCCAGCGCATGGCCGCGGTGTACGACATCGATGCCATCGGACGTGGCGCGGTCGACGACCCCCCCCTGTACAGCCACGACATCGTCGTGGTCGCCCTTTCGAAATCGAAGGATCGCCTCAGAACCTTCATCCAGACCGCGCCATCGCTGGGATTGTTCCGGCTGATCTACCCTTGAGGAATTCCTAAGTCATGCAGCAAGACCACCTGATCGGCGACGGCCGCGATCGCGACGCCAGTTTCCCGGCGCAGCCGCAGTTGGGCGCCTTGACACCTGCGATGGCCGGGTCGGATCGGCTGTTGCCGATCGTGCGCGAAGACGACGACCGCAACTGGGATGCGGGCGAGATCGATCTTCGCCACCTCCTCGACGTATTGCTCAAACGCAAGTGGACCATCATCGCCACCTTCGGGATCGTGGTGTTGGCGGCCCTGCTGATCACCCTGTTGATGACGCCCATCTACCGTGCCAGCACGACGATCCAGATCGATCGCGACGCCATGCAGGTGATCCAGGTGCAGGGTGTGAACGACAACAACAACAACATCGCGGTCAACGACGACGCCTACTACAAGACCCAGTATCAGTTGCTGCAAAGCGTCGCCTTGGCGCGCCGGGTGTCGGCGAGCCTGCATCTGGCGGACGACCCCGACTACCAGCGGCTGGGCGACGCCTCGCCGGTCTTGCGCTTGTCGTCGATGCTTTCCCCGGCCGGGAAATCCGGGCGCAACGGGACGCAGTCCGACGCCAATTCCGAGGCGCTCGATCTGTTCATGCAGAAGAACCTGTCCGTCGATCCGGTGCGCGACACCCACCTGGTGACGATCAATTTCGACAGCCCCAATCCGTCCCTGTCGGCGAAGATCGCGAATTCGTTCGCCAATACCTTCATCGCGGCCAACCTCGAGCACAGTTACAACTCGACGGCGTACGCCCGGCAATACCTGGAAGGACGCCTCGCCGAGCTCAAGAAGAAACTGGCCGATTCCAAGCAGCACCTCATTACGCTGGCGACCACGCAGAAGCTGTTCCTCGACGCCACCGGCGCGCCCACGTTGAGCAACACCAACCTCGACGCCCTCACCCAGGCGCTGGTGGTGGCGCAGGATGCGCGTACCAAGGCCGAGGCGCGCTGGAAGTTCGCGCAGGCGCTGCCGGATGCCGCGCTGCCGGGTGACGAGGTGGTCAATTCCGCGATATTCAACCTGCGCCAGCAGCGCGCCACGCTGGTGGCCGACTACCAGCTCAAGCTCAAGACGTTCAAGCCCGGTTACCCGCTGATGGAGGCGGAAAAGAGCCAGATCGACGCGCTGGACAAGCAGATCACGTCGGAATACTCGGGCATCCGCTCGTCGATGCGCGCCGAATACGAGGCCGCGCTCGCGCACGAGAAGATGGCCAAGCAGCAACTGGAGGCCGAGAAGAGCGATGCGCTCGCCCAGCAGAGCCGGAGCATCGAATACAGCGTCGCCCTGCAGGACGTGCAGACCAACCAACAGCTCTACAACGACATGCTGGAGCGCTACAAGGAAATCGGTATCGCCGGCGGCATCACCAGCAACAACATGAGCGTGGTGGACACCGCCGACGTGCCGACCAAGGTGTTCCGCCCGCGCCTGCTGCTCAACCTGCTCGTCGCCTCATTCCTCGGGCTGGGGCTGGGCATCGGTCTGGCCCTGTCGCTGGATTACTTCGACGACACGATCAAGTCGCCCGCCGACATCGAGAAGCTGCTCGGCCTGGCCGTGCTGGGCATCATTCCGCGCCTGAAGGACACCTCGCCGAAGGAGGCCTTGCAGGATCTGCGCTCGGCCTTCGCCGAGGCGTTCCGTTCCGTGCGCACCGCCTTGCAGTTCTCCACCAATGCCGGTGTGCCCAAGAGTCTGGTGGTCACCAGCGCCACGCCGGCGGAGGGCAAGTCGACGACAGCGCTGACCATCGCGCTCAATTTCATGCAGTTGGGCAAGAGCGTGCTGCTCATCGACGCCGATATGCGCAATCCGTCGCAGCACCGGACGCTGGAGCTTTCCAACGAAAAGGGGTTGTCGTCCTTTCTGTCGGGAGTGGACAAGCCGAGCGACGTGATCCAGGTGCTGCCCGATTCCGGCCTGCATGTGATCACCTCCGGCCCGCTGCCGCCCAACCCGGCCGAACTGCTGGCTGGGCCGAAGCTGCTGTCGATGCTGACGGTGGCCGCGGCCAAGTACGACCAGATCATCATCGACGCCCCGCCCACCCTGGGGATCGCCGACGCGCTGATCATCGCCCACGTCGCCGCCGGAACCATGGTGGTGGTCGCTGCCGGCACCGCGCGGCGCGCGGTCGTGAGGGATTCGATCAAGCGCTTGATGACGGCGCGAGCCCGCCTGATCGGTGCGGTGCTCAACAAGTTCGATCCGAAAATGGCCGGCTACGGTTACAGCTACGGATACGGCTACGGTGCCTATTCCTACTACGCATACGGCAACGATCGGGCGCGCCTGACCAAGCAATGAACGGTGGCGACGCCACCGACGCGCTGGAACAGGCGCTCGCCCTGCACGCCGCGCCGACTCGTGCCTCGTTGGCGCGGGCGCGAGCGCTGCCCGCGAACGTGCTATGGCTGATCCGCATCGCCGCCGGCGACGCGGCGCGCATCGACGCCGCGGCGCGCCGTACCGGCAAATCGGCGGAGGTGGTGACGGACGCCTCGCGCCTGTATTTGCAACACATCCTGTTCGCCGAGTCCGCGGACAGCTACCGGACGCTCGGGGTGCGCGCGGACGACGACGACGAAACCATACGCACGCATTATCGCAGCCTGGTGAGTTGGCTGCACCCCGATCGGAATGCCGATCAGTGGGACGCGGTCTTCGCCGAGCGCGTCAACCGGGCGTGGAAGACGATCAATACCAGCGAGCGCAGGGTGCAGTACGATGCTTGGCTGCGCCAGCAGGCGACTCCCGTGCCGGCGGGTGGCGTGCGGCTGGGCGTGCGTGGCGTAGCGGTGAACATCGATGCGCGTGAACTCCGGTTGCGCGCGGCAGGGCGCGGGTGGCGCTGGGTGCCGGCAACGTTGCTGGCGATGTTGAGCGTGGCAACCCTGGCGGTACTGTGGGCACTGAACGGGCCGAGGCAGGGCGCGCCAGGTTCCGGCGAAACCACGCCGGCATCCTCGGACACGGCATCGAAGGCCGTCGCCGACTCGGCCATCGTCGCTTCCGGCGCCGTCGCATCGCAATCGCGGGACGAGGCAAGCGTGGGCGAAGCTGCCGCCGCGCCGCCGGCGGCCGCGCCATCCGCGGATACGGTCTTGCCGGTCGCGACAGAACAGGCCACAGCAGGTAGCGATGACGCCATGGCATCGCCTGGCCAGACGAATACGCTGCCATCGGCGGTGCAAGCAGGCGGTGCGGCGGACGAGAGTCCTGCGCCGGCGACTGTCCAGATGCAGGTCCATCCGGCGATGGTTCCGGGGATTCGTCAACCAGACGTTCGCCAATCGTCAAGAGTAGGCTCGCCATTTCAGGCCGCAGTCAAACCGGTGGCGGCCGGCAAGGTCGCGCCGGACGAAGCCGCTGGTCGCCGCACGGAACTGGCGGCGGCGCAGTCGCCGCACGGCCGGATCGGCGCGGTTCCTCCAACTGTTGCGTCGCCGGTTGTCAAGGATGCGGCGCGCACGGTGGCCGTTGCCGATGCGAACCGTCTCCGACGCGCAGCGCCGATAACGGCAACCGGCGAACCGGCACGCCCGACCGAAGTCGCGAGGCCGGTGCAGACGAGCCGGCGTGCCGATCCCGGTTCTTCGCCGATGGATGGAGCCATCGCCGTCACCCGAACTTTCGTCGCGGCCTATGCGGCGGGCGACCTGCACGGTTTGATGCGCCTGTTCACGCCCACGGCATCCAACGATCGCGGCGGTATCGACGCCATCGAACAGGACTACGCGGGCTTCTTCCGGCAATCGCGCTATCGTTCCCTGCATTGGCAGCCGATTACGTGGGCCGTCAACGCCGACCGTGCCGTCGGCACCGGCCCGTTCGTCGCCCGGATCGCAGGGCAGGGCGACTGGATGGCGCACGACGTGCACGGCTGGATGCGGATGGAAGTCGTGCGCTACGAGGGCGAATGGAAGATCCAGCACCTGCAGCACGGAAACGCCGAATGACCACCACGACCGAAACGACCGAACCCAGCGGCGCACCCGCCCCGAATGCATCCGTATCCGGCTCGCCTTCGTCACGGCGACGCTCACGCCGGCGTGGGGAGGCATCCGCGTCGCTGCCGCCACGGCCCGCCTTGACGGCTGCGGACTGGGTGCTGATCCTTTGCCTTGGGGTGGCGGCGGCATGGCTTGGCTGGCGTGTGCTCACGCTCGGCATGGCCGATTCCAATCTGGCCAGCGAGGATCCGGAAAGCGCGCTGGCATGGCGTCCCGAGCATCCCGCCGCGCTGGTGGCGGCCGCCAACAACGATTTCGCCAGTCACCACTACGACGATTCGCGCGATCTGGCCCGCAAAGCATTGTCGGACTATCCGCTTCTGGGTACGGCATACAGCCAACTGGGCCAGTATTACGACTTCTTCCACCACGAAGACGAGGCCCTGCGTTTCTTCGCGATCGCCAGCCGCCTCGCGCCGCGCGACGTGCCCGCGCGGATGTACATGAGCAATCACGACATGCGCATCGGCAAGGTGGATGCGGCCTTCGACAACATCGACATGGTGTTGCGCATGTATCCGGATCTGCTGGCGAACGTTCTGCCGTCGCTGGTGCAAGCTTCCAAGTACCCGCCCGCACAGGCGCAACTGGGACGGCTGTTGCGCAATCGGCCATTGTGGCGCGTGGCGTTCCTGTCCCTGCTGGCATCGTCCGGCAGCGATCCGCTGGCCATCGACAACATTTTCGGACTGCGCGGTAGCGACGATCCGTTGCCGGCGAAGCCGCCGCGTTGGGGAATCGCAGCGAGCGATCCGTCCGACGACCGGCCGACCGGTTTCACCGAGGTGGATCTGCTGATCAATCGTCAGGTCGCCGACGGCCGCTGGCAGGTTGCGCGCGACACCTGGCTGAACAGCCTGAACAAGGGGCAGCGCGCGGTAGTCGAGCTGTTGTACGACGGCAATTTCGTGTTCCGGCCGGATACCCATCGCATCGCGTGGCTGGGCATCTCCAGCAAGGGCTTCGGCTGGCAGTTGCCCGACGACGGCGCCGGTTACGACGCAACCATCGGGCCGCGGACGCGGGGGGCGACGCAGAATTCGTTGCAAGTGATTTTCAATGGACTGCCGGTCAGCTACAGTCCGGTGCAGCAGTTGCTCGTCCTGCCGCCCGGCCATTACCGCGTGACCGGGATGGGGCAGGCGGGCGGCATGACCAACGAGGTCGGCTTGCAGTGGGTGGTCGCCTGCGCCCAGGACTACAAGCAGATGTTCCTCCAGGAGCCGGAAATCATCCTCGCCCATTCGACGCCATTCAAGGGCGACATCCCATACGGCCCGTTCGCGTTCGAGTTCGACGTACCCGCCGCGGGAGGAACGGTCGTGCAGGACGGTACGCCGACGCTGGTGCTGAAGGGGTGCCCCGCGCAGTGGCTCCGGCTGGATCTGGGCGACGGGCTCTACAAGGGCATCCCGCTCCAGGGTGGGGTGTTGTTCGATCATCTGGCCGTCGAGCACGCGGCTGAACACGCGAATAAATAATGGGCACAGCAGGCTTGTAATCGTGAAATGGCAGTGCTAGGATCGCTCGCAGTCCGCCAACCAAGCAGGGGAACACCATGAAAGTCTTCTTGATCGCCGCTCTGGCCTCCGTACTCGCGGCTGGCAATGCGATGGCAGCCAATGCGTCTTCCTCGACTGCCCCGGCGGGTTCGTTGAATGAAGCCAATACCTTCTCGATCGGTGCCGGTTCTGCCGCACAACATGCGGCCAAGCCCACGCTCTACGCGCAGGCAGTTGGCTCGCAGAGTTGCCATGACGATCAGGGCAAGGTCGTACCTTGCAGCGGCACCCAGAATTCGGGTGGCGGCAGCGGCGTGTCGCCGGGCCTCGTCACCGGTTTGGCCGTCATCGCCGGCATCGGAATTGCCATCGGCATGTCCGGAAATGATCATAAAACGGACAATCATACGCTGAGCCGCCCCTGAGGCTAGTGCGATCACGACGAAAAGGCCGCGCTTGGCGCGGCCTTTTCGTTTGTGAGGGTTGGGATTCCCGAGTTCGGCAGACCACATGACACGATCACGGCACCATCGACACGGAAACGGGCGCATGGCGCCCTTGGCTTCGTTCTGGAACGATCCGGACGGGATTTCCCCGCCGGTTTTTCTGCTGGCTGCCGCCGTCGCGATCGGCGCGTTGCTGCTCGGCGGGGGCGCGGGATGGCTGGGCGATACGGTCGTGCAATTGCTGTCGCTGCCTCTGTTCGTGCTGTCCGGGCTGGAATGGCGTCGTCAGGCGTGGAAGGCGGGCGACTGGATGTTGCTGGCCTTGATCGGCGGCGTGCTTTTGCTTGGCGCGTTGCAGCTCATGCCGATCTCAGCCGATGTGTGGGCGCGCTTGCCGGGACGCGCCGAACTGCTTGCCGACCTGCACGCGGCGGGGCTGCGGCCGGTCACGTATTCGCTGAGCCTCAACCCCGTCGCCACGGAGCGATCCTTGCTGTGGCTGCTGCCGGCCGTGGCCATGCTGCTCGCCACCCGCTGGATGTCGTGGCGGCAAACGCGTGTCCTGTTGATCGTTCTGTTCGCAACGATCATCTTCCTGCTGGGCTTCGGCGTGATGAGCAAGACGGCGACGAATTCCGATGTCCTTGCGACCGTCAGGGAGTCGGTCGCACAAACGAATCTGGCGCTCAATTCGATCAGCGATCCGAACGCATCCGCGCCTGCCGCACCGGTGGATTCGGGATTCGCCGTGTACTCGAACCGCAACCATTTCGCGACCTTGCTCGCCATGACGATCCCGCTGGCGCTGGGAGCTGCGCTGGCCGTCTGGCGGCGTAGCGACAGGGACAAGAAAAACGCCTTCGCGACGCAGAGCCTGATGTTCGTGCTGGTGTTGATCGGCTTGCTGATCGGGGTCGTCGAAACCAAATCCCGCTCCGGATTCGTGCTGGGGCCCGCGGCGCTCGCGGCCGGCCTGTTGATGTTTCCGCGCATGGGCCTGAGCCGGAAGCTCACTTGGCTAGCCGTGGGGGGCGTGCTGGCCATCGTCGCCATCGCCGTGATCCTGGTCGGCTCGGGCACGCTGGATCGGTTCTTTACCGAAAGCGCGGATCTCGACCTGCGCTGGGGTATCCATGCGACAACGCTGGACGCAGCCCGGCATTTCGGCGTGCTGGGTTCGGGGCTGGGCACGTTCGTGGAAGCCTACCAGCAGGTCGTTCCGCACGAGGGGTACCTAGCCGCGTACGTGAACCATGCCCATGGCGACTACCATGAACTCTGGCTCGAAACGGGTTGGCCTGGTGCCGCACTGTTGATCGCCTTCCTCGGGTGGTACCTGCAAGCGAGCTTCAAGGCGTGGACGCGAAAAAGCACCGATGCGCCGGTGGTGCTGGCGCGCGCGGCATCGATCGCCATCCTGGTCGTGCTGGCGCACAGCTACCTCGAATACCCGCTGCGCAAGACGGCCATCCTCGCACTCATGGGCGTGGTCTGCGGGTTGCTGCAAGCGGGGGCACAACGCAACGACAAGCAGCGGACGGCTTTGCCGTCACCGTCAGTTCGTGGGCAACGCGAGGCGGCCAGCGACGCTGCTTCGCATGCGTCAGGTACCGACGCACCCGACCCGATTTCCATTACCCATTGATCGTCCGATGCGGATCCTGGTGACCGGCACCGCCGGCTTCATTGGTTCGACGCTCGCCATCCGCCTGCTCGAACGCGGCGACGAGGTGGTCGGTATCGACAACCTCAACGACTACTACGACGTGAACCTCAAGCGCGCGCGGCTGGCGCGCTTTGCCGAGCATCCGCGCTACACGCACATCGTCGCGGATCTCGCCGACCGCGCCGCCGTCGAAGCCGTGTTCGCGACATACAGGCCGCGGCGGGTGGTGAACCTCGCCGCGCAGGCAGGCGTGCGCTACGCCGCGCAGAACCCGCATGTGTACGTGCAGAGCAACGTGGTCGGATTCCTGCACATCCTCGAGGGCTGCCGCCACCACGGCGTCGAGCATCTCGTGTTCGCTTCCACCAGTTCGGTGTACGGCGCGAACACAAAGATGCCGTTCTCCGAACACCAGTCCACCGAGCACCCGCTGACCCTGTACGCGGCCAGCAAAAAGGCCAACGAGATGATGGCGCACAGCTACGCCCATCTCTACGGCATCCCGTGCACCGGGCTGCGCTTCTTCACCGTGTACGGGCCGTGGGGCAGGCCGGACATGTCGCCGATGCTGTTCGCGCGGGCCATCCGCTCATGCGAGCCGATCAAGGTGTTCAATCACGGCCGCCACAAGCGCAGTTTCACCTACATCGACGACATCGTCGAAGGCATCGTGCGGACGCTCGACATGCCATCGACAAGGAACCCCGCATGGGATTCGGCGCGACCGGATCCGGCGAGCAGCAGCGCGCCGTATCGCATCTACAACATCGGCCACGAACGGCCCGTGGAATTGCTGCGCTTCATCGAACTGTTGGAGCACGCTTTCGGCCGCAAGGCGCGGATGGAAATGCTGCCGTTGCAGCCCGGCGACGTGCCCGATACGGAAGCGGATGTGTCCGAATTGATCCGAGCCGTGGATTGCGAGCCGTGCATTTCCATCGAAGAAGGCGTGGAGCGATTCGCACGCTGGTACGATGACCACTTCCCATTGCCATGACGCCAATCAAGGAACCTGGATGTCCCTGACGCTTCCCGATCCGCACGCCCCTTCCATCGCCATCGTCGGTCTCGGCTACGTGGGGCTGCCGTTGGCAGTCGCCTTCGGCCGCATCTTCGCGACGACCGGCTTCGATATCCATGTCGAGCGCGTGGAGCAGTTGCGCGCCGGCCACGATGCGACGCGCGAAATCGATGCCGATGAGTTGGCATCTGCAATGCGGTTGTCGTTCACCACCGAGCGTGCCGACATCGCCGCCTGCAACGTCTACATCGTCACCGTGCCCACGCCGGTGGACGAGCACAAGCGCCCCGACTTCACCCCGCTCATCAAGGCCAGCCAGTCCATCGGCAAGGTGCTCAAGCGCGGCGACGTGGTGATCTACGAATCCACCGTGTATCCGGGCGCCACCGAAGAGGTGTGCGTGCCCGAACTGGAGCGCAGTTCCGGGTTGAAGTTCAATGCCGACTTCGCCGTCGGCTACAGCCCCGAGCGCATCAATCCCGGCGACAAGGATCGCCGCCTGGCGACAATACCCAAGGTCACCTCGGGATCGACGCCGGATGCCGCCGCATTCGTCGATGCGCTGTACCGCCGCATCGTCGCGGCCGGCACGCATCCTGCCGCGAGCATCAAGGTGGCCGAGGCTTCCAAGGTCATCGAGAACACGCAACGCGACGTCAACATCGCCCTCATCAACGAGTTCGCATTGATCTTCCATCGCCTCGGCATCGACACCCAGGATGTGCTGGCCGCCGCAGGGACGAAGTGGAACTTCCTGAAGTTCCAGCCGGGCCTGGTCGGCGGCCACTGCATCGGCGTGGATCCGTACTACCTGATCCAGAAGGCGCAGGCCGTCGGCTATTACCCCGACATCCTGCTCGCCTGCCGTCGCATCAACGATGCGATGGGTCGGCATGTGGCCGGTGAAGTGGTGAAGCTGATGATCGCCAAGGGGCATGCGATCAAGGGTAGCCGCATCCTCGTTCTCGGCCTCACCTTCAAGGAAAACTGCCCGGATTTGCGCAACACGCGGGTGGTGGATCTGGTGAGTGAACTGGAGAGCTTCGGCGCCGCTGTCGACATCCACGATCCGTGGGCGGACGCCGCGGAGGCGAAAGCCGAGTACGGACTGGATCTGCTGAAGGAGCTTCCGCCCCCCGGCACGTACGATGCCGTGGTGCTGGCGGTCGCGCACGACGAGTTCAAGGCCGGAGGCGGCGCCCGGTTGCGCGCGCTGGCCAACGGGCGCGCCATCCTTTATGACATCAAGGGATTACTGCCCGCGAGCGATGTCGACGGACGCCTTTGAATCTATCCTCATGGAGCCATTGAACATGAAAAACTTCGCTTTGATCGGCGCAGCCGGCTACATCGCACCGCGCCACATGCAGGCCATCAAGGCCACCGGCAACAAGCTGGTGGCGGCTTACGATCCCAACGATTCGGTCGGCGTCATCGACAGCCACTTCCCCGATGCCGACTTTTTCACCGAGTTCGAGCGCTTCGACCGGTACGTTGACAAGCGCCGCCGCGCCAACGATGGCCGGCAGATCGACTACGTCTCCATCTGCTCGCCCAACTACCTGCACGATTCCCACATGCGCTTCGGCCTGCGTTCGGGTGCCGACGTCATCTGCGAAAAGCCGTTGGTGCTCAATCCGTGGAACATCGATGGTCTGCTGGAGATCGAGCGCGACACCGGCCGCAAGGTCAACACCATCCTGCAATTGCGTGTGCACCCGGCCATCATCGCCTTGCGCGAGAAGGTGCGCGCAGCCCATCGCGCGACCAAGCACGAAGTGGATCTGACCTACATCACCTCACGCGGCCACTGGTACTTGCAAAGCTGGAAGGGCGACGTGAAGAAATCCGGTGGTATCGCCACCAACATCGGCGTGCATTTCTTCGACATGCTGCATTTCATTTTTGGCGATTTGCAGCAAAACGTCGTGCATCTGGCCACCGACACCAAGGCTGCGGGTTATCTGGAATGCGAGCATGCGCGCGTGCGCTGGTTCCTGTCGGTGGATTTCGCCGACGTTCCGGCCGCGCAGAAGTTGGCGGGCCAGCGAACCTACCGTTCGATCGCCGTGGATGGTGAGGAGATCGAGTTCTCCGGCGGCTTCACCGACCTGCACAACCGCAGCTACGAGGAAATCCTTGCCGGGCGCGGCTATGGGCTGGAGGAAAACCGTACCGCCATCGCCACCGTGGCCGCCATTCGCGGGGCGTCGCCGGCATCCCTCACCGGCGAATACCATCCCTTCCTCAAGCGCTCGACGGCATGAGCTTCTACCAGCACCCTTCGGCCATCGTCGACGAGGGCGCGCACATCGGCGAAGGCTCCCGCGTGTGGCACTTCGTGCACGTCTGCGGTGGCGCGCGCATCGGCCAGGGCGTGTCGCTCGGGCAGAATGTGTTCGTGGGCAACAAGGTCACCATCGGCGACCGTTGCAAGATCCAGAACAACGTGTCGGTGTACGACAACGTGAACCTGGAAGAAGGCGTTTTCTGCGGCCCCAGCATGGTATTCACCAACGTCTACAACCCGCGCTCGCTGATCGAACGCAAGGACGAATATCTCAACACCCTGGTGAAGAAAGGTGCCACGCTGGGCGCCAACTGCACCATCGTCTGCGGCATCACCATCGGCGAATTCGCCTTCGTCGGTGCCGGCGCCGTCGTCAACAAGGACGTGCCGGCCTACGCGCTGATGGTGGGCGTGCCAGCGCGGCAGATCGGATGGATGAGCGAGTTTGGCGAGCAACTCAAGTTGCCGCTGAAGGGCAACGGCGAAGCCGTGTGCGGGCACACGGGGGCACGTTTTGTTCTGGATGGCTCCATCGTGAGCCGTATCGTGGACTGAAAGAAGGATTCATTCGGAGTCATTTCATGGAAATCGAGGCTGTGTACGACGATGGCCGGCTGGAATTCAAGAGGTCAGTTACGCTCAAACACCGGCGTTTCAAGGTAGTGGTGTCTGTCCCTGATGACGAGGTGATCGGGTCAAGCGGATTGGAAAGCAAGACCGATGAACTCACCTTGGAGCTGTCCGCTCCGATGCGCGACAAGGCACAGGCCGAATTGGAACGGTATCGCGCCCTGCTGGATGCGCCGTTGCCTGCCGAAGCGGCAAGCCACATGCCCCAGGAGTATGACGATCGCCTTGAAGCGATCGCCTGGCGCGCGACGTTGCGCCACGCACAGGGGCGGCCCGAGTGATGGATCTGCTGATCGACGTGAATATCGTCCTCGACGTATGCGCGCAACGCGCGCCGTGGGCGCTGGTTTCAGCCGCCGCCCTCGAACAGTGCCGTGAAGCCGGTGGTCGGCTGTGGTTGTACGCAGGAAGCGTGCAGACACTGGAATACAGCCTGGCATCCGAGTTGCGACGGATGTACGCAGAGCATAGTGTTGCGAAATCTACTGGCGAGATCGCAAGGCGCGCCCGGCTGATGCTTCGCCTGTTCGCCAGCGACAAGCACTGGTTGGCAGCGCTGGCGGATGAAGGTGCCGTTTTCGCCAGTCCCGACCCGGAAGACGAACAACTGGTTCGCGCACTTGCGCGCTTCGCGCCGGGCACAATCCGGCTGCTGACGCGCGATGCAGCCCTGTGCGCACGCTACCCGGATCTGACGATCACGCCGCAAGCGGTTCTTCAGGCACCGGCCACGTCCAAACCGATGGATTTCGTCGATTTGGCCGCTCAGCAGGATCGCCTGCGCCCGCAACTCGAGACGGCGATCCACCGGGTGCTCCACCATGGCCAATACATCCTCGGACCGGAAGGGGCGCGGCTCGAGGAAAGACTCGCCGCCTATTGCGGTGCCAGGCACTGCATCACCGTCGCCAATGGCACCGATGCCCTGCAGATCGCCTTGATGGCGTTGGGTGTCGGCCCGGGCGACGAAGTGATCACCCCCGGGTTCACCTACATCGCCACGGCCGAGGCGGCTGCGGTGCTGGGCGCCAAGCCGGTCTACGTGGACATCGATCCGCGCACTTACAATCTCGATCCGACCTTGCTGGAAGCGGCCATCACGCCGCGCACCAAGGCGATCATCCCGGTTTCGCTGTACGGCCAGTGCGCGGACTACGACGCCATCAACGCGATCGCCGCCAAACACCGCATACCCGTCATCGAGGATGCCGCGCAGAGCTTCGGTGCCACCTACAAGGGCCGCAAGAGCTGCAACCTCACGACCATCGCCACCACCAGCTTTTTTCCCAGCAAGCCGCTGGGCTGTTACGGTGACGGCGGGGCGGTCTTTACCAGCGACGACGAGTTGGCGAAAGCGATGCGGCAGATCGCGCGGCATGGGCAGGAAAAACGCTACTACCATGTCCGCGTCGGCATGAACAGCCGGCTGGATACGCTGCAGGCGGCGATCCTGTTGCCGAAGCTGGAAATTCTGGATGATGAACTGCAAGCGCGGCAGCACGTGGCGGGCGAATATACGCGTCAGCTTGGCCAGGTCGGTATCGAGCCGCCGCATGTGGAAACGCACAACTCCAGCGCTTGGGCGCAATACACGCTGCGTGTGAAGGACAGGGCGAGGGTGCAGCAGGCATTGAAGGATGCTGGCATCCCCACTGCCATCCATTATCCGCTGCCGCTGAACAGGCAACCCGCGGTGGCAAATGCCTTGGCGAAGCTACCGCACGGCGATCTGGCGGCGGAGCAGGTCATCAGCCTGCCGATGCATGCGTATTCGGCTGCGGCGGACAGCGCATTGATCGCCACAACGTTGTCGTGTGTCTAGTCGATGCCGATCGCTCGCCTGAAGCATATCGTTCGGTCACGGCTGGGAGAGCGGGGTAGCATTGTCCATTCCGTTGGAACGCTGGTGGGAGGCACAGCGTTCGCGCAAGGATTGACGGTTCTCGCGCTACCTGTGTTGGCGCGCCTGTACACCCCCGCCGATTTTAGCTTGCTGGCGGTATTTACGTCGTTGCTCAGTATTCTGAGCGTCGTGGCCTGTCTGCGCCTGGAGATTGCCATCCCCTTGCCGGCGTGCGACGAGGATGCGGCCAACCTGTTGGTGCTGGCGTTGGCAAGCGGATTCGGGTTGTCGGCGTTGGTCGGGCTGGCTATCCTATTTGCTCATGCTAGGATTGTGCATGCGCTGCATGTGCCGGCATTCGCGCCGTATCTGTGGTTGGTGCCGATCGGGATGTGGGTGGCGAGCGCCTACGCCGCAGTACAGTTCTGGTCCACGCGCAAGAAGAAATTCACACGCATTGCACGCACACGCATGACGCAGGCTTTTGGGGGCGTCGGGATACAGGCCGGTACGGGAATGTTTGGAGGAGGGCCTTTCGGACTCCTGTGCGGGTATCTGGTCAGTAGCGGTGCCGGCTTCGTCGGGTTGGCGCGGGATGCGTGGCTGCACGACCGCAACGCGTTGCTCTCTGTAACCCCGGGATCCTTGCGCAGGGTGCTGGGCGACCACTCGCGGTTTCCGACCTATTCCACCCTGGAGGCGCTCGCAAACACGGCTGGTATGCAACTACCGGTCATCATCATCGCGGCCGTGGCGGCGGGACCAGAAGCCGGTTTCCTGCTGCTTGCAACTCGAATCATGGCTGCGCCGATGTCGCTTGTGGGCAGTTCGATGGCGCAGGTGTACCTAGCGCACGCGCCCGAGGAAATGCGTAACGGGCGCTTGGGCGCATTCACAGCTCGCATCTTCGCCGGACTGTTGAAAACTGGTGTGGGCCCGTTGCTGTTCGCTGGAATCGTGGCGGGCCCTCTGGCAGGTATCGTATTTGGTGAGCGATGGGTGCGGGCCGGAGAACTGGTGGCATGGATGACCCCATGGTTCATCCTGCAATTCCTGTCCTCGCCGGTATCCATGGTGATGTACGTCGCCCAGCGCCAGCGTTTCATGATGGCTATACAATGGCTGGGGCTGGCGATGCGGATCGGATCCATCGGGATCGCCATCAGGCTGGCGCCGACTTGCCTGGCCGAATTCTACGCGCTTTCGGGCGTTTTGTTTTACGCGTTCTGCTGTCTCGCCTATTACCGCGTTGCCGAGGTACGGTGGTCGCAGACTTATATGGCAATCAGGACTGCGTTTCTGCCGTTGTTCGTATGGTTAATATTTGGCATGGGATTGCGATTGTTGGTTTTGAGCTTGACGAAATTGTGATGAGAAAAATTGATAATTGATAATGGGTTTCGTACTTGAAATATCCAAAAAGTCGACTTCTGTCTAAGTCGATATTGTATTTTTGTGATATGGATATTCCATCATCCCGTCACGATCTCGTCGATGCGTCTGATGTAAATTTAAGCGTAGAAGTTTATTGCAGTTCGAAATGAGTTATCCATAATTGTCTGTTGATGCCGTTGTCAAGTAGTATCGTAAATAGAAAAACGAAAAAAAAGACTAATTTCCTTGATGAGGAATGATAAGTGAAAATGCAGGTGTTTAAGTGTTCTCTCTAATCGCCAAGTCCAGGTTAAGTATCATGCTGACTGCCGCAGGGTTAGCGCTGGCATTCTATTTTTCATATGTAGAATTTTTGAGTGTCAAGTGGAAATATTATGGCTTTACATATAGTCCGATTACGGCTCCGGAATTAACATTAATGGTTGGTTTGATTATTGTGGGTTCGCTTGTGGTGCCGAAGCGCATAGATTCCCCCGGTGCACTGGTTGTAGTATCCATGTTTTTGGTGGTATATATCCCAACGATAATGGTTACATTATGCTTGGATGAGAATCGGATATCTGAATATGGGTATGATCTTTTCGCTATGGGGCTGGCTTTCGTGGTCATGTGTGAGGCAGTTAGGCGATCCGCTTTTGGCAAATCTACTGATTCGTTCAAAAATGGGCCCATGTCGATGGGATCAAAATTGCAAAGTATATTAATCATTAGCTGGGTAATATGCTGCGTAGCATTGCTGTTGGAGTATCACTCTAAGATGAGACTTGTAGGTCTTGATGAAATGTATTTTCAGCGTGAGGTGGGCTCCAGTGTCGGAAATTTGTTTGGATATATACAGGCATATTTTGGAAAACTGTTGAGCCCAACATTGATTACTGTTGGGCTGTTGCAGAAGAAGTTTCGGATTGGTTTTATATTCATGGGTAGTGTCGGATGCTTTATCATGTACTTGATTGCAGCTGAAAAGACAGAAATATTCTTGCCGTTTGCGCTAGTTTTGATGCATTTTCTTTTGGCATCCCAAATGAAATTCTTGCGTTCTACCAGTTTTTTGGCTCTTATGTTATCTGTCATAGTCTTGTTTGCCACGATTGCGGCTCCTATGGGGAGCGTCGGTGTTAAAGTCGCAGACCTGGTTTCCATGAGGGCGCTTGGCTTGCCGGGGCTTACATTATCCCAATACGAAACAGTCTTCGGTACGGATGGTTATACTTGGTGGAGTCATGTCAAGGGCATAAGCTTGTTGATAAAAGTGCCGTCAACATACGTGAAAGATGAAAACTGGCCTAATTTGGGTCATATGGTTGGTGATCGGTTTTATCATCATGCTGAGGTCAATGCCAACGCAAACATGTTTGCTTCGGACGGGGTTGCGGCGGCAAGTTGGCTGGGGATTTTGATTATCGGGTTTGTCGCGGCACAGTGGTTGTTTATTTTAAACAAATACAGTCGTAATTGGGACTCGAGGTTTGCGATCATGGCTATTTTCCCGGTCGCTCTTTTGTTGCTTAACGGTAGTCTCTTTACCGTTTTAGTGTCCTTTGGTGGTGTGCTGTGGTTGATCGTATTCAAATTATTTGCTAAGCCCTCTGTTCGGCAGGCCGGTTTCGATCAATCGCCTTCATGGCTACGCTAATTTGGGAATTTGTAATCTTTACTAATGAATTGCATTTAGAGAAGTAAATTCTGGGTAACGTTGTTCTTCTGTTGTACTGCAAACCATAAGACGATCTGAAACGCAAGCATGCCTTTAATCTAAACCGATTCCGCGCCACACCCTTACGCGCCTCGTGCGGTGTGGCCAGGAAATGTTTTGTTTCATGTCTTCGGAGTTCACTATATGCTTTTCAATAAAGTGCAAATTTGGGTTTTAATCAAAATCGGCCGAGCTTTCAAATCCTACGCTACTCCATCATCAATTTTGGTTCTGTGAAGCTGCTTAACAAAAAAATTGCGGAGTGAGCTAATGAGGATTGTGTATGTTGTCGAGACTTATACGGAAGATCTCGGGTATATTGACAACGTATTGCCATTTGCTCTTGCCAAAAAAGGGCATGAAATTCATTTGTTGACATGCGGCTTGCCGCCCTATTACCAATTTTCAGCTGGGCATTTCGGTCACTTGGCTGTTGTTAGGCGGGAAAAAGAAATTGAAAGGCGTGACGGTGTAATCATTCATACTCTGAAATTTCGCCCCTTTGGTAGTCGGTTATTGATGCGAGGATTGGTAAGGCAGTTATGTAATATTCGACCTGATGCAGTAATAGTTCGTAGTCTTGCTTCACCAATGCTTTTGCAGGTAATTGCAGCGAAGTTGAGAATTGGTTTTCGATTATTTACATCATCTGGGCAGTCATATTCGGCGATGCCAGAAAATATTCGAAATGGGAAGTGGTATGAGCGCCAAGTAATTATTAGTTTCTTTTCCAGGTATCTCATTGGTGCATTTTGCAGTTTATTCGTTAATAAATGCATTGCTTCGCTCGAAGATGGCGCTCGTGCGTGCCGGGAGTTCTATGGTATAACTTCGACCAAGTTGTGTGTGATTTCCCTCGGTGTAGATACCAAAATCTTTTTTCCTGCCACGAGTGACAGTCTTCAAGCTGAAAGGGAACGGCTCAGAAATAAATTAGGGATTACAAATTCCCATGTGTTGTGCATCTGGACCGGTCGAATGACGGCCGAGAAAGGGCTCGCTCTCCTTGCCCAAGCGATAGATGAACTTGTTGCGGCGGGGTATCCTTTTATGGCACTCTTTATTGGCAGTGGGCCTGAGAGAGAATTGTTGCGAAATTATGGTAATAGCTTGGTGCTCGACTTCATGAAGTGGAAGGATCTTGCACCATACTATCGCGCTTCTGATGTTGCAGTATGGCCGAGGAGTATTAGCACAAGTTCATTGGACGCTTCTGCATCTGGCCTGCCTGTTATCATGAGCTCTTCTGAACCGGCCAAAGAAAGGTGGGAAGGTATAGGCGCCTCTTATAAAGATGGCGATATTCTATCGTTGAAGTCTGTCCTTTTAGAGTATTTGGATGCTGCCAAAAGGGCTTCGGATTCAGCAGCGGCTGTAAGTAGAATGCGGTCGCTATACAGTTGGAACGTAATAGCGGAATCATATCTGAATATAATACAAGGCTAGTCTGGCATGGTCACTCCAGTTTTACCAACTATCAATGTCTTCAGTAATAAATGACCTAAGCGAGTCGATGTGCTAATTGCGATTGCAGCAACATTTTCTTTCCTAGACTAACAACGACTGTTCCGAGATGCATTTTTGAATGCGCTCAGTGGATGCGTTCTCTTCAGCGTTACGGGAGCGTCGATATCAAAGAGGCGATCTGTCCATGTGTTTGACGAAATCAGCTCTCTAATTTTAATCGTAGATTTGCGGTCATGCCATTGGTTTTTCGCCATGCGATACCACCTTTCATTGTAATAAGCAATTTATTTTGTGGTACTACGCCAATGCGAAACTTGATATTGTCAGTGTCATGATTAATCAATCACGGAAATGGCCTGGTTTCAGAATGTGGTTGCGCAATCTGAAGATGCGCTTTGTGCGCAGGCGTTATAGTTTGAAGCACGTGCATCCGACATTTTATTTGGCTGGGAGATCTTCACTTTCGCCTGACCTGTATGCCGGAGCATATAGTTTCATCGGCGAAAATTGCCGGATTTATCCCAAGGTGTCGATTGGCGCATACACAATGCTTGCACCCGAGGTTTCGATTGTCGGAGCGGATCATCGTTTTGATCTTGCTGGGGTTCCCATGATATTTGCTGGTAGACCAGGTTTACCAAATACTGTTATTGAGGAAGACGTGTGGATTGGTTTTCGGTCGACTATCATGTGTGGTGTAACAATTGGACGTGGTGCTATTATCGCAGCTAATTCCGTGGTAACAAAGAACGTTCCTCCATACGAAGTGTATGGTGGTGTTCCCGCAAGAAAATTGAAGGATCGATTCCCTGATTCAAGCATGATGAAAACGCATGATGACATGTTGGCGGGCCCAATTTATGTGGGAAAGTTTTGTGATTCAATGGAGACGTCGTGAGATGTGATTCCACTTTTCTCAATGATAGTTTCGTGAAGTTCGTATAAGTATGATTTCATGTCGGCTATGGGTGTGGCGATTTCAAATAGTCCGGTACTATGCGTAGTCATCAATCAGGTAAAAGGAAGCGTGTCACATGTTCAAAGACAAGATCTTGATGATCACCGGTGGTACCGGCTCGTTCGGGAACGCCGTGCTTCGTCGCTTTCTGGAGACGGATATCGGCGAGATACGGATTCTCAGCCGCGACGAGAAGAAACAGGACGATATACGCAAGCGTTATGCCAGCGACAAGCTCAAATTGCATATCGGTGACGTGCGTGATCCGTCGTCGGTGACCAGCGTGATGCGGGGTGTCGACTTAGTTTTCGGCGCAGCTGCGCTCAAACAGGTGCCATCCTGCGAATTTCATCCGATGGAGGCGGTCAAGACCAACGTGATCGGCACCGAGAACGTGGTCGAGGCAGCTATCCAGTGCGGGGTGCGCAAGGTGATCTGCTTAAGCACCGACAAGGCGGTGTATCCCATCAATGCCATGGGTATCTCCAAAGCGATGATGGAGAAGGTGTTCGTGGCCAAGTCACGCACCGTCGACCCGGCGTGTACCACCATCTGCGGCACGCGCTACGGCAACGTGATGGCATCCCGTGGTTCGGTCATTCCGCTGTTCGTCAACCAGATCAAGGCTGGCATACCTATCACCATCACCGACCCGGCTATGACTCGGTTCATGATGACACTGGACGATGCCGTCGACCTCGTACTCTATGCTTTCGAACATGGCAACAGCGGCGAGATTTTCGTGCAGAAGGCCCCTGCCGCCACGATGCAGACGCTGGCCAAGGCCCTCACTGAATTGCTCGGCAAGCCGGAATACCCGATCCGGGTCATCGGCACGCGTCACGGCGAAAAGAAACACGAAACCCTGCTCAGTCGTGAGGAGATGGCCCATGCGGAAGACCTGTCCGGCTACTTCCGGGTGCGTCCGGATTTGCGTGATCTGAACTATGGCAAGTTCATGGAGCAGGGAGAGAAGCGCATCAGTGAGGCGCACGACTACACATCTGCCAATACCGACCGGCTGGACGTGGAGGGTATGAAGCAATTGTTGCTGAAACTGGATTTCATCCGCGACCTCGTCGCCGGCCGTCCGGCCGTGCCGGTGGATTGAGATGAAGATCCTCATCACCGGTGCCGACGGTTTCATCGGCAGGAACTTGCGCGTGGCCTTGGGCGAGCGCGGAGGATACGAAGTGCTGCCCGTCACGCGTGCGACCAGCGAAGCTGAATTTCGGTTATTTGCCGCACAGGCGGATGCCGTCATCCACTTGGCGGGTGTGAATCGGCCTCAGGATCCGGCCGATTTCGTCGCGGGCAATGTAGATTTTACGGCCGCGTTGTGCGAGGCGCTGGCTGTTACAGGCCGCCCCATTCCAGTGGCGTTCGCCTCATCCATTCAAGCCAATCGAGACAGCCCATACGGCATCAGCAAGCGTGCTGCAGAAGGCCATTTGCGGCATTACGGGGAGCGCAGCGGTGCGCCGGTTTGGCTGTATCGGCTGGCCAACGTGTTCGGTAAATGGAGCCGTCCGGAGTACAACTCGGCAGTTGCCACCTTTTGCAATAACATTGCGCGTGGCTTGCCGATTCGCATCGATGATGCCACGGCACAAATTCGTTTGGTCTATGTCGATGATGTCGTTGCCGAGTTGATCCGTTTCCTGGGAGTGCCTGGTCAAGGTGTGCTGCAGTCCGAGATCGAACCGGTGTATACGACCACGGTAGGTGAGCTGGCGCGCCAGATCGAGGCATTCAAGAATGTACGTAGTAGCCTGACGACTGAGCGCGTGGGCGCCGGTCTGGTACGTGCCCTGTACGCAACCTATGTCAGTTTCCTGCCGCCGGAGGCCTTCAGCTATGGCGTGCCGAAATACGGCGATGCCCGTGGCGTATTCGTGGAAATGCTGAAGACGCCAGACTGCGGGCAGTTCTCTTTTTTCACCGCTCACCCTGGTATCACTCGCGGCGGTCACTACCACCACACCAAGACCGAGAAGTTTCTGGTGATCAAGGGCAGGGCGCGCTACCGCTTCCGCCACTTGATCACCGACGAGACCTACGAAGTCGAGAGTTGCGGCAAGGAGCCACTGGTGGTCGAGACCATACCCGGCTGGGCGCACGACATCACCAACATCGGCGATGATGATCTGGTGGTGATGTTGTGGGCAAATGAAATCTTCGACCGGCAGAAACCGGATACAGTGGCGACCAGGGTTTGACGTCAGTTTGTAATCGGATCTTGGCAAATCGGATGTTGTTCGAGAATGAGTATGAAACGGGGGGGCAAATGGCAGAGGTAACAGGACAGCGCAGTCTCGATCAGGAACGCATCGCGAATTTTTATCATGATCTTTTCGTGAAGGCCCAAGCTGAAGATTTCACGAAGATTTGCGCTCCGGGACTGGATCGTACGAAAGTCGTTGTCGATGTAGGGGGGGGGTGCGGTTTTTTCGCTGCGGCAATCGCGCGCGACCTAGCACTTCCGGTGCGTGTCGTGGATGCCGATCCCGTATCCGTCGAAGCGGCGAAACAGGTCGGTGTCGATGCCATCGTTGGCGATGCATTGCAGTGGCAGCCCATGGGTGATGAATCATCGGCATGTTTCAATCTCATACTCCATCACTTGGTGGGCGGTGGTGAGGATGAGACAACCCGCCTGCAGATGCGTGCATTGGAACGTTGGAAAGGACGCGCCGTTCGCTTGTTCATCAACGAATACATCTACGATTCATGGTTGACCGAGGCATCGGGTCGCCTGATTTACGGGATAACTGCGAGTTCTCTGCTCTCGTCTCTCGCCGGTTTCGTGTCTCGATTCGTGCCGTCCCTGCGGGCGAATACGTTCGGTGTAGGGGTGCGGTTCCGTGGTGAACACGAGTGGCGGAGTCTGTTCGAGAAACACGGCTGGCGCGTGGCGGAATACAGCCGCGGCATGGAGGAATTTATTTCGCTTCCGCGGCGGCTGTTGCTGATCCGGAGTTGCCGACGGGACAGTTTCGTGTTGGTCGAAGCGTGATGATTGACCGTGGCAATGGGAGGCTAGCATGCGTCAGTCAGGTGGCGACGAACGATGGTGATGCCATCGGTGCGCGTGCGCAAGTTGCGTGGCGCGATGCCCTATGATTTCAAGAACAACCGTGAAGAGCTTTACGTGCGTGACTGAGAAGGCATTCTTCGACAACATTATCCTTGCTCTACATATTGTCTCGGGACATGGATTGGGTTGATCGCGTGGAAAACTTGCTGGCTAGCGGCGGCGCCATCGGCGTTCAAGTGCTGAACGTACTGTCCCTCACTGGCCGGTGCAAATTCCATCTGAACAGGGACGACAACGACCAATCCCTCGTGCCGATGCGCGCGCTGTGCCAGATCCGGCGGTTGACCGAAGTCACTTTCGATCCGGGTCGGCAACGAACTGAACGTTGCCGGTTTTCGCGTATACAACGCCATAAATGTGACAGTTGCCCTGTTGGCAGGCGTGGATGCACTGTAAGCGAAGACTTGCACGACGGCTTGCTGGTCGAGAAGCGGCTGTGCATCTGTAACCCGTACCCGGCGCTCTTGGTGCAGGGGTAATCCTCAGGAAGCATGACCATGATGGAAACCGCCGCATGACCCGCAAGTTGAAAGTCGCCACGATCGTCGGCACCCGCCCGGAGATCATCCGCCTGTCGCGGGTGATTCCCGTATTGGACGCACATTGCGACCACATGTTGGTGCATACCGGCCAGAACTATGACTATGAGCTCAATGGCATCTTTTTCGATGATCTCGGCATCCGCAAGCCGGATCGATTTCTCGAAGCTGCCGGTGCGAGTGGAGCCGAAACCATCGGCAAGGTGATCATCGCCACCGATGCTGCATTAGCGGAAATTCGGCCGGATGCGGTGCTGGTGCTGGGCGATACCAACAGTTGCCTGGCGGTGATCCCGGCCAAGCGCCGCAAGATCCCCACCTTCCATATGGAGGCGGGTAACCGCTGCTTCGACATGCGCGTTCCAGAGGAAATCAACCGTCGCATCGTCGACCACACAGCCGACATCAACCTGACTTACAGCGACATTGCTCGCGAGTACCTGCTGGCTGAGGGACTGCCGGCGGATCGGGTGATCAAGACCGGCAGCCCTATGTACGAGGTGTTGACGCACTACGCTTCGAAGATCGCGACATCCGATGCATTGCAGCGTCTCGAGTTGCAGTTGGGGCGCTACTTCGTGGTCAGCGCGCACCGTGAGGAGAACATCGACTCCGACGCGAACTTCGCCGGACTCGTGGAAACGCTGAATGCCGTTGCCAACGCATACGATATGCCGGTCGTGGTTTCCACCCATCCGCGCACGCGCCAGCGCATTGACGCGATCGGGGTTTCGCTCGACGAACGAATCCGGTTGCTCAAGCCCTTGGGCTTTAGCGATTACGTGCGGTTGCAAAAGGATGCCCAGGCGGTGCTCTCGGACAGCGGTACCATCAACGAGGAAGCATCCATCCTCAATCTTCGCGCGCTCAACCTGCGCGATGCTCACGAGCGGCCGGAAGGGATGGAGGAGGCGGTGGTGATGATGGTGGGCACGAATATGGAACGGGTGATGCAGGGCTTGGCGATCCTCGAATCGCAGCCATCTGGCAACGAACGTTTGCTGCGGCAGGTGGCGGATTATTCGATGCCGAACGTCTCGGAGAAAGTCGTCCGCATCATCCACAGTTATGTGGACTACGTGAACCGGGTAGTCTGGAAGCGCTACTGATGCGATTGTTGCTGGTTGCCGATACCTATCCTCCGGCACGGATTTCGGGTGCATTGCAGATGCGTGACCTCGCCCATGCTCTGGCGGTGCTGGGGCACCGTCCGCTGGTGCTGGTGCCGACGGCTTCGCACGATGCGCAGCCTGGGTTGGCTGAGGAATACGATGTGCAGGTGTTGCGGGTGCGGGCGCCACGTACCAAGGACGTGGGACTGATCCGGCGCACCGCTGCAGAACTCGTGCTGCCTTGGGTGTTGCTGCGTGGCTTGCATCGCAGTCCGTTGCGCGGCGAATGCTGGGACGGTATCGTCTGGTATTCGCCGACGATCTTTCTCGGGCCGCTGGTACGCACGCTCAAGCGCAGGCATGGGTGCCGTACCTACTTGATTCTGCGCGATCTGTTCCCGGACTGGGCGGTGGATGCTGGGGTGATGCGCAAGGGATTGATCTATCGCTGGTTCAAGGTAATTGAACGCTTCCAGTATCGACAGGCGGACACGATCGGTGTGCAGACGCCTTCGAACTCACCATTGGTCTCACGCGATGCGCCGCCTGCTGCGCGGATGGAAGTGCTGCACAACTGGCTGGCACCGACGCCACTACCGGCGGAAGCAGATCAGCTCCCATCTCTGTCTAAACTGCAAGGGCGCACTATTTTCGTCTACGCCGGGAACATGGGCATCGCCCAGGACATGGATGCATTCGTGGCGCTGGCACGGCGGATGCGTTCGCGCGATGACGTGGGATTCTTGTTCGTGGGCCGCGGCAGCGAGAGCGTACGTTTGAAGGAACTGGTGAACGACGAAGGTTTCGAGAATCTTCTCGTGATCAAAGAAATCGATCCGATGTTGTTGCCCGCATTGCTGGCGCATTGCCATGTGGGCATCGTCGCTCTTCATCCGGGGCACCGGACGCACAACATTCCAGGCAAGCTGCTTACCTATCTGCGCGCCGGATTGCCGGTGCTGGCGCGGGTCAACCCTGACAACGACTTGGTGAATCTCGTGCCCGAGGAGGATATCGGCTGCGTTGTACCCGGCAACGATCCGGATCTGTTGGAACGACAAGCAACGCGTCTGGCTGACGACCCGGTGTTGCGCAAACGCATGGGGCATGCTGGAATCGCGCTGGCACAGCGCATGTTTTCACCGGCGAGCGCGGCTGAACAAATTGCGGCGTCGTTCGCTATATCCAGAGTACGAATGTACCACCAACGATGAGGTGGGGGGGCGACATGAGTTTTCAGGTTGCGCATGCGGCCATTTTCTCTTCGTATCGTGGATGCTCGCTCTCAAATGTACAGGTGTTACGACTCTTCAATTGGCTTTGAAACTGTACAGGTGTGACTTGCTGGCGAAATAAAGACTGCCATCCAGATAGGCGCCGCCGGCTGTGATAGTCACCGGTGAATTAGCGACTAAATCAATGTGATTCGTATGCTGGTTGATGCGTCCGATCTTGTTCCTGAAAAGCACGTAAATTGTTCCGTTGCGACTCTTTACGAAAGTTCGCGGCCCTTGGGCCATAGCGATGTTGCCGAATTCCATGGTTGAATTTCTTTGAAATATTACGGTCTTTGATTTCGGATCGAATGCAAAAAATGTTCTCAAATCCGCAAACCCATAGATAAGGCCGTTGTCGGCAAGCACCAGATCATCGATTGTGTGCACGCCTGGAAACGAATGCCTGAATTCCACTTTTTTGTTGACTATATCGAGAACGAAAAGCTCTGCGGCTCCTGCTTTTCGTATTCCGCCAGATCCAGGGTCGGTCGTGGTTCCGAAGAGTATTCTTTGATTGCCTAGATCAACCATGGCCATGATGGATTGATCCACAGCCAATTGTGTGTCCTTTAACAAATCTGCAGTTGTCGTAGTTGTATCCCAGACAAGTAAACCGCCACCGGTATATCCATAACCGGGTGTGCCTGCCATTAGGATCTTGCTGCTGCCCGTCAACACAAGAACACTGGATGGTCGGTTGATCGTGGGTGCGTTTTGTGACAAAAGTATGGGATTTGATTGGCTGGAACCGGCAAGTGTCGCCACATAGGCTTTGCGCGGGTTCCATTCCAGTAGTTGGCCGTATGGATACGCTGCAAAGTACAGATATTTATTATCTGCCCGCAATGCATTGAATTGCCCTATTGCCGGGAAATTTTCAATTCCATTGCTGCGAGGGTTGAATATGGCGAATTTCATCGGGAAAGCAGTGGAGACATAAATTTTATCGTCGGGGCCGGCTGCTACGCCCATGACAACTGCGCCATCTGTAGTATAATCAAAGCTGCGGTTTATGGTTTCTCCGGTTTTCTGTTGTATTTGCAAATACCTGTCGATGAGATTGAATGTTCGAAGCACGCTGCCATCCGGGAAGCGATCATAGTGCAAGTCTTGAGTGCCTGCAATGATGTTGGCGGGTGGGGGGGGGGTGTTGATTCGTATCATGTTTCCGTCATAGAGTTTGAAGTTTCCCTGTCCCGAGTTGAACTTGGCATAAACGTTTTTGTCTGCGCCTTTGTACACTTGAATGATTCCAGAGCTCCGATAATTATCACTAAGTAGAGGTTTCCGTTCCCCTGAATATGGATTGAATGCCATGATCTGCATCTTGGCCGAGCCGATGCTGATATAAATCCATCCTGCACTATCTGATGCAATGTATCTTGGGAATTGTGCCCAATCTTGTTTGTATGGCGTTCCGTATTCCTTTAGAGATTTTTCATGGGGGGAATAAGCAACCAGATTGCCATTCGGATATGATGCCGCCCAAATTATTCCATGCGAATCCTCTGTAAACGACATCGCCGCTTTGGGAAATGTTTTCCCAATAAAAGTGAATGCTTTTTTCAGCGGATCGAATTCGATGAAATAGCTATCGAAATAGGTGTAGAGCTTATTGTCG
Source organism: Pseudomonadota bacterium (assembly GCA_018242485.1). Lineage (GTDB taxonomy): Bacteria > Pseudomonadota > Gammaproteobacteria > Xanthomonadales > Xanthomonadaceae > SZAS-103. The sequence goes on from JAFEBV010000013.1 coordinate 89,338, forward strand.
CTAGAAAGAATCGACGCGTAGGGCGCATCTCCCCATGAGTTGACAAACGGGATCGGAATTTGCTCATGGGTGCCTGTTGTAACGTCGATGTACAACAAGGCATAACAGCCGCGATGATCGAATAACCAACTTAGCACCACCTTGTGCCCATCGACACCAGTGGTAGCAACAGTGCCCCGGCTAGCGGCTATGTTGGTGATGACGCCGTGGTCGATGAAACTGGTTCGCATATCAATATGCGGAAATGATCGGGGCTCATTATCAGATGTGCAGGCAGCGAGCATCTGGCAGAGTGCGAATGTAAAAAAGAGCTGTTTAATTATTGTGCAATTTATAAATTTGTTCATTCGGCAAGCAAGCTGGTAAATGTGGAGTGGTCTCTGCTGTTTTAGTCGATGAGATGATCAGCCTTCAATCGAATATCTTGCCGGGGTTCATGATCCCGTTCGGATCGAACACCCGTTTGATTTGCCGCATCAGTTGGATTTCGGCCGGTGCGCGCGTGCGATCTAGGTAGGGTTTCTTCAGCAGGCCAATGCCATGCTCGGCCGACACGCTGCCGCCCATTTGTGCGAGCAGCGATCCCAACTGGGCGGTCGCCTGGCCACAAGTGGCGATGAATTCGGCATCGCCCATGCTGTGCGGACGCAGCACGCTGATGTGCAGGTTGCCATCGCCGATATGGCCGAACCAGATCACGTCGAAACCGGGGTAACGTGCGGCGAACAGTGCGTCGGCTTGGCGGAGGAAGGCAGGCACGTCGCTGACCCTGACCGCGATATCGTTCTTGTAGGGTTTGTACGCGGACAGGCTTTCGGTGATGGATTCCCGCAGGCGCCACAGGGATTGGGCCTGCGCAGGCGTCGTGCTCATCACGCCATCCGCCAGCCATCCCGCCTCGGATAGTTCCTCAAAGGCTGCGAGTGCGGCGTCCTCATTCTCGTCGAACTCGGCCAGCACATAGTATGGCGTGCTGGATTCGAAGGGCCGTTGCGCGCCGGCAGCCAACACATGATGCAGCGCGCGATCGGTGAAAAACTCGAACGCGCTCAGGCGCAGGCGGCGGCGCAAGAGATCGAACACGGCCATCACCGAGTCCAGTGCGGGCAGCCCCAGCACCATGACGTTCTGCGCTGGCGGCGGATCGGTCAACTGGAGGGTCGCTTCGACGACGATGCCGAGGGTGCCCTCCGAGCCGATGAAAAGGTGGCGGAAGTCGTAGCCGGTGGCGTTTTTCACGAGGCCGCGATTGAATTCGAGCAGGTCGCCGGCGCCGGACACCACTTTCAAGCCGCTGACCCATTGACGGGTCATGCCGTAGCGCAGCACCTTGATGCCGCCCGCGTTGGTGGCGATGTTGCCGCCGATCTGGGCGGAGCCGCGGCTGGCGAAATCGACGGGATAGTACAGTCCGTGGGCGGCGGCGGATTCCTGCGCCGCGTGCGTGGTGACGCCGGCCTGCACCGTCAGGGAGCGATCGGCGGCATCGAAGGACAGGATCGCGCGCATCCGTTCCATCGACACCACCACCTCGCCCCGGGCGGCGACCGCGCCGCCGGACAGGCCCGTCCGTCCTCCCGATGGCACCAGTGCCGTGCGGGTTTCGTTGGCCCAGCGCACGAGGGCCTGGACTTCCTCCACGGACTCCGGCAGTGCGATCGCCGAGGGCGCCGGCGCGAAACCATGCGTCCAATCGCGGCCGTAATGCGCCAGATCCGCGGCGGACGTGCGCACGTCGCGAACGGGGATCGGCGGTGCAGGGTGCAGGGGAACACTCGATTGGGGTGTGGTCATGCGGTCTGTGCCGAGAAGCCGAAGCGCCTTGCGCGCCAAGTGCGGAATGATCGTTAGTGTATCCGCAGGCGACCGACTTGCGCGGTGGCGCCTGCGGTATCGTTTACCCCATCGTTCCGGAGGTTCGGTAGAATGACCGCCCCGCCATAGGGGTTCCGGATTCGACGTGTTCGCCCAAATCCAGCCGACCATCCTCGAATCCGGCCGCCTGCTGCTGAGCGACGGCGCGCTGTGCGCGATGACGGCGGCAGCGACGTTCGCGACCACCTGTGCGTTGCAGCCCGCCGCGCGCAGGCTGGGCTTGCTCGACCGGCCGGCCGGACGCAAGGATCATGCGCACCCGACCCCCACCACCGGTGGCATCGCCATCTGGTTCGGTCTGTTGCTCGGGCTTTCGTTGCTGGGGCGTTGGGATATTGTGGAGTTGGGGTACGCGACGGCGGCTTCGCTGCTGGTGCTGATCGGCATCCTGGACGACCGGTACGATCTGCGCTGGTGGTTGCGCATCGGCGTGCAATGCCTGGCCGTGGGTCTGGTGTACTACAGCGGCGTTTCGGTGGAACACGTGGGCGAACTGTTCGGTACCCAACAGACCCTCGGGCTGGGCGCATGGCAATTGCCGGTGACCATGATCGCCACGGTCGGCGTGATCAACGCGATCAACATGTTTGATGGCGTGGATGGCTTGGCCGGCGGCATCGTGATCGCGACGTTCGTGATGTTCGGCGCCGCTGCCGTGTATTCGGGCAACGACATCCTCGCCGGGAAATTGCTCGTCTTCACCGGCGCGGTCATCGGCTTCTGGGTGTTGAACATGCGCTTTCCGTGGCAGGGCAGGGCGCGGGTGTTCATGGGCAATGCCGGCAGCGCGCTGCTGGGTTTCACTATTGCGTGGATCTCGTTCCGTCTGACCCAGAACCGCGCGCACCCGGTGACGCCGATCCTTGCGCCGTGGCTGGTGGCCACACCGGTGATCGACTGCGTGGTGTTGATCGGACGGCGATTGCTGCACCGCCAGTCGCCGTTCCATGCCGATCGCAACCACATGCACCATCTGATGCTCGACGGCGGGTTCTCGCCGCCGCGGCTGGTGCTGACGCTAATGGCGGTCAATCTGTTGCTGGGGCTGGCGGCGAGCGTGGCGCTGATCCTGGAAGTTCCGCAGCCGGTGTTGGTACTGGCATTCGTCGCGCTGTGCCTGGTGTGGCTCTGGCTCACCGCGCGGCGCGAGCGCGCGGTGGCATTCTTCGCGTGGCTGCGGCATCCGTTGCGACGCCTGCGTGGGGACGCAGGCTCGGCCGTCGGCGCTGGCTGACGTCAGGAGTGCGGGTTTCGTCGCAGGGCGATCCGCCGTACCGTCCGGTTGGCAACGTGAGACGCGACGGTCAAGACGCGGTCGTATGCGCCATCAGCCGCCATTCGGCGCCGCGCCTCACCAGATCCGCACCCGATCGGCCGGCGCGACGTAGAGCTTCTGCCCGTCTTTGACCTCGAACGCCGCGTACCACGCATCGATGTTGCGCACCACGCCATCGACGCGGAATTGGCGCGGTGAATGCGGGTCGCTGGCGACCTGGCGGCGGATCGCGTCCTCGCGCAGCTTGCCGCGCCACGCCTGCGCCCAGCCGAGGAACACGCGCTGCTCGCCGGTGAATCCGTCGAGCACCGGCGCGGGTTGGCCGTGCAGCGAGGCGTGGTAGGCGTCCAGCGCCAGCGTCAGGCCGCCGAGGTCGGCAATGTTCTCGCCCATCGTCAGCTTGCCGTTGATGTGTACACCCGGCAGCGGCTGGAAGGCCGAATACTGATTGCCCAGCCGGTCGGCGCGGGCGTCGAACTGCTTGGCGTCGGCGGCGCTCCACCAGTCGCGCAGCGCGCCGCTGGCGTCGATCTTGCGGCCCTCGTCGTCGAAGCCGTGGGTCAGCTCGTGGCCGATCACCGCGCCGATGGCGCCGTAGTTGATCGCGTCGTCCGCGTTCGGGTCGAAGATCGGCGGTTGCAGGATGCCGGCGGGGAACACGATGTCGCGCAGCGAGCCGTTGTAGGCGTCGTTGGTTTGCGGAGTCATCGACCAGTCGCTGCGATCCACCGGGCCGGGCAGGCGGGCGACATGGAACGCCCAGTCGGCAGCGCCGGCACGCACCACGTTGCCGAGCAGGTCGTCGTCGCGGATCGTCACCTTCGAGTAATCGCGCGGATGATCCGGATAGCCGACCTTGATGGTGTAGGTGTCGAGTTTCTTCAGCGCCTGCGCGCGGGTGGCGTCGCCCATCCAGTCCAGATGCTCGATGCGCGCGCGGTACGCCGCCTTGACGTTGGCGACCAGCGCTTCGATCTTCAGCTTGGATGCGGGCGGGAAATACTGCGCGGTGTAGAGCTGGCCGACCGCCCAGTTCAGGTTGCCGAAGCAATCCACGCGGTCGCCATTGCAGTCGCCGCCGGACACCGCGTGCACGCCGCGCTTCCAGCGCACGGCCTGCTCGGGCTGGCCGGAGAGAGTCTTCTCGTGCAGGTCGAACCACGCATCCGCATAGGGTTTGGACAGGTAGAACGCGGCGGCATCGAGGATGTGCGCGGCCTGCCACGCCTTGAGGGTGTCGATGGGCGTGGCCGTGTAGATCGCGGCAAGTTTCGGGAAGGCGGACTTCTCGCCGACCACGATACGCCGCACGTTGCCGACGCCGGCTTCATCCAGATAACGATGCCACGCGAAGCCGGGCGCGAGTTTCGCCAGTTCGGCGATCGTCATCGGGTTGTAGATCGCATTCGGATCGCGCTGCTGCACGTTCGTCCAGCTCGCCTGCGCGATCTGCGTTTCGAAGGCCACCACCGCCTTCGCGGCAGCCTGTGGATCCTTCCAGCCTGCCATCGCCAGCAGCTTGCCCAGATAGGCCTCGTAGGCGGCCTTCTGCGCGGCGAACTCGGGCTTGAGGTAGTAATCGCGATCCGGCAGGCCCAGCCCGGCTTGGCCGACGTACAAGGCGTAGCGCGAGGGATCCTTCAGGTCGGTGTCGATGCCGATACCGAACAGCGCGCTTTCCAGATCGCGGTTGCTGCGCCCCATCAACGCAGCGAGGTCGTCGCGGTTCCGCGCATTGCGCACGGCGGCCAGTTGCGGTTCGACAGGTTTGGCACCCAGCGCCTGAATGCGGGCATCGTCCATGAAGGATTTGTAGAACGCGCCGACCTTGCCCTCCAGCGTGGTCGGTTCGTGCGCGACGTGCGCCGAGGCGACATCCATGATCGTGTGCAGGCGCTGCTCGATGGTATCGGTCATCGCCAGTCGCAACGACACCGCCGGCTTGTCGGCGGGTATTGGAGTCTGGTCGAGCCAGTGGCCGTTGGCGTAACGGAAAAAATCGTCGCCGGGCTTGATCGACGTATCCCTGCCGGCGGTGTCGAAGCCCCAGCTTCCATACTGCGGCTTGCCGGCGGTGTTGCCGTTATCCGCGGCATGGGCGCTGCCGACGAGCAGGGCAGTGGTGCACAGCGTGGCGAGCAGGCGAGCGTTCATGGGCGACTCCGCGGCAGGGCAGAGCGCATCCTCGCACATCGGCTGCAAACTGCATCCAACGGACAGTCGGATAGTGTTCGTCATCGCAGCGCAAGCTGGGATCCAGCGACTCTAAAACCTGTAGAACGAAAAGACACTGGATGACCAGTCATTCGGCTGTTGGAAACCCTGCGTTCGCAGGAATGACGAGCAAACAGGCGGTTGACTTGGCCGCGGAGCGACCGTGTCGAATCGGATTCCGGCAGCCGGATCGTATCTACGCTACGCCCGCCGCAGGCGCCATCACCAGCCGTTTCCGCAACTGCCCGCGCAGCAGCCACAGGCTGGTGATGGCCTGCAAGGTGACGGTGGCTACCGACAGATGCCACAGGTCGTGCAACTGGAAACCCGGATGGGTGGACAGCAGCAGGCCGGGGATGGCGAAGGTGAGCAATCGCGAGGCGCTGCTGAGCAGCGAGGGCACGGTGTTGCCCAGCGCCTGAAAGATGCCCGAGCAAGTGAAGATCAATCCCTGCGCGATGAAGTTCCACGAGATGATGCGCAGGAATTCCGCGGCCACTGCCAGCGAATCGGCATCGTTGCCGTGGCCGAACGGCCGCACCAGCACGTCCGGTCGCCACTGGCACAACAACGTGAGCAGCAACATCACCGCGCTGCTCGCCAGTGCGGCGTGACGGAAGGTGGCGCGCACGCGGTCGTGCTGGCGCGCGCCCATGTTCTGCCCGGCGATCGGCGCGACCGCGAAGGCGATGGCCATCGCCGGCAGGAACACCGCCTGCATCACCCGCGAGCCGATCCCGTAGCCGGCCTGCGCGGGTGCGCCGAAGTGGCGGATGATGAAATACACGGTGACGATCAGCACGAACATCAACGCGAACTCGCCGCCCGCCGGCAGGCCGATGGCGAGGATGCGTTTCCACACCGGCGGATGTGCCCGCATCTGCGCGGGATGGAAGCCGACATAGGTTTCCAGCCGCAGGAAGTACCACGTCAGCAGCGCCACGCCGCAAACCATCGCCAGACTGGTCGCCAGCCCCGCGCCCATCACCCCGAGCGGATGCCCGGTGCCCCAGCCGGCGATCAGGATCGGCGCGAGGATGGCGTTGATAACCACCGTGGCCATTTGCACCACCATGCCCGGCATGGCCAGACCGGTGCCGCGCAGGGCCGAGCCCATCGTCACCACCGCGAATTGCAGAGCCATGCCCGGCAGGAACCAGATCAGGTAAGTCGCTCCGGCTTGCGCGGTCGCCGCGTCGGCGCTCAGGGCGCGTGTGTACGCGCCGGACAATCCGTAGCCGAGGGCGAGGGTGAGCCCGGCGCACGCCGCCGCGAGCAGCAGGCTCTGGTTGAACACGAGGTTGGCGTCGGCCTGATCCTTGCGCCCGGCCGCCTGCGCGATCAGGGTGGTGGTGCCGATGCCCAGCACCTGGGTCAGCGCCATCACGAGGAACGACACGTTGCCGGCTGCGCTCACGCCGGCGATGGCGGTATCGCCGATGCGGCTGACGAAATACAGATCGACCAGCAGGTAGAGGGTCTGGAACAGCATGCCCATCGCGATCGGCATGGCCATGCGCGCCAGATGCCCGGGGATGGAGCCGGTGGTGAGATCCTGCATGGCGTGCGTCCGCTTCGGAATCGGCGCACGGTAAAGACATTCCCGCAACCGCGCCAGTGACGGGCGTCACCCCATGACCTTCGGCGCAGGCGCGGCCGGGGCCGGGTGGTTAGGATGGGTGCATGGCCGACATCACCCGCAGCCGAATCGCGCTTGCGCTGGCACTGGCGACGACACTGGTCTGCGCCCAGCCGGCGTCCGCGCGCACGGTGTATCGCTGCCTGCGCGATGGCACGACCAGCCTGTCCACCGCGCCCGAGCCGGGTTCGCGCTGCACCGCGCAGACCGTCGCCGACGATGCGGCCAAACTGCCCAATCTGTGGGGCGTGAACGGCGTGCAGAGCGGGGCGATCTACGCGCGCATGCAGGACGGCGCGATGGTGTACGGCACCCGCGAGCTGCCCGGTTCCACCCGGCTGATGGCCTTCAGCGTGACCCCGCCGGATTCGCCCGCGCATGCGGGGCTGGGCGATGTCGGCGCCCCGCAAGTGGCCGTGCAGGCGGCGACCTTCAGCGCCGCCGCGCGCGCCAACGGCATCGACGATGCGTGGCTGCGCGCCATCGCGCACGCCGAAAGCGGCATGCGTGCCGACGCGGTGTCGCCCAAGGGCGCGCAGGGGATGATGCAGTTGATGCCGCAGACCGCCGCCACCTACCGCGTGCTCGATCCTTTCTCGGCCACGCAATCCATCCGTGGCGGTGCGCGCTATCTCGGCGATCTGTTGCGCCGTTTCCACGGCGACCGCCGCCTCGCTGCGGCGGCCTACAACGCCGGCGCCGGCGCGGTGGATCGCTATGGTGGCGTGCCGCCCTACGCGGAGACGCAGGCCTATGTGGACAAGGTCGATGCCCTGTATCTGCGCTATCGGCAGGCGCTGGGGAGTGCGAACGTGGGGCAGGTCGCGCACGCGCGATCCTGATGCGGGGCATAAGGCGCTTCAGACGCCGCCTGCTCGATCCTCGTAATGGTGCCAAACCCGCAACTCCACCAGCGTGTTGCCGTGTACCGCATAGCGGACGATGTACTTGCCGACCACCAGATCGCGCAGGGATTCGTGCGCGGCCGGGTTTTCGACGACGCGTCCCAGATGCGGAAATTCACCGAGACGACCGATCTGCTCCAGCAACTTCGCCGCGACCCGGGCTGCGGCCATCGGGTCGTGCAAGGCGATGAACTCACGCAGGCGCCGCAGATCCGCCACGGCCTCGACGGAATAGGCCAGATTCACTCGTCCGCCACGGGCGGCGGAAGTTCGTCGGGGCTGCCCCACGACGCAAGCCAGGCGTGGACGGCGTGGCCGGAAACGATCTTTCCACCAGCGACCGATCCCATGGCCGCCAAGGTGTCGGCCCAGCGCGATTGTTCGGTTTCCTGTCGAGCCACGTACTCGCGGATGGCTTCGTTCACCAGCCAGTTCCGGCTGCGCTTGAGTTTGTCGGCCATGGATTGCAGGCCGCTCTCGACCTCGGGTTGCAAGCGGATGGTGGTGACGCTCATGGGGCAAGACTCGAAACGATATGACTGCAATGTATTACATTGCATTCTGATCTGCAATGGCGCAGGTAAACACAGCGCAGGTCAGCGATGGACCTTGCCACGCTTCGTCGGCTTGGCCGGCGTACTGCGACCGCCCGGCTGCGCGAAAGGATCGGCGCCGGTGGCGAGGTAATCGCCAGCGCGTGGCGGCGCTACCGAATGCACGCTGCGGGTGGGCTTGACGTGGTAGGGGATGGCGCAATGCCATTCGCCGCCGAGGTTTTTCCAGCACAGGCCGGTGCGGCGGAAATACTCCTCGTAATGGCAGGCATGGCCGGGGTTGGCCATTCCTTCGGCGCTGGTCTTGCGTCCGCACTGGTAGAGACGGAAGTCGCCGTTGATCGGATACACCGGCAGCGTGGGGTCGGCGTGAAGGGCGTAGGTATCGGTCTTCGGATCCAGCGCGCGACCCTTGGCGTCCACGCTCAGGCGCAGCTCATTGACCAGAACCATGGTGGCGCCGAGATCGCCGACTTTTTCGGTGTCGCACAGGAAGTAGCGATTCGCCTGCGCCTGCGAAAGTGCGCCCTTGGCCGGATCGTAGCGCAGCAGGCACACTGCCGGATCGCGGCTGCCGAAGTCGTCGCCGATGCCGGCTCTGACAGCCAGGGACGGCAACGCGGCGAGCGCTAGACTTGCACCGAGCATGCGCATCCATCCCCTGCGCCGGGGTGATTTCGTCTTGATTCTCGTACGGGGGCTGCCGTGCTGCATGGAATCGAGGCTAGCGCCTTGTTGCCGGATCGTTCAAGCCGCAGGTCTCAGATCCCGAGAAACTCGAGGATCGGCTGGGTGGCTTCGCCGGCCGGAGTGAACACCGAACGCGATTCGGTGCCGTCGGTGAAGCGGATTTCCGCGCCTGTATCGTGGAAACTCTTGCGGTTGCCGGGGCGGATCCACATGATCCATGCCGGATTGATGTACTGCATGTCGCCGTCCAGATCGACGATCTTCAGATAGGTGCTCATCGGCGTTCTCCGCGTCATGGGTGGCGGGGTGCCGGGCTGGCTGCCCGACGAAAGGCGCATGGTACGACGGGAAGTGCTGCGTGCGTGACCGATCCTGCGTCATCGGGCGGTTGCGATGGGTTGCTGCAAGGCGGCGGCCATCGCACGGTTGCCGGTTCGAGCTCACGAGTCCTTGTTGTGCCGATGCATGATCCGCTGCTTGTCGCGCGCCCAGTCGCGATCCTTGATGGCGGCACGCTTGTCGTGTGCCTGCTTGCCTTTCGCCAGCGCGATCTCGAGCTTGACCTTGCCGTGCTTCCAGTACATCGCCAGCGGCACCAGCGTGTAACCCTCGCGCTCGACCGCGCCGATCAGACGGACGATTTCGTGCCGGTGCAGCAACAGCTTGCGGGTGCGGCGGTCGTTGGCGAGCACATGGGTGGACGCGGTGATCAGCGGCGCGATCTGCGCGCCGATCAGGACGATCTCGCCGCCAATCACCATCGCGTAGCTGTCGGTGAAGGCGATGTGGCCGGCGCGCAGGGCTTTCACTTCCCAGCCCTGCAGGGCGATGCCGGCTTCGTAGCGATCCTCGATCGCATAATCGTGACGGGCGCGCTTGTTGAGCGCGATGGTTTTGGGCGCGGCGTCCTTCTTCGCGCTTCCGGTATTCTTGCGGGGGCTGGTGTTGGCCATGCGCGTATTGTCGCCCATGCGCGCGATCCCTGGCAGGGCGATCCTTCCAGCCTCATCCGCTTTCATCTCATTCCAGGCCACGCAAGGGCATGACCACGATCCACCGCAGCGCCCTCGTCGCGCAACCGCCGTCCAAATTGTACGAACTGGTCAACGACGTGGCGGCTTATCCGCGGCGCTTCGACTGGTGCACCGACAGCGCCGTGCTGGAACGCTCCGCGCGGCGCATGTTGGCGCGGCTGGACGTGCGCGTGGCCGGCATGGCGGTGAGCTTCACCACCCGCAATGCGCTTACTCCGGTGTCGCGCATCGAACTGGAGTTGGCCGAAGGGCCGTTCCAGAAGTTCGGCGGGGCATGGACGTTCGACGCGCTGGGCGATGCCGGTTGCCGGGTCGGTCTGCGGCTGGATTTCGAGCTTGCCGGCAAGCTGCTGGGGTCGGCGCTGGCGCTGGGCTTCGCCGGTTTCGCGGATCGCCTCGTGGACGATTTCTGCAAGGTGGCGCGGCGTGAGGTGGGCGATGGCTGAGACGCCGTCGACGATCCGCGTGCAGGTGGTCTGCGCGTTGCCGGCACGCACGTGGCGGGTCGAGCTGACGCTACCGCGCGGGGCTACCGCCGCCGAGGCGCTGGCAGCCTCGAATCTGGCCGTGCAGGCGCCCGATTTCGATGCCTCGACGCTGGGTTACGCGGTCTTCGGCAAACCGATCAGCGCAGCCAGCGTGCTGCGCGAGGGTGATCGTCTCGAACTGCTACGGCCGTTGCGGATCGACCCCAAGCAGGCGCGCCGGCGGCGCGCCGGCGCCGGCGATTGAATGCCGGGCGAATCAGTTGCCGCCGTCGCTGCTGCCGCTGCTGTCGCCACCGCCGCCGCCGTTTTTCTTCTTCTTGTCCTTGGGCAGGTTGCCGAAGCGGCCCATCTTCTTCGACAGCGCCTCGTCCTGCTCGGGGAAATACGAGCCGGTCATGCTGGTGAGGTTGTTGCCATCGAACACGAGGGTGAGCGTCTTGATGTCGGGCTTGCTCTGCCCGCGCCGATCCTGTTGGGTGGCGACGTAATCCCAGCGCTGCGAATGGAAGGGGTCGGCGATCGACGGCGTGCCCAGCAGCGCAGCCACGTCCTGCTTGTTCATGCCGGGCTTGACCTGCTCGACGTTGCGGGCTTCCAACAGGTTCCCCTGATAGACCGGCGCGTGATAGACGATGGTGCTGCAGCCGGCGAGAACGAAGGGCGCGAGCGCAGTGAGGAGCCAGGGTTTCCGCATGTCCGGTCGGTTCCGAAAGGAGAGGGCGCAGCGCGCGGATGATACACTAGACGGCCTGACCGCCACTCCCGGCGGACGCGCGCGGAGCGGGAATGGAATCGCAGGATCTGCGCAAGCTCGGCCTCAAGGTCACCCATCCGCGGTTGCGGATCCTGGAGGTGCTGGGAACCGCCAGCCCGCGCCACCTCACGGCCGAGGACATCTATCGCCAGTTGCTCGAAGGCAGCGACGACATCGGCTTGGCGACGGTGTACCGCGTGCTGACCCAGTTCGAGGCCGCCGGCCTCGTGCTCAAGCACAACTTCGAGGGCGGCCATGCCGTCTACGAACTCGACCGCGGCGAGCACCACGACCACATGGTGGATCTGGACACTGGCAAGGTGATCGAATTTTCCAGTCCCGAGATCGAGCGTTTGCAACAACAGGTCGCCGCGCAGCATGGCTACCTCATCGAGGCGCACAGCCTGGTGCTGTATGTGCGGGCGAGGGGGAAGGGGTGATGGGTGAATCGTGAATGGTGAATGGTGAATGGTGAATGGTGAATGGTGAATGGTGAATGGTGAATGGTGAATGGTAAAAGCCGGGTTTCACGAATCACCAATCACGTATCACGAATCACGGCTCCAACCATCCTCGACGCATGCGCCAGCGTCTCCGGCGTCATTTCGATCCCGCCGAGCATGCGCGCGATCTCTTCCACGCGCGCGGCGGCGTCCAGCACGGAAATCGCGCTGTGGGTGAGCGCGCCATCGCTGCCCTTGCTCACGCGCAGATGGTGATGCGCTTGCGCGGCAACCTGCGGCAGATGGGTGACGCACAGCACCTGTCGCTGCGCACCCAGCGCGCGCAGTGTGCGCCCGACCACTTCGGCGACCGCGCCGCCGATGCCGGTATCGACCTCGTCGAACACCATCGTCGGCACCGCGTCCATGCCCAGCGCGGCGACCTCAATCGCCAGCGCGATGCGCGAGAGCTCGCCGCCCGATGCGACCTTGCGCAGCGGCCGTGGCGGTTGGCCTGGATTGGCCGTGACCAACAATTCGACTTGTTCGCTGCCGGCAGACGATGGCGTGTCGTGGCCGCTGGGCGTGAGCTCGACCACGAGGCGACCGCCGGCCATGCCCAGTTCGGTCATCAACGTGGTGACCTCATCGCCGAGACGTTGCGCGGCGATTGCGCGCGCCTGCGTCAGTCGCGCGGCGGCCGCACGCCATGCAACGCCGGCCGCGTCGAGTTCGGCGTGCAGGCGCTGTGCGGATGCGCCGGCATCGCGCAGCGATTCGCGTTCGGCAAGCAGGGCATCGCGCACGCCGGCCAAACCTTCCAGCGGTACCCGATGGCGACGTGCCAGCTCGTGCAGGGCGGAGAGTTCGTCTTCCAGTTCGCGCAGACGCTGCGGATCGATTTCGATGCCGTCGCGCGTGCGTTCGATCAATGCGGCGGCTTCGCCGAGTTGGATCGACGCCGCCTCGGCCAATTCGGCAGCCTGGGCATAGGCGGGATCGTGTTGGCTCAAACGCCCAAGCTCGCCATGCAACTGAGCGAGCGCGCGCTCGATGGAAGCGCCGTCCTCGCCGCTCAACCGCGCCAGTGCGCGTGCGCTGCCTTCGAGCAACTGCGCGGCATGCGTCTGCCGATGATGGGCGGCGAGCAGGTCGGTGATCGCCTCGGGTTCCAGCGCGTGGCGGGCGAAGCGCTGCGCCTGCGTGTCGAGTTCGCCCATGCGTTGCGCGACCGCCGCCGTATCGCCGCGCTCGGCGCTGCGGCGGGCCAAGTCTTTCCAGTGCGCGGCCTGCCGGCGCACGTCGTCCACGAGCGCGGCGTGGCCGCCGAATGCGTCCAGCAGATCCATCTGCCGCGGACGCGAGAGCAACGCCTGATGCTCGTGCTGGCCGTGGATCTCCACCAGCAACTCGCCCAGTTCGGCCAGTTGCGCAAGGCTCGCCGAACTGGCATTGATCCATGCCCGCGAGCCGCCATCGGCACGGATGCTGCGGCGCAGGCGGCAGATAGTCGGCTCGTCCGCATCATCCATGTCGTTGTCGCGCAGCCATGCCGCCGCGGCCGGCGCGTCAGCCAGATCGAACTCGCCCTCGATCTGCGCGCGCTCGGCGCCGTGGCGCACCCGCTGCGCATCCGCGCGCGCGCCGGTGAGCAACAGCAGCGCATCCACCAGCAGCGACTTGCCCGCGCCGGTCTCGCCGGAGATCGCGGTCATGCCGGCTTCCAGCGCCAGTTCGGCGGCGCTGACGATGGCGAAGTTGCTCAGGTGCAGGTGGCGGAGCATGCGTCATCCACGGCAATGCCGCGCGTTGGCGCTTTCACGCAAGTCGGAACCAGTGAATCCGTCCGGGAAGCATCGTCCGGGCGCGCGAGGATACCTGTCCTCATGCGGCGATATCGATGTATTCGACCTTGCTCGATGGCGGCGGCACGGGCAGGCCGTCTTCCCGCAAACCATCGACATGGAAAACGATGACTGCGCGCATTTCGCGTTCCACATCCGCCACGGTGGCACCCGTGGCCACGCAGCCGGGAAGATCCGGGACATAGGCCGAGTAGTTGTCCTCGGCGCGTTCGATGACGATGGCGTAGCGCATGATTACCTCGCGTCTTTCAGGCCCGCTTGCTTGAGGATGCTGTTCAAGGTGCCGGGTGCCAGTTCGTCGCTGGGTTTCCCGGCGACGGTCACGCGCCCAGCCTTGTCCGCATGCCGGAACTGCCGGTGACTGCCGCGAGTGGCCACCAACACCCATCCGTTACCCTTGAGCAGCCGCAGCACGTCCTCGACCTTCATGTGACGAGGATAACGCAGCCGGCGAATTTTGGTGCCACCACGCGCTCCACGCAGTCTTCAGCGCGATAATGGCGTGCCATGACCCGCCCCATCGCCCACCTCGACGCCCGCGCCCGCGGCCTGTTGCGCAGCCTGATCGCGCAGTACATCCGCGATGGCGAGCCGGTCGGCTCGCGCACGCTGGCGCGCTCCTCGGGGCTGGACGTGAGCCCGGCGACGATCCGCAACATCATGTCCGATCTGGAGGAGATCGGGCTGGTCGCCGCGCCGCATACCTCGGCCGGGCGGGTGCCGACCGCGCAGGGCTATCGGGTGTTCGTCGATTCGCTGCTGCAGGTGCAGCCGCTGGGCGATGGCGAACTGGCACAGTTGCGCGCGAGCGTCAATCCGGGCGCAGGCACGCAGGCGTTGCTGACCAATGCCTCGCAACTGCTGTCGGCGATGAGCCATTTCGTCGGTGTGGTGACGGTGCCGCGGCGCGAGCAGTTCGCCTTCAAGCACATCGACTTCGTGCCGATCGACGCACAGCGCGTGCTGGTGATCCTCGTGTTCACCGACAACGAGGTGCAGAACCGCATCATCGCCACCCGTCGCGCCTACACGCCGTCGGAGCTGGAGCAGACCGCGAACTACCTCAACGCGCATTTCGCCGGCCGCCCGCTGCGCGAGATCCACGCGACTCTCGTTCGCGAACTGCGCGATACCCGTTCGGCGATGGAGCGCGTGCTCGGCGCGGCGATGGAGGTGGCCGAGCACGCCTTCGATCCGGGCGAGGAAGACGTGCTGCTCGCCGGCCAGACCCGGCTGATGGGCGTGCAGGATCTGTCCGATGTGGAGCGCCTGCGCGAGTTGTTCGATGCCTTCGCGCGCAAGCGCGAGATCCTGCAACTGCTCGAGCGCTGCATCCACGCGCAGGGCGTGCGCATTTTCATCGGCGAGGAAACCGGGCTGGCCTCGCTGGACGCCTGCACCGTCGTCACCGCCCCATATGCAGCCGACGGCAAGGTGCTGGGCGTGCTGGGGGTGATCGGGCCGACCCGGATGGCCTACGAGCGGGTGATCCCGATGGTGCAGGCCACCGCCGACCTGCTGGGTGCGGCCTTGAATCCCGGAGCGCCGCCCCCATAGCCGGTTGCAGGGCCGGTCCCGGGGATGACAACGACCCCGCCGACCCGCTTGCCGACTCCAACTTTCGAGCAATCCATGACCTCCCTGTGGCGGCGATTCGCGTCGCCGCGATCCACCAAGGTATCCGACATGCAGGCCACCGATTCCCGTCCGGACGAAGAGTCGTCCGCCATCGATTCCGACCTCGAAGCCATCCTTGCCGAACGCGACGCCGCGCAGGCCGAACTGGCGCGGATGCGCGAGCAGTTCCTGCGCGAACACGCCGAGCTGGAAAACGCCCGCAAGCGGCAGGCGCGCGATCTGGAACAAAGCCGCAAGTTCGCCAACGAGCGATTGCTGGGCGCATTGCTGCCGGTGTTCGACAGCCTCGAAGCGGGCCTGGCCGCGCTCAAGGACGCCACCCCGCAGGTGCGCGAAGGGCTGGAACTGACCCTGCGGCAGTTGCTCAAGGTCGCATCCGACAACGGCATGACGGTCGTCGATCCGCTGGGGCATGCGTTCAACCCCGAGCAGCATCAGGCCATCGCGGTGTTGCCGGCGGGCGCCGAGCACCAGCCCGACACCGTCGCGCAGGTGCACCAGAAGGGCTATCTGCTCAACGAGCGGCTGTTGCGCCCGGCGCTGGTGATCGTGGCCAAGGGCGAGCACGACTGATCCCGTCATCCCGGCGCATGTCCGGGACGATGAACAAACAGTCAGGGCGCTTGAATCCAGCCACGCCACCCCCACACAACAGCCATCCACCATCGTACCGGCGGCCGGGCTTCGCAAACAGCCACGAATCACCAATCACTATTCACCAATCACGCATCACGCATCGGGAGAACACACATGGGCAAGATCATCGGCATCGACCTCGGCACCACCAACAGTTGCGTGGCGGTCATGGAGGGCGGCAAGCCCAAGGTCATCGAGAACTCCGAGGGCGACCGCACCACGCCTTCCATCGTCGCCTTCAGCAAGGATGGCGAAGTGCTGGTCGGTGCCTCCGCCAAGCGGCAGGCGGTGACCAATCCGAAGAACACCTTCTACGCGGTCAAACGCCTGATCGGCCGCAAGTTCACCGATGCCGAGGTCAAGAAGGATCTCGATCTGGTGCCATATTCCATCGTCGAGCACTCCAACGGCGACGCCTGGGTCGGCACTTCCGACGGCAAGAAGATGGCTCCGCCGGAGATCTCCGCGCGCGTGCTGGAAAAAATGAAGAAGACCGCCGAGGCGTATCTGGGCGAGACCGTCACCGAGGCGGTGATCACCGTGCCGGCGTACTTCAACGACTCGCAGCGCCAGGCCACCAAGGACGCCGGCCGCATCGCCGGGCTGGACGTGAAGCGCATCATCAACGAGCCGACCGCAGCCGCGCTGGCCTACGGGCTGGACAAGGGCGACAACCGCGATCGCAAGATCGCCGTGTACGACCTCGGCGGCGGCACCTTCGACGTGTCGATCATCGAGATCGCCAACGTCGATGGCGAAAAACAGTTTGAAGTGCTGGCGACCAACGGCGACACCTTCCTCGGCGGCGAGGACTTCGACAAGCGCGTCATCGACTTCCTCGTCGAAGAGTTCCAGAAGGAGCAGGGCATCGACCTGCGCCGCGATCCGCTCGCCCTGCAGCGCCTGAAGGACGCCGCCGAGCGCGCCAAGATCGAGCTGTCGTCCTCGCACCAGACCGAGGTGAACCTGCCCTACGTCACCGCCGACGCCAGCGGCCCCAAGCACCTCAACGTCAAGCTGACGCGCGCCAAGCTCGAAGCCTTGGTCGAGGATCTGGTCAAGCGCACCATCGAGCCCTGCCGCATCGCCCTGAAGGACGCGGGCATCAGCGCGCGCGACATCGGCGAGGTGATCCTCGTCGGCGGGCAGACGCGCATGCCCAAGGTGCAGGACGCGGTGAAGGAGTTCTTCGGCAAGGAGCCGCGCAAGGACGTGAACCCCGACGAGGCCGTGGCGATCGGTGCGGCGGTGCAGGGCGGCGTGCTCGCCGGCACCGTGAAAGACGTGCTGCTGCTCGACGTGACCCCGCTGTCGCTGGGCATCGAAACTCTCGGCGGCGTGTTCACCAAGATCATCGAGAAAAACACCACCATCCCGACCAAGGCCTCGCAGACCTTCTCCACCGCCGAGGACAACCAGGGTGCGGTAACCGTGCACGTGCTGCAGGGCGAGCGCGATCAGGCTCGCTACAACAAGTCGCTGGGCAAGTTCGATCTGAGCGGGATCGAGCCGGCACCGCGCGGCATGCCGCAGATCGAGGTGTCCTTCGACATCGACGCCAACGGCATCCTGCATGTTTCGGCCAAGGACAAGAAGACCGGCAAGGAGCAGCGCATCGAGATCAAGGGCAGCTCGGGTCTGACCCCGGAGGAAATCGCGCGCATGAAGTCCGATGCCGACGCGCATCGCGACGAGGATCGCAAGTTCCAGGAACTGGTGGCCACCCGCAACCGTGCCGACCAGAGCCTGCACGCGGCGCGCGCGGCGATCAAGGAGAGCGGCGGCAAGGTCGGCGGTGACGTGATCGGCAAGCTCGAGGGCGCGCTGTCGGATCTGGAATCGGCGATGAAGGGCGACGACAAGTCGGTCATCGAGTCGCGCATCCAGGCCGTCGAACTGGCGGTGCATCCGCTGCTCGCGGCGGCGCAGGGCGGTGGCGATGCCGGCCCACAACCGGGCGCCGATGCTGGCGCGCAGGCCAAGGCTGGCGACGACGTGGTCGATGCCGAGTTCACCGAGGTGAAGGACGGCAAGAAGTAAGCGGCATCATCGGGTGTTCCAAGCCCCTCTCCCATCGGGAGAGCGGTGGGGGTGAGGGAATGGCCTTGCAGGTTGCGATGGTCAGGATTGGCCGCTATAGGCAAGTGCATTCCCTCAACCGCCCTTCGGGCACCTTCTTCCCGAAGGGAGAAGGATCAACTTCCAGTCCGGAGGCAAGGTGGACAAAGGCAGGCTCGAAGCCTTCAGCGACGGCGTGATCGCGGTGATCCTCACCATCATGGTGCTGGAGATGCATGCTCCGCACGCGCCGAGCTGGCAGGCATTGGCCGCCGTCTGGCCGACCTTCCTGTGCTATGTGCTGAGTTTCATCTACGTCGGCATCTACTGGAACAACCATCACCACATGCTGCACGCGACCCGGCGCATCGACGGCAGCGTGCTGTGGGCCAACCTGCACCTGCTGTTCTGGCTGTCGCTGGTGCCATTCGTGACCGCGTGGATGGGCGAAAACCACTTCGCCGCGTTGCCGACCGCGCTGTATGGCGGCGTGCTGCTGATGGCGGCCATCGCGTACTGGATTTTGCAGCAACGCATTTTGTGTGTGCGCGAACAAGACCCCATGCTGGCGCGTGCGATCGGCAGCGACTGGAAAGGCAAACTCTCGCCGCTGGCTTATCTGCTGGCCATCGCTGCCGTCGTGGTGAATCCGTGGGTCACTTACGCCATCTACGCGCTGGTCGCGCTGGCGTGGCTGGTGCCGGATCGACGCATCGAGTCGCGCGTGACGCAAGCCGATTGAATTGAAGGACACCCTGAATAAATCAGCGTTGCCTGAAACCTGCGGTCGGGACGACCATCTTTGAGCTTTCGCGGTCGAGGACGATCGCAAGAAGGAACAGTATGAGCAAGCGCGACTACTACGAAGTCCTCGGTGTGGCGAAGAATGCCAACGAAGAGGATATGAAGAAAGCCTACCGCCGGCTGGCGATGAAGTATCACCCGGATCGCAATCCGGGCGACGCCAAGGCCGAGGCCAGCTTCAAGGAATGCAAGGAAGCCTACGAAGTCCTGTCCGACCAGGCCAAGCGCAGTGCCTACGACCAGCGCGGGCACGCCGCTTTCGAGCACGGCTTCGGCGGGCCTGGCGCGGGGCCGGGGTTCGGCGACGTGGGCGACATCTTCGGCGATATCTTCGGCGACATCTTCGGCGGCGGCAGAGGACGTCAACAGCAGCGGCGCGGCAACGACCTGCGCTACGGGCTGGAACTCGACCTCGAGGAAGCCGTCTCCGGCATCGAGAAAAAAATCAACATCGGCACCCTCGTCGACTGCAAAGTCTGCACCGGAACGGGATCAGCCGACGGCAAGCTCGAAACCTGTTCGACCTGTCGCGGTCAGGGTCGCGTGCGCCTGCAGCAGGGCATCTTCTCGCTGCAACAGGCCTGCCCGAACTGTGGCGGGCGCGGACGCATCGTCGCCAATCCCTGCAAGGCCTGCCACGGTGAAGGCCGTGCCGAGGACGTGAAGGTGTTGTCGGTGAAGATCCCCGCCGGTGTGGATACCGGCGACCGCATTCGCCTGCAGGGTGAAGGCGAGGCTGGCCCGGCCGGTTCGCCGTCCGGCGATCTGTACGTGGAAGTGCAGGTGCGCGAGCACGAGATCTTCAAGCGCGAAGGCGACGACCTGTACTGCGAGATCCCGATCCGCATTTCGCAGGCCGCGTTGGGCGATACCGTGCGCGTGCCCACCCTCAACGGCGAGGCGGAGATCAAGATTCCTGCCGAAACCCAGACCGGCAAGGTGTTCCGCCTGCGCGGCAAAGGCGTCAAATCCGTGCGTTCGCGCGCACCGGGCGACTTGCTGTGCCGCGCGGTGGTGGAAACCCCGGTCAACCTCACCGCGCGCCAGCGCGAATTGCTCGAACAATTCGAGGGCACCTTCCAGGGCGAGGACGCGCGCCGGCATTCCCCGCGCAGCAGTACCTTCCTCGACGGCGTGAAGGCGTTCTGGGAGCGGATGACGGGCTGAGGCGGCAGGCAATCACGCTGCGCAAAACATCGTCAACCCCGCGCCACGATTCCCCCTCGATCAACCCCACCCCAACCCTCCCCTGCAAGCAGGGGAGGGAGACAGGCGGCGTGCTTCGACTCCTGCCAGCAGGGGAGGGAAACAGGTCGCGTGCTTAGACTCCTGCAAGCAGGGGATGGAAACAGGGCGCGTGCTTCGACGTCTGCAAGCAGAGGATGGAAACAGGGCGCGTGCTTTGGCACCGCCGCAAGCAGGGGGACAGGCCACACCCTTCAGCATACAGGACGAGGCTGGTGTCTTGGTTCGACTCCTCCCCTACTTGCAGGGGGGAGGCTGGGAGGGGTTGGCACCGCTCAGCGGCAACACCCGGGCGGCGCCGCTCAGCGGCAAGCGCCGGGTCGATATTTGACTGGGATGGTGGTTCCGGCTGCCGTATCGCAGCTCCAGCGCACCATACCCGCCTGCGGATCGGGCACGAATGACAGTACGCCACCACGGATCGCCGCATTGGCCCGGTTGCCATAGACGACATTGATGCGGCCGTTGTCGATGGTCACGCTGCTGACGTAGTTGCCTTCGATGCTGGATGGCTGGGCTACACCGGCGGTGGCGTTGTCGGTGGGCATGCTTCCCTTGTTGGAGTAGTACTCGGCCACTGCAACCTTCGATCCTTCAGACAACATCGCGCCTTCGGACACCTGCGAGCGCACCACATAATCCTGATACGCCGGAATGGCGATCGCGGCGAGGATCGACACCACCGCCACGGTGGTCATCGTGCCGCCTTGCCCGGAGACCACGCCTTCCAGCGGCGATTGCTCGTAATTCACCTGCACGGCCAGCCGCTGCGCGTTGGCCTGCACGGCGATGCCGGCGATGCCCTCGGTGGGCAGGCGGAGCTGCTTGGCGGTCGGCAGGGTGGTCAGGTCCACCGGCGCGCCCAGCGCGTTGCCCAGTGCGTCCAGCACGGCGAGATAGGTGTAGTACACCTGCCGGTTCATGTCGTGGGTGGTGGTGGTGTAGCCCAGCAGGGTCTGGCTGGCATCGAGCGATTGCCGCTTGCGCAACCAGTCGCCGATCGCTGTGTCGGGGCTGGAAGCCAATCGGTCGATCAGCGGTTGCGGCACGCGCGCCATCACCAGCCAGTCGCCCTCCTCGATCCAGTAGCGGTCGCTGCCGATGCGCGCATACAGCTTGATCCATGCGGCCGATTGCGTATCGGGTGAGCCCGGGATGAAGTTCGATTCCGGGATGGCGACGTGCAGATGGTGGATCTGTCCGCCGGCGAGCTTGCTCACCGTGTGGCGCCAGCCGAAGCGTTTCGACAGCTCGTCGATCCTGGCGTACAGCGCTTTGCGGTCGGAGATGCGGAAGGCGGTGAAATCGCCGTCGGCGTCGCCGAACAGCACCGCCTGTTTGCCGTACAGGCCGGCGGTGCCTATCAGGTCGATGCCGAACTTTTCCTGCATTTTCGCGGCGATGCTGTCGTAACCGGCACGCGTGCCGGCACCGAAATCACGGTCGAGGTTGTCGTGGATGGCTTGCAGGTTGTCGCGGCCGGGGAGGGCCATCGTCGCAACCCACGCGGGTGCTCCGGATGTCTTCAGGTCGATGGCGGGGTTGTTCGTGGCCAGATAACCCAGCAGCCGTGCCTGCGGTGCGCGCACCTGCACCTGCAGGCGTCCGTGACCATCCACCGTGCCCCAGCCCAGTGCGATGGATTGCGCATTCTCGACCGCATCGCGCAACAGGCCATCGGCGGGCGCATCCGACATCCGCGCGGCGGCCTGCGTGTTGAGGTTCTTCAGGCTCATCCACGCGAACAGGCCCTGCCCGGAGGCGTCGATCTCCTTTTCCGCATCCTGCATCGGGCTGGGGCGCGTGGTCTTGATCGCGGCCAGATCCTGTTGCAGCGTCATCGCCGAGGCGGTTGCGCCCAGCGACAGGAACAGCCGGTGCGTGGCAACGTCGAAATGCAGTGCGCCGAACTTCTGCAACGCCGCATCGCCGTTGGCGTCAATGGGCGCCTGCAGGATCGACGGGCCATTGCCGGTCAAAGCGGTGATGCGCGCGTTGAGCGCGGCCACGTCGGGGATGTCGAGCACGGTGGTGGCCAGCACGCGACTGAACGGCGATACGCCGTCGGAACTGTCGATCGCGGCGACCTCGATCGGCCCGGATTGATCGCCGAGCAGGATGTTCAGCGCCGGCCCCGCGCCAGCCTGGGTGAGCACGGGATCGGTCTGCGCCGCCTTGCGCAGCGCGGCGATCAGCTTGACGTGCTGCTCGGCGGCCAAAGCCGCATCCAGCGGGCGGCCATCGGGCGCGGCCAGCGTGCCCCACAGCGAGGGGATGCGCAGGTAGGCGACGGTATGCTCGGGCAGGCGCTCGCGCAGCCACGCCGGTTGCGAGATCGCCGCATCGGCGCGGGCGATGGCGGCTTGATCCACGCTGGCGACGCGGCCTTGCTGCGAGCAGCCGGCGAGGACGACGAGGGCGGAAGTGGCGGCGGCCACCAGCAGGCGTTGGCGCAGTTTCATGGGCGGTTCCGGTAGGGTCGAGGCAAGCACAGTCGTAGCTTGCGGGAGAGGATCGGGGGTGGTGGATCGAGCGAAGCAAAGCGCGGATTCTACCGGACTGTTTTTTGGGCTGGCATCGCGCGCGTTTCGGCTCGGCTATCATGACAGGCTTCGGCCAGTCGGCCGCGTCACCGTCACGGAGTCCCGTCATGTCCAGCCTCAAAGCCGTCTTCGCCACCTCCAAGGGCCCGATCCACGTCGAGCTGTATCCGGACAAGGCGCCGATCACCGTCGCCAATTTCGTCAACCTCGCTCGTCGTGGTTTTTACAACGGCCTGAGCTTCCACCGCGTGATTCCGGATTTCATGATCCAGGGCGGTTGCCCCGAAGGTAGCGGTCGCGGCGGCCCGGGTTACCGCTTCGAGGACGAGACCCGCAACGGCGTGCGTCACGAGCGCGGCGTGCTGTCGATGGCCAACGCCGGCCCGAACACCAACGGCAGCCAGTTCTTCATCACCCATGTGCCGACCGCGTGGCTTGACGGCAAGCACACCGTGTTCGGCAAGGTCGTCGGCGCGGACGATCAGAAAGTGGTGGATGCGATCAAGGGCGGCGATGCAATCGAGAAGGTGACCATCGAGGGTGATGCCGATGCGGTGCTGGCCGCGCAAGCGGGCAAGGTGGCCGAGTGGAACAAGGTGCTCGACGCCAAGGCGCGGCCGTGAGTTGGATCCTTCACTCTTTTGCTTGCCCCCATCCTGCCCTTCCCCCGCAAGCGGGGGACGGAATGCTTCGTCGGGGCTTTGCCGTGGTTGGCTTCACTTGAACCGCACACCATCGAGCATCTTCATCACCGCCGCTGCATCGCGGTCGTAGTAATACTCGGCCGGGGCCTTCCATAGCAGCAGGTCGAGCTTGCCGTCGCGTTGCGCGGCGGCGACGGTGCCTTTGTAGATCAAACCCTCGGCACTGGTGGCGGTGAACTCGAAGCGCAGCCCGGGCACGCCGCCGAAATCCCACGGGCGCAGGTTGCTGCTGGCGACGTTGAGCATGTTCTGGCGGATCATCGCCGCGACCACGATGTCGCGGATTTCCTCCGGGCGCATGCCGCTGTGGAACCACGGTCCGTCCGGTCGCCGGCTGCGCTCGCGACCGAGCATGAATACATGCTGGCCATCGGCGATGCCGGAGAAGAGGCTCAGGCTGTTGAGCGCGGTGCCGTCGATGGTCCAGATTTCCTCGTGCTGCAATGGATTCTTGATCCGCGACCACGCCAGATCCGTATTCAGGCGCATGTCGTATACATCCACCGCGCCGGCCGCTTGCAGCACACCGCCTTGACTGGCGCAGGCGGTGAGCAGCACCAGCGCCAGCATCAGGAGGGCGAGGCGGATGGGGTGGATGAAGCCGGTGCGATGAATGTTGTCGAGGTTGCAGGTGAGTGTCGGTTCATCCCTCATCCGCCCTACGGGCACCTTCTCCCAGAGGGAGAAGGAAATGTCGCCTCTCCCTCCGGGAGAGGCCGACGCACCGCAGGTGCGGCGGGTGAGGGAATTTGGATGTACCTCGTTCATGGCTTCTCCATCTCCGCCAGATACTGTTCGATGAAGGCGCGATCGTCGGCCTGCGGATCGAGTTGCAGGTAGTGCTTGAGCGCGTCGATCGCGGCGGCGCGCTGACCGCTCTGGCGCAGATCCAGCCCGTATTCGCGCCATGCGGCGGAGGGTGCGCCGGGTTGCGCGATGGCGTCCCGATACAACGGACTGGCCCTGGCCGCATCGCCGTCGCCGTGGCGCTGGCGGTAGGCCTGACCGAGATAGAAATCGAATAAACCAACACTGTCCGCCGGCGCATCCGCGCGCAGGTCGGAGATCATCTGGATGGAGGTGTCGTAGGTGCGTCGCGCGAGTTCCTCATCCAGCCAGTGGGCGAGGAAGGGGCGCATCGCGGCGCGGTAGGCGTCGCGGCCGTCGTGCCAGCTTCCCGGCGGAATGGCAGCAGCCGCCGCGCGCACGTCTTCCAATCGTTCGGCGGTTTTCGGGTGACTGGCGAACACCGCGAAGGGTTTGGACGACTTGCTCGCCTTCTCCTCGGCCAGCATGCGCGTCCACAGGCGCACGCCGGCCTGCGGATCGTAGCCGTGGGCGACGGCGGTCTGGAAGCCGACACGATCGGCCTGCCGCTCGAAGTCGCGCGAGTATTGGAACAATCCGGCCATGCCGATCAATTGCGCCAGCCCGCCGACCAGGCCATTGCCGACGCCGATGGTGGCGAACACCGCGCTGGTGCGTTTGGCGTGATCCCAGAATTGCAGGCCGTGGCGCAGACGGTAGTGAGCGAACTCGTGGCCGAGCACGATCGCCAGCTCGGCCTCGTCGTGCATGCGCAGCAGCGCGCCGGTGAACACCAGCACCATGCCGTTGGGCGCCATCTGCGCGTTGAATTCGGGCACATCGACGATGTACAGGCGCAGCGAACCGCAGTAATCGCCGGTCACCTTGCACAACACGTCGTGCACGTAGGCGTTCAAGGCCGCATCGCGCACCCGCAGCGGCGAGACCTTGATGTCCTTCTCGGCCTGATCCATGCCGTACCACAGTTCGGCCTCGGTGCTGCCGGCGACGGGGTGTTCGCCGGCTTGCAGCGGCGGCGGTGTGTCGGCCATGGATGGCGCGGTGCAGGCCAGTGCCAGCGCGCATGCGAGCGCTGCCAGCCAAGGGCGACGTGGCATCACAGCGGCAGTTCCTTGAGCATTTCCTCGACCGTGGATTTGGCGCCGGTAGCATCGCGCAGATCGCCGCTTTGCCGCTGCATCAGATGGAACCACACCACCTTGCCGCTGCGGAGATCCACCAATGTGGCCACGCCGATTTGGCGGCCGCCGCCGATGTCCATGAAGCCGCCCATCGCCGCGCCGGCGATCAGGCCGAGCACGCGCAGGGTCTTGCGGCCGTCGCTGGCGTAACTGTCGCGGATGTAGGTGAACAGCGCGTAGTCGGCACCGGTGGCATCGCGCAGTTCGGACACGCCCGGCCCCAGCGACCAGTCCAGCAGCGGCTTGCCGGTGGCCGGATCCTTCTTCGTCGCCAGCGCGCTGAAGGGCTGCGAATACTGCGCGATGCTCAGCGCGACGGCTTCGTTCAGGCGCAGGATCTGCCCGAGCCGCGAGGCCGGATCGAGATCCTCGGGCACGCTGAAATCGGGTTTGGATGCGGTGTGCCGCACATCGAGCAAGGCATGCACGGCCTGCGGATACAGCCGACGCGCCGCATCCGACCATTCCTTGCGCGGCTCCTGCAGGCCGCCGGCGGTGAGCAGGGACAGTTCGATGTCCGGCTGCACGATCACGATGCTGCCATCGACCTTCAGCGCATGCCCCTGCGCGTCGGTGGCGGTGCGCACCTGCGCGTCGGCCGGGGCGGGCGCGATCACGCATGCCATCAGCAAGCAGATGCACAGCAGCCCGATCCGGATTGGTTTCATGTGTCTCCCGCAAGAGGTCGGTGCGATCCGTCGCGAAAAATATCGTGCAGGGCCTCTCGAGATTGGACAGGCCCGGTGGCGATGGTGCTATGCCGGAAGGTTTTGCGCCATCCCCCGCGCAGGGCGCATCCATGCGCACGGATGCTGCGGGCGCACATGCTAAAATGACAGTCTTTACGACTCCGCACCCATCCTTCGAGGTATCCCGATGCTGAAACTCGCCGCGCGTGTTGGCCGCGCCAAGCCGAGCGCGATCATGGTCGTCGCCGAGAAGGCCAAGCGGCTCAAGGCCGAGGGCCGCGACATCGTCAGTTTCTCCATCGGCGTGCCCAATTTCCTGCCCGGCCCGCATGTGTACGAGGCGGCGCGCAAGTCGCTCGACCACGACAGCGGCCAGTACGGCTCCAACCGCGGCGCCGATGCGTTGCTGGACGCCTTCCTCGCGCACATGGCGCAGGTCGGCATGAGCGGCTACACGCGCAAGAACTGCGCGGTCGGCATCGGCGCCAAGGGCGTGCTCTACAACCTGATGGAAGTGCTGCTCGACGAGGGCGACACCATTGCCTTCCCGACGCCGTACTGGACGAGTTATCTGGACATCGCCGAGATCCTCGGCGCGAAGATCCAGTTGCTGCCGTGCCCGCCCGAACAGGACTACAAGCTCACCCCCGCGCAGCTCGACGCGGCGCTGGCGCACAAGCCCAAGGTGTTCTTGTTCAACAATCCGTCCAACCCGACCGGCATGGTCTATACGAAGGACGAGATCGCCGCGCTGGCCGAGGTGCTGGTGAAGCATCCGGACACCTGGATCATCACCGACGACATCTACAACCGCATGGTGTTCGACGGCATCGGGTATCACAATTTCGTGATGGTGCGGCCCGAGCTGCGCGAGCGCGTGATCTTCATGGACTCGTGCTCGAAGACCTATGGCATGCCCGGCTGGCGCATCGGTTTCGTGGCTGCGCCGGAAGTCGTCGCCAACGCCGTGGTGACGATGAACTCCAACCACATCACCAACCTGCCGGAGATCACCACCGCCGCCGCGCTGGCCGCGCTGAGCGGCCCGCAGGACGTGCCGCAGCAGAAGAATCGCGAGTTCCAGGAGCGCCGCGACCGCGTGATCGCCGCACTGCGCGCCATCCCCGGCGTGGTCTGCCCGAAGCCGCAGGGCGCGTTCTATGTGTTCCCGGATATTTCCTGCGCCTTCGGCAAAAAGCATGGCGACACCCTCATCGCCAACGACGTGGATTTCTGCAACGCGCTGCTCGACGCCAAGGGCGTGGCCTGCGTGCCCGGCGTCGCCTTCGGCGAACCGCGCGCCCTGCGCATCAGCTACACATGCCCAGCGCACCAGCTCGACGACGGCCTGAAGCGCGTGCAGGAGTTTTTTGCGGAGTTGAAATGAAGCCGTGAATGGTGAGTCGTGAATCGTGAATCGGAAGAGCCAAGTCGCTCACTGAACCACTTGATTCGCGAATTCCATTCGCATTCTGCTCTTTCAGAAGCGGCGATCCCGGCGGCGTTCGCCTCGCATCCGCTTTCACGATTCACCATTCACGATTCACTATTCACGGAGCTCACCCATGAAATCCCCCGTTCGCGTCGCCGTCACCGGTGCTGCTGGCCAGATCGGTTACGCCCTGCTGTTCCGCATCGCTGCCGGCGACATGCTCGGCCCCGACCAACCGGTGATCCTGCATCTGCTGGAAATCACGCCCGCGCTGGGCGCGTTGCAGGGCGTGTTGATGGAGCTCAACGACTGCGCATTCCCGACCCTGCACGGCGTGGTCGCCACCGACGATGCCAACGTGGCGTTCAAGGACGTGGACTACGCCCTGCTGGTCGGCGCGCGTCCGCGCGGCCCGGGCATGGAGCGCAAGGATCTGCTGGAAGCCAATGGCGCGATCTTCGGCCCGCAGGGCAGGGCGCTCAACGCCCACGCCAGGCGCGACGTGAAGGTGCTGGTGGTCGGCAACCCGGCCAACACCAATTCGCTGATCGCCCAGCGCAACGCGCCCGATCTGGATCCGCGCTGCTTCACCGCGATGGTGCGCCTGGACCACAACCGCGCGATCAGCCAGCTCGCCGAGAAGACCGGCGCGCTGACCACCGACATCCGCAAGGTGGTGATCTGGGGCAACCACAGCTCGACGCAGTACCCCGACCTGCACCACGCCACCGTGCGCGGTGCCGGCGCGATGGCGCAGATCGAACAGGATTGGTACGCCACCAGCTTCATCCCGACCGTGCAGCAGCGCGGTGCGGCGATCATCAAGGCGCGCGGCGCGTCCTCCGCCGCATCGGCTGCTTCGGCGGCGATCGACCACATGCGCTCGTGGGCGCTGGGTACCGCCGAGGGCGATTGGGTGTCGATGGGCGTGCCCTCGGACGGCAGCTACGGCATCGCCCCGGGCGTGATCTACGGCTACCCCTGCGTCTGCAAGAATGGTGCGTACGAGATCGTGCAGGGGCTGGCGATCAACGAGTTCTCGCGCGCGCGCATGGATGCCACCGACAAGGAACTGCGCGAGGAACGTGCCGGCGTGGAGCATCTGTTCGCCCGCTGAGGCTTGCGGCCACCGATGCAGGACGAAAAGGGCGGCTTCGGCCGCCCTTGGCGTTTCAGACGTGCCCGTGAAGCGTTCCCGCGCATTGGGGCGGCGTGCTTGCAGGAGTAAGCAGGGCGGTCGATTCCTGTTGATGGGTGGAGTATGTTCCGGGCTTTCGTTGCCCTCCCGCTGCGGTGGGCGTCAACCGGATTCCAATCCACGAGGGTCATGATGAACACACATCCTTCTTGCTTGCGTCGCGGCTCGCCCTGTCTCGTATCGAAGATCGTACGCCGATGCTTGCCGATGGCCATCACGCTCGCCTGCATGACGGCACTGCTCGCCGCCTGCCATTCGGGTAACGAAGCCGCATCGTCACCGATCGCGAACTCGACAGCATCGACATCGTCGCCCTCCAGCGCACCTGCAGCATCCACGGCTCCCAGTGAAACAGCGAGCACGGGGATCGGGAAGACGCAGACGATCTCTCTGGTCGATACGACGATGGCCATGCACAAGGCCTTTTACATCACCGCGCCCGCCGGTTGGCGGGTGGAGGGGCGCGTCGTCGCCAATACGTGCGATGGATCGAAAGCGCCGGTGTTTCATGCCGTTTCATCCGATGGGCGGTATGAAGTCGAAAGACTGCCTGACTTCATTTCGAAAACGACGGGCGGACGGCTTGCTCCGGGTTGCGATGCCCTTCCTGCCGGCCCCGACGTGTTGCAATTCCTGCAAGCGGCTGTTGGCAAACTGCGTCCGGGCTTGAAGGTCGTGGGAACGCTGCCGGTGGGCGCAGGTCTGCATCACGCCATGGAGGAACGCACGCACATGCTGTCCGGCAAGGCGGCGGCATCGGGCATGCAGGCGCAGAAGGTGTATGTGGACGCCGCAGCCGTGCGTGCCGTCGACACCAGTGGCCACGTGCTGGGCGTGAGCGCATTGATGAGCTGTGTATCGCCGCTCGCGCCAACGGCGGCTGCAACGCAAACGTGCAGCGCCGAGGTGATCGTGCAGCGCGTGCCAAGCGACACACCCGATGCCTTTGCTGTGCAGGCACCATTGCGTGAAGTGAAGGTGAGGCCAGATCCGCAGTGGCTGGCGGCTTACCGCCAACAGCAAAATTCGTCGTCGCAAAAATAATCCATCAAGCAGTCGGCATGGGAACTGCGATTCATGGAAGCATTCCTGCAACGTCTGAAGGAACGCAAACTGGTGCAGTGGGCGCTGGCCTACATCGCCGCCGCGTTCGCCTTGATCCAGGTGCTGGATGTCGTCGCCCAGCGCTTCGGCTGGCCGGATGCGCTCGAGCGCGTGTTGATTCTCGCGCTGGCGCTGGGCTTCCTCGTCACCCTCGTGGTCGCGTGGTACCACGGCGAGAAGGGTGCGCAGAAAGTCAGCGGAACGGAGCTGCTGATTCTCGCGCTGCTGCTCGGCGTGGGCGGCGGGCTGTTGCTGCGGTTTGCGCGGCAGGATGCGGCGACCTCGCCGTCAGCGCAGACCCATGCGGACACGGCGACGTCGGCATCCTCGACGGCGGCGATCCCGGACAAATCCATTGCCGTGCTCCCATTCGAGAACCTGTCGGGCGACAAGGACAATGCCTACTTCGTGGCCGGCATGCAGGATCTGATCCTGACCAAGCTGGCCGATATCGGCGATCTCAAGGTGATCTCGCGCACCTCGACCGCGAAGTACGCAAGCCACCCGGGCGATCTGAAGACCATCGGCGAGCAACTTCGTGTTGCGACGATCCTCGAAGGCAGCGTGCAGAAGCAGGGCAATCAGGTGCTGATCAACGTGCAGTTGATCGACGCGAAAACCGATGTGCACCTGTGGGCGCAGGCCTATCCGCGCACGCTGGACAGCATCTTCGGCGTTGAGGGCGAAGTCGCGCAGGCGGTGGCCGACGCGCTCAAGGCGAAATTGACCGGTGCGGAGCAACGAGCCGTCGCATCCAAAGGCACGGACAACCCGGCGGCGCTGGATGCCTATCTGCGCGGACGGGCGTTGGACAATGCCGGCCTTTCGTATTTGTCCGTTGGGCGTGTGGTGGACTTTTATCAGCAGGCGGTACGCGAGGATCCGCACTACGTGCAGGCCTGGGCCGCGCTCGTCATCGCGATGAGCGGCAATTACATGAATGGCTACGATGCGCAGCGATCGACGGCGCAGGCGATCCGCGACGCGGCCGACACGGCGTTGCGCCTGCAGCCGGATGCGGCGGAAAGCCTGCAAGCGCAGGGCGCGTATTTCTATCGTGTGCAGCGCGACTATGCCGCCGCGCGCGCGTTCTACCTGCGGGCGCTGGACAAACAGCCCGGCAACGTCGACACCCTGTCCGAGCTGTTTTTCGTCGAGCGCCGCATGGGCCTGTGGAATGCGGCGATCGCGCACTTCCACGCGGTGCTCACTCTCGATCCACGCAACTATGGACAAATCGCCCAAGGGGCCGCCGAAATTTTCTTTTACCTGCACCGTTACGACGAGGCGCGCGGCTATCTCATGCAGGCCTTGAAAGTGGCGCCCGACGATTCGGCGACCAACGCAATTCTGGCGAGCCTCGAGCTGTCCCTCGGCCAACTCGATGCCGCGGATGCGTGGCTGGTCAAGGTGCCAGCCGATTCTTCCGACTACTACGAGACTCTCGCTGTCACTCAGCAGTTGCTGTACCGACGGCGTTACCCGGATCTCGCCGCACGCGCGGCGCGCATTCTCGCGCGCGACGAATCGAACTGGAACGATGGGGATTTCGTCGCCTTGATCGCCGCGGCATGGGCCGAACGGTGGTCCGGACATTCCGATCGTGCGCGGCAGGATTTCGCGAAGCTGCGCCACGCGATCGATGTGCGCGGCGGGATCGGCAGCGCTGCCCAGATGAACAATTTTCAATGGCAGGCGCCGTTGATCTATGCGGGCCTTGGCGACTGGCAGCAGGCCGACGCCGTTGCCAGCCAGGCCGTCGGCTTCGCGCAGGGCGATACCGTCGAAACTGCCTTTGCCATGCAGGCGCAGGCCATCGTCTACGCACAACAGGGCGAACGCGACAAGGCGCTGGCGCTGTTGACGCGCTTGCTGGCGATGCCAGCCGGATCCACGCCGCCGCAACTCGCGCTCGATCCATTCTGGGATCCGCTGCGCAGCGATCCACGCTTCGTCGCCCTGAGCAAGCAACCCATCGTCGAGTATCGGATTCCGCCGACCGACGCGCGGTAGGATTCGCTTGGTAGATTCATTCCCAGCGACACGGTGGGGAGGCTGGGAGTAGTTTTTGGGTACGTTGTCCGAACCCCACCCCAACCCTCCCCTGCACGCAGGGGAGGGAGACAAGCGGCGGTTTGCTCGCGAATGCCGCCAAACATCCGGCTTTGCAAGTCATTCTTCGGCGCACACGCTGCCACCAGCAGGTTGTAGGCGCGCCTCATCACCCTTTGACATGCAGGGTGAAGGAGACCGGCTTCGCGTCTTCTGATTTTGCAGCGTGCTTTGACCCCCCCTGCCTCAGCAGGGGAAGGATGGGAGGGGGTTGCGATCCGGGGCGAAAACGCTGTGACTACTTCTCGATCCGCCAGTTGATCGACGCGCGGTTCTCCTTCGCCGATTCGATGCTCACATCGAAGCCCTTGCGCAGCAGGTATTTCAAGGTCAGCACCTCGCCGGTGCCGACCAGCGCCACGCCGTAGCTGACGAACAAGCGCGGCGAGAGGTATTTGCCGACGGTGAGCGCCTCGCCGCCGAGCGCGCGCGACTGGCTCACGCCGGCATCCAGCCCCAGGCGCGCGCCGATCTGCGCGGCGAGCAGGTTGCTGCCCACCGCCAGTGCCGTGGAGGCCGCGCCGATCTGCCGGCTCTCGTCGGCGTTGGCCGATTGCAGCGGGCGACCGATGACGAGGTAGGCCAGCGCGTTGCTCGGTTCCATCGCCGGGGTGGACACGATCTGCGTCTGCGGGCGCAGGGCGGTGCCGCGCACGCGCACGCCGACCGTGGTGTCGTCGTCGAATTCGCGCTGCGCAAGGATGTCCAGCGCGGGATCGTCGAAGCCGCCGCCGTTGTAGGTCAGCCGTCCGCGTTCGATGCTCAGTTGCTGGCCGTAGGCGCTGTAGCGACCGCTCACGTCGAGCGCGCCGATGGCGGTCGGTGCGGCGCCGGGCGGCTTGCGCACGCGCAACTGGCCGCCGAGCTTGCCGTCCAGCCCGAAGCCCTTGAGCTGCACGTCGTCGCCCAGCGCCAGTTTCAAATCCACATCGACCTTGATCGGGCTGCTGCGGAGCTTTTCCGCCGGATCGAGCACGACCACGTCCGGCGACGGCGTCACCGCGCCGTCGAGGCGTTCCAGATCGAGTTTCGCGGTTGGCACCGCGACGCTGCCGCGCAGCGTGAGCGTGTCGGCGGCATAGCCCAGATGCAGATCGGGCGAGGCGATCGCCGAAAGTTCCGGCGTGTCGGCGATGCGTAGCGTATTGCCGCGGGCGGTGAGGGTGATCGGCGCGGAAAAGTCGTCCCAGCGCAGCCCGCCGGCGAGATCGAGCGTGCCATCGCCGGCACGCAACGCGCCGCTGATGGTGGCAGCACCGGAGTCGTCGGCGTCGATGGACACATGCCCATCCTTCAACGCGATGCCGAGCGCGGGCAACTCAGTCTGGAAATCGGTCAGGCGCAGGCTGCCGGAAATCTGCGGATGCGCGATGCTGCCGGCGAGCGTGAGCGTTCCGCCGAAGCGGCCCTTCGGCGCGGCGATGTCGGTGGAGAACAGTTCCAGCCAGCCGATGTCGCGCAGATCGAGGCTGAGTTGTCCCTGCATCGGCGATGCGGGGGAGATTCCGCTGGACAGTTCGCCCTGCACGCTGCCGCCTGCACTCAGTTCGGCGCTCACACTGGTTTGCACGCGCTCGCCATCCAGCCGCGCATCGGCGCGCAGTTGCGTGTAACCCAGCAGCGGCCGCTGCGCCTGCGATTGCACATGCAGTCCACCCGAATCCGAGCGCAGTTGCGCGCTGCCATTGAAACCGCCGCGCGCACCCGGGGCGATGCTGGCATCCATATCGACGTTGCCGTAGGCGCGCGCATCGAAATCCGGGCTGGCGATCCACGGATCCAGCAAGGACAGCGGCAGGCCGTGCGCCTGCAAGTGGGCGCGGCGCGGCCAGTCGGCATCCATGCACACGGATGCGTCCGCCGCATGCAGGCAGGCCGATGCGAGGCGGATTCCACCGTTGTCGTCGCGGCGCAGGTTGGCGGGATCGCCCAGCGTCCACGCCGGGCCATGCGAGGGTGAAACGTGCAGGCTCTCGATGCGTGCGCTCCACGCATCGCGCTCGCGTTGTGCGCTGGCGGCAAGTTCGAGATTGCCCAGGGTGGTGAGGATGTGGCCGCTCACCCGCGGGCGCAATGTCGATCCGCCCCATTGCAGTTGCAGCGCGTGCACCGGGCCGATGCCGGCGATGCCGTCGGCCTGCATGTGCAGCGCGCCCTCGTTGCCATTCGCGCCGATGCGACCATCCAGCGACAGCCCCGACACGGCGTATTCGCGCCAGCGCAGGCCGCTGCCGGCGAGCTTCCCGGCGAGCGCGGGAAACGGCCATTCGCCTTGCGCGCCGAGTTGCCCTTCGATGCGGCCGCGGGCGTCCGGCAGCAGGTCGTCCAGTTGCAGCGGCGCGAAACGGGCGACCAGATCGAAGCTCGATCCCAGCGTTCCCTTGGCTTGCACACGGCTGCCGCCGACCCGCAGGTCGGCATCGACCTGTCCCTTGCCGGCACGCCAGTCCAGCGTGCCACCGCCACCGAGGCTGCGCCCGCGCAGGGTTCCGGACAGACCATCGAGCACGGCGCGCAGCGTCAACCCCGCCTGCGGATCGTTCGCGCCATCGCTTTGCAGATGCGCGCTGACGCGGCCCTCGAAACCCGGCGCGAAGTAGCCCGGATCGAAGCGATCGAGCTTGGCATCCAATCGCCACGCCGGATGCGGTGCCCATGCGACATGCCCGCTGGCGTGCATGGCGCCGGCCGACGTGGTTGCGTCGAAGCGCTGCAGGCTCGCCTGCGTGGCGTCGCCGTTGCCGGCGATCTGCACGGTCGCTTTCTCGCCATCGCGGTGCAGATCCAGCGCGCCGGAGAGCGTCCACTCGGAGATCGCACCGGCGAACTTCAAATCACCACGGGCCTGCACCGGCGACGCCTGCGCATCGGCGCGCCAGCGCACGCCATCCAGCGTCACCCGTGCATCCACACGCGGCGCGACCGCGTTGAAGTCGGCGCGACCGCTGACCTGCGCGCGGCCATCGAGCAGGTTCAGGGTCAACGGGCTGGCATCGAGTACGCCATCGGCGTACGCAAGCTTCGACGGCGCGATGCCGATGCGCAGGCCCGCGTGTTCGACGCCGCCGTGCAGCGTCGCCGCCCCGCCGTGGCCGCTGGTGTCGAGGTCGAGATTCCACGGCGACGATGCCGTTGCGTCGGATTTTTCGGTCGATGCCAGCGCAAGCAGGGCCTGCGAATCGAAGCGTTGCGCGTGCAGGGCCAGTGTCCAGTCCGGCACGCGGCGGCCATTGTCCAGCGTGAGATGAACGCACACCGGCTCGGGCGCGCGGCCGGCCAGCGACATCACGAAGTGATCGAGATCGCCACCGGCGACCAGGCGCAGGTGCGCGGATGCAGGCGCATCCCAAGTCGCTTGCACGCGCGTGGCGTATTGGCGACGCGCGTCGATGCGGCCATCGAGGACGAGGCGTCCGTGGTCGGTGCTGGCGGTCAGATGTTCGATGCGCAAGCGACCCGGTGCCAGCAACAAACCGCCGCGCAGGCGCGCGATCGCCACCACCGGCGCACCCTCGCGGCTGATGCGCAGCGCGTGCAGGTGCGCGGTGCCGATGTCGATGGCGATGGGCACATCGAACTTCGGCAGCACGTCCGGCCAGCGTGGCGGCGGCTGCGGAGTGCGGTCGATGGGCAGGTCGAGCGTGGCCGCGTCCACGTCCAGCGTGCCCAGCCGCAGGCGGCGGGCGAACAGGGCGGCCAGCGATGGGTCGAGCGTGACCCGCTGCGCACGGAAATCCACCCCGGCATGCCGCCAGCGCAGGTCGTACAGGATCAACGGGCCGGACAAGGTGCCATCGGCGCGCTGCCACGACAGCGCGTTCGCGGGCAGCAGGCGGGCGAAGAGGGCCAACCCCGCATCGCGACCGCTGGCGGTCAGCAGCAGCCATGCGCCGGTCGCGCTCGTCAGTAACAGCGCGATGAAGATGCCAATGAGACCGCGCCACAGCCAGCGCCGGCGGCATGGTTTGTTTTTCGACGCGACGGAAGTGTCCGCGCGCGTGCTCATAACTCGGCACCGAGGTTGATGTGCAGGTGCACCGGCGCGCGCGACTGGAAGCCGTGGGCGATGTCGATACGCACCGGCCCGACCGGCGAGCGCCAGCGCAGGCCGAAGCCGACGCCGAGGTTGGAGCGCGGGCGGTTGTCGAAGGCATCGCCGTCGTCGGCGAATACCGCCGCGCCCCACGTCTGGGTGAAGCGATGCTCGAACTCGGCGCTGACGACGGCGAGGTTGCTCGCACCGATGTTGATGCCGTTCACGCGCGGGCCGATCTCCTGATAGCTGTAACCGCGCACGCTGGTATCGCCGCCGGCGAAGTAGCGCAGCGAGGGTGGCAACTCGGCGAAGTTGCCGGTGAAGACGTGGCCGAACTCGCCGCGCAGCAGCACGCGATTGCGCTCGCCCAGCGGGTGTATCCAGCTTGCGCGCGCGTGCAGTTGCAGGAAGTCCACGTCCGAACCGAGCGCGCTCGATCCGCCGCTGACATCCGCCGCCAGCGACCAGCCGCGCGTGGGATACAGCTTGTCGTCGGCGCGCGTGGTCTGCACCGACAGCGACGGAAAAACGAGTGTCGCGTAGCGATCGAACGCCGGATACAGCGCGTCCTGATAGCGCTCGCGCTGCACGTGAAATGCGGCGGTGAGGTTCCATCGATCCAGTCGCCCGGTGCGGCTGCCGACCAGTTCGGCCAGCTGCGTGTGCCCGGCGTCGGTGATCTCGTCGCGGTAGTTGGTGGACAGGTCGTACCAGCCGTCCAGCCATGCAAATGCCGGGATGCGATAGCGCGTCGCCAGCAGCTTGCGGTTCTGCGCCCATTCGAGTTGCGCATCGAACTTGTGCCCGCCGCGATTGAGCCAGCGCCGGCTGAAACCCAGGGTCACGCCCACGCCGCTGTCGGTGCCGTAGCTCAATCCAGCGCTGTACACGTTGCGCTTGGCCGGCGTGGTGCCGACGTTGATCGGAACCTGTCCGTCGCTGCGCTGTTCCACATCGGGCGTGACCTCGACGGTGCCGAAGTAGTCCAGATCGGTCAGCGATTGCTGCAAGGCCAGCAGGCGCTTGTCGTCGTAGGCTTGCCCGGGCTTCCAGCGCAGCAGCGGTTGGAACAGGCCGGGCTTGAATTGATTGGGGCCGAACGTGGTCGCGCCGAAGCGATAACGCACGCCGCTGTCCCAGCTCAGGTCGATGTCGGCTGCGTGCGCCGCGCGCGTGACCTCGACCCGGTGCGCGTCCGCTTTCGCATCGAAATAGCCGCGCGCCTGCAAGCCGCGTTCGACCTCGCGCTTGCTCGCCTCGTACTCGCGGTGATCGAGCACCTTGCCCGGCTTGGGTTGGAAATGTTTCACCTCGCTTGCAATGGG
The DNA here is from genome assembly GCA_018242485.1 of Pseudomonadota bacterium. Classification (GTDB taxonomy): domain Bacteria; phylum Pseudomonadota; class Gammaproteobacteria; order Xanthomonadales; family Xanthomonadaceae; genus SZAS-103. Next base: position 126,608 of record JAFEBV010000013.1, read on the forward strand.
GGGATCAGATCCTGCCGGGCCACGCACCGCGACCTGCGACGTGCGCACCCGCACCGGCTCGCCCATCTGCACCCTCAGCACCACGCTCGCCGCATCGCCCTGCCGGGTCACCTCCGCATCCACGCGCGCATCGTAGTAGCCGAAGGGCTCCAGCGCGGTGCGGATTTCCTCGGGCGCCTTGCGCAGCAGGAAGGCCAGCCGTTCCTCGCTCATGGTGGACTTGGCTGCTTGCGCGCGCGCCAGCGACAAGGACAGCAGCGCGTTGTGCAGCGGCTCGGCCTGCGCGATGCCGAGCACGCGCACGTCCGCCACCCGCGCCGCGTGGGCGCAGGGCAGGGCGAGCAACAGGGCGATTGCAGCGACACGGGAACGGCAGGCCATCGGTGCGAGCATAACCGCTGGCGCGGGCGCGTGGGCTTTCAGGCGTTGTTGCAGAAGGACACAAACGACAAGCCGGCGAGGTCGATGCCGGCGACCTTGCCGAGAACGAGCGGACAGTTCATGCCAGCACGCGGCCACGCTCGCGGATGGCAGCGCGCAGTTCACGGGTGGCGTCGAGCAGTTCGGCGTACTCGCTTAGCACGCGTGCTTCGAAGTCAAGCGTGCGATCCGCGTCGCGTCGATAGAGCTTCACTCCGCCGTTGATGACCTCCGATCGCAACACGCTGCTGGCGGAGGCCAGATCCACCAGATCCACGTCGCGGTCGAACTGGATGGCCATTTTTGTTGCGCATCGGGGCGTCGTTGCGCCGACAGCGGCGGCCCGAGCACGGCCAGATCGAGGTCGAATTGCACGGTTGCATCACCACGCGCGCGGCTGCCGAAGACGTACAGGGTTTCGGTTACAGGAAGCAGGCGCAGCACCGCATCGCGCATGGCGCGCAGGTCGGGATCGATCGGGACCGAGTCTGCGTGCATGTCGGAATGGTATGACAGAACGCCTCGGGGTGGGATGCGGCGTGCTGGCAGCATGCCCACGACGTCGGGCCTGATCCGCTAAAATAAACACTTTCCCCGGGGGGCGCATGACTCCATCCACATCCGCGGTTGCGCCTGCTTCGGCCGGCGCACGTTTCCGCGCCGCACTCGCCGCAGAGAAGCCGTTGCAGGTGATCGGTGCGATCAACGCCAATCACGCCTTGCTCGCGCAGCGCGCCGGTTATCGTGCGATCTACCTGTCCGGTGGTGGCGTCGCGGCCGGTTCGCTGGGCGTGCCCGACCTTGGCATCAACACACTGGAAGACGTGCTGATCGACGTGCGCCGCATCACCGATGTCTGCGATCTGCCGCTGCTGGTGGATATCGACACCGGCTTCGGGCCGAGTGCGTTCAACATCGAGCGCACGGTGAAGTCGCTGATCAAGGCCGGAGCGGCCGCCTGCCACATCGAAGATCAGGTCGGCGCCAAGCGCTGCGGGCATCGTCCCGGCAAGGAAATCGTCGGTGCCGGCGAGATGGCCGACCGCGTGAAGGCGGCAGCGGATGCGAAGACGGACAAGAATTTTTTCCTGATCGCGCGCACCGATGCGATCGCGGTGGAAGGCGTTGACGCGGCGATCGAACGCGCCTGCCGCTGCGTTGAGGCCGGCGCCGACGGCATCTTTGCCGAAGCCGCGTATGACCTGCCGACGTACAAGCGTTTCGTGGATGCGGTGAAGGTGCCGGTGCTGGCCAACATCACCGAGTTCGGCAAGACGCCGTTGTTCTCACGCGACGAACTGGCCTCGGTGGGCGTGGCCATCCAGTTGTTCCCGCTGTCGGCCTTCCGCGCGATGAACAAGGCCGCCGAGGCCGTGTACGTGGCGATCCGCCGCGACGGCAATCAGCAGGCCGTGCTCGACACCATGCAGACCCGCGAAGAACTCTACGAGCGCATCGGCTACCACGCCTACGAAAACAAACTCGACGCACTGTTTGCGGCGAAAAAATAATCCAGGAGATTCCATGAGCGATACCGCCGTCCCGTTCAAGCCCAAGAAATCCGTAGCTCTGTCCGGCGTCGCCGCCGGCAACACCGCGCTGTGCACGGTCGGCCGCAGCGGCAACGACCTGCATTACCGCGGCTACGACATCCTCGATTTCGCCACCTCCTGCGAGTTCGAGGAAATCGCCCATCTGCTGGTGCATGGCAAGCTGCCCAACGCCGCCGAACTGGCATCGTACAAACTCAAGCTCAAGTCGCTGCGCGGCATTCCGTCATCGGTGAAGGCGGTGCTGGAACAGTTGCCCGCATCGGCGCACCCGATGGACGTGATGCGCACGGCGGTCTCCGCGCTGGGCTGCGCGCTGCCGGAATCGGGCGACCACAACCATCCCGGCGCGAAGGACATCGCCGACCGGCTGATGGCCTCGCTGGGTTCGATCCTGCTGTACTGGTACCACTTTGCGGTGAACGGCAAGCGCATCGAGGTCGATACCGACGACGATTCCATCGGTGGGCACTTCCTGCACCTGCTGCACGGGCGCAAGCCCAGCGATCTGTGGGTACGCGCGATGCACACGTCGTTGATCCTCTACGCCGAGCACGAGTTCAACGCCAGCACCTTCGCTGCGCGGGTGATCGCCGGCACCGGCTCGGATATGTATTCGGCCATCGCCGGTGCGATCGGCGCGCTGCGCGGCCCCAAGCACGGCGGCGCCAACGAGGTCGCGTTCGAGATCCAGAAACGTTACGACTCGCCCGACGAAGCCGAGACCGACATCCGCGCGCGTGTCGAGCGCAAGGAAGTGGTGATCGGCTTCGGCCACCCGGTCTATACCACCGGCGATCCGCGCAACAAGGTCATCAAGCAGGTTGCGCGCGAGCTGTCGGAAGAACAGCACAACACGAAGATGTTCGACATCGCCGACCGGCTCGAAGCGGTGATGTGGGAGATCAAGAAGATGTTCCCGAACCTGGACTGGTTCAGCGCGGTCAGCTACCACATGATGGGCGTGCCGACCGCGATGTTTACTCCGCTGTTCGTGATCTCGCGCACGTCCGGCTGGAGCGCGCACGTGATTGAGCAGCGCATCGACGGCAAGATCATCCGCCCGAGCGCGAACTACACCGGGCCGGAGAACCTGAAGTTCGTGCCGATCAAGGGTCGCTGAGCGATTGTGGGAGGGACAAATGAAAAAACCGCGCATCGCGCGGTTTTTTCATGGTGGCACGTAGAACGGCGTGCCCAAGCCCCAGTCGGTGTCGAATGCCGACCGAACCGAGGCGGCAATTTCAGCCGCTCGCACCCTTGCCGACGTCTTCGCGTGCCAACTGTCGATCCAGGTCGGTCTCCAGCATGCCCAGCGCCATCCGCGCTTCCCGTCCCAGACACAGCGAGGCGAAGAACACCAGCAGCACGCCGAGGATCGCCAGCAGCATCGGAAACATGTCGATGTGCCAGCCGATCACGCTGTCGAGGGCGATGGCCATGCTGGTGCCGACGAAGGCGGTCACCGCGCCGTACAGCAAGCGCACCGACGCCAGCACGAGGCGCGAGCGATGGCGGTGCTGATCCACGCGCACGCGCAGGTCGCGTGCCTGCGCCGGGTGTTCGAGCCGGCGCAACTCGGCGATGTCCGCGCGCATCCTGTCCACCACCCGCGACAGGCGTGCGTTGCAGGTGGCGATCAATGAACTGGTGGCGGTGAGAAAGAACGCCGGCGTGATCATCGCCGACACCACCGCGTAGTGGCTGGGTTCGACGCCGAGGGCCAGGGGCATTGGCGCGCTCCGATGAGGCGGGAACGTTATGATGCACGCTGCACCGCAGTCTGCCCATGTATGTCCACGCCCGACCACGACCGCCTGATCTGGATCGATCTGGAAATGACCGGACTCGATCCGGACACCGACACGATCATCGAGATCGCCACCCTCGTTACCGACAAGGATCTGAATGTGCTTGCCGAAGGCCCGGAATTGGCGATCCGCGTTCCGCTTGGACGCCTGCAGGCGATGGACGACTGGAACCGCAACCAGCACGGCAAGTCCGGGTTGTGGCAGCGGGCGCTCGACTCGGCTGTCTCGCTGGAGCAGGCCGAATCGACCACGCTCGAATTCCTCGCGCGATGGGTGCCGGCGAACGCCTCGCCGATCTGCGGCAATTCGATCTGCCAGGATCGGCGTTTCCTGTATCGCCACATGCCGCGGCTGGAGCGGTTTTTCCATTACCGCAACCTCGATGTGAGCGTGCTCAAGGAACTCGCGAAGCGCTGGGCGCCGGACATGGCGAAGGGTTTCACGAAGAACTCGGCACACACCGCGCTCAGCGACATCCGCGATTCCGTGTCGGAACTGCGCTACTACCGGCAGTTCATGGGCCGGCTCGGCGGCGAGTTGGCCTGAGCGACGAGCGGGGCGCGCGCAAGCCATGATACGGATGCTGCGACAGCTCTCGACGTTTTTCCTGCTGGCGACATGGCTGGCCGGCGTGGTCTGCGCGCAACAGGCGCGCAAGCCGCTCGATTCCTGGGCACGGGAGACATGGTCGCAACAGAACGGGCTGCGCAGCGATCAGGTCAACGCTCTTGCGCAGACGCCAGACGGCTATATGTGGATCGGCACGCCGGAAGGCCTGGCGCGTTTCAATGGCTTCGATTTCAGTTACAACGACAGCGCCACGATCGCGCAGTTGCACGACAACGATGTGCGTTCGCTGGCGATCGGCCACGAGAATTCGTTGTTGATCGGCACCGCGCGCGGTGGCATCAGTTTCCTCAATCAGGGCTGGTGGACGCAGCGCGGCAGCGACAGCGGGCTGGTGCAGAACGGCGTTGTCGCCGCGCAGGAAGATGGGCACGGCCGATTGTGGGTGGCAACCGCGGGCGGGCTCGATGTTTTCGATGGCCGCCGCAAGTTGCATTTCGACAGCCGCAACGGGCTGCCGTCCGATCGCGTCGCCAGCCTGCTGGTGGCCGACGACGGTTCGGCATGGGTCGGCACATCGGCAGGATTGGCGCGGATCGTCAACGATCGCGTGCAGACCATCAGCGTCAACGCCGGCCTGTTGCCTTCCGGCGCGATCACCGCCTTGGCCGAGGCGCAGGATCGATCGATCTGGGTCGGCACACGGGCGGGCGCCTACCGTCAGCGTCGTGGCGAAGTGCAGTTCGAGAAGATGACCACCGACGTTTTCGACGATGTGGTGCTTGCCATCCTGCCCGACTCGGCCAGCCGCGCGCTCGTCGGCACGTCGGCGCATGGGTTGCTGGTGGTCAACGATGGCCGCAGCGAAGCCGTACGCGAGCCCGCCGCGGGCCATGCGTGGTCGGTGGACGCGCTGATGCGTGCGGCCGACGGCAGCATCTGGGTGGGCGGCAACCAGGGGCTGATGCGTTTGCGCAACACGCCGTTCGGGGCCATCGGCAAGCAGGAAGGTCTGCGCAACGACAACGTGCAGGCGGTGCTCGAAACGCCGGATGGCGATGTCTGGATCGGCACGCAGGCCGGTCTGGCGCGCATGCACGATGGGGATGTCGAACCGGTCGACGAGGCGACGTTCGCTTCCCAGTCCATCCGGGCGCTCGCGCGGTCGGCAGACCGCGGAGTATGGGTCGGCACGGATGCCGATGGCGCGCAACGTGTGACGAACGGCACCGTCGACCGTATCGTCAACCTCGCCAATGGACTGCCTTCGGATGCGGTACGCGCCATCCGCGAGGATCGCGACGGCAATCTTTGGATAGGTACTGCCAAGGGCCTGTTCTGGAAGAAGGGCGGATCGCAGCGGGTGTACACGGTTGCAGATGGGTTGCCCGGCGATGGGATTTATGGACTGTTCCAGGATGCCGGCGGGCGTTTGTGGGTCGGTACCGGCAATGGCATGGCGTACTTGGATGGCGAACGCTTTGTGGCCATTCCCATGCCGACCCAGAGCATGGCGCAGACGGTGTTCGCTTTCGCCGCCGATGGCGATGGCGCGGTATGGGTCGCCACGGATCGCGGTCTGCTGCGCTGGAAGGACGGCCATCTGGCCGCCATCAACGGCGCGCAGGGGTTGGATGCGGTGTACGCGGTGTTGCCCGATCGCGAGGGCAACCTGTGGCTGAGCACGTTGAGCGGGTTGGTGCGCGTCACCGCCGAGCAGGCGAACGCGACTGCCGATGGCCGGCGCAAGTCCATGACGATGGATGTATTCGGTGCGCCCGACGGATTGCCTTCGTCCCAATGCAATGGCGGCTCGAGTCCTGGAGCGTGGCTGCTTTCCGATGGCAGCGTCTGGGTCGCCATGTCGCGCGGGGTCGGCATGGTGCGTCCGGAACGGCTGGCGGACTACCGGAATGCGCCGCCGCAGACCCAACTCGAGGAAGTGCGCATCGACGATCGCATCGTCGCACCGGGCGATGGCGTGCTCGATCTGCCGCCGGGCGCGCGCAAGATCGACGTGCGCTATTTCGCGATGAATTACCACCTGCCTCGACGCATTCAGTACCGCTATCTGCTGGATGGCTACGACACGGACTGGAGCGTGGTGGGCGAGCACACCAGCGTGCAGTTCACCAACCTGCCGCCCGGCAACTATCGCCTGCGCATCCAGGCCGCGGTGACCGGCGGTTCGTGGTCGCCGCGCGAAGCCGATCTCTCCTTCCGCATTCAGGCCCGGATCTGGCAGAAGCCGTGGTTCTATGTGCTTGCCACATTGGCCTTGCTGGTTGTCGGGTGGCTCGCCTATCGTGCGCGCATCCGGGTTCTCGCCGCCAACGAGCGCCACTTGCAGAAGCTCGTGGATGCACGCACAGAAGATCTGCGCCGGCAAACCGAATTGCTGCGGCAGGCCGACGCCGACAAGACCCAACTGCTCGAGACGATCCAGGCGCAGGCCGAAGCCTTCGAGCGACAGGCGCGCGAGGACGCGTTGACCGGCATCGCCAACCGGCGTCGGGTGGACGAGGCGATCGAGGTGTATTTCGCCGAATCGCGTCGCAGCAGGCGCCCGCTGTCGCTGGTGCTGCTGGACATCGATCACTTCAAGCGCGTCAACGACCACTATTCGCATGCGGTGGGCGACGACGTGTTGCGCGCTCTCGGCGGTATCCTGCGTGGCCACCAGCGTCCCGGCGATCTGGCCGGGCGGCTGGGTGGCGAGGAGTTCGTGTGCATCCTGTCCGGTTCCGACATCGCCGGCGCACGCACCTATTGCGAGCGCATGCGCGCGGCGATCGAAGCGCACGACTGGTCGGCCATCGCGCAGGGACTGCGCGTCACCGTCAGTATGGGCGTGGTGCAGTGGGACGGCACGGAAACCTACAGCCGCATGTCCAGCCGCGCCGACGCCCTGCTGTATCGCGCCAAAGCCGGCGGCCGCAACCGCGTGGAGGGGTGAGCGGGCGCGCTTGCGGACCACCGGTCCGCGCGCCCGCGAACGCCCGCACACGGATGTGCGGGCCGGCGCCCACTGCAAGGATGCGGTCTCGCCAGACCTTTTACGCGCCTGCTTGCGAACCACTGGTTCGCAGGCGCGCGAACGCCGGCACAGGGATGTGCCGGCCGGCGCCCGCTGCAAGGACGCGGTCTCGGCAGACCTGTGCGGGCCGGTGTCTTGCTGCATGCGGGTTGGTGCAAGACGGTGGATTCCGGGTTCCGACGCGATACAGCCGCGCCGGCCCCGGAATGACGGGCTGAATCAGAGTTCCGCAGGTTGACCACCGATCCGCGCGCCTGCGAACGCCCGCACAAGGATGTGCCAGCCAGAGTTCAAAGCGGGGACGCTTCCTTGCGAAGGAATTTTTCGCGTTTCATGAAAGTTCGAGAACCAGCTTCAAGCCGCTATCCACTTTGTCCATGGCCGTGCCAGAGAGTGTTTTCACTTTGCTCGCAAGGATGGCGCGATCCAGGGTAATCAACTGCGACACGTTGATTACGGATGGCTGGGGTAGTCCTGAATCGGATTTCGCGATGCGAACATTGCCAGGAGCGGCCGCCAGCATCAGATTTGACGTGATCGTGGCGACAACGACGGTGGCAATGCGACTGGCATTGAACGCATTGGCCTGAACGACAAGCACCGGGCGTTTGTAGCCGGGGCCAGAGCCGACGGGGTTGGGCAGGTTGGCCCACCAGATTTCACCACGCTTCATGGCCGATAGCCCCCAATTGAGCGGCTGCCACGGCGAGTTCAATGGGTTCGTTCACCGCCGCGTACACGGCATTCAGTTGCTCGGTGACGAGGGCCTCTTCCCGCTCGCCAAGGTACTGCTCGATGGCTTGAGCGTAGAGCTGGCTCCGCGATACGCGCAGCCGATGAGCAAGCTTCTCTGCGGCGGAGAAGACCGGATCCGGGAGTGAAATGGCGACTTTCATGCGCCCATGGTATTACCACAGTATGACCAATGCAATGTTTGATGTCGGTGCAAGGGACAGAGGACGGAAGACAGAGGACAGAGGGCAGAGGACGGAGGACGGAGGACAGAGGACAGAGGACGGAGGACGGAGGACGGAGGACAGAGGACAGAGGACGGAGGACAAAATGCAGCGAGCGGATCGTCAAAGGGCCAGAACCTCATCCCCAGACGAGGCGTGGAATCTGGTATATGGAAGAGGTTGCCGCACCATCCATGCCTCGGGGGATTGCATGATGAAGAACCTGCGCACGTTCTGGCGCGCCATGTGCTGCGTGGCCGCTGTCGCCCTGCAGTGTTCCGCGCCGGCCTTCGCCGGCTACGACCAGCCGCCGGAAAACCTGCTGCGGGTGCTCAAGGCGCCGCCGCCGCCTTCGCCCAGTGTCGATCCCACCGGTCGCCGCCTGCTGTTGACCACCAGCCAGACCTACCCGTCGATCGAGCGGGTGGCGCGCCCGTATCTGAAACTGGCCGGCGTGCGGCTGGAGCCGGCCAACCGCAGCCGCCATGACACGCCCGCCGGCTACGGCATTCCGGCCTGCGTGGCCGATTTCACCCTCGTGGACATCGCCGACGGCAAGGCGACCCGGGTGGCGTTGCCCGCCGGCGCCTGTCCGGGCGGTGCGCTGTGGTCGCCGGACGGCAATCGTTTTGCGTTCCAGAATGTCACCCCCACCGGCGTGGAACTGTGGCTGGGCGATGCCGCCAGCGGGCAGATCCACAAGGTGGCCGGCGTGCAGCTCAATCCGATCTTCGGCAGCACCGTGCTATGGCTGCAAGGCAGCCACAGCCTGCTGGTGAAGAAGGTGCCGGACAACCAGGGCCCGGCGCCGGTCGAGGATGCCGCCGCGATCGGCCCGGACATCCAGCAATCGCTGGGCGGCAAGGGCCAGAGCAGCACCTACGAGGCCCGCGACCTGCTGACCAGCACCTTCGACGAAGCCCTGTTCGCCTACTACGGCACCTCGCAACTGGCGGTGGTGGATGCGGCCAGCGGCAGCGTGCGCAATGTCGGCCAGCCGGCCATCTACAACGCGGTGGATGCCGCGCCCGACGGTGTCTATGTGCTGATCGACGCGATCCAGCCGCCGTTCTCGCACACCGTCACCTATCAGCGTTTTCCGCATTCGGTGGCCGTGCTGGATGTGGCCGATGGCACGTCGCGCGCACTCGCCAACCTGCCGCTGGCCGATCGCGTGCCCGTGCATGGCGTGCCGGAAGGTCCGATCAATTTCGACTGGCGCGCGACCGAACCGGCCACGCTGATCTGGTCCGAAGCCCTCGACAAGGGCGACTGGAATGTCGATGTGCCGGCGCGCGACAAGGTGCTGGCGTGGAAAGCCCCCTTCAGCGGCAAGCCGGTCGAAATCGCCCGCACGCGGCAGCGCTTCGCCGGTTATGCGTGGACGCCGAATCCGGCGCTCGCCTTCCTGCAGGAGTACGACGAAAACCGCCACTGGACGACGACCCGCATCGTCGATGTGGACAAGCCCGGCGATCCGGGCCGCGTGCTGTGGGACATGTCCAGCGACGAGCTGTACAAGGATCCGGGAAATTTCGTCTACCGGATTCTGCCCAATGGCGCCTATGCCATGCGCATGGAGGGCGACGCGGTATTCCTGAGCGGGAGTGGCGCATCGCCGCAGGGCGACCGGCCCTTCCTGGATCGGTTGAACCTGACCACGCTTGCGACCGAACGGCTGTTCCGCAGTGGCCATGACGATTACGACGTGTTCCTCGGCTTCGCCGCCGTGCCGGGCACGTTCCTGAGCTGGCATCAGTCGTTGACCGATCCGCCCAATGCCTTCGTGCGCACGCTGGGCGAACACGCGAAGGATGCCGTCGCAGGCGAAGCGCAGTTCGCCTCCACCGGCAAGCAACTCACGCAGGTGGCCGATCCCACCCCGGAAGTGCGCCAGATCCGCAAGCAACTGGTGACCTACAAGCGCGCCGACGGGCTGAATCTGTCCTTCACCCTGTACACCCCGCCCGGATACAAGCCGGGCCAGCGCCTGCCGGCCATCCTGTATGCCTATCCGGCCGACTATGCCAGCAGCGAACAGGCCGGGCAGGTGTCGGGCAGCCAGAACACCTTCACCCGCCTGCCGCCCTATCGGCTGTTGCTGCTGGCCGGTTACGCGATCATCGACAACGCCAGCTTCCCGATCGTCGGCGATCCCAAGACCGCTTACGACACCTATCTGGAGCAACTGGAGGCCGACGCCAAAGCCGCGGTGGACAAGGCGGTGGAGATGGGCGTGGTCGATCGCGATCGCATCGGCGTCACCGGCCACAGCCACGGCGCGTTGATGACGGCCAACCTGGTCGCGCACACCGACCTGTTCAAGGCCGGCGTCGCCACCAGCGGTTCCTACAACAAGACGCTGACGCCGTTCGGTTTCCAGAACGAGCGCCGCTCGGTGTGGGCCGCGCCGGAGGTGTACCGCAAGGCCTCGCCGTTCTTCTACGCCGACCAGATCAAGCATCCGCTGCTGCTGATCCACGGCGACGACGATGCCAACCCCGGCACCCAGCCGATCCAGTCGGTGAAGATGTATCAGGCCATCCGCGGCAACGGCGGCATCGCCCGACTGGTGATGCTGCCGCACGAGCCGCACTGGTACACCGCGCTGGAATCCAACGAGCAGGAGGTGTACGAGATGCTCAACTGGTTCGACACCTACGTGAAGAACGCGCCGGCGGGCAAGTAATCCCGCCGCGGCGACGGTTCCTGCGCCTTCCGGCTCACTGCCGGCGCGGGCTTCCGGTGGTCGCCGGGATGTCCGCGGCGATGGTCTCGTGGTGGAACACATGCACGCCATGCTGCGGGAAGGGCGCGCCCACGCCAGCCGCGCGCAGCGCCGCGCGCGTGGCTTCCAGCAGGTCGCTGCGGGCTTGCTTGAAATCGCCGGTGGCGACCCACGCGCGCAGGGTCAGGTTGATGCTGCCCGCGGCCAGATCCGACACCAGCACGTCCGGTTGCGGATCGGGCAGCACGCGCGGGTGCGCGCGGGCCACGGTGACGAGCGCATCGCGGGCGTTGCGGATGTCGTCCTCGTAGCCGATGCCGATGGTCAGCTCGATGCAGCGGCGATCGCGCGCGGTGAAGTTGATGATCGGCGCGGCGGTGATCAAGCCGTTGGGCAGGAACACCACGCGGTTGTCGGAGGTGCGCAGCACGGTCTGGAAGATGCGCACCTGTTCGACCACGCCGTTGGTGCCCGCCGCCTGCACCTCGTCGCCGGTGTTGAACGGGCGCAGCACGATCAGCATGAAGCCCGAGGCGATGTTCGCCAGCGAGTCCTTCAGCGCCAGACCGATGCCCAGCCCCGCCGCGCCGAGCACTGCGAGCAGGGACGTGGTCGGCAGGCCGAGCGCATCCATCGCGGCGATGATCGCCACGATCATGCACAGCGCCCGCACCGACGCGCGCAGGAAGTTGGCGAGGATGCTCTGCACGCCCAGTCGCGCGAGCAGGCGCCCGAGCCAGCGCGAGATCCACTTTGACAACCAGATGCCGCCGATCAGCAGCAGCACGGCTTCGCCCGCGCGCACGCCCCACTCCAGGCTCAGTTCCGGCCAGTCGATGTGGCTCATGCGGTCGAGCAGGCGGCTGGAAGCCAGCACCGGGTGATCGGATGGCGCGAAGACGAACATCGATTCAGCCGCCACGAACCTTCGCTAATCGCAGCCAGGTATCGACCACGGTGTCGGGATTGAGCGATACCGATTCGATGCCCTGAGCCATCAGCCACTCGGCGAGATCGGGATGGTCGGAGGGGCCCTGCCCGCAGATGCCGATGTACTTGCCGCGCGCGCGCGCCGTGCTGATCGCCATCGCCAGCAGCTTCTTCACCGCCGCATCGCGTTCGTCGAACAAGCCGGCGACGATACCCGAATCGCGGTCCAGGCCGAGGGTGAGCTGGGTGAGGTCGTTGGAGCCGATCGAGAAGCCGTCGAAAAGATCGAGGAACTCGTCGGCGAGCAGGGCATTGGAAGGCAGCTCGCACATCATGATGATCTTCAAGCCCGGCTTTCCATCGACACCCTCGCCGCGACGCAGGCCGTTGGCGGCCAGCGTGTCGATCACCTTGCGGCCTTCGGCGAGCGTGCGCACGAACGGGATCATCACCCAGCAGTTGGTCAGGCCCATCTGCTCGCGCACCTTCTTCACCGCGCGGCATTCCAGCGCGAAGCAGTCGGCGAAGCTCGGATCCACGTAGCGCGATGCGCCGCGGAAGCCGAGCATCGGGTTTTCCTCGTGCGGCTCGTAGGCCTTGCCGCCGACGAGGTTGGCGTATTCGTTGGACTTGAAATCCGACAGCCGCACGATCACCGGGTTGGGCGCGAACGCGGCGGTGAGCGTGGCGATGCCTTCGGCAAGACGCTCGACGTAGTAGCTCACCGGATCGGCATAACCGGCGATCAACGGCGCGATCTGTTCCTTGATCTCGTGCGGCTGCTGGTCGTACTCCAGCAGCGCGCGCGGATGCACGCCGATCTGCCGGGCGATGATGAACTCCAGCCGCGCCAGACCGATGCCCTGATTGGGCAGTTGCGCGAAGTCGAAAGCGCGCTCGGGATTGCCGACATTCATCATGATCTTCAGCGGTGCCGGCGGCATCGCGTCCAGATCGGCGACCACGCGCTCGAAGGGCAGGGCACCGGCATAGATCGTGCCGGTATCGCCCTCGGCACAGGACACCGTGACCTGACTGCCATCGGGGATCGCATCGAGCGCGTTGCCGCAGCCGACGACGGCAGGTACGCCCAACTCGCGGGCGATGATCGCGGCGTGGCAGGTGCGCCCGCCACGGTTGGTGACGATCGCCGCGGCACGCTTCATCACCGGCTCCCAGTCCGGATCGGTCATGTCGGCGATCAGCACGTCGCCGGGTTGGACTTTTTCCATCTGCGCCAGCGAGCGCACGATGCGCGCGGTGCCGGCGCCGATCTTCTGTCCGATCGCGCGGCCCTGGCACAGCACCGGACCACGCGCGTTCAAGTGATAGCGCTCGATCTGGTTGACCCGCGCGCGCGATTTCACCGTCTCCGGCCGCGCCTGCACGATGTACAGCTTGCCGGTCAGTCCATCCTTGGCCCATTCGATGTCCATCGGCCGGCCGTAGTGCTGCTCGATCTTCAGCGCCTGCCGCGCCAGTTCGGCGACATCGGCATCGGTGATCGAGAAACGCTGGCGCAGTTCCGGCGGCGTGTCCTCGTTGCGCACGCGCTCGCCGGGCACGTCCGAATACACCATGCGGATCGCCTTGCTGCCCAGCGTGCGGCGCAGGATCGCGTCCTTGCCGTCGCGCAGGGTCGGTTTGTAAACGTAGAACTCGTCCGGGTTCACCGCGCCTTGCACGACGTTCTCGCCCAGACCATAACTGGCGGTGATGAACACCACGTCGCGGAAGCCCGACTCGGTGTCGAGGGTGAACAGCACGCCGGACGAACCCACATCCGAGCGCACCATCAACTGCACGCCGGCGGAGAGAAACACGTCCTCGTGCTTGAAGCCGTGGTGGACGCGGTAGGCGATCGCGCGATCGTTGTACAGGCTGGCGAAGACTTCCTTCACCTTGTGCACGACATCGTCCGCGCCGACGACGTTGAGAAAAGTTTCCTGCTGGCCGGCGAAGCTGGCGTCGGGCAAGTCTTCGGCCGTCGCCGAACTGCGCACGGCCACCGAGGGTTGCGCCACGCCCGCACGCTGCGCGAGTTGCGCATAGGCATTGCGAATGTCGCGTTCGAGATCGGATTGCAACGGCGCGTCGATCACCCAGCCACGAATCTGCGTGCCGGCGGCGGCGAGCGCGGCCACGTCCTCGACGTCGAGCGTGGCCAGCTTGTCGTAGATGCGCGCGTGCAGGTCGTTATGGGCGATGAAGGCGCGGAACGCATCGGCGGTGGTGGCGTAGCCGCCCGGCACGCTGACGCCCAGATCGGTCAGCTCGCCGATCATCTCGCCCAGCGAAGAATTCTTGCCGCCGACCTGATGCAGGTCGGCCAGCCGGGTTTCGTGCAGCCACAGGACGTTCGGACTCAAGGCAGGCTCCGGGGATTCGGGAACGGGGGCGGGCGCGGTGCCCGGCAAGCCCGCCATTTTACCCGCGCGCACGCCGCTATGGTTTCCGCTGCGACATCCGATCCGGCGGCATGCTCATGCGCGATGGCGATGAGGCACGGCGCAGCGTGAGCCCGAATGCGGCATGCGAATGGGTAGAATGGCGACGGCATCGACATGAAGGGCAAGGCCGCATGTGGGTCGAGGACGTGGTGGAAGTGGCGTCATCCGGGGGCGAGACGATGCGCGAGCGGCTGGTGTTCTACATCTCCGACGGTACCGGCATCACCGCCGAAACCATCGGCCACAGCCTGCTGACGCAGTTCGCCGGCGTGCGCTTCCACACCCAGCGGTTTTCTTTCGTCGACAGCGTGGACAAGGCGCGCGATGCGCTGCGGCAGATCGCCCACGCCGCCGGCCAGCGCGGCGGCGAACGCCCGATCATCATGAGCTCGGTGGTGGACGAGGCGGTGATGGCCGAGCTGGATGCGAGCGGGGCCTTGATCCTCGACGTGTTCGGCCCGTTCATCGGCCCGCTGGAAGCCGAACTGGGCAAGCAGCGCGAGCGCCACGTCGGCCACGCCCACGGCATGGTCGATTTCGCCGCCTACGAGGCGCGCATCAACGCCACCAACTACGCGCTGACCCACGACGACGGCGGCAACGTCAACTACAACGAGGCCGACCTGATCCTCGTGGGCGTCTCGCGTTCGGGCAAGACGCCCACCTGCCTGTACCTGGCCCTGCATTACGGCGTGCGCGCGGCGAACTATCCGCTGACCGACGACGATCTGGAAAAAATGGAATTGCCCGCGTTCCTGCGGCCGCATCGGCGCAAGCTGTACGGCTTGACCATCGAGCCGGCGCGGCTGCGGCAGATCCGCCAGGAGCGCCGCCCCGACAGCCGCTACGCGACCATCGAACAATGCCGCAAGGAAGTGGCCGCCGCCGAGTCGATGTTCAAGGCCGAGCGCATTCCCGTGCTCAGCACCACGCACACCTCGATCGAGGAAATCGCCAGCAAGGTGATGGCCGCGCTGGGCATCCAGAGGCAGTTGTTCTGAAGCGCCCGAAGCGATGCTCGCGCGGACGGGTGAAAATGCAATGCCGGAGTGTGTGAGTGTGCGACGGCGGAACGCCGCTGGCAAGCGTTGCGGAACGCTGCGAGGCGCGTGCTAGCATCCGGCCATGTCGGCCATCCTCAAACCCTCGCACGCCACGATCCAGCGCATCCCGCGCATGAGCCGATTCGCGTGGATGATGGCGCTGTACGCGGAGAACCACGCGCGCCTGCAACGCCTGCTGGCGCCCGAGGCGCTGGCGGTCGGCAGTCACGCATCCATGGGGCGGGATGGTCTGGAATTGCGGATCGATGTCGTCGAACGGCACCCGTACACCATTGAATTGCAATTGTCGTATCCGCGCCTGCATGACGGCAGTGGCGCGGCGGGCGATCCACTGGCGTGGATCCGCCACTACCGCGACGCGCAGCAGGCCGAGGTCACCCATTGCCACGTCGGGCGGCGCTGGCAGGACGTGCTGGGCCTGCACCCGACCCTGACGACCCTTATCGACCATCGCATGCGGATGAACGTGTTCTTCAGCAAATGGCTGGAATATCTGGGCGAACAGGGGCATGCGCCTGACGGCGTGCATCCACGGGGTGGTGTGGCGGAGGTGGCTTGAGTCGGATCACGTAAGCGAACAAGGCTGGTTCCATTTCTGCATCGCAGCACAGTCGCGGAGAACCGGTCGGCGCATTGCGGCGAACGAAGGTCAACCGACCACACAAGCGATCCTTGTCCTGTTCGGCCATTGAATGAATGTGGACGTAGCGCTTGCGGCTGCCATGCGCGAAGACTAGCCTGACGGCCTGTTTCCGACCCTTTGCGATCCCATGTCTCGCATGCTGGCCATTCAAGGCGATATCCCCGGTGGGCAGGAGCCGGAAGTGTTGTACGTGCGCGAAAACGGCAGTTGGTATTCGCCGCCTGGCGGATGGATGGCGGTGCAGTCGGGAAAATGGCAGCAGATCAGCCTCGCCGGAACCGCGATGCAAGGCATCGCCGGTACGCCCAACGTGTTCATGGCCGGGCTGCTTTTCGCCAGCGCCAAGCCCGGCGATTCGGGCGAACTGCGCGATCAGGTCAGCCGTGCCGTCGGCCGCTGGAAGGTCACCGCGGTGACGGGCTGATCGATACACCGGAGCCCCGACGGGCCTTGTGATGATGGCTACCCTGTTGCTGGCCTCGATGTTGCAAGTCGCACCTGCCGCGAATGCCGGCGTGGAGACGAACCTGCAGACGCACAGCTATGCCATCAGCGGATCGAGCGCGGATGCGTTGTGGGATCAGATCCACCAATACGGCCCGCTGTATGCCAGGGACGGCAAGCGCTACGCCGCCTACACGCACTGGAACGTCGACTGGCATTACGATTACTGGCGCGATGTCGGTGGCTGTCGCATCGAGCGTGCGACGGTGAAGCTGGAAGCGGCGCAGACGTTTCCCGTCTGGACGGGTCGTGCGCGCGCCTCGACGTGGCTGCAGGCGCGTTGGGATGCCTTCATCGCCAACCTCAAGCTGCACGAGAACGGGCACCTGCAACACGGCATGCAGGCTGCGCAGGCGATCCGCCATGTCATCGACCGCATCGGTCGTGCGCCGGAATGCGCCACTCTGGGCAAGCAGATCGATGCCTATGCGCAAGATGCCATCGCCCGCGCGACGCACGCCGATGCGCAGTACGACTTCGACACCCGGCATGGCGCCACGCAGGGTGCGACGTTGCCGTGAGCGGGCCGGGTTCGGCACGGCCGATCCCGGCTGTGGGTGCTCGTCAATGCGTGCTGCCGCCCGTCGTGTGCAGATCGTGCGCATGCGACAACGCCGCCTCGATGGCAATGGCGATGCCTTTCGAGAGCGTGTCGATGTCCATGCTCGCCGCGCCGGGATTGCGCGCGGCCTGCTGCGGCAACAGGGGCACGTGGATGAAGCCGCCGCGTGCGGCCGTCGCTGACGGCGTCGCCGATGCGCGCGCATGCAGCGCGTGCATCAGGGCGAAGAACACCGCATTGCATACATAGCTGCCGGCGCTGAAGGACAGCTCGGCGGGCACGCCGGCTGCGTGCAGAGCGGCCAGCATCGCCTTCACCGGCAGGGTGGAAAAATACGCCGCCGGGGCGTCGGCGATGACCGGGGTGTCGATGGGTTGCGCGCCGGTGTTGTCGGGGATGCGCGCGTCGATCAGGTTGATCGCCACCCGCTCGATGGACAGGCGCGTGCGCCCGCCGGCCTGACCGAGGCAGATCGTCAGCGTGGGTCGACTGGCTTCGAGCGCCTGCGTCAGTGCGGGCAGTGCGTCGGCGAAGCTCACCGGCAAAACTGCGGCATCGACGCGGTGGCCGCCGATGTGTTCGCCGGAGAGTGTTTCCGCGATCTGCCGGGCGGGGTTGATGTCCTCGCCGTCGAAGGCCTCGAAACCGGTGAGCAGCACGCGCGGCGTAGTCATCGGAAGGCCAGCCATGCCATCAGCGCGAGATTGACGGCCAGCAGCACCAGCGCGGTCGGCCACTGCGCGCGGATCACCCCGTTGCGATCGGGCAGGTCGAGCAGCAGGGCGGGGACGATGTTGAAGTTGGCGGCCATCGGCGTGAGCAGGGTACCGCAGTAGCCGGTGAGCATTCCCAGCGAGCCGACCACGGCGGCGTCCGCGCCGTGCAGGCGGATCAGCAGCGGCAGGCCGATGCCGGCGGTCATCACCGGGAACGCGGCGAAGGCGTTGCCCATGATGACGGTGAACAGCACCATGCCCAGCCCGTAGGCGAGCACGCAGGCCAGCGCGTGCTGCACCGGCACCACCGCGGTGACGAGGGCGGCCACCGCATCGCCCACGCCGGTGGCGGTGAACACCCCGCCCAGCGCGGCCAGCACCAGCGGCAGCAATGCCGCCCAACCGAGGGTGTCGAGCAGGCGGCGGCCTTCGCCCAGCGCCAGCGCCGGCTTGCTGCGGGTGATCGCCAGCGCCGCCAGCGCGGCGACCACGCAGGCCACCGCCAGCCCGACCAGGGTCGGCGAATCGGTGCCGACCAGCCAGTGCAACGAGCCGCCTTGCCGACGCGCGGCCATGTCGGCGAGCGCGAACACCACGGTCACCGCGGGGATCAGCAAGGCCGGCGCGAACAAGCGATGGCGCAGACGCAGCGCATCGGCCAGGCGCAGTTGTGGATCGCGCTCGGCGATCGCGGGACGACGCATGCCCGGTGCCAGCAGGGCCAGCCCGAGCACGCAGGCGCCGGCGATCTGTACGGGACGATGTTCGCCGGCCGCGTTCGCTTTCAGCGCCCAGTCGCCACCGGCGAACAGCACCGCCATCAGCATCCAGAAACCGCCCGCCGCCCAGCGCCGCTCGCGCGCATTGACCCATGCCGCGGCAAGGAAAAACGCCGCCAGCAGCCAGTAGGCGTATTCAAGGCGCAGCATCGGAGAAGTCCTCCTGCGATGCAGGCGTGACGCCGCGCGTGCGCGCCAGTTGGCGCTGGAACCAGACGATGCGCACGCCGTGGATGACGAATGCCGCGACCGCGGTCGGCAGCGCCCACAGCGCGATGTGCAACGGTTCGAGCACGATGCCGTTGCTGGCGTAGAAGCCCTGGATCAGCAGCACCGCGCCCAGTGCGAGGAACACGTCCTCGCCGAAGAACAGTCCGACGTTGTCGGTCGCCGCGGCCATCGCCCCGACGCGGTGGCGGGTGTCTTCGTCGAGCTTGCCATGCGTCTTGGCGGCTGCCGCCTCGGCCATCGGCGCCAGCAGCGGGCGCACGGTCTGCGCGTGGCCGGCGACATTGGTCAGGCCGAGCATGCTCAGCAACTGCCGCAGTGCGAGGTAGCCCAGCAGCAGCCGCGCCAGGGTCAGGCCACGCAGCGATTCGATCCAGCGCTGCGCGTGTTCGCGCAGCCCCGCGCGCTCGAGCACGCCGATCACCGGCAAGGTGAGCACGAACAACATCAACGCGCGGTTGGAGAGGAAACTGGCGCCGAGCAGGGCCAGCATGTCGGCGACCGACTTGCCGGCGGCAAAGCCGCTGGCGAAACCGGCGCTCACCACCACCAGCACCGGATTGGCGTGCAGGGCGAAGCCAATCACCACCGCGGCGACACCCAGCAGGGGCCAGTAGTCCACGATCATGAGAGCGGCTCCGCTGCGTGACGTGGATGCGCGCACCGGTACGACAACCCCCTCCCAGCCTCCCCCTGCTGTCGCAAGGGGAGGAGACAAGCATGTTGGCCATCTTCTGACGACATGGCATCGGTCACTGCGGAGGATTGGTTGCGGATGTGTGTCATGCGCCGAGCGCGTGGACGGCGACGCCCTGCGCATCCAGCAGCGCGCGCAACGCCCGCGCGAAGGCGGCGGCATCGGGGCGATCGCCGTGCAGGCACAGGGTATCGGCGCGCAGGTGGATGCGTTCGCCGGTGCGTGTAGTCACAGCGCCTTCGCGGACGAAGCTGCGCACCTGCGCCAGCGATGCGTCGAGATCATGGATCACCGCGTCCGAATGCGAGCGCGATGTCAAGCTGCCATCGGCCTCGTAGCGGCGCTCGGCGAATACCTCGTGCGCCACGCGCAGGCCGATCGCCGCGCCCGCGGCGGGCAGGGCGCTGCCGGACAGGCCGACGAGGATCAAGGTTGGATTGAAATCGCGCACCGCCTGCGCGATGGCATCGGCGATCGAGCGATCGCGCGCGGCCTTGTTGTACAGCGCGCCATGTGGTTTGACGTGCGTCAGTCGCGTGCCTTGCGTGGCTGCGACTTCCATCAACGCGGAAACTTGCCGCAACACCAGCTCGCGTGCCGCTTCGGGTACCAGCGGCAACTCGCGCCGGCCGAAGTGCTCGCGATCCTCAAAGGACGGATGCGCGCCGATCGCCACGCCGTGTTGCAGGCACAAGGCGACCGTGCGGCGCATCGATTCCGCATCGCCCGCATGCCCGCCGCAGGCGATGTTGGCCGAGGTGATGTACGGCAGCACCGCCGCGTCGTCGCAGCCTTCGCCCAGATCGCAGTTGAAGTCGATGCAAGGCTGCATGGAGCGCAGGCTATTTGCCGCGTTTGAACAGCATGCTCACGCCGACGAGGATCAGGATGGCCGGCCACCACGTATGCACCAGATGGGTGAGGCTGACATTCCACAGGCCGAGGTTGTCGAGCAGGAAGATGATGCCGAGGACGATCAGGATCAGGGCGGGGACATTCGCGCGCATGCAGTTCTCGCTGAGTACAGGATGAGAGATTGGTTGGATGTCAGTGCGAAGCCGCTGCCGGCGCCTTCCACAACACCGCCTCGGGCTTGCCGCCGAGCATCTGCGAGCGCACCAGCGGGATCGGCGGGCCGCCGTAGCTCAGGAACGCATCGTGGAAGGCTTTCCATGCCTTGCGTCCGCCGCGCGTGGCCGTCCAGTCCTCGCGCAACTGCATGATCATCAACTTGCCCAGCGTGTAGTTGAGGTAGGCCGGGTCGTAAGTGCCGCGCGCGGCCTGCTGCAAGGCGTTGCCTTCGTCCTGATAGGCCTTGTCGCGGAACATCTGCTCGGATTGCGCGACGGTCATGCCGCCGGTGTGCAAACCGATCGCGGAGATGAAACGCACGTCGCGCAGCAGCGCTTCGCTGAGCTGGCCGATGTGGGCTTCGGGCGTGTGATCGCCCAGCCCGGCGTCGTACATCATCTCCTCGCAGTAATGCGCCCAGCCTTCCGAATAGGCGTAGCCGACGAACAGTCGGCCGAAGATCCAGTCCGAACGGTTGGCATGCAGGAACTGCACGAAATGGCCGGGATAGACCTCGTGCGCGGAAGTGAACAGCAGCACCGACTTGCCGGGAACGTAGGCCTCCTGCATCGCCTTGGGCCACGCCGGATCGGGCGGAGCGATGTAATAGACCGAGGGCAGGTTCTTCTCGTAGGGGCCGGGGATCTCGATGTAGGCGAAGTTCCAGCGGTTGTACGGCGGTGCCTCGTCCACCTGCGCCTGCTCGGTGCCGGGGATGGTGACGAGGTCGTGATCGACAATGAACTTGCGCAGATCGACCAGTTGCTTGCGCGCGCCGGCGACCGCGCCGCCTTCGGGCTTGTCGGCTTCGACCTTGGCCACGCAGTCGGTGATGGGCTTGCCGGGCAGATAGGCAGCGCAGGCCGACGCGAGCGCGGCCATGTTGCGGGTCAGATCGGCTTCAGCCGCGGCCTTGAGCTGGGGCAGGGGAATGTCCACCATTTCGGTCGCGTGCAGCATCTGCGCGAACTTGTCCGCGCCCAGCGCGAAATCCTGCGTGGCCTGCGGCTTCTGCGCCTTCAGCCAGTCCGACAGGTCGCGCGTGGAGGCGATGGCCTTGGCGTTGGCGGCCTTGAAGCGCGCCTGCAGGGCCGGATCGTCCACGGTGGCGAAGATGCCCGGCACGTCCTTGGCGAAGAAATCCGCCAGCCCGCCGAACACGCCCACGCCATAGTCGATGTAGGTAGCCGGCAGCGGCGCGGCGAGGTCGGCGCGGATCTGCGCGAGCGCGGTCGGCAGGTTCTCCTCGTAGGTCACGAACGCCGCCATGCGCGTCTTCAGCGGCGCGTAGGGGCGGGTCAGGTAGATGCTCGGCGACAGATCGCCGGCGTAATAGGCCGGATTCTTGGTGGCGAAGCCCGAATCGCGCATCCAGAACAGTTTTCCATCCAGCACCGCCAGCACGTAATCGCGCTGGAAGCGTTGCTGCGCGTCGAGTTTGTCGTCGCCGAACGCGGCGATGGTGTCGCGCTGCCCGCGCAGCCAGTCGATGGTTTTCGCCTGCCCGGCGAGACTGTAATCGGGCAGCTTGCCGTCGAACTCGTGCTTGCCGGCGCCGACCGCATCCACCGGGAAATGCTCGAACCAGCCGGCGATCAACGCATCCACCTGACCTTGCCAGGCCGGATTGGGCTTGCGGTCGTTCACGACGGCGGCATGCGCCGGCGCTGCGGTCTTGCCGGGTGCATCGGCCGAGGACGCCGCCACCGGATTGCAACCGGCCAGCGTGGTCGCCAACGCCAGCGAAGCGAGCAGACTCAGGGCAGGGCGGTTGCGCAGGATCGTTCGCATGCGTGCACTCCGGATTCGGGGGATGGGGCGGGGCCAGCGGGCACAGTAGGCAATCGTGGCGAGGGCTGCAATGGTGGAGGGCGGTATCGGGGTCAGGGGCTTGGCGCTCGGTGCATGGGTTTGGATGTTCGGTGCTCGGGGTTCGTGACGAGGGGTGCGCATCGTGGAGATAGGGGCCGGGATTGCTGGATACGAGGTTCACGACGCGAATTGGTTTCTACCCTCTCCCTCCGGGAGAGGGTGCCGAAGGCGGGTGGGGCGTGAACTTGATCGCAGGTTCTCTCCCTGTCCTTGTCGGATGCGGGCAGTGGGTGAGGGAGTGAACTTGCGCTTGAATTACATGGCGGCTACCGCGTCGCCTTTTCCCAATCGCCCACAGTACCCATCGCCACCGCAATCCTGCCCAGTCGCGCGCGTTGCTGCGCGTTCGCCAGCGCTGCCTGTCGTGCATCGACGGGAATGAAGCGAAGCCCCTGACCGGGTCTGCGCTGCGCCAACCGTGGCAAGTCGGCGGCGATGACGTGACCGATGCGCGGGTAGCCGCCGACGGTCTGCGCGTCGGCGAGCAGGACGATGGGTTGGCCGTCCGGTGGCAGTTGCACGGTGCCGGGCACGACTGGTTCGGAGACACGCTCGCGCGCGTTGGCTGCGCGCAGGGGCGAAGCGCCGTGCAGACGCAGTCCCTGCCGATTGCTGGCAGCATCGACGATGAACTCCTGCGTGAGCAACGCATCGCTCGGTGCGGTCGCATCGCTTCCCTGCAGCACGCGCACGGCGATGGATTCGGCGAAATCCAGATCCGGTTCGTGATCGATCCACCACGGCGCGATGATTGGCGCATCGAGCGCGCGCCGGCGCGTGTGCGATGCACCCAGCGGCAGGCGATCGCCGGCGCGCAGCGCGCGGCCATGGAAGCCGCCGAAACCGCCGCGCAGATCGGTGCTGCGGCTGCCGAGGATTTCCGGCACCGCGATGCCGCCATCGACGGCGAGATAGACACGCGCGCCGGCACGGCAAGCGCCCAGCAACACGGTGCTGCGCGCGGGCAAATAGATTGGTCGCCAACCGGGCAGGGCGATGCCATCGGCCTGCGCATCGATGTGCGCGCCGCAAATCGCAAGGGTGGTGGCACGGCGAAAGAGCAGGCGCGGCCCGGACAGATTGATCTCCAGCACCGCCGCAGTGGGTGGATTGCCAACCAGCAGGTTGGCGACGTTCATCGAATACGCATCGGCCGCGCCGGCGACGCCGACGCCGATCCCGTGTGCATGGTGCCGTCCGCCATCCTGTACGGTGGTCAGCAGCCCGGGCACGAGTACGTCGATACTCATCATGTGCGTCTATCCGCTGGTGCGAAATGCGCGGCGTCGATGGCGACGAAGCGCACGCGGTCGCCGGCCTGCAGCAGGCTCGGTGGATCGCGCGCGGCGTCGAACAAGCGCAACGGCGTGCGCCCGATGATCCGCCAGCCGCCGGGCCCGGCCGCCGGATAGATGCCGGTCTGCGCGCCGCCGATACCGACACTGCCGGCTTCCACCCGCGCGCGCGGGTTGGCGCGGCGCGGCATCGCGAGCGCTGGATCGAGGCCGAGCAGATAGGGAAATCCCGGCGCGAAGCCGAGCATCGCCACCGTGCAGATTGCCGCGGTGTGCCGCGTCACGACTTCGGCAGGGTTCATTCCGGCGAGCGTTGCCAGTATTTCCAGATCAGGGCCGGAGTCACCGCCATACAGCACCGGAATCTCGACGAATCGCTCTCGTATTTCGATGGAGTTCGTCCGCGTTTCAGCGAGCCAACTCGCCAGTTCCGCGTGAACCGTATCCAGCGGATCGGTGCCACCCAAAGTGTTCGTGTCGATATGCACGGCGAGGCTGGCGTGAGCCGGCGTCACATCCAGCAGCCACGCCGGTGCCCATGCGTGCAGTGCCGCCGCGCAGGCGTGCACGCGCTGGTTGATCGCCGCATCCACGCCATCGCCAAAGCGCAACAACAGCGCGGAATCGCCCAGCGGTTCGATGTGCGGCATGGCGCTCATGTGCGCAGCATGTACGGCGTTCACACGCCCAGATGCTGCCGATACGCGGCCACGCGCGCGGCCCGTGCATCGGGCAGATACGGCTCGGCTGTGCCAACACCCCAAACGGGACGCGGCCATGCGGCATCGCCCTCGAAGCGTGCGATGACGTGCGCGTGCAGTTGCGAAACCTGATTGCCGAGCAGGGCGATGTTGATCCGCGTCGGCGTGTGCAGGTCTTGCAGCATCTGTGCGCAACGGCTGATTTCGACAAGCAGCAAGGCGCGGTCGGCTTCGACGAGATCCAGCAGGCCGCGTGCGCCAGCCCGGCGCGGCACGAGGATCAGCCACGGGTAACGCGCGTCGTCCATCAAGCGCAGTTCACATAGATCCAGTGTCGCCACCGCAGCCGTGTCGGCGGCCAGTCGAGGATGCAGATCGAAACTGCAATCGTGTGCGGTCAGCGTCATCGCATCAGTGCCCGATCAAGAAAGGCCAGCGTGACTTTGAGAGCATCGTGGGCACAGGTCGCGTCGTAGTCGTGGCGCGCATCGCAGTTGAAGCCGTGATTGGCCGGCCAGACGTGTACTTGTGCCGTGGGTTGCGCGGTGCGTGTGGCCTCGATATCGGCGGTGCTGATCCAGTGGTCGCGTTCGCCGAAGTGGAACAGCATCGGCGCGCGCAGCGGTTCGTGGATGAAGGGCAACGAGCGTGCGCCGTAGTAACTCACCGCCGTCAGCCCGAGGCGGGTATTGGCGAGAAAGGCCACGCTGCCGCCCCAGCAGAAGCCGATCACGGCGATGCCAGATTGTGTGCGATGCGTGCCCATCGAGTCGAGTGAAACGTCGGGCATGGATGGCTGCGTGCCAACGGCTGTATCGCCCCTCATCCGGCGCTGCGCGCCACCCTCTCCCGAAGGGAGAAGGGAAGCAGGAGTGCTCCGGTCTGCGACTGCATCGCCCGCGCTGGCGAGGCTTGCGCGCAAGGCATCCGCTGCTGCGGCCACGCCGGCCAGTGCGCG
The DNA here is from genome assembly GCA_018242485.1 of Pseudomonadota bacterium. Taxonomy (GTDB): domain Bacteria; phylum Pseudomonadota; class Gammaproteobacteria; order Xanthomonadales; family Xanthomonadaceae; genus SZAS-103. The sequence goes on from JAFEBV010000013.1 coordinate 152,147, forward strand.
ATCGAAGCCCAGCGCCGCTGCCAACTCGCGTCCGCGCGCCATGCCGGCATCGTCGTAATCCAGTTCCACGCCAGCCTCGACCGGATCGAACAAGGCCGGCGCCAATGCGGCAAAGCCCGATGCGGCATAGAGATCGACCACGCTGCGGATGTGCGCGTTGACGCCGAAGATTTCCTGCACGATCACGACGCCGCCACGCGGCGCGCCTTCCGGCAGGGCCAACCAGCCGCCGATGCGGCCGTCGGGGGTGGATAGGTCGATGTGTTCGCCCATGATGGCTCGTGCGTGTGCGGGTTGCCGTGCTGCGCTGGTTGGAGGTGAAGCCACTGCATGACCAGCCTGTGGTGGTTGCAATGCGCTTCCTGCTTTCGCGGGGATGGCAATTCGTGTTCTTGCGTGTTGCCCGGGTGCGCTGACAAGCAAGTCATGGGCAACCCAGCCTGTCGCCATCAAGGCTCCATCCTACGCCGTATGCAAGGATTCGCGCCCTCGCGCGTCTATCAGGAGTGTAGGCTGGACGACGAGATCGGGAGGTTGCATGGCAACGACCGCGACTGCAATGCAATCCATGGCGCAACCTGCGCCTTTGGAAACTACGCCGGCCGCGCGTTGGCGGGTGTATCGCCATCGCCTGCCGGTGCGACTGCTGCACTGGATCAACGTGGTGTGCTTTTTCGTGATGATCGGCAGCGGGCTGTCGATCTTCAACGCGCATCCGCATCTGTACTGGGGTCGACAATCGGATTTCGCCCACCCCGTGTTCGAGATCGTCGCCATGCGCGGGGCCGACGGCAAGTATCACGGCACGACCCGCATCGGCACGCATGCGATCGCCACCGACGGGCTGCTCGGCGTATCGAAAGGCATGGATGGCCGGCCGAGCGTGCGCGCGTTCCCGACCTGGGCAACCCTGCCCGGGCCGCAGTCGCTGGCGCTGGGCCGGCAGTGGCATTTCAGTTTCGCGTGGATCTTCGCCATCAACGGCCTGCTGTATTTGTTGTGGAGTTTCGCCAGCCGGCACCTGGGCCGCGACCTTGCGCCGACGAAGTCGGACTGGCGCGGCATCTTGCGTTCCATCATCGATCACGCCCTGTTGCGGCACCCGCACGGCGAGGCCGCGACCCGCTACAACGTGTTGCAGAAGCTCGCCTATCTCGCGGTGGTGCTGGTGCTGCTGCCGGGCATGGTGCTGACCGGGCTGGCGATGTCCCCGCACATGGACGTGGCGATGGGTTGGTTGCTGGATCTGCTCGGCGGTCGGCAATCGGCGCGCACCGTGCATTTCATCTTCGCCGGTTGCATCGTCGCCTTCGTCGCCATCCATCTGTTCGAACTGCTGGTGGCGGGCGTGTTCAACCATGTGCGCTCGATGGTCACAGGCTGGTACGAGGTGCCCGGCGGCAAGCCGGCGGACGCCATCGCGGAGGAACATCCATGAGTCCATCCGACCACAACGGCAACGCGCGGCGACGCCTGCTGGCGCGTGGTTTGGCCGGCGCCGGCGCGCTGGCGCTGAGCGGCTGCGACAAACTGGCGGGGACGAACTGGTTTTCGCATGCGCTCGCGCAATCCGGGCCGCTCACCGAAGCCGCGCAGCGCGCGCTCACGCCCAACGATGCGCTGGCGCGCGAATACACGAAGGCCGACATAGCGCCGGTGTTCCGTCCCAACGGCTCGATCGATCCGCAGGACTACGACTACCTCGACCACGTCGAAAACGGCTTCCGCGACTGGCGATTGCAGGTGCGCGGGCTGGTCGAAAAGCCGCTGTCGCTGTCGCTGGATGAATTACGCGCGATGCCCGCACGCAGCCAGATCACCCGTCACGACTGCGTCGAAGGCTGGAGCTGCATCGGCCAGTGGAAAGGCGTGCTGCTGAAGAACGTCCTGCTGCAGGCCGGGGTGAAACCGCAGGCGCGCTTCGTGGTGTTCCGCTGCATGGATACGCTGGGCGATGCGCTGTATTACGAGAGCTGCCGACTCGTCGATGCGTTCCATCCGCAGACCATCCTCGCCTACGAACTCAACGGCCAGCCGTTGCCGGTCGCCAACGGCGCGCCGCTGCGCGTGCGGCTGGAGCGCAAGCTCGGCTACAAGCAGGCCAAGTACCTGTCGACGATCGAACTGGTGGACGGCTATGCCGGCATCGGCGGCGGCAAGGGCGGCTTCTGGGAAGATCGCGGTTACGACTGGTTCGGGGGAATCTGAAGACAGAGGACAGGGGACGGAAGGTCGTCAGCGATCAATCGTTTTCATCCATCGTATTCCACCGCGACGACCACATAGCTCGCCATGCCTTCCGGCAGTGCGACCTCGAACTCCTCGTCCACACGCTTGCGCAAGGCGGCACGCGCGAGTGGAGAGTCGATGCTGATGTGGCCAGCCTTGGCGTCGGTCTCGTCCGGGCCGACGATCCGATAGCGCGCGCTTGCGCCATCCACGTCTTCCACCGTGAACCACGCGCCGAAGTAGATCGCGCTGCGGTCGGCCGGGGCGGCATCGGCCACTTTGAGGGCCGGCAGGCGCTTGCCGAGGTAGCGCACTCGGCGGTCGATTTCGCCGAGCTGCTTCTTGCGGTAGGTGTACTCGGCGTTCTCCGAACGATCGCCCTCGGCGGCGGCCGCGGCCAGCGCGGCGACCACTTCCGGGCGACGCACTTTCCACAGTTCATCGAGTTCGGCTTGCAGGCGCTGAAAACCGGCGCGGGTGATGATCGCGGTCGATCGCGGAGGAGGCGGGCGCCAGCGGGACATGCGCGCATGATAGCGATCCTGTTTGCGGAGCGTCGGCAAATCCAGTCGTTGGCATCGGGCTCGCGCGCATGGACAATCACGGCATGATCGCCACGCGAACCTTCGTCCTGCGCGCCCGCGCCGCGCCCACCGACAGCCGCAAACTGCTGGCGGGCGTCGGCACCGATGCGCATGTCGAAATCCTCGCGCACACGCTGATGAATGCGCTCTTCGTGGCGCAATCGCATCGCCCTGATGTGGTGGTGCATCTGTTGCTGGAAAGTACCGCGGACTATTCCCGCGCGATCCGTTTCGAGGCCAACGTGATGGGCGGGATCGGCGGCTTCGACGAGGCCGCGTTGCTGGGCCGGATCGCCGGCGCGTTGGATGCTTCCCGCGGCCTGGGCAAGGACGAGACACGTGTGGTGGAAGCGGGCGTGAGCGTGCGCACCTCGGGCTTCGAGCGGGTGATGCAGGAGCTAGCTACGAATCACGAGTTGTTTCTGATGGATCCGAAAGGCAGTCCGATCCGCGAGCAGGTTTTCATCGGCAATCCCTGCTTCGTGCTGACCGACCACATCCCGATGCCGAAGAACACCATCCGCGGATTGGAGCGGTTGGGTGCGCGCAAGCTCGCGCTGGGATCGCGGATGCTGTTCGCCTCGCAATGCGTCACCGTCATCCATCACGAGCTGGATCAACGCTAGCGGCGATGCGGAGTCGATGGTTGCACGCCCTCGCGCGGTAGCAATGGGTGACGTGCGACCTACGACGATCGCGCGCCGGTCGGCGTGGTTTGCGGCAAGCCGTCGAGGCGGGCGTGGCGTTCGACGAGCTCGGCATGGCGCGGATGTGCCGGCAGCATGTGGTCGATGGCTGCCTGCAATACCGCGCGTGCGCCGTCGATGTCGCCATGGCGCTCGACCAGCAGTTCGGCGGCGAGGACGGCGTTGTCGGGGATCGCCGGATCGCGCGGGTGGCGCGCGGTGAAATCGCGCAGCAAGGTCAGGGCGATATCCGCCTGGCCCTGCCGCTGCGCATGGCGCGTCAGTTCGGTGGTGCGCTCGCCCGAACCGGGGCGGAATTGCGGATCCACCGCCAGCGCTTCGCGCGCCAGCGTCAATGCTTCGCGCCCCTGACCGGCGGCGAGGAGGGCGTCGATGCGGGTACGGGCGTGCTCGAGCAGGCCGGCTTCGTCGCCGCAGCGATGCAGCAGTTCGCGATAGCGTGCGTGCATGGCCGGCGAGCCATGCGGCTGGGTCTGGAGGCATTCGCCCAGTGTCAGCGCCGCCGCCGCGTAGTGTTCTTGTTCGGCCAGATCCTCGACCCGGCGCAACAACGCGGCGTGGTGGTCTTCCGGGCGCAGCTTGCGCTGGGGCGCGGGGGTGAATCCGAGCGCCTGGCTGCGCGCGTTCACGATCAAGCCCATCGCGCGGAAATAGGCGGTCACCGCGTAGAACCATGCGAATCCGGCCACGATCATGCCCACGGCCGCGAGCATGCCGTTGCCGGCAAAAAAGGCCCCGACTTCGGTGCGGCCGCCCAGACTGATCGCCGAGGTGATCGACAACAGATAGGCGCGACCGCCGGCGACGATCGTGCCGACCCACTGCGCCAGCAGACCCATGCCGATCCCGGCCAGCACCAGCAGGCCATAGCGGGCACCGAGCGCACCGATCACGCGCAGCACGCGCAAGGGGCGGAAGGCGCCCGCAAGCAGGCGATCCATTGCCGCGGTCAGGGTCATCGCCGGCTGCAACATGGCGATCAGGCCGATGCCCAGCGCGCGCGGCAGCGGCTCGAAAACCCATATCGGCAGCAGCCATTGCAGAATCGACAAACCCATCTGCAGGATCACCAGCTTCCAGCCGATGCCATCGTGCTCGCGAGCGAACTCGGGCGCGCCGACGGTGCCGTGGGCGCTGCGCTGGAACACTTCCACCGCGTAGTAATAGGCCGCAGTCCAGATCGCGAACTGGGCGAGCAGGCCGGCCAGCGGAAGCATCGTCAACGGCATCAGGATCGCCATCGCCGCCAGCGAGGTCAGGCTGGCCGATTGCAACGGGTACGTGGCGATGTCCAGCAATGGATGCCGGGCAGGGTTGTGAACGGGACGAGGGGCAGGGCGAGGGTCGGGCATCGCGTGCTCCGTGCTGCGGGCAGGCGTGGGCGAAACGTCCGTTTATGTGTGCTGCGGCGGCTTGAAATCGATACCGATGCGATGGTTGCTTGTGCGACGCGCGAAGTTCCAATTGTAGGCGCGCATCGCCCGTCGCGGTAGTCGTTTCCTGCGCGCGCGTGGGTGGTAGTCTGCGCACTTGCAATTCGCTGGCCTGCCGGACTCCCCCATGCATCGAACCCTGTTGCTGCTTTCGTGCTGCGCGCTTGCCGCCTGCGCGACCACCCAACCCGCGCCCAAGGCTCCGACCATCTCCACCGCCGCACGCACCGGCGTGCCTTCGGTGGATGCGTTGTACCTGCGGCTGGAATCGGATACCGCGAAATACAACGCCGGTCTGGACAGCATCGACCGCGGCGATACCGATGCCGGTCGGCAGGCGGTCACCGCCGCCGGCGCCGATCTGCTGGATGCCGCAGACAAGTGCCAGTCCACGCCGCCGTGCGACAGCGCGCGCTTCATCGCCGCCTACGATGTCCTGCTCAAGCGTCAGGCCGCAGCGATCGATGGCGGTGGTTTCGCCGATGTCTCCGGCAATGGCGCGGCGCCGGGCGCCGACCTCAGCCAGTCCGGCGCTTCGCCGGTCATCACCAACCTGCCGGCGGCGGCGCGCCCGGTGGCGATGCTCAAGGGCCGCGACCTGCGCGAGATCATCACCCTCAACGAGCCGATGAAGGCGGCGCTGACGGAGTGGTTGACGCAAAACCGCGCCAACCTGATCGACGCATGGGAAAACTACCAGTACATGCGCCAGTTGATGTGGCCCGAGTACCAGCAGGCCGGGCTGCCCGAGGCGTTGCTGTTCGGCATCCTCGCGCAGGAGTCCGGCGGCAAGGTGCACGCGGTCTCGCGTTCGGGTGCGGCAGGTCCGTTGCAGTTCATGCCCGCCACCGGCGCGGCTTATGGGCTTGGCATCAGCAATGGTTTCGATACCCGCTACGATCCGACTCTGGCCACCCGCGCCAACGTGCAATACCTCAACGCGCGCTTCGCCGAACTGGGCAACAACCTCGAACTGGCGGTCGCCGCCTACAACGGCGGTGAGGGCCGGGTGGCGCGGCTGTACAACAGCACCGGCGGCAAGGGCTTCTGGGATCCGCAGGTGTACAGCCAGCTTCCGCCGGAGACGCGCGACTACGTGCCGCGCGTGCTCGCCGCGGCGTGGCTGTTCCTCAATCCGAAGGAATATGGCCTGCAGTTCCCGCGCGTGAATGCCGGCGAGCCGCGCATGCTGACCCTGCAACGCGGCACCTCGATCAACGAGCTGACGATGTGTCTGGGCAATGCCGGGGTGCGCGATGGCTGGTTCCGCGCCCTGCGCAACCTCAACCCGCGTTACGATCCGCGCGATCCGATCGCCGCCGGCACGGTGCTGCGCGTGCCGCCGTACGTGATGCACCTGTACCGCGAAAACTGCATCGACAACCCCGCGCGCGCGCAGATGGCCGCCGACCTCGCCGCCGCGCGCAAGCCCGTCGTCGTGGCTGCCGCTGCGCCGTCGCCGGCGGCCGATCCGGCACCGGCCGCATCCAGCGATCGCCAGCAGTCCAGCTATACCTATGTCACCGGGCGCGGCGAAACCATCGCCAGCATCGCCGACCGCAAGGACTGCGACACCCGCGAACTGGCGCGAATCAACCACGTTCGCGCCGAGCAGCGCCTGCCCAAGGGCCACAAGGTGAAAATGGTGGGTTGCTATCGGCGCTGATCGCGGCGCGGGCTTCGGGAACATCCTGCGGGCCGGGTGGTCGATGATCCTGTTCGCCCGATCTGATTCGCCTTGCGTGGCACGGATCGTTTGCGTGACACCCTCCGCCGCTTTCTTCGCATGATTCCTTTTCAGGCTTGAAGGAAGAAAGACGCTGGATTCCGGGTTCTGTCCGCAAACAGCGCGGACAGCCCCGGAATGACGACGCTGTGGGCGTGGGCTGATGATTTGCGGAAGGAATTTTTAGGCGCTTCCCTATTCAACTGTGACTGCAATGAGATCGCCGTACCGATGATGCCGCGTTTGCGTGTCGTGCTCGCCCGATTGTTGGCCTGCGTGGTGTTCGCGCTGGCCGCCGGTGTTGCCTTGGCGGCCAAGCCGCCGCTGCCGCAAGTGGATGGTTCGTCCACATCCATCATCGCCCGCTCCTCGCGCGCCATCCTCGACACCGCGTTGATCGCGCGCAATCCCGATACCCGCAAGCTCGCGGTGGAGGCGCTGGGTTTGATCGGCCCGCGTGAGCCATACCTGAGCCGGCTGATGACGATGACCGGGGATGCGGATGTGGACGTGCGTGTAGCCGCCATCGCCAGCTTGGAAGATCTGCGCGATCCGCGCGTGGTGCCGGCAATACGCCGCGCCTACGACGATCCGGTACCGGAAGTCAGCTTCGCCGCTGCCAAGGCATTGGCCGCGATGGGCGATCCAGTCGGGCGCGATGCGTTGATCACCGTGCTGGCCGGCAGCGACTCGGCGGCGTCGGGCTATGCCACGACCAAGGGGCGCGGTCTGGCACGCATCTTCTACACGCCCAAGGCGGCGCTGCCCTTGTTGCTGGCGCGCACGATCGGGATGGCGCACGTGGCTGGTCTTGGTGCCGGTATCGCTTCGTTGCAAGGCTTGTTGACCGACGAGAATGTGCCCGGTCGCGCCGCCGCGGCTCTGCTGCTCGGCTCCGACACCGACCCGCGCGTGGTGCCGGCGCTGGCCTCCGCGCTGGACGACAAGGACCCGCGCGTGCGCGCGGCTGCCGTGCATGCGATCGCGCTGCGCGACGATCCCAAGCTCGAACACCTGATCGTGCCGATGCTCGACGACCGCAAGGACGACGTGCGCATCCGCGCTGCCGCCGGCTGCCTGCGCCTGGAATTGCTCGGCGGCGAAGGCAAACCGATCCCACGATCACCTGCGCATCCGCCGGCTTCGCATCATCCGCGCTTGCACTGAGTCGAAACGCGATAGCGCTTCAACTCAGCGTATTTCGGTGCGCGGTTCAGGCGCGATCAATGCCGGTGATGGCTGCCTCCACCACCCCGCGGTGCCGCGGGGCGTGGCGCGCGTGGTGGGGCAGAAGGACGCTGCACCGAGGCGACCCGCATGCGCTGTCCCGGGATCGGCTGCGGCATCCGCACGACCCGCGGCGGATTGTTGAAGATCGGCTGCGGCGGCGGTACGTCGCGCGGCGGCGGATTGAAGATCGGTGTCGGCAGATGCACCACGCGCGGCGGTGGCGGATCGGGGATCGGGTGCGGCAGCGGCACCACCCGCGGCGGCGGATTGAAGATCGGCGTCGGCAGATGCACCACGCGCGGCGGTGGCGGATCGGG
>JAFEBV010000014.1 GCA_018242485.1 Pseudomonadota bacterium
CGTGAATCGTGAATCGTGAATCGTGAATCGTGAATCGTGAATCGTGAATCGTGAATCGTGAATCGTGAATCGTGAATCGTGAATCGTGAATCGTGAATCGTGAATCGTGAATCGTGAAGCTGTGGCCGGAGCTTGCACGCTGTTTCAGATTACTGTTGACAGATTACATTGTGTCCTCGGTTCTCCGTCCTCCGAATCACGCATCCTCGGCCACCACACCATTGCGCCCGCCGCTGAGGGCGATCCGCGCAAGTTCCTCGAGGGTGCATTCGGCGTGGTTGAAAACCCGCAGCAGCATCGGCACGGACAGTCCGGCCACGCGGCGCGCCGGCGTGCCCAGTTGCGAGACATCCTTGGCGAGGCGGCTGGGGGTCGATCCGTACAGATCCGACAGGATCAGCACACCAGCGCCCGCATCGACTGTGCGCAACACCGCGCTCGCCTGCACGAGTGCAGCATCCAGCGGAGCATCCCATGCCAACTCGAACACACCCAGCGCCAGCGGCAACCTGCCGAGCAGGCGCTCGGCCACCTCGCGGTGCGCGCGCCCGATGCCTTCATGGGTGACCAGCAGCACGCCGACCGGCATCGTTCACTCCAGTTCGCGGTGGAAGGTCAGCACGTCGTCGCGTCCATGCATGCGCAAATGCCGAGCCAGTTGCTCGGCAAGATACACCGATCGGTGGCGGCCGCCGGTGCAGCCGAAGGCGATGGTGAGGTAGCTGCGCGTGCCGCCCTCGAAATGCGGCAGCCAGGCATCGACGAAGCCGGCGATCTGATCGAAATAACGCTGCACATCGGCCTGTGCATCGAGGTACTCGCGCACCGCCGCATCGCGCCCGGACAGCGGCCGCAGGCGCGCGTCCCAGTGCGGGTTGGGCAGGGCACGCGCGTCGAACACGAAGTCCGCGTCGGCGGGCAGGCCGCGGCGGTAGGCGAAGGACTCGCACAGCACCGACAGGGTCGAATACGACTGCATGCCCAGCTCGGTGATGACCCGGTGCCGCAACTGGTGTACGTTGAGCTCGCTGGTGTCGATCACCAGATCGGCCAGTGCGCGCATCGGCGCCAGCATCTGCCGTTCGCGGGCGATCGCGTCGGCCAGCACGAGGCCGGTGCGGCTGAGCGGATGCCGGCGGCGAGTGTCGGAATAACGCTTGATGAGGACGTGGTCGGCGGTGTCGAAAAACACCAGGCGGTGCTCGACCCCGAGTGCGCCCACCGCCGAAAGCTGCTGCGGCATGTCGTCCAGATGCGCATAACGATTGCGCACGTCGATACCCACCGCCAAACGCGGGTGCGGATTGCTGCCGCAGGTCACGGTGCGCACGAACTCCGGCAGCAGCATCGCCGGCAGGTTGTCCACGCAGTTGAAGTCCAGATCCTCCAGCGTGCGCAGGGCGACCGACTTGCCCGAGCCGGACAGCCCGCTGAGCACGATCAGCAGCGGCCGTTCGATGCTCGGCTGCACGATGTCGATGCCTTGGGTTTCGCTCACGATCCGTCGCCCCGCTGCAGGAACTGGGTGTGGCGGGCGAGGAAGGCCGCGCCCGGATCGATGCCCTTGATGCGCAGGATGTGCAGGCGCGCGGCGGCTTCGGTGAGCACCGCGAGGTTGCGGCCGGCGGCCACCGGCAGGGTGATCTGCGGCACGTCCAGATCGAGCACGCGGCGGCTGCCGACATCGCCGGTCAACCGCGCCATGCCATCGCTGGCCTCGTCCATGCGCAGGCGTTGCAGGTGCACGATCAGGCGCAGGTACTTGTTGCGCTTGACCGCGGTGTCGCCAAACATCTCGCGGATGTTGAGCACACCCAGTCCGCGCAGTTCCAGCAGATCCTGCAGCAATTCCGGGCAGGTGCCGTCGAGCACGTCCGGCGCGATCTGGGTGAACTGCGGCACGTCGTCGGCGATCAACCGATGGCCGCGGGTGATCAGTTCCAGCGCCAGTTCGCTCTTGCCCGAACCGGACTGTCCGGTGATCAGCACGCCGATCGAATACACCTCCATGAACACGCCATGCAGGGTGATCTGCGGCGCCAGCGCGCGTGCCAGATGGTATTGCAGCACGCTGAGCAGTTCGTGGCCGCGCCGTGGCGACGACCACAACGCCGTGCCGCCGTCCTCGGCGGCTTCACGCAGGTCGGGCGGGCAGGTTTGCCCCTTGCCCAGCACCAGCGCCAGCGGCTTGAAGTTGACGATCTTCTGCAGCGTTTCCCAGCGCAGGCGCGCATCCAGCCCGTCGAGCCAGTTCAGTTCCTCGGTGCCGAGGATCTGCACGCGATTGGGATAGATGATGTTGAGATAGCCGGCCAGCGACGGTCGCCGCGAGACCGTCGCGCTCGCATCGATGTAACGGCTCCCGCCGGACTTGCCGCCGAGCCAGCGCAGGCCGAGGCGATCGCGCAATTGCTCGAACAGTTCACTGGCGGCGATGCGGTTCATCGGCGCACCGCTTGGGTCGTGCCACTACCGTGCGGAGCGTCGGCTCGTCCATCACGATGTTCTTGCGCATGGCAGCGTGATCCGGCTCGATCCAGTGCTGCACTGGATCGAGCCCATGCGTGGGCGATCGGAAACGCCGTCGTGAGCATCGCGCGCCAATCCTCAGCCGAAGCTCTCGCTGCGCGCCGCGCCGTCGCTGCGGTGGTGCTTGACCTGCTTGCCTTTGTGCTTGTCGAGCATGCGGTCGAGCTTGTCGGTCAACAGGTCGATCGCCGCGTACATCGTGTCGGCCTCGCACTCGGCATAGTGGGTCGCGCCGGGCGCGACGATCCGGGCTTCGGCCGCGTGCAGTACCTTGGCGACGCGCAAGGTCACGCGGATGTCGAGATCGCCGTCGGCGTAGCGGGCGAGGCGATCGAATTTGGCGTTGACGTAGTCGCGCAGGGCGGGGGTGACGTCGATCTGGTGGCCGCTGGTTTCGATGCGCATGAGGTTCTCCTGCAGTGGGTGAACGGTGCCGTGGGCACCGTGTCCAGAGTCGCAAGTTTCGGGCTGCGGGGGAAGGGGCAGGCTGCGGATGGGCAAGGGCAGGTTCACGGCGGGGTGCGTTCGCCGCGGATGCTCCCACTGAAATCGTCGCCGCGGCTACAGCCTCTGCCGCTCGTGCGATGGCGCGATCCGCAGCGCCTCGCGGTACTTGGCCACGGTACGGCGGGCGACCGGAACGCCCGCGGCCTTGAGTTCGTCGGCCAGGCGCGCGTCCGATAGCGGCTTGCGCGGATCCTCGGCATCCACCAGCCGCCGGATCATCGCCTGGATGGCGGTGCTCGATGCCGCGCCGCCGGTTTCGTTGGCGATGCCCGAGGCGAAGAAACGCTTGAACTCGAAGGTACCGCGCGGGGTGTGCAGGTACTTGCGGGTGGTGGTGCGGGAGATGGTGGATTCGTGCAGATCCAGCTCCTCGGCGATGTCGCGCAAGGTGAGCGGGCGCATCGCTTCGGGGCCGAAATCGAGGAAGCCCACCTGCTGGCGCACGATGGCCTGCGCCACCCGCAATACGGTATCGGCGCGGGTCTGCAGGCTGCGCATCAGCCAGCGCGCTTCCTGCAGGCGGCCGCGCAGGTAGCTGGCGTCGTCGCGGCCGGCGGTGGCGATCATCGCCTCGTAATGACGGCTGATCGCCAGCGCGGGCGTGTTGCCGCGCACCAGCGCCACCTTCCACACGCCGCTCTGACGGTAAGCCACGCAGTCGGGCTGGACGTACTCGGGCGTCGCAGTGGCGATCTGCCCGCCGGGGCGCGGGTCGAGCGAGCGCAGCAACGCCACCGCTTCGTGCGCGCATGTGGAATTCACGCCGAGTTGGGTGGCGAGTTGTTCGATGCCCAGCCGCGCGAGGGCTTCCAGGTGCGCGGTGGCGATTTGCCGGGCCAGCGCCAGACCGGGCGTGGCTGCTGCGAGCATCGACAGTTGCACCGACAGGCATTCGGACAGGCTGGTGCAGGCTACGCCGACCGGATCGAAGCGCTGGATGCGATGGAGCAGGGTGTGGATTTCCTCGATGCCGGCGTCGATCTCCGGGCGCAGGCCGTCGCGGATGGATTCCAGCGGCTCGTGCAGGTAGCCGTCTTCGCTCACCGCCTCGATCAGCGCCACGCCGATGCTGCGCTCGCGGGCGCTCAGCGGGGTGAGGTGGAGTTGCCAGAGCAAGTGATCCTGCAGGCTGTCCGGCGCGCCGGCGGTTTCGGGCGGTTCGTGGTCACCCGCATCGCTGCCGGAACGGTTTGGCGTCGAACCGAACTCGGGCTCCCAGTCGGGCGCTGCATCCTCGCCGTTGCTCGGCACCTCGGCGGGCGCGTCAGCGGCTTCCGTGTGATCCGTCGTGCGTTCCCGTTCGGCTGGTACGCGGACATCCGGCTGTTCCTCGCCGGCGCGTTCGAGCAGGGGGTTGGATTCCAGCGCGAGGTTGACCTCGCTCTCCAGCTCGGCTGCGGACAGGCTCAGCAGGTGGATGGCCTGACGCAACGCCGGCGTCAGCGTGAGCTGCTGGCCGAGTTGGGGTGACAGGCTGGGTTTCATCGCCGCTCGCTTCCGCGCCCTTGTCGATCACGGCGATGGCTCGTCGCCATCGCGTGAGGGCGCCGCTACAGCCGGAACTCCTCGCCCAGATACACCCGGCGCACGTCCGGGTTGGCGAGGATGGCTTCCGGCGTGCCCTGCGTGAGCACGCTCCCCGCGTTGAGGATATACGCGCGGTCGCAGATTCCCAAGGTCTCGCGCACGTTGTGGTCGGTGATCAACACGCCGATGCCGCGATCGCGCAAGTGGCGGACGATCTTCTGGATCTCGCCCACCGAGATCGGATCCACGCCCGCGAAGGGTTCGTCGAGCAGCATCAATCGCGGCCGGCCGCACAGTGCGCGGGCGATCTCGGTGCGCCGGCGTTCGCCGCCGGAGAGGCTGGCGCCGAGCTGGCCGGCGACGTGCTCGATCTGCAATTCGTCCAGCAGGGCTGCGCGTTCGAGCTGGCGACCCTTGGCGTCCAGATCGGGGCGCAGCTCCAGCACCGCGTCGAGGTTCTGCGCCACGGTGAGGCGGCGGAACACCGAAGGTTCCTGCGGCAGGTAACCCATGCCGAGGCGTGCGCGCGCGTGCATCGGCAAGCCGCTGACATCGCGGCCGTCGAGTTCGATGCGCCCGGCATCGGCCGGGACGAGGCCGACGATCATGTAGAAACAGGTGGTCTTGCCCGCACCGTTGGGGCCGAGCAGGCCGACCACTTCGCCGGCATCGAGTTGCAGCGCGAAATCCGCGACGACCGTGCGCGCCTTGTAGCGCTTGGAAAGACCCGAAGCGACCAGCATCAGGGCGTCTTGCCGCTCGCCGGGGTGGCAGCGGGTGCGTCGACTGGCAGATCCGGCGGCGGAGCCTCGGCCTTCGGCGCGGGGGCTTGCCCGGGCTTGGGCTTGGGCAGGATGTGCATGACCACGCGGGTGCCGTCGCCGCCGCTGGTCACCTTGCCGTTGTCCACGTCGTAGACGATCCGCTCGCCGTGCATCTGCCCGCGCGTGGGCTGGTTCACCACCGCGTTGCCGGTCAGCACGGCGATGTTCTTGAGCAGGTCGTAATCGAGTTGCTGCGAGGTGGCGTACATCGGCTCGTTGTTTTCATCGAGCTGTTTCATGTGCACCGGGTTGCCGGTGAGCACGGCGCGCGACATCTCGCCGTCCTTGCGGGTGATGACCGCCTTGTCCGAGCGGATCTCCAGCGTGCCCTGGGTCATGATGACGTTGCCGGTGAGCACGGTGATGCCGTTGTCGTTGAGGTCGGCGTCGGAATGGTCGGCGTGGACATCCATCGGCTGCTGGCGGTCGGCCTTCTTCGCCCACACGCCGGTGCAGGCGCAGGCCAGCAGGAGGACGAACAGGGCGCGGACAGCGATGGCGCGGCCGCGGCGGGCGCGGTCAATGTTTCTTGGCGGGGACATCGTGGAAGCTCACCTTGGAGAGCAGCTCGACGCGGTTGTCCTGCATCCACGCGTTCATGCCGGTGCCCATCAGTATAGATGCGCCGCGAGTGACGGTCACCAGCAGCGGGGTGTGCGCGGTTTGCGGGTCGGGCAGGATGGACAGCCATTGCGTGCGGATGTGGACCTGATCCTTGCCGGGGATCACCGGGCCATCGAGCGCCACCTCGCGCTTCAGGCGCACCTCGTCGCCGCCATCGCTGACCCAGCCGGACTGCGCGTGGCCGGTCCAGTCGCCGTGGCCGCCGTGATCGGGGAAACTGAACTGCGGCTGGTTCAGGAACAACTGCTGGTTGAACGGATCGCGCACCGCGTAAGGCCCGTGACCGCGGAAGGCCACGTCGCCGGTCTTTTTCATCACCACCAGATGAAAGCGCTCCACCGTGTAATCGCCGCGCTGCGGGCCGACCGTTTGCGGCGGCACGGGCCGGGGCAGGGACTGCCACGCCCACCACGCCGAGGCCAGTGCCACCGGGGTGAGCAGGATCGCGGCGAGGTTGCGCCGGTTCATGCGCCAAGATATCGGGCGAGGACGGAATCGGCGTGGCCGCGCGCGGCGAGAATCAGATCGCACACCTCGCGCGCCGCACCGTGCCCGCCAGCCAATCGGGCGCGCCAGTGCACGCGCTCGCGCACCCACGGATGCGCGTCGGCCGGCGCCACCGCCAGCCCGACCGCGGCGAGCGCCTGCAAATCGGGCAGGTCATCACCCATGAACGCCATCGCCTCGCGACCGATGCCCAGTTGCGCGCCCAGCGCATCCAGGCACGCCCGCTTGTCGCCAATCTCGGTGAACACGTGCGCGATGCCCAGCTCGCGCGCCCGCGCCGCCACCACCGAGCCGCCGCGCGCGGTCACCAGCGCCACGGTGATCCCGAAGTCTCCCAGCAGACGCAGGCCGAGGCCATCGGCGACGTGGAAGTTCTTGCTCTCCCGCCCTTCGGCATCCAGCGTGATGCGCCCGTCGGTGAGCGTGCCGTCGACATCGAACGCCGCCAGCCGCACTCGTGCCGCGCGCTCGCGCACGTCGGCGGGGAAATCGTTGAGGTGGGAGTAGGGCATTGGAAGACGTGAATGGTGAATGGTGAATCGTGAATGGTGAATCGTGAATCGTGAAGGGTGAATCGTGAAGGGTGAATCGTGAAGGGTGAATCGTGAAGGGTGAATCGTGAAGGGTGAATCGTGAATGGGGAATCGTGAATGGGGAATGGAGCGACGCTTTGCTCCTTCCCCCGCTTGCGGGGGAAGGCTGGGATGGGGGCGGATGATCGCGGCAATCTCCCGATGGAAGACGGTGCGAAAGGAACGACTCCGAGGCGCTTCTACCATTCACTATTCACGATTCACCATTCACGGCTCCATCACACCACCCTCGCCCGCAGCAGATCGTGGATGTTCAACGCACCGACCACGCGGCGTGCAGCGTCCACCACCACCAGTGCGCTGATGCGGTGTTCTTCCATCAGGTGCGCGGCCTCGACCGCGAGCTGGTCGGGGCCGATGGTCTTCGGGTTGCAGGTCATCAGTTCGGCGACGCGGGCGTGGCGCAGGTCGATGCGGCTGTCGTCCAGCGCACGGCGCAGGTCGCCGTCGGTGAAGATGCCGAGCAGACCGTCGTCGTCGTCCACCACCGCGGTCATGCCCAGCCGCTTGCGGCTCATTTCCACCAGCGCTTGGCTCAGGCTGGCGTCCGCGCCCACCCGCGGGATGTCCGCGCCGGCGTGCATCACCTCGCGGATGCGCAGCAGCAGGCGGCGGCCGAGGGCGCCGGCCGGATGCGAGCGTGCGAAATCGTCGCGGGTGAAGCCGCGCGCTTCCAGCAGGGCGACCGCGAGCGCATCGCCCAGCGCCAGCGCGACAGTGGTGCTGGAGGTCGGGGCCAGCCCCAGCGGACAGGCTTCCTCGGGCACGGAGGTGTCGAGGAACACGTCGGCCAACCGCGCCGCGCTGGAATCGGTGCGCCCGCTCATCACGATCAAGCGATTGCCTTGCCGCTTGAGCGCCGGCACGATCGCCAGCAATTCCTCGGTTTCACCCGAGTTGGACAACGCCAGCACCACGTCGGCGTCGGTGATCATGCCCAGATCGCCGTGGCTGGCCTCGCCGGGGTGGACGTAGAACGCCGGCGTGCCGGTCGATGCCAGCGTCGCGGCGATCTTGCGCGCGACGTGCCCGGACTTGCCCATGCCGGTCGCGACCACGCGGCCGCGGCAGGCCAGCATCAATGCGCAGGCGTCGGCGAAGCGCGCATCGAGGCGTTCGCGCAGCGCCGCCAAGGCGGCGATCTCGATGTCCAGCACCCGCCGCCCGGCGTCGATCGGCGCGCTCGTGCCCTCGATGGACGCGGGAGATGGAGCCTGTGCGGGCATCGGCAGATGCGTTCCTGTGTTCGGCGGATTGGATTAAACTGGGCGGTCATTGTATCGCACGCCCCAGTTCGGCCGGGCGCGCCGCGCGGGAGCCGTCATGGATGCAGATCTCGTACGCCAACTCATCGCCGCCGGTATGCCGGAGGCGCAGGTATCCGTGCACGGCGAGGATGGCGTGCACTTCGAGGCGCAGGTGGTGAGCGCGGCCTTCCGCGGCAAGTTGCCGCTGGCCCGTCATCGCATGGTGTATGCCACCTTGGGCGAGCGCATGGGTGGGGCGATTCATGCCCTGTCGCTGCGCACGCTGACGCCGGAAGAAGTCGGATAGTAGATCAATGGTCGTGATTGCCCCAATGCTCTGTACTCAGGCTACGTCGCAGATGAAGTTGGTGCCCTCATCCGCCCTGCGGGCACCTTCCCCCGGAGGGGGAAGGAACAAGCAGCCTCTCCCTCTGGGAGAGGCCGACGCGCCGTAGGCGCGGCGGGTGAGGGAAGATGTTTGCCCGCTAGTTGTTACCCGTATTCCCCATTCCCCATTCCCCGTCCCAATGGCCAAAATCCTGATCTCCGGCGGTGAGCCGCTCAATGGCGACGTGCAGATCTCCGGCGCCAAGAACGCCGTGCTGCCCATCCTCGCCGCCACCTTGCTGGCCGACGGGCCGATGGAGATCAGCAACGTCCCGCACTTGCACGATGTCACCACCACCATGGAACTGCTCGGGCGCATGGGCGTGCAGTTGATGGTGGACGAGAAGATGCGCATCACCGTGGATCCGGGCACGATCACCAGCCACGTCGCGCCTTACGATCTGGTCAAGACCATGCGCGCCTCGATCCTCGTGCTAGGCCCGCTGGTGGCGCGTTTCGGCGCGGCCGAGGTGTCGCTGCCGGGCGGCTGCGCCATCGGCTCGCGGCCGGTGGACCAGCACATCCGCGGCCTGCGCGCACTCGGTGCGGACATCGTGGTGGAGAACGGTTACATCGTCGCGAAGGCCAAGCGCCTGCGCGGCGCGCGCATCGTGATGGATCTGGTCACCGTCACCGGCACCGAGAACCTGCTGATGGCCGCCACCCTGGCCGAGGGCACCACGGTGATCGAGAACGCCGCGCAGGAACCCGAAGTGGTGGATCTGGCGATGTGCCTGAACGCGATGGGCGCCAAGGTCTCCGGCGCGGGCACCTCGACTCTGGTGATCGAGGGCGTGCCGCGCCTGCACGGCTGCAGGTACGAAGTGCTGCCCGACCGCATCGAGACCGGCACCTTCCTCGTTGCCGGTGCGATCACCCAGGGCCGCGTGCGTGCCAAGCGTGCGCGCCCGGATACACTGGATGCGGTATTGGTCAAGCTCGAGGAGGCCGGCGCGCACGTCAACACCGGCGCCGACTGGATCGAGGTGGACATGCGTGGCCGCCGCCCGCGCGCGGTCAGCCTGACCACCGCGCCGTACCCGGCCTTCCCGACCGACATGCAGGCGCAGTTCATCGCCCTCAACGCCTGCGCCGAGGGCACCGGCACCGTCACCGAGACGATCTTCGAAAACCGCTTCATGCACATCCACGAATTGCAGCGGCTGGGCGCGGACATCCGCGTGGAAGGCAACACCGCCATCTGCCACGGCGTGACCACCATGAGCGGCGCGCCGTTGATGGCCACCGACCTGCGCGCCTCGGCCTCGCTGGTGCTGGCTGGCCTCGTCGCCCGCGGCGAAACCACGGTCGATCGTATCTATCACATCGACCGCGGCTACGAGAACATCGAGGAGAAGCTCGGCGGGCTCGGTGCCCGGATCCGGCGCTTGCCGAACTGAGTTTTCGGCAAATTTCATACCTTGCGGGGGGATCCCCAATGCGACATGGTTTCAGGCTTTTGCTGATTTCATCGTTCGTACTGATGTCGGCCTGCGGGTCCGACCGCGTGCTGCTAGGCGCGGACGCGTTACCTCCGGAACAGCGCGTAAGGCTGATCGACGAAAATATGCATTTCGGATCTGGTAGGGGGTTCTATATCGCCAGAGTTGATGGGAAATGGCGCGGCTTGGGTGCGGTCAAGGCGTACGAATTGTCGCCCGGCATCCATACGCTCACCGTTGTCGCCGTGGATGGAAGGAGCGGAGGCGGTGTTACACGTCGTTATGATTTCGCCGCCGGCCAAACCTATTCCCTGCACGGTGAATTCGGCCAGCAGCAGGGTAATCGAATACCGTACCGAATCTGGGTCGTGGATGACTCGAACGGTCAGAATTTGCTACCGCTTCACTAGCGGTGGAGGCACGATTCCCTCAGCGCACCACCGACACCAGACTGGCCTGCCACGACTCGCCGTTGGGCTCGTTCTGCACGATGCGCACCGGGACGTAGCCGTTGTCCATGCCGAACCAGTAGGCGGTGACGCGGCCGTTGGGGGTGTCGCGCTGGCGGGTGACGACGAGGGTGCGCAGCGAGCCGGCGGGCACGGTCAGCATCTGCTCCTTGCCGACCACGTAACGCTGGATCTCGACACTGCTGCGGGTGGCGACCGGGTAGGAAAGGGTGCCGCGCTTGCCGTCGGCGAGGTCGCGGGCGATGGCGAGGGTGACCGAGTTTTGATCGAGCACGCCGGCCTGGAAGGGAAAACTCTGCTCGCGCTTCTTGTTGCGGATCACGATGCTGCGTGTGGCCGGATCCACGTCCACCGAGCGGTTGCTGGATTTGAGCAGGGTGGACATGCGGTAGCGGTAGCTGCGCAGTTGCAGCACGCCGTCGGTGTCCTGCAGCAGCGAGGATTCCTCCACGTTGGCCGCGGCCAGCGCCGCCACGCCGTGGGTGCCGCGGGTGGTCTGGTCGTATTCCCAGCCGCCGGCGGCCGGGCGCAGGCTGAAGGTGGCATCGCCGATCACGTCGCCGCTGCGCGCCATCTGGTAGTTGGCGGTGAAAGGCTTGAGCGTGGCGGCGGCGTTGGCCGACATGCACGGCACGGCGAGCGCAAGCAAGGCGGTGGCGAGAAATTTTTTCATGGTCAGGCGACGTGGGCTGGATCGTGGAGTTGGTCGTCTGCGCCCAGCAACAGCGGCGCGGCGAGGGGGCGACTATCCACCAGCACGGCTGAACCGCGCTGCAAGATGCGACCGGCGGCGAGCAGGCGCACGCAGGCGACCAGCAGCGGATGCTCGCGCGCGAGCACGCGCTCGGCGAGGATCGTGGGCGTTTCGCCGGCAAGGATCGGCACCCGCGCCTGCGCGATGATCGGGCCGGCATCCAGCGCCGGGATGACGTAATGCACGCTGGCGCCGTGCGCGGCTTCGCCGTCCGCAAGGGCGCGCGCATGCGTGCGCAAGCCGGGGTATTTCGGCAGCAGGGACGGGTGGATGTTGACGATGCGTCCGGCGTAACGTGCGACCGCTGCGTGCGTGAGGATGCGCAGGTAACCGGCGCACACGACCAGATCCGGCGCGACGGCATCGACGGCATCGAACAGTGCCGCATCGAAGTCTTCGCGCGTGGCATGCGCCTTCGGATCGATGGCGATGGCCGGCACGCCCACGGCGCGAGCACGCTCCAACGCAGGCGCGTTCGCGCGGTCGGAGAACACACCGGCGATGACGTAGCCCGATGTCGGCGCGGCGTCGAGCAATGCCTGCAGATTGCTGCCGCGGCCGGAGGCGAGGACGGCGAGGCGCAGGCTGCGGGACTCGGGACTCGGGACTCGGGATTCGGGCGGACGCGCTGGAAAATATCGGGATGGCATGACTCGAATGGCGCACAGGGACGTGTCGTGGTGGCATGCGTCCACACCGTCATGCGGTGCGTTCAGACCTCCCCTTCAAGGGGAGGGTTGGGTGGGGATGGTGTCCCTTGCCCCCGCATCCATGGATCGTGCTTGCAATGGGGCTGATTCGTGGTCGGGAAGGCGCTGGGATTCTGGCAACATGGCCTCACCCGATCCGCACGCGCTCGTCGCCGTCGCGGGCCACCACCTGTCCGATGGCGTGGTGGCGCAGACCCATGCGATCCAGTGCCGTGCCGATCGCGTGCGCCATCTCGCGCGCGACCACCAGCACGAATCCCGTTCCGCAGTTGAAAGTTCGCCACATCTCCTGCCGCGGCACCGCGCCCTCGCGTTGCAGCCAGTCGAACACCGGCGGCAGCACGATGCTGGACGCCTCGATATCCAGCCCGAGGCCGTCGGGGATCACGCGGATGATGTTCTCGGTCAGCCCGCCGCCGGTGATGTGCGCCATCGCGTGCACATCCTCGCGCCACTCGCCACGCAGCAATTCCAGCATCGGTTTGACGTAGATCGAGGTCGGCGCCATCAGCGCATCGGCCAGCTTCACCCCGCCCACGTCCAGATCCAAGGGGTTGCCGGCGCGGGCGAGGATACGTCGGATCAATGAGTAACCGTTGGAATGCGGGCCGCTGGAGGCGATGCCGAGCAGCACGTCGCCGGCGTGAACCTTGGCGCCGTCGAGCACGTCGGATTTTTCCACCGCGCCGACGCAGAAACCGGCCAGATCGTATTCGCCCGGCGGGTACATGTCCGGCATCTCCGCGGTTTCACCGCCGATCAACGCGCAGCCGGCCAGTTCGCAGCCCTTGGCAATCCCGCCGACCACCGCGACCGTGGTCGCCACGTCGAGCTTGCCGGTGGCGAAATAGTCGAGGAAGAACAGCGGCTCGGCGCCCTGCACCAGCACGTCGTTGACGCACATGCCGACCAGATCGATGCCGATGGAGTCGTGGCGACCCAGTTGCTGCGCGAGTTTGAGCTTGGTGCCCACGCCGTCGGTGCCCGACACCAGCACCGGCTCGCGGTACTTGCCGGCGATATTGAACAACGCGCCGAAGCCGCCCAGCCCGCCCATCACTTCCGGGCGGAAGGTGCGCGCGACCAGTGGCTTGATGCCTTCGACCACGGCCTCGCCGGCATCGATGTCCACCCCGGCGTCGCGGTAGGTGAGCGGGGTGGCGGGCGAAGTCGGCGAGGGCAAGGGAGGCTCCGGAGGGCGCGTTGTCGTCGAAACCACCATTCTACCAGCCCCTCTGCGGCATAATCGGCGCGTTCTGGTTTTCGGATTCGCGCATGCACATCGCCGTCGTCCGCTGTTTTGCCATCCTCCTGCTGGTTTTTGGTTTGCTCGTCGCCGGTTCCGCGTGGGCGGACGACGGGGTGCTGTATCAGGGCACGGTGCCGATCAACAATGCGTCCGCCGGCGAACGCGCCGGCGCGGTGCAGCGCGCCTTGCTGCAGGTGATCGGCAAGCTCACCGGTCAGCGCAATCCGGCCAGTCTGCCGCAGGTGCGTGGCCTGCTGGGCGGCGCGGCGGGCATGGTGGTCGAGTCCCACGTCACCACCGATCAGGAAACCATCAACGGCGCGCCGATCTATCGCCAACGCATGATCGTGCGCTTCGACCGTAACGCGGTGGATGGGCTGATCGCCGGTTCCGGACTGCCCTCGTGGCCCGGCCCGCGCGCGCCGGTGGTGCTGTGGCTGGTGATCGACGATGGGCACGGGCCACGGCTGGTGGGGTCGGCGCATGTCAACGTGGTCAAGTCGCTCACCGACCGCGGCAACGAGCGCGGCATCGGCTTCGTGCTGCCGGCTGGCAGTGTGATGGAATCGCAGGTCGCCCTGCTGGCCTCGGGCATCGGCCCGGCGCAGGCGGTGGTGCTGCCATCGGCCAATTACGGGCCGATCCAGTTGATCGGCCGGCTCACGCGCACCGCCGGTGGCTGGCGGGCGCAGTGGATCCTGCTCGATGGCGGCATCGAGCTGGCACGCTGGGGCGAAACCAACGGCGACGCGCGGCTGGCGATGGCCGACGGTGCCGATGCCGCCGCCGACGCGCTGGCGAAAAAGTACGCGAAAGTCGTGGTCGCCAGCCCGCCGGGCACGTTCACGGTGGACATCGACGGCATCCGCAGCGGCGACGATTACGTGCGTGCGATGGGCTACCTGCAGGGCATCGGCATCGTCCGCCGCATCGTGCTGCTGGGCGTGACCAACGATCGCCTGCACATGCAGCTCGATCTGGCCACCGGCGTGGAAGGATTGCGCAACGTGGTCGCGGTCGGGCAGGTGCTGGCCGCCGATCCGGATCCGGCAGCCACGGTATTCCATCTGCGGCCGTGAACCTGCGCCAGCTCCCCAACCTCATCACCGGCCTGCGCATGGCGTTGGTAGCGCCGCTGCTGTGGTGCCTGGATGCCGGGGCGTACCGTTGGGCGCTGGGGCTGGCGCTGGTGGCTGGGGGATCCGATGCCCTCGACGGCTGGCTCGCCAAACGCTTCGATTGGCGCACGCCGCTGGGCAGTCTGCTCGATCCGGTCGCCGACAAGCTGCTGCTCGCCGGCAGTTTCATCGGCCTGTGGCTGGTGGAGGCCGTACCCGAGTGGCTGGTGGCGTTGGTGATCGGTCGCGACGTGGTGATCGTGGCCGGCGCGGTGGCCTACCATAACCTCATCGGACCGGTGCAGGGCGATCCCACGAGGGTCAGCAAGGCGACCACGGTGGCGCAGATCGCACTGGTGCTGGCGTTGTTGTCCGGGTTGGCGATCGCCCCGTTGCCCGCAGGTGTGGGGCTGGGGATGATCGCCGTCGTGGCGGCGTTGACGATCGCCAGCGGGATCGACTACGTGGTGCGCTGGGGCTTGCGTGCACGGCGCCATTTCCGCGACGGGAGTGCGCGCCTTGGCCGGAAATGAGGTGACAGCCATGGATCCTTCGATCGTCGAATCCGCCGCCATCTCCGCGACCGCCGAGGGCCGCCGCCGCGAATGGCTGGTCATCGCCGTCGTCGCCGGCGTACTGATCTGGCTGCTGGCGCCGGTGCTGGTACCGTTCGCGATCTCGGCCTTCTTCGGCTACCTCGGCGATCCGCTGGCCGATCGGCTCGAGCGTGCGCGCCTGAGCCGTACCGCCTCGGTGTCGCTGGTGTTTCTGGCGATGACCCTGCTGGCCGGACTGGCGCTGTTCTTCCTGCTGCCCGTGGTGGGCGGGCAGGTGAGCCATTTCGTCGCGCAGATGCCGGTGTACGCCGAGTGGGTGCGCGGTACGGCATTGCCGTGGGTCGACGCGCACGTCCATGTGGATCTCTCGCCCTACCTCGACCCGCAGCAACTGGTGGAAATGCTGCGCAAGCACTGGCAGGACGCCGGGGTGGCGACCAGTTTTCTCGGCCAGGTTTCGCGTTCGGGCATGGTCATGATCCAGGTGATCTCCACCGTGCTGCTGGTGCCGGTGCTGTCGTTCTATTTCCTGCGCGACTGGGACGTACTGGTCGAGCGCATCGACATGCTGCTGCCGCGGGCGATCGAGCCGACCATCGCGCGGCTGGCGCGGCAATCCGACGAGATGCTCGGCGGCTTCGTGCGCGGGCAGTTGCTGGTGATGATGTGCATGGGCGGGTGGTACGCCATCGCGTTGTGGATGGTCGGGCTTGATCTGGCCCTGCTGATCGGCCTGATCACCGGAATGCTCAGTTTCGTGCCTTACCTCGGGGTGACCATCGGCATCTGCGTGAGCGTGATGGCCGCGCTGGTGCAATACGGCGATTTCCAGCATGTGCTGCTGGTCGCCGGCGCATTCGCCATCGGGCAGACACTGGAATCGTTCGTGCTGGTGCCGCGGCTGGTCGGCGACAAGATCGGCATGCACCCGGTCGGGGTGATCTTCGCCCTGATGGCCGGCGGGCAGTTGTTCGGTTTCCTAGGTGTGCTGCTGGCGCTGCCGATGTCGGCCATCGCGATGGTGCTGCTGCGCTACGCCCACGAACGCTATACCGCCAGCCGCCTGTATGTCGGTCGTCAGGGCGCGTCGGCGATGCCGTCGGATGATGCGCCCGTCGATGGCGAAGCGCCGCCATCGGCGTGTTAGACAGCGCAAATCCGCTGCATCAATCCCTTCATGCGAGGACCAACACGATGACCAGTTCCATACGTACCTGCTTCTGGTTCCGTGACGGCCGCGGTCGTGAAGCCGCAGAGTTTTACTGCACCCTGATTCCCGGAAGCCGGATCGAGGCGGCCTTCGATATCTCCGGAGATGGTGCTTCATGGCTAGTCGACTTCACGCTGGGCGGGGTGCCGTACCAGATACTCGATGCAGGCCCGATGTTCACCTTGTCCGAGGCCGTGTCGATTTCGGTCGAGACGGATGATCAGGCTGAGACCGATAGGCTCTGGTTGGCGCTAACCTCGAATGGCGGCGAGGGGAGCCACTGCGGCTGGCTCAAGGATCGCTACGGGGTGTCGTGGCAGGTTTTCCCGAGGCGGTTGACCGAATTGACATTGAGTGCCGACAAGAAGGTGTCGGCAAAGGCGATTGCGGCGATGATGAAGCAGAAGAAGATCGACATTGCCGAAATCGAAGCGGCGGTTCGTGCCTGAACGTCCACGGCTTGGCAATTCCTTCGAGCTGACGCCGCTTTGCGGTGTGGCTAAACACCGACGATGATTCTGCGCGCGTCCTGAAACGTGAATTCACCGCAACTGCCACTCGGGCTGAGCTTCCCGCGCGACCAGCGGCTGGACAGCTATCGCGATGCGCCGGACGGCCTGCTGCCGACCCTCGCAGGCATCGCTGCGGGCAGCGGTGACGGCGCATTCATCGCCGGCGCGGCAGGAGCGGGGAAAACCCACCTGTTGCTGGCGACCTGTGCGCAGGCGGCGGCTGCCGGAATGTCCATGACCTACCTCCCGCTGCGTGCATTCGGCGCGCACGCTGCTGCCGCGCTGGCAGGGCAGGGCACCGTGCGGCTGGCTTGCGTGGACGATGTGGATGCGATCCTCGATCAGCACGCCGCCGAAGTGGCTCTGTTCGAATTGCACAACCGCGTGCGCGATGCCGGTGGCGCGCTGCTGTACGCCGCCAGCGCCATGCCCGCGCAACTGCCGGTAGCGTTGCCCGACCTGCGTTCGCGGCTGGCCCAAGGCGCGCGCTTTGCGCTGGGGCTGCCCGATGAGGTGCTGCGGCGACAGATCCTGCGCGAGCGTGCCGTGCTGCGCGGGCTGGAACTGGATGGCGCGGTGCTCGACTACCTGTTCCGCCGCGTGGATCGCGATCTGACCTCGCTCACCGTGCTGCTCGATCGCCTCGATCGCGCCTCGCTGGCGGCGCAACGGCGCATCACCGTGCCGTTCCTCAAAAGCGTGCTCGATCCGGCGGCGTGAATTTCAGAGCCGTTCGGAGTCTTGATATCTGTCGGGTAATCATTTGCCTTGACAATAGTTTTTTTGGCATTAGAATGCGCGGCATGAAACGTGCCACCCCCGTCAGTGCATCCAACATCTGCCTGCTGGTGCGGCAGGTGCGCGACGGCTTGGCGCGCTGGATCGAGCAGGATCTGGCCGATCAAGGCCACGCGCTCACCCTCAGTCAGTTTCTCGTGCTGCGCAAACTCGACACGCTCGGGCCGATGTCGGCGATCGACCTGTCGCGGGCGATCGACCACAACCCCGGCGCGATGACCCGCCTGCTCGACCGGCTGGAGGAACAAAATCTGCTGCAACGTCAGCCGGTGGTCGGCGACCGACGTGCTTTGCGCATCGAACTGACCAGCGAAGGCGCGGCGCTGTCGCGGCAGTTGCGCACATGCGCCGAGCGCGCGGCCGATCATGCCCTGCGCAACCTCAGCACGCCCGAGCGCGAGCAGTTCGTGAGCCTGCTGCAACGCGTCCACGCTTCCTTGTGAATCCGATGAAAACTGCTTCCATCCTGAACGTGCTGGCGTCGGCTACCCGCTTGCGTCCATGGGTTGCCATTACTCTGGCCGCTACCTTGGCTGGCTGCGTGAGCATGCAGGGGCTGCAACCGCAGGCCAGCCCTGCGTCGGCGGATCATCTCGAAATGCGCAACACGTTGTCGGGCGTGACCTTGACGCCAGCCGCGTGGCCGCGCGCGGATTGGTGGAAGGCGCTGGGCGACCACCAGCTCGATGCGCTCGTCGATGAAGCGCTGGCGGGCAATCCGTCCATTTCCGCGGTGGATGCGCGCGTGCGCATCGCGCAGGCGCAGGCCGGATCGCAGGACTCCGCGCGCCAACCGAAACTCGGCGCGCAGGCGCAGTACAACGGGATCGCCATCCCCTCGACGCTGGCACCGCCGCCGTTCGGCGGGCACTTCCTCTCGGCCAACCTGTGGACGCTCGGCGGCAGTTACTCGCCGGATCTGTGGGGCGGCCATCGCGCGGCATGGGAAGCGGCGGTGGATCGGGTGCATGCCGCGCAGGTGGATGCGCAGGCGGCGCGGATGACGTTGGCGGCGGGCATAGTGCAGGTCTATGTCGAACTGGATCATGCCGAAAAATTGGCAGCACTCGCCGAACAGGAAGTGCAGCGTGCCGCTTCGGCGCGCGCGCTGACTGCGCAACGGGCGGGCGCCGGCATCGACGGTGATTTTCAGGTGCGTCAGGCCGATGCCGCTGTGGCGGCGGCCAGGCGCGGTGTGGAAGCGGTGCAGGAGCAGCAGGCGCAATTGCGGGCGCAACTGGCCGCGTTGCTGGGTCAGGGCCCTGATCGTGGTCAGCGCATCTCGCCACCCAAGGCACTCGATGCCGCGCCATTGGAAGTGCCTTCGGATCTGCCCAGCGGCCTGCTTGCGCGCCGTCCCGATGTGGTCGCTGCGCGCTGGCGGGTCGAGGCCGCGGCGCGCGGTGTCGCGGCGATGAAGGCGCAGTTCTATCCGAACGTCAATCTCAACCTCACCGCCGGGCTGGCATCGTCTTCGCTGTCCACCCTGTTCGAGGCACCCTCGCGCTACGCGATGATCGGGCCGTCGTTGTCGCTGCCGATCTTCGACGGTGGCCGCCTGCGCGCCGGGCTGGCCGAGCACGATGCGAGCTTCGATGCGGCGGTGGCGCAATACGACCAGACCCTCGTGGATGCCGTGCACGACGTGGCCGCGCAGGTGATCGCGCTGCGCGCTCTCGATGCCCAGATCGTCACCCAGCAACAGGCCGAAGATGCCGCCCGAGCGGCGTGGGATCTCGCAGCGGAACGCTACAAGGGCGGCTTGTCGAACCAGCTTGACGTGCTCGCCGTGCAACAGGCATGGCTGCGTGCGCGCCAGCAAAGTGCCGACCTGCGCGCGCAGCACATCGTCGCTTCGGTGAAACTCATGCAAGCGCTGGGTGGCGGTTTTGCTGCCGATGGCGGGCTGGCTGCGCCGAGTGCGCCGCCGAATACCGAACTTCCGCGGCGACCGTGGGCGCGGTAGGTGGTGACTCAGGACTCGGGACTCGTGACTCTGGACTCAGGACTCAGGACTCGGGACTCGGGACTCGGGACTCGGGACTCGGGACTCGGGACTCGGGACTCGGGACTCGGGACTCGGGACTCGGGACTCGGGACTCGGGACTCGGGACTCGGGACTCGGGAAAGGCTGGTTGCTTTTCACTCCTTCCCGCGCCCCAACCCTCCCCCGCAGGCGGGGGAGGGAGGCTCCATGCCCGTTCGAATTGAATTTCGAAATTTGATTGACCTGCTGCCAACTGCCCACTGAACACCTTCTGCCCTCGTTCCTCAGTCATCAGCTATGAGCACTCCCAATCCCGCTGTCGCATCCGGCCCGCAGGGCAAACCCCGCCAGCGCAGCAAGGCGCTGCGCATCCTCGTGTTCGTGTTGATCCTCGTCGGCATCGGCTGGGCGGTGTGGTACTTCCTGATCGGGCGCTGGCATGAATACACCGACGATGCCTACGTCAATGGCAACATCGTGCAGATCACGCCGATGGTGCCCGGTACGGTCACGCGCATCGGTGCCGATGACGGCCAGCGCGTGCAGGCCGGGCAGTTGCTGGTGCAACTGGATTCGGCCGACACGCAGGCCGCGCAGGCGCAGGCCGAGGCGGTACTGGCGCGCACCGTGCGACAGGTGCGCGGTATCTATCGCGGCATCGATGGCTCGCAGGCGATATTGGCTACGCGCAAGGCCGACCTCGACCGCGCCCGCGCCGATTTCGACCGGCGCAAAGGGCTGGTGAGCAGCGGCGCGGTGTCGGCCGAGGAACTGGCGCATGCGCGCGCGCAACTGGAAGCCGCGCAAGCCGCCTTCGATGCAGCGAACCAGAAGCTCGCCAGCGACAGCGTGCTGGTGGACAGCGCGGGCGTGGCCGCGCAGCCCGACGTGCAGGCAGCCTCGGCAGTTCTGCGGCAGGCCTACATCAACAACGCGCGTACGCGGATCGTCGCACCGGTCGGCGGCTATGTCGCGCGGCGCGCGGTGCAACTCGGTCAGCGCGTGCAGCCGGGCACGCCCTTGATGGCGGTGGTGCCGCTGGAGCAGGTGTGGGTGGATGCCAACTTCAAGGAAACCCAGCTTCGGCACATGCGCATCGGCCAGCCGGTGACACTCACCTCGGATTTGTACGGCGACGATGCCGAGTACAACGGCCATGTGGTCAGCCTCGGTATCGGCACTGGCAGCGCGTTCTCGCTGCTGCCCGCGCAGAACGCCAGCGGCAACTGGATCAAGATCGTGCAGCGCCTGCCGGTGCGCATCGCGCTCGATCCAGGACAGGTGCGCAAGCACCCGCTGCGCATCGGCTTGTCGATGGCGGTGGACGTGAGCCTGCACACCGGCGGCGCGATTCTGCCGGAGAAGGCGACGGAGAAATCCATCCTCGTCACCGATGTGTACGACCGGCAGCGCAGTGAAGCCGATGCGCTGGTGGCGAAGATCATCCAGGACAATCTGCCGGCACCGGCGCATGCCGCCGCACCGCACCGCGTCGCGAACGCGGCAATTGCCACGCGCTGAACAGGATCGAGCCAGCCGTGGCCGCCACCACCGCCGACGCCGCCCCGACCGCCAACGGTTTCAGCCCACCCAGCCTCGCGCTGGCGACCTTCGGGCTGTCGCTGGCGACCTTCATGCAGGTGCTCGACACCACCATCGCCAACGTCTCGTTGCCGACCATCGGCGGCAATCTCGGCGCCAGCATCTCGCAGGCGACGTGGGTGATCACTTCGTTCGCGGTCAGCAATGCCATCGCCTTGCCGCTGACCGGATGGCTGGCCAAGCGCTTCGGCGAGGTGCGGGTGTTCGTGTGGGCCACCGTGCTGTTTTCGCTGGCGTCGCTGTTGTGTGGGCTGGCGCAGTCGATGGGCATGCTGGTGGCGGCGCGCGCCTTGCAGGGCTTCCTCGCCGGGCCGATGTACCCGCTCACGCAAAGCCTGCTGGTGTCGATCTGGCCGCGCGAGAAACGCGGCATGGCGCTGGCTCTGCTGGCGATGGTCACGGTGGTCGCGCCGATCGCCGGGCCGATCCTCGGCGGCTGGATCACCGACAACTACAGTTGGCCGTGGATCTTCTTCATCAACGTGCCGATCGGCATTTTCGCCAGCACGGTGGTGCGCACCCAGCTCTCCGAGCGACCCGATCCCACCGAACATGCACCCATCGACTATGTGGGCCTCATCACCCTCGTGCTCGGTGTGGGCTGCCTGCAGGTGATGCTCGATCTGGGCAACGACGACGACTGGTTCCACGCCCCGCATATCGTCGCGTTGGCGATCGTCTCGGCGGTCAGCCTGGTGATCTTCGTGATCTGGGAAACCACCGACAAGCACCCGCTGGTGGACTTGAGCCTGTTCCGCCATCGCAATTTCCGCGTCGGCACCATCGCGCTCGTGGTCGCCTACGCGGCGTTCTTTTCCATCGGCCTGTTGATGCCGCTGTGGCTGCAACGCGACCTCGGCTACACCTCGATCTGGGCCGGTTTGGCGACCGCACCGATCGGCGTGCTGCCAGTGTTCCTCGCCCCGCTGGTGGGCAAGTATGCCGGGCGCTTCGACCTGCGCATGGTCGCCTCCATCGCCTTCGTGGTGATGTCGTTCACCAGCTTCTATCGCGCCGACTTCAACCTCGACGTGCCGTTCAAGGATGTGGCCGGCATCCAGTTGTTCATGGGCATTGGTGTTGCGCTGTTCTTCATGCCGGTGCTGACCATCCTGCTGTCGGATCTGGAGGGTCGCGAGATCGCATCGGGTTCGGGGCTGGCGACCTTCCTGCGCACGCTGGGCGGCAGCTTCGCGGCGTCGATCACCACCTTCATGTGGAACGACCGCACCGAGGTCCACCACGCGCAACTCACCGAACACATCAGCGCTTACATCCCCGGTACATACGAAGCCGTGCTGAACGCAGGGCAGGGCGATCTGCAACGCGGCGCAGCGATGCTGGACTACATGATCACAAGGCAATCCTCGCAGATCGGTTTCAACGAGATCTTCTGGGCGCTGGGCTGGATCTTCCTCATCATCATTTCGCTGCTGTGGTTCGCCAAGCCACCATTCGGCGCCGGGCCGGGTGCTCCGCCGGGTGGTGGCGGGCACTGAGGGCGCATCTTACATTCATCGCTTCGCCATCGGGTCATTGCCGGAGGTTCCATGCACACGAATATCGTTGTCGTATCCGCACTATCGCTGGCCATCGCCGCCGGCATCGTCCGTGCCGAGGTGCCGCCACCGCTGGACACGCCGTATCCAGGCACGATCGGTCTCCATGTCGATGCCACCGATCTGGGACAGCGCATCTTCCGCATGACCGAAACCATCCCGGTGCAAGCAGGTCGGCTCACGCTGCTGTTCCCGCGCTGGCTGCCCGGCAATCACGCACCCAGTGGCCCGATCGACAAGATCGCCGGCATCGAAGTCAGCGCCAACGGTCAGCGCATCGACTGGAAGCGCGATCCGCTCGACGTGTATGCCTTCCACATCGACGTGCCGACGGGCGTGGCCAGCATCAAGGTGACGTATCAGTACCTCACGCCCACCGACGGCTCGCAGGGACGGGTGGTGATGACGCCGAACCTGCTCAACCTGCAATGGAACGCGGTGGTGCTGTACCCGGCCGGGCACTACGCCAGCCGCATCGACTACGACGCCAGCGTGACGTACCCGGCAGGCTGGACGGCTTACTCCGCGCTCGACGTGAAACAGCACGAAGGCGATACCGTGCACTACCAGCCGCAGCCGCTCGACATCCTCGTCGATTCGCCGGTGTATGCCGGTCGCTACACGAAGAGCTACGAGCTCTCCGCGCCCGGCGCCAAGGTGCCGGTTCGTCTGGACGTGCTCGCCGACGCGCCGAAATACCTCGATGCCAAACCGGCGCACCTGGCCGAGCATCGCGAATTGGTGAAGCAGGCGTTGGCACTGTATGGCGCGCAGCACTACGACCACTACGACTTCCTGTTTTCGCTGTCGAATCAACTCGGCGGCAACGGACTCGAACACCAGCGCTCCAGCGAAGACGGCACCGGCGTCGATTACTTCAGCGACTGGGATGCCAAGGTCGGCAGTTCCGACCTGCTCGGCCACGAGTACACGCATTCGTGGAACGGCAAGTTCCGTCGCCCCGCCGACCTGTGGACGCCCAACTACAACGTGCCGATGCAGGACAGCCTGCTATGGGTGTACGAAGGGCAGACGCAGTACTGGGGCAACGTGCTCAGCGCGCGCTCGGGGCTGCGTCCGCCGGAGGCTTCGCGCGATGCGCTGGCCTCTGTGGTTGCGACCTACACCGATGGCCGCCCGGGGCTGGCGTGGCGCAACATTCAGGACACCACCAACGACCCGATCATCGCCCAGCGCCGGCCCAAGCCCTACACCAACTGGCAGTTGCGCGAGGACTATTACAGCGGCGGGCAGATGATCTGGCTGGATGTCGATGCGACCATCCGCACGCTCAGTGGCGGCAAGCGCTCGCTGGACGATTTCGCCCGCGCCTTCTTCGGCGTGGACGATGGCGTGTGGCGCAAGCAGGACACCTACACCTTCGACGACGTGGTCGCCACCCTCAACCGCGTGCAGCCCTACGACTGGGCGAAGTTCCTGCGCGATCGCCTCGATGGCAAGGTGCCGATCGCCGGCGGCATCCAGAAGGCTGGGTGGAAATTGGTCTATTCGGATGAGCCCGGCGCATGGGCGAAGGCGCGCTCACGCGAGGACAAATCTGGCACGCAAGACTTTTTCTATTCGCTTGGCTTCTACGTTAGCGCCGGCGGCAGCATCGAGGAAGTGCGCTGGGACAGCCCCGCGTTCAACGCCGGCATCGGCACCGGCATGAGCATCGTGGCGGTGAACGATCTGGCCTTCGACAAGGATGCGCTCGCCGATGCGGTGAAGGCCGCGAAGACCGACAAGGCGCCGATCCGCCTGCTGGTGAAGGACTTCAACCAGTTCCGCACCTTCACCCTCGACTACCACGATGGCTTGCGGTATCCGCATCTGGAGCGCATCGCAGGCACGGTGGATCTGCTGTCGAAGATCATGGCGGCGAAGTAGGGCGGGGATTCGGGACTCGGGATTCGGGACTCGGGACTCGGGACTCGGGACTCGGGACTCGGGACTCGGGACTCGGGATTCGGGATTCGGGACTCGGGACTCGGGACTCGGGATTCGGGATTCGGGATTCGGGATTCGGGACTCGGGATTCGGGACTCGGGATTCGGGGCTCGGGATTCGGGGCTCGGGGTTCAGGACTTGGGGATCGTTTTCCCTCCCTCCCCCGCAGGCGGGGGAGGGGCTGTTTGCGAAATGACGCTTCGACTCCATCGCCCCCATTCCGCCCTCCGCCCTCCGTCTTCCGTCCTCCGTCCTCTGACACTGCCACACTGCGCCTCTGACTCTCGCCGCCCCGGAGCTTGCTCGCGATGACGATGGATTCCTCCCGCCGGATCACCGACGCGAGCTATTTGCTCGCCGCCGCCGCATTGCTCATCGCCCTGCCGTTGCACCTGTTGCCGGCGCTGATCGCTGGCCTGATCGCCTACACCTTGGTTGGCGCGATCGCTTCATGGCTGGAAAAGCGCCTGCCACGGCTGGCCTCGCGCGAGCTGGTGGTGGCCTTCCTCGGGGTGGTCGTGGTCGCCCTGCTGGCCGGGTTGATCGTTGCCGGCGTGGCGTTCGTGCGCTCCGAGCTGGCCGGGCCGGATGCGCTGCCCGACCGCATCATGCCGGTGATCGATCAGGCGCGCGCGCAATTGCCGCCTTCCATCGTCGCCCACCTGCCGGTGAGCAGCGACGATCTGCGTGCGATGGCGACCTCGATCGCCAAACGCCATTCCGAGCAGATCCAGCTTGCCGGCAAGGCGACCTTGCTGGTGCTCGGGCGCATCCTGATCGGCTTGGTCGTGGGCATGATGGTCGCGCTCGCGCACGAACGCGGGCCGACCCGCGGCGGCCCGCTGCTGGTCGCATTGACCGACCGCTGCGGGAATCTGGCGCGCGCATTCCGCGACATCGTGTTCGCGCAGGGCAAGATCGCCGCGATCAACACCGCGTTCACCGCGATCTTCCTGCTGGTGGCGATGCCGCTGGCCGGTTTCCATCTGCCGCTGGCCAAGACGCTGGTGGTGGTCACCTTCGTGGTCGGTTTCCTGCCGGTGGTCGGCAACCTGATTTCCAACAGCCTGATCGTGGTCTCCGCGCTGTCGGTTTCGCTGGGCGCGGCGATCATCGCGCTGGTGTTCCTCGTGCTGCTGCACAAGCTCGAATACTTCCTCAATGCGCGCATCGTCGGCGGGCAGATCCGCGCCAAGGCCTGGGAACTGCTGCTGGCGATGCTGGTGCTGGAAGCGGCCTTCGGAATGGCCGGGGTGGTGGCTGCGCCGATCTACTACGCGTGGCTCAAGACCGAATTGAAGGCCGAAGGATTGATTTGAGGTAGAAGCCGGACCCGTGTGCTATATTTGTATAGCGCTTCGATGGATACATGCCCATGCTTGCCATCCGCTTGCCACCCGAAATCGAGGAACGTCTCGTCGAATTGGCCCAGCGCACCGGCCGAACCAAGACGTTTTATGCCCGCGAGGCCATCGAGCGCCATATCGAGGATCTCGAGGACATCTATCTGGCCGAGAAAGAGTTGGCCAAGGTTCGCTCAGGCCACTCCAAAACCCAGTCGCTCGCGCAGGCCATGAAGGCGCATGGTCTGGAAGGTTGAGATTTCCGGCGGGGCCGGGAAGGCGCTTGCGCGGCTGGACAAGCAGACGATCCAGCGCATTCTGCGATTCCTCGACGAACGCGTTGCGCAGGCAGACGATCCGCGTGCGGTCGGCCAGCCGCTGAAAGGCTCGCGACTTGGCGACCTGTGGCGTTATCGCGTCGGCGACTACCGCATCATCGCCGACATTCAGGATCGTGTGGTCACGGTGCTGGTGCTGCGCGTCGGCCATCGCCGCGAGGTGTATCGCGAAGGCTAGGTCAACGCCTCCGCCTCGCGCTGCTGCAATTGCAGTTTCCACATCGCCGCGTAGGCGCCGTCGCGAGCCAGCAGTTCGGCGTGCGCGCCGCGTTCGACGATGCGCCCGGCGTCCATCACCAGAATCTCGTCGGCGTGCATCACCGTGGACAGCCGGTGCGCGATCACCAGGGTCGTGCGACCCACCGCGATGCGTTCGAGTTCGGACTGGATGGCCTGTTCGGACCTGGAATCCAGCGCCGAAGTGGCTTCGTCGAAGATCAGGATCGCTGGGTTCTTCAGCAACGCACGCGCGATGGCAACGCGCTGTTTCTCGCCGCCGGAGAGTTTCAATCCGCGCTCGCCGACTTCCGTCTGGTAGCCGTCGGGCAGGGAGACGATCAACTCGTGGATGTGCGCAGCGCGCGCGGCAGCCTCGACTTCCTCGGTCGTGGCGTCCGGGCGGCCGTAGAGGATGTTGTAGTGGATGGTGTCGTTGAACAGCACGGTGTCCTGCGGGACGATCGCGATCGCACCGCGCACCGAGGTCTGCGTGTAATCGCGCACGTCGCGCAGCGAACGGTCGTCGTCGCCCGTGCCTGACCCGGATATCGCGATGCGACCGGAATCCACGTCGTAGAAGCGATACAGCAGCCGCGCCAGCGTGGACTTGCCCGAGCCCGAATGCCCGACCACGGCAACGGTGCCGCCGGGCGGGATCTGGAAGCTCACGTCCTGCAGGATGACCCGCCGCGGATCGTAGCCGAAGCGCACATGCTCGAAGGCCACGCGCGGCGTGTGCGTGCGCAGCGGCACGGCATCGGCGCGATCCTGCACGTCCTGCCGCTCGTCGAGCAGGCCGAACAGGCGTTCGAGGTTGGTGAAGGCCGCCTTGATCTCGCGGTACATCATGCCCAGCAGGTTCAGCGGCGCCGACAGTTGCAGCAGGTAGGCGTTGACCAGCACCAGATCGCCGACCGTCATCGTGCCGGCGACCACGCCGGTGGCGGCTCGCCACATCATCGCGGTGACGCCGATGGCGATGATCGCGCTCTGCCCGAGGTTGAGCATGGCCAGCGTCTTGCGCGCCATCACGTTGGCGTTTTCCAGATGCACGAGGCTGGCGTCGTAGCGGCGTGCCTCGTGTTCCTCGTTGCCGAAGTACTTGACGGTTTCGTAGTTGAGCAGCGAATCCACCGCGCGCTCGTTGGCGCGGGTGTCGGCCTCCACCGAGGCGCGGTAATAGCGCGTGCGCCAGTCGGTGATGGCGAAGGTGAATGCGCCGTAGGCGACCAGCGTGACGAGGGTGATGCCGGCAAAACCCCAGTCGTAGTTCCACACCAGCACGAAGGTCACCAGCGCGACTTCCACGAGGGTGGGCACGATGGTGTACAGCGTCCAGTCCAGCAGGTCGGAGATCGCCGTGCTGCCGCGCTCGACATCGCGCGCCACCCCACCGGTGCGGCGGCCCAGATGGAAACGCAACGACAGTGCGTGCAGGTGACGGAACACCTGCAAGGTGAGCTGCCGCGACACCCTCGCCATCACCCGCGCGAACACCACTTGCCGCAACTCGGTGAACAAGGTGACCGCGATCCGCGAACCGCCGTAAGCCAGCAGCAGCGCGACCGGCAGTACGAGGATGGCGTGCGCGCCGGCTTTCGGCCCCAGCCCATCCACCAGCTGCTTGAGCAGCATCGGCACCGCGAGGTTGGCGAACTTGCCGGCCAGCACCAGCGCCAGCGCCAGCCCGATGCGCCCGGCGAATGGGCGCACGTAGGGCAGCAAGTCGCGCAACACCTGCATCTCGCTGCGCGCGGAAGCAGGCTTGGCGAGCGGGGCTTCGCCGGTGGGCTGGGGTGGGGTGGTCATGGGCTGGATGTGGAGCGTGAGACTGGAAATGGAGCATCCCCGCACCGAGTTCAAGGCGCAAGGCAGATGACTGTTGCAAACGGGGATATGCCGATGCGATTCGAGGTGCAGACGCAGGCGACTGGTATGCTTGCGCCGATTGAGAAGGGTACCGTTGATTTTTTCGCTGATCCTGTCGGGTGACGGCAGCACAGGTCGCTATGAGACTGGCAGGAGTAACCCCTCTCCCTCCTGGAGAGGGTGCCGAAGGCGGGTGCGGGCGGAACCGACAGATCTCGGCTGTGTGGCATCGTTCACGCTTTTCAGTCCATTCCCTCATCCGCCCTGCGGGCACCTTCCCCCGGAGGGGGAAGGGAAAAGCCGGGTCGTTTGTCTTTCAAGTCCCGCAGCAGGCATTCAATGCGCCCCGACCTCTCCATCTCCCGCACCCGGCTGGCCTTCGTGCTGGGTGCGTTGGCCATGTTCGGTCCGTTCTCGATCGACACCTTTTTCCCCGCGTTCGGCGCGATGGCGAAGGATTTCGGCGTGGGCCAGATGGCGATGCAGCAGACGATCAGCGTCTATCTGATCGCTTACGCCGCCGCGTCGTTGTTCCACGGCGCGCTGTCGGACGCCTATGGCCGGCGCAGGATCATCCTCTCCGGGTTGACGGTGTTCGCGCTGGCCTCGGTCGGCTGCGCGCTGTCGCGCACGCTGGAAACCCTGCTGGCGTGGCGCGCGCTGCAAGGGCTGTCGGCGGGCGTGGGTCTGATCGTCGGCCGCGCGGTGATCCGCGACTGCCTGCACGGCCACGACGCGCAGAAGATGATGAGCAGCGTGTCGATGATCTTCAGCATCGCCCCGGCGATCGCGCCGATGGTCGGCGGCTTCATCCTCGGCTGGGGCGGCTGGCACGACACGTTCTGGTTCCTCGTGCTGTTCGCCGTCGCGCTGTGGCTGGCGACGTTCTTCGCATTGCCGGAAACCCATCCGCCGGCGGCGCGCATCGCCTTCCATCCCGACACGCTGCTGGCCTCGTTTCGCACGATGCTCGGCAACCGCGCGTTCGTGAAGCTGGCGCTGGCCGGCTCGATGAACTTCAACGCGCTGTTCCTGTACATCTCCTCGGTGCCGGTGTTCGTGCCCGGGTTGCTGGGCTTGGACGAGCATCAATACAGCTGGTTCTTCGCCCCCACCATCGCCGGGATGATGCTCGGCGCGTTCGCCTCCGGACGCATGGCCGGGCGTGTGGACGGCCTGCGCATGGCGAACTGGGGCTGGGCGATCGGCGGCGTGGCGGGCGCGATCAACATCGCGTTCAACCTGCTCGCCTCCGACTTGCATCCGCTGCCATTCACCGCGTTCGGCGTGCATCTGCTGCTGCCGCTGGCGGTGCTGCCGGTCAGCCTGACCGCGTTCGGCATCGCGCTGGTGTTCCCGATCCTCACCCTCGCCTTGCTGGACATGTATCCGCAGCAGCGGGGCGGCGCGTCGTCCGCGCAGGCGTTCATCGGTTTGATCTTGAATGCCATCGTCGCCGGCGTCATCGCGCCGTTCGTCGCCCCCGCGCACGGCAGCCATCTCGGACTGCGGCTGGCGACGACCGCGGCCGGTTTCACCTTCATCGGCTGGTTGCTGTGGCGCGGGCATGCGCGCGCCGGCACACCAGCGCCGGTCGATGCAGTCGATGCAGCGCCGCTGGAACCGCTGGGTGAGCTATGACGATTGCGCGGTGACGACCGCAGTCTGGCGCGCCCGCATGCGCACGAAAGCATGCAAGGGCAGCCCCGCGACCATCAGGGCGATGCCCCACAACACCGCTTCGCGGCCTGCGCCATACAGCGTCCACAGCGCGTAGATCGTCCCCAGCGCGCCGGCGACGGCCAGCCCGGTGCTGCGCCCGCGCGCGCCGGCCAGCGCTCCGGTGTGCAGGGTGCGCAGCAAGGCCAGCGCGCACAGCAGGTACATGAACAAGGTCGCGGTGGTCGAAAGCAGGATCATGAAGTTGAACACCGCCGTGAGCGATTTGCCGTAGCTGGTCGCCAGCAGCAACGAGGTCAGCACCGCGTTGACCACCAGCGCGACAACGGGCGCGCCACGCGCCGACACCCGCGTGAACGCTGCGGGAAACAGGCGATCGCGCGCGAGTTGCGCGGCGAACTCGGCATTGAGGAAGGTCCAGCCGTTGAGTGCGCCCAGACAACTGATCGCGGCGAACAGTGCCACCGCATGCCCGGCCGTGCCGCCCCAGAACAGCGCCACGGCATCGGCGAATGGCGCGGCCGAGTGCGTGAGCTGCGCGGCGGGTATCAGCGCCATCACGGTGGTGCAAGCGATGACGGTGATGCCCGCCGAAAACACCGCGCCGAGCACGCTGGCCAGCGGCACGTTGCGATCCGGATTGCGGACACGACACGCCACCATCGCCGCCGATTCGACGCCAGTCAGCGCCCACAGGGTCAACGCGGCGGCGGCGGTCATGTCGCCCAGCTTGAATGGCGTGGCCGCCAGATGCGCGTTGTGCAATTGCGGGTTGGCGGTGGCAAACAGCCAGATGCCCAAACCGATCACGGCGATCAGCGGCACCAGTTTGATTGCCGTTGTCGCCATCTGCGTTCGACTGGCCGCACGCGCGCCGTACAGACTCACCCCGGTCAGCACCCACAGCAATCCGAACGTGGCGGCAGGCGCGGCGACGGCCCCCGCCAACCCCGGCAGCAGATTGCTGAGGTAGCTGACGGCAGCAGTCGCCAGCGCGACGTTGCCGACGAGGTTGGCCACCCAATAGGCCCAGACGACCACGAACGCGGTGGCGTCGCCGAACGCGGCGCGGGTGTAGTCCTGCGGCCCGCCGGCATCCGGAAACGCGCGACTCAGAGCGGCGAACACCAGCGCCAGCACGATGGATCCGGACGCGGTCAGCAGCCACGCCCACACGCTGTTCATCCCGAACGGCGCCAGCGATGCCGGCAACAGGAAGATGCCCGAGCCGACGATGTTGCCGACCACCAGTGCGACGCACGCCCACAAGCCGAGCTGGCGCGTTGCGTTCATCGGCGCTCCGATTGTGGGTGAGCCGTCAGCGGGCGTAGAGCGTGGCCGCGAGCGCGAGGATCGCCGGCCCGCCCTGCGCGTAGAGGATGCGCATCTTCACGCTGTACGCGCCGTACAGCGCGGCGACGATCACGCAGCCGAGGAAGAAGCACTTCAGATGCAGGGCGAAGGTCGGATCAGACTGCACCAGGCTCCAGACCAGACCGGCGACGAGAAAGCCGTTGTACAGGCCCTGATTGGCGGCCAGCGACTTGCTGGCTTCGGCGAACTCGGCGGTCAGCCCGAATACCTTCCGGGTTGCGGGCTTGGTCCACGCGAACATTTCCAGATACAGGAAATACAGATGCTCGACGGCGACGAGGCCGACGAGGATCAGGGCGAGCAGGTGCATGTGGATTCCTTCGGCGCTGGGAGGGATGTTGGCGGATCATGTGCCTGCGGGTACCGTTGGGCAAGCGGAATCGCGATGTGATCGGCGGGCGGGTTCTTCCTTCTCCCATTGGGAGAAGGTGGCGCGAAGCGCCGGATGAGGGAACGCGCCTCGACGTGCGAAGGAGTTGGTTTCCTGATGAGCCGGCATATTCCCCTCACCCGCCGCGCCTGTGGCGCGTTGGCCTGCACCTGCGGGAGATGCTTTTTTTCCTTCCCCCTCTGGGGGAAGGTGGCGCGTAGCGCCGGATGAGGGAACGCACTGCCCGTCGCCAGAACCACCTTTCTCAACGAACCGAATGGCTTTCCCTCATCCGCCCTGCGGGCACCTTCTCCCAGAGGGAGAAGGAACAGCCAACGGTTTGCATGCGCATAGTGCGATCAGCAGCCTGATCCATCTCGTTGGATGAGATCGAATCCCGCTACAGTGTCCGTATTCCCGACGGCGCCGCGATCCATGCCCAAAGCCAAATCCGCCTACGTGTGCTCCGACTGCGGGGCCGATTACAGCAAGTGGCAGGGCCAGTGCGAGGCCTGCGGGGCGTGGAACACGCTGGCGGAGTTCGTCGTCGGGCCGGCCACGCCGGCGGCGGCGAAGGCGGCGACGCGCACGGGCTACGCCGGCGCCGACGCGACGAAAGTGGTGCCGCTGCACAGCGTCGGGCAGGTCGAGGAGGTGCGCACGCTCACCGGCATCGGCGAGTTCGACCGTGTGCTCGGCGGCGGGCTGGTGGAAGGCTCGGTGGTGCTGGTCGGCGGCGATCCGGGGATCGGCAAATCGACCTTGCTGTTGCAGGCGCTGGCGAGCCTGCGCAAGCACCAGCCGGGGCCGGATTTTGCGGGGTTGTACGTCACCGGCGAGGAAAGCCTCGCGCAGGTCGCCGCGCGCGGGCGTCGGCTCGGGCTGACGCTCGACGGCCTCGACGCGCTGGCCGAGACCTGCATCGAGCGCATCCTCGCGCAAGTACAGACCGCGAAGCCGAAACTCGTCGTCGCCGATTCGATCCAGACGTTATGGAGCGAGCAACTCGCCGCCGCGCCCGGCTCGGTGTCGCAAGTGCGTGAAACCGCCGCGCGACTGGTGCGCCACGCGAAGGAAACCGGCACCAGCGTGTTCCTCGTCGGCCACGTCACCAAGGAAGGCGGCATCGCCGGCCCGCGCGTGCTCGAACACATGGTCGATGCGGTGCTGTATTTCGAAGGCGAAACCGGCTCGCGCTTCCGCGTGCTGCGCGCGTTCAAGAACCGCTTCGGCGCGGTCAACGAACTGGGCGTGTTCGCGATGGGCGAGCGCGGCCTGCGCGAGGTGCCCAACCCGTCGGCGATCTTCCTTTCCGGTTCCGACACCCCGCAGCCCGGCAGCGTGGTGATGGTCACCCGCGAGGGCACGCGGCCGCTGCTGGTTGAAGTGCAGGCGCTGGTCGATCACTCGCCGCTGGCCAATCCGCGCCGCGTCACCCTCGGGCTGGAACAGAACCGGCTGGCGATGCTGCTGGCGGTGCTGCATCGCCACGGCGGCGTGGGCGTGTTCGATCAGGACGTGTTCGTCAACATCGTCGGCGGCATCCGCGTGCAGGAAACCGCCGCCGACCTGCCGGTGCTGCTGGCGGTGCTGTCATCGCTGCGCGACAAGCCGCTGGCGGAAAAGACCGTGGCCTTCGGCGAGGTTGGCCTGTCCGGCGAAATCCGCCCGGTGCCCAACGGCGAGGAGCGCTTGAAGGAAGCCGCCTCGCACGGCTTCAAGCGCGCGATCGTGCCGAAGGCGAATGCGCCGAAGAAGGGCAGGGTGGGCGAGATGGAAGTGGTCGGCGTGGAACGACTGGCGCAGGCGCTGGAGCAGGCCGGATGATCGCGTTGGCGTGATGCCTTTCCAGCCAAGGCAACACTGATTTATTCAGCGTTGCCAGTTGGCTACGGAAGGCGTGCGCCGATAATTCCGCGATTGGATTATTCAGCGCATCCCTAAAGTTACTGACCGCAGCAGCCGCAACAGCCGTCGCCGTCGGCGCATTCGTCGATGCTGTCCTCGCGGCTGCGCACGGGCACGCCCAGCACGCCGGTCATGATGCTGGCCACGCGCTCGCTGGATAGTTTGCTGGCCACCTCGACGGCACCGGGTCTCGAACCGCCGCGCACGTCGGCCAGCGGATCCTCGCGCCGGATCGCGGTGCGCAGGCGTTCAATGTTCTCCGGGGAGGCGTTCAGCAATTGGGTCATGGTGAATCTCTCTCAGCAGGAAACGAGGCAGCCACAGTGACGCGACGCGCGTCGGGCGTCGCTGACCCAGATCAAGGTCTGCCCAAGACCGCATATTGAGTGACGCCATGGAATGCAACCGATGCGGATGACGGTTCATGCCGAACATGAATGCGGATTCATCGCATCGTTTGCGCCGCCCCGTGGATACGGCATGATCATCGTTCGTCCCGTCTTTCGTAGTGCTGCGGGATCGGGGAATATCAACCACGGGGAAACGTCACCATGATCTTTGCCTTGCTCGGCTATGGCCGTTTCGGCCACGCCTTCGCCGATTTGCTGTTGCGCGCAGGCCACGGCGTGCGCGTGTTCGATCCGAAGGCCGAGGTGCCGCCCGCACTGAAGCGCGAGTCGATGGCGGCGGCCGTGCAGGATGCCGAGTGGGTGGTGCTGGCGATGCCGGTGCCGCTGATGGAGGCCGCGTTACGCAAGTTGCGCCCGCTGCTGACTCCGCGCCATACCGTCTTCGACGTCGGCAGCGTCAAGCAGCATCCCTGCGCGATGATGGAAGACCAGCTCGGTGGCGCCATCCCGCACGTGGGCGCGCATCCGCTGTTCGGCCCGATGAGCGTGGCGCGCGGCGAAGCCCTGCGTGTGGTGCTGAGCGCCAGCCCGCTGCATCCGGTCGCCGCCGACCGCGCGCGCACGTTGTTTGAATTGCTGGGATTCACGGTGATCCTGAAGGATGCAGCCAGCCACGATCGCGCGATGGCGCGAACCCACGCGCTGGCGTTCTACATCGCTCGCGCGATGGTGGAGATGGGCGTTGGCGACGACCTGTCGATGGCGCCGCCATCGTTCCTCGGTCTTGCCAACATGATCGCCACCGTGCGCGGCGACGCCGGCCATCTGTTCGCGTCCATCCAGCGCGAAAACCCGTACACGCAGGCCGCGCGCGAAGAATTGCTGGAGCATCTGGGCCAGATTCATCAACGCCTGCTCGACGGCAAGGACGCGATGCCGATTCCGCCCTGAGATCGGATCGCCGCCAGCACCTGCTGCTCTGCGTATCGGAATTTCAGCCCGCCCGCGCCCGCCGCATCGCCGCGGCTGCCGTGGCCGCCGCTTCTGCCGCTTCTGTAGCCGCCTTGGCGGCTTCCTTGGCCCGTTCTACGGCAGCCACCGCGTTCATGATCTCCGGCAGATCGGTTTCGGTGCGCAGCTCCGGGTGCAGCCTGCGGTTGATCGACAGGATCGAGAAGTGCATCCACAGCAGGCTGACTGCG
The DNA here is from genome assembly GCA_018242485.1 of Pseudomonadota bacterium. Classification (GTDB taxonomy): domain Bacteria; phylum Pseudomonadota; class Gammaproteobacteria; order Xanthomonadales; family Xanthomonadaceae; genus SZAS-103. The sequence continues at coordinate 35,317 of JAFEBV010000014.1, forward strand.
GCGACCGCGAACAGCAGCATGAAGCAACTGCTCCAGATGCCGAGCAGGTCGTTGGCTGCGCCGAAGGCGATCGGCAGCACGAAGCCGCCGAGGCCGCCGATCATGCCGACCACGCCGCCGACCGCGCCGACGTGCTGCGGGTAGTAGGTCGGGATGTGCTTGAACACCGCCGCCATGCCCAGCGCCATCGCGAAGCCGAGCACGAACAGCACGATCGCGCGTTCGGCGATGCTCGGCGCGATGGTGAAGGGGATCGGCCCGCGGATGCCCTCGATGACGTAATGGGTGGCCGGATAGGACAGCAGGAACAGCCCGAGCATCGACAGCGAGAACGAGATGTACATCATCCGCCGCGCGCCGTAACGGTCGGCAAGCATGCCGCCCACCGCGCGGAACACCGCGGTGGGGAAGGTGAAGCTGGCGGTGAGCATGCCCGCCGCGGCGATGTCGATCTTGTACACGCCCATGTAGTAGCGCGGCAGCCACGAGGTGAGCGCGATGAAACCGCCGAAGACGAGGAAGTAATAGATCGAGAAGCGCCACACCTGCAGGTTGCGCAGCGGCGCGATGCGCTCGGCGAGGCTGGCCGGCTGGGCGCCGCTGGCGCGGCGTGCGCGGGTGAGCGGATCTTCCTGCGCGAGCAGGAAAAACAACACCGCGGTGGCGAGCATGACGCTGCCATAGACGTTGGCCGCGTGCCGCCAGTCCATCACCGCCAGCAGCATCGGCGCGAAGAAGCTGGTCAGCGCCGCGCCGGCGTTGCCCATGCCGAACAGACCCAGCGCGGTGCCTTGTTTTTCGCGCGGGAAGAAGGACGAGACATACACCACGCCCACCGAGAATGAGCCGCCGGCCAAGCCGAGACCCAGGCCCACCGCGATCAGCATCGCGTAACTGTTGGCGAACGGCAGCAGGAAGGCGCAGCCGGCCACCACCGCCATCAGCAGGGTATAGACGCGCTTGCCGCCGTACAGTTCGGTCCAGATGCCCAGCAACAGGCGCGAGAGCGAGCCGGTGAGGATCGGGGTGGCGACCAGCAGGCCGAAGGCGGTCTGCGAGAAGCCCATTTCCTTTTGTAGCTTCACGCCGACGATCGAGAAGATCACCCACACCGCGAAGCAGATCGCCATCGCCAGCGTGGAGAGGATCAACGCCCGATAACTGGCGGCGGGTCGGAATTCAGCGACGGCATTCATGACAACGCTCCGGGAAGGGGTGGTACGGATGCCATCGGCGCTGGCGGTTCAGTCTTCCAGGCCGCGCACCTCGTAGCGCTCCTGCAGGTCTTGCAGGTAGTGCTGGAGTTCCTGCTGGCGCACCTGCAATTCGAGGTAATCGGAGATGCGCTCGCGCACCGCGGCGTAATCCTGCGGCTCGCCGCTGGCCAGCGCGTCCACGTTCACCACGTGGTAGCCCCAGCGCGATTCCACCGGGAAGCCGGCCAGCCCTTCGCGCAGGCGGAATATCTGGCGATCGAACTCCGGGGTAGTTTGGCCGCGTTCGAGCCAGCCCAGTTCGCCGCCTTCGTCCTTCGACGGGCAGGACGAGAGACGCAGCGCGAAATCGGCGAACAGATGCGGCTGCTGCTTCAACTCGGCGATCAGTTGCTCGCCCTGCGTGCGGGCCTTGAAACGGCCGTCGCTGTCGGCCGGCGCGGCGGCCAGCAAAATGTGCCGCAGCTTGATCCGGTCGGGGGCGCGGAAACGCTCGCGGTTGGCCTCGAAATAGCGTCGGCAGTCGTCCTCGCTGGGTGTGCGATTTTCCACCTCGCGTTCGAGCAGCACGCGGATGCAGGCTTCCTCGACCGGTTCGCCACTGGCCGCTTGCACGTCATCGGCTAGTCCCAGCCGCTCGACTTCGCGCCGCAGCAGTTCGCGCACCACCAGCGCGCGTGCCGCTGCCGCGCGCGATTGCTCGGGTTTCATGGCGCGATGGTGCTGCATCTCGCGGGCGATCTGCGCCTCGTCGATGCCGGTGTCGCCGACGAACACCATGCACGGCGCCGGCCGCCCCAGCGAGCGCGGGCCTTCGTCGGCGTGGTCGTGGTGGTCGGCGCGGGTTTCCTCGGGCACGGTCTTGCCCGAATCGATGACCGTGATCGGCAGCGTGCGCAGGCCGGGTTTGGTGCTGGCCATCATTCCGGCCTCGGCCCGTAGCGCAGCGCCGGCTGGCGGCGACGCACGACTTGATACGGCCGCCACAGGTAGCTGATCGGGATGGACCAGATGTGCACCAGCCGCGTGAACGGGGTGACCATGAACAAGGTCAGTCCGAGGACGATGTGCACCTTGTACACCCAGCTCACGCCGCCGATCAGCTCCGCCGCGCCACCGCGGAAGGTGGCGATGCGCTGCGCCCAGTCGGCGAGCATGGTCATCACGCTGCCGTCGAGGTGGTGCGATGACGCCTCGATGGTGGACAGGCCGAGGATCAACTGCGCCATCAGCATCGCCAGCAGCAGCACGTTGCGCCAGTTGTCGGTGGCGCGGATGCGCGCGTTGAACAAATGCCGCCACATCAGGATGATCATGCCGATCAGGCACAGGAAGCCGAACACGCCGCCCACCACCATCGCCAGCAACTGCTTGTGCTCCTGGCTGATGAAGATCGTGTACAGCGAATGCGGCGTGAGCAGGCCGACGACGTGGCCGCTGAGCACGACCAGGATGCCGACGTGGAACAGGTTGCTGCCCAGGCGCATGCCCTTGCTCGACAGGATCTGGCTGGAACCGCTGCGCCAAGTGTACATCGAGTGGTCGAAGCGCACCAGGCAGCCGATGAAGAACACCGCCATCGCGATGTAGGGGTAGATCTGGAACCAGAACACGTCGTAATAGCTCATGGCTGCACCTGGCGTTGAACGGTGGCGGGGCGGCGGGTGGATGGCGTGCAGTTGTCTTGCGGCGCTTCGGCGCCGAAGCGGACGACTTCTTCCTCCCACAGGCGGTCCATCGCCTCGGGGGTGTCGTCGCGCGGCTCCTCGCTGGCACGCTGGCGCAGCGCGCGCAGGTCGAACTTGCCGCCGGCGATTTCCAGCAAGGTCTCGAACAGTACCGCGTAGGGGTTGCTGCGCTCGCCGGCGCGCGCGGCGAGCAGGCTGACGATGTGGCTGACGTGGGTCAGCCAGTCGCGGGCTTCTGCGGGCGGACGCTGGGCGAGGTATTCGAGCACCAGCGGCAGGTAGTCGGGCAGTTCCTTCGCGTCCAGCTCGAAGCCGTTCTTGCGATACGTTTCCAGCAGATCGACCATCGCCTGCCCGCGGTCGCGCGACTCGCCGTGGATGTGCTCGAACAGCAGCAGACTCATCGAACGGCCACGGTCGAAGGTGGACAGCCAGCGATCCTGTGCTTCCAGCGGATCGGTGGCGAGCAGGTCGCGCACGAAGCCGGCCAGCGCCTTGCGCCGTGCGGACGGCAGTGCCGGATCGTCGGCGGCGGCCAGCAGTTCGCCGCCGTGCTCCCACAGCTCGTCGCGCGGGTAGTCCAGCAGCACGCCGACGAGCTTGAGCAGGCTCATTCGGCCACCTCGAACTTCTCCTGCCGGTTGGGATGCACCGAGTAACGCGCGGTCTTGCGCTGGGTGAACAGGTCGGCCGGCGAATCGCCGCTGCAGCCGTTGCCCCAGGTGAAGCCGCAGCCGCCGCGCTCGCCGAAGGCATCGTTGGCGTATTCGCGGTGCGCGGTGGGGATGACGAAGCGATCCTCGTAGTTGGCGATGGCCAGATACCGATACATGTCCTCGACCTGCGCCACGGTGAGGCCGACCTGCTTGAGCACGCCGTGATCCTCGATGCCATCGACGTTGATGCCGCGTCGCCACGCGCGCATCGCCATCATGCGTTCCAGCGCGCGCACCACCGGGCCTTCGTCGCCGGCGGTGAGCAGGTTGGCGAGGTAGCGCACCGGGATGCGCAGCGAGGCCACGTCGGGCAGTTCGCCGTTCATGCCCACATGCCCGCGCTCGGTCGCCGACTGGATCGGCGACAGCGGCGGCACGTACCACACCATCGGCAGGGTGCGGTATTCCGGATGCAGCGGCAGCGCCAGCTTCCAGTCGATGGCGAGCTTGTAGACCGGCGAGATCTTCGCCGCGTCCAGCCAGTTGTCGGGGATGCCCTCGGCGCGCGCGGCGGCGATCACCTTCGGGTCGAAGGGGTCGAGGAAGATGTTCAGGTGCGCCTGATACAGATCCTTCTCGGCCGGCACCGATGCGGCTTCCTGGATGCGGTCGGCGTCGTAGAGCATCACCCCGAGGTAGCGGATGCGGCCCACGCAGGTTTCCGAGCACACGGTGGGCTCGCCCATCTCGATGCGCGGGTAGCAGAAGATGCACTTCTCGGATTTGCCCGACTTCCAGTTGTAGTAGATCTTCTTGTACGGGCAGGCCGACACGCACATCCGCCAGCCGCGGCACTTGTCCTGATCGATCAGGACGATGCCGTCCTCCTCGCGCTTGTAGATCGCGCCCGATGGGCAGGCCGACACGCAGGCCGGGTTCAGGCAGTGCTCGCACAGGCGCGGCAGGTACATCATGAAGGTCTTCTCGAACGCGCCGTAGATCTCCTTCTGCACGTTGTCGAAGTTCTTGTCCCTGGATCGCTTGGCGAACTCGGTGCCGAGGATCTCCTCCCAGTTCGGGCCCCAGTGGATCTTCTGCATGCGCTGGCCGGAGATCAGCGAGCGCGGACGCGCGGTCGGCTGGTGCTGGCCGTCGGGCGCCTCGTGCAGATTCTGGTAATCGAAATCGAATGGCTCGTAGTAGTCGTCGATCTGCGGCAGGTCGGGGTTGGCGAAGATCTTCGCCAGCAGCCGCCAGCGCCCGCCGGCGCGCGGCACCAGCTTGCCGGAGCGGGTACGCACCCAGCCGCCGTTCCACTTGTCCTGATTTTCCCATTCCTTGGGATAGCCCACGCCGGGCTTGGTTTCGACGTTGTTGAACCATGCGTATTCCACGCCCTCGCGGCTGGTCCACACGTTCTTGCAGGTGATCGAGCAGGTGTGGCAGCCGATGCACTTGTCGAGGTTGAGCACCATCGCGATTTGCGCACGGACTTTCATCACACCACCTCCTTGGCATCAGCTGGGACGGGCTCCCCATCCAGCCAATCGACCTTGTCCATCTTGCGCACCACCACCAGTTCGTCGCGGTTGGTGCCCACCGTGCCGTAGTAGTTGAAGCCGTAGGCCTGCTGCGCGTAGCCGCCGATCATGTGGGTGGGGTTGAGTACCACGCGGGTGACCGAGTTGTGGATGCCGCCGCGGGTGCCGGTGATGACCGACCCGGGCGTGTTGATGATGCGTTCTTGCGCGTGGTACATCATCGCGATGCCCGGCATCATGCGCTGGCTGACCACCGCGCGGGCGGCGATCGCGCCGTTGACGTTGAACAGATCGATCCAGTCGTTGTCCTCGATCCCGGCCTCGCGCGCATCGTCCTCGCTCAGCCACACGATCGGGCCGCCGCGCGAGAGCGTCTGCATGATCAGGTTGTCGGAATAGGTGCTGTGGATGCCCCACTTCTGGTGCGGGGTGATCCAGTTGAGCACGATCTCCTTGTGGCCGTTGGGCTTGGCCCCGAGCATCGGCTTGATGGTCTTGGTGTCGATCGGCGGGCGGTAGCTCATGAAGCCGGCGCCGAAGGCGCGCATCCATTCGTGATCCTGATAGAACTGCTGGCGGCCGGTGATGGTGCGCCACGGGATCAGCTCGTGGACGTTGGTGTAGCCGGCGTTGTAGCTGACGTGCTCGTCCTCCAGCCCCGACCAGATCGGCGAGGAGATGATCTTGCGCGGCTGCGCTTGGATGTCGCGGAAGCGGATCGCCTCGTGCTCCTTTCCCACCGCCAGATGGGTGTGGTCGCGGCCGGTGAACTCGCCCAGCGATTCCCACGCCTTCACCGCGACGTGGCCGTTGGTCTCCGGCGCCAGATGCAGGATCACCTCGCAGGCGTCGATCGCCGAAACGATGTTCGGGCGGCCCTTGCTGACGCCCTCGTCGAGCACGCTGTGATTGAGCTTGCCGAGGAAATCGACCTCGTCCTTGGTATCCCACTGCATGCCCTTGCCGCCGTTGCCGAGTTTGTCCAGCAGCGGGCCGAGCGAGGTGTATTTCTTGTACAGGTTGGGATAGTCGCGTTCGACCACCGCCATCGCCGGCGCGGTCTTGCCGGGGATCAGCTCGCACTCGCCCTTCTTCCAGTCGCGCACGTCCAGCGGCATCGACAGCTCGTTGGGTGTGTCGTGCAGGGTCGGCACCAGCACCAGGTCCTTTTCCACGCCAAGCACGCCCGGCGCCAATTCGCTCACCGTGCGCGCGATGCCCTTGAAGATGTCCCAGTCGCTGCGCGCTTCCCACGCCGGATCCACCGCCTTGGACAGCGGGTGGATGAAGGGGTGCATGTCGGAGGTGTTGAGGTCGTTCTTCTCGTACCACGTCGCGGTGGGCAGCACCACGTCCGAATACAGCGCGGTGGTGCACATGCGGAAGTCCAGCGTCACCAGCAGGTCGAGCTTGCCCTCGGCGCCCTGATCGTGCCATTTCACTTCTTCGGGCTTGACCTTGCCCAACTGCCCCAGATCCTTGCCCTGCAGGCCGTGGCGGGTGCCGAGCATGTGCTTGAGCATGTACTCGTGGCCCTTGCCCGAGGAACCCAGCAGGTTGGAGCGCCAGATGAACATGTTGCGCGGGAAGTTCTGCGGCGAATCCGGATCGGCGAAGGCGAAATCGAGCTTGCCGGACTTGAGTTGCGACACCGCATAGTCCACCGGCGCCATGCCGGCCTGTTCGGCCTCGCGCACCACCTGCAGCGGGTTGCGGTCGAGCTGTGGCGCACACGGCAGCCAGCCCATGCGCACCGCGCGCAGGTTGAAGTCGGCCATGGAGCCGCTGTACTTCTTCGGATCGGCCAGCGGCGAGAGCAGCTCCTTGACCTCGATTTTCTCGTAACGCCATTGCCCGGAATTGAAATAGAAATACGAGGTGCCGTTCATCTGCCGCGGCGGTCGGTTCCAGTCCAGCGCGAAGGTCAGCGGGATCCAGCCGGTCTGCGGGCGCAGCTTCTCCTGGCCGACGTAATGCGCCCAGCCGCCGCCGGTCTGGCCGATGCAGCCGCACATCATCAGCATGTTGATCAGGCCGCGGTAATTCATGTCGCAGTGGAACCAGTGGTTCATGCCGGCGCCGACGATGATCATGCTGCGGCCATGCGTCTTGTCGGCGGTGCGCGCGAACTCGCGGGCGATCTCGATCACCTGCGCGCGCGGCACGCCGGTGATCTTCTCCTGCCATGCCGGCGTGCCGGGCACATTGTCGTCGTAGCTGGCAGCGACGTTGCCGCCGCCGAAGCCGCGATCCAGCCCGTATTGCGCCAGCAGCAGGTCATAGACGGTTGCAACCGACCACTGCTTGCCGTCGGCGAGGGTGAGCTTGCGCACCGGCACGTTGCGCACCAGCACGTCCTCGAACTTCGAGTTGGCCCAGAATTCGTGATCGACGCCGCCGAAGTAGGCGAAGCTGACCGCCTCGATGCCGTCGTTGGCGTCCTTCTGGCTCAGGCGCAGGCGGGTGTCGCGGCCGGCGCTGTCGCGCTCCTCGATGTTCCACTTGCCCTTCTCGCCCCAGCGAAAGCCGACCGAGCCATGCGGCACGGCGATCTGTCCGGTGCTCTCGTCCCACGCCAGCGTCTTCCATTCCGGATTGTTGGCCTCGCCCAGCCCGCCCAGATCGGCGGCGCGCAGGAAGCGCCCGGCCACCAGCCGGCCATCGGCATTGCGCTCCAGCCGCACCAGCAACGGCATGTCGGTGTATTGCCGGCAATAGTCGGTGAAGTATTGCGAAGGTTTTTCGACGTGGAACTCGCGCAGGATCACATGCCCGAAAGCCACCGCCAGCGCGGCGTCGGTACCCTGCTTGGGATGCAGCCAGTGATCGCACAGCTTGGCGACTTCGGAATAGTCGGGCGTGATCGCCACCGTCTTGGTGCCGTTGTAGCGCGACTCCGTGAAGAAATGCGCGTCGGGCGTGCGCGTCTGCGGGACGTTGCTGCCCCAGGCGATGATGTAGCGGGAGTTGTACCAGTCCGCCGATTCGGGCACGTCGGTCTGCTCGCCCCACACCTGTGGCGAGGACGGCGGCAGGTCGCAGTACCAGTCGTAGAAGCTCAGGCACACGCCGCCGAGCAGGGACAGGTAGCGCGCGCCGGAAGCGTAGGACACCATCGACATCGCCGGGATCGGCGAGAAGCCGATCACGCGATCGGGGCCGTACTTCTTCACCGTGTACAGGTTGGCGGCGGCGACGATCTCGTTGGCCTCGTCCCAGTGCACGCGGGCGAAGCCGCCCATGCCGCGGCGGGACTTGTAATCCTTCGCCTTGGCCGGATCCTCGACGATGCTCGCCCACGCATCCACCGGCGACTTGCCCTTGCGCGCCTCACGCCACATGCGCAGCAGCGCGCCGCGCACCAGCGGGTATTTCATGCGGTTGGCGCTGTACAGGTACCACGAATAGCTGGCGCCGCGCGGACAGCCGCGCGGTTCGTGGTTGGGCAGGTCGGGTCGGGTGCGCGGGTAGTCGGTCTGCTGGGTTTCCCACGTCACCAGCCCGTTCTTGACGTAGATCTTCCAACTGCACGAGCCGGTGCAGTTCACGCCATGGGTGGAGCGCACGATCTTGTCGTACTGCCAGCGCGCGCGATAGGTGTTCTCCCATTCACGGCTTTCGGTCTTGGTGAAACCATGCCCGCCGGCAAAGCGTTCAGGGTTGCGTTTGAAGAAGGTGAGGCGATCGAGGAAATAGCTCATCGGGATCGACCTGGCAGGCTGGGAGGATGGTTTGAGGATACGCGCGGGTGGCGAAAGCTTAAACGTGCATCGATTTGGCGATACTGATCTGCATCAAGGTCAAGGCGGCCCGGCATGCAGGCCAAGGGACACGAATTCTCATCCTGTCGCGGCCTCTCCTGCCCCGATCCGGCGCTGTCCGCGACGCACGCGCGCGCTGTCGCGCGCATCCACGTCGAAATCCAGCCGCAACCCGCCAGCGAACGGGCAGGACAGCGCATCGCGGGTGGGCAAGGTGGCGGCATGGGCCTGCACCCGCGCACGGTCGAGTTGCACCATCCATGTGCTTCCGGTGGCGGCGAACGCGAAGCCATCGCCCAGCGATACTGACAGCTCCAGCAGGTGCCGACGATGGAAGGTCGGACACAAGTGCAATCGTTCGCCCGCCAGCAGGGCCGCCAGTTCGGCCTCGTCGATGCGCAGGCGCAGGTGGTCGGACTGGATCTGCAGTTTCATCCCGGCTCATCCTCCAATCGATGCCAGATGCGGCGTCAATCCGGTGCGCCCTTCGTGCAGGCCGTGCCCGGCTTCCTTCAGGCCCAGTTGCCCGATCAGCGTGGCCTGCAGCAGGTCGGGATCGGAATCGGATTGCAGCAGGTGGCGCAGCGGGATGCCGAGATTGCCGAACAGGCACAGGCGCAGGTCGCCGCGCGAAGTCACCCGCAGACGGTTGCAGCCGGCGCAGAAGTCGCGGCTGTAGGGGGCGATGATGCCGATGCGGCCGCGGTAGTCCGGGTGGCCGTACTCGCGCGCCGGGCCGGCGGTGGGTGCGCGTGGCAGCAGCGACCAGCCCTGCGCCTGCAAGTCGTCTTCCAGCGCCTGCGCGCGCAGGTGGTGGCGCTCGAAATAGTCCTTGTTGGTGCCGGTACGCATGAGCTCGATGAAGCGCACCGCGACCGGCCGCTCGTGCAGGTACTCGAACCACGCGGGCATCTGCTCGTCGTTGAGTCCGCGCAGCAACACCGCGTTGAGCTTGACGACTGGAAAATTCGCGGCCAGTGCCTCGTCGATGCCGGCGAGGATGTCGTGCAGGCGGTCATGCCCGGTGATGGCCGCGAAGCGTGCGCGATCCAGCGCATCGACGCTCACATTCAGCGCATTCAAGCCAGCCTGCTGCCACACCGCGCGGCGCTTGCGCAGGATGCAGCCGTTGGTGGTCAGGGCGATGGTCTGGATCTGCGGCAAACCGGCTGCGATGGTAATGATCTGCGGCAGATCGCGGCGCAGGGTCGGCTCGCCGCCGGTCAGGCGCAGCTTGCGCAGGCCCACGCCGGCGAAGGCGCGCAACAGTCGTTCGATCTCATCCAGCCGCAGCGATGGCGGGGTGCCCGGCACGCCCTGATAGCCGTTGGGCAGGCAATAGCTGCAACGGAAGTTGCAGGCCTCGATCACCGACAGCCGCAGGTACGGGAAGTGGCGACCGTAACGGTCTTCCAGAACGGTCATGGAGCGCTCCTCGCGGACGCTGCCATCCTGCGTGTGCCGGCTGTGGTTTTCCTTGAGCCAGATCAAGCCGCCGCAGGCGGTGCCGTGGCCAACGAGCCGCAGTCCCGCGCGGCACATGCCGATTGTCTCGCCACGCGCTACATTGTCGTCTCGCCACGGCAACGAGATGATCGATGACCACCGCCTACGACTTCACCGCCTCCGATCTCGACGGGAACGAGCAAGCGCTCGCCGCCTATCGCGGCAAGCCGCTGCTGATCGTCAATGTCGCCAGCCAATGCGGATTCACGCCGCAGTACACGGGTTTGGAGGCGATGTACCGCAAGCACAAGGCTGCCGGGCTGGAAGTGCTCGGCTTCCCCTGCGACCAGTTCGGCCATCAGGAACCCGGCGACGCCGAAGCGATCAAGAGCTTCTGCTCGCTGACCTACGACGTGACTTTTCCGATGTTCGCCAAGGTCGAGGTCAACGGCGCGCATGCGCATCCGCTGTGGAAGTGGCTGAAGGAGCAGAAGAGCGGTTTCCTCGGACTCGACGGCATCAAGTGGAATTTCACCAAGTTCCTCGTCGGTCGCGACGGGCTGGTGGTCAAGCGCTACGCGCCCACCGACACGCCGGAAAAGATCGAGGGCGATCTGGCTGCGGTGCTGCGTTGAGGCCGCCAGAATCCGCATCGCCATGATCCGCCTCGCCCACGTTCAGTTGGTGATCGCCGACATCAGCGGCTATACCGATTTCATCGTCAATCGCAGTGTTGGCCTGCTGCATGCCGAGCAGATCGTCAGCGAGCTGCTCGAGGCCATCGCCGCCAACAGCCGGCACCCGTTGACGCTCAACAAGTTCGAGGGCGATGCGGCGCTGTTGTATGCCGAGTCGGGCGACGATCCGGCGACCGCCGCGGCGGACGTGTTGGCGCAACTGGGCGCGATGTTCGACGCCTTCGCCGCGACCCGTGGGGCGATCGCCGCGCAGCGCACCGGCTGCAACTGCGATGCCTGCACCAACATCCACAGCCTGCGGCTGAAGGCTTTCATGCATTGCGGAGAGATCGCAATCAAGCATCTGCACGGTTTCGTCGAGCTGGCCGGCGAGGAAGTGATCCTGCTGCATCGGCTGCTCAAGAACGACGTGCGCGAACGCGAATACGTGATGCTGACTGCGGCGGCGTGCGCCCTGTGGCCGGCGGCCGCAGGCGAAGGCCGTGCGGGCAGCGCTGAGTGCGAGGGTATCGGACGGGTGCCTGTCCGCGTGCTGGCGTCGGATCGGCTGCCGCGCGCGGCCGTATGAAACCCGCAAAACCTGCTTTCTCGGAGGGGCTACTCATGCGTATGCGCATCCCCATCGCCGCCGCTTTGCGCGTCGCCGGCACCACATCCGCAGCGCTCCCACCCCAGTTCCAGACCGCCAAGGATCTGGATGCGATGGTGGCCTTCATCAAACAACACGATCGCGTCGCCGCCGAGCTGAAAGCCACCGATGTGAAGCGTTATATCGTGTACTGCGGCGACAACTGTCAGGCGCAGTTCACGAGGCAGGCGATCGAACGGCCGCGGGGCTGGGTCGGTCCGGCGGCACCTCTTGTTTTTTCCTATTCCAGATGTCCCTTGTCTGGGCGAATTAGCAGGCGACGTCACTACTACACGGTTACATGAAATTACCTCGAACCACAGCCGGACTCCGAATTCCACGCGCGATGACTACATCACTGCACAGTTTTGCCGATCTGCTCGCTGCCGCCCGTGCACAGCCGCAACCACAACGCCTGCTGCTGGTGTTCGCGGCCGCGGAATTGCCGCGCGATGCGACTGCCGCCGAGCGCGAGCGGTTCGCGCACGGTGAAGGCGGGGCGCTGGCGCCGACGGTGTGCGTGGACAAGCGCCCCGAGGACATCGCCGACTTTGCCGCCCTGCGTGCGGAATCGGAATTGACCGGCCAGCACTGGGACATCCTGTTCGTGGGCGCGATGTCCGGCCACAACCGGCAGCCGCCCAGCGACGATGCGGTGGCCACGTCGTTGCGCACGATGGTCGAGCAGATCAAGGGCGGGCACATCGCCCAATTCATCACCGTCGATCGCGAAGGCGAACTGGTGCGGCTGCATGCGGCGTGATGGAAGGCGCATGTGCTGCACGGGATGAATCCATTACGACGATGGATCCCGTGTCAACGCACATCCCTGTGCTGCACGGGATGCCGCCATCCTGGCGTCACTTCATGCGGTAGGTGATGCGGCCCTTGGTCAGATCGTAGGGCGTCATCTCGACCTTGACCTTGTCGCCGGTCAGGATGCGGATGTAGTTCTTGCGCATGCGCCCGGAGATGTGGGCGATGATCACGTGGCCGTTTTCCAGCTTCACGCGGAACATGGTGTTGGGCAAGGTTTCGAGGATGGAACCCTCGAGTTCGATGGCGTCGTCTTTCGACATGCGTGCTCTGGATGGATAGCGGAAGGCGCAATGAGGCCGCGCATTCTGCCATGCGCGGGATTCTCGCGTCAAAAAAGCGTTAACGCCGGTTCGCCTCCAGCAGCCATGCGATATCGCGCACGCCCATCGCCGCCGTCCACACTCCGGGCTGGGCCGGTTGCGCGACCTGGGTGGCGACGATGCGCAGGAAGTCGTCGCGCGGGGTCGTCCGCGCGCCCATGCGCAGCAGGTGCGGGGATTCGACCTGCGCGTCGAGCAGCGGCCAGCCCCATTCGCGCAACAGCGCCGCTGTCGCCGCCAGAGCGACTTTGGAGCCGCCCGATACCGCGCTGAACATGCTCTCGGCGAACAGCATCTGCCCGATCGCCACACCGTACAGACCGCCGACCAGCGCATCGCCATTCCAGATCTCGATGGAATGCGCGTGCCCCAGCCGATGCAGCGCCGCATACGCTGCGCGCATCGCCGGCACGATCCAGGTGCCGCCCTGATCGGCCCGTGGCGATCGTGCGCAGCCAAGCACGACCGCGTCGAACGCGGTATCGGCGGTGATCGTCCACGGCAGCGTGCGCAGCGTGCGCAGGAAACGCCGCGACAGGTGCACGCCGTCGCTGCGGAACACCGTGCGCGGGTCGGGACTCCACCACAGGATTGGTTGGCCTTCCGAGTACCACGGGAAGATGCCGTGCCGATAGGCATTGAGCAGGCGTGCTGGATGCAGGTCGCCGCCGAAGGCGAGCAGGCCGTCGGGTTCGCGCAGCGCCGTGCGAGGATCCGGGAAAGGCGCATGCGGATCGGCGTCGAGCAATGGCAGGCGCAGGCTCATGGCACGGCACCATCGCGATAGGGCGAGTGCGCCAGCACGGCGCGACGATAGCGTTCGTTGGCCGCGCGCTCGTCCGCACACCAGCGCGCGAAAGCGTGATCGAGTCCGGCTTCGGTGAAGTGGTGGCGGCTGCGCGTGATCACCGGCAGGAAGCCACGCGCGATCTTGTGCTCGCCCTGCGCGCCCGGTTCGAACACGCGCAGCCCTTCGCGCAGGCAGTAGTCGATGCCCTGGTAGTAGCAGGTTTCGAAATGCAGGCCGGGGATGATCTCGAAGCTGCCCCAGTAACGCCCGTACAGGGTGTCGCCGCCGCGCAGGAACAGCGCGCCGGCAATGGTTTCGGCATGGCGCTGGGCGAGGATCAGCACGAACTGACGCGGCATCGCCTGCGCCAGATGGCGGAAGAAGGCCAGTGTCAGCGCCGGCGAATTGCCCTTGTCGGAAAACGTGTGCAGGTACAGCGCGTGCATGTCGGCCAGATCGTCCGCGCTCGCCTCGTCGCCATGGACGATGCGGAATCCGACCCCGGCCTCGCGCGCCTGCCGCCGCTCGTGGCGGATGTTCTTGCGCTTCTTCGGCTGCATCGCCGCGAGGTAATCGTCGAAGCAGCGCCAGCCGGCGTCGTTGCGCCAGTGGAACTGCACGTCGCAGCGCTCCAGCCAGTGCGGTGGCGTTGCGGCATCGTCATCCGCGGTGAGGAAGTTGGCGTGCAGCGACGACAGCTTCAGTCGTTTCGCGGATTCGGCGAGCAACTCGACGAAAAGGGTTCGGTCGGCAACGTCCTTCGCCAGCCAGCGCGGCCCGGTCACCGGCGTGTAGGGGATGCCGAACAGCCACTTCGGATAGTAGTCGCGCCCCGCGCGTTCGATCGCCGCCGCCCACGGTTGATCGAACACGAACTCGCCGTGCGAGTTGCCCTTGATGTAGCCGGGCGCAGCGGCGAGCAGTTCGTCGCCTTCCCAGAGCGCGGCGTGCAACGGCGTCCAACCCCAATCCGCGCGCAGGCAGCCGGTAGTTTCCAGTCCGTTGAGAAACGCGTGCATGACGGACGGGTTGCGTCCGTCATGCAGCGAGTCCCATCGTGCGGCTGGAATTCCATTGAGCGATGTGTGGGTGCGGAACTCCATGCTGCCAGCCTACCCGAGCCTGCAAGTCGCGGTGTTGCCGCATACGTGCGACCAGCTGCCAAATGCGGCAACCGTGGAAAAAAGGGTGCCGCATACGGGATGATGCGCAGCGTGCGCGAGGTGGCGGCCCTTGAACGCCTCACGTGAGCCTTCCAGAACCTCCCGGGACAGTATCGATGACCGCAGCGGCCCAACTCCGCATCCCCGCCACCTACATGCGCGGTGGCACCTCCAAGGGCGTGTTCTTTCGTCTCGAAGACCTGCCTGCGGCTGCACGCCTGCCGGGCGCGGCGCGCGATGGCTTGTTGATGCGGGTGATCGGCTCGCCCGATCCCTATGGCAAGCACACCGACGGCATGGGCGGGGCGACATCGTCCACCAGCAAATGCGTGATCATCGCGCCGGCGTCGGTGCCCGATCACGACGTGGACTATCTGTACGGGCAGGTGAGCATCGACAGCGCCTTCGTGGACTGGTCGGGCAACTGCGGCAATCTCTCCACCGCGGTCGGGCCGTTCGCCATCGCCCACGGCATGCTCGATCCGGCGCGGGTGCCGCGCGATGGTCTGTGCACGGTGCGCATCTGGCAGGCCAATATCGGCAAGACCATCCTTGCGCAGGTGCCGATGGCCGATGGACATGTGCAGGAAACCGGCGATTTCGAGCTAGACGGCGTGACCTTCCCGGCCGCCGAGATCGTGCTGGAGTTCCTCGACCCTTCCGACGACGAGGGCGATGGCGGCTCGATGTTCCCGACCGGCAATCTGATCGACGATCTCGAGGTGCCCGGCATCGGCACACTGAAAGTCACGCTGATCACCGCCGGCATCCCCACGATTTTCATCGACGCCGCCGCCATCGGCTACGACGGCACGGAATTGCAGGCGGCGATCAACGAGGACAAGGCGGCACTGGCCAAGCTCGAAGCGATCCGCGTGGCCGGCGCGCTGCGTATGGGCTTGATCCGCGAGCCTTCGGAAGCAGCCACCCATCAACACACGCCGAAGCTGGCCTTCGTCGCCCCGCCGCAGGATTACATGGCGTCCAGCGGCAAACGCATCGCCGCGGGCGACATCGACCTGAACGTGCGCGCGATGTCGATGGGCAAGCTGCATCATGCGATGATGGGCACGGCCTCGGTGGCGATCGCGACTGCGGCGGCGGTGCCGGGCACACTGGTCAATCTCGCTGCCGGCGGTGGCCATCGCGATGCGGTGCGCTTCGGGCACCCCTCCGGCACGCTGCGCGTGGGCGCGTCGGTGGCGCAGGTCGATGGCCGCTGGACGGTGACCAAAGCGGTGATGTCGCGCAGCGCGCGAATACTGATGGAAGGTGCGGTGCGGGTGCCAGCGGTATGACACGGCTGGATGGCTGATACGATGGCGACCTGCGCGAGCGGTGGCGAAACCCCGCACCACACATGCGAATGAGCGATCCGGCGGCGTTGGACAGCCCGCCTATTCAATGGTTCCTGAACAGATTCATGAAAGAGTGAACAACGGCTTGCGCAGACCGGGGGAACTTGTTAGGCTCTCGTTAATGGCGATGAATCGATGGGGAATTTCCGGTCGGTGACATCCGCGATCTTGCGGCGGCGCTGGCTGTTCAGGGTTGGTATTCACGGCTTTCCAGGTTGCTCTCAACAAGGAGTTTCAAACATGAAGAAGAAGATGCTCTGCCTTGCCCTGTTCGGCGCCATGGGTCTGGCGCAGACCGCACTGGCTCAGGATTACGACGACCGCTGGTATCTCGCCGGTTCGTTCGGCTACAACTTCCAGGACAACTCCCGCCAGAACTACAACACGCCCTTCGGCACCATCGGCGTGGGCAAGCCGCTGGATTCCAATTGGGCCCTCGAGCTGAACTTCAATGGGCAACGCGCCCGTGAAAACCACCCGGACAGCGGCCTGCACTGGTCGCAGTACGGTGTCGACCTCGATGTGCTGTATCACTTCCGCAAGGACGGCCGCAATTGGGATCCGTACGTGCGTGCGGGCTTGGGCTGGCAGCACAACCGCGAAGGCTATTTCTTCGGCGCCACCCCGATGTACCGCTCGAGCGACAACGTCGCTGCGGTTTTCGGCGTGGGCTTAGAGGCCAAGTACGGTCGCTATGGCGTCCGCACGGAAGTCGGCGCCCGTTTCGACGATTACGGCAGCAGCGTCAATGCTCCCTCCAAGAACGACTTCGTCGACCTGCTAGCTTCGGTCGGCGTGACCGTGGCCTTGGGGCCGGAGCCGATCAAGGCGGTCGAACCGGCGCCCGCGCCTGCACCGGTCGTGACCTGCGCGGACAAGGATTCTGACGGCGACGGCGTGAACGACTGCAACGACAAGTGCCCGAACACCCCGCCCGGCACCACGGTTGGCCCGGATGGCTGTCCGGTTCCGGTCACCATCGACCTGCGCGGCGTGAACTTCGACTTCGACAAGTCCAAGCTGCGTCCGGATGCGGTTTCGATCCTGAACGAGGCGGTGACGGTGCTGAAGAAGTACCCGCAGCTGCGCGTCGAGGTTGCCGGCCACACCGACTCGATCGGTTCGGACGCGTACAACATGAAGCTCTCCGAACGCCGCGCCAAGGTCGTGTACGACTTCCTGATCAAGAACGGCGTGGATGCCGGTCGCCTGATCGGGCCGCACGGCTATGGCAAGACCCGTCCGATCGCTCCGAACACCAACCCGGATGGTTCGGACAACCCGGCCGGTCGTGCGGAGAACCGCCGCACCGAGCTGAACGTCCAGAACTGACGGACGCTTCCGCTGCACGCTTGACGAGAACCCGGCCTTGCGCCGGGTTTTCGTTTTTTCGGGATGCCATCGGCGTGTTCGATGACCGATCGCGTGATCGACTGTGTGTGAACAACGGCGTGCGAGCTTGTCGAACCGATAGGCAACGCCTACACTCGCTCACCATCGACGATCACCCATCCAGCGGAGCCGTTCATGCGCATCGGGCACTTTGCTTTCGTTCTGCTCGCAGCACCCCTCGCCATGAACGTGCAGGCGGCACCTGATTGTTCGCAGAAGGCCCTGCCCGCGGCGCTGCCATTGGCGGCGACCGCCCTGCCGCCGTTGAGCGATGAATTGCCCGCTGCCAGCCCCCGTCTGGGCATGGCCGACGACGTATTGGGATCCGGCAACGGCGATGGTCAGGACGTGGATCGCGTGCTGGCACGTCTGCGGCTGGATGCGTGCAGGCCAGGGCCGGCCGCATCGCCGAGCGCCAATGGCTATGTGCCGCGCACCAAATGGGACAACAAGCCTTACCGATTCAATGCCGGCGGCAACGGCAAGAAGTTCACCGCCGCCGACTTCGATGCGTGGATGAAGGCCAACGGCATCCATGTTTCCACGGGCATCCCGAAAACCGGCGCTGCCGTCGAGGCGGAAAACGCTGCCGCGCCGGCACCGTCGGCTACGCCAGCGGCCACGCCGCCGCCGAGCAGCGGCCAGCATTGAGCGCGAGCCCGGCGTTCGCGTTGCGAACGCCCATGCACGGCGTTGCGGTCGATGCGAAGGGTCGGCGGCGAGTTTGATCTGTAGCGAAGGCGCGACCCGCCTCAGTGGTGGTGCCACTCCACGCCCAGCGCCTTGGCAACGCTGATCGCGGTGCGCAGGCCGTCTTCGTGGAAACCATAGCGCCAGTACGCGCCGGAAAACCACGTGCGGCGCTGGCCATTGATCTTCACCCGCTGGTTCTGCGCGTCGATGCTTTCCCGCGTGAACACCGGATGCTGCCAGCTCGCGCGGGTGATGATCTTCGACGTGTCGATCTCGTTGCTGCGATTGAGGGTGAGGATGATCGGCTCGGGTGCATCGAGCTTTTGCAGGATGTTCATGCAGAAGCTCATCGTGCAGGCGGTCGCCGGCTTGGCCGGGATGTGCGCGTTCCACGCCGCCCACGCGCGCTTCTTCGCCGGCAACAGGCGGGCGTCGGTGTGCAAAATCGCTTCGCAGGTCTGGTAGGACATCGCGCCGAGAATCTTCGTCTCCATCTCGCTGGCGTCCGAAAGCAGCTTCAACGCCTGATCGCTGTGGCAGGCAAGGATGACCTGATCGAAGCTCTCCTCGCCGTTCTTGGTGGTGATGCGCACGGCGTCCTCGTCGCGGGCGATGCGCAGTACCGGCGTGTTGAGCCGCTCGGCGACCTTCCAGCCCTTGCGCATTTCCTCGACGTAGCGCGCCGAGCCGTCCACCACGGTGCGCCACTCCGGCTGTTTGCGCGCCTGCAGCATCTTGTGGCTGCGCAGGAAGCGGATCAGGTACTTGCCAGGCAGGTTCAACACCTGTTGCGGCGAGGTCAGCCACAGCGCACTGACCATCGGCACGAGGTGGTTGTCGATGAACATCGGCGAATACTGCTGCTCACGCACGTATTCGCCGATGGTCGGGCCCGCGCCTTCCATTTCGAGGATGTGCGGAGCTTGATTGTCGAAGCGTTTTACCTCGGAAAGCATCTTCAGGAACTTCTGATCCAGCAGGTTGCGCGGGCGCGCCATCAGGCTGGAAAAACTGGTCGTGTTGTAGTCGATCCCGCTGCGTGCGTCCTGCACGGAAATGCCCACATGTACCGGCTGGCTGGCCACGCCCAGCTCGTCGAGCAGGCGCTTGAACAGCGGGTAGTTCTCGTCGTTGTAGGCGGTGAAGCCCAGATCGACGTTGAACGCGCGGCCGTCGAGGGTCACCTTGTGCGTGCGGGTGTGTCCGCCGAGGTACTCCTCGCGTTCGAACAGGACGACCTCGTGGTCGGGATCCTTGGAAATCAGCCAGGCGGCTCCCAGTCCGGATATGCCGCCACCCACCACCGCGATCTTCATGCCTGCTCCCTCATCACCCGCCTGCTCCTGATGCGCCAGCGCGCGTGCCCCCCGACATGCGCGAACGAGAACATGCATTTTAGCAGGCTGGAGAAAACGTGATCGGTTTCACATTCCGGTATCGCACTCGGAATGGGTGGGCAATGATGCTCATGGATGTGTTTCCTTGACTGGCATTCGCGCATCAGTCTGTCCATGCTGGCGGGATGCCCAGTCCACGCCATCACCCAGGCAATTCCGCGCCAGCAAGCCCTCCGCGGCACGGTCTCGCGCGTGTGCTGTCGAAATTGGGTCTGGCATCGCGCACCGTTGCGGCGGTCTGGATCGCTGACGGAAGGGTGGCGGTGAATGGCCGTGTGCATCGCAATCCCGAGTTCCCGGTGGTGCAAGGACGTGACCGCATCGCCGTGGATGGTCGCGAAATCGGCGCGCAGGCGCGCATCTGCCTGATGCTCAACAAGCCGCGCGGGCTGGTGACCACGGCGAACGACGAACACGGCCGCGACACCGTCTATCGCTGCCTCGATGGCGCTGGCCTGCCGTGGCTGCTGCCGGTGGGGCGGCTGGACAAGGCCAGCGAAGGCCTGCTGCTGTTCTGCAACGATCCGGCGTGGGCCGCGCGTATCACCGATCCGGTATCGGGGCCGGACAAGACCTATCACGTGCAGATCGATGCCATCCCCGATGCGGCCTTGCTCGAACGACTGGTTGTCGGCGTGGACTGCGATGGCGAGCGCCTTGCCGCGAAATCGGCGTCGCTATTGCGCCACGGCGCGAAGAACGCATGGCTGGAAATCGTTCTCGACGAGGGCCGCAACCGCCAGATCCGCCGCCTGCTCGCCGCGCAGGGCATCGGCGTGCTGCGCCTGATCCGCATCGCCATCGGACCGCTGCGGCTGGGCGATCTGGGCAAAGGCGCGTGGCGAATGCTGTCTGTGGATGAAGTCGATGGGCTCGAACGCCACCCATGCCGTGCATTCCCTTCTCCCTCCGGGAGAAGGTGCCCGCAGGGCGGATGAGGGAAAGGGCTGTCGGCGTTTGGTAAGGATGGGAACAGTCGAGCGAATTCGGATCGAATGCAGTCTTGGGATACTGTCAACCCGGAAGGCTTCCCTCATCCGGCGCTTCGCGCCACCTTCCCCCGGAGGGGGAAGGGTAAGGTGGGCGGCAGTCAGCCGGCAGTCTCGTACGCCCCATACCCGCGCAGTCGCTGGTAGCGTTTTTCCAACAGCGCATCGCGATCGACCGCCAGCAGGGCATCGAGTTCGCGGCCGAGCACGCCCTTCAGGCGCTCGGCCATCGCCTGCGGATCGCGGTGCGCGCCGCCAAGCGGCTCCTTGACGATCTTGTCGATCAGACCCAGCTCCAGCAGGCGCGGGGCGGTGATGCCCATCGCCTCGGCGGCGTCGCGTGCCTTCTCCGCGGACTTCCACAGGATCGAGGCGCAGCCTTCGGGCGTGATCACCGAATAGGTCGAGTATTCGAGCATCAGCGTGCGGTCGCCCACGCCGATCGCCAGCGCACCGCCGGAGCCGCCTTCGCCGGTGATGGTGCACACGATCGGCACGCGCAACTGCGCCATCTCGATCAGATTGCGCGCGATGGCTTCCGATTGACCGCGCTCCTCCGCGCCCACGCCCGGATACGCGCCGGGGGTGTCGATGAAGGTGAGGATCGGCAGATCGAAGCGTGCGGCCATCTGCATCAGCCGCAGCGCCTTGCGGTAGCCTTCGGGGCGCGGCATGCCGAAGTTGCGGCGGATCTTGGTCTTGGTGTCGCGGCCCTTCTGATGACCGATCACCATCACCGCGCGGCCGTCGATGCGCGCCAGCCCGCCGACGATGGCGGCGTCGTCGGCGTAGGTGCGGTCGCCGGCCAGTTCGTGGAACTCGTCGCAGATCAGGCGCAGGTAATCCTGCGTGTACGGCCGCGCCGGATGGCGGGCGAGTTGGGATACCTGCCACGAGGTGAGGTTGCGGAAGATCTCGCCGGTGCGCGCGCGCAGCTTCTCCTGCAATCCGTGGATCTCCGCCTCGATGTCCACTGCCGGGCCGTGGCTGGCATGGCGCAGCTCCTGGATCTTGGCTTCCAGTTCGGCGATGGGTTGTTCGAAATCGAGGAAATTCGGGTTCATGCGCACGCTGACGGACGCCGGAGCCGGCGCGAAGCGCGAAGGATAGCCCGAAGGGGAGATTCCGGCGAGTCGCGGAGGGCGGCAAGCGGTGTCCGGATCGTCGACGGCGGTGAGCGGTGTACGGAGAGCGCGGCAAAGTGCAGTGAAGACCGGATGTCTTCCAACACCAGCAATTCCACTATCCTGACACCTCGCAACGACGTCCGGGGATCGTTCCGTGTCGAAACTTCCGCAGCTCACGCTCGCCGAGAAGGCGCTGATCATGCACACCGTCACCTGGGTGAAGACGGTCAACGACGCGCGCCCGGCCGGCGCGCCACCCAGCTATCCCAAGCCCGGCGACGTGGACAGCTCGGCCCTGTTCCGACGCATCCGTCAGGGCATGGCGCCGATGCCGTGGGCACCGCCGACGCGCAATGGCCAGCCGGCATACGAGTTGATCGAAAACGCCCGCGGCCGCCATCGGGTCTCACCGGGCAGCGATACCGTCGCCGGTACCGAGGTGGTGCTCGATGGCGCGCGCTGGCGCCTGCTCAGCGGCCACGCCGAGAGCCGCCAATACCATGTCGGCTTCGGGCGCTGGCCGATCGCCTACCGTCTTCACGGGCAGGACGTGCCGCGCTGGCCGAACCTGCCGACGGATATCGACGAGGGCTCTCCGCACGACGTGGTGCGCTTCGCCGACGGGCGTCTGGCCGCGAAGGAACTGGTGCGCCGCACGCGCGGTGAAATCCTCACCCAGTGGTCGCTGCAATGCGTCAGCCCGCTCAACGAGCGCCTGTACCTGCATGCCGAGCGTTTGCCGCTGGACGACCCGGAACACTTCCGGCCGACCCAGGTGTTGCGCGCCGCTCGCGGCGTCAAACAGATTTTCGTCAGCTCGCTGCGGCAGGGCGATACGCTGTTCTTCCTGTTGGCCACCGATACGTGGACGAAGGTCACCCGTTATCTGGCGGTGCGCGCGCAGTCTTCGACCGATCTTGCGGCGAGCCTCGAACGCTTCGACGGCGGCGAGTCGCCGCTGGATTTCCTGCCGCGCACCGGCGCATGGCAGGTGTACGAAATCGACGCCGGCGGCGAGCCGTGGTCGGCGTGGCGCACCGATCGCCGCGAGTGGCTGACGTAGTTCACCACTCCCGGCGCGCGATGGGTGGCGCGTGTCAACCTGATACGTGTACCGCCGCTTGCAGTGGCACGTCGGGCGAGCGGGTCAAGCCGCCCAGTGCGCCGCTGTCCTGCGCCGTCGATGCCCAGTGGCAACAGCAGAACATTCCCGGTTATCCACGCATCGACGAGGCCGCTCATTGCCTCGCCAATCAGGGAAATGCGTCCACCAAGGCGTGGCTGGTGACCGGATGTGATTGGCGGTTCAATCGAGCCAGTTGCGTGCCTCTGCGACCAGCGCCGAACGCCGCAGGTACAGATCCCACTGGCTGCCGTGCAGTTGTCGCCACAGCACCGCCGAGCGCAGGGCACCGAGCAGGATCGCGCGGATCTCGGCGACGATGGGCGGCTGCTGCAGGTACACCGGGTTGCCCTGCACCATGATGCGCGGGCGCAGGTTGCTGATCGTCGCCGCGTACAGCTCGCCGAGCTGGTTGAGTACGTTCGGGTGGGTCGATCCCCAGTGCTCGCGTTGGCGGGCGATTTGTTCCAGCCCTTGGCGCAGCTTGTCGCCCACCGCACGGTTGCCGCTGTAGCTGCGTTCCAGCCGCAATACGCCCGCAGCCAGCTTCAGCTGCATAGCATCGCGCTCGCCCTCGCCGCCGAGATGCGCCAACAGCGCGCGCAGACCGGGCTGCAGCCCACTCGCGCCGCCGTACACGGATGCCACCGATTCGGCGTCGAACCGGAACAGGCTGTCGATGCACACCGTCAGCGGCGCGTTCTGCGCATCGCCGGTGTCAGCGATGCGGCGCACGAGCTGGCAAGCCTGCAACAGGCCGGCGAGGGCGAGGACGCGGTCTTTCACGGCGCGGAACGACAGCCGGCAGGCTGTGGCGACAGCACGGCAGGACCGCGAGCGAATCGGGGAGTGTTCATCCGCGCAAGAATCTCACGTCGCAGGCACGTTGCGCGAGCGTTCGGGCACTTCCGGCGCATCGGTGGTAGCGATCACCGCTCCGCCGAGGCAGATTTCGCCATCGTAAAAAACCACCGACTGCCCCGGAGTCACTGCACGCTGCGGCTGCTCGAAGGCGACATCCAGGGTGCCGTCGTCGCGCACGTTCACGCGGCAGGCGACATCGGCTTGCCGGTAGCGAGTTTTGGCGGTGCATTCGAAGGTGGTCGCCGGTGGCGTACCGGCGATCCAGTGGGCGGTCTCGCTGTTCAGATGCGAGGAGAGCATCCACGAGCTTTCGTGGCCCTGATCGACGTACAGCACGTTCGATGCCACGTCCTTGCCGACCACGAACCACGGCGCGGCCGCACGACCGCGCACGCCGCCGATGCCCAGCCCCTCGCGCTGACCGAGGGTGTAGTAGTACACGCCGGTGTGCTCGCCGATACGCCGACCCTGCGGGTCGCGGATCTCGCCAGCCTGCATCGGGATGTAACGCGACAGGAACTCACGGAAATCGCGCTCGCCGATGAAGCAGATGCCGGTGGAATCCTTCTTGGCGTGGGTGGGCAGCCCGGCTTCACGGGCCAGTGCGCGCACCTGCGCCTTGGGCAGGTGGCCGATCGGAAACAGCGTGGCCGCCAGTGCTTCCTGACCGAGTTGGTGCAGGAAATAACTTTGATCCTTGTCGGCATCGACGCCGCGCAGCAACCGCCAGCGCCCGGCGTGGTGGTCGATGCGCGCGTAGTGGCCGGTGGCGATGCGTTGCGCGCCGAGCGCGCGAGCTTCATCGAGGAAGGTGCGAAATTTGATCTGTCGGTTGCACAGCACGTCCGGGTTGGGCGTGCGGCCGGCTCGGTATTCGTCGATGAAGTGCGCGAACACCTCGTCCCAGTACTGGCGGGCGAAGTTGCGCGCGTGGAAGGGGATGTCCAGCCGCCCGCAGACCGCGAGCGCGTCCTTGCGGTCGTCCTCGGCGCGGCAATCGCCCGAGCCATCCTCCTCCCAGTTGGTCATGAACAGGCCGGCCACGTCGTAGCCTTCCCGTTGCAGCAACAAGGCCGCGACCGACGAGTCCACCCCGCCGGAGACGCCGAGCATGACTTTGTCTAGGCTCATGGCAAGAACGGACTCAAGCACCTGCCGTGCTGGTCTCCCTCCCCTGCTTGCAGGGGAGGGTTGGGGAGGGGTTCGGATTCATGCGCTGATTCAACAACCCCCTCCCAACCTCCCCCTGCTGGCGCAAGGGGAGGGGCAAAGAAGCTGTCGAATAACGCCCGGCGCTTGTCTCCCTCCCCTGTGTACAGGGGAGGGTTGGGGAGGGGTTCGATTTTTGGCGTTGATGAACAACCCCCTCCCAACCTCCCCCTGCTGGCGCAAGGGGAGGAGCAAAGACGCTGCCGAAGAACGCCCGGCGTTTGTCTCCCTCCCCTGTGTACAGGGGAGGGTTGGGGTGGGGTAGGTTGGTAAAACCCCGCCGCGCTCACGCCAACTGCGCCAGCACCGACAACGGGTGCCGGCTGCCGGCGAGATAATCGCTCACGGCGCGCCACACCAGCGGGCTGCGGTGACACGCGCTGGCCGCCTGGAGTTCGGTCGGGGTCATCCACAGCGCGCGCACGATGCCGGTATCGAGCGGGCGCTCGGGGTGATTGCGCAGCGGCTCGGCGGCGAGCGCCACGCGCAGGAAATGCCGGCCGTCGGTCGGACTCTTCCACTGATACAGGCCAACCAATGCAGTCGGTGCCACGTCCCAGCCGGTTTCCTCCAGCGTTTCGCGCACCGCCGCGGCGAGCAGCGATTCGTCGGGTTCCAGATGGCCGGCCGGCTGGTTGAGCACGAGGCGCCCGGAGGCTTCCTCCTCGACCATCAGCAGCGCGCCATCGCGCACCACGAGGGTTGCCACGGTCACATCGGGTTGCCACACGTTGCGGTCGTTAACGGTATCGAATTCGGATGGATTGGGCATGCGCGGATGTTGGGGCGGTCGCCGTATGCCGCGACCGGAACTGCCATGGTGCCCGTTGTCGCGGGCTGTCGTCCACGTCTTTCCGAAAATCCGGCGCTGCCTATAATCGCCCCATGCGCAACGTCTTTCATGCCGTTCCGATGCGTGCCGGCTCGTCCCGCCGGCACCCGCCGGAGCGCGAACCCCAGCACGGTGTGGCGGTGGAAACCGCCAAGCCGCAGGTGGCGCGGCCGCCGCTGTATCAGGTGTTGCTGTTGAACGACGATTTCACGCCGATGGATTTCGTGGTGATGGTGTTGCAGCAGTTTTTCGCGATGGATCGCGAGAAGGCGGTGCAGGTGATGCTGCACGTCCACACCCGTGGGCGCGGGGTGTGCGGAGTGTTCACCCGCGAGGTGGCCGAGGCCAAGGTAACGCATGTGAACGAATTTTCGCGGCAGCACCAGCACCCGTTGTTATGCACGATGGAAAAAGCGTGACCGGTTTGTTCCCGCAGGTCCGGTGTGATACGGCAACATCGTTGGTCAATGAAGGCAGGGCAGGAAAGCGCCCCGTCGGCATGGAAAAGGCGTAGCGTGTCCCCATAACGGTGGTAATCAGGCGAGGAGCCAGCCATCCATGTTCAGCAAGGATCTCGAATTCACCATCGGCCAGTGCTACAAGCAGGCTCGCGAGGCGCGGCATGAATTCATGACCGTCGAGCACCTGCTGCTGGCGCTGCTCGACAACGCATCCGCCGCCTCGGTGCTGCGCGCCTGCGGCTGCGACACCCGCAAGCTGGCCGAGGAATTGCGCAAGACCATCCGCGAGACCGTCCCGGTGCTGCCCGAGGACGACGCCCGCGACACCCAGCCCACGCTCGGATTCCAGCGCGTGTTGCAGCGCGCGGTGTACCACGTGCAGTCCTCCGGCAAGAAGGAGGTCACTGGTGCGAACGTGCTGGTGGCGATCTTCGGCGAAAAGGATTCGCATGCCGTGTACTACCTTGCCCAGCAGGACGTGACCCGGCTGGACGTGGTGAATTACCTTTCCCACGGCGTGGCCAAGCTCGGTCACGACGAGCCGGCCGCCGATCAGGCCAAGGCTGGCGAGGCGCACAAGGAAGGCGAAGGCGAAGAGCCCAAGGGCAGCGCGCTGGCCGAATTCGCCACCAATCTCAATGAGCAGGCACTGGCCGGCAAGATCGACCCGCTGGTCGGGCGCACCGAGGAAGTCGAGCGCACCATTCAGGTGCTGTGTCGGCGGCGCAAGAACAACCCGTTGTATGTCGGCGATGCCGGCGTGGGCAAGACCGCGCTGGCGGAAGGTTTGGCCAAACGCATCGTCGAAGCGCAGGTGCCGGCGGTGCTGGGCGATGCGGTGATCTGGGCGCTGGATCTGGGTGCGCTGGTGGCCGGCACCAAGTACCGCGGCGATTTCGAGAAGCGCCTGAAGGCGGTGATCGCCGAATTGAAGAAACTGCCGAACTCGATCCTGTTCATCGACGAAATCCACACCATCATCGGCGCCGGTTCGGCCAGCGGCGGCACGATGGATGCGTCCAATCTCATCAAGCCTGCGCTGGCCTCGGGCGAGCTGCGCTGCATCGGTTCGACCACCTTCCAGGAATACCGCGGCGTGTTCGAGAAGGATCGCGCGCTGGCGCGGCGCTTCCAGAAGATCGACGTGGTCGAGCCGACCGTGGCCGAATCGGTGGCCATCCTCAACGGCCTGAAGACGAAGTTCGAGGAGCATCACTCCGTCAAGTACACCAGCGAGGCACTGCAGGCCGCAGTGGATCTGTCGGTCAAGCACATCGGCGACCGCCTGCTGCCGGACAAGGCCATCGACGTGATCGACGAGGCCGGCGCGCGCCAGCGGCTGGTGCCCGAGGATCAGCGCAAGACCGTGGTGGACGTGCCGGAGATCGAGTTCATCGTCGCCCGCATGGCGCGCATCCCGACCAAGCAGGTCTCGGCCTCGGACAAGGATGTGCTCAAGAACCTCGAGCGCAACCTGAAGATGGTGATCTTCGGGCAGGATCCGGCCATCGAAACGCTGGCTGCGGCGATCAAGCTCGCCCGCTCGGGGCTGGGTTCGCCGGACAAACCCATCGGCAACTTCCTGTTCGCCGGCCCGACCGGCGTGGGCAAGACGGAAGTCACCCGGCAACTGGCGATGCAACTGGGCATCGAACTGGTGCGCTTCGACATGTCCGAGTACATGGAGTCGCACTCGGTCGCGCGCCTGATCGGCGCACCGCCGGGCTATGTCGGTTTCGATCAGGGCGGCCTGCTGACCGAGAAGATCGTCAAGACCCCGCACTGCGTGCTGCTGCTCGACGAGATCGAGAAGGCGCACCCGGACGTGTACAACGTGCTGCTGCAGATCATGGATCACGGCACGCTCACCGACACCAACGGCCGCGAGGCCAACTTCCGCAACGTGATCCTGGTGATGACCACCAATGCCGGCGCGGCGCAGGCGGCGCGGCGCTCGATCGGTTTCACCAAGCAGGATCACGCCACCGACGCGATGGAAGTGGTGCGCCGGCAGTTCTCGCCGGAGTTCCGCAACCGGCTGGACGCCATCATCCAGTTCGGCGGCCTGACCTTCGAGCACATCCTGCGCGTGGTGGACAAGTTCGTGATCGAACTGGAAACCCAGTTGCAGGAAAAACACGTCAGCCTGACCGTCACCCCGGAAGCCCGGCAATGGCTGGCCGAGCACGGCTTCGACCCGCTGATGGGCGCACGCCCGATGGCGCGGGTGATCCAGGAAAAGATCAAGCGTCCGCTGGCCGACGAACTGCTGTTCGGCAAGCTGATCGGCGGCGGTCGCGTGGTGGTCGGCGTGGCCGAGGGCGAACTGACCGTGCACGCCGAGGAAGAAGCTCCCCGGTTGCTGACGGCGACGGTGGAGTAGTAGCTCACTCGCCTGCAGACCGGCGTATCCGGACAGACGGGCGTCAGCCCCCTGTTCGTTACGGGCATGAGCGCATCGCCGATGCGCTGGATTGCTGGAGCCTTCACTCCAGCGCAAACCCGTTACACTGCACGCCCTTTATCGGCATGCGGAGTGGACGGCGACATGAAGGTTCTGGCTTGCGACGGCATCCATGCGGATGGCCTGACGATGTTGAAGGATGCCGGTTTCGAGGTGCAGGTCAGCGATCCGGTGAAGGATCAGGGCAAGCTGGCGCAGATGCTTGCCGACGTGGACGCGATCCTCGTGCGCTCGGCCACGCAGGTCGGAACCGAATCACTCGCGGGCGCGGGCAAACTCAAGGTGATCGGTCGCGCCGGTGCCGGTGTCGATACCATCGACGTGGAAGCGGCCACCGCGCGCGGCATCGCGGTGATGAATGCACCCGACGGCAATACCTTGGCCGCGGCCGAGCACGCGATTTCGCTGCTGTTCGCGCTCGCCCGGCACATCCCCAAGGCCGATGCCGGCATGAAGGCCGGGCAGTGGCCGAAGGCCGGGCTGACCGGCTTCGAGTTGGAAGGCAAGCGGCTGGGCGTGATCGGTCTCGGCCGCATCGGCGGCACGGTGGCGCGCAAGGCGCACGGCATCGGCATGGAAGTCGCCGCCTACGATCCCTTCCTGCCGGCGGCGGTGGCCGCGCGGTCGAGCATTCCGTTGAAGTCGCTCGACGAACTGCTGGCTTGGGCCGACGTCATCACCCTGCACATGCCGCGCACCGCCGAGACCGCGAACCTGCTCAGCGGCGAGCGCCTGCGCGCGATGAAAAAGGGCGCCTGCCTGATCAATGCCGCACGCGGCGGGCTGGTCGATGAAAGCGCATTGCTGGAACTGCTCGATGCCGGCCATCTCGCCGGCGCCGCGTTGGATACCTTCGCGGTCGAACCATTGCCGGCCGATTCGCCGCTGCGCGCGCATCCGAAGCTGATCCTCACCCCGCACCTGGGCGCATCGACCGGCGAGGCGCAGCAGGCGGTGAGCACCATCCTCGCGCGGCAGATCATCGACTTCGTCAACACCGGCGCGGTCGCCGGCTGCGTCAACCTGCCGCCGCTGTCGGCCGAGGCCGCGCGCGAGGTCGGGCCGTGGATGCCGTTGATGACCGCGCTGGGCAAGCTCGCCTCGCGCCTGCAACACGCGCCGAGTCAGTTGCACATCACCTACGCCGGTCGCAGCGAGGGGCTGGACACCCGCCCGCTCACGCGCCTGCTGCTGACCGCGCTGCTGGGCAGCGCCTCGGGCCGCGTCACCCCGGTCAACGCGCTGCACGAGGCGGCCGCGCGCGGGCTGACGGTGAGCGAAACCGTCGGCGGCGACAGCGAAGGTTTCGATCGCCTGCTGCGCGTGCGCGTGGTCGGCGAGCGCGGCGAGAGCCGGATCTCGGCGACTCTGCACCGCGGCCCGCGCGTGGTGCGGCTGGATGGCGTGGAGCTGGATTTCGATCCGAACGCGCACATCCTGCTGCTGCGCAATCAGGACGTGCCCGGCATCGTCGGCGTGGTCGGCACCGAGTTGGGCAAGGCCGGGGTGAACATCGTCAACTTCTCGCTCGGTGCCACCGGCGAGGGCCACGCGCTGGCGGCGATCACCGTGGATCGGCGCGTGGATGATGCCGCGCTGGCCGGGTTGCGCGGCAAGCCGGGCATCGCCTCGATCGAGATGCTCTGATGCGCGTGCTGCTGGTGCGCCACGGCGAAACGCCGTGGAACGCGGAAGGCCGCTATCAAGGCCAGACCGACATCCCGCTGTCGAGCATCGGCGAGGAGCAGGCGCGCAAGCTCGGCGCACGATTGGCGAACGCGCCGATCGCACGTGCGGTGGCCTCGCCGCTGTCGCGCGCATTGCGCACCGCGCAGCTCGCGCTGGGCACGTCGCGCGAGGCGATGCTGAGCACCGATCCGGGTTTGCTGGAGATCGGTCACGGAACCTGGGAAGGCAAGCTCGCCGCGCAGATCGCAGCCGAGGATGGCGCGCGTTTCAAGGCCTGGCGCAGCGCGCCCGATACCGTGCAGATGCCGGGTGCGGGTGGCGAGTCGTTGCAACAAGTGCTCGATCGCGCATGGCCTGCATTCGAGCGGGCCTGCGCCGGATTGCATGACGACCAGACCGTGCAGATCGTCGCCCACGACGCGGTCAATCGCGTCCTGCTGTGCCGGATTCTCGGCATCCCGCTGGCGCGGGTGTGGGGCTTCCGGCAGGCACCGACGACGTTGAATTTGCTCGAAGGCGAAAGTGCGGATTCGATGGAAGTGGTGCGACTGAACGATTGCGCGCATCACACCGAATTGTTCGGCGAGGCGGTGCACCGGGCGTTGTGAGATCCGACGACTTGCGATATCGGCGGCACGGCTGTGATTCCAGCGGCGAGCTTGCACATCGGACTGGAACACGCGCAAGCCTGCATGCTGGATGTTTGCCTGACCAACGCACGCCGATGCATCGGTGTTGTGTGGCTTCGGACTTTCAAGCCGGGTGGCCCTGAACGCCAGCCGGAACCTCTGCCGCCTTGGATGGTGGAAACGTTTCTCAACAGCGAAGCGGGCCAATGCCGAAATTGCAGGAGCAAATTTCGGCCGTGTCCCGGCGTTCTCGGAGGCGAAGCGGTGCTTCGCAAAAGCCCCGGCTTATCCCTCCGTATCCAAGAACTTTTCCGCATCCAGCGCGGCCATGCAGCCGAAGCCCGCCGACGTGACCGCCTGTCGGTACACCTGATCGGCGACGTCGCCGGCGGCGAACACGCCACGCACGCTGGTCTGGGTGGCCATGCCATCGAGGCCGGTGCGGATGCGGATGTAGCCGTTCTTCATCTCCAACTGGCCCTCGAACAGGCTGGTGTTGGGGGTGTGGCCGATGGCGACGAACATGCCGGTGACGGCGATTTCTCTCGTGGCATTGGTCTTGAGGTTGCGCAGGCGCAGGCCGCTCACGCCGGCATCGTCGCTGAGCACCTCGTCCACGCCCGAATCCCAGACGATCTCGATCTTGCCGGCCTGCTCCTTGGCGAACAATTTGTCCTGCATGATCTTCTCGGCGCGCAGCTTGTCGCGGCGGTGCACGAGGGTGACCTTGCGGCAGATGTTGGCCAGATACAGCGCCTCCTCGACCGCGGTGTTGCCGCCACCGATCACCGCCACGTCCTGTTCGCGGAAGAAGAAGCCGTCGCAGGTCGCGCAGGCCGACACGCCGCGGCCCTTGTTGGCTTCCTCGGACGGCAGGCCGAGATACTTGGCGGTCGCGCCGGTGGCGATGATCAGCGCGTCGGCGGTGTATTCGCCGGAATCGCCCTTGAGCCGGAACGGGCGCTGCGCGAGATCGGCGGTGTGGATGTGATCGAACACCATCTCGGTGTCGAAGCGTGCGGCGTGTTCGCGCATGCGTTCCATCAACGCCGGGCCTTGCAGTCCGTGCACGTCGCCGGGCCAGTTGTCCACGTCGGTGGTGGTCATCAACTGCCCGCCCTGCGCCAGCCCGGTGACCAGCAGCGGCTTGAGGTTGGCGCGCGCGGCATACACGGCGGCGGTGTAGCCGGCGGGGCCGGAACCGAGGATCAGCAGGCGGGTGTGGCGGGGCTTGGCGGACGGGCTGGACATGGGGATGGTCTATACTTCGCGGGTTTCGGGAAGGGATGCGCGTGGAGGTTGCGACGTGCTGTGCTGATGCCGGATCGGCATGGGCGCAGCGTCGGCAACCTTGGCAGCATGCGGGTCGCGGTGCCGGTTATCAAGGCGCGGGCTGCGCACGCTGTGTTGCGCATCCTTTCGGGTGATGAGCTTGGTCGAGCGTCGAAAACCTGCAAGCGGCGGGGGGATCTTTCCTCATCCGCCCTGCGGGCACCTTCTCCCGGAGGGAGAAGGGAGCAGGCAACGGCACGATCAGGTTCGCAATATCAATCCTTCCATGTAATTCGCGGATGGAAGATCGTCCGCGTCGTCTAACTTCTCAACCCCTCATCGGAGATCACCCATGCACATCGGCATCCCCCGCGAAACCAAGACCCTCGAAGGCCGCGTCGCCCTCGTCCCCGCCGCCGCCGGCGATCTGGTCAAGCGCGGCCACGAGGTGTGGATCGAGAAGGATGCCGGGGTGAAGTCGGGTTTCAAGGATGCGCAGTACACCGCGCTGGGCGTGAAGATCGCGCCGGATGCCGCCGCGCTGTACGAGAAGGGCGAGCTGATCGTGAAGGTGAAGGAGCCCATCGCCGGCGACCTCAAGCACCTGCGCCGCGATCACCTGCTGTTCTGCTACCTGCATCTGGCCGCCGAACCGGCGCTGACCCGCCACCTGCTCGACATCGGCTTGTGCGGCGTGGCTTTCGAGACGGTCGAACTGCCCAACGGCGACCTGCCGCTGCTGGCACCGATGTCGGTGATCGCCGGCAAGATCGGCGTGCAGGTCGGCACCCACTTGCTGCACCAGCCGATGGGCGGCAAGGGCAAGCTGCTCGGCGGCATGCCCTCGACCGAGCGCGGTCGCGTGGTGGTGTTCGGCGCGGGCAAGGCGGGCGGCGCCTCCGCCGCGCTGGCCGCGGCCGGCGGCGCCGACGTGACCGTGTTCGAAATGCGCCAGGACCGCATGGACGAGATGATGCGGCTGGGCAACAACGTGACCACGCTGTATCCGTATCACGACGTCGTCGCGCGAGCCGTCGCCAACGCCGACCTCGTCATCGGCGCGGTGCTGATCACCGGCGCCAAGGCCCCGCATGTGATGACCCGCGAGATGCTCAAGGACATGGAAGACGGCAGCGTGGTCGTCGATATCGCCATCGATCAGGGCGGCTGCTTCGAGACCTCGCGCCCGACCACGTGGAAGGAGCCGACCTACGTCGAGGAGGGCATCACCCACTTCTGCGTGACCAACATGCCCGGCGCGGTGCCGCAGACCTCCTCGCAGGCGATCTGCGCGGCGATCCTGCCGTGGGTGAACAAGCTCGCCGGCGGCGACTGGCGCGGCAATCAGGCGCTGACCCGCGGCATCAACGTCGAGGGCGGCCAGATCGTGCACCCGGCGCTGAAGGACATGAAGGTCTGAGGGCGTGAGCGAGATCGATTCCCGGCAACACGTGGGCGCGAAGGCGTGGATGTGGCGGATCTTCCTTGCCGTCTATCTGGCTGCTCTTCCTTGGGTGGTTGCTTCGGACTTCATGCAGGGTCAGATAAAGCAAGGTTTCGTGATTCTGGCTGTGGCCGCCTCGTATTTGACGCTCTGGCTGTTCCAGTACAAAGGTTCTGCTTCGGTAACCGACGTAGTAAACGAAACTGCTGCGCATCGCGGCCGGTGGTGGTATCGCGTGGCAGGGGTTGCCAGTGTGATTTTCTGGATTTGCGCGATTGGCGCTGTTGCGGGTCGATGAATCATGCAAATTTGGGGAACCCCCGGCTCTGCCGGGGGTATTTACTGGCCTTGAAGAACAGCGCGAGGCACTGCAGGTAGGCTTGGTAGGCGGGCACGGAGAGCGTCCCCGCGCGCTGCATCTGCGCGAGCGCCTTCGGGTCGGTGGCGATTTTCAGCGCGCTTGCGATCGACCGCGATCACGTCGTTGTTGCTGCGGTCGTGGTCCTGCAACCACAGTTCGAAGCCGTCCGCCGCGCGGATCAGCTGCACGGTCACCCGCAGCTTGTCGCCGCTGTATTGCACCGAGCCCTCCAGCAGGGTCGCCACGCGCAGCTTCGCGGCGATGTCCGCGGTGGCCTTGTTGCTGTCGCGGAAGGCGAAGGATGCGGTGCGCGACGCCACTTGGAGTTTCGGCATGCGGGCGAGCGAGTTGACGCTCTCCAAGCTGGGGGCATCGGCGAAGAAACCGTTGTCCTTGTCCGCACCGAGATTGTGGAAGGGCAGGGCAGCGATGGGCCGATCGACCGCGGTTTCGGAGGTCGCATCCTTGCCATCGCGATGCAACACGAACTGGTGTGCGAGCAGCAGCACGACCGCCAGCGAGAGCACCGCGATGATCGCGAAGACCAGCTTGCGCCCGGTCGAATAGCGAACCGTTTCCGGAACCTCGACTTCGCCCTCGCGCTTGAAGCCATCGGGCGTGAGTTCGTAGAACCACGACAGCGCCATCGCGCACGGGAAGCGTATAGCTGCGGCGACGATGGTCCGTCGCTGCGTTTCGGCCGGCAGGTTGAACGCCGGGCTGACCTAGGTGACGACCTGCAGGATCAGCTACGGCCCGCTGCGTACAGCGCCGCCGCGCGCAGCACGTTGCGGTGCTTGAGTTCGGCGAGGAAGGAGGGCTTGCTCACGGTTTCTCCGCCGCGATGGCGCGCAGGTTTTTCAAGATGTCGCGGTTGTTGCTGGTCAAGTCCACCAGACGGGTTTCGAGATCGGCGATGCGCAGTCGCAGGTAGGGGACGAGGTTGGGATTGGATCGCAGCGCATTCGCCGAATCGGCGATGTCCTGCGCGGACAGCCCGGTGGTGCAGGGGTAATCGAGGTTGCCGTGGATGCCGGCATAGTTGCCGGCTACGATGTAGCGGTCGCCGCAGCGGCGGGCCAGCGTGCGCTGCACGTCGTTCGGCAGGCTCATGCGGAAGGCTTCGCGATAGCGCGATTGCATGCCTTCAGTCACGAGGTTGTCCATCGTGGGTACGTTGTAGAGCCGCAACGCGGTGTCGCGCAGGACGGGATCGTGGATCAGGCCGATGGTGCCGGTCGAAATCAGCTCCGTGTAGGTCGCGATGTGCTTGTACCAGTGCCGGTACTGGGTGGCGCGGTAGGCGTTGACCAGCAATGCTTCGTCCGAAAGCGGTGCCTTGCCGTCGAGCGCGTCCACGGTGCGGTTGGCGCTGGCCAGCACTTCGCGGTTGTAGGCGATCAGGAATTGATAAGTCCAATCCGCGTCCCGCAGATCGGCTTTCAGGCGCGCGGTGAAGATCGCGGACTGTTCGTTCGTAGCACGCTGCTGGTTCCAGTTCGATGCCTGCATGCCGATGAACACGCCGAGAACGACGATGACCAGATCGATGAAGAATTTTTTCCAGTGCAGGTGTCGTAACGTACCGGTGCCGCGATGTGATGACGAGTCGGTTGGCTCGGTTCCGGTGTGCTCGGATGGTGGTGCCGGATCGGGTTGGCTTGTATCGCTCATGTCCGAGGTCATGCGGATGAGGAACGGAAGACAGTCATGGCGTGCTGGCGCTCAGATGTCGCGAGCCAGTCTGGCCGCGAGGCCGGTGTAACTCGCAGGGCTCAACGCCAGCAGGCGCTGTTTGGCATCGGCGGGCAGTTCGAGTGACGCGATGAACCCGCGCATCGCCTCGGCATCGATGCCGTGGCCGCGGGTGAGCGCCTTGAGCTGCTCGTAAGGGTTGGGCAGGCCGTGGCGGCGCATCACCGTCTGCACCGGCTCGGCGAGCACTTCCCAGGCGGCGTCGAGGTCGGCGGCCAGGCGCTCAGGGTTGACGCTGAGCTTGCCCAGCCCGCGGCCGAGCGCGTCGAAGGCGATCAGCGCGTGGGCGAAGCCGGTGCCGAGCGCGCGCAGCACGGTGGAGTCGGTGAGGTCGCGTTGCCAGCGGCTGATCGGCAGCTTCTCGGCGAAGTGCGTGAGCAGGGCGTTGGCGATGCCGAAGTTGCCCTCGGCGTTCTCGAAGTCGATCGGGTTGACCTTGTGCGGCATGGTCGAGGAACCGACTTCGCCAGCCTTCACCGCCTGCTTGAAGTAGCCCAGCGAGATGTAGCCCCAGATGTCGCGGCACAGGTCGATGCCGATGGTGCCGATCCGGCGCAGCGCGTCGCAGATCTCGGCCACGCCATCGTGCGGCTCGATCTGGGTGGTGTAGGGATTGAACGCCAGCCCGAGGGATTCGACGAAGCGCTGCGCGAAGGCCGGCCAATCCACCTCCGGGTAGGCGACGACATGGGCGTTGTAGTTGCCGACCGCGCCGTTGATCTTGCCCGACAGTTCGACTTGAGCGAGTTGTCGGCGCTGGCGTTGCAGGCGCGCGAGCACGTTGGCGAACTCCTTGCCTACTGTAGTCGGCGAGGCGGTCTGCCCGTGCGTGCGCGAGAGCATCGGTAGGCCAGCGTGCGCGTGCGCCAGTTCGCGCAGAGTGGCGGCCAATCGGTCGATGGCCGGCAACAGCACGTCCTCGCGCGCCTGCGTGAGCATCAGCGCATAGGACAGGTTGTTGATGTCCTCCGAGGTGCAGGCGAAATGGACGAACTCCAGCGCGGAGCCCAGCTCTTGCGCAAGGCTGTCGGCATCATCCTTCAATCGCTCCTTGATGAAGTACTCGACTGCCTTGACGTCGTGGTTGGTGGTGCGCTCGATTGCCTTGATCCGCGCCGCGTCGTCGGGGCTGAAATCCTGCGCCAGTGCGCGCAACCGATTCGTCGCTTCCGCCGAAAAATCCTGCAATTCGGCGATGCCCGGCTCGGCAGCCAGCGCCAGCAGCCATGCCACTTCCACGCGCACCCGCGCATGGATCAGGCCGTATTCGGAGAAGATCGGGCGCAGGGCATCGACCTTGCCGGCGTAGCGGCCATCGACGGGGGACAGGGCGAGCAGGGCGTGGGTCATCGGGGGCTCCGGGCAAGCCCTGTATTTTACCTGCGAGGCATGGGCTGGGTGGGGCGCATATAATCTTTGCCCCTCTCCCTCCGGGAGAGGGTGCCCGCAGGGCGGGTGAGGGAAGGGCATTGAGGTGTTGACGCGATGACCGAAGAGTTCGCGATCGGCGATGTCTATCCCTCATCCGCCTTCGGCACCTTCCCCCGGAGGGGGAAGGAAAAGTCAGGCCACTTTCTCTTGCAGCGCATCGGCTTGCCGTGATGCGCAGGTAGCGCCAGCCCGTTTTTTCCACGAACCACGGAACCCGCATGACCACCAACTACCGCATCGAACGCGACAGCATGGGCGAGCTCAAGGTGCCCGCCGACGCGCTGTACGCCGCGCAGACCCAGCGCGCGGTCGAGAACTTCCCGATCTCCGGGCTGCGCATGCCGCGCGAGTTCATCCGCGCGCTGGGCCTGATCAAGTCCGCCTGTGCGCAGGCCAATGCCGATCTCGGCCACTTGCCGAAGAACCTCGCTAAGGCGATCCAGAAAGCCGCTGCGCAGGTCGCGTCCGGCGAGGTCGATGCGCAGTTCCCGATCGACGTGTTCCAGACCGGTTCTGGCACGTCGAGCAACATGAATGCGAACGAGGTGATCGCCACCCTCGTCAACCGCGAGGCCGACTCCAATAAACCACGGGCGGACAAGGACAGGATAAACGCCAACGACCACGTCAACATGGGGCAAAGCTCCAACGACGTGATTCCGACCGCGATCCAGGTGTCCGCCAACCTCGGCGTGCACGAACACCTGCTGCCGTCCCTCAAGCACCTGCATGCCGCGCTCGTTGCGCGTTCGAAGGAGTTGGCGAAAGTCGTCAAGACCGGCCGCACGCACCTGATGGACGCGATGCCGGTCACCTTCGGACAGGAGCTGGGCGGCTGGGCCGCGCAGATCGCATCCAACATCGCCCGCATCGAAGACGCCAGCACGCGCCTGCGTCGGCTGCCGCAGGGTGGCACCGCGGTCGGCACCGGCATCAATGCCGATCCGAAGTTCGGCAAGCTCGTCGCCGCCGAACTGACCAAAGCCACCGGCACGAAGTTCGAGGCGGCCTCCAATCTGTTCGAGGGCATCTCCTCGCAGGATGCGGCGGTGGAACTCTCCGGCCAGCTCAACACGCTGGCGTGCTCGCTGATGAAGATCGCCAACGACCTGCGCTGGATGAACTCCGGCCCGCTCGCCGGCATTGGCGAGATCGAACTGCCGGCGCTGCAACCGGGCAGCTCGATCATGCCCGGCAAGGTCAACCCGGTGATTCCCGAGGCGACCGCGATGGTCTGCGCGCAAGTGATGGGCAACCACGTCGCCATCACCGTCGGCGGGCAGGCCGGCAACTTCCAGCTCAACGTGATGCTGCCGATGATCGCGCACAACCTGCTCGAATCCATCGGCTTGCTCGCCAACGTCACCCGCCTGCTGGCCGACAAGGCGATCGCCGGCTTCAGCGTGCGCACCGACCACATCGCGCAGGCGCTGGGTCGCAACCCCATCCTCGTCACCGCGCTCAATCCGGTGATCGGCTACGCCAAGGGTGCGGCGACCGCCAAGCAGGCGTACAAGGAAGGCCGGCCGATCCTCGATGTCGCCAGGGAAACCACCGGGCTGAGCGAGAAGGAACTGAAGAAACTGCTCGACCCGGCGATCCTCGCCAAGGGCGGCATCCACGGCACCCCCGGCGGCGGGGGCGGGTGAGTTCGCTGCGGTTCAACCGCGCAATTTCGGTACCATTCACACCATGGCCAAGGAAAGACTTCTCCACTGCGTCGGCATCACCGACGAGGACAGCGCGCATCTGCGCCTGTTGCTGCGCGCGGCAAAGAAGGATCTGAAGGACGGCTGGTCGTGGGGGCCGGAGGGCAAGGCCGACGTGGTGATCGTGGATGCGCGGCGGTTGCTGGGCGAGTCGGCCAAGCGTAGGGCGCAGCAACGCGACGTGCCCTGCGCGGACGTGATCGGGCCGCGTGAGCGCCAACCAAGCGGGCCGTTCCTGCGCCGCCCGTTCAAGCGCGAAGCGGTGGTGGTGTTGTTGAACGGGATCAGCGACGGCAATGTGATGACGGTCGAGTCTGCCGCTACTGCATGGGGCGACGACGATATCGAATTCGACATGGGCACGATCGACCTGTCGGCGCTGGAGGATCGCTACCCGGGCAGACAGGACGCTGGCGCGCACCGGATCGATCCGGAACAGGCGACGGCAGCTGCGAAGTCGGCATCGGCGGAACTGGCGTTCGACCTGTCGCAACTGCCGAATCCGGACGCAGCCGACGAGGGTGCTATCACCGCCACGCACTGTACCGATCACTCATCGGTACCTGCAGCGGCTCCGCCTGCCGGCAGCGATTCATCCGGCTCCACGGAGGAAGCGTTCGAGGCTATCGACCCGAAGGCCACTTACGCTTTTCTGGACTTCTTCGAACGCCGGCTGTTGCGGGTTCCCTCACGCCTGACCTTGCCCGGCACACCGGCGCTGGACGTGGATCCGCGCACCGGCATGTTTCTGACGCAAGGCTCGCTGGCGGCGATGGAGCCGTACGCGCGCAAGCGCTGGCGATATGCCGACTGGCAGCCGTTGAGCCCGGCGGAAGCCGCCGCGATGGAGCGTTCGTCGTTCACCAAACCCTGGGCCGCGCTGGTGTGGATGTATCACTTCATCCATTCCAAGGGGATGTTGTCGCGCAAGTTCAATGCGACCGGCGAATTCCGTCTGCTCAACCGATTCAACGTGGCCGTCGAATACCCGCAGGTACACCGTGTCGGCGCGCAACTGGCCGTGCCGCGCAAGCTGCACGAGGTTGCGCGGATGAGCCGGGTGGACATCGACTTGGTGTTCGACGTCATCAATGCCTACGATTCGGTGGGCTATGTCGAAGGCCCGTTGCGCAATTAACGAAGGCCCATCACGTGCGACATCCATCCTGCCG
The DNA here is from genome assembly GCA_018242485.1 of Pseudomonadota bacterium. GTDB lineage: Bacteria > Pseudomonadota > Gammaproteobacteria > Xanthomonadales > Xanthomonadaceae > SZAS-103. Next base: position 75,412 of record JAFEBV010000014.1, read on the forward strand.
TCCGCTGGTTCCATGCACGCCTTGCCACGGATGGATATTGCGCTGCATTTCGCCAGGCATCTTCAGGCCCGGCGCCTGAATTTAATCCGAGAAAATCCTCTCTGCCCGTATTCCCTTCCACACGATGCCTTTCATGAAGCCAATCTTCGTTCTTCCCTTGCTTACCGCTTCGGTGCTGTGCCTGCTCGTCGCCTGCTCCGGCAAGGCGCCGGATACATCGACCGTTTCCCAGGCACTTAGCCTGCCGCCGGAATCGGGCGCTGCCGTGGCCACGGACGCCGGTTCGACCGCCACGCCGGAGGCTGCGCCTCCCGGTGCAGCCTCTGCGCCAGCCGCTTCATCCACTCCGATTCCGGCGGCCACCGACGATATCTGGAAGGCACTGGACAAGCAGGGCTACGCCCTGCAGAAGGCCGTCGATGGCAATGCGTGGAAGGATGCGCAAGCCGCCGCGGATGCCATTCGCGACCTCTGCGCTGCCTTGCCGGCGCATGCGTCGAAACTCTCGTCCGACCAGCAGAATCAGTTACAGCAGCAGGTGACCTTGATCGCCACTTACGCAGGCAAGCTCGACGCGGCGGCCCAGTCGGGCAATGCGGGCGATGCGAAGGACAACTACAAGAAATTGAACGACACCCTCGGCGGGATTGTGCGCTTTCCGTGAGATCCGGAAGTCGGATGTCAGGCGCTTTCGGGATCCTGCGGAGCTGCCGGCGGGCCGTGCTCTCGTCGGGGGTGCGCATGCAAAGATCCGCGCGAGAACATCGCGCCCCCGGTTTGGGGACGGGAGGCGCGTTGCGCACGAGGAGAAATGACTGCGGTTGTTCTTGCGGTTCTTCCCGGGCGGGCGCAAGTCATTGGAGCGCGCGTTGAACCACCGCCGTGTCGGTGTGCTGCCGGAACGAAACGACGCGGTCGGCGTCGAATTTCCAGACGTGAACGAAGGGCGCCTTGAAACTCTTTCCGGTAGCCTTGTACGTTCCGCTGTATTCGCCGAGGGCGATCACCGTATCGGCGTCGGCGACGAATTCGTGAGGCACGGCGGCATACCCGTCCCATTCGGAGCCGAGTCTGGCGAAAACCTGTTGCAGCACGGCGTCGGGGCCTACATAGGTGCCGCCGTATGGAAAGCCTTCCGCTTCAGTCCAGCGGATGTTAGGTGACAGGGTTGCCAGTACGGCAGGAATGTCGCCGCGCGCAAAGGCTGCATACAGATCGGCGATCGTGTTGGAATGTCCGGCCACTTTGTTTTCCCCAGTCTGGATGCAAGTTTCGATTCGCCGCCCGATACGCGAATGCGGCTACAGTTTTGCGGTGGAACGGGTGGTTTCCAGGTAGCCGATGGCATCATAGGCGTTGACGACGTCGTGCACTTCGGCGATGTCGGCGCCGCTCAGGCGGGCGATGGCGTCGAGCTTGCGCGGATGGCTCATCTGCACGCTGATCAGCAGGGCGCGCGGGTAGTCGTTGGCCAGGTCGAGGCGTTTGGTGAGGCAGAACACGCCGTCCGGATCCAGTCGCCGGGAGAGCACGCCCTTGGACAGCAAATAGGCGTCCATCCACACGAGGCAGGCACACAAGCGTCCCGGCGAGCCTTCGCGCAGGGCTTCCAGATCGTGGTCGCTCAGGCGTTTCCAGTCGCCAAGACGCAGCGGCTCGCGCAGGTAGGGTTCCAGTGCGGTCAACGGGCCGGCCGCCCAGAACAGCCGCGACTCTGGGTCGATGGTGAGAGGCGGCGCGCCCTCCATCGCGATCTGCGCGGAACCGCCGAGCACCCGCTTGGGCAGGTAGTGCAGCAGCGGGCGCATGGTGTTCGGGTCTTCCGCAGCGGATTCGCTGGCAACCACGGGCGTGTCGGCGTAGACCTTTGGCGGTGCCGATCGCGGTGGGGGCGTCACCGGGCTTCCGGTGATTGGCGGACCGCCATATTTTCGGGTGACCTCGTTCAGCAGCGCAGCCAGCGAGGAACTGCGCAGCGGGCGGGCGAGAAAGGGGCCGGCAGGAACCGGATCGCCGACGTCGATGATCTCCGCGACCACGGATCCGATTTTCGACGCGGGTCGGGATGCCGCTCCCTCGATGGATGCGCCATCGGTCAGCAACAGATCGGCGTCCGTGGCTTGCCCCCAGGCCCAGTCCTGACCCAGTTGCGCCTTCGCCGACGCCAGCAACATGCGCAGATAGGCCGCATCGGCTTCGCGCGAGCCGGCGTAGTGGATGATCCGGGGTTGGCTCATCCGCGCGTCTCGAGGCAAGGGCACGAGTCGCCCAGCGTATTCTTGCCTTCGCACCGTCGCGTGCGGCGACCGCCGGTGTCTCCGGGTGCGTCCGGCGTGGCGCGGGTGCCGCCTGTGCGTATGACCGGCATCACTTTCCGGCCAACTTCCGGAACCAGCGTGCCATGCGCATGCGCTGGCGTTGCCAGAAAGCGCGCAGGCTGCCGAATGCGGCGCCCATCCGCCCGCCTTCGCGCTGACGTGGCGGCGCGGGGCGAGGCGTGGTCGGGCGCTTGCGCGCATCGGCTTTGCCGTGTGCCTGATCTTCGTCCTTGCGACGTACTTGCGCGCGCGCCGCCTGTACGTCGGCTTGCCGACGAGCCTGTTCCTCGGCGTGGCGGCGAGCGCGCTCGCGTTCGGCCAGTTCTTCGGCCTGGCGATGCGCAAGTTCGCGTGCCGCCTGTTCCTCGGCCTTGCGGCGAGCCTGCTCACGCGCCGCCTGTTCTTCGGCTATGCGGCGAGCCTGCTCACGCACCGCCTGTTCTTCGGCTATGCGGCGAGCCTGCTCACGTGCCGCCTGTTCTTCGGCCATGCGGCGGGCCTGCTCACGCGCCGCCTGTTCTTCGGCCATGCGGCGAGCCTGCTCACGCGCCGCCTGTTCTTCGGCCATGCGGCGGGCATGTTCGCGCTCGGCCTGCGCCTGCTGGCGGCTGTGCGCGATGGCGGAAGCGGAGTGCGCCAGTGCAGCCTGCGCCGTCGTCCACTCGTCTGGATCGCCGCCGATGACGGCGGCGGTCAGACTGACGGCAAGGCGCTTGCCGCCGACCTCCACCGGCATCGCCGCCACTTTCGCCTGCAAGGATGCGGCCATCGCTTCCACGCCGCGCAAATGCCCGCCGGGTACGGAGACGGCGAAACCGCCCAGACCGATGTGCGCTGCGGTGTCCTCGGTGCGGATGCGGCCACGCACCAACTCGGCCACGCGCACCACGATGGGCTCGACCGCCTGTTGTCCCAGATGCTCGTACAGAGCCGCGAGATGGTCGATTTCCAGCCGCAACAACGCCAAGTCATGTTTGTGTCGGCGCGCATAGGCGATGTCCTGCGCCAGTCGATCCAGAAACCCGTGCTCGTTGGCCAGCCCGGTCAACGGGTCGAGCCGCGTCTGCGCCTGCAATTGCTGGCTGATCCGCTGGTATCTGGAGTGCGCGCGCGCGCGCGGCAGCAATTCGCTGCTCAGGTGCTTCTTGTTGAGAAAATCCGTCGCCCCGCGATCAAGCGCCGTCTGCCGGGCTGTTTCGTCGTCGTCGGCGCCGGTGACGAGGATCACCGGCATCGCATTCAGGCCGGCATCGTCGGAGGTGCGCACGCGCCCCAGCAGTTCGTAGCCGTCGCAGATCGGCATGCTGATGTCGGAGAACATGACCTGGATGCTGTGATCCTGCCCCAGCTTGAGCCATGCGTCGTGGCCATCGACCGCGGTGACCACGTCGAATTCGGCGCTGAGGATCTTCGACGCCGTCTTCAACAGAACTTTGGAGTCGTCGACGAAAAGGATGCGTGTCGACGTGCTGACCTGATCGTTCATGCCGTCCCCGTCGATCGCTCCCGTCACCCACCCGCGGCGTTCACGACGCGGATCCTGCGCGGTGCCGGCCGAAGCAGGTGATCCCGACGCCGACGCCGGAATGCAAATCCTGCCATGAATCGGGCTTTCGTTGCACCCATCTTCACGCCCGCCACGCGAACAACCGCCGCCACGTATGGCGCGATTGTCGCGGCACAGGATGGTGAATCGCCAGTGTCGTAGCGCCACACAAAAACGCCGCCACGTATCTGACGTGGCGGCGGGTTGGCCGAACGTGCGTCGTTGCGTCTCGGTAGCGGGATCGACCGGCGCGCAAAGGGCGCCGTTGCCTCAACGTGCCGCGTTGGCGTTCATCGTCGCGTTGCGCGAGGAGTCCAGATACTGCGCCGGATCGCGCATGTTGGTGGTGTGGCACTCGCCGTAGGTGTGGCCGCGGTTGATGCCGCCGGGGAGCTGGTCGTTGACGTATTCGGTGACGCCGTCGTTGGGATCGTCCAGCACCATCTCCGCGCCCATGTTGCAGTAGTTGAAGAACCACGAGGAGTTCGCGAACGAGGTGGTGTAGTAGTTCACCTTGGCGCGGTTGGCGGTGGGGATGCCCGACAGCCACGCCTGCGCGCCGGAGTAGGTCAGGTCGGCGTTGCTGCCGCAGCCCACGCCGAACCACGAGCCGATCGAGGCAAGCACGCCGGCGAGGTTGGTGCCCTGATAGGGCGAGCCGACCGACTGGATCAGGCGCGAGCCGGAGGTGACGTAATCCAGGCCGCTCCAGTAGTAGGTGTACAGGTGCAGCGAGGCCAGCCCGCCCTGACTGTGGGCGACGATGCCGTAATCGCGCCAAGAGCTGCCGAAGGCAAGGATCAGGCGCGCGAACTGGTCGTTGGTGCGGTTCTGGTTGGGGTCGCTGAACACCGCGGCATTGCTGAACTGCGAGGCCGGCCAGACCAAGCTGGAGCAGTAGCCGTGCACCAGCAGCAGGCGTGAGCCGGTGCCCATAGTGTGGACGGGTGGCGCGGCCGGGCGCGGGCCCATGGTCATCGCCTCGTCGGGCGCGGCCGGAACCGCCATGCGCTGCGGCAGGGCCGGCAGCGACAGCGGGATGCGCGTGGCGCTGGCGAGGCTCACGAAACTGTCCGGATCCTCGATGCGCACGTTGCGCAGTTCATACGGTGCGTGGGCATTGGCGCGGGCGATCCAGCGCTCGTCCAGACCCAACGGCAGGCCATTGCCGCTGCGCTCGGTCATGCCGCTGATCCACGCAATCGGCACCGGCTTGCCATTGGCGCCGGTGCCCCACACTTCCGCGTAGGCGCGGTAGTGGCCCTGGCTGGATTTGTCGGTCGCCGGCAGCGAAATCTCCACCCGGCCCGCGCTCGCGGCCAGCCCCAGTGCCTGCTCGGACGGGCGCAACGCCAAGGTCTGGGCGACCACCGGGATGATGTGTTCGGCGGTGCGCAACTGGCGCTGGCCATTGCTGCCGATCGATTCGGTCTGCACCTGCGCGAGGTAGTTGCCGGCCTGGGTGGCGAGGAACTCGCCGCCATACACGCCGTCGTTGGCCAGCGAATCGCCGTGGCGGCCATCGTCGAACATCGGATAGGTCTGCTGGCTGCCATCAGGCGCGGTCACCCGCAGGCTGGCGCGCAGCATGGTGCCGGTGCCCTTGCCGAGCAGGTTGGTGCCGTTGGCGCCCACATGCGACAGCTCGGCTTCGATCTGGATCTTCTGCCCGACCCATTGATGTCCGGCTGCCGGATAGGACACCAGCCGGTTCGTCGCGTCGCCCTCCATCAGCAGGTAACCGCGATCGGAGGCGCGCGGATCGTTCGCGCGCACGGTGATCTTCCACTGGCCGTTGCGCAGGGAATCGAGCGAATACGAATCGCCGGGGAAGGACGCCGCCTCGTTACCGAGCACCGCGCGCGTGGCCGCGCTGGCGGAGTTGCGCGACACCTGCATCGGCTTGCCGTCCGGATCGCGCAGTTCCACCTGCAGCGGCGAACCGTTGCCGGAGAACACCATGAAGCGCGCACGCCCGTTCTCCACCGGCAGGGTGCCCGTCCACGAGCGGCCCTGCTTCACATCGCCGGTGAGGCGGATCGGCACCAGCGCGCTCTTGGAGGTGATGGTGGCCGCGCCGGTGGCGACCGGCTTCATCGCGTCGAACTCCGACGGCGGGCCGGCGAGTTGTTTGTATTGGGGATTGATCGCCGCCGCGCAGGCACCGCAGGCGGTCAGCGACACGGCGGCGAAAAGCAGCAGGTTCGTACGTTTCATGGCCTTCCTCGGTGGGATGTGGCGAACGACGGCGCAGCGGCGGGCGATGGCAGGGCAGCTCCCCGGCCGCAAGGTTTCGCCAGTCCGCACCATGCACACGCGAACCGCGAAGTGGTGTGAACCGTATCCCGATTCGGAGATGAACGGCGTGCACGCTGTCTTTCCATTTTGGAAACGAAACGCCGTCTCGGCATGATGCAGCGCAACGCAAATCCGGCGTATTCAGCCTTCCGCGTGCCGTGCCTGCGCCCAGTGCGAGGCCATGCGTGCGCCGTGCGTCTGCACGAAACGCTCGCGATCCTCGGCGACGGCTGCCTTGAACGATGCCTCCAGTGGTCCGCCCTGCACCAGCGCATCCATGCGTTCCAGACCCACGCGCACCAGATCGAGCAGCGCCTTCACCCGCCGCGACGGCGCGTGCTTGTGGCGCAGCGCCGCCATCAGCACGATCGGTGGGAAGCGCCACTGCGGCAACACCTGTTCGAGCCGGCAGGGTTTGCGCGAGTCGGCGATGTAGGCCAGCGGCGCGCGGGCGATGCCGCCGCCGGCCAGCGCGGTCATGTAGGTCACGCGCAGATCGTCGCTGAGCAGGGTGGGGCCGGCGACGGGGACGGTGAACTGGCGGCCATCGGGTCCGAACAGCGTCCAGGGAATCGGATTGCCGCGCCGCGACACCGCGCGGATCGAACGCAAGGATGCGAGTTCCTCAGGTTGGCTGGGGCGACCCATGCGGTCGAGGAACTCCGGTGCGGCCACCAGCACGGTCGGTTGCAGGCCGAGCACCACGTCGCCCGGATGCCGATCCGGGTCGTCGGTGATGAACAGCGCGGCATCCAGCGCCTTCGCCGACAAGTCCACCGAGCGATCGGACAGGTACACCTCCATGTCCAGCGCCGGATGGCGGGTGGAGATATCCACCAGATCGCCGAGGATCCCCATTTCCACCGCGGCCGTCGGCAGGCTCACCCGCAGCGTGCCGCGCAGATGCGTGGCGCCGCCGGCGACGCTGGACTCGGCCTCGCGCAGTTGCTGGCAGACGCTGGCGGCGCGCGCATGGAACTCGCGCCCTTCGCTGGTCATCGACAACACGCGGCTGGTGCGATCGAGCAGGCGCACGCCCAGATGCGTTTCCAGTGCCGCCAGGCGCTTGCTGATCGCCGACGTGGACATCCCCAGCAACTGCCCGGCGCGGGTGAACGAGCCGCATTCGACCAGTTGCACGAAAACTTCCAGATCCTGCACGCGCCAATGCGCCAAACTCCGCGACCGGGTCCTGCCGTTGCCCCGCATGCCTGCCCCTCGTCTGGATCGCCCCGCTGCGACTGTACGCGGATAGGGCGGATGCTCGTCACGCTGCGCTGCGGCATGGGGGTGGTTATCGTGAATCGTGAATCGTGAATCGGGAATCGGGAATCGGGAAGTCAAAAGCCTGAAGCGGGAAGTGGAAACGTGGATTGCTGCTTTTACTCCTCCCCTTGCGATAGCAGGGGGTGATGAGGCGCAGTTTGTGAACTGCTCAACGGCAGCTCACGCGCTGATGAACACCCGGCAGGGCAGGCTGGTTGGGGTGGGGGAGCCCATGCTCGTGCCGGTGCCCTTCGACTTGCCAGTTGCGCGCCGAAAGGCCACAGTCCGTGTCGGTTTTCCGTGGATGGATGCGATGTTCGACACCGTTCCGCAACTGGATTGCGCCAGCCGCCTGCTGCGGCTGGATCGTCCGCAGATCATGGGCATCGTCAACACCAGCCCCGATTCGTTCTCCGGCGATGGGAACGCAAGTACCGATGCAGCCATTGCACTGGGTCTGAAACTCGCCGAGGAAGGTGCCGACGTGCTGGACGTGGGCGGGCAATCCACCCGGCCGGGTGCCGACGAGATTCCGTTGGAAGAAGAACTGCGACGGGTGATCCCGGTCATCATCGTGCTGGCGCAGCGAACTTCACTGCCGATCAGTGTGGACACATCCAAGCCCGAAGTGATGCGCGCGGCGGTGGAAGCCGGGGCAGGCATCGTCAACGACGTGTCCGCACTGCGTCGCGAGGGTGCGCTGGACGCCGTCGCCGCACTCAAGGTGCCGGTGGTGCTGATGCACATGCAAGGCCAGCCGCAGGACATGCAGGACGATCCGCGTTACGAGGACGTGGTCGCCGAAGTGCACCGATTCCTCGCCGAGCGCATCTTCGCCTGCGAGATGAGCGGCATTGCGAAGAAGAAGATCGTGGTCGATCCGGGTTTCGGTTTCGGCAAGAACCTCGCGCACAACCTCGCCCTGCTGCGCCAGTTGGAACGCTTCACCGATCTGGGCGTGCCGGTGCTCGCCGGCCTGTCGCGCAAGCGCATGCTCGGCGAACTCACCGGGCGGCCGCAGGGCGAACGCCTGCACGCCTCGGTGGCCGCTGCACTGATTGCCGCCCAGAACGGCGCGAAGCTGCTGCGCGTGCACGACGTTGCCGCCACCATGGATGCCTTGAAGGTGTGGAACGCGGTGGCCGCGCAGACGGTGCCCAAGGGCAAGTCATCGACGCAGCAACCGCACTGGGGCGATGAGGACTAGCAGGGGTGTCGGGATACGAAGTCGCCAAAGTTGCCAGAGGATGGATCGTTTGCTAGCTCGATGCGATGCGCTGCGGCGTTGCGTCGGGCGTTGGCATGGGTGGGGTCGGCGTAGTCGCGGGTGACGAGGTGGATTCGACCGCAAGCTCCGTGCTGACCATGGCGTCTGGCGTCATCGCCATCGCGACCGTCGCAGGAGAAGCAGATGAATCGGCTACGGTATCCGTCGATGCGGTCTGAGCATGTCCGGCGCTCGCGTTTGCCGCCATGTCGGCGACCGCAGCGCCTGCATTCTCGACGGTTTCCGGTACGGCAGGTTCCACGGCGTTTGCCATCACGGGTACTGCGGATGCGTACGCGGCATCGTCGGTGGCCTGGTTCGATGTGGCCGGCGTGATTTCCGAACCGGCCGCCGGCACGGATGCAGACGGAGTGGATTCCTCGAACGCACTCGCGACGACGGTTGGTGCGCTGGGCGCGTTAGGCGAAGGTTCCGGTACTGCGGCGCCCACGGCAGGCGGCGCAGGCAAGTCACCGGTCGGTGCGCCCCAAGTTGCCGTGAGCGTCGGGGAAGATGTCTCTGCCGGTTGGGGAGCCGTTGGTTGCCCGGCGGCCGTGTCAACCGTTGGCAGATCGACCGTGGCTGGCACGTTGGTCTCGCGGGCGGCCGGAGTCGGTTCCGCGACGGCCTCCACTGCCGACAGCGGCACGGCGGTTGCGGCCGTTGGCCCGACTTGTGCTGCTGCCGCGGGCGTCGCGCCGGGGTCGACGGTCGACGGCTTGGCGGCTTGATGGCGACGCGGCACCTTGTCGGCGTCCAGCAGTTTTTCGATGCGCGCAAATACCTCGCTGCGCGCGAAGGGCTTCTTCATGAAATCGTCCGCGCCAATGCGCTGGGCGTAGAACTGTTCGGTGGCCAGTTCGTTGCCGCTGATCATGATCACCGGTGTGGATTTGGTGGCCGGTTCGCGGCGCAGGCGGCGCAGCGCTTCGAAACCGTTCATGCCCGGCAGCACGATGTCGAGGAAGATCAGGTCGGGCACTTCCGACAATGCCATGAACAGGCCAGTATCGGCGTCGGCGGCATCCATCGCCTGATAGCCGTTTTGTTCGAGCATGCGCTTGAGCAAGGCGGTGATCGTCGGCGAATCGTCGATGATGAGCACGCGTGTGCCCTCGCGCGCGTTGGCGCGGTGCTTGATCCGGCGCTCGACGAACTCCGGTGCGGCGGGCGTGGCGGGTGCCGCCGCCGGTGCCTCGGGCGCGGCCGGTGCGGCGCTGGAGACAGGGACGGCAGCGGGCGCGGCGGTCGGCACAGGCGCAGGCGTGCTGATGGGTGGCGCAGCGGAACGCACGGGCTGCGGCGGCCGGGCTGGCTGCGGCTTGCCACCGCCGAACCAGCGTTTGATGACATCGAAAATGCTCATGTGCGAGGCCCCCGCGGCCGCTATGTTCCAGACGACAGTTTCGCCTGTGGCGCCGTCGCTGACAACGGATTTTTGCGATCCATGTCACGTTTTCGTCGCTTGCGGCGCAGCCGCATCGGCGCTCGGCCGCCATCCGTTCGCGCTGGTGGGACGAAAATGCGGCACGACATGCATCGAACAGGCCGGGGCGACCCGGCCTGTTCGATGTGCTTGGATATCTTTTTCTGTGTTTACGCCGCCTGCGCCTGCGCCTTGCGTGGGCCTTCGAGCAAAGCGCGGCGGATGTGCGCGATCACCAGTTCGGCTTCCGCGTCGGTGATCGCGAAGTGCGGGGTGAAGCGCAGCGAGTTGACGCCGCCGTGGATCACGCCGATGCCGTGCTCGCGCATGTATTCCTCGGTGGAGCCGGCGCCGTAGCACTTGAACGCATCGGCCAGTTCGCAGGAGAACAGCAGGCCGGTGCCCTGCACCTTGGTGATCAGGCCACCGAGTTCGTCCTTGAGTTTTTCCAGACGGGCGATGAAGGCCTTGCCCTGTCGGCGCACGTTGGCGCGCAGTTCGGGGGTGAGCATGCCCAGCACCGCGCAGGCCACGTCCATCGCGCGCGGGTTGCTGGTCATGGTGTTGCCATACACGCCCTTGCGGTACAGGCCGGCGGCGCGCTCGCTCACCGCCAGCACCGACAGCGGGTACTGGCCGGCGTTGAGCGCCTTGGAATACGTCTCCATGTCCGGCGGATCGATGCCCTCGAAGCCGGGGTAATCCACGATCGACAGCACGCCGTGCGCGCGCAGGCCGGCCTGGATCGAGTCCACCAGCAGCAGGCTGCCGTGCGCGCGGGTCAGTTCGCGGGCGGCGTCGTAGAACGCGCGCGGCACCGCGCGGCCCGGGTCGCCTTCGCCCATCACCGGTTCGAGGAACATCGCCTCGATGAACCAGCCGTGCTTGTCGGCATCGGCGAACACCGCGCGCAACTGCTCGACGTGGTACGGATCGACGGTGAGCAGGCTGCCCTCGTGGCGATAACTGGCCAGATGGGTCTGGTAGGTCTTGCGCGAGGAATCCGAATAGATCGCCGGCAGTTCGGTGCGGCCGTGGAAGGCGCCCTTCACCGCGAGGCGCTTGATCGTGCCGCCGGCGTGGCGCGCGCCCGGATCGGTCAGCAGTTTGCTGTTGACGTCGGCGATGCGCCCGGCCAGCGACACCGATTCCGAACCCGAGTTCAGGCACAGGAAACGCGCGTAGGGGCTGCCGTTGCCGGTGTGGCCGATCTCCGCCTGCAAGGCCTGCACGAGGCGCAACTGGCTCAGGCTCGGGGTCATGATGTTGGCCATCGCCTGCGGTTTGCTCATCGCCGCGAGCACCGGCTGCGGCGCGTGGCCGAAGGGCAGCATGCCGTAGCCGCCCGAATCGTGGATCACCGCGCCCTTGAGGGTGACCACCCACGGGCCGCGGCCGGTCAGCGCGACATAAGGGTTCACCGCATCGTCGGGATAGAAATTGACGAAGCCGGCCTGCGCGGCCTCGATCTGCGCATGTTCGTCCAGCGCCAGCAGCGCATTCCATTGCGGATCGGCGCGGAGGGCGGCGAACTGCTCGGCGGCGGCAGCGATGGCCTCGCGCAGCTCGGCGTGATCGGCGGCGAAGCGCTCGATGGTGGCGTCGTCCAGCCCCACGGTGCGGGCCTTGCCACCGTGCTGGCGCAGGACATCGAGTTGTTGCAACAGAGCGGAACGGGTGGTCGTCATGGGTGTCTCCCTATGGCGTGGGTGCCGGCATGCCGGCGCGCGAAACGTGCGCGCCTGAAGGCCCGCACGGCAGATATGGAAAGCGGTGGCCTCAGACTGGGCCGAACGGCGTCGTTCCCGCAATAAAAAGAACGACTTGCACCCGGAGATTTTAGCATGCGATGTTCCCCGAAATAACCCCCGTGGCGGAGGTCGGAGGGTGCAGGACAAAGGCAACGCTGACGGATTCGCTTCCCATAAGACATCCTCTGCGCTTGCGTCGTCCGCAACTGACACCTGTCAGAACCACATCCTGACGACGTGCACTGCAAGGTGCCGGCGACGATGGCGACACTGATCCCACCTTCGGGAGACAGTGCATGCACGCCATCGCAAGAATCCGATCCACCGAACCTTCCGCCGAATCATCCCAAACCGTGACGGTTGCCGGATTGGATGGCGTCACCAAACGCTACGGCAATCTGACCGCACTCGATCGCATCGATCTGCCGGTGCGCGCGGGTGAGGTGCTCGCCGTGCTCGGCCCCAACGGTGCCGGCAAGACCACCGCGATCAGCCTGTTGCTCGGGTTGCAATTGGCCGATGAGGGCAAGGTGGAATTGTTTGGCTTGCCGCCCCATACGATGGCGGCGCGCCGGCGGGTCGGTGCGATGCTGCAGTCGGCGGCGGTACCCGAGACGCTTGCGGTGCGTGAGTTGATCGAGCTGTTCGCCAGCTATTACCCGAATCCGCGCACGCTGGCGCAGTGCGCCGCACTGGCGGGCGTGGAGGGTCTGCTGGATCGCCGCTACGGCAAGCTCTCCGGCGGCCAGCAGCGGCGCGTGCAGTTCGCGCTGGCACTGGCCGGTAATCCGGAGATCCTGTTCCTCGACGAGCCGACCACCGGGTTGGACATCGAAGCGCGCGAGGTGATGTGGAAGACCATCCGCACGCTGGTCGCCGAAGGTTGCGCCATCGTGCTGACCACGCATTATCTGGAAGAGGCCGAGGCGCTGGCCGACCGCGTGTGCGTGATGGCCAAGGGCAAGGTCGTCGCCGAAGGCAGCGTCGCGGCGATCCGCGCGCGCGTCGCGCAACGGCGCATCCGCTGCATCAGCGCGGTACCGATCGAAACCATCCTGTGCTGGCCGCATGTGCGCTCGGTGGTGCGCGATGGCGAGCATCTGGAGATCGTCACCGATGCCGCCGAGGACATCGTGCGCAAGTTGCTGGACAAGGACACCGCGCTGTCGGATCTGGAAATCCGCCGCGCCGGCCTTGCCGAAGCCTTCGTCGAAATCACCAAGGTCGCAGCCGTTGCGGCTTAGGCGATGCCTTGTATGGCATCGCCTGCAACGGCGAGGGTGAGGCATGGATGCCGATCGGAAAGCTCGCCATGGATGGCTTTTCGCGAACGCTCACACATCAACTGGATGAAAGACGAAATGAACGCCATCGCCCAACCCGTCACTCCTGTTCGTACGGCATCTCCCAACCTGCTTCGATCCTACGTTCTGGAAGCGCGCTCCGAGTTCCTGCGCGTGCTGCGCACACCCAGCTCCGCCGTGCCGACCCTGCTGTTCCCGCCGCTGTTCTACTTGCTGTTCGGCGTGCTGCTCAACCGCGGCAGCGCTGCCGCCGCGCACTACCTGTTCGCCACCTACAGCGTGTTCGGCGTGATGGCGCCGAGCTTGTACGGCTTCGGCGTCGCAGTGGCGATCGAGCGCGAGCGCGGCTGGCTGGCGCTCAAGCGCGTCGCACCGATGCCGCCGGGCGGCTACCTGCTGGCCAAGCTGGCGATGGCGATGCTGTTCGGTCTGATCGTGTTCGCTGTTCTCGCGGCGATGGCGGTCGGACTCGGCGGCGGGCGCCTGGGTCTCGGGCAGTGGCTGGAACTGGGCGCGATCACCCTGCTGGGCGTGTTGCCGTTCTGCGCGCTGGGGCTGATGATCGGTTCGAAGGCGAATGCCAACGCCGCGCCGGCTTTCGTCAATTTGATTTTCCTGCCGATGGCCTTCCTCTCGGGTTTGTGGATGCCGCTGTCGATGCTGCCGAAATTCGTTAGCCAGATCGCTCCCCTGTGGCCGGCGTACCACCTTTCACAACTTGCGTTGATGGTGGTCGGGCAAGTGCCGGTGGCGGGTATCGTCGGGCATCTGCTGTGGCTGGCCGGCTTCTCGGCGATCTGCTTCGGCATCGCCAGGCGCTGGCTGGCGCGGGCGGGTTGAAACCCAAGGCCCTTCCATCGACCATTTCAGGGACAAGCAAATGACTTCCGACGACATGCAGAAGAACACGACGACGCCCTCGCCGCTGCGTATCGAGAACGTGCTGGTGGGATTGGTCATCATCGTGGTGGGCACGATCATGCTGGCTGGCAATCTCGGCTTCGACCTGCCATGGCATCTGCCCGAAAACTGGTGGGCGATGTTCATCTATCTGGGTGCAGTGCCTTCGATGCTGAGGGCGATACGGCGATACAGGGAAGTCGGAACGATCGATGCGCGGGTGGCGCGTTCCGCGCTGTCGGCACTGGCACCGGCGATGATCGCGACGATCTTCCTGCTGGGGTTATCCTTGGCGACGTGGTGGCCGTTGTTCGTGATCCTGGGTGGATTGTTCGCGATGGTTCCTAAGTCGCCGCTGCATGCACCGCAGTGAATGGTGAGGACATGCTGGGCAAGGTCGAGGCATGACGATGAAGGGATTGATCGGGAGTTTTTTCAGCATCCACCCCGATTCCATGATCGGGCGGCGCATGCGTGCGTCCAATGGCAGCCCGTGGATGCGCTTCATCCCGCTGTATGGGCTGATCTGGACGTTCTGGCTGTTCGCTTCGCCGTGGTTCGGTCAGGTGCCGATGCGGCAGTGGCTTTGGCAGACCATGGCCACGCTGCCGCTGTTCCTCGCGATGTACGCGGGTGCCAATTACCGGTCGCTGCGCTGGATCGTGGCGAACGCCATAGGCATCGCCTTGTTGGGCTACCTGTTGATGCCCTACAACTGGGGCGCCTGCACCTATGTGATCTACGCCTGCGCCTTCCTCGCGTTCGCGCCCACGCCGTTGCGTGCGCTGGCGCTGATGATCCTGGTGCTGGTGCCGTATCTGCTGATCGGCTACTTCCAGCATCTGCCGTGGCCATTCCTGCTGAGCATGGCGGTGATGGCGCTGGCGATCGGCGGCAGCAACATCGCTTACCGATCCAGTCAGGTCAAGGACGCGCAATTGCAGGTGTCACACGAGGAAATCCGTCGGCTGGCCGCCACCGCCGAGCGCGAACGCATCGGGCGCGACCTGCACGATCTCCTCGGCCACACGCTGTCGCTGATCGCGCTCAAGTCCGAACTGGCCGGCAAGCTGCTGGCGCGCGATCCGGCGGCGGCGCGGCGCGAGATCGGCGAGGTCGAGCGCACCGCGCGCGAGGCACTGGCGCAGGTGCGCGGTGCGGTCACCGGCATGCGCGCGGCAGGTTTGGTAGGTGAGGCGGCGTCGGCGCGGACGATGCTCGAATGCGCGGGTGTGCGTTTTGCCTTCGATGGTTTCGATCGTGCGCTGCCCTCTTCGCAGGAAAACTGCCTTGCGCTGGTGTTGCGCGAGGCGGCGACGAATATCCAGCGTCACGCCGGGGCGCGTTCGGCGCGTGCGGAACTGGTCGTCGCCGAGAATGCAGTGGAATTGCGCATCAGCGACGATGGCAACGGCGGCATCCGCGGTCATGGCAATGGCTTGAACGGTATGCGCGAGCGCGTCGAAGCACTGGGCGGCAGCCTGCGTATCTCCGGCGAACGCGGGCAGGGTGCCGTCATCGAAGCGCGCCTGCCGTTGCCGTCATCCAACGTGATCGGCATCGCCGACGCGTCACGCAAGGCCAGCGCATGAATAGCGCTCGCGGCGTTGGTTGGTTGGCATGATTCGAGTCCTGCTCGCCGAGGATCAGGCGATGGTGCGTGGCGCGCTATCGGCGCTGCTCGCACTCGAATCCGATATCGAAGTGCTGGGCAGCGTGGCCGACGGTGAACTGGCGTGGCGCGAGATCACGCGCTTGCAAGACACCGACACGCCGGTGGATGTGCTGGTCTCCGACATCGAAATGCCCAACCTCACCGGGCTGGAACTGGCGCAACGCATCCGCGAGCGCGGGTTGCCGGTGAAGGTGGTGATCGTCACCACCTTCGCCCGCAGTGGTTATCTGCGCCGTGCGCTGGATGCCGGCGTACTCGGCTATCTGCTCAAGGACGCACCAGCCGAGAAACTCGCCGAAGCGCTACGGCAGGTGCATCGCGGCGGCCGATCCATCGCCCCGGAACTGGCGCTGGAAGCATGGACCGACGCCGACCCGCTCAACGAGCGCGAGCGTCAGGTACTGCGACTGGCCGGTGAGGGGTTGGGTGCCGGCGAAATCGCCGAGAAACTGCACCTGTCGCACGGTACCGTGCGCAATTACCTGTCCGAGGCGATCGGCAAACTGGGTGTGAGCAATCGCATCGAAGCTCACCGGCTGGCGCGGCAGAAGGGGTGGTTGTAGCTGCCAAGCTCTCGCCAGCAAGAGGGAATGCAACGCATCCATTGCAGATGCATGGAGCATCCCCCGAAGCCTTTCTAGACGTCGAACTGTCGTGGCGCATCGACGCGACCCTGGCCCAATTGCAGGGCTGGCCCACGCCGGACGAACAAGGCCACTTGTTTGATTGCCAGCACATCTTTTCGCGCGCATGACGACGACGGCGATTTCGTCGCTCGCCCGCGGTGCGGCCGCAACGCAGCCTGCTCGGTGCTCTGCAGTGGGCAAAATGCGGATTCTAGTTGGCGACCACGGGAAGCCACCACGTCAAGCACGGCGAGTACCTCGGCCGCCACGTCTGGCTCGACGGTGTGCATGGCCCGCATCGAAGTCGCGCAGGACGATGTCAATAAGGGCGCCGTCAAGAGCGGCAAACGCTGCTTGCTTGACCGAAAGTGCATGGGCGCCGCTGAGATGCCAAGATTCGCAGTTGAACGGAGTCGAGATCAGGGGTTGGAGCGAGGCTTGTTGCACGACACCAGCAGCGGCGTCAGGGCGGATCGCAAAACGTCGTGTCGCCAGCCGGTGATGGCGTCGTCGAACGGCTTGCCATCGAGCAGGGATTCGAGAACGCGGCGCGAGGCGAGGGCGCCCGGGTCGATGGCAAGGCGTGCAGCTTCGGCAGCGACGGCGTCCTGCATGGCGCGCAGGCGTTGCTTGTCGGTGCCTGCGATGTTGCGTGCCAGTGGGATGTCGCGTTCGGCTTCAGTCAGCGGTGTTTCGAGCAGCGTCCACAGCTCGCCGCGCGATTTGCGCGGAGCCTTGGGGCTGGCGTCGAGCAGGGCGTGGAAGGCGTGGATGTTCGCTGGTGGTTTGCGTGCGAGCGTCATCGCCAGTTCGTTGTCGATGATCCAGCCCTTGGGTCGATCGGTCGCACGCGCCTGCATTTCGCGCCAGCGCAGCAGCCGGCACAATCGCGCCTGCGCGATGGCGTCGAGGCTCGTTGCACCTCTCAGAGCCAGGTGCGGATGGGCATCTGGAGTGGCATCGGACATGGTGGCGACGAGACGTGCACAGTCCTCGCCCACCCATGATTCGCGACCGAGTTCGCGCACGCGCTGTCGCAAGATGGCGTGTACGGCATGCAGATGCACCACGTCATCGGCCGCGTAGTCGAGTTGTTCGGGAGAGAGCGGTCGGCGCAGCCAGTCCGAGCGTGTCTGCGTTTTCGGCAGGTTGATGCCGAGCAGGGTATCCACCAGTTTCTGATAACCCATGCCGACGCCGAGACCGCTGAGGGTTGCGGCAATCTGGGTGTCGAACAGCGGCGCGGGCGCGAAACCACAGGCGTGCTGCAAGGCCTGCACATCCTCGCCGGCGCTGTGCATCAATTTGAGGATGGATGGGTCGGCCAGCAACGGGCGCAGGGCGGCGCACATGCCATCGATGGTTGCGTCCACCAGCAGCGCCTGTTCGTTATCGGGAGTGGCGATCTGCACCAGCGCCAGTTGCGGCCAGAAGGTGCGTTCGCGCATGAATTCGGTGTCGAGTGCGACGCTGTGCACGGAACCCCAGCCAGCGATGTGCATGGCAAGGTTTGCGGGGTCGTCGATCCACAGATGTCTGCTCAATGTCGAAAATCCGATCGGGTTGCGGTGGGCGTGACGATAACCTACCTTGCGCCTGATTCGATGGATCGGTTGGCGTAGTAGCGGCCGTGTTCGGCGGCGACCGGCTCGGAAACGTCGATGCAAACAAATCATGAGGGTCTGGCAAGCGTGCACAAACTGGGTTGCTCGATGCTGCTGGGCCTGGCGATCGTGGCGATCGGTGGGTGCGGGCGTGCGCCTGCGCCGGTAACCGCGCAGCACAAGGCACCTGTGGTTGCGCCGCCAGCATCACCGGCTCTGGTCACGCCAGCTGAACTAGCCAGCGAACCGCCGCCCGCGCCAGTGCAGTTGCCGCATCCGGCGATCGAGCCCTTGCCAGCCATCACTGCAGTTCCGAAGAAAAAAGTGGCAGCCGCCTTGCGTGAAGCTCGACAGGCGCTGAATGCCGGGCGCATCGACGAACGCGATATCGACGACGCTGATGTCAGCCCCGCATCGCCTGCGTTGCCCGCCATGGCGAATTCGCCGACGGGCATCAATGCGCTCGCCTTGTATCGCGGCGCGCTGGCCACGGAGCCGAAGAATGCGGCGGCATTGCAGGGTGTCGATACGGTGATCGCGGCTCTGTATGCGCGCGCCAACAACGATTTGAAACATGAACATGTTGCCGATGCGCAACGCGATGCCGATCGCATCGGCTTGCTGCGTGCCGACGACGCGGGCTTGCCAGCCTTGCACGAGGCATTGGCGAAGGCATGGACGGTTGCCGGATACATCGAGCGCGGACGTCGTTACGAAAGTGTCGGTGCACTCATCGCGCCGCGATCGGACAACGCCGCGGCAGCTTATCGTCAGGCGCTGAAGCTGGATGCGAACAGCATGGGTGCGCGTGCAGGACTGGATCGCATCGAGGGCATATTCATCGCCAATGCGCTGTCACAGGCCAATTCTGCGCACTATCCGCAGGCACAGACGACACTGGCAGAGGCCATGCATGTGCGCGGCGGTTCGCCCGCGCTGACCGAAGCACAGGCAAGCTTGCAAGCCATTCGCCTGCGTCACGCGCAATTGCTCAAGGTCCAGGCCGAGGCGGCACTGGATGCCGGCGACATTGCGCGTGCAGCAGGGTTGCAGTTGCGGATCGAATACGCGATGCCGCACTCGGCGATCGCCCGACAGATGCGCGAGGACATCGAGAATGCGCGGTTGTACGGCCGCCATCGGCCGGGGCAGGTGTTCAACGATCCGTTGCGTTCCGGCGGGCGCACGCCGGACATGGTGGTGATCCCGGTGGGCCGCTTCATGATGGGATCGGCCAACGACGAGGCCGGTCACGACGGCAACGAATCGCCGCAGCGGCAGATCGTTTTCAGGCATGGTTTCGCGATGGCGCGCACCGAGATCACGGTGGGGCAGTTCGCGCGTTTCGTGAGGGCCACAGGCTACAAGACCGATGCCGAGCGCAGCGGACATTCGATGGTGTTCGACGAGCGTCAGGGCAAGCTCGTGTCCCGTGACGACGTGAGTTGGCGCGACGATCATCTGGGCAACAAGGCTGCGGACGATTTGCCGGCAATCCATGTTTCGTGGAACGACGCGCAGGCCTACGCGATCTGGTTGTCGAGCCAGAGTGCGCATTTGTATCGCTTGCCAAACGAAGCCGAATACGAATACGCACTGCGTGCTGGAACGTCAAGTGCGTTCCCGTGGCCCGGCAAGACGCCACCGCGCGATGTCGGCAATCTGGCTGGCAGCGACCCTTCGCCGACCGGCCGGCGCTGGGGCGATGCGTTCGCTGGTTATTCGGATGGCTATTGGGGTACCGCGCCGGTGGCGAAGTTCACCGCCAATGCGTTCGGTTTGTACGACATGGTCGGCAATGTTTCCGAGTGGGTACAAGATTGCTGGCACGATAGCTACCGGCGCGCGCCGGAGGATGCGAGCGCGTGGGTCAACCCGGGGTGCACGCAGCGGGTGGTGCGTGGCGCTTCGTGGGCGAGCGCGCCATCGCACGCGCGCTCGGCGTGGCGTACCTGGGTGAAGGTGGACGACAGCAATTCGCAACTCGGCTTTCGTGTCGTGCGGGATCTGTGATGCAGCGGGCCAGGATGCATCGCGCACGCTGGCGACCGGAGCGGCTGCCGGCGACATGGATTGGCGGCAACGCAACGAGTTGATGGCGGCGCTGGGTGCGGGCGCGCAATTTGGCGTGTTGTTGCCGTTCTCGCGCAAGGATGAATCCGAGGCCGACGAGATCGGCCTGATGCTGGCAGCGGCGGCGTGCTTCGATCCGCGCGCCGCCATCCCTCTGTGGCAACGCATGCAGCAGCAGGCCGGAGCGGGCAAGCCTCCGGAACTGCTGTCCGACCATCCCAGCGACGCGCACCGCATCGAGCGCCTGCAGGCATTGATGCCGCAGGCACTGGCGATGCGCGAAAAATACTGCGGATCGCAAGGCGCGAAACCGCGGTGACGTTGCGTGGAAGCGGAGGCTATCCGCATCCGCGCGATGCCATCAGGAACTCATGAACAGCCCGCCGTTGACCGGGATGTTGGCACCGGTGATGAAGCCTGCGTCCTCGGCGGCGAGAAAGCCGACCGTGCGCGCGATCTCCGTGGGCTTGCCGAGGCGTCCAACCGGCACCGAATCGATGATCTTGTTGCGTACGTCCTCGGGCACCGCCATCACCAGCGCGGTTTCGCAGTAACCCGGCGAGATGGAATTGACGGTCACGCCCTTGCGCGCGACCTCGCGCGCCATCGCCATGGTGAAGCCGTGCATGCCGGCCTTGGCGGCGGAATAGTTGGTCTGCCCGAACTGGCCGGTCTGCCCGTTCACCGAGCTGATGTTGATGATGCGGCCATAGCCGCGCGCGAGCATGCCGTCCACCGCATTGCGGCACATGTTGAACACGCCGTCGAGGTTGATGTGCATCACATCCGTCCACTGCGTGCGCTCCATCTTGCGCAGCGTGCAGTCGCGGGTGATGCCGGCGGCGTTGACGAGGATGTCGATGGAGCCGTGTTCGTCCTCGACCTTCTTCACCAGTTTGGCGCAGGCGTCGAAATCGCCGACATCGCCGGGTTCGAAGTGGATATCCAGCCCATCGACGTCCTTGATGAAGGCATCCACGCGCTCGGCGCGGGCGGCCAGATCGGTGGCGATGACCTTGTTGCCCGCCTTGGCGAGCTGCTTGCAGATTTCGGTGCCGAGACCGCCGATGCCGCCGGTCACCACTGCTACGCGCTTTTTCATGGGTGAAGCTTCCTCCGTGCTGGTTGACATGTGTGCGCAGCACGAAAATGACGTGCTGCGGCGCACAAAAGCAGCCGAAGATTAGTCCTGCGCGAAAGTCCCGTCAATGTGCCGGACGGTCGGTGGTTTCAACGCCCGCGGGATTTGTGACCGGCGTCCGTTTTGCCCGGCTCCGGCGCGTTGCCCATGCTGCCGAGCAAGCCCTGCTGGAACGACTTCCACAAGTCCATGTTGCGCTCGGTGAGCTGGTTGAGCATGCTCCATGGCGTCTGCCCGATCAGGTTGTTGAGCTGGCTGCGGAACTGCTGCTGCTGCTCGATGAACATCTGCATGCTGCGCTCCAGATAGCTGCCCATGAAGCCCTGCAGCGAATCCCCGTAGAAGCGGATGATCTGGCTGAGCAGTTCGGTGGACAGCATCGGCTGGCCGTCGTCCTCGTGCTCGGCGATGATCTGCAGCAGCACCGCGCGGGTGAGGTCGTCGCCGGTCTTGGCGTCGCGCACCTCGAAGGGCTCGTTGTCCACGATCAACTGGCGCACGTCCTCCAGCGTGATGTAGCTGGAGATCTCGGTGTCGTACAGACGCCGGTTCGGGTACTTCTTGATGATGCGGATCTGGGGCATCGTGGCGGCTTCCGGCGAATGCTGCGCAGCAGCGCGTGCAGCATGGCGCAGCATTTCGCCCGTTGCAAGCTACGCTGTTTCCATCATCGGCTTTGACGGGTCTTGCATATCGATGCCATCCGTCACGCAAACGCAGCGTGGAGTTGTCAGTGTGACGACCGGACACCGCATTCCCTCACCCGTCGCGCCTTCGGCGCGCCGGCCTCTCCCGGAGGGAGAGGCGGCTGCGAGTTGTTTTTACCACCCCATGTAATGCCCGCCGTTGGCCGACAGGTTGGCACCGGTGATCCACGCTGCCTCGTCGGGCAGGAAGAAGGCGACCGCGTAGGCGATCTCGTCGGGGCGACCCAGCCGCCCGGTCGGGATCTGCGCGGTGATCTTCGCGCGCACTTCCTCGGGCACGGCCATCACCATGTCGGTGCCGATGTAGCCGGGCGAGACGGTGTTCACGGTGATGCCGAACTTGGCGTTTTCCTGCGCCAGCGAGATGGTGAAGCCGTGCATGCCGGCCTTGGCGGCGGCGTAGTTGGCCTGCCCGTACTGGCCCTTCTGGCCGTTGATCGAGCTGATCTGGATGATGCGGCCCCACTTGCGCTCGCGCATGCCATCGATGACGTGGCGGGTGACGTTGAAGCAGGAGTCGAGGTTGGTGGCGATCACGTCGTGCCACTGCTTCGGGTTCATCTTGTGGAAGGTGCCGTCGCGGGTGATGCCGGCGTTGTTGACGAGGATGCCGATCGGGCCGACCGCCGTTTCGGCGGCCTTGACCATCGCCGCGGCGGATTCGAAATCGGCCACGTCGCCGGGCACGATCGCCACGTCCAGACCTTTGTCTTTCATCTTCGCCTGCCACGCCTTGGCCTTGGCTTCATCGCGGTAGTTGGTGGCCACGCGATGGCCGAGGTGGGCCAGCTTTTCGACGATCGCGGTGCCGATGCCGCCGGTGCCGCCGGTGACGAGTGCATTGCGTGCGGTCATGTCGGTGTCTCCTTGGGGTGGGATGAACTCGGGGGATGAATCGTGATGGGCTTCGCATTTTACCCGGAAGCCGACGCGGCCGGCGTGATCGCGATCAAGCCCGCGGGCTGCAGTTCACGCGGGATCCGGTTCGGGTCGAATGCAGCCAGTGCGCGGCGTAACGCGGTTGCGGCATGGCCCGCGCCTTCGATGCAGCGCGGCTCCTGCCCCAGCACCGTCAGCGCGCAGCGCAGCGCGGGCAGGGGATCGGCTGGATCGACCGGCAGTGCGGCATCGGACTTGGACAGTTTGCGACCTTCGCGATCGACCACCAGCGGCAGATGCGCGTAAGCCGGCGTGGGCAGGCCCAGCGCGCGTTGCAAACCGATTTGCCGCGGCGTGGAGTCGAGTAGGTCGGCGCCGCGTACGACATGGGTGATGCCCTGCGCGGCATCGTCCACCACCACCGCGAGTTGATACGCCCACAGCCCGTCGGCGCGGCGCAGCACGAAATCGCCGACGACCGCGCGCACGTCCTGTTCGCAACGGCCCTGGATCGCGTCGTCGAAACCGATGCGGCCTTCGCCCACACGCAAGCGGATCGCGGGCTGGCGTCCGGCATCGTCATGTGCCATGTCGTGTGCGATGCATGCATGGTGGATGCCGCTCGTCGCAACCAGATCGCTGCGACTGCACGCACAGGCAAACGCCTCACCGCTTCGCAGCAGGCGAGCGAGCGCATCGGCGTAGGCATCATCGCGCGTGCTCTGCCACAGCACCGGCTCGTCTGAATCCATGCCGAAGGCGGCGAGTGTCGCCAACTGCTGCCGCGCCGCACCGGCGATTTCACGCGGCGGATCGATGTCCTCGATGCGCAGCAGCCAGTCGCCGCCATGGTGGCGTGCGAGCAGCCAACTGCCCAGCGCGGCCACCAGCGAACCCATGTGCAATGATCCGGTGGGCGAGGGTGCGAAGCGACCGCGGTAGCGGGGCAAAGTCATCATCGGCGCATTTCAGCACGCCGGCATCGCATTCACATCGTCTCGCTGCGATGCAGGATCACTTCCAGCACGAACTTGCTGCCGAAGAAGGCCAGCAGCAACAGCGCCATTGCGGTGAGTGTGAGCTTAACCGCGCGTGGACCGCGCCAGCCGTAGCGCCAGCGCCCCAGCAGCAGCCAGCCGAACACTGCCCACGACAGGATCGACAGCACCGTCTTGTGCCACAAGTGCTGGCTGAGCAGGTTGTGCACGAACAGCAGCCCGGTGACGAGGGTGAGCGTGAGCAATACGAAACCTGCGCCGATGCTGCGAAACAGCAGCGCTTCCAGTTGGGTCAACGGGGGCAGGGCGCGCAGCCAACCGTGGATGCGGCGTGCGCGCAAGGCGCGTTCTTGCGCCCACAGCAGCAACGCCAGCAGAGCCGACAGCGAGAGCGTGGCGTAGGCGAGCAGGGCGATCCATGCGTGCAGTTGCAGCCGCCAGTCCAGCTCCTCGGATCGCAGGTGTCCGTAGAAGTGATACAGCACGAGCATGGCCGCGGCGAACGGGAACACGATCGGGCCCAGCGCCTGCAGCGGCTGCCGCCATGCGGCCACGGTGGTCAATGCGGCCATGCCCAGCCCGACCAGCGAGAGCGCGGCGAAGAAATGCATGTCCGGGCCGCCGATGGCGACCCAGTTCAGGACGTGGATCGTCGCGTGCGCGGCCACGCCGAGCGCGCCGGCGAGCAGCGCCGTGCCGCGCCACGCCGGGCGTCGCGGCGCGTCTTCGGTTGCGTTGACCCACGCCGCATCCGCGCCGGCGGCGAGCAGGTAGGCGAGCACGGACAGGGCGAGCAGCCAGTTCATCGAGGTAGTGTGGCAGATCGGGCAGGGGGCGGGAACGATGGCTGGGTCTTCGCGATGATGCTGGCTTTTCCCCTCTCCCCTTGCGGGAGAAGGTGGCCCGAAGGGCCGGAAGAGGGGGGTGAGTGCTGCGAGTGTCGAAGCGATCACCCCTCTCCAACCCCTCTCCCGCAAGGGGAGAGGGGCTTTCGGTGATTGACGATGCAAGGTGCCTCCTCGGCGGCCCCGTCCACCCCATGCGCTATAATCCACAACCCGTTTCCTGCGCGTATCCGGCCATGTTCGAGTCGTTGACCCAGCGTCTTTCCGACACCATCAATCGCCTGCGCGGCAAGGGCCGGCTGACCGAGGACAACATCCGCGACGCCCTGCGCGAGGTGCGCGTGGCGCTGCTGGAGGCCGACGTGGCGTTGCCGGTGGTGAAGGCGCTGATCGAGCGCATCAAGGTGCGCGCGATCGGCCACGAGGTGCTCAAGTCGCTCACGCCGGGGCAGGCGCTGGTGAAGGTGGTGCGCGACGAACTGGCTGCGGTGATGGGTTCGGCGGCGAGCGATCTGCAACTCAACGTGCCCGCGCCGGCGATCATCCTGATGGCCGGCCTGCAGGGCTCGGGCAAGACCACCACGGTCGCCAAGCTCGCCAAGCACCTCAAGGAGCGGCGCAAGAAGAAGGTGATGGTGGTCTCGGCCGACGTGTATCGCCCCGCCGCGATCGCGCAGTTGCAGACCCTGGCCGGGCAGGTCGGCGCGCTGTTCCATCCCTCCGAGGCCAGCCAGAATCCCATCGCCATCGCCAAGTCCGCCATCGACGATGCGCGCAAGAGTTTTGCCGACGTGCTGATCGTCGATACCGCCGGGCGTCTGGCCATCGACGCGGCGATGATGGACGAGATCAAGGCGCTGCACGCGGCGATCCATCCGGTCGAAACCCTGTTCGTGGTCGATTCGATGACCGGTCAGGACGCCGCCAACACCGCCAAGGCGTTCCACGATGCGCTGCCGCTGACCGGCGTGGTGCTGACCAAGACCGATGGCGACGCCCGTGGCGGCGCGGCGCTGTCGGTGCGCTACATCACCGGCAAGCCGATCAAGTTCATCGGCACCGGCGAGAAGCCCGACGGGCTGGACGTGTTCCACCCCGACCGCGCGGCCGGGCGCATCCTCGACATGGGCGACGTGCTCTCGCTGGTCGAGCAGGTCGAGCAGCAGGTGGACAAGGACAAGGCGCAGAAACTTGCCGAGAAGGTCGCCAAGGGCAAGAAGTTCGACCTGTCCGACATGCGCGACCAGCTCGAACAGATGCAGAACATGGGCGGCGTGGGCGCGCTGATGGACAAGCTGCCCGGCCTTGCCAACGTGCCCGACGCGGTCAAGGGCCAGGTCACCGGCAAGGAAGTGCCGCGCATGATCGCCATCATCAACTCGATGACGAAGAAGGAGCGCCGTCACCCCGACCTGATCAACGGCCAGCGCCGCGCGCGCATCGCGCGTGGCTCGGGCACCACGCCGCAGGACGTGAACCGCCTGATGAAGCAGCACATGCAGATGGAGAAGATGATGACCAAACTCTCCATGTTCGGCGCGCGCGGCATCATGCGGCAGATCAAGGGTGTGATGGGCAAGGGCGGGCCGGGCGGGTTCCAGGGCTTCGGGCCGCCGTCGCAGTGACGGTCTCGGTTGCGGAACGTCGATGCCGCCGTTGAAAACCGCGCAAGGATCGCAGCGATCACGACGAGACCGTCGAACGAAGCACTATATCCATGCCTCGCTAGGGCGTGCGTGCGATGGCTCCAGCGCGTGACCACCCCGCATTCGACCGAGCGCGACGCAGCAACCGCAACGCGACGCGACGCGATTGATACGCGCTCGTCGTGGTGCGCGGAGTGGATGCCATCAAACGAAATGCGGTGCTTTCCAAGCTTTGGCGATCCTCGATCTCGAAAATTCAAGGACGCAGTAAACGACGGCCAGTTCCAAGATTCCACCGAGATGCTCGACACCCCATGACCGCTTCCGCATTCGACGACCGCCAGCTCCGATCCGACGGCAGCCTGCGCCACCTGCTCAGTCTCGAAGGGCTGCCGCGCGCCGCACTCGAACGCTTGCTCGACGCCGCGCAGGCCCTGCGCCCTGCGGCGCTCGGCGGCACCGCGCTGCGCCGTCGGCTCGCTGGGCGTAGTGTGTGCAACCTGTTTTTCGAAGCGTCCACGCGCACCCGCAGCGCCTTCCATTTCGCCGCCACGCGGCTGGGTGCCGACGTGCTCAGCTTCGACGTGTCCACCTCATCGGCCGGCAAGGGCGAGACTCCGGTCGACACCTTGCGCACGCTCGAGGCGATGGGCGTGGATTGCTTCGTGGTGCGCGCGCGCGAGGATGGCGCGGTCGCTGCACTCGCTGCCGCCGCCAAGCCGCAGACGGCGCTGATCAACGCCGGCGATGGCCGTCACCAGCATCCCACGCAAGGGCTGCTGGACATGCTCACCTTGCGTCAGGCCAAGGGTGATGATTTTTCCAGACTCACCGCCTTGATCATCGGCGACGTTCGCCACTCGCGGGTAGCACGCTCGGACATCGCCGCTTTGCGCACGCTCGGCTGCCGCGACATCCGCATCTGCGGCCCGGCCAGCCTGCTGCCCGACGCGCTGGAACTGCAAGGCTGCACGGTCGGTCACGACTTCGACGCCATGCTCGACGGCGTGGATGCGTTGATGATGCTGCGCCTGCAACGCGAGCGCATGGTCGAGGGGCTGGTGCCGTCGCTGGAACAATACTTCGTGGACTACGGACTCGACGAGCACCGCCTCGCCCGCGCCAGACCCGATGCGGTGGTTCTGCATCCGGGGCCGATGAATCGAGGTGTGGAAATCGCCGACACGGTCGCCGATGGTTCGCAATCGCTGATCCTGGCGCAGGTGTCCAATGGCGTCGCGGTGAGAATGGCGGTGATGCTGGAGTTGCTGGAACGCTAATGCCTGGGCGGGCTGTCAGTTCGCTTCGGTCGCCCATGGTTTCTGCAACATCACCGCCACCTCGCTCACCCCGGGAAGTGCGCGCAGTTTGCCGAGCAGTTGCGGATCCACGCGCACGCAATGAGCGCCTTTGAGGTCGAGCGTGCCGCTGGCGGCGGACGTGCGCAGGCGAAGCTGCAACGGCGTACCGCCCGGACGGTAGGTGCCCAATGTCTGCTCGACGCGCGGCAGCGTGGACGCGTCGCGCAGGTCGGCGGCGAAAGACAGACGGCGCGCGTGTTGCGTGCACAGTTGCTGGTAATCCCAGGCGCGGTTGGCGCGCAGCGAGAAGCCGCCGAGGTATTCGTCCTCGCGCAGGCCGCCTTCGATCAGCAGGATACGGCCACGGCCGAGCAACGCGCCGTATTCGCTGAACGCTTCGCGGAAGAACGCTACTTCAACCTGCCCGCGGCCATCCTCGAATTGCGCGAACGCCTGATCGGCCCCGCGACGACGCACGAGGCCGACGGTGCCGGCCAGCACCACCTTGGCCTCGCCGCGACGGTCGCGGCCGGCGCGCCACAATCGGTCGAGATCCGCCAGCGTCGCGTCATCCGTCAACGCCAGGAGTTCGACGCGGTGCGGATCGAGCGGATGCCCCGACAGGTAATGACCCAGCACGGCGAATTCGCCGGCAAGCCTGGTTTCCAGCGGGGCTTCGTGGGTTTCCGGCAGGACGATCTGCGAGCTGGTAGCCGTCGTTGTCGGCGATGGCATTCCGAACAATGAGGTTTGCCCTGCATCGCGTTCGCGTGCGTGCTGCTCGGCGGCCTTCACTGCCTCCGGCAATTGCAGCAACAAGCTCGGTCGATTCTTCGCCAAGCCATCCATCGCGCCGGCGTTGATCAGCGCCTCCAGCGTCCGCCGGTTCATCCCGGCCGCACTCACCCGGTCGCAAAAATCGAGCAGATCGCGAAACGCGCCGCCACGCTCGCGCGCTTGCACGATCGCCTCGCAGGCACCTTGCCCCACGCCCTTCACCGCGCCCAGCCCGTAGCGGATGCGCCGATCGACGAGTGGCTCGAAACGGAACTTCGAATCGTTGACGTGCGGAGGCAGGATCGTCAAGCCGTTGGCGCGCGCATCGTGCAACAGCCCGACCAGTTTGTCGGTGCTGTCCATGTCCGCCGACAAGGTGGCGGACATGAACTCGGCTGGGTAGTACGTCTTCAACCAGGCGGTCTGGTAGGCGACCAGCGAATAGGCCGCGGCGTGCGACTTGTTGAAGCCGTAGCCGGCGAACTTCTCCATCAGGTCGAAAATCGCATCGGCCTTGCGCTCGTCGATGTCATTGCGCGCCGCACCCGCGCGGAACTTCGCGCGTTCCTTTGCCATTTCCTCGACTTTTTTCTTGCCCATTGCCCGGCGCAACAGATCGGCACCGCCCAACGAGTAGCCGCCGAGGATCTGCGCCATCTGCATCACCTGTTCCTGATAGACCATGATCCCGTAGGTCTCGCGCAGCACCGATTCGACCCGCGGGTCGGGATACTCGATCGCTTCCTTGCCATGCTTGCGCGCGCAGAAGCTGGGGATCAGATCCATCGGGCCGGGACGGAACAGCGCGTTGAGTGCGACCAGATCGCCGAAGCGATCGGGTTTGGCCTCGCGCAGGAGTTGCTGCATACCACGACTTTCAAACTGGAAAATCGCGACTGTGCGCGCTTCACGGAACAGCTTGAATACTTCCGGGTCGCCCAGCGTCAGCGTGGCGATGTCGAGCGGTGTTTCTCCATTTTTCGCGCGAGTGGCGTTGATCGCCTTCATCGCCCAGTCGATGATGGTGAGCGTGCGCAGGCCGAGGAAATCGAATTTCACCAACCCGACCGCTTCGATGTCGTCCTTGTCGAATTGCGTCACCGCGCCGTGCGCGCCTTGTTCGGCAAACAGCGCGGCGAAATCGGTAAGCGGGCTGGGCGCGATCACCACGCCGCCGGCGTGCTTGCCGGCGTTGCGCACGAGGTCTTCGAGCTTGACCGCCAGATCCACCAGATCGCGGATTTCCTCGTCGGTTTCGTAGGTTTGCCGGAATTCGGGAACGATGCGCTCGGCATCCTCCTTCGCCTTCTTGCTGCGGCCTAGCGCGTCGTCCAGCGACAGCGGATCGGCGGGGCGCAGCGGGATCATCTTGGCGATGCGATCGACCTGTCCGTGCGGCATGCCCAGCACGCGGCCGGCATCGCGCAGCACGGCCTTCGCAGCCATCGTGCCGTAGGTGATGATCTGGCTGACGCGGTCGTGGCCATACTTGCGCGCGACGTAGTCGATCACCTCGTCGCGGCGATCCATGCAGAAATCGATGTCGAAATCCGGCATCGACACGCGTTCGGGGTTGAGGAAGCGTTCGAACAGCAGTTCGTAGCGCAGCGGATCCAGATCGGTAATGCCCAGCGCATAGGCCACCAGCGAGCCTGCACCCGAACCGCGCCCCGGGCCGACCGGGATATCGTTGCGTTTGGCCCAGTTGATGAAGTCGGCGACGATCAGGAAGTAGCCGGGAAAGTCCATCCGCACGATCACGTCCAGTTCGAGATCGATGCGTCGTTCGTAGTCGGAAGTGGTTGCCCCCTCGTGCGGCGGATGCTTCAGTAGCCGCGCGCGCAGACCGTCGTGACTCTGGCTGCGTAGCCACGATTCCACGGTCTGGTCGGATGGCACCGGGAACGCGGGCAGGTAATTTTTGCCGAACTCCAGTTCGATGTTGCAACGCTTGGCGATCTCGACGCTGTTCTCCAGCGCCTCGGGCAGATCGGCGAACAACGCGACCATCTCGTCTTCGGATTTGAGGTATTGCTCGGCGCTGTAATCGTGCGGGCGGCGCGGATCGTTGAGGACGTAACCGCCGGCGATGCACACGCGCGCTTCGTGCGCTTCGAAATCCGCGCGATCGAGAAAGCGCACGTCGTTGCTGGCGACCAGTGGCAGATCGCGACGGCCGGCGAGTTCCGCTGCGGCCGCTGCGAAGATATCCTCGTTGGCGCGGCCGCTGCGCACGAGTTCCAGATACAGACGGTCGCCGAAATGTCGTTGCAGATCGGCCAGCACCTGCGCGGCGGCTTCCAAGTTGCCTTCGACGGCGAGTTTGCCGGCATGACTGTCGCGGCCTGCCAGCACGATCAAACCCGATGCCTCGCGATGCAGCCATTCCATGCGGATGGCGACATGGTCGCCATGGTGGCCTTCCAGATACGCACGCGAGATCAGCCGCGACAAGCCCAGATAGCCGCTTCGATCGCGGCACAGCAGGGTCAGGCGTGAGGTCTCGTTGCCTTCGGCCACCAGCACGTCGGCTCCGGCGATGGGTTTGATGCCCATCTTCTCGGCGGCGCGATAGAATTTCACCAGCCCGAACACGTTGGACAGGTCGGTGAGCGCGAGTGCCGGCAGTTTCAGCTCGGCGGCACGACTGACGAAGTTCGGACGCGGCGCCTTCTTCGGATCGCCCTCTTCGGGCTTTTCCGGCAGGCGGGCGGTGGAGTCGCGCAGCGAGTACTCGCTGTGTGCGTGCAGATGGATGAAGCGCGGAGACATGCAGGCGAACCGGGTCGATCCCGCAGGTTAGCCGTGTGCGGCGGGGTCAACAAGGCTTGACACCGGCAGCGATGGGCCGAAGTCGAATTCGGAATTGGAATAGGCGGCTGCCAGCACCGGTGCAAAGCTGCGACGGTGGATCGCGCAGGGGCCGCGCTCGCGCAGCGCGGCGAGGTGTTCGGGCGTCGGATAGCCCTTGTGGACGGCGAAACCATAGCCGGGATATTGGGCGTCGATGGCGCACATCATGCGATCGCGGTGCACCTTGGCGAGGATCGAAGCCGCGCCGATGGCCTTCACCTTCGCATCGCCACGCACGATGGCCTGCGCGGGGCAGGGCAGATGCGCGGGCAGGCGATTGCCGTCGATCAAGGCCAGTTCGGGCACGACGTGCAGCTCCTGCAACGCGCGGCGCATGCCTTCCATCGTCGCCTGGAAGATGTTGATGCGATCGATCATGCCGGCATCGACCGTCACCACCGCGTGGGCGAGCGACTTGGCGAGGATCGCCGCTTCCAGTTCTTCGCGCCGCGCAGGGCTCAATGCCTTGGAATCACCCAGCCCACGGACGCGGCGTTTCGGATCGAGGATCA
This sequence comes from Pseudomonadota bacterium, assembly GCA_018242485.1. Taxonomy (GTDB): domain Bacteria; phylum Pseudomonadota; class Gammaproteobacteria; order Xanthomonadales; family Xanthomonadaceae; genus SZAS-103. The sequence goes on from JAFEBV010000014.1 coordinate 107,125, forward strand.
CCGCGGCGACCACCACCGGGCCGGCGAGTGGCCCGCGACCGGCCTCGTCCACCCCGGCGATGACCCTTCCGGCGATGCGCGGCAAGGCCATCAGCGCGGCTCCGCGAGCAGTTCGTCGATCGCATCGGCGGCGAGCACCGAGCCGTCGCGACGCAACTGTTCGTGCAGTTCGGCAAACCGCGCGACCACCGCCTCGCGCCGCGCCGGTTCGTCCAGCCACGCCAGCACCGCGTCGCACAGTGCCACCGGCGTGCAGGTGTCCTGCATCAACTCCGGCACCAACGAATGCCCGGACAGATCCGGTGCCAGCACATGGGCGGCGTGCGACATCGGCAATGCGGCGTGCAGAATGTTGGGCAAGCTGTAACGATCGACCTTGAGCAGGCGCAGCCCACGCACGATCGCCTGAGTAGCGCGTGCGACGCGGTAGGCGACCACCATCGGGCGTTTGGCGAACATCGCCTCCAGCGCGGCGGTGCCCGATGCGAGCAGCACCACGTCACTGGCGATCAGCGCTGTGTGCGCGCGTCCATCGACGAGGTGCATCGCGGCGCGCAGCCCGCCGGCCTCGGGTTCTGCGCTCACCCGCGAAAGTTGTTTCGCGAACAAGTCGCGGCAGGCGGCGTTGGCCATCGGCGCGACGAAGTGCAGTTTCGGCCGTCGCGCCAGCAGCAACGCGCAGGCGCGCAGGAAATCCATGCCGAGGCGCTTGATCTCGCCGAGTCGGCTGCCGGGCAGCACGGCAATCAGAGTGCCCGTTTCCGGTAACGCCAGCGCGTGGCGCGCGGCGTCGCGGTCGGGCTGCATCGCGAAGGTGTCGGCGAGCGGGTGGCCGACGTAACGCGCACCGTTCATGCCGTGCTTCACGTAGATCGGTGGTTCCATCGGGAACAGGCACAACACGCGGTCGGCGCTGCGGCCGATGTTCGCGGCGCGTTTTTCCTTCCATGCCCACACCGAAGGGCTGACGTAGTGCGCAGTGCGGATGCCGTGTTCCTTCAGCGTGCGCTCCAACCCGAGGTTGAAATCCGGCGCGTCGATGCCGACGAACACGTCCGGTCGCCATGCCAGCAGCCGCTCGCGCAGATTGCGTCGCAACCGCAGCAGGCGTGGCAGGTGCCGCACGACCTCCGCATAGCCCATCACTGCCAGTTCGCTGCAATCGTGCCACGCATCCAGGCCGGCGGCTCGCATCAGCGCACCGCCAACGCCGGCAATCTGCGCGTCGGGATGGCGGCGCTTGAGTTCGGTAATCAGTCCCGCACCGAGCTGGTCGCCGGAGGCTTCGCCGGCGATGAGGGCGAAGCGGGGAGAGCGGGGAATGGGGAATGGGGAATGGGAAATCGGGGAGCCAGGAATGGGAAATCGTGAATCGTGAATCGAAGAGCCGTGATTCGTGATTCGTGATTCGTGATTCAAAGGGGCGTGAATCGTGAATCGTGAATCGTGAATCGGAGAAGCGGGTTCTGTCTTCGCCGAGGGGGACTCGTGTGTCGACGAAACAGTATTCGTTGTGCGACTTTCTGGCTTTTCACCATTCACGATTCACCATTCACGATTCACGATTCACGGCTTCTTCACCGCAACAACGCCCTTTCGCTGCCGGCGATGAACTCCAGCATCTGTCGCACGTCCGACTCGTGCTCGCATTCGATGGCGAGTTGCTCGCGCGCTTGCGCCAGTGGCTTGCCGGCCACATACAGGGCGCGGTAAGCGCGTTTGATTGCGGCGATGCGTTCGGCGTCGAAGCCGTGCCGGCGCAGACCTTCGGAATTGATCCCGCGCGGTTTGGCGTAGCTGCCGGCGACCATCACGAACGGCGGCACGTCGGCGTTGACGAGGCTGCCCATGCCGATGAAGGCGTGCGCGCCGACCTTGCAGAACTGGTGGATGCCGGAGAAGCCGCCGAGGATGGCGTGATCGCCGATCGTCACATGCCCGGCCAGCGTGGCGTTGTTGGCAAACACGGTGTGGTCGCCGACGGCGCAGTCATGGGCGATGTGCACGTAGGCCATGATCCAGTTGTCGTCGCCGATGCGGGTGACCCCGCCGCCGCCGTCGGTGCCGCGGTTGATGGTGACGAACTCGTGGATGGTGTTGCCATCTCCGATCGCCAGTTCGCTGTGCGCGTCGTTGCGGTATTTCTTGTCCTGCGGATCGCCGCCGATGGCCGAATGCGAGTGGATGCGGTTGTCGCGACCGATGCGTGTGGGGCCGTCGATGACGACGTGGCTGCCGATGGTGCAGCCCTTGCCGATGCTCACGCCGACACCGATCACGCTGTACGCGCCGATCGTCACGTCGGCATGAACGTGGGCGGACGGGTCGATCACGGCGGTCGGGTGGATGGCCACGTCGCGCGATCAGGCCTTGCGCGCGCAGAGCATTTCCGCGCTGGCCACTTCCTTGCCGTCCACCAGCGCGCGGCTGGCGTACTGAGCCATGTTGCGCAAGGTGCGAGTGATCTCCACTTCCAGCACGAGCTGATCGCCGGGCACGACGATGCGGTTGAAGCGGGTCTTGTCCACCTTCACGAGGTAGAAGATTGGCTGCGGCTCACCCTCGGCGGGTGGCGGGGACGACAGTTGCACCAGCAGACCGGCGGCCTGCGCCATCGCCTCGATGATCATCACCCCGGGCATCACTGGATGCCCGGGGAAATGACCCTGGAAATACGGTTCGTTGAAGGTGATGTTCTTCATCGCCCGCAGCGATTTGTGCGGCTCGTAGCCGAGCACGCGATCGACCATCAGGAACGGATAGCGATGCGGCAGCATCGCCATGATCGCTTCGACGTCGCGGGTCTGGGATGGGGTGAGATCGCTCATCGTGAATCAATCCTTGGCCAACGTGTGGAGCTTGCGCGCCATCTCGTCGAGTTGCTTGAAACGGGCGGCGTTGCGACGCCACCCGCGATGATCTTGCAGCAGCGTGCCGGAAGCATACTCGCCCGGCTGCGTGATCGATTGCAGCACGACGCCGGCGGCATGCACCACGACGTCGTCGCAGATTTCGATGTGGCCGTTGATGCCGACCGCGCCGGCGATCAGGCAGTTGCGGCCGATCTTCGTCGAGCCGGCCACACCCACGCAACCAGCCATCGCGGTATGTGCGCCAATGCGCACGTTGTGCGCGATCTGAATCTGGTTGTCCAGGCGCACGTCCTCCTCCAGCACCGTGTCGTCCAGCGCACCACGGTCGATGCTGGTGTTGGCGCCGATCTCGCAGTCGTCGCCCACCACCACCCCGCCTAGTTGCGGCACCTTGATCCAGTGGTCGCCGTTGCGCACGAGGCCGAAACCATCGGCGCCGAGTACCGCTCCCGGATGCACCAGCACGCGCTGGCCCAGGCGCACGCGCGTCACTAGGGTCACCCGTGCAACCAGTTCGCTGCTGGCACCGACGACGCAATCGGCACCGATCACGCAGCCCGGGCCGACGATGGCTCCGGCTTCGATGCGACTGCGCGCGCCGATGCTGACGAAGGCACCGATGTGCGCCTTCGGGTCGATATGCGCGGTTGGGTCGATGGCGGCGCTGGCGTGGATGCCAGGCGCGGGCGACTGGCGCGGATCGAACAGTGCGGCGATTTTCGCGAACGCCAGATACGGATCCTTTGCGATCAGGCAAGGGCAGGGCGCGGATTCGGCATCGGCCTCGCGCAGCACCACCGCGCCTGCGCGCGTTGCAGCCAGTTCGCTGCGATAGCGTGGATTGGCGAGAAAACCCAGCTCGCCATGGCCTGCGCCTGCCAGCGTGGCCACGCCGCAGACGGCCGTATTGCCGTCACCGCGCAGACCCAGGCCAAAACGTTCGGCGAGCTGGGTCAGCGTGTGTGCAGGGGGTGCCATCGCCCGCGTGCCTGCCGGGTCAGAACGAAGATCCGAAGGTGAACTGCAGATGCTCGAACTGGTCGCCGCGCTCCTTCAGGAAGGGCTGTGCGTAGCTGATGATGATCGGCCCGATCGGCGCGCGCCATTGCAGGGATACGCCATACGAAGCGCGGTAATGGCGGAACTGGAAATCGCTGGGTTTGGTGTAGACGTCGCCGAAATCGATGAACGTGGAAATCCGCGCCGACTCGGTGTCGATGAGCTTGGGGAAGAAGGTTTCGATCGAACCGGTGGTCTTGACCGCGCCGCCCAGCGGTTGCTTGTACGAGGTGCCCGACACGGTCGCGTAGGGGCCGACGGTGTTGTCGCGGAAGCCGCGGATCGAGGTCACGCCGCCGGCGTAGAAATTCTCGAAGAACGGCAGCCCGAGCTTGCTGGCATTGCCGTAGCCGCCGCCGTAGCCGAGGTCGGCGGCTGTGCGCAGGATCAGCCAAGGAGCCAACGGCCAGTAGCGTTCGATGCTGTAGGAGAGCTTGTAATACTCCTGGGTGGAGCCGGGCAGGGTGACGAAGGCGCCGAAGCGTTGGTAGGTGCCGGCCGTTGGCGCGAAGAAACTGTTGCGGGTGTCCTTGGACCAGAACACTTCCGTGCTCCAGTTCTTGAACGTGTAATGGCCGACGGCGTTGAGATAGTCGTTGATCACCTGCGGGGTGAGCCCGGGAAGGGTCAGGATCTGCTGGGTCTTGGCGCCGAAGCTCAGGCCCACCGTATCGCTTTCGGTGATCGGTACGCCGAAGGTCACCGAACCGCCGTAAGAGTTGCTGGAGTACTGCGCGGTGTTGAAGTTGGCGTTGTTGAACTGGCTGTAGAGAAGGTTGTAACCCACCGATACGCCGCTGGGCGTGAAGTAGGGGTTGACGTAACTTAGGCTGATCTGTTTCTGGAAACGGCTGTTGGACAACTGCAAACCGAAGCGGTTGCCCGAGCCGAGGAAGTTGCGTTCATCCAGGCCGATCGTGGTGATCAGGCCCATGAGCTGGGAGTAGCCCAGGGAGAATGTGAACTGGCCGGAATTGCGCTCCTTCACGGTGACGACGAGATCGACCTGGTCGTTGCTGCCCGGCACGGTGGGAGTGGCCACTTCCACCGAATCGAAATAACCCAGACGCTGCAGGCGCACGCGCGAGCGATCCACCGCCGACTGCGAGAACCAGCTGCCCTCGAGTTGGCGCATTTCGCGGCGCATGACCGAATCGGCGGTGCGCGTATTGCCCTTGAACACGATCCGCCGAACCATCACGCGCGGGCCGGGGATGACCTGGAAGTCGATGCCGACGGTGCGTTTGTCCTTGTCGATGTCGGGCGCTGGATTGACCTTGGCGAAGGCGTAGCCGATGTTGGACAGGATCAACGACATGGCATCGACGGTGGCTTCGAGCTTGCGCCGCGAGAACACCTCCCCCGGCTTGACGAACACGAGCTTCTGAAGATCGGCGACAGGCAGGATGGTGTCGCCCGACACTTTTACCGTGGAGACACGGTAGACGTTGCCTTCGGTGATGTTGGCGGTCACGAACATGTCGCGCCGCTCGGGCGAGATCTCGACCTGGGTGGAGTCGACGTTGAAGTCGATGTAGCCGCGGTCGAGGTACCAGGAGTTGAGCTTTTCCAGGTCGCCGGAAACCTTCTCGCGCGAGTATTGATCGTTGTGGCTGTACCACGACAGCCAGTTGCGCGTGCCCGATTCCCAGGTGTCCAGCAGTTGCTTGTCGGTGTAGGACTTGTTGCCGACGATGTTGATGTTGCGGATCTTGGCGACTTGACCCTCGACAATCGCAATGGTGATGTCCACTCGATTGCGGTCGAGTACGGTGATCGTCGGGGTGATGGCGACGTTGTAACGGCCGCGATCGTCGTACTGGCGATTCAATTCCTGGGTGACGCGATCCATGCTCAGGCGGTCGAAGGTCTCGCCCTCGGCCAGGCCGATCTGCTTGAGGCCCTTGAGCAGGTCGTCGGTCTTGATTTCCTTGTTGCCGGTGACGGTGAGCTTGTTGATCGCCGGGCGCTCGGTCACCTTCACCACCAGGATATCGCCCTGACGGTCGAGCTCGATGTCGTTGAAGAAGCCGGTCTTGAACAGCGCGCGAATCGCGCTGGCCGCCTTGGCCTGATCGACGGTGTCGCCGCGCTCGATCGGCAAATAGGTGAACACCGTGCCGGGGGCGATGCGTTGCAGACCATCGACGCGGATGTCGGCCACCCTGAATGGCTCGAAATTCTGCGCACGCGCAGCGGGCGCGAAAGCGAGGGCGGCGGTCAGGGCGAGGGCAAGCAGGCGGGGGGCTGCGGTGATACGCGTCATCTGTGCATCCGGTTGGCCGCGGCGGGGCGCTGCGGTGGCTGAATTTTTCGAGGAATCTCAGGGGCTTTGGCGCAACAAATCGTTGTAGAACGCCACGCACATCAACCCGCCGAGCAGGACGAGACCCACGAATTGACCGACCGCCAGCGTGCGTTCGCTGAGCGGCCGACCCTTCACAAGCTCCATAAGGTAATACAGCAGGTGCCCGCCGTCCAAGATCGGGATCGGCAACAGGTTGATCAGACCCAGCCCCAGCGACAGGACGGCGAGGAAATACAGGAACCAGGCCACGCCGTTGCGGGCGGCGGCATCGGCGGTGGTGGCGATGGACACCACGGAATGCAGGTTGCCCGTGGCCCCTTCGGTGAACACCCGCACCAGCATGCCCACGTTGGCCGCGACCTGCCGCCGCACCTCGCTGGCGCTGGCACCGATGGCCTCGATCGGGCCGTAACGGCGCAAGCCGTCGTAGGCCGCGGTGGTGACCTTGGCAGCCACTCCGATGATCAGGCGGCTGCCGCCGTCGGCGCGGTCTTCCTGCGGGATGACCTGCGCGTCCAGGCGCTTTCCATCGCGTTCGATGGTCAGGTCGATGGGAATGCCGGGTCGCGCCTGTTCGTGCACGATCCGTGCAAAATCGCCGAAATAGGCGACGGAGGTACCGTTGACGGCGAGGATGCGATCGCCCGCCCGCAGCGCCTTGCCGGCTGCTGGCGTGGTGGTCTGCCCGACCACCGCCGGCAGCTCGAACTGGCGCGGGAACAGGCCGATCCGGTCGAGCGTCTGCGCGTCGTCCAGGCGCGGCGGGAGTTGCTGGAAGGCGAGACTGCGGGTCGCTCGTCCGCCATCCTCGCGCTGAACCTCGACCTCGACGGGTTCGCGAGCCATCGCCGCGGAAACCAGCAACATGCCCGCGTCGGTCCACGTGTCCACCCGCTCGTCGCCGATCCGCAGCAGGCGGTCGCCGGACTGGAAACCGCCCTGCGCGGCCAGACCCGTCGTGTGGCCGACCACCGGCTGGTAGTCGGGCAGTCCGATCACGAAGGTCGTCCACAACAGGGCGAAGCCGAGCAGGAAGTTGAATGCGGGGCCGGCTACCGCAATCAGCATGCGTTGCCACACTGGCTTGCGGTTATGCGCGCGGTGCAAGTCCTGTTCGGGCACTTCGAATTCGCGCTCGTCGAGCATCTTCACGTAGCCGCCCAACGGGATCATCGACACCACGTATTCGGTGCCGTCGGTGCCCACGCGCTTGAACAGCGGCTTGCCGAACCCCAGCGAGAAGCGCAGCACATGCACGCCGAAGCGCCGCGCGACCACGAAATGCCCGTATTCGTGGAAAGTGATGAGGATGCCGATGCTGAGGATCAGCCAGCCGATCGAGCCGAACACACTCATGCATGGGCTCCGGTACGACGCTCCACGCATCCGGTGGCATGCCGACGCGCCGTGGCGTCGGCCGCGAGCAGGGTGTCGAGGCTGTCGGCCGGCTGCGAGCCGCAGGCATCGAGCGTGCCAGCGATCACGGCTGGAATATCGAGGAAGCCGATCCGGCCATCGAGGAAGGACGCCACTGCGACCTCGTTGGCGGCGTTGAGCGTGGCACCGGCGGTGCCGCCGGCAGCGAGCGCATCGTAAGCCAGATCGAGGCAGGCGAAGGTGGCTCGATCGGGTGGCTGGAAGCTCAGCGCGCCGATCTGTCCGAGGTCGGGCGGTGCAACGCCCGAGTCCACGCGCTCCGGCCACGCCAGTCCGCAGGCCAGGGTGGTGCGCATGTCCGGGCGGCCCATCTGCGCCAGCGTCGAGCCGTCGCCGAACTCCACCATCGAGTGCACGATGCTCTGCGGGTGCACGAGCACGTCGATGCGTGCGGCCGGCATGCCGAACAGCCAATGCGCCTCGATGACTTCCAGACCCTTGTTCATCAACGTCGCCGAATCCACCGAAATCTTGCGACCCATCTTCCAGTTTGGATGATTGCAGGCCTGTTCGGCCGTCACCTCGGACAACTCGGCGCGGCTACGGTTCAGGAACGGGCCGCCGGAGGCGGTCAGTATCAGTTTGGCGACGCGGTCGAGGTCGGCGGCTTGCCCGTGCAGGCACTGGAAGATGGCGTTGTGTTCGCTGTCGATCGGGATGACCCGCGCGCCGTGCTCGCGGCAGGCGCGCATCAGCAGGTCGCCGGCCAGCACCACCGATTCCTTGTTGGCCAACAGCAGGTGCTTGCCGGTGCGCGCGGCAGCCAGCGTGGAAGCCATGCCGGCCGCGCCGACGATGGCGGCGATCACGGTGTCGCAATCCGGCCCTGCGGCCAGCGCCGCCAGCGCCTCGGGGCCGGCATGGGCCTGGGTAGCCAGCCCGGCGGTGGCCAGAGCGTCGCGCAGCGTGACGTAGTGTTCGTCGCGGGCGATCACCGCGTGGTCGGGGCGATGGATCCGGCACAACGCGATCAGATCATCCACGCGCGCGTTGGCGCCCAGCACGCTGGCGCGGAAGCGCCCCGGATGGCGCGCGATCACGTCCAGCGCCGAGGCGCCGATCGAACCGGTCGCGCCGAGGACGGCGATACGCTTCATGCTCGCGTCCAGCCGGCTGGCAGCAACGACGGCATGTGCATCACAGACCCAGCCAACCCTTGACCAGCCAGAACACCGGCAGCGCCGCGACCACGCTGTCGATGCGGTCGAGCACGCCGCCGTGGCCGGGGAACAGGGTGCCCGAATCCTTCAATCCCGAATGACGCTTCATCAGGCTCTCGAACAGATCGCCGACCACCGACGCCGCCACCGTGGCCAGAGCCAGCCCGGCCAGCAGTTGCCAATGCGCAGGTTCGACGCCCAGCAAGCGGCCGCCGACCATGCCGACGAGCATGCCGCCGACGATGCCACCCCACAGCCCCATCCAGGTCTTGCCGGGGCTGATGGAAGGCACCAGCTTGCGCTTGCCCAGGGTCGAGCCCACCGCGTAGGCGGCGCTGTCGGCCGCCCACACGATGCCCAGCGCCAGCAGCGTCCAACGCGGCCCCTGCGGATCGGCCACGGCGGGGCTGGCTTCCATGCCGTGATGCAGCAGCACCAGCGCGCACCACGCCGGGACGATCGCCAGCGCGCCGGTGGCGAGCTTGATGGATCGCGCCAGCCAACCGTCGGTGCGCCCCGCGTCGGGGCGTAGCAGCCACAGCAGAGCCAGCAGCCACCACGCCACGCCGATCAGGCTGAGCAGGCTCAGCAGCGGCAATGCGCGCGACCACAACAGTCCGGTCATCAGGGCGACGTTCGCCAGCAGGTACACGGCGCGTGCGATGCGTGCCTGAATTCCGACCAGATGCGACCACTCCCACAGCCCACCGAGGAACAAGGCGGCCGAGATCGCGGCGACGTAGGGCGTGGGCAGGTACAGCAACGCCAAGATGGCCAGCGGCGCGGCGATCAGGGTGGTGATGATGCGTTGAATCATGCGCAGGCACCCTGCGATGGTGCATCGACTTGCGCACCGGTGAGGCCGAAGCGGCGCTCGCGCGCAGTGAAATCGGCCAGAGCACGCGACAGCTCGGCGCGGTCGAAATCCGGCCACAGCGCGTCGGTGAACCACAGCTCGGTGTAGGCGCTCTGCCAGAGCAGGAAATTGCTGATGCGATGGTCGCCGCCGGTGCGGATGAACAGATCCGGCGCGGGCAGGTCGGCCAGCGCCATGTGCCGGGCGACCGCGGCCTCGTCGATGGCGATCGGATCGAGCTTCCCGTCAGCAACACACTGCGCCAGTGTGCGGCAAGCCTGCGCGATGTCCCAACGGCCACCGTAGCTGATCGCGATGGTGAGGGTGAGTGCAGTATTGGCGGCGGTACGGCGTTCGGCGGCGTCCATGCGCTGGCGGATCGGCACGGCAAGGGTGGATCGTTCGCCGATGAAGCGCAGGCGTACGCCGTACTCGTGCAGTTCGTCCACCTCGCGGTCGAGCGAGCGCAGGAAGAGTTTCATCAAGGCACCGACTTCCTCCTGCGGACGCTTCCAGTTTTCGCTGGAGAACGCGAACAGGGTCAGCGCCTCGATGTGTTGTTCCAGACACACGCGCACGCACAGGCGCACGGTCTTTGCCCCGGCGCGGTGGCCGAAGGTGCGCGGCCGGCCGCGGCGCTGTGCCCAGCGACCGTTGCCGTCCATCACGATGGCGATGTGGCGGGGCAGCCGGGCGTCGGCGGGAAGGTCGGTCGGCAGCGGTTGTCGGGGGGCGTGGGCGGTCATCGAGCAGCCGGGTCGTCGGCACGGAAAGGGGGCGGGCGGGATCAGATCGCCAGCAGTTCCTGTTCCTTGGCCTTCACCACTTCGTCCACGTCCTTGATTGCCTTGTCGGTGAGCTTCTGGATCTCGGTTTCCACGCGCGCCGATTCGTCCTCGGTGATCTTTTTTTCCTTCAGCAATTCCTTCACCTGATGCATCGCGTCGCGGCGCACGTTGCGCACCGCCACCTTGGCGTTCTCGCCCTCGTGGGCGACGTGCTTGCCCAGTTCGCGGCGGCGTTCCTCGGTGAGTGCGGGCAGGTTGATGCGGATGCTGGTGCCGGCGGTGTTCGGGGTCAGACCGAGGTCGGAGGCGAGAATGGCTTTCTCGACCGGGCCGATCATGTTCTTTTCCCACGGGGTGATGGTGAGCGTGCGCGCGTCGGTGACCACCACGTTGGCGACCTGGGTGAGCGGGGTGTCGTTGCCGTAGTAGTTCACCTTCAGGTGATCGATCAAAGCCGAACTGGCGCGACCGGTGCGCACCTTGGTCAGGTCGTGGCGCAGCACCTCCACGCACTTGTGCATGCGCGTGGTGGCGTCCTTCTTGATCGGCTCGAGCATCGGGCGACTCCGCGGGGGTGGCAAGCGCGCCAGTATAACAGTGCCCCCGCGGCCGACCCGTCTGCCACCGCGTCAGAAGGATTGCCGGTAGCTCACGTACCAGAAGCGCCCGGGCACGTCGTAGTCGGGCACGAAGGAAGTGGATGCGCTGTAGGACCAGGCGTGCGGCGGATCGCGGTCGAAGGCGTTGCGCACGCCGAGGGTGAACGTGCCGTTCCACGGCGCTTTCCAGCGCCCTTCCAGATCCACGTAGGTCACCGCGCCGACGCGGTTGCGCGGCCACGGACCACCGTCCTCCATGTGGTTGGGATCCGAGCACAGCCGCAGCAAGGATGCATCCCCCGTTCTGATGACCGTGTTGGTTACGGTGTCGCAGTATTCGCCGAGCGGCCCGAAGTAGCGGCCGGTGACCGTGGCGCCCCACGCGCCACGCTGCCATGCCAGCGTGGCCACGGAACGCAGGCGCCACACCGTCCCGTAGATCTGATTGATGGTGCCGGTGGCGTTGCCTTCGGCGAGCGAGCCGTCCGCCAGCGTGGCGCCGCGCGCGGGCTTGCCGATTTCGCCCCAGTAGGTCACATAGGCGGTATCCCAGCGCAGGTTGAAATCGCCCCAGCGGGTGCTGCGCTTCCAGGCCAGCGCCACATCGAAGCCGTCGGTTTGCAGTCCGCCGGTGAGGTTCTCGTCGATCGCCGTCACATGCTGCAAGGTGCCGTCCGCGCGGCGGGTGATGCGCGAGCAGGCGACCGGATCCCCGCGCGTGTAGCAGGCGTCGAGCACGTTCTGGATTTGCGGGTTGTCGTTGATCGCGTTGCGCAGCTTGATCCGGTACCAGTCCACGCTCACGTCCAGTCCGGGCGCCCAGCGCGGGCTGTACAGCAGGCCCGCGGTCAACGAGCGCGATGTCTCGGGCCGCAACTGCGGGTTGCTGCCGATCGTGGAGTCCACTTCCAGCGGTGCCTGCACACCGGGCGGTACGCCCCGCGCGGCACAGCGTGCGGCGACATCCGGGGGCGGCACATATCCGTAATCGCTGTAGACGGCGCAGGGGTCGAAGGCATTGCCGAAGCTGTATTGCACCGGGCCACCGAAGGCTTCCAGCACGCTGGGCGCGCGGAACCCCTGCGCCCAGCTCGCGCGCACCAGCAGATCGGCGAATGGACGCCATTTCAGCGCCATCCTGGAGTTGTCGGTGGTGCCGAAGCGGGAATAATCGGACAGGCGGGTGGCGAGGTTGAGGTCGAGCCGGCGCGCGAACGGGCGGTTCGCGAGCAGCGGCAGGTCGAGCTCGGCGTAGGCCTCGTTCACTGCATACGCGCCATGGGTCGGGGCATAGGTTATCCCGGTGCCATTGGCGCGACCCGAGGAGACCAGCGGATCGGGATCGACGCGGCCATGCTCGCTGCGGTGTTCGATGCCGGCGGCGAAGCCGACCGCGCCGCCCGGCAGGTGCCAGAGTTCGCTGCTGAGATGCAGGGCGAGCAGATCCGAACGCGCGGTCGTGTGGTTGCTCACATCCACGCCCACGTAGTCGAGCATCGCCGGGGTGATCGCCTGCGGCCCGCCGAACAGGTCGAGCGGCACGCAACCGGCGATGACCTGAGCGGGGGTGCCGCAATGCGGCGTACCAGAAGCATCGCGGAACGAGGGGCCGACCGCCAATCGCAGTTTCTCGTTGTCGGCATAGGGGCCGGCGGTTTCGGTCTGCGCGGCGCGGGTGCTGATCGCATCGGCGTTCCAGTTCCAGTCGCGACCGGCCCAGGTGAAGCTGCCGTCCAGCCCGACGCGCAGGCGGGTGGTATCCACGTCCTGCTGTAAGCGGCGCACACCCCCCGCAAGTATCCGCAGGTGCACGGCCACCGGCGCGCCGAACGGGTTGTAGAGGCTGTCGGGTGAGACATCGTAGGACTGCTCGCCGGTGAATTGCCGGGACGAGAAATTCACGTTCGGCGGAGCGAGTTGTTGCGCGGACTGGCGGCGATCGAGGATCAGATCGGCGCTGAACCCCAGCGTGGGCGACAGTTCGCGGCGGAACTGCGCAAACCCGGCGCGGCGTTCCTGCGGCGTCTGCAGATAGTTGTAGGTTTGGTAGTTGAAATTGCGGTCGCAACAATCCTGGAAGGGACGGAAATCGTCAGGGGAAGTGCCCGGTTGCCCGGGGATCAGCACGACCCTGCCGAGCCCGGCTACCGTGAACACCCCGTAGCCGCTGTATGGAGACCCGGTCGCATCCAGCGGCAGTCCGATGGCCGGCACCGCCGAGATCGTGCGGGCCGAGGCCATGATCGGATCGTCCTTGCCCGCTTCCAGACCGACCGCCCAGCGGGTGGTGCCGTCGTCGCGGCCGAAACTGAACTCGACGTTGCGGCGCGCGCCGTCGCCATGCGCGTTGACGCCTGCATACAGACCCAGTTGCGCGCCGTTGAAGTGGCTGCGGGTGACGATGTTGATCACCCCGCCGATCGCGTCCGATCCATACACCGCCGAGGCGCCGTCCTTGAGCACGTCGATGTGATCGACCAGCGACAGCGGGATCGCCGACAGGTCGATGGCGCCGTCGATCGCGCTCACCCAGCGCTGACCGTTGACGAGGACGAGGGTGCGGTTGGCGCCGAGGCTGCGCAGGTTGACCTCGAGCTGGCCATTGCCGCCATTGTTGATGTTGCGGTTGAGGGTGGGGCCGTCGGCCACGATCAGGGATTGCACGATGTCGGCCACCGCGGTCAGGCCGGTGTGCAGGATCTGCTCGTGGGTGATGGTCTGGATCGGGTGCTCGTTGGCCAGATCCACGCCGCGCAGGTGCGAGCCGGTGACGACCACGGCATCGAGGTTCTTGGCCTTGACGGCAGCCTGGGCATCGCCGCTGGAGGGCGTGGCCGCGCTGGGCGGATCGTCGTCGGCGCGCGCTTCGGGCAGGACTGCCAGTCCAGCGCCGAGCAGGGCGGTGGTCGCCATGGAGAGACGCAGGGTGACAGCGTTCATCTGGAATCCTCCTGCGGGCGGTGGAGGGGGCGTGATGGCGCAGGTGATGGCTCGGCTTCGAGGGTGATCGCAAGGAGGGAGTGATGCACGTCGGCGTGTCCGGGCGCGATCAAAGTGATTGCAGCGACGGGCCGTTCCGGATGCGGATTGGGCAGGCGCAGCAGCCCGGCGACACTGCCGGTGTCGTGCGCGATCAAGTTGCGCACGTCGGTGCCCCAGGCGACGAACTGCAGGGCCGAATCGGCGGCGGTGAATCGCCAGTAACCGGTCGGGCGTTGTCCGAAATCCGCCGCGAGCACGGCTTGGCTGCCGTCCGCGTAGTCCAGCCGGAAACTCGCTGCACCTTTGACCGGGTCGCCGGCGTTCACGGTGGTGATGAGCAGATCGATCGCCGAGATGGTTCGTGGCGTATGTGTCTGCGATGAAGCGCCGGTGAGATCGAAACGCGCGTTCACGGGAAGGCCGAGGTCGATCCCGCCGCGCAGATCGAAATCGATGCCCAGATAACGCTGCCGCCCTTGCGGCAGCCAGGTGTAATCGCTGCCGCCGCCATGCAGCACGGTTTCCAGCGGCTGGCGCAGGCCGAAGTCGTACCAGGGCGTGAGATCCAATTGGTTCTGCGTAAGGCCGGCATCGCGCGGCGCGATGCCGCCACCGGGCACGGCACGCAGGCTTGCGGGCATCGCGATGCTCGCGGTTGCCGGCGGGCCGGGATCGTGCGCGCGCAGCGCGGCACGTTCCGCTGCGTCCGGGGCTTGCCCTTCCTGCGAACCTTGCGCACCGATGGCGGCCAGATCGCGCAGCGCCAGTTCGCGTTCGATCGCGGCGGCCGGACGCGCGTCGGGGGTGAGATCCCAGACCATCAACCGACCCATCAAACTGCGTGCGAGCAAGTGGTTGCCGTCCGGCGAGAAGGCGAGTCTGGCGACCGCGTCCGGGCGCGGCAGGGCAACCCGCAGATCGACCACGCGGACGTTGCCGTGCAGGTCGAACAGGGTGACGCCGTCGCGCAGGCCATATGCATACCAACGCCCGTCCGCGCTGATCGCTTCGACGGGGATCGGCGTGTCGTCGCCGGACTGGGGCAGGGTGCTGGAGGCGCCGTCGGGCGCGACGAGAACCGGCGAAGACACATTGCTGAGGATCGCCGTGCCGCCGTCGCGAGGCAGCGGCAGGATGTGCTGCACGTCGGTCAACGACAGCGGTGTCGCACTGTATCCGGTTCCCGTCGCGGGATAGCGGCGCAACTCGAAGTGGGCCTGCCCGCCGTCGCGGTGGCGAAAGATCATGCGCACTGCTTGCGCAGCGTCGAAGGCAACGGTCTGGATGTAACCCTTGCTCTGTCCCTCGCCGTAGCGACGCGGGCGGAACGAGGCGAGCGGGCCGGCGACCGGCTGCAGGCTCGTGCCATCGCGCAGACTCAGGTTGCTGTGATTCCAGGCGATCAGGCGGCTGCCGTCGGGACTGAAACTCAAACCGTGCAGCATGCCGGGCAGGGCGAGCGGGCCGGCGAGTCGGGCGCCATCGGCGAGCCGGTAAATCGCCGCGACCTCGGCGTTCAGATGATCGCCGCGATCCAGCATTTGCGGCCAGGTGAGCGCGATGCGCCGGCCGTCTGGACTCGGATCGATGTTGGTCGGCGTGCCGGGCAAGGAAACAGGCGCGAAACGGGGCCGCCCGCTGGCGGCGTCGAAGGCGAACAGCATCGGCCCAGCCGTCGCGACCACGGTGCTCCCGTCGGCGGTGAGTTCGGCGAAGTGCGGCGCCTGTGGTAATGCGATCCGCGGGCCGATCGGGCGCTCGCTGAGTGCATCGACGACCTGTAGGTCGCGACCGTCCACTTCGACGAGATGGCGTCCGTCGAATCGCAGGCTGCCGGGCAGCAGGGGCGCGGCGCGTCCGTTCCGCAACACCGGCATGGGCAAGCGTTCCAGTCGCATCCGATTCTGGGCAACGCTGGCGAGCAGGCCCTGCCCGGGATGCCATGCGAATGACGTGGCCCATACCGGGCTGCGCGCGCCGGTGTTGGCGGTGAGCTGGATCGCGTCGGAGCGGTCGAGTGCGTATTCGGTGGGCGCGACCTGCCATAGCGCGTTCGTGTCGGTGTTGCCGGCGACCAGGACGGTGTCGCGCGCGGGATCGGCTTGCGCCTGGAACACCACGCCCCATGAGCCTTGTGAACCGGCACCGCCGAAGGGTGGGGTCAACAGTTTGGCCGCCGGCCAGGACCACAGGTACACGCCACCGCCATCGGCGGCGACCGTCAGCCAGCCGCCATCCGCGCTGAACGCGATGCGCCGGGTCGGCAGGATCGGGTGCGGCGAGGGCCGGATTACCTGCAGCGTGCGGCAATCCACCACCGCCAGCGCGCCGGCGCGGTCGCCGAGTGCGAGCCAGCGGCTGTCGGGGCTGAACGCCCAGGCGGCGATGTCGCCGAAGTCCTCCAGAGCCACGCGCGAGCGGATCTGCAATGTGCTCGGATCGACCAGCACTACCGCATGGGCCAAGGAGTCCTGCGCGAATACGCTGCCGTCGGGAGCGATCAGGCGCGACCAGACGCCGGTCAGCGGTGGTGGTACACCCTGCGGGCCCAGCGGGCGCCAGGGATCGGTGGCCCAGAACTGCGCACGCTGTTTCGAATCGGTCAGCAATGCGTAGCGACCGTCCGGGCTGTAGCTTGCGTCCGCCAGATCCGCGAAGGATGCCGGCGGGTCGAGCCACACGCCACGGCTGGTGTCCACTCGCCGCATGAAGGACGCCGCCGGCACCGACGAATCGCGCGTGAACGGCCAGGCGGTGGCGATCAGGGTGCGGTTGTCGGGCGCGAACTGCATTTCCTCCATCGACCAGATCTCATCGTTGACGCCGCCGCTGCCATGCGGAAGCCGCCAGGTTTCGCGGCCGCTGGCGACGTCGTAGCCGTAGATGCCCAACTGCTCGGTGCTCATCGCAATACGCTTGCCGTCCGGACTGAACGCGATCGAGGCCGCCAGCGGCGGCACCGGCCAGACGTCGATCAGTCGCGGATTGTTGTTCTCCAGGATGCCCAGGCGCTTGCGCGCGCCGGCGAGGCGGTCCTGATCGCCCTGTGATTCCATTTCCCTGATGTTGGCGAGCAGCAGCGGCGCGGCCTTCCACCCGTCGCCGGATGTCATGTAGCGGGTGATCGTGTCGTTGCGCGAATTCCACAGGTTGTGGCTGGCGGTTGCCGCATTGCCGCGTGCGCTGCGCCACTCGATGCTGGTGGCGACCAGCCCTGCCAGCAGGGCGAGCACGGCCAGCGCGGCGGTCGCGGCGAGTTTGGGTTCGCGCCGTGCCCAGCGGCCCACGCGCTGCATGGCGTTGAGCGGGCGCACGCGCACCGGGCGGCCGTCGAGGAAGCGGCCGAGGTCGTCGGCCAGTTCGTGCGCGCTGGCGTAGCGGTGCCCGGTCTCGCGCTCCATGCAGTGGCCGATGATCGCGGCCAGATCGGCGGGCAGACTGGGTGTGAATTCGCGCGGGTCGGGCGTGCGCCCCTGCGCGACCAGCTTGAGGGTGGATTCGGGCGTGCCGCCGCGGAACGGCGGCTGCCCGCAGACCAGCTCGAACAAGATCGCGCCCAAGCCCCAGATGTCGGTGGCCGGGGTGATCTTCTGCGAGCGCGCGATGGCCTGCTCGGGCGCCATGTAGCTGGGCGTGCCGGAGACCTCGTTGAGCTCGGCCGCGCGGCCGTGTTCCAGCCGTCGCGCCAGACCGAAGTCGGCCACGAAGGGGGTGCCTGTTTCGTCGAGCAGCACGTTGGCCGGTTTCAGATCCAGATGCAGCACGCCCAGCCGGTGCGCGTAGTCCACCGCCTCGGCGACGATCCGCAGCAGTTGCGCGGCGCGCAGCGGCGGCAGACGGCCTTCGCTGCGCAGCAGTTCGGCCAGCGAGCCGCCGTGCACCAGCCGCATCGAGAAGAAGTGCAGCTCATCGGCGCTGCCGACCTCGTAGATCGCCACGATGTTCGGGTGCTGCATGCGCGCGGCGTTCTGCGCCTCGCTGCGGAAGCGTTCGATGAACTCGCGCGAGGCCCACGGGCCGGCGGCGAGCAGCTTCACCGCCACCTCGCGGTCGAGGCTGTGCTGATAGGCGCGGTACACCACGCCCATGCCGCCACGGCCGATCAGCTCGCGCAGTTCGTAATCGCCGAAGCGGCGCTGCGCGGGGTCGGACAAATCCAGTTCCAGCGATTCGTCGGGCAGGATCGCCAGATGGCCGCCGGCGATCACGCTGGCATCGGCGGTGAGGCTGCCGAACACCAGATCGGCGAGCGCATCCACCGGCGCGCCCAAGCCCGCCAGCACCGCCGACGCGCCGGTGTCGAGGATCTGCGTGCGCGATGCGTCGTGCGGGTTCACGGTCGCCCCCGCAGCGCCGCGTGCAGGGCGGCCAGTTCGGCATCCAGCGCGGCGGCGCTATCGACGGTATCGGCCAGTTCCTGCGCGGTGAGCTCGCGCAGGCGCTGGCGCAGGCGCTTGAGCGCGACCAGCAGCGCCAGCGGCGGCGCGCGCAGGCGCTGGCCGATGCCGTCGAGCACGCCCGGCGGCGGTTCGCGGGCGATGAATGCGCGCAGCGCCTCGAACATCGGCAGGTGCCCGGTCTGCGCGGCCTCGGCCTGCAAGCGCTGCACGGCGCGCGCGATCACCTCCAGCGCGAAGGTGCGCTGGTAGGCCTGCCCGGGCGAGGCATCGGCCGGCACGTCGTGCTGGTAGCGTGCTTCCAGATCGACCGGCGGCGTCCACACATCGGCCGCACGGGTCTCCTCGATGCCGGCGCGCCAGTCCTCGCCGAGAAAGCGCTGCAGACGGTCGAGCAGGAAATCGCGCAGACGCTGCCCCGCAGCCGGTCGCCGGGTGGCCGTCGTTGCCACGATCTCGCGCAGGAACAGACGGGTGATGTCCTGCGCGATCGCCGGCGCGTGGCCGCAGCGGCGCACGCAGGCGTACACCGGGTAGCCATAGCGCTGCACCAGATCGCCCAGCGCGTGCTCGCCGAGCGCGGTCTTGCCGGCGGCCCCTTGCAGGATCACCGACCACCGCGTCGCGGCGAAGCTGTCGTTCGAATCCATGTCCCCGTCCCCACTCCGGCCATCAGGCTCCCTCAACCTGATACAGGAATCGGTCGCTGCGATGACAGCGCCGATGGGATCAACTTACTCCATTACGTCCGCCAAAACCGAACGCAGGTCGCGCATCTCCGCTGCCAGCGCCTCGCGGCCGTCGGTGGTGCGCGCCAGTTCGGCTTGCACCAATTCGCGGAGGCGCCGGCGCAGGCGGTGCACGGTGACCGCCAGCGTGTTGCGACGCAGGCCCAGTTGCTGCGACAGGCGCGCGTAATCGGCCTCGTCGGGTGGTTCGACGAGGAACTCGCGCAGGTGCGCGAACAGCACTTGCTTGCCGGCCGCCTCGGCTTCCGCGCGCAGGGCGTGCATCGCCGCGTCGATCACCGTCAGCGCCCAACTGCGCTCGAAGACGCGTTCGGGCGATGTGTCCGCGGCGGCGGCGATGTCGCCGGCTACGATCGGATCATCGAGCGAGGAAAACTGCATCCCACCCCCGCGTTTGAGCGCCCGCGCGGCGGCCCCGGCGTTGAGCAGGAAATGCTTGAGCGTGGTCAGCAGGAAGCTGCGAAAACGCCCGCGTGCCGGGTCGGCGTGCGCATGCGCCGCTGCGGCGATGAACTCGACGAAGAACGCCTGCGCCAGATCCTCGGCCTCATCGGCTGCGCCCGGATGGCTGCGGATGTAGGCCAGCACCGGCGGACGATAGGTGCGGCACAGGGCTTCCAGCGCGTCGCGCGCCTGCGCGTCGCCGCCGCGTGCGCACAGCACGATGCTCCATTGGGTGGACTGGAAGCGGGGCATGGTTTTGCGGGAAGCCGGAAACAGGGAGTGGGGATTGGGAATCGGGGATCGGGGATCGGGAGGCTTGCTGTTCCTTCCCCCTCCGGGGGAAGGTGCCCGAAGGGCGGATGAGGGATCCATGTGTCAGATCGCCGTGGAAGCAGATCATGGCGACGGACAGTGCGCGCCCTCATCCGGCGCTTCGCGCCACCTTCCCCCGGAGGGGGAAGGAAAGCTCCCCCCAACTCCCAGTCACCTGGCAACCAGCGTCCCCACCGCCTCGCCGTGGAGAATGCGCATCAGGTTGCCGGGGCGGGTCATGTCGTAGATGCGCAGCGGCAGGTCGTGGTCGCGGCACAGGGCGATCGCGGCGGTGTCCATCACCTTCAGATTGCGCGCGATCACTTCCTCGTAGCCGAGGCGGTCGTAGCGCACGGCGTCGGGGTTCTTTTTCGGATCGGAGTCGTATACGCCATCGACCTTGGTGGCCTTGAGCAGCAGGTCGGCGCCGATCTCCACCGCGCGCAGGGCGGCGGCCGAGTCGGTGGTGAAGAACGGGTTGCCGGTGCCGGCCGCGAACAGCACGATGCGGCCCTTTTCGAGGTGGCGGATGGCGCGGCGGCGGATGAAGTCCTCGCAGACTTCGTTGATCTTCAGCGCGCTCATCACCCGCACCTTGGAGCCGAGTTTCTCCAGCGCGTCCTGCATCGCCAGCGCGTTCATCACCGTGGCCAGCATGCCCATGTGATCGCCGGTGACGCGATCCATGCCGCCGGCGGCCAGCCCCGCGCCGCGGAAGATGTTGCCGCCGCCGATGACCAGGCCGACCTCGATGCCGGCCTGCTGCACCTCGATGATCTCGCGCGCCAGCCGACCGATCATTTCCGGGTCGATGCCGTAGTCCAGCCGCCCCATCAGGGCCTCGCCGGAGAGTTTGAGCAGGATGCGACGGAACTGCGGCCGGGAGCCGGCGGCGATGGGAGCGGTCATGCGAGCCTCGCGAAGTGGGCAAACAGCGGAATTCTAGCCGTTTGCCCCGCCCGCTGGCGATGCTGGCGCAGCGTGTCGCGAGGCTGCCGATGGATCAGTGACCGAACTTCACTTCGTGGTCGGGTGCGGCGAAGCCGACGGTGATCGCGCCCTCGCCGACGTTCACCATGCCGGTCAGGCCCATCACCGCTTCGCCCAGGCGCACGCCCTGTTCCTCGCAGGTGCGCGCGAGCACGTCGTAGCCGGGCAGGGCGCGCATCTTGTCGAGTTCGCCGCCGTAGCTGAGGTTGACGTAGGGCGCCATCAGACCCTTCTTGACCCGATCGGCGGTGTAGGTCAGCAGCATGCGCGCGGCATTGTCGAAACCCTTGGCCTTGCCGACCGCGGCGGTGTCGTTGCGGTAGGCGCGCAGGATCGGCTTGATGTCGAGCAAGGTGCCCAGGGTCGCCTTCATCCACGTCACGCTGCGGTCGCCGCGCTTCATGGCGCGTGCGCGCAGGTATTTCACGTCGCGCGGAACAGCATAGCCGTAGGTATTCTTGGCCAGTTCGGAAAGGCGGTCGTAGATCGGGTTGTATTCCATTTCCGCCTCGATCATGCGCACGCCTTCCAGCACGGTGATGGCCTGCCCGGCGAACAGGGTCTGGCTGTCGAGCACGCGCATCTGGAAGATGCCCTTCAGGCCGGCATCCTTGCGGATCGGATGGTAGTAGCGAAGGATCTCGCGGCTGGCTGCCACCGTGCGCTCGTAGATGTCGCTGCGCGAGGACATGATGCACATGCAGAACACGAAGTCGTAATCGAGCACCAGCTTGCTCAGGAACAGTTCGCGGATCTGTTCGACGGAAAACGGCGTGGACTCGGCGGCGTGGCCGTGTTCGCCGAGGTGCTCGCGGTAGAAGCGCAGGCTTTGGGCGGCATTGCGTTCGTCGGTGAACTCGGCATTGCCCATGTGGATCTTGATGGGTTGCAGGATCACCTTGTGCTCGTCGAGCCACTCACGCTGCATGTCGCAGGTCGAATCCACCACCATCCCGATACGCATGTCTTTCCCCTTGGAAAAGCCGGCCGGATCGCGCAGTCGCGGGTATTCATTTCACGAAAATCGAACTTTGTCCAGTATCGGACGGCCGGATATGTGATGGGGGACGAAAAAAAGCCGCGGGGTGTGCCCGCGGCTTTCGTGTTGCATTGCAGCGATTGCGCTTCGGAGGCCTACGCCAATCCAGCCTGCTTCATCACTTCGGCGGCGAAATCCTCTTCCTTCTTCTCCACGCCTTCGCCCACCGCGAGACGGGTGAAGCCCACGATCTGCGCGCCGGCCTTCTTCAGCACGGCCTCGACCGTGGCCGTGGTGTCGAGCACGTAGGGCTGACCGGTCAGGCACATCTCGGAGAGCACCTTGTTGACCTTGCCGGAGATCATTTTTTCGAGGATCTCGGCGGGCTTGCCCGAATCCTTCACCTGCGCGAGCGCGATGTCCTTCTCCTTGCGCACGATTTCGGCCGGGATCTTGTCGGGCGAGGCATACGGCGGATTCATCGCCGCCACGTGCATCGCCAGACCGCGGGCCAGTTCGGCGTCGCCGCCGGTGAGTTCGACCAGCACGCCGATGCGGCCGCCGTGCACGTAGGCGCCGACGGTGTTGGCACTGTCGAGCCTGGTCATGCGGCGCACCTGGATGTTCTCGCCGATCTTGGCGACCAGCGCCTGGCGGCCTTCCTCGACGGTGTTGCCGTAGGTGGTCTTGGCGGCCTTCAGTTCCTCGACGTCCTTGGCGCCGCTGTGCAGGGCGGTGCCGGCGACGGCCTCGGCGAAGGCGACGAAGTTGGCGTCCTTGGCGACGAAGTCGGTTTCGGAGTTGACCTCCACCAGCACGGCATGGCCACCGTCCTGCGCGAGCACGATGCGGCCCTCGGCGGCCACGCGGCCAGCCTTCTTGTCGGCCTTGGCCAGGCCGGTGACGCGCAGGTGCTCCATCGCGGCCTCGATGTCGCCGCCCTTCTCGGACAGCGCCTTCTTGCATTCCATCATGCCGGCGCCGGAGCGTTCGCGCAGTTCCTTCACCAGAGTGGCGGTGATTTCCATGGTGTTACCTCGTGTGGTTGGGACGGGCGCTGAACGCGCGCGTCGGAAAAATCGTGGTCGTGAGTTGGGGCTGGCGTTGCCGGTTCTCAACAGCCGTTCTCGACGGTCGGCTCTCAACGGCCAGTTGGTGCGATCGAACGTGAAAAACCCACGACGCCATCGGCATCGCCATGTTCGATACAGGGCCGTGACGGGGCGCTGTTCGCCCCGTCACGGCACCATCGACGCTTACTCGGCGCGCGGGGGGCGTGGGCCGCCCGGACGAGCCTTGTTCGGCGGACGGCGGTCGCCACGGTCGCTGCGGCCGCGCTCGTTGCCGGGACGGCGCTCGTCGTTGCCTGCGCGCTTCTTCTTGTCTTCGCCGGCCACCGGGTTGCCCTCGGCGTCGAACTCGACGGCCTCGTCCTCGCTGCGGCCCACGATCGGCGCGGCGGCCTTGCCTTCCAGCACCGCGTCGGCGGCGGCGCGCGCATACAACTGCACGGCGCGGATGGCGTCGTCGTTGCCGGGAATGGCGTAGTCCACCAGCGAGGGATCGTAATTGGTATCGACCACCGCGATCACCGGAATGCCGAGCTTGCGGGCTTCCTTGACCGCGATGTCCTCGTGGCCGATGTCGATCACGAACAGCGCGTCGGGCAGGCGGTCGAGGCCCTTGATGCCGCCCAGTGACGCGTCGAGCTTCTCGCGCTCGCGACGCAGGCTCAGCACCTCGTGCTTGACCAGCTTCTCGAAGGTGCCGTCGGTTTCGGCCGACTCCAGCTCTTTCAGGCGCGCCACCGATTGCTTGACGGTACGGAAGTTGGTGAGCGTGCCGCCGAGCCAGCGCTGGGTCATGAACGGCATGCCGCAGCGGGTGGCTTCTTCCTTCACCGCCTCGCGCGCCGAACGCTTGGTGCCGACGAACAGGATCTGCCCGCGCTTTTGCGCGATCGCCGACAGGAAGTTCATCGCGTCGGTGAACAGCGGGACGGTCTTTTCGAGGTTGATGATGTGGATCTTGCCGCGCGCGCCGAAGATGTACGGCGACATGCGGGGATTCCAGTAGCGGGTCTGGTGGCCGAAGTGCACGCCGGCTTCCAGCATCTGGCGCATGGTGACCTGAGGCATTGCTGATTTCCTTTCTGGGCTGGGAGCCGTGGCCGCAATCGATGCGCGGCGCGTGGCTCCGGGGTTGGGCCTCCGCAGATCCCGCGGCAACGACCCTCTTGCGAAGGACCCCGGTGCCGGCGCATCTCGATGATGCTGGACTTGCGTGTGTATTCGCCGATGACGCTCGACGTGGGCGGGATCGCGGACGAACCGCGAAGCCGGCGAATGCTACAGGACTCGGCTGGCGCAGGCAATGCCTGATGGCTGGTTTCCCGCCCCACCACCGATCCGCAGCCAGCCAGGGGGCTCAAGCCCGCGTCGCGCCCTGCTAGAATCCGCCTGCACTTCTCGCGGACATCGCTCCGCCCGTCGAAGGCCTGCGTCGGTTCGGGCACTGCCCCGCCGCCATTGCGGGGCTTCCTTCCAAGAGCGAGTCATGCACGAACCAACGTGTCCCATGCATTCCGCGCAGTTCGGCCGACTGGCGCCGACCCTCCAGTGGCGCTCCGGGCTGGGGCCGCCCAGTGCGCGACGGCGGAACCATCGCCCTGCGATACTGTCGGATTCCGGACTGCCCCCACCCGTAAATCCCCATGAGCGACTCGCTGCGATCTTCGTTCCGCATCCGATTCCTGCTCGGCTTCATCGCCTGCGGCGGTTTGATCGGCTACGCCCTGTATTCGCAGTACGCGCTGGGGCTGGAACCGTGCAACCTGTGCATCTTCCAGCGCGTGGCGATGATCGCGCTGGGGATCGTGTTCCTGCTCGGTGCGCTGGCCGGGCCGAAGGCGCGCTGGGCAAGGGCGATCTGGGGTGTGCTCGCGGTGCTGGCCGCGGCGGTGGGCATGTTGGTGTCGGGCAAGCACCTGTGGATCCAGTCGCTGCCACCCGATCAGGTGCCCTCTTGCGGCGCGCCGCTGAAAGACATGCTGCAGATGGCGCACATGGGTGCGACCACGTACGGCAAGGTCATCATGAAGGTGTTTGCCGGATCGGGCGAATGCGCGAAGATCACCTGGACGCTGTTCGGTCTGTCGATGCCGGGCTGGGTGCTGATCTGCTTCATCGTGCTGGCCTTGTGGGCGGCATTCGCTGGGTTCCGTCGCCGTGCCTGATGCGTGGACGGCATGAGTCGATAACCGATTCGTCCGCAACCATCCAAGGAATGCGCTTGCGGTCGAATCGTGCTGTGGCATGATGGTGCTGCACCGCATCATAGACGACCGCCATGCACCGGCTACGCACCGTGTCCCCATCCATCACCCACGATGTTTCGACTCCAGCATCTGACTGGAGCCCGTCGTCGTGGCGTGCGCATCCGGCCACGCAAATCCCCGCGTACCCCGATCCGCAGGCGTTGGCGGATGCGCTGGAGGAAGTGCGCCGGCTGCCGCCATTGGTCACCTCGTGGGAGATCCTCGCGCTCAAGCAGCAACTGGCGCAGGCGCAGGAAGGCCGCAGTTTCCTGTTGCAAGGAGGCGACTGTGCGGAGAGTTTCGTCGATTGCACCTCGGCGGTGATCTCCAACCGTTTGAAGGTGTTGCTGCAGATGAGTCTGGTGCTGGTGCACGGACTGCGCCAGCCGGTGATCCGGGTCGGGCGTTTCGCCGGCCAGTACGCCAAGCCGCGTTCGGCCGACATGGAAACCCGCGATGGTGTGACCCTGCCGAGTTACCGCGGCGACATCGTCAATGGCGCGGCGTTCGACCTCGCAGCGCGAACCCCCGATCCGCGCCGCCTGTTGAAGGCGCATGCGCGTTCGGCGATGACGATCAACTTCGTGCGCGCGCTGATCGACGGCGGCTTCGCGGATTTGCACCATCCCGAATACTGGTCGCTGGACTGGGTCGGCCACTCGCCGCTGTCGGACGAATACCGGCGCATGGTCGATGCAGTGGCCGACGCGGTGCGCTTCACCGAGACACTTTCGGGCGAGCCGCTGCACAACCTCAACCGCGCCGAGTTCTACACCTCGCACGAGGCCCTGCTGCTGCCCTACGAGGAAGCGCAGACGCGGCAGGTGCCGCGGCAGAGCGGCTGGTTCAACCTGTCCACGCATTTTCCGTGGATCGGCATGCGCACCACCGCGATCGACGGCGCGCACGTGCAGTACCTGCGCGGTTTGCGCAATCCGATCGGAATCAAGGTCGGCGCGACGATGCAGGCCGACGAGCTGCTTCGCCTGCTCGACGTGCTCGATCCTGGCAACGATCCGGGTCGCATGACTCTCATCCATCGCTTTGGCGCGACCCGCATCGCCGAACTGCTGCCGCCTTTGGTCGATGCGGTGCGGCGTGCCGGCCACCGCGTGTTGTGGATCGCCGACCCGATGCATGGCAACACCCAGAGCACCTCGAACGGCTACAAGACGCGCCCGTTCGCGGCCATCCGCAGCGAGCTGGAGCAAGCCTTCGACATCCACGCTGCGCACGGCTCGCGGCTGGGCGGCGTGCATCTGGAACTGACCGGCGAGAACGTCACCGAATGCACCGGCGGCGCGCGCGAACTCACCGAAGCCGACCTCGAACGCGCCTATCACTCCACCGTGGATCCACGCCTGAACTACGAGCAGTCGCTGGAGATCGCGATGCTGATCGTGCGCAAACGGCACCGGCTGGGGCGTTGAGGTTTAGCCCTCTCCCCTTGCGGGAGAGTGTGGCGCGAAGCACCGGGTGAGGGGTTTCGCGGCGTTGCAAATCAGCCTTGTGTGGAAGCCGGGCTCTCGTACCGCGCAGGGCAGGGGTGAAGATGACCGCAGGTCGCGCAGGTGCGACGCGCCGGATCGCGATAGAAGCGCTCGAACACCGGCGGAAAATCCTGCTCCACGTTTTGCAGCGTGAAGTATTCCTCGTACACCAACGCATTGCAGGACGGGCAATACCACTGCAAGCCGTCGCGTTCGTGCGGCAGGCGTTTGCGCTCGATCACCAGCCCCACGCTGCCAGCCTTGCGCTGCGGCGAATGCGGCACCCGCGGCGGCAGATAGAAGATCTCGCCGGCCTTGATCGGCACGTCGCGCACCGCGCCGTTCTCCTGGATGCGCAGCACCATCTCGCCCTCGATCTGGTGGAAGAACTCCGGGCCTTCCTCGATGTGGTAATCGGTGCGTTCGTTCGGCCCGCCAACCACCATCACGATGAAGTCCCCATCGACGATGCATTTGTTGCCGACCGGCGGTTGCAGCAGGTGGCGGTGTTCGTCGATCCATTGTTGAAAATTGAAGGCAGGGGTGAGCATGGTCAAATGCCTCGATAGACCGCCACGCACTTGAGCTCGATCGCGATCGGCGTGGGCAGGGCGGTGATGCCCAGGGTGGTGCGGCAGGGCGCGCGTGCGGGATCGGGGAAATACTGCGCCCACACGGCGTTGTAGGCTTTGAAATCGTGCGCCATATCGGTGAGGAAGACGGTCACGTCCAGCAGATCTTCCCAGCTTGCGCCGGCGGCTTCCAGCACCGCGCGCACGTTGGCGAACACGCTGTGGCATTGGGCGACGATGTCGTAGTCGCGCAAGCGGCCGTCGGCGTCATATACATTGCCGGGGATCGAATCGTCCCTGGCGTCGCGCGGGCCGATGCCGGACAGGAACAGCAACTCGCCGACGCGGCGCGCATGCGGGTAACTGCCGACGGCTTTCGGCGCGCCGCCGGCGTGGATCGATTCGCTCATCGCCATCGTTCCTGCATCGATAGACCGAGATTCATCGCACGCCTCGTCTCAGTGGGTGCCGCCGCGCCGGCGCACGCCTTCGATCGCGGCGGCATGCACGTTGCGCAAGCTTGCGTGCGCGCCCACCAGCATGTCCAGATCGCGCAGACGGCCATCGTGCAGGTCGTATACCAATCCGTGCACGGCCAGTTTCTGGCCGCGCGCCCAGGCGTCGCCGACCACGGTGCTCTCGCACACATTGGCCGCCTGTTCGATCACGTTGAGCTCGCACAAGGCGGCATGGCGTGTGTGTTCGTCGGGCAGCGCGTCGAGCAGACCGGCATGCTTCTTGGCGACGTCATCGACATGCCGCAGCCAGTTGTCGGCCAATCCGATGCGGGTGCCGGTGATGCTGGCGTGCACGCCGCCGCAGCCGTAGTGGCCGACCACGAGGATGTGTTCGACCTGGAGCTGGTCGATGGCGAACTGGATCACGCTCAGGCAATTCAAGTCGGCGTGCACCACCACGTTGGCAATGTTGCGATGGACGAACACCTCGCCGGGCATCACGCCCATGATCTGGTTGGCCGGCACGCGCGAATCCGAGCAGCCGATCCACAGGTATTTGGGCGCCTGCTGTTGCGACAGGCGCTCGAAGAACAGCGGATCCTCGGCGCGCACGCGCGCGGCCCATTCGCGGTTGCGATCCAGCACTTGCTGCAAGGCTCGTTGCATGGTTTGTTCAGTCCAGTTGAATGCAGATGTTTTTCGGTTCGGTGAAAAAGCGCATGGCTTCCATACCGCCTTCGCGGCCCAGACCCGATTGACCGACGCCGCCGAAGGGCGTGCGCAGGTCGCGCAGCAGCCAGGTATTGATCCACACGATGCCGCAGAGCAGGCCGGCGGCGATGCGATGCGCGCGCTCGAGTTGCTGCGTCCACACGCTCGCCGACAATCCGTAGGGTGTGGCGTTGGCCAGCGCCAGCGCGTGCGCGTCGTCGTCGAAGGCTTGCAAGGTGACGACCGGGCCGAAGATCTCCTCGGTATTGCTGCGGCAGTCCGGCCCCAACCCGTCGATCACGGTTGGGGCGATGAACCAGCCGCCCGCGCAGCGGCCTTCCAGCGACAGCGCTTCGCCGCCGCACAGCACATGGCCGCCCTCGTCGCGGGCGAGCGCGATGCACGCGAGCACCTTGTCGAAATGTGCGCGCGAAACCAGCGGGCCGAGGTTTGAGGACGGATCCAGCGGATCGCCAGTGCGCAACGCACGCACGCGGGCGAGGAAGGCGTCGCGAAAATCTGCATAAACACTGCGCTCGATGAGGATGCGCGAGCCGCACAGACAGATCTGGCCGCTGTTCTGGAACGCCGCGCGCACCACCGTGTCGAGCAACCGCTCGCGCCGCGCGGAATCCTTGAAGACATCGGCGAACACGACGGTGGCGTTCTTGCCGCCCAGTTCCAGCGAGGTCTTCTTCAGCGCGGGGCCGCAGTGCGCGGCGATCTGCCGGCCGACCGCGGTGCTGCCGGTGAAACTCACCGCCTTGATGCCGGGATGTTCGACCAGCGCCTTGCCGACGACGGGGCCGAGGCCGTGCACGATGTTGAGCACGCCGGCGGGAAAATTTATTTCGCGCGCCAATTCGCCGAGCATCCACGCCGTCACCGGGGTGATTTCCGACGGTTTGGCGACCACGCAATTGCCGGCGGCCAGCGCCGGGGCGATCTTCCACGTGAACAGGTACAGCGGCAGGTTCCACGGACTGATGCAGCCGACGACGCCCAGCGGCGCACGCAAGGTGTAATTCAATCCGGCCGTGCCGTGATGGGATTCGCTGGCGAATTGGCTTGCCGCAGCGGCGAAGAAGCGCAGATTTTGTGCGGCGCGAGGAATCTCGACCTCACGTGCGAGCTTGAGCGGTTTGCCCGCATCGCGCGATTCGGCGTGGACGAGTTCTTCGGCATGCTCGTTCACCGCGTTGGCGAGGCGATGCAGCCAGCCGGCACGTTCCTCGCCAGACAACGACGACCACGCAGGAAACGCCTGCTGCGCGGCGCGCACGGCGGCATCGACATCGTCCTGCGTACCGGCAGGGCAGGTGGCGAACGCTTCACCGGTTACCGGTTCGTGAACCGGCAGCGACGCGGCCGCATCGCCCGCATGCGCTGCGCCGCCGATCATCTGGGTCAGATGCAGGAGCGCGGCCATCTGAGAAGTTCAAAGAAAAAAAGCATTTTACTCTCGACTGCCGACCCTGGCTGCTTCGGCTCCCCCGCTTGCGGGGGAAGGTTGGGATGGGGGCGTGTGCCGCTGTGGTGGATGCCGTGCACCATCGTCACAGCGAGCGCGTGCGACCACCGTCCACCGGCAGGTTGATGCCGGTGATGTAGGACGCGGCCGGCGCAGCGAGGAAGGCGACCGCGGCGGCGACCTCGGACGGATCGGCGAATCGGCCCATCGGCACTTCGGATTCCATGTAAGCACGCACCTCGCCGATGTCCTCGCCGAGCTTGGCCGCGCGCGCGTTGATGATCTGCTCGATGCGCGGCGTGTGGGTGGAACCGGGCAGCACGTTGTTGACGGTGATGCCCTGCGGGGCCAGTTCGCGCGCCAAGGTCTTGGCCCAGCTTGCGACCGCGCCGCGGGTGACGTTGGACACGCCGATGCCGGGGATGGGTTCCTTCACCGAGGTCGAGATGACGTTGACTATGCGCCCGTAGCCGGCGGCGAGCATGCCGGGGATCGTCGTTTCGGCGAGTGTCTGATTGGCAAGCAGATGGGCGCGGAAGGCGGCGAGGAAAGCATCTTCGCTGGCTCCGCGCACCGTGCCGGGCGGTGGGCCGCCGGAATTGTTCACGAGGATGTGGATGGGATGATCTGTTGCCAGCGCCTCGACTTTCATGCGTAGCCCGGCGGTGTCGCTGGCGTCGGCCGCAAGCCAGTCGTGTCGTTGCCCGGCATGCGTTCGCGGCAGTTGCGCGGCCAGCGATTCGAGCACATCCGCGCGGCGGGCGAGCAGGGTGACGTCGGCACCCAGCTTCGCCAGTTCGATAGCCGAGGCTAAACCTATCCCCTGCGATGCGCCGCAGACGAGGGCATGCTTGCCGGTGAGGTCGAGATTCATGCGGGGTTTCCGGTGGGATGTGTATCTTCGGGCAACGTCGGCTGCGACAACCGTGTACGCATCAGTGCGGCGACGGCACGCGATGCATCGTCGGGCTTGGCCGCCAGCGCGGCCACGACAGCGCGCCGGTTGGCCTCGGGGTGGTTCTGGTTGAGCTTGAACTTTAACTCGATGCGTGCGGCTTCCATACGGAAACCGACGATGCCCTTGAGCTGCACGCGGTGATCGTTGCTTTCGGGTTCGAAACGCCAGCCAGAGCCGTTGGCAGCTTCGTGGCGATCGCTGAGCTCGGACACGATGGCCGCGAGCGAATCGGCGTCATGCCGTATCTCGAGTGTGCCGTGGATGTGGGCGACCGCGTAGTTCCACGTCGGTACGCGCGCGGCTTGCTCGTTGTCCGGATACCACGACGGCGATACATAGGCGTGCGGGCCGTGCACGATCAGCAGCGCATCGTCCGCATCGCGCCATTGTGGGTTCGGCCGCGCCCAGTGGCCACGGAAGACAACACGATCGCCGTCGCGCGCGTACAGCACAGGCAAATGCGTGACGAATGGTGCTCCGTCGCGTACGGTCACCAAGGTTGCGAACGGATGCGCGGCGACGAGCGTGTCGAGCTCGGACAGGCCGGATTCGCGGTAGTAGGGCGGTGTGTACACGATGACTGATTCAACACCGCGGCGGCAGTCGCATCGTCATCAGCGCGCGCAGTTCGTCGCCATCGGCACCTTCCACGCCGTCGGGCGGGGCGATGTCGTCCAGATCGAAACCCATCGCATCGGCATCATCGGTGTCGAGACCGTCGAACGCGCGGAAATCGGCATCGAGCAGCGCGGCCTGCGCCGAATCGTCGCTGTCGTACACGTCGGTGCGTCCATCGCTGTCCATGATCTCGGCGATACCGCTGTCGCGCACGCGCAAGCGCGCCCACACGAGCAAGTTGCCGATCGTGGCGAGCCACCATTGCTCGGAGGATTGACTGTGTTCGTCTTCGGAATACATGGGATATCTCCGTGTGCTTCCGGGGTTCGATGGATTCGCCGCAAGCGCGCGTTCGTCATGCTTGTCGCATCGGTACAACAACCAGCGCCCTTCGTGAAATCGTGCCTGCCTCAGCATGAACGAAAGCCATCGGCTTGTGTCGATTTCAGGGCTTGAGCATCCACGCCGCGAAACCAAAACCCAGCGCATTGCTTGCACCGAACAGCGCGCCGAACAAGGCGATGCGCGCGGGCGTCGCCAACCCGTTCAATCCTGGGTCGTGCAACGCATGGTAGCGACCTGCGAGCAACCAGAACAAGGTCGATGGCGCGACCATGCCGATGCCGCCGAGCCGTACATGCACTTGCGGGTGGCGGTCGCGCAGGTGCACCACGCTCATCGGCCAGAAAAAGGTCATCGCCACCACGGCGGTGATGACGACGGCCACGCCGACCAGCGAAAAAGTGAGCGCCATCGAGTATTCCATCGCGATGCTCCGGTCAGAACGTCGCCAGGCCCGGCGCGCGCGGGTAGGGGATGGCATCGCGGATGTTGGTCAGCCCGCACACGTACACCACCAGCCGCTCGAAGCCCAGCCCGAAACCGGCGTGCGGCACCGTGCCGTAACGACGGAAATCGCGGTACCACTGGTAATGCGCAGGATCGAGGCCGAACTGCGCCATGCGCGCATCCAGCACGTCGAGGCGCTCTTCGCGTTGCGAACCCCCAATGATCTCGCCGATCCCCGGCGCGAGCACGTCCATCGCCGCGACGGTGCGCCCGTCGTCGTTCAGGCGCATGTAGAACGCCTTGATCTGCTCCGGGTAGTTCATCACCACCACTGGGCGGCCGACGTGCTGCTCGGTGAGCCAGCGCTCGTGTTCGGTCTGCAAGTCCAGCCCCCATTCGACCGGGAAGTCGAACTTCTGACCGGACTTCTGCAACAACGCCACCGCGTCGGTGTAGTCGATGCGCTCGAACGGCTGGGCGATGAAGGTTTGCAGGCGCGCGATCGCGGTCTTCTCCACGCGCTGCGCGATGAACTCCATGTCGTCGGCGCGCTCGTCGAGCACGGCCTTGAACACGTACTTGAGGAAGTCTTCGGCGAGGTCGGCGTCTTCCTTCAGGCCGGCGAAGGCGATCTCCGGCTCGATCATCCAGAACTCGGCCAGATGCCGCGAGGTGTTGGAGTTCTCGGCGCGGAAGGTCGGGCCGAAGGTATAGACCTTGCTCAGCGCGAGGCAGTAGGCCTCGACGTTGAGCTGGCCGGAGACGGTGAGGAAGGTCTCCTTGCCGAAGAAATCCTGCGAGAAATCGACCTTGCCCTTGTCGTCGCGCGGCAGGTGCATCAGATCCAGCGTCGATACGCGGAACATCTGCCCCGCGCCCTCCGCGTCGGAGGTGGTTATGATCGGCGTGTTGATCCAGAAATAGCCGTTCTCGTGGAAGAAGCGATGGATCGCCTTGGATAGGCAATCGCGGATGCGCGCGACCGCGCCGAACAGGTTGGTGCGCGGGCGCAGATGGGCGATCTCGCGCAGGAACTCCGGCGACATCGGCTTGGGCTGGATCGGATAGGTGAGCGGATCTTCCACCCAGCCGACGACTTCGATTGTGCTCGCCTGCATTTCCAGCGATTGCCCTTGCCCCTGCGAGGCGACCAGCGTACCGGTGGCGATCACCGCGCAGCCGGGGGTCAGTCGCTTGATCTCGGTTTCGTAGTTGGACAGCGACGCAGGTGCGACCACCTGGATCGGATGGAAGCACGAACCGTCGCTCACGTTGACGAACGACAGCCCCGCTTTCGAATCGCGGCGCGTGCGTACCCAGCCGCGCACGCTCACGTTGCTGCCTTCCAATGCCTTGTTTTCGAGCGCCTGAGCGACGCTGATGGTCTGCGCCGTGCTGCCTGCCGTCGTCATGCCTTGCATCTCCACCGATGTGCTTGCCAGCCCGTCATGATAACGGAGACGCAGGTGGCTGTTTGACCCTGCACCCCTTGCCATGGTTCGTGCATGGCCGTGTTCGCGCATACGACACGCAGCATCCGGCTATAATCGACACATGGATCTTTCCTTCACACCCACCGCGCTCGAGCGCGTTCGCCATTTTCTTGTCGCGCATCCTGACAAGGCGGGGCTGCGCTTCGGTGTGCGTCGAAGTGGCTGTTCCGGCTGGGGTTATGTGGTCGATTTTGCCGATGTGGTCACGGATGCCGACACCGTCATCGATGTCGATGGCGTGCACGTGATCGTGGACGAACTCAGTCTGCCGCTGGTGCGTGGCACACGCATCGATTTCGTGAAGCATGGACTCAACGCGCAATTCACCTTCGACAATCCCAACGCCACCGACGGCTGTGGATGCGGCGAGAGTTTCACCACGGCGGCCGATCGCGCGGCCTGACGTTCCCAGGCCAGGTCGCCGCGTGACGACCGCGCGCCTTCCGTCGTCGTTCTGCCGAACACTCAAGAGTCGCGTGTTGCGCAAGCGCATATGTTGCGCCGCAACATGACGCGGTGCTAGCATTTGCGCGTCGCCACGACCGCGTGGCAGGAGACCGCGATGAGCCATCCGAACGAAAGCTGGGGCAAGGATTTCGAGGCGCTCTCGCGCCAGTACTGGAATGCGTGGAGCGAGATGGCGCGGCAGGCCGGCAGTGGCCATGACGCCGCGATCCCCGGCTGGAAGGAAGCGATCGATCTGTGGTCGCCGTGGGCGAAAGACGGCCGCGCGCAGACCGACGAGACGGTGTCGCGCATGAACCAGCTCACCGGCGAGTGGTTCGGCAAGATGCAGGAACTGGCCAAGACGCTGGCCGGCAAGCCGGTCAATCCGGCCGAGATCGCTTCGGAGTGGAAGCGTGCGCTGGGTATCGAGAACAATCCGTTCGTCGGGATGTTCCAGAACATGTCCGGCCCCGATGCGCACGGTCTGGAGCATTTCTTCCAGCAATCCGGTCCGTGGCTGGACACTCTGCGCGGCAACTGGAGCGGCATGTTCAATCTGCCGGCATTCGGGCTTGCGCGCGAGCATCAGGAACGCTGGCAGGCGCTGGGCAGGGCGCAGTTGGAATACCAGCAGGCGATGAACGGCTACAACGCGCAATTGATGGAGTGCGGGCAACGCGCGTTTGCGAGGTTCGAGGACAAGCTGGCCGAGCGCAGCGAACCGGGTCGGCAGGTCGATTCTGCGCGCGCCTTGTTCGACCTGTGGATCGACGCCGCCGAGGAGGCCTGGGGCGAGGTGGCGATGACCGCCGAGTTCCGCAAGGCCTACGGCGCGTTGGTCAACGCGCAAAGCCACCTGCGCAATGGCGTGAACGGTGAAGTGGAGCGTGCCACTGCGCAGTTGGGCATGCCCACGCGCACCGAGGTCAATTCCAGCCATCTCAAGGTAACGCGACTCGAACGCGAATTGCGCGAACTCAAGGCGCGTCTGGCGGCGGTGGAGCAGGGCGCAGCGAAGCCCGCTGCGGAAGTACGCGCCGAGGCGTCGGCCAAGCCGGCTGCCGATCGCGCCAAACCTGCCGCCAAGCCCACCAGCAAGCGCACCGCGCCGACCGCGCGCCGCGCCAAGTAAGGAGCCTTCAAGATGTCCATGTACGGACCGCTGAACCTTTCTCCCGACCGCCTCGCCCACGAGGCTCAGTCCATGCAGCGCAAGCTCGTGTCCGGCGCGACCACCCTGCGCGAACTCGACGACGTGCATTACGGCGCCACCGCGAAGGAAGCCGTCTATACCGATGGCAAGCTGGTGCTGTACCGCTTCAAGGGCGAGCGCGCGGCAACCGCGAAGACGCCGCTGCTGATCTGTTACGCGCTGGTCAATCGCCCCTACATGGTGGACTTGCAGGCGGATCGTTCGATCGTCAAGCAACTGCTGTCGATGGGCGAGGACGTGTACATCATCGATTGGGGCTATCCCGACCTGTCGGATCGCTACCTCGATCTCACCGACTACATCGAGCGCTTTCTCGGCGGTTGCGTGGACTTCCTGCGCGAAAAACATGCGCTCGATAAGATCAACCTGCTCGGCATTTGCCAGGGCGGCGCGTTCTCGCTGTGCTACGCCGCGCTGCACCCGGACAAGATTCGCAACCTCGTCACCATGGTCACGCCGGTGGACTTCCACACCGCCGACAACATGCTCTCGCACTGGACGCGCGGGATGGACGTGGACGCCTTCATCGACGGCCTCGGCAACGTGCCGGCCGACCTGATGAACTACTGCTACCTCACGCTCAAGCCCTTCCGCCTGAACGTGCAGAAGTACGTCGGCCTGACCGACATCCTCGACGACAAGCATGCGCTCGAGGACTTCCTGCGCATGGAGAAGTGGATCTTCGACTCGCCCGATCAGGCCGGCGAAGCTTTCCGCCAATTCATCAAGCAGTTCTATCAGGGCAACGGCTTCGTCGATGGCGGCATCGTGATCGGCGGCCGCGAAGTGTCGCTGAAGGACGTGACCATGCCGGTGCTCAACGTGTTCGCCGAGCAGGATCACCTCGTTCCGCCCAGCGCCTCGCGCCCGCTCAAGCACCTCGCCGGCACCAGGGACTACAGCGAACTGTCGTTCAAGGGCGGGCACATCGGCATCTACGTCTCCGGCCGCGCCCAGCGCGAGGTGCCCAGCGCGATTCACGGCTGGCTGGAGCAACGTGCGGGTTGATTCCCGCGATGCGGAAATGTCGTTTTGCGCCTGGAAGCGCCCCGACAACTTCCTTGAAAAATCCATGACGGATGGGAGGAATTTCCACATGCGTCCAGCACGGACTTGACGGTTCGTGGGTGCGAAATGTGCTCAAGAGGATCGCGCGAACCGGCCCTGGGAAGACGACGCGATTAGCGATCACGACGCGGTTACGAATCAGGTTGCGGAATTCGCTTGTAGCGACAACTGCAGGTTAGACTCGGCTAAGGTCTTGATTCGGCTGGAGTCGGTGCGAGCTTCGCGACGTGGTTACGAGACGCGACACGGTTAGAGAGCAGATGACGCCGAAAGGCAGACGCCGACAAACGGCAACTGAGCGTGGCATCCACAATAACTAGACATAATATTCATTATGCGAAATATGACCGAGAAGAGGTGTATGCGAATTCACTCCCACTCAATGGTCGCCGGCGGCTTGCCGGAAATGTCGTAGACCACCCGCGACACGCCGCGCAGTTCGTTGATGATGCGGTTGCTCACCGTGCCAAGGAAGTCGTACGGCAGATGCGCCCAGTGCGCGGTCATGAAGTCGATGGTTTCCACCGCGCGCAAGGCGATCACCCACTCATAGGCGCG
Source organism: Pseudomonadota bacterium (assembly GCA_018242485.1). Classification (GTDB taxonomy): domain Bacteria; phylum Pseudomonadota; class Gammaproteobacteria; order Xanthomonadales; family Xanthomonadaceae; genus SZAS-103. Next base: position 144,220 of record JAFEBV010000014.1, read on the forward strand.
CGCATCGCCGACCACACCCACCGATTTCACCGGCAGGAACACCGCGAACGCCTGCGAGGTCTTGTCGTACAGGCCGGCCTTGCGCAGTTCGTCGATGAAGATCGCGTCGGCGCGCGCGAGCAGTTGCGCGTATTCGCGCTTGACCTCGCCGAGGATGCGCACGCCCAGACCCGGGCCGGGAAACGGGTGGCGATAGACCATCTCGCGCGGCAGGCCCAGCGCCACGCCGAGGCGGCGCACTTCGTCCTTGAACAGTTCGCGCAGCGGCTCGACCAAGCCCAGCTTCATGTGCGCCGGCAGTCCGCCGACGTTGTGGTGGCTCTTGATGACGTGTGCCTTGCCGGTCTTGCTACCCGCCGATTCGATCACGTCCGGGTAGATCGTGCCCTGCGCCAGCCACTTCGCGTTTTTCAGTTTGGTCGATTCCTCGTCGAAGATTTCGACGAACAGGTTGCCGATGATCTTGCGCTTGGCCTCCGGGTCGGTGACGCCTTGCAGCGCGGCGAAATAACGCTCGGCGGCATCGATGCGGATCACCCTGACGCCCATGTTGGCAGCCATGGTCGCCATCACCTGATCGCCTTCTTGCCAGCGCAGCAGGCCGGTATCGACGAACACGCAGGTGAGCTGTTCGCCGATGGCCTTGTGCAGCAACGCGGCGACGACCGATGAATCCACACCGCCGGACAGGCCGAGGATCACTTCGTCGGAACCGACCTGCGCACGCACGCGGGCGATCTGGTCGTCGATGATGTGAGCCGGCGTCCACAGCGTCTGGCAGCCGCAGATATCCACGACAAAACGGCGCAGCAGCGCTTCACCGGCGGCGGTGTGGGTGACTTCCGGATGGAACTGCACGCCGTAGATTTTCTTCGCATCGTCGGCGAACGCGGCGATGCCGAGACGATCGGTGCGCGCGGTGACGGTGAAGCCCTGCGGCGCATGCGCGACGTGATCGCCATGGCTCATCCACACGTTGCACAACGATGGCGATGTCGCCACCGGAGCCAGCAAGGCATCGGCCGCGATGATCTCCAGCGCGGCATGCCCGAACTCGCGCTGGTTGCCGGCCTCGGTGGCACCGCCCAACTGCACCGCCAGCGTCTGCATGCCGTAGCAGATGCCCAGCAGCGGCACCCCGGCATCGAGCGCCTGCTGCGGCGCACGCGGCGAGCCTTCCTCCAGCGTGGATTCCGGCCCGCCGGAAAGGATGATGCCCTTGGGCGCGAACGCCGCGATCTGCGCCGGGTCGTGATCCCACGCCCAGATCTCGCAGTACACCCCGATCTCGCGGATGCGCCGCGCGATCAACTGCGTGTACTGCGCGCCGAAGTCGAGGATGAGGATTTTGTCGGAGTGGAGATCCATAAGGCCGTGAATCGTGAATGGTGAATCGTGAATGGTCAAAGCGGAGCGATATGCCTGCTTGCCCGCTGCATGGCGCGCATCGCGGCCGCTCTGGGTCGTCAGGCAGGCGCAATGTCGCAAAATCGCAGCGCACTGCTACAACGATTCACCATTCACGATTCACGATTCACGCCAGGCGTCAGCCTGCCCGATAATTCGGCGGCTCCTTGGTGATCTGCACGTCGTGCACGTGGCTTTCGCGCACGCCGGCGTTGCTGACTTGCACGAAGTGCGGCTTGGCACGCATGTCCTCGACCGTCGCGCAGCCCACATAACCCATCGAGGCGCGCAGGCCGCCGGCGAGCTGATGCGCGATCGCGCGCAGAGTGCCGCGGTAAGGCACGCGGCCCTCGATGCCTTCGGGCACCAGCTTGTCGGCGTCGGATGCGTCCTGAAAATAACGATCCTTGCTGCCCTGCTCCATCGCGCCGATCGAGCCCATGCCGCGGTAGCTCTTGTAGCTGCGGCCCTGGAACAGTTCGATCTCGCCGGGCGCCTCCTCGGTGCCGGCAAACAGGCCGCCGATCATCACCGTCGATGCGCCCGCAGCGATCGCCTTGGCGATGTCGCCGGAATAGCGGATGCCGCCGTCGGCTATCAGCGGGATGCGCTCGGCCAAAGCCTTGGCGACCATGCCGATGGCGGTGATCTGCGGCACGCCCACGCCGGCGACGATGCGCGTGGTGCAGATCGAACCCGGGCCGACGCCGACCTTGGCCGCGTCCGCGCCGGCGTCCATCAACGCCAGCGCGGCATCGCCGGTGACGATGTTGCCGCCGATCACCTGCACCTGCGGGTAGCGCTTCTTCACCCACGCCACGCGATCGAGCACGCCCTGCGAATGGCCGTGCGCGGTATCCACCACGATCACGTCCACGCCCGCGGCCACCAGCGCATCCACGCGCGCCTCGGTGTCGCCGCCCACGCCCACCGCCGCGCCGACCAGCAGGCGCTCGGAAGCGTCCTTGGCCGAATGCGGGTTGTCGTGCGCCTTCTGGATGTCCTTGACGGTGATCAGGCCGCGCAGTTCGAAGGCGTCGTTGACCACCAGCACCTTCTCGATGCGGTGCTTGTGCAGCAGGCCCATCACCTCCTCGTCGGAAGCGCCCTCGCGCACGGTCACGAGGCGATCCTTCTTGGTCATGATGTGGCGCACCGGATCGTCGGGCTTCTTCTCGAAGCGCATGTCGCGACTGGTGACGATGCCGACCAGCTTGCCTTCGTCCACCACCGGCACGCCAGAGATGTTGCGCGCGCGGGTGAGCTTGAGCACCTGCCCGATGGTCGTTTCCGGGCCGACCGTGAACGGCTGCCGGATCACGCCGGCCTCGAACTGCTTGACCTGCGCGGCCTCCGCGGCCTGCGCCTTGATCGACATGTTCTTGTGCAGGATGCCGATGCCACCCAGCTGCGCCATGGTGATCGCCAGCTTCGCCTCGGTCACGGTGTCCATCGCCGCCGACACGATCGGCAGGTTCAGATACAGATCGCGGGTGAGCCGCGAGCGCAGGCTGACATCGCGCGGCAGCACGGTGGAATGCGCGGGTACGAGGGAAACGTCGTCGAAGGTGAGCGCTTCGGCCTGGATGCGCAGCATGTGCGGCTCCATGGAAGGAAGCCCGGCATTATACCGTCTGTGGCCAACAAGACGGCTGCGAATGCCCGATGACGATGCGTCGTGAGGGATTGGCGCTTTGGCCCCCTTCCCCCGCAAGCGGGGGAAGGGAATCAAGGCATGGACACTTTCATCGCAATGATGAAGCGACAAGCAAGATTTGCGTCAGCGACCCGCCGCCTCGGCCGCTTCCACCGTGTTCTGCATCAGCGTGGCCACGGTCATCGGACCGACGCCGCCGGGCACCGGGGTGATCCAGCTCGCGCGCTGCGCGGCAGCGGCATAGCCGACATCGCCGACGAGGCGGCCATCGTCCAGCCGGTTGATGCCCACGTCGATCACCACCGCGCCGGGCTTGATCCACTCGCCGGGGATCATGCCGGGCTTGCCGACGGCGACCACGAGAATGTCCGATTCGCCGACGTGCCTGCGCAGCACCTCGCAGGGCGTGAACTTGTGGCAACTGGTCACCGTGCAGCCGGCGATCATCAGCTCCAGTGCCATCGGCCGGCCGACGTGGTTGGATACGCCCACCACGGTCGCGCTGGCACCGCGTACCGGGCGGTCGGTCCATGCCAGCAGGGTGGTGATGCCGCGCGGCGTGCACGGGCGCAAGCCGAACTGGCGCAGCGCGAGATGACCGACGTTTTCCGGGTGGAATCCGTCCACGTCCTTGCGTGGGTCGATGCGGTGGATCAAGCGACTGGCGTCGGGAATGCCCGGCAGCGGCAGTTGCACGAGGATGCCGTGCACCGCCGGATCGGCATTCAGGCGGTCGATCAGGGCGAGCAGTTCGTCCTCAGTGGTGCTCGCCGGCAGGTCGAAATCCAGCGTGTGGATGCCAACCTTGGCGCAGGCGCGGCGCTTGTTGCGCACGTACACCGCCGATGCCGCATCGTTGCCGACCAGCACCACGGCCAAGCCGGGGCGCGGCTTGCCGGCGGCGATGCGCGCGGACACCCGCACCGCCAGCGCATCCAGCAATTGTTCGGCGATGTGCTTGCCGTCGAGGACACGGGCGGGATGGTTGACGTGGGTCATGCGGAGGCTTCGCGGCTGCGCTACAGTCGCGCATTATCGCCGATCCACCCCGCCCGCATGGACCACCCTGCCCCGCCGACCGACGCCGATACCACCGCCATCGAGGCGGCGGCGTTTCGGCGCCTGTTGCAGCACCTCAACGTCGAGCGGCCGGACGTGCAGAACATCGACCTGATGATCCTCGCCGGGTTCTGTCGCAATTGCCTTGCAAACTGGTATCGTGAAGCGGCTCAAGCACAGGGAAAGCCGTTGGGGAAGGACGCCGCCCGGGATGCGGTTTACGGGATGCCGTTCGCGGAATGGAAAGAGAAATTCCAGAAGGAAGCCACAGCCGAACAACTCGCTGCTTTCGAATCAGCGACGAAGCAACACACCGACCATTGAACCAACCATCCGAAGGACAGCGTCGAGGGAATCGCCATGCTCCACCAAGGCACCTGCCCCAAATGCGGCAAGCGCGTGTTGCACGTCCAGGTCGAGACGGTCGTGGGCATGGTCGAGAACGAAAGCAAGGCGCGCTGCCTGAGCTACAACTGCATCCACTGCCACACCGTGCTCGGCGTGCAGATCGACCCGCGCGGCAAGCGCCGGCCCAAGCGCACGACCGACAAGGACGAAGCCGCACCGGCGAAGAAGTGAGTCCGCCCCCGGCGCTTCAGCCGCCGGCGCAGAACTTCGCGTAGTCGATGTAACCGGGAAACACCCGCCCCGGCGCACACACCGGGCATTGCGGATCGGCCGGCAAGCGCGTCTCGCGGGAGCGCATGCCCAGCGCATCGAAATGCAGCAACCGCCCGGCCAGCGACGTACCCAAACCCAGCAACAGCTTGATCGCCTCGGTCGCCTGCAACATCCCGATCACCCCCGGCAACACGCCCAGCACGCCCGCCTCGGCGCAGTTGGGCGCGGCCTCCGGCGGTGGAGGTTCGGGAAACAGGCAGCGATAGCACGGTGCGACGCCGCGCCGGCGTCCCGCATCGAACACGCTCACCTGCCCCTCGAAGCGATGCACCGCGCCGTACACCAGCGGCTTGCCCAGCTTCACGCAGGCATCGTTGAGCAGGTAGCGCGCCGCGAAATTGTCGGCGCCGTCGATCACCACGTCGGCACCGTCGAGGATGCGTTCGACATTCTCCGAAGTAACGCGCTCTCTGATACCTACGATCTTTGTCCTCGGATTGAGTGCTGTCAGCGCCGCTTGCGCCGATTCGGTCTTGGGCATGCCGATACGCGATTCGGCGTGCAGGATCTGCCGTTGCAGGTTGCTGCGATCGACCACGTCGTCATCGGCCAGCACCAGCGTACCCACGCCGGCCGCGGCCAGATAAAACGCCGCCGGTGCGCCCAGTCCGCCCGCCCCGATCAACACCACGCGCGATGATTCAAGCTTGCGTTGACCGCTCTCGCCAACTTCCGACAATTTCAGATGCCGCGAATAGCGCTCGTAGAAATCACTGTCGCCATCGGGCTTGGCGATCGGCAGCCCTTCGGCAATCCAGCGCGTGGTGCCGCCGGATACGGAAAAAACATTCGTGTAGCCCTGCGCGCACAACGCCTGCGCGGCGAGCAGCGAACGCCGACCGCCTTGGCAGATCAACAACACCTCGGCATGAGGATTGGGCAAGCTCGCACGAGGATTCGCTTCCAGATCGCCGCGCGCCACACCCAGCGCACCGTCCGCAAAGCCCGTCGCGCGCTCATGTGCCTCGCGCACGTCCACCAGCTGCGCGCCGGCGTCCTGGCGCGCGCGTGCTTGCGCGGGGCTGATTTCAGGGATGGTGGTGTCGTTCATCCTCAATACCTCAATACCTCACCACCTCGACCACCTGCCCTGCCGGCCACGCCAGTTCGCCCTCGGGCAGCACGATCAGGCAATCGCTGTCGGCGGCGCCACGCAGGCGGTGCGAGGCGGTCGCCGGATGCGGGGCGACGCGCAGGATGCCATCCGCGCCGTGCTCGAGTTTGCCGCGCTGGAACTCGCGGCGCTCGTGCGATTTCGACAACGGCACCGCCAGTCGCGCGTGGACGGGCGTCAGGCTGGTGGTGTCGCCCTGCAACCCGCGCAGCAGGGGCCGCCCGAGGGTGAGGAACGTCGCCAGCACCGCCACCGGATTACCCGGCAGGCCGAGCATCTGCGCCTGCCCGATCCGCCCGAACAACAAGGGCATGCCGGGGCGCTGCTGCACCTTCCAGAAATGGATCGCGCCCAGTTCGGCGACCAGCCCGGTGAGGTAATCCTTCTCGCCGGCCGACACGCCCCCGCAGGTGATCACCACGTCGAAGGCCGCGCCGGCATCGCGCAGCAGAGCGCGCATGCGCGTCGGATCGTCGGGCAGGATCGGCCAGGCGACCGGATCGAGCCCCTCGGCGACCAGCAAGTTCATCAGCAGGCTGCGATTACTGTCGTAGATCGTGCCGGCTTCCAGCGTTTGCCCGGGCGGACGCAATTCATCGCCGGTGGTGAACACCGCCACGGTCGGCTTGCGCGCGACGTCCAGTTCGGCCACACCGACGGTGGCCGCGAGCGACGCCTGCACCGCGGTGAGCCGGGTGCCGGCGCGCAGCAGCAGGTCGCCGATCGCAATGTCCTCGCCGGCGTAGCGCACATGCCGGCCCGGCGGCAACGCGGCCGACAGATGCACTTGCCCACCTTCGACGCGCGCGTTCTCCTTCATCACCACGGCATCGGTCCCCGCGGGCAGCGGAGCGCCGGTGGTGATGCGCGCGCACTGCCCCGCTCCGACGTGCAGATCGAGCGCACGCCCGGCGAATTGCTCGCCGATGAGTTGCAGCGCGACGCCCGCGCCGCTGTCGGCCGCGCGCAGGGCGAAGCCGTCCATCGCGCTGTTGTCGAAGGATGGCACGCGCATCGACGCGACCACGTCCTGCGCCAGCACGCAGCCACCGGCACGCGCCACCGGCACGCGTTCGACCGGCAGCCTGTGCGCGGCAGCAACCGCATGCACGATGGACAGTGCCTGCGCGAAGGCAATGCGGGAGGGGAAGTCGGCGATGGACGCGTTCACGTCAGGAAATCCTCCGGCGAATTGAGGTTGCCGAATACGCTATTGTCGAAGCGCACGACGTTCAACGCCAGTGTTGCGACCACCCGATGCACGGCTGCTTCGCCGCGCGCGAGCGCAGCGCCCACCACCTCGCGAGACCGCGCGACCGGCCACAACGCGACCAGCGGCTGCAAGCCCGATGCATCGTGCGCCACCGCGCCGCCCTCGCCCGCCGCATGCAGGCGCGCGAGCAGATCGCTTGGAATCGTGCGCAGGTCGATCGGCACCGTCAGCAGCCAGTGAGTCGAGCAAGCTGCAAGCAAGGCATCGATGCCCGCCAACGGGCCGGGGAAATCGGCGATGCGGTCAGGGATCGCACGCAATCCAAGTGCAGGATAACGATCCGTATTGCGATTGGCACTGACGAGGCACTCGGCGTAAGGATGCTGCGCCTGCAAGGCCGACAGTGTGCGCGCGACCAGTGGTTGCCCATCGAATTTCGTCCACGCCTTGTCGCGCCCGCCCAAGCGCGTGGCGCGGCCACCGGCGAGCAGGCCGAGGGTCAAGGATGGTTGCATGCCTGCCGTGCGTTGCCAGATCGTGACATGGTACTCGCGCAGGCGTTGGATCCCCGTTTGCGCGCGATATTTTCGATGGAGATTCCGTCGCACGCAAAGTCGGCGCCCTCATCCGGCGCTGCGCGCCACCTTCTCCCAAGGGGAGAAGGGAAATACAGCCTCTCCCTCCGGGAGAGGCCGACGCGCCGCAGGCGCGGCGGGTGAGGGAATGGCATGTCAGGTTACTGCGTAGTCGTGATCCATTACGCTGCGCGTGCTCGCGCCACATGACACACAGAGACACTGGATGACCAGCCTTCGGCTGTTTTAGAGCGCTTCCCGCTTGACGCACGCCATCCATGGCGTGCGCCCTGCGGGCCGGCTTCGCCGTTCGTGCGCGATCCGATCGCGCGCAGTCGCGAGGATGACGCATCGGCCAAGGCGATCGCGCTGCGCGCGATCGCGTCACTATGCATGAAAAGACACTGGATCCCCGCTTTCGCGGGGATGACGCAGTGACCAAGGCGCCCGCTTCGCGGTCGCGTCAATTTGCATGATGAGACACTGGATCCCCGCTTTCGCGGGGATGACGCAGTGACCAAGGC
>JAFEBV010000015.1 GCA_018242485.1 Pseudomonadota bacterium
ACCACCCGCACGGCGAGCGTGGACGACTTCGGCCACATCACCGCGATCACCGACCCGATCGGCAGCAGCCCGGCCGACACCACCACCACGACCACCACCACCTTCGGTTACGACGTGATGGGCCGGCTGAACCAGATCACCCAGCCGGCTGGCGACAGCGTGGCCTGGCTGCCGACCACGGTGACGTTCAGTCAAGTCAATGCGACCGAGTACGGTCTGCAACCCGGACACTGGAAGCAGGTCGAGTGCACCGGGCCGAACGCCTGCGCCAGCGCCGGCGCGGTCAAGGTGACGTATTTCGACGGCCAGTGGCAGCCGGTGCTCAGCCGTGCATACGACGCCGCCAATCCCGCCGCCACCCAGCGCTTCAGCAGCAAGGCCTTCGACTTCGCCGGGCGCACCACCTTCGCCTCCTACCCGGTCGGCAACGTGGTCACTTGGTCCGACCCGCTCACCGGCGTGCACAGCGCCTACGACGGCCTCGGCCGCCCCACCGCCAGCACGCAGGACTCCGAACTGGGCCCGCTGACCACGAGTTACGCCTACCTGCCGGGCTTCATCACCCAGGTGACCAACCCGCGCGGCTACGTCACCGGCACCGCCTACCAGGCCTTCGACGGCCCCGACACCAGCCACCCCAGCGCGATCGTCTCGCCCGAAGGGGTGACCACCACCCTCGCCCGCGACGTGTTCGGCAAGCCCACCGCGATTACCCGCAGCGGCACGTGGAACGGATCGTCGATCAGCGCCACCCGAAGCTACGTCTACGACACCCACCAGCGCCTGTGCAAGCGCATCGAGCCGGAGACCGGATCGAGCTACGTCGGCTACGACGCGGCCAACAACCCGGTGTGGACGGCCAGCGGCATCGCCGACGCCAGCCTGAGCTGCAATCCGTCGGTGGTGCCCGTCGCCAGCCAGACCACGCGCACCTTCGACGCCCGCAACCGCGTGCTCACGGTGAACGTGCCGAACTCGACGGACGATCTGGCGTATGCCTACGACAACGACGGTGCGCTGCAAACACTGAGCAATGGCTCGGGTGCGTCCGCCATCGTCTGGAACTACGCCTACGACCTGCGCCGGCTGCCGACCACCGAAACCCTCACCCTCGACGGGCGCACGCGCGCCATCGGCCACGCCTACGATGCCTATGGCCACGAGAGCGTCCTGACCTATCCGGACGGATTGGCCATCGCCACCGCGCCCAACGCGCTGGGCCAGCCCACGCAGG
>JAFEBV010000016.1 GCA_018242485.1 Pseudomonadota bacterium
CCTGCTCTTCGGGCGGCTGTATGGCGCATCCGGACGACCAACACCTCACCCAGTCGATTTCGTTCGATCGTCGGCACCGTTCGGCTGGGCTTTGGCTGCTGAGTGAATTTTGCAGGGCCGACTAGTGTATGGGACGGGTGTTAAGCGCGCATTAACCCATGGTGCGGAGGTTGCAAAACGCCCCATCGGCCGTTCCAACGCGGCAACCGACACGGCGCTCCCTCACCCACCTCGCCTGCGGCGAGCCGACATCTTCCGAAGGGAGAGGCGGCTTCGGCTGCGCGTCCAGCGTAAATCCAGGGACGCCCTCACCCCGCCCCGCCCTCTTCCCCCTCCGCCGCATTCACCCCGCCGCCCAGCAGCCGCTGGCTGTCCTCCGGGCTGGCCGCCTCGACGCCGCGCAGCTTGCGTTCGATGGCGCGGCTGCGCACGCCGGTGGCGTCGATCTGGCCGCTGGCGTCGTCGAGTTTTTTCTTGACCTTGTCGAGCACGTCGCCGAACTTGCCGAATTCGGTCTTGACCGCGCCCAGCACCTGCCAGACCTCGCTGGAGCGCTGCTCGATCGCCAGCGTGCGGAATCCCATGCGCAGCGAGTTGAGGGTCGCCGCCAGCGTGGTCGGGCCGGCGACGACGATGCGCTGCTCGCGGTGCACGCCGTCCACCAGCCCGGGCCGGCGCAGCACTTCGGCGTACAACCCTTCGGTGGGCAGGAACAGGATGGCGAAGTCGGTGGTGTGCGGCGGCTCGACGTATTTCGCGCGGATGGTTTTCGCCTCCTCGCGGATGCGCCGCTCCAGCGCCGCACCCGCATCGGCGGCGGCGGTGGCGTCGGCGTTCTCCTGCGCCGCGAGCAGGCGTTCGTAATCCTCGCGCGGAAACTTGGCGTCGATCGGCAGCCACAGCGGCTGCCCGCCTGCACCGCCCGCGCCCGGCAGGCGCACGGCGTATTCGACGCGCTCGGACGAACCCGGCCGGGTGGCGACGTTCATTCCATATTGATCGGGCGTGAGGATCTGTTCGAGGATGCCCTGCAACTGCACCTCGCCGAACACGCCACGGGTCTTGACGTTGCCCAGCACGCGCTTGAGATCGCCCACCCCGGTGGCCAGCGACTGCATCTCGCCCAACCCGCGCTGCACCTGTTCCAGCCGTTCGGAGACCAGCCGGAAGGATTCGCCCAGCCGCGTTTCCAGCGTGGATTGCAGCTTTTCGTCCACGGTGGCGCGCATCTGTTCGAGCTTGGCGGCGTTGTCGACCTGCAAATCCTTGATCTGTTTGTCCAGCGTTTGTCGCATTTCGCCCAAGTGGCGTTCGGTCGATTCACTCATCTTGTCCAATCGCGTCAGCAGCGCCTCGGACAATCGCTGCGAGCCGGCCGTGGCTTCCTCGCGACCGCGGCGGGCGTCGTCGCCGAGATTCTGGCGCAACGCATCCAGCCGTGTTTCTGTACGCTCGGTGAACTGCCCCAGTCGCGCATCGAAGGCCGTCAAAGCCGCCTGCGTTTCGCCACGCGCCCCGCGCAATTCTTCGCGCAAGCTGCGTTCGAGGCGATCATTATCCTGCCGCAACACCACCAGCCGCGCATCCAGCGCTTCACCGAGTCCCTGCGCAGGGCTGCGCCGCCACAACAACACGAGTAGCAGCACGGCCACCAACAACAACACGACGATCACGATCAGCAATACATCCATTCCTGCTTGCTCCCGAGCCGAACTGGCGTGAATGCTGCATTCTAGGCGCTGGCGATCTCACCAGCCGAGACAGCCAACCTTGCGGCGATCTTCCGCAGCAGTCACGTTACACTTTTGCCCTATCCGCCCTGCCCTGTCGCGGATTCGCTGCCAGAAAGACCGCACCCTCCACCGCTTCCACCCAGAGCCGATCCCGATGAGCCGCTTGCGTATTTTTTCCGAAACCGACCCCGCCACGCCCTTGCGCGCCAGTCACGATCATTCCTTCATCGCTGACGAGTTGAGATCCATCGGCGTGCGTTTCGAGCAATGGCAGGCAGCGCAGCCCGTCGTGCCAGGAGCCTCATCCGATCAAGTGATGGCAGCCTATCGCGGCGATATCGACCGGCTCGTTGCCGCGCACGGCTTCAATTCGGTGGATGTGGTCAGCATCGCTCCCGAACACCCCGATCGCGTAGCGATGCGCGCGAAGTTCCTCGACGAGCACACCCACGACGAGGATGAGGTGCGCTTTTTCGTCGCCGGTGCGGGGCAATTCACTCTGCACATCGGCGACAAGGTGTACGAGATCGTGTGCGAGCAAGGCGACTTGATCCATGTGCCCGATGGCACCAAACACTGGTTCGACATGGGTGCTGCACCGTATTTCGTGGCCATCCGTTTCTTCACCCGACCCGATGGCTGGGTGGGGCATTTCACCGGCAGCGATATCGCGCAGCGCTACCCGCGTTACGTGGCACATGCAATGACGTGATGCCGACACACCACGAGTGACCCGAATTTTTCATGACGTCATTCCCGCAAAAGCGGGAATCCACCACATCGCGTCGTCGTGCATTCCCATGACCCAGCCCAAAGCCATCCTCACCGACATCGAAGGCACCACCAGCTCCATCGCCTTCGTCCACGCCGTGTTGTTCCCCTACGCACTGCGCGAATTGCCGGCTTTCGTGCGTGCGCACGGCCAGGAACCTGACGTGCGGCGTTGGCTGGATGCCGCCGCGCTGGACATCGGCGGCGTGGTGGCCGATGAGTGCATCGTGGAAATCCTGCAGGGATGGATCCGCGAGGATCGCAAGCATCCGGCGCTGAAAGCCTTGCAGGGCATGCTGTGGAAGGATGGCTACGAACGCGGCGATTTTCGCGGGCATGTCTATCCCGATGCCGCCGCCGCGCTGCGTCGCTGGCATGCCGAAGGCATCGGCCTGTACGTGTATTCCTCCGGCTCGGTGGCTGCGCAGAAGCTGCTGTTCGGCTACAGCACCGAGGGTGATCTGGATGCCCTGTTCGCTGGCAACTTCGATACGTCCGTCGGCGGCAAGCGTGAGGCGGCAAGCTACCGGCACATCGCGCAGGAATTGCAACTTCCACCCGATGAAATCCTGTTCCTGTCGGATGTGATCGCCGAACTAGACGCCGCGCGCAAAGCCGGCCTGAGCACGCTCTTGCTCGATCGTGCCGAAGACTATCCGCAGCCGCGCACGGGTGAGGCGACCCACGGACACGCGCGGGCGACTTCGTTCGCACAGATCGACCTTGCTTGATCGCCGATGCAACGCGCACGCACCTTCCTCATCCGACGTCCCGCAGCATGAACCTGCGTCCATGGGTGTTCGCCGCGTCGCTGCTCGCCTGCTCGGGCAGCGCCTTCGTGCTGGGTCGCATGCACGGTGAACCGGCGGCCCTGTCGCCGCTAATGCAGGCCACTCCGAAAGTCACCGCGGCAGCAGCGCCCAAGGCAGCTCCCGATGTTTCATGGGCGGACATGCTGAACCTGTTCGGATGGCATAGGCCTGCGAACGCGCAACCCGCCGATGACGATCAGGGGCCGCCGGACATCCCGGCCATCGCCAGCTACGAAGACCTGCTGTACTCGCAATCGCCGCTGCTCGACGATGCGATATCCAAACTGCGCGCCAGCACGCCCGGCAAGCCGGGGCTGTACGCCATCGGTTTCGCCGGCGATGCCGAGGAAAACGTGTTCCGCAACGAGGTGACGTACCTCCCGCATCTGCTGGCAAAGCGCTTCGATGCCGCAGGGCGCACGCTGGAGTTGATCAATTCACCTTGGACCTTCGACACCACGCCGCTGGCCACCCGTTCGAATCTCGATGCAGCCCTGCTCCGGCTGACGCAGAAAATGGATCGATCCAACGACATCCTGCTGCTGTTCCTCACCAGCCACGGTAGTCACGATCACCAGTTGTACGTCGAGATGGGCACGCTGCCGCTGGATCAACTCACACCGCAGGATATCCGCAGCGCACTCGATGATGCCCGCATCACCTGGCGGGTGGTGGTGATCTCGGCCTGCTACTCGGGCGGCTTCATCCCTGCCCTGCGCGAACCCCATACGCTGGTCATCACCGCTGCGCGCGCCGACCGCCCCTCGTTCGGCTGCGGCAGCGATTCGCAGTTGACGTGGTTCGGCAAGGCATTCATCGTGGAGGCGCTCAACCGCACGACGGATTTCCGCACCGCCTTCACGGATGCCCGGCAGTCCATCGCGCAATGGGAACTACGCGAACACGAACAGCCCTCCGACCCGCAAATATGGGAAGGCCCGTTGATCGCCACCAAGCTCGCCCAATGGCGCGCTACCTTGCCTGCGAATGCGCCAGCGGTGCCGTTCGCGCCGACACCGCAACACAACTCCCGGTAACCCATTCGACCGTGAGAAGGGGCGACAGCGCGTTCAACGCGCCGCGTCGCGATGACGCTCACGCAAGGTTTCTACGGCTGCGTTCCAACCCAGCCCGCGCGCGCGCAGCAGCACCAGCAGATGAAACACGAGGTCGGCGGATTCGCCCAATAGCGCGGCATCATCCTGCGCGACCGCCGCCAGCGCGGTCTCGACACCCTCCTCGCCCACTTTCTGGGCGATACGGCGAATACCCTCGTCGAACAAGCGCGTGGTGTAGCTGTCAGCCGGGCGCTGCGCGTAGCGCTGCGCGACGATGGCATCGAGTTCAGCAAGGAAGTCGCCCGGCGCGTCATCGAAGCAACTCGGCGTGCCGCGATGACAAGTCGGGCCGTGCGGACGCGCCTGCACCAGCAAGGTATCCCCGTCGCAGTCAGGCACGATGGCAACCAATTCGAGCACGTGGCCGCTGCGCTCGCCCTTCGTCCACAGGCGTTGCTTGCTGCGGCTGAAGAAGGTGACCTTGCCGCATTCCAGCGTCGCCGCCAGCGCCGCGCGATCCATATAGCCGAGCATCAACACGCGCCGTGTGGCCACATCCTGCACGATCGCCGGCAGCAGTCCGCCCTGCTTGTCCCAGGCGAGGCTTTCGAAGGATTGCGTACTCATGGTTTCGTACCCACTGGCGATCCACTGGCAAGGAACGTAAAACCGTCATCCCTGCGAAGGCAGGGATCCAGCGTCTTCAGACCGAGCACAGACACTGGATGACCGGCTTCGCTTTTGTGAAGCGATTCCCGCCCTGGCGGAAGTGTTCCACGACGGCAAAGCCGGTCAATGACGAGTCAAAGACGCGCATTGTCTTTCCATCTCCGACGAGAGCAATTCGATTTCAGAGTTCATCGCGCACCTCGATGCCCTGCCCGCGCAGCGCACGCTTCAGATCGGGAATGCGCAGGCTGCCATCGTGGAACACGCTGGCCGCCAGCGCGCCATCCACGTCCGCCTGCATGAATACGTCGATGAAATGCCCAGCGTTGCCAGCACCGCCGGAAGCGATCAGCGGCACCTCGCACAACGCGCGCGCGGCACGCAGTTGTTCGATGTCGAAACCACCGCGCACGCCATCGCTACCCATGCAGTTGAGCACGATCTCGCCGGCGCCCAGACGCTGCGCCTGCACGATCCAGTCCAGCGTGCGCAGCGGCAGCGCGGTGGTTGCCGCGACATCGCCGGTGTCGCGGCGCACGCGCCAATGTCCATCGGCATCGCGCAACGAATCGATACCGACCACGACGCATTGCCGGCCGAAGGCATTGGCCAGTTCGGTGATCAGTTCCGGGCGGCGCAGCGCCGGCGAGTTCACCGAAATCTTGTCGGCGCCGGCGTGCAACACGGCGCGCGCATCGGCCACACTGCGGATGCCGCCGGCCACGCAGAACGGGATGTCGAGGATGCGCGCCACGCGCTCCACCCAGCCGCAATCCACCGTGCGGCCTTGCGGGCTGGCGGCGATGTCGTAGAACACCAGTTCGTCCGCGCCCTCGTCGCGATAACGCGCGGCCAGCTCCTCGATCGCGCCCATGACGACGTGGTCGCGGAAACGCACGCCTTTCACCACCTGCCCATCGCGTACGTCGAGACAGGGAATGATGCGCCGGCTCAACATGCCAGCGCCTCGGCAAGATCGACCTGCCCTTCCAGCAGGGCGCGGCCGAGCACCACGCCGGCGCAACCGGCCGCGCGCGCGGCGCGCACATCGTCCAGATCGCGCACCCCGCCGGACGCCTGCACGGCGATGTCCGGCGCCAGCGACAAAATGCGCCCGTACAAATCCATGTTCGGGCCGGACAACATACCGTCGCGTTCGATGTCGGTACACAGAAGATGGCGCAATCCCGCGCCCGCGTAATGCACCAGCAGCGAGGCCAGATCGTTGTGTCCGGCTTCGTCCACCCGCGTCCATCCCTGCACCGGCAACCGCCACCAGCCGCGCTCGTCGCGGCGCGTGTCCAGCGCGACGACGATGCGCTCGCTGCCGAACGTCTCCAGCCAGCCGGCCACCATCCGCGGTTCGCGCACCGCCAGCGAACCCACCACGACGCGATCGGCGCCGGCGGTGAGGATGCTGCGCACGTCGGCCTCGCTGCGCACGCCGCCGCCGGTCTGCACGCACAGACCGGTGCCGTCCTTGATCCGGTACAGCAGCGCTTCCAGCCGATAGCCGCCCGCACGCGCCGCGTCCAGATCGACCAGATGCAGCCAGCGCGCACCGGTCTCCGCGTATAGCCGCGCCACCCCGTAGGGATCGTCGGCGTAGCGCGTCTCCTGCGCATAGTCGCCCTGACGCAGTCGCACCACGCGCCCGTCGCGAACGTCGATCGCCGGATAGATCGTGAAGTCTGCGCTCATGCCAGCCTCAAGAAATTCGCCAGCAGGCGCTGGCCGACGCGCCCGGATCGCTCCGGGTGGAATTGCGCGCCGGCAACCCCATCGCCCTGCGCGATGGCGGAGAATACCGCGCCGTGCGCGCAGCTTGCGACCGTTGCCACGTCCACCGGCGCGGCATAGCTGTGCACGAAATACGCCATCGCACCCTCGGCGATGCCATCGAGCAGACGCGATGCGCGGCAGGTGTGCAAACGATTCCAGCCCATGTGCGGAATGCGGATGCCGGGCGCGGCGCAGAGTTTTTCCACGCGCCCCGGCAGCCGTCCGAGGCACGCCACATCGCCTTCCGCGGACGCCTCGAACAGCAACTGCATGCCCAGACAAATGCCCAGCAAGGGGCGGTCGAGCGTGCGCAACAGGTCGACCAGATCGAGTTCGCGCAGGCGCGCCATCGCCGCCGCTGCCGCGCCCACGCCGGGCAGGATCACCCGCTCCGCACGACGAATGACATCGCCATCGGACGTCAACGGCGCATCGACGCCGAGGCGTTGCAGCGCGTAGCGCACCGAGCCGATGTTGGCGCCGCCCGAATCGACCAGCACCACGTTCATGGTTGGCTCGCGCACATCACAGCGCATCTCCCGCTCGTGCGTTCCCTGGAATGACGATGTCCATCACAGGGTTCCCTTGGTGCTGGCCAGCGCCGAACCCTCGCACCGGATCGCCATGCGCAGCGCCCGTGCCACTGCCTTGAAGCAGGCCTCGACCATGTGATGGGTGTTCTCGCCGTGCACCTTCAGGTGCAGGTTGATGCCGCCGGCCGTGCACAGGGAACGGAAGAAATGCGGCACCAGTTCGGTCGCCAGCCCGCCAACCTCGGCGCGCGGGAACGTGCCCTCGAAAACGAAATAGGCGCGGTCGGACAGATCCAGAACCGCTTCGGCCAGCGACTCGTCCATCGGCAGCACCACCGCCGCACAGGGGCGATCGGTTGCGTCGTCCACCGTGCGCGGCGGTGCCTCGCCGTAACGCGCGATGCCGCGTTTGTCGCCCAATGCCTCGCGCAGGGCCTGCCCGATCGCCAGCGCGCAATCCTCGACGGTGTGGTGTTCGTCGATGTGCAGGTCGCCCGCACAGGTGACCGTCAGCGCGAAACCACCATGCTTGCCGAGCTGTTCGAGCATATGATCGAAGAAACCATGCCCGGTGGCGATCACCGGATCGGTAGCGCGGTCGAGATCGAGCGTCACGCGCACGCGCGTCTCGCGCGTCACGCGCTCGACCTGCGCGCACCGTCCGCTGCTGCACAGCGCATCGACGATGGATTTCCAGTCCTCGCCATCCGACCCCAGCATGAAACCGCGCACACCGAGGTTGCGCGCGAACTCCAGATCGCTCTGGCGATCGCCGACCATCGCGCTGCGTGCCAGATCCACGCCGCGGTCGCGCAGGTAGTGCAAGACCATGCCGATGCCCGGTTTGCGCGTGGGCACGCCGTCGCGCAGCGCGTTCTCGTGCGGATAGCTGGTGTCGATGAGTTCCTCGGCGAACACGATCCCAGCCGAAGCGAGGATCTGGATCAGCAACCGGTGCGGACCGTAGAAACTCGCGCGCGAGAAACGCTCGGTACCCATCCCGTCCTGATTGCTGACCAGCACGAATTCGAAGCCGGCATCGCGCAGCCGTATCAGCGCGGGAATTACGCCATCGATCAGGCGCAACTTCTCGAAACTATCGATCTGCTCGTCCGCAGGTTCGTGGATGAGGGTGCCGTCGCGATCGACGAACAGGATCCTGCGCAGGCTCATGCGACATCCTCCAGCGGTTGCGCCAGCGCGGCGAGCAGCGCTGCGTTCTCGGCCGGGCTGCCGACGGTGATTCGCAGCGCATCGTCGAGCCCATGATAACGACGCACGTCGCGCACGGTGAGGCCGCTGGCGCGCAATTGCCGGAAGCGCGCGCCGGCATCGTCGAAACGCACCGTCAGGAAGTTCGCCTGCGAGGACAGAACCTCGCGCACGCCCGGCAGCGCCAGCAGACCACAACGCAAGCGCTCGCGCTCGGCGCACGTCAGCGCGATGCGTTCATGCGTCCGACGCAACGCAGCCGGTGACAACGCGGCTTCCGCAGCCTGCACGCACGGCGTCGGCAGTGGATAGGGCGGCATGATCCGCCGCAGCAAGCCAATGATCTCCGGCGCGGCGATCAGACAGCCGATGCGCGCTGCGGCCAGCGCGTGTGCCTTGGACAGGGTGCGCAGGATCGCGAGGTTGTCGCGCGCGGCGACTTCTTTGGAAAAGCTCGGCGCATCGGCGAATTCGACGTAGGCCTCGTCCGCCACCACCAGCGCGCGTCCGCGCAGCGCATCGGCCAGATCCAGCACCGATTGCCGCGAGGGCGCGCTGCCGGTCGGGTTGTTGGGCGCACACACGAACACCAGCTTGACGGCAGCATCCACCGTCGCCAGCACCGCAGCGAAATCCGGCACGAAACCTTGCTCGCGCGACAGCGGCACGCTGCGCACCGCCGCGCCCTGCACCGCCGCGCACACGGCGTACATGCCGAAGGTCGGTGGCTGCACGAGGATGGCATCGCGACCGGCGCGACAGAATGCGCGCACCAGCAGGTCGATCATCTCGTCGCTGCCGCGGCCAATGAGCACGCGGGCAGAATCCACTCCGTACAGTTCGGCCAGTGCTGCACGCAGGCGCTGCGGTTGTGGATTGGGATAGCGGTTGAGCGGCGAAGCATCGTCCTGCGGCCATGGCGATTCGTTGGCATTGAGCAGGATGCCAGCGCTGCTTGCTTCCATCCGCGCCGAGGAATATCCGGCCAGCGTCAGCAGTTCGGGACGCGCGAGGTCGAGCGCGCTCGCGACAGCACTCACGCGCTCGTTGACGTGAATGAGCGTTTGATCCTCACCATCGTTAACGTGAAAGTTTGTTTGATCCTCACCAATCCAGCTCGCAACGCTACGGCCCCTTCCCCCGCACGCGGGGGAGGGAGACGTGTCAGACGAAGAGCCTAGCAAGAAGCCATCACCCAACCTGTACGCGGAGTTGGGAGTCGTGGTGCCCGCTTGTCGAACATCCGGAGCGGTTTCCGTTTCCGTAATCGACAGGCGCACACGCACCGCTTGCGCATGCGCGTGCAATCCTTCGGCCTGTGCCAGCGTGATCGCATCCGGGCCGATCCGCGCAAGACCGTCGCGACTGAGTTCCTGCACGCTGATCGCGCGCTGGAAGCTGGCCACGCTGACGCCGCTGTACGCTCGCGCCCAGCCGTCGGTGGGCAGCACATGGTTGGTGCCGCTGCAATAATCGCCCACCGATTCGGGCGAGTACGCGCCGAGGAACACCGACCCGGCCGCACGCACGCCGGCCAGCAGTGCGCGCGGTTCGGCGACCTGCACGATCAGGTGTTCGGGCGCGTAGCGATTGGAAATCGCCAACGCATCGGCGAGGGTTTCCACCACGATCAGGCGACTGTGCGCCAGCGCCTGCGCGGCGATCGCACGTCGTGGCAATGCGGCCAATTGTTTCCTGATCGCCGGGCGTACCGCCTGCGCCAGTTCGCGGCTGTCGGTGAGCAACAGCACCTGCGAATCCGGCCCGTGCTCGGCCTGTGCCAGCAAGTCGGCGGCGACGAAATGCGGATCGGCATCCGCATCGGCGATCACCAGCACCTCGGACGGACCGGCCGGCATGTCGATCGCCACGCCATCGGGCATCGCCGCGACCTGTCGTTTGGCTTCCGTGACCCAGGCATTGCCGGGCCCGAACAGCTTGTCGCAGCGCGGGATGCTGTCGGTGCCGAAAGCCATCGCCGCGATCGCCTGCGCACCACCGACAGCGAACACGCGATCGATGCCGCACAACTTCGCGGCGGCCAGCACGACCGGATCCACGCTGCCGTCGGCGCGTGGCGGCGTGCACGCGATCACCTCGCCGCAACCGGCGATGCGCGCCGGCGCGCCCAGCATCAACACGGTGGACGGCAGCGGCGCGGAACCGGCGGGAATGTAGAAACCGACCCGATCCAGCGGCCGCAGGATGCGCTCGCAAAGTACGCCCGGCGCGGTTTCCAACGCATAGGGCGCGGCGGCACCGAGGACGTGATAGGCATGGATGCGCGCAAGCGCACGTTCCATTGCGCTACGCAACGCCGGGTCGAGGTGAGCCACAGCGGCGCCCATCGATGCCGCATCGACTGCCAGCGCGACACGCTCGACACCATCGAAACGCCGGGTGAACTCGCGCAAGGCCGCATCGCCCTGCTCTCGCACCACTGCGATGATGTCGGCGACGGCAACGGTGATGTCGTGGGCGCGCGTGCGCGTGGGCCGCGCCAGCAAGGCCGCCTGCGCGGCGCTGTCGAGCTCTGCCCATTCGCGGATCGGCAGGTCTTCGTTGTCATCGAGGGGCGCGATTGCGTTCATGCCAGCATCTGCTCCACCGGCAACACCAGCAGGCCACGCGCGCCGGCTTTCTTCATGTCTTCCAACCGCTGCCACGTCACCGCGCCGCGACACACCGTCTGCAAAGAAACATCGTCGCTGCGGCCTTCGATCGAGGTCAGGGTCGGCGCATCGGGATCGCCGAGCAGGCGCAACAGTTCGGGCAGCGCGCCACGCGGGGCCTGCATCATCACCAGCTTGCTGTTGCGCACGCTCAGCACGCCCTCGAGGCGGCGCAGCAGCAGTGCGGCGAGTTCCGCCCGTTCATCGCCGAACGCCTGCACCGGGCCGGCCAGCACCGCCTGCGTTTCCAGCACGTCGCCCAGTTCGCGCAACTGGTTGGCAGCCAGCGTGGCGCCGCTGGAAACCAGATCGCAGATCGCATCGGCCTGCCCCAACCGTGGCGCGATCTCCACCGAGCCCGACAACACCACGATGGTGGCGTCGATGCCCTGCGCATCGAGCCATTCACGCAACAAACGCGGATAGCTGGTGGCGATGCGCTTGCCGCGCAGCTTGGCAATGCCGTCGATACCGGTGTCCTGCGGCGCGGCAAGGGCGAGCCGGCAGCCGCCGAAGCCCAGCGCACGGATCTCGTGGAAAGCCTCAGGCCTGCCTTCGACTGTACGTTCCAACGCCTGCTCGCGCAACACATTGCGCCCGACCACACCCAGATCGCACACGCCATCGGCGATCAGGCCCGGAATGTCGTCGTCGCGCACCAGCAGCAAATCGATGGGCAGTGATTGCCCGAAGCAGAACAGCCGGTCGCGGCTCTCGCGAAAGCTCAGGCCCGCGCGCGCGAGCAGGTCGCGCGCGGGTTCGGACAGGCGCCCGGATTTCTGGATGGCGATGCGTAGTCGGTCGCGGGTGGTCATGGCTGCTCCGGAACGGATGCGGGGTGGCGCCGGCACGGCGCCTCGCATCGCCGTGCAGCGTGGTCAATGGCTGGCGTGGTGATGGTGGCCCAGGCGCGCGGCGGCCAGCCGATAACCGCCGGCACCACGCTCGAGGCAGCGCGCGACCCGGCCGATGGTGGTGACGCTGACCGCGGTGCGCTCGTGGATCTCGCGGTACGGCACGCCGTCGATCAGCAGCGGCACCACCCGCCAGCGGTCGGCCAGCGCCTCCAGCTCGGCCGGCGTGCACAGATCGACCAGCAGATCGCGCATCGCGGCCGGCTCGCCGATGGCGCACAGCGCCGTGCAGAGCTGGCGGATCGCCGAACTCTCCTTGGCGCGGGTGACGGGCAGCAAACGCTTCTTCATGATCGTTCCGTTACTAAAAAAATGATAATGCGCTAATACATTGATACGATGACACATGGATAATCTACGGTCAACGCCAGACGAGCGCGTCGACGCCAAATCGTTCAGGCTTCTGATCGAGCGGCACGGGCAGCCGGCAATATCGCCTTCCCGGCATTTCCGCCGGAGCCTGCGGGCAGAAAACCGCGAACACTTTGGCGTTCCGCAGCGCGAAATTCCGGCGTCGGAGGCATTCGCCCGTGGCGCGCGCCGACAGCCGATGCCAAACGGCATGGCCGCCTCTGCGCATCCGCAGCGCAGCCAACCCTACATCAACCACTCGGGCAGCTTGCCGCCGATCGTTCGGTGCACCGCAGCCGTCATTCGCCAGCACAGCGACCCGTGCGGTCGGTTTGACGGCCGGCCACCCGCCGGCAACGTTTTGGGCGATGGCCTTGCGAACCGCCGACCAGAAGGCTGTTGAAAAACAGCCCGCTAACGCAAGCCAAGGATGGTTCGGACACGGATCAAGAACGCGATGCTTGATCCGTGGAGCTAAGGAAGGTCTGATCAAGTCTACCGCCCGCGTCGATCTTACGCTTTGAGTCCACATCGCGGACAATGAGCCCATGACACAGCTCACC
>JAFEBV010000017.1 GCA_018242485.1 Pseudomonadota bacterium
ATCGTGAATCGTGAATCGTGAATCGTGAATCGTGAATCGTGAATCGTGAATCGTGAATCGTGAATCGTGAATCGTGAATCGTGAATCGTGAATCGTGAATCGTGAATCGAAAGAGCAGCGGCTGCTGCTGCCTTAGTTCGGTCGTGACAGCCTGATTCACCCTTACGACTCTTCCGTTCTGTCGACACATGTCATCCGCATGCAGCCTCGCGGGTGCTGAGCTTTGCTTTCACGATTCACCCATCCCGGCCTTTAACGAATCCGTGACATAAGTCGCGGATTCGATTGACTATTTTCGTCTGGCCGGTTTTCCTGTACACTTCCGTTCCCCGGTCGCCCGACCGGGGCGACGCGGGATCCCGCGTGCGAGGGCCGTCCTTCGCGGACGCGCCCGCAGCGGTCAGGCCATGGACGCCAACCGCAACAGTTGCGCCCGCAAGGCGGGATCGGCCACGGACTCGGCGGTGTTCCGCAAGGCATCGCGGGTGGCTTGAGACAGCGGTTTGGACGCCTTCGCACCGGCTTCGGGCGGCGGCGGTGACACTTTGACGGTGAGCGCGCCAGCCTGTATCCCGGCCGTGGCCGCGGCGTCCAGCAGGGCGCGCGCGTGTTGCCGCAGCAGGGTGCCCCAGACCGGCGCATCGACGAGATAGACCAACCTGCCGGAACCTGCGTTGCCCAGACGGCAATGCGGCTGCAACACCTCCGGCAGGCCACGACGCAGCCGGTCATCCAGCGCCGCCAGTTGGCGTGCGCGGGTGATGATCCGGCCGAGTCCGGCTCCTTCCGCGGCTGCCAGCGCGGATATGGGAGCCGCATCGGCCTTGGCTGTGCCCTTGAGGCGCATATCGGACAGTCCGTGCATGAATGTCATTATCGTATCGAAATACCTCAAATCTCCTAAATTGTTGTGCCTGCATCGCGACCGCAAGGTGTTCCTCGGCGTCGGCGGTGCGCTGTGCGCGCTGACCCTGATGGCCTTCGCGACCGGGTTCTTCGCCCGCGGCGGCGTGGCGCTGGCGCAGGTGCGGCAGGCGCAGGCGCAACTGGCGCAGGAAAAGGCGCAGATGGCCGCGTCCAGAGCTGACGCGCAGCGCCAGGTCAACGCGATGGCGGTCAAGCTCAGCGAATTGCAGGCGCAGGCCAATCGCCTCAACGCCCTCGGCGAGCGCCTCGTGCGCATGGGCAAGATCGACGACGGCGAGTTCAACTTCAACAAGCAGCCCGGTACCGGTGGCGGTGACGAGCCGACCACGGCGATGCATGCCAACGACCTGCTCGCGCAGATGAATACGCTGACGGCGAAGTTCTCGCATTCTGGCGACCAGTTGAAGGTGCTCGACGCGCTGCTGACCAACCGCGACCTCGACCACAGCCAGATCCCTTCGGCGATGCCGCTGACCGACACCTACGTCTCGGCACCTTTCGGCGGACGCATCGACCCGATCAACGGCGGCCATGAGTTCCACAAGGGCATCGACCTCAACGGCAAGATCGGCGACCCGATCCACGCCGCTGCCGACGGTATCGTGGTGCGCGCCGAATTCGACAACGGCGGCTACGGCAACGTGGTGGACATCGACCACGGCAACGGCTACTTCACCCGCTACGGGCACTGCTCCAAGCTGCTGGTCAAACCCGGCGACCTGGTGCACGCGGGCGACGTGATCGCCAAGGTCGGCTCGACCGGCCGCTCCACCGGCGCGCACCTGCACTTCGAGGTGTGGATCAACGGCGCGCCGGTCAACCCGATGCCGTATCTGGCCAGGATCGGTCGCTAAGCCGATTGCATGACAGGTGCCGCCCCCGGTCGCCGGCGCGCCTCGGTTTCCGGGCCGGGTTCGCGCTGCCCTTGCAGACAGCCTGACCCTTGATGTGATCGACACCGGTTTCTTTGCCGATTCCGGCATGAAACCTCCCCGTTGACGCCAAGCCTGATATATCGTCTGCCCTTGGGGATGGTTGTGGCGGACGTGGACGTGGATTTTCACGCGGCAGCTTTCATGCCGGTGTTCACGATGCCGGGGTAGGCGGTCGAAGCGTGCCCTTTTTGCGGCGCTTCGGTCGTGCCATCCGGTAACGCATGTTTCATCGTGGGGACACGACTGCGGCTTGCCTCGAGGCTGCACCCATCGCGGCAGTGCCACTCCATGCGGACAAGGTCAATCCATATGACGCGCGAGCAGTCCATCCCGGGCCAGAACAGCGGAGCCGCCACCGGACTCCAGCCAAGTTCCAATCTTCTATACGCGGTGTTTTTCATTTCGGGCTGGGCGGCTCTGGTTTACCAGGTGTTGTTCAGCAAGCAGCTGACCTATGTGTTCGGCAGCATGAGCACGGCCACGAACACCGTGCTTGCCACCTACATGGGCGGGATGGCGATGGGTGCCTGGCTGGGTGGGGCCATGGCGCCGCGCATCAAGCGGCCGGTAGTTGCCTATGCGGTGTGCGAGGCGGGTATCGCCATCTATTGCGCCGCCAGTCCGCTGATCTTCGATCTCGTGCGTGCGGCCTACACCGGGCTGGCCCATGGGCATGCCCCCGACGCGCCCAGCCTGTTGTTGTTGCGGGTGCTGCTCGGTGCATCGTGTCTGGCGATCCCCACCGTGCTGATGGGCATGACCTTGCCCCTGCTGGCGCAATTTTTCGAGCGCCGCCGGGAGTCGCTGGGTGCCTCGGTGGGTCGGCTGTATGCGGCCAATACGCTGGGCGCCGGAATCGGGGCCCTGTTGGCCGGCTATGCGATCCTGCCATGGTTGGGACTACACCGGGCGACGCTGGTCGCGGTGGCTGCGAACCTGCTGGTCGCCGTTCTGGCCCTGCGTTTCCAACAGTCGATCGCCAATGCACCCGAGCTTGACGTGGCTGCGCAACGACCGACCCCGACTCCGGCGACACGACGGCAGGGCTGGCTTGCGATCGGCATTTTGGGCGTCGGCGGGTTCGTCACCCTGGCGCTCGAAGTCGATTACATCCACCTGCTGGCGGTGGCTGCGGGCAACAGCACTTATGCGTTCTCCTTGATGCTGTTTGCCTTCCTGATCGGTCTTGGCGGCGGTGCCGAAGTGGGGCGCTGGCTGATGCGCCGGGTGAACCCGCTGCATCTGCTCGCATGGCTGGAATTTGCGCTGTGCCTGACGGTGGTGCTCAGTGCGGCGGAAATCGACCGCATTCCGGATGTGTTCGTCAGCCTGGCGCAGCGGGCGCGCACGATGGGCTGGGCCGAACGGGAGGTGATCCGCGGGCTGGCCTGCTGTGTGGCCATGCTGCCGCCGGCCTTTTTCATCGGTGCCGTGTTTCCGGTAGCCATCGAATGCGTCGGCAGGGCCTTTCCAGAAAGGCCGGTCTACATGCTCGGTGTCGCCTCGGCGTTGAACACGGCGGGAAACATCGCCGGCGTGCTCGTGGCCGGCTTCATCCTGCTGCCGACCATCGGCGCCTATCCGACGATCCGGTGGCTGGCCGGCACATGCATCGCATTGGGCTTTGTCGCCGCCGCGGGGGCGGGTGCGTTGCGTCGCCTGCCGACATGGGTGGCGGGCGTGACCACCGCGGCCTGCGTGGCGATGACTGCGTCCAACCTCGATTACGACCGTCTCGCCTCCGGGGCGAATGTCTATTTCTATGTCATCCCGCGCGGAAAGGTCATCGACCATGCGGAAAGTCTGGATGGTGGCCTGACCACGATCAACGAGGATCACCTGCCCGATCGCACCCGGGTATTGACCTTGCTGACCAATGGCAAGTTCCAGGGCAACGATGCCATGCTCGGCGAGGTCGTGGCGCAGATGGGATTTGCGATGGCGCCCCTGCTGCACACCCCGGCGCGCGGGGATGCGCTGGTGATCGGGTACGGCACGGGCAATGCATCGCGCGTGCTGTACGACGCCGGCTTCCACCATCTGGACATCGTCGATATTTCCGCCGATGTGTTCCGCCTCGCCAACCAGTATCTGGGCAAGGTCAACCAGCAGGTGACGCAAAAGCCCGGCGTCAGCACCTACGTGACCGATGGGCGCAATTTCCTGATGCTCTCCGGTGCCCGTTACGACGTGATCTCGATGGAGATCAGCTCGATCTGGTTTGCCGGTGCGGCATCCCTGTACAGCCGGGATTTCTATCGGCTCGCGCGCGCCCACCTCAAGCCCGATGGCGTCCTGCAGCAATGGATGCAGTTGCACCACACCACGCCGCTGGATGTGCGCTACACGCTGGGCTCCATCCGGGCGGAATTCCGTTATGTCTGGGTGTACATCATCGGTGGTCAGGGGATCATCGTGGCCAGCAATTCCGCCCGCGCCACGCCGTCCATGGAAAATGCCCGCAGCATCGATGCCCGACCGCAGATGCATTACGAAATCGAGCACTACGGAGGCAGTTCGGCGAATCTGATGTCCGTGCTGGTGCTGGATCCGAACGGCGTGGATGCGTTGCTGGCAGGCGCCGGGGTACCCGCAAGCTACTTCGTTTCCAATGACGACAACGGCTTCCTCGAATACAGCACGCCCAAGGGCAATGCGATCGAAAACGCCGAGAACACCATCGTCCCGATGCTGCTCAAGTACGCAGCGCAGGCTTCGCAGCCGCAATCGACCGCACCGGCTCCGTCCAGACACTGACCGCCGGCCCCGCTACAGGGAATCGGATCTGCGCCGGCGAAAAGGCCGAAGCGCTTCCAGCTACACCCCCAGTTGATTCGCAACCCCCCGTCCCCACGTTAGAATGTACGACCGGGCCGCCTCGGCGGCCTTTCGCGTTTGCGCGCCGAATCCGGGAAAACCGCTTCCCGGCTAGCCGCACGCCTTTCACGGACTTCGCACTTCCATGCTCAACAGCCTCCTCACCCGCGTCTTCGGCAGCCGCAACGAGCGCCTGCTCAAGCAACTGCAGAAGAACGTCCTCAAGATCAACGCACTGGAAGCCAAGCTGCAAAAGCTCCCCGATGCCGAGCTGAAGGCCAAGACCGACGCACTGCGCCAGCGCATCGCCGCCGGCGAAACCCTCGATCAGGTGCTGCCGGAGGCTTTCGCGGTGGTGCGCGAAGCCTCGGTGCGCGTGCTCGGCCTGCGCCCCTACGACGTGCAGCTGGTCGGCGGCATGATCCTGCACATGGGCAAGATTTCCGAAATGCGCACCGGCGAGGGCAAGACCCTCGTCGCGACCTTGCCGGTGTATCTGAATGCGCTCTCCGGCAAGGGCGTGCACGTGGTCACCGTCAACGACTATCTCGCCCGCCGCGACGCCGCCACCATGGGGCGGTTGTACAACTGGCTGGGCATGAGCGTGGGCGTGGTGTACTCGAACATGCCCCATTCCGACAAGAAGGCCGCCTACGCTGCCGACATCACCTACGGCACCAACAACGAATACGGCTTCGACTATCTGCGCGACAACATGGCGCTGGATCTGGAAAGCCGCTTCCAGCGCGGGCTGAATTTCGCCATCGTGGACGAGGTGGACTCGATCCTGATCGACGAGGCGCGCACGCCGCTGATCATCTCCGGCCCGGCCGACGAATCGCCCGAGCTGTACGTGAAGGTCAACCGCGTGGTGCCCAGGCTGACCCGGCAGGAAACCGAAGAAGGCGAAGGCGACTTCTGGGTGGACGAAAAATCCAAGGCGGTGCACCTGTCCGAGAATGGCATGTCGCACGCCGAGGATCTGCTGCGCGAAGCGGGCATCCTGCGCGAGGGCGAGGCCCTGTACGATCCGCAGAGTCTGGCGGTGGTGCACCACCTCAACGCCGGCTTGCGCGCGCACGCGATCTACCAGCGCGACGTGGATTACATCGTGCGCGACGGCGAGGTGATCATCGTCGACGAGTTCACCGGGCGCACCCTGCAGGGGCGGCGCTGGTCGGACGGCCTGCATCAGGCGGTGGAGGCCAAGGAAGGCGTGCCGGTGCAACGCGAGAACCAGACCCTGGCCTCGATCACCTTCCAGAACTACTTCCGCATGTACGCCAAGCTGGCCGGCATGACCGGCACCGCGGATACGGAAGCCTACGAGTTCCAGGACATCTACGGGCTGGAAGTGTGCGTGATCCCGACCCATCGGCCGATGGTGCGCAAGGACAACGCCGACCTGGTGTTCTTCGGGCAGAAGGCCAAGTTCAAGGCGGTGATCGAGGACATCAAGGATTGCCACCAGCGCGGCCAGCCGGTGCTGGTGGGCACCACCTCGATCGAGACTTCAGAGATGCTCAGCCAGATCCTGCGCGCGGACGGCGTCCCGCACGAGGTGCTCAACGCCAAGCAGCACGAGCGCGAGGCGCAGATCGTGGCGATGGCCGGCAAGCCCGGCGCCGTCACCATCGCCACCAACATGGCCGGCCGCGGCACCGACATCGTGCTCGGCGGCAACCTCGAGGTCGAGCTGCACGCGCTCGGCGAGCAGGTCGGCGAGAACGAGAAGGCGGTCGTGCGCGAGCAGTGGAAGCAGCGCCACGAGAAGGTGAAGCAGTCCGGCGGCCTCCACATCGTCGGCACCGAGCGCCACGAATCGCGGCGCATCGACAACCAGCTGCGCGGCCGCTCCGGCCGCCAGGGCGACCCCGGTTCGAGCCGCTTCTACCTGTCCTTCGAGGACAACCTGATGCGGATCTTCGCATCGGACTTCATCCAGCGCGCGATGCGGATGACCGGCATGAAGGAGGACGACGTCATCGAGTCCGGCCTGGTCAGCAAGCAGATCGAGAAGGCGCAGCGCAAGGTCGAGGCGCACAACTTCGACATCCGCAAGAACCTGCTCGACTTCGACGACGTCAACAACGACCAGCGCAAGGTGATCTACAAGCAGCGCGACGAGCTGCTGGAGACCGCCTCGGTCGCCGACACCGTGGCCTCGATCCGCGACGACGTGATCGCCGAGACCGTGCGCCGATTCGTGCCCGAGCATTCGGTCGACGAGCAGTGGGACCTGCCGGGCCTGGAGCGCAACCTGGCCGACGAGTTCGGCATCCAGGTCGACCTCCAGGGCTACGCGCACTCCGGAAGCGACGTCGACGCCGCGGCGATCGCGCGCCGCGCCGGCGAGGCGGCGGCGCAGCTGTTCGCCGAGAAGGAGGCGCAGGTCGGCGCCGAGAACATGCGCGCGCTCGAGAAGCACGTGATGCTCAGCATGCTTGACCAGAACTGGAAGGAGCACCTGGCGAAGATGGACTACCTGCGCCAGGGCATCCACCTGCGCGGCTACGCCCAGAAGCAGCCCAAGCAGGAATTCAAGCGCGAGGCGTTCGAGCTGTTCTCCGAGATGCTGGAGAAGTTCAAGCGCGAGGTGGTGACGATCATCGCCCGGGTGCGCGTGCGCAGCCAGGAAGAAGTTGATCGGATGGAAGCCGAGAGCCAGCGGCTGGCGCAGTTGCAGGCGCGGCAGATGCAGTTCCAGCACGCCGATTCCGGCGGCTACGGTGCCGACGAGGAAGCCGCGCAAGTGCTGGCAGAACAAGCTGCAGCGGTGGGCGCAGCCGCGGCGGCTGCCACACCTGTGGTGCGCGAAGGCCCGAAGGTGGGGCGCAACGACCCGTGCCCCTGCGGCTCCGGCAAGAAGTACAAGCAGTGCCATGGGCAGTTGGTGTGAAGCCGTGAATGGTGAGTCGTGAATCGTGAATGGGGAATGGTAAGAAGCCAGAGCAGGGGGCGGATGTATCGTTTCCTTGGGCACCGATAGCGATGCGATGACAGCCAACGATTCACGACTCACGATTCACGATTCACGCGCCCCAGCCATCCACGTCGTCGCTGGCGTCATCACCGATCGGCGCGGGCGCATCCTGCTGGCGCGGCGCACGGCGGGCCGCGATCTGGCCGGGCTGTGGGAGTTTCCCGGCGGCAAGGTCGATCCGGGCGAGACGCCCGAGCAAGCCTTGGTGCGGGAGCTGCACGAGGAACTGGGCATCCACGTCGGCGGCAGCGAGCCGCTGATCGCGGTGCCGTTCGCCTATCGACACAAACGTATCGTGCTGGACGTGCGCACGATCACCGCGTGGGATGGCGTGGCCAGCGGGCGTGAGAAGCAGGCGCTGGCGTGGTCGCCGTTGTCGAAGTTGTCGAGCTATGCGATGCCGCCCGCCGATCGACCCGTCGTCGCCGCCCTGCTGCAACCGGATCGTTATCTGATCACACCCGAGCCGGATGCCGACGAAGCGGGCTTCCTCGCGATCCTCGAGCGTTGCCTGCAGGCCGGTGTGCAGCGCGTGCAGTTGCGCGCGCACGGCCGCGATGCGTCAGCGTTGCGGCCACTGGCCAAGGCAGCGCTCAAGCTGTGCCGCGCGCACCACACCGAATTGCTGCTCAATGGCGAAATCGAGTTGGCGCGTGAACTGGGCACGGGCGTACACCTGCGCTCACGGCAATTGATGGAACTGGGCGAGCGCCCGTTGCCGGCCAAGCTGCCGGTGGCGGCGTCTTGCCACGATGCCGACGAATTGCGGCGGGCGCAGGCGCTGGGTGTGGATTTCGCCGTGCTCGGCCCGGTGGCGGCGACGCCCAGTCATTCCGATCAAACGCCGCTGGGTTGGGACGGCTTCGCCCGCCTGCGCGAAACCACCGATCTGCCGATCTATGCGCTGGGCGGGCAAGGCACCGCCGACTTGTCTGCCGCCCGCGCGCATGGCGCGCAGGGCATCGCCGCGATCCGCAGACTGTGGGCCGCAGATGGAAAGAGCAGTCGATAAGTCGTAGATCGTAGATGGTCAGAATCGCTTGTGGCGGTGAGCGCATTGCTGCGCGATCATCAGAGATTCCTTCGTTATCCCGGATCCCGCGCATGCACCCGATCGTCCTCGCTGCCGCCATCGCCGTGGCCGGCACGGCTACACTTTCCGGCATGAGCCACGCATCCGAGCCCGCCGCAGCCGCAACCGCCAATGCGGCAACGGATGATCCCTACCTGTGGCTGGAAGACATCCACGGCGCCAAGCCGATGGAGTGGGTGAAGGCGCAGAACGCGATCACCGAACAGCGTTTCATGACAACGCCGGAGTTCGCGCACAGCCGCGCGCAGATCCTGCAGGTGCTCGATTCGGATGCGCGCATTCCGTATCCCTCGCGGATGGGCGAGTACCTGTACAACTTCTGGCAGGACAAGGCGCATCCGCGCGGAATCTGGCGCCGCACCACCCTGGCCGAGTACGAAAAACCCCTGCCGGCGTGGGAAACCATCCTCGACATCGACGCCCTCAACAAGGCCGAGAAGGCGAACTGGGTGTTCAAGGGTGCCGACTGCCTGCAACCCAAGTACGAGCGCTGCCTGATTTCGCTCTCGCCCGGCGGCGGCGATGCGGTGGAGGTGCGCGAGTTCGACATCCCCACCCGCGCCTTCGTCAACGGCGGTTTCCACATCCCGACCGCGAAGACGCAGGCCGGCTGGATCGACCACGACACGATCTACGTCGGCACCGATTTCGGCCCCGGCTCGATGACCGAATCGAGCTATCCGCGCATCGCCAAGGAATGGAAACGCGGCACCCTGCTGTCGGCGGCAACCACGGTCTACGAAGGCAAGCCCACCGAACTGGCGGTCACCGCCTACCACGACCGCACGCCCGGCTTTGAGCGCGATTTCGTCGCCGTCGCCAAGGACTTCTTCCACTCGCAGACCTACCTGCGCAAGGGCGGCCAGCTCGTGCGCGTGGACGTGCCCGACGACGCGCAGCCCAGCGTGCGCCAGCAATGGCTGCTGGTGACCACGCGCTCGCCATGGACGGTCGGCGGCAAGACCTATGCGTCCGGTTCGCTGCTGGCAACATCGTTCGACGGTTTCATGGCCGGCAAGCGCGACTTCGTCGCCCTGTTCACGCCCGACGCGCACACCGCGCTGTCGTCCTACAGTTGGACGAAAAACCATCTGATCCTCGACGTGCTCGACGACGTCAAGAGCCGGCTGATCGTCCTCACCCCGGACGAAGGCGACTGGCAGCGCCAGCCGCTGGAAGGCGCGCCGTCGATGAGCACCATCGGCGTGGTCGATACCGATCCCGACCACAGCGACGAATACTGGATCAGCGTCGCCGGTTTTCTCACCCCATCGACCCTGCAACGCGGGGTGCTCGGCGATGAGCCGGCGCAGACGATCAAGACGCTGCCAGCCTTTTTCGACGCATCGAAGTTCGAGGTCAGCCAGCATTTCGTGACCAGCAAGGACGGCACCCGCGTGCCGTATTTCCAGGTGTCACCCAAAGGCATGCAACTCGATGGCTCCAATCGCACGCTGGAATACGGTTATGGCGGCTTCGAGGTCTCCGAGCAGCCCTTCTACAGCGGCAGCGTCGGCCGCGCGTGGCTCGAACGCGGCGGCGTGTACGTGGTCGCCAACATCCGCGGCGGCGGCGAGTACGGCCCGAGCTGGCATCAGGCCGCGCTCAAGGCCAACCGCCCGCGCGCCTACGAGGATTTCGCCGCGGTCGCGCAGGACCTGATCGCGCGCGGCGTGACCTCGCCGAAACACCTCGGCGCCGAGGGCGGCAGCAACGGCGGCCTGTTGATGGGCAACATGCTCACCGCGTATCCGCAGTTGTACGGGGCGATCGCCTGCGAGATCCCGCTGCTGGACATGAAGCGCTACTCGCACCTGTCGGCGGGCGCCTCGTGGATGGCCGAATACGGCGATCCGGACACCTCCGACTGGAACTTCATCAAGACCTTCTCGCCCTATCAGAACGTCAAGGCCGACGGCCACTATCCGCCAGTGCTGTTCTACACCGCCACCACCGACGACCGTGTCGGCCCGGTGCAGGCGCGCAAGATGGCCGCGAAGATGCAGGGCTTCGGACTGAAGAACGTGTGGTTCTACGAGAATCTCGAAGGCGGCCACGGAGCCGGCGCCGACAATGCGCAATCGGCGACCATGCACGCGCTGGCCTACGACTTCCTGTGGGATCAGTTGCAGTAACGCGCTGCGGGGCACCACCGGCCGTCGCCATGGCCTCGGCACATGGATCGGGCGATGCGCCGCATGGACGAGTTCGTGCCGCCACTGGACAAGTCAGGGATTTGGACTAGACTTGTACGAAACTAGGTACAAGTCCCATGCGCACCGTAAACTTCTCCGATGCCCGCAGCAACCTCAAGGCCGTGCTCGACACGGTCGTGGACGACCACGACGTGACCCTCATCAAGCGCCGCGATGCGCAGGACGTGGTGGTGATGTCGCTGGCGACGTGGAACAGCTGGAAGGAAACCGAATACCTGCTGGCCAGCCCGGCTAATGCGCGGAGGTTGCGCGAATCGATCGCGCAACTCGATGCCGGCAAGGGTGAGGTTCACGAGCTGATGGATCCGGCAACGAGCGCAACGGGAGTCCACGAATCCCGCGTCGCCTACCGCAAGAAGGCGACCGTGAGGCGACCTGCCCGAACCACGCGCAAAGGCGCGCGTCCGCGTGGCTAGACGGCTGGTATTCACGCCCCATGCCTGGGATGAATACCTCCACTGGCAGTCGCGCGATCGCGCGATCACCGAGCGGATCAATCTGCTGCTGCGCGAATGCGCACGCGACCCGTTCCGTGGCATCGGCAAACCCGAAGCGCTGAAGGGCGATTTCCGCGGCTTCTGGTCGCGGCGCATCGATGATGCCAATCGCCTCGTCTACCGTGCGAGTGCGCAGGATTTGGAAATCATCGCCTGCCGGTATCACTACGGCGACCATTGATCCGGCCACCGCATGCCCTCCGTTTCCGCCACCGACCGCCGGCAGTTCCTCTGCTTCATGCTATTCGCGCTGGTCTTCCTTGCGCTGGGCATCGGCCTGCGCGATCCGTGGCCGGCCGACGAGCCGCGCTTCGCGCTCGCCGCGAAGCAGATGGTCGAATCCGGCGACTGGATGTTCCCGCACCGCGGCAGCGAGCTGTACGCCGACAAGCCGCCGCTGTTCATGTGGTTGCAGGCGGGTGGCTACGAACTGCTGCGCTCGTGGCGCATCGCCTTCCTGCTGCCCTCGCTGCTGGCCGGCCTGCTCACGCTGGCGCTGACCTGGGATCTCGGCCGCCGCTTGTGGAACCCGCGCGCCGGTTTGTACGCCGCCGGCGCGCTGCTGTGCGTGTTGCAATTCGTGTATCAGGTCAAGCGCGCGCAGATCGATCCGCTGGTGATGGGCGAGATCACGCTGGCGAACTGGCTGCTGCTGCGCCATTGCCTGCTCGGCCCGGACTGGCGTGCGTACTGGCTGGGCTGTTTCGTGGCCGGCATCGGCATCATCACCAAGGGGGTGGGCTTTCTCGCCCTGTTGATGCTGCTGCCCTACGCGCTGGCGCGCGCGCGCGGCTGGGAAGTCACGCGCACGTCGGCAACGAGCTGGCGCTGGCTGCTCGGCATTCCCGCCTTCCTCGCCGCGATCGCGCTGTGGGTGGTGCCTATGCTGCTGGCGGTGCGCGCACGCGGCGCGCCCGAGTACGTCGCGTATGCGCGCGACATCCTGCTGCACCAGACCGCCGAGCGCTACGCCGAGCATTGGTCGCATCCCAAGCCGTTCTGGTACTTCATCCCGGTGCTGCTGCTGGGTTGGTTTCCGTTGTCGCTGGCGTATCCGGGCGCCTGCGTGCGCTGGCGGAAGGCATGGCGCGAGCGCGATGCACGCATCGCCCTGCCGCTGGGTTGGGCGGCGCTGGTGCTGGCGTTCTTCACCCTTTCATCCGGCAAGCGCGACATGTACGTGATGCCGATGCTGCCGATGGTGGCGCTGGCGATGGGGCCGTATCTGCACGACATCGTGCGCGCACGCTGGCTGCGCATCGCCGCATTCACCATCGCGCTGCTGCTGGGCATGACCGCGCTCGGCTATGGGCTGTGGGCGTTGCAAGGCCACGCCGCCGCCGCGCGCATGGCGCAGGCGCGCGGCCTCACCGATGGCGGCCATGCGGTGTGGCTGCTGCTGGTCGGCATCGGCGCGGCCATGCTCGTCGCCGCACTGGTTTTCCGCGCCCGTCGTGGTGTGCATGCGTTGCTGGCTGGCCTGTGCGTGCTGTGGACGGGCTGGAGCCTGTGCGCCTACCCGCTGCTCAACGATTCCAGTTCCGCCGCCGGGATCATGCGCGATGCCGGGCGCATCATCGGGCCGGACGCGCAGTTGGGGCTGGTCGGCTGGCGCGAACAGAACCTGCTGATGGCCGACCGCCCGGCGACCGATTTCGGTTTCAGTGCGCCCACCGCGCAACAGTTCGCGCGCTCCACGCAATGGCAGCAAGCCGCGCCAGATCGACGCTGGGTATTCGCCATCGACGATGCCCTCGGCGCCTGCGTGGATCGCGCGAAAGCCCGGCGCGTGGGCGAGGCCAACCGCCGCGTGTGGTGGGTGTATCGCGCCGATGCGGTGATCCCCGGTTGCGTGCCATCCACGAACGAAGTGCCGCCCGATGAGACAGGCTTGTGAAGGCATGCTGTAAGCTGATGTTTCGCATCAACCCATTCAACACAAACAACATTCCCTCACCCGTCGCGCCTGCGGCGCGTCGGCCTCTCCCAGAGGGAGAGGCGATCTCTTCCTTCCCCCTCCGGGGGAAGGTGCCCGAAGGGCGGATGAGGGCGCCAAACTCGCTTGCGATGTAGCTTGCATTTCACACATTGCCCCAGCCCTCCTCGAACCCCTCCCCGACCCTCCCCTGCGCTTCGCGCAAGGGAGGGAGATTCAACGACGCATTTTCAGAATCCCGGCACAACTTACCAAGGAAACCCCATGGGCCTCGACCTCGTCCCCACCGGCACTGACGTACCTGCCGAAATCAACGTCATCATCGAGATCCCCAAGGACGCCGAGCCGGTCAAGTACGAGGTGGACAAGGCCAGCGGCGCGATCTTCGTCGATCGCGTGCTGTCCACGCCGATGCGCTATCCGTGCAACTACGGCTACATCCCGCACACCCTGTGCGGTGACGGCGATCCGGTGGACGCGCTGGTGCTGATGCCGCTGCCGCTGATCCCCGGCTCGGTGATCCGCTGCCGCCCGGTGGGCCTGCTCAACATGACCGACGAAGCCGGCGCCGACACCAAACTGCTGGTGGTGCCGATCGACAAGGTGTTCTCCGGTTACGCGAAAGTGCGCGACATCGACGACGTGCCCGCGCACTGGCGCGAGCGCATCGGCCACTTCTTCGCCCACTACAAGGATCTGGAACCCGCAAAATGGGTGAAGATCGACGGCTGGGGCGATGCCGCCGCCGCGTGTCAGGAGATCCTCGACTGCGTGGCGCGCTACGAGGCAGCGACCGACAAGCCGCGGTTTTGAGGGGCGCGCGGTGTAGATGCTCAATCCACGTCACGCCGCGGCCGTCGCCGCCCGCCGATCCAGTTGCCGGTAGCCGATGGCTTCGCCGAGGTGGGCGGTGGTGATGGCGTCGCAGCCGGCAAGGTCGGCGATGGTGCGCGCCATGCGCAGGATGCGGTGGGCCGCACGCGCGGACAGTTGCAACGCATCGATGGCGCGTTCGAGCAGGAGCTGATCGGTAGCCGCGAGGCGGCAACTGCGTTCGGTCTCGCGTTGGCCGAGCAGCGCGTTGGGCTTGCCGGCGCGACGCCGTTGCACGGCACGCGCCTGCATGACGCGCGCGCGCACGGTCGCCGAATCCTCGCCCGGCGGGGCATCCGCGCGCAGGTCGCCGTGCGCCAGTCGCGGCACCGCCACATGCAGATCGATGCGATCCAGCAGCGGCCCCGACACGCGCGACCGGTAGCGTGCGATCTGCTCGGCAGTGCAGCGGCAGCGTGAGGAGGCATCGCCGGCCCAGCCACAAGGGCAGGGGTTCATCGCCGCGACCAATTGAAATCGTGCGGGGAACTCCGCCTGCCGCGCCGCGCGCGAAATCAGCACGCGCCCGGATTCCAGCGGTTCGCGCAACACGTCCAGAGTGTAGCGATCCCATTCGGCCAGTTCGTCGAGGAACAGCACGCCGTGGTGCGCCAGCGAGATTTCGCCAGGCCGCGGATCGGCGCCGCCGCCGACCAGGGCGACCGCGCTGGCGGTGTGGTGCGGGGCGCGCCACGGGCGCTGCTTCCAGCGCGACAGATCGATACCGCGGCCACTCACCGAAGCGATGGCGGCGGTCTCCAGCGCCTCGGCCTCATCCAGCGGCGGCAGGATGCCTGGCAGGCGCGATGCGAGCAGGGTCTTGCCGCAGCCGGGCGGGCCGATGAACAGCAGGTTGTGCGCGCCGGCGGCGGCGATCTCCAGCGCACGTCGCGCGTGCGCCTGCCCGCGCACATCGGCCAGATCGGGGCCGTCGTCGCCTTCCGACACTGCTGCGGCCACCGCAGCCGGCAGGTGCTTGCGGCCATGCAGGTGCGCGCAGATCTCCAGCAGCGTACGCGCGACGCGCACGTCGGCATCGGCCACCAACGCCGCCTCGGCACCGCTGGCTTGCGGCACGAACAAGGTATGGCCCGCCGCTTTCGCCGCGATCGCCGCCGGCAGCACGCCGTCGATGGCGCGCAACTCGCCGGTCAACGCCAACTCGCCGAGAAACTCGCAGTGAGTCAGCGCCTCGCCGGGGATCTGCCCAGTCGCGGCAAGGATGCCCAGCGCGATCGGCAGGTCGAAGCGCGCGCCATCCTTGGGCAGATCCGCGGGCGCGAGGTTGATCGTGATGCGCCGCGCCGGGTACTCGAACTGCGCGTTCTGGATCGCCGCGTGCACGCGATCCTTGCTCTCGCGCACCGCCGCTTCCGGCAAGCCGACGATGGCGGTGTGCGGCAGCCCGCCGGACAGGTGTACCTCGACCCGCACAGCGGGCGCGTGCACCCCGTCGCGGGCGCGACTGTGGATCAGCGCAAGGGACATGGTGATTTTCCGTGCGGCGCGCTCGGCGCGCGTCGTGCGTCAGTGTTTGGGGCCGGTATAGGCTTCCAGCCGCGTTTCCAGCAGCTCGACCATGCGTTCGAGCAGTTCGAGTTTTTCGCGCGTGCGCAGCAGCACCGCGCGTTGCACGTCGAACTCCTCGCGGGTGACCAGGTCGAGCTTGCCCAGCCCGGCCTGCAACCCGGCGCGCAGGTGCTGGTGCAGATCGCCGGTGGCCTCGCGCACGCCGGGCGGGATCGCCTCGTGGACGCGGCGGGCGAGTTCGTCGAGGGTCTTGATGTCGATCATGGCGGGATTCCTGTCGAGGGGCGAAACCAGTGTGGCGGTGGCGCCGCGTCCGCGCCGTCGGCCAGGCTCGCGATGGAATGTAGGGATTGTCCTACACGCCGATGAATGCCGCATGTCGGTCGCGGCAGGCCTATCGGTCGCGGCATGTCGGATGACCGCCTCGCCGCGCCATCGCGTTGTGCGGCGAGCCGGTACACTGCCATCCGTACGCACGCCCGGGGACATCCGCATGAAAATGGTCATGGCCATCATCAAGCCGTTCAAGCTCGACGACGTGCGCGAGGCGCTGTCGGAGGCGGGCGTGAACGGCATCACCGCCACCGAGGTCAAGGGGTT
Organism: Pseudomonadota bacterium; assembly: GCA_018242485.1. GTDB lineage: Bacteria > Pseudomonadota > Gammaproteobacteria > Xanthomonadales > Xanthomonadaceae > SZAS-103. The sequence continues at coordinate 16,408 of JAFEBV010000017.1, forward strand.
CGGTCGCCAGAAGGGCCACACCGAACTGTATCGCGGCGCCGAGTACGTGGTCGATTTCCTGCCCAAGATCAAACTGGAAGTCGCGGTGGTGGACGAGATGGTCGAGCGCGTGGTCGAGGCGATCATGCACGCCGCCGGCACCGGCAAGATCGGCGACGGCAAGATCTTCGTCTACGACCTCGACCGGGTGGTGCGCATCCGCACCGGCGAGCTCGACGCCGACGCGCTGTAACTACCGTGTGCCGGCAACGCGCGGCCAACGGTGCGCCTTGCAGCCGCCGTTGGCGCGATGGCGCAGCCACGCATCCAGCGACACCTCGCCGCCGCCGAAACAGAAGATCGTGGCGATGCCGATCGCCCAGTACTTGTGATCGTTGATCGCCGCCGGGCAGTCGAGGGTGAACAGGAGCGGATACGAGATCACCGCCATCGCGTTCACCGCGAACAGGCCCAGCGCCGCCGCGCGCGTGCCGAAGCCGACGAACAACAACGCCGGGAAGGTCAGTTCGCCGAATGTGCCCACATACGCTGCGAGCGTCGGTGGCAACACCGGCACGTGGTATTCCTGATGGAACAGCGCCAGCGCGGCGTTCCAGTCGCGCAGCTTCTCCAGCCCGGAGGCGAAGAACTGCCAGCCCACGTACAGGCGCAGGAATAACAACAATGCCGAGCCGGCCCACGCGCGCACGCCGGCATCGAAGCGCTCGAGAGTGAGCCATGCGTGAAGGGAACGAAATACGGACATGCTCAAACCTCGTCGATCACAGGAAACGATGGCTGATTCAGGCGCTGCCCACGGCATGCCCGCTCACCAGCAGATGCAGATCCAGCCAGCTTGGCAGCGCCTGCACCAAGTTGAATTCCGGCGCGATCGCCAGTGCCGCCGCGAGCGCCATGTGCAAAGGTTCGCCGCGACGCAGAACCGCCAGCGCGGCGATCTCGGCAGGCTGCGCAGCGACGACATCGACCCGCCAGTACGGCCGCACTACCAGCGCGATCTCGCCAGCGCTGGGCTGGTCGGGTAGAACGTCATCCGCATCGAGCTGATGCGCACGCCAGATCGTCGCCAACGGAAAGCGCGAGTCGAGCCAGGTGCAGGCCGGATGCACGGCGAAGCAGGCATCCAGCAACGCATCGGGCGTCAGTGCGGCGATCGTGTTGCGGCTGACGGATATCGCATCGGCGGCGTAATGCGCGCGATGTGCCAGCCATTCCAGTGCCGCCACCTCGGGCAGATAGGGCAGCGATTGCGCCGGGGCGAAGTCGGCAAGAAACGCGGGCATGTGTTCGCCGAAGTGGTTGAGGTCGCCACTCACACTTGGATGGGCGTGGCCGTAAACATGCGCGAGCGCGTCGAAGAATTCGGTGCCGACGATCGCGCGCAGCACCGGGTAAGCGCTCGCCAGCGCCTTGCGCCAAGCCGTGACGAGATTGCCGCGATACAGTGCCACCCGTTCGGCGGCGCGACCGTCAGGGTCGAGCAGCGACGGCAGCAGCGTTGGCGTGCAGGTGCGATCGTGCAAGGCGGCCGCGAAATCGCGTTGCAAGGATTCAAGCCGCATGCGCCACCTCCGTCAGCGCATCCGCGCGGCAGGTGTCGGCGAGCGCCGCTTCGGCGAGCAGCACGTCGAGTGCGGGCACATCGGTGTCCCACTCGATCAGCGTCGGCACATCGCCGCAGTGCCGCAGCGCGCGTCGGTACAACTCCCAAACCTGCGCGCACACGCGGTCGCCGTGGTGGTCGATCACCGCCAGCTCGGTGACGAGATGGCCTGCGAGGTGGATTTCGCCGACATGGCGCGGGTCGATGGCGTCGATGGCCGCCGCCGCGCTGTCCCCGTGGTTGCACTGGTTGACGTACAGGTTGTTGACGTCGAGCAGGATGCCGCAGCCGCTGCGCTGCGCCAGCGCGTTGAGAAAATCGGCCTCCGCCAGCGGCGAATCGGCGTAGCGCAGGCAGGTGGAAATGTTCTCGATCAGAATCGGACGACGCAACACGTCCTGCACCTGCTGCACGCGCGCGCACACCAGCACGAGCGCTTCTTCGGTGAAGGGCAACGGCAGCAGATCGTTGAGCGTGCGATCGACGGTGGCGTGCCAGCACAGGTGTTCGGAGACGAGGAAAGGTTCGATCCGGTCGGTCAGCGCAGCGATGCGTTGCAGGTGCGCCGCATCGAAGCCGTGCACCGAACCCAGCCCGAGCCCGACGCCGTGCAGGCTGATCGGATAACGCTCGCGCAGCGTCGTCAGCACATGCAAGTCAAAGCCGCCGTCGCCGAGGTAATTCTCGCTGTGCGCTTCCAGCCAGCCCGTGCACGGCGGACGCTCCAGCAGGTCGCGGTAATGCGGCGTACGCAAGCCGATGCCGGTGGGCAGCGCGGAAGCCGCAAGGCGTGATGAGAGGTTCATGGCGGAAGTGGCGCGGGCGCCGCGACCTTCGTCGCAGCGCCCGCCACCGATCACTTCTTCGGCGCGGCCAGCATGCCGCCCATCGTCTTGCAGGTGCCCTTGGCGACGAACTTGAAGTCGCCCGGATCGTTGTCCTTCTTCGATTGCCCGGCGCAGGCGTGGCTGCCGGACTTGGAAGCGCAGTCGTTCTGCCCGGCCTTGGCGACGCCGAAACATTTTTCCTGATCGGCGTGATCCTTGTCGGCGGCGAGGGTGGCGGTGGACAAGGCGAACAGGCTGGCGGCGGCAGCGAGCAGCATGGCATTGCGGGTGTTCATGGCGTTCTCCAACGGATGGTTGCGGGATGGTGGTTGCCGCGCCGGCTGCGTTTCGTCGTCGAAACCGATGTCCCGGCGTGCAGGGCTTCAGACGGGCGAGTGCGTGGTTCCTTACAGCCGTCAAGGACATCCGCTGAACCCCGGGCTGGCATTGGCTATCATGGCCGGCGCGATGGCGCATCGATCGCGTCGCGCCGCGACCACGGAACCCGCATGCCCAAAGTCCACGCGAATGCGCCGCCCGATTTTCCGCAACTGGCCGAGCAGCGCGCTTACCTGTTGCGTGTCGCGCGCCTGCAATTGCGCGACGAGCACCTCGCCGAGGACATGGTGTCCGACACCATCACGCAAGCCTTCGAGCGCCGCGCTTCGTTTCGCGGCGACAGCTCGCTGCGTACCTGGTTGACCACGATCCTGAAGAACCGCATCGTCGATCACCTGCGCCGGCAATGGCGCGAGCAACCGCTGGAAACGCCGGACGACGATGGCGAGGAGTTCACTCCGTTGTTCGACCGCGGCGGACACTGGGCGCAGGCGCCCTCGTCAACGCCCGACCCCGAGCAGTTGTGCGCGCAGGACGCTTTCCTCGCCGCGGTGCGCGCCTGCGTGGACAAGTTGCCGCCGCGCATTGGGCAGGTGTTCGTGCTGCGCGAGGTGTTCGGCAGCGACACATCCGAACTGTGCAAGGATTTGGGCCTGACCGCGTCCAACGTGTGGGTGCAGCTCTACCGCGCGCGGGTGATGCTGCGGACCTGTCTGGAAAAGGGCGGATTCGCGCCCGCGGGGGCGACGGCATGAGTGCACCGACGAAACAACCCGGCGATGGTGCGGCGCTGATCGACTGCCGGCACGCCTCGCGGCTGTTGTCGCGGCGCGAGGATGCGCCGCTGTCGCGCGCGCAGGCGATCAAACTGAAACTGCATCTTGCGCTGTGCCGGCATTGCCGCAACGTGGCGCGGCAGTTCGCCGCGATCCGTCTGGCGTTGCAACGTTTGCGCGAGGGTGACTGACGCGAACTGGGCTTCAGTCGGCCAGCGCTTGCGACACGAACGGCGGCGTCGCCAGCGCGCCAGCGTGGATGCCGGCGGTGTAGTACTGCGTCGCAAAGGATTTTGCCTCGGCATCGGCCCTGCGAAATGTTGAGAGGTCGCGCGGCTGCTTGCTGGCGATCATGCAGCTCCACCAGCCGGTCGGATAGCACGGCTGCGGGAACGGCAGAATCTGGAAATCGACGAATCCGGCGTCGCGCATCGCTTGGCGCATGTCGAGGATCAGGTGCAGCAGCGCCAGCGGGCTTTCGCTCTGCTGCACCAGCAGCCCGTCGGGGCGCAGTGCCTTCAGGCAATTGGCGTAGAAGGCGCGGTTGAACAAGCCCTCGGCCGGGCCGACTGGATCGGTGGAATCGACCACGATCACGTCGATGCTCTCGGGTTTGGCATTCGCCATGAAGGCGATGCCGTCGTCGAACATCACCGTCGCGCGCGGATCGGCATTGGATTCGCACAGTTCCGGAAACCACTTCTCTGCCATCCGCGTGACCTGCTCGTCGATGTCGCACTGCACCGCCGTGCGCACGCCCGGGTGCTTGAGCACCTCGCGCAGGGTGCCGCAGTCGCCGCCGCCGATGATGACCACGTCCTTCGGATCGGGATGGGTGAACAGCGGCGCGTGCGCCATCATCTCGTGGTAGAAGAAATTGTCGCGCGTGGTCACCATCGTCGCGCCGTCGATCACCATCAGGTTGCCCCAGTCGGTGGTCTGGTAGATCTCGATCTTCTGGAACGGCGATTGCACCTCGTCGAGCTTGCGCACGATGCGAAAGCCGATCGAGGAGCCGGTGTGGGTGAAGTCCTCGCGGAACCAGGAGGAAGACGATGTAGTCATGGGTGTTCGACGAAATGCGGCAAGCGAGGTCGGCATTGTAATGGATGCCTATTTTTGTTCGCCGTTTCAGCGCACGAAGGGGTCGCTACGCGATAGACGCAGGCTGGCAATCGAACCTATTGGTCACCAATGGAACACGACCCTGGATGACCAGCCTTCGGCTGTTGTGAAACGCTTCCCGCTTGCGCGGGGATGACGATCAAGAGCCAGGCGATTCCTGAATTGCGCAGTCCACGCGCGATAGTCCTTGGGCGCTACAATGCGCGCCCGCACCGATCCACTCGCAGGAGCTGCCGCGATGAGCGCATGGGACATCGACATCGCCCGCCGCACCTACGCCATCGCGCACTGGGGCGAGGGCTATTTCGACATCGACGCGGACGGCCGGATCATCGTGAAGCCGCAGCGTGCCGATGCTGCGGCCATCGCCCTGCCCGAAGCGGTCGATCGCGCGCTCGCGCAGGGGCTGAAGCTGCCGCTGCTGCTGCGTTTTTCCGACATCCTCGGCGACCGCCTGCGCCGCCTGCAGGGCGCGTTCGCGCGTGCGATGGCCGACTTCGAGTATCCGGGCGGCTACACCGCGATCTACCCGATCAAGGTCAACCAGCACCACGGCGTGGCCGGCGAACTGGCGCGACAGGGCAACCAAGGTTTCGGACTGGAAGCCGGCTCGAAACCGGAGCTGATGGCGGTGCTGGCGCTGGCGCGGCCGGGCAGCATCGTGGTGTGCAACGGCTACAAGGATCGCGAATACATCCGGCTGGCCCTGATCGGCCGCAAGCTCGGCTTGCAGACCTTCATCGTGATCGAGAAACCTTCCGAACTGGCGCATGTGATCGCCGAATCGAAGGCGCTGGATGTCGAACCGGTGATCGGCGTGCGCATGCGCCTGGCTTCGCTGGGCGCGGGCAAATGGCAGAACTCCGGCGGCGACAAGGCCAAGTTCGGGCTGTCGCCGCGCCAGCTCATCGATCTGATCGAGCAATTGCGCGCGGCGGGGCTGATGCAAAGCCTGCAACTGCTGCACTTCCACATGGGCTCGCAGATCTCCAACGTGCGCGACATCGCCGGCGGCATGGGCGAGGCGACGCGTTACTTCGTCGAGGTCAGCGCGCTGGGTTGTCCGATCCGTTACATGGACGTCGGCGGCGGACTGGGCGTGGATTACGAGGGCACGCGCTCGCGCAGTTTCTGCTCGATCAACTACGGGCTCGACCAGTACGCGGCCCACATCGTGCAGCCGCTGGCCGAGGCCTGCGCCGAACACGGACTCGCGCCGCCGATGCTGCTCACCGAATCCGGGCGCGCGCTGACCGCGCACCACGCGGTGCTGGTGGCGAACGTCTCCGAGGTCGAGCGTGCGCCGGAAGGTGCGGCGCCGGAAGTTTCCACCGACGAGCCACAGGTGATCCGCCACCTGCGCGAGCTGCACGAGGAGCTTCCCGAGCGCTCGGCGCTGGAGGTTTTTCACGAAGCCCAGCATCGCCATGCCGAAGCCACCACGCTGTATGCGCTGGGGCAGATCGGCCTGGTCGAGCGCGCCCGTTGCGACGATCTGTTCTACGCCATCGCGCATGCGGTGCGCGCGCGCCTGAGTTACGGCGAGCGCAGCCATCGCGCGGTGCTCGACGAACTCGACGAGCGTCTGGTGGACAAGTATTTCGTCAACTTCAGCGTGTTCGAATCGGTGCCCGATGTGTGGGCGATCGATCAGGTGTTCCCGATCGCGCCGATCGCGCGTTTGCACGAGGAGCCGACCCGGCGCGGGGTGATCGCCGATCTGACCTGCGATTCCGACGGCCGCATCGATCAGTACGTCGATGACGGCGCGCTGGACACCTCGATGCCGCTGCATGCGCTGCGCGCGGGCGAGAGCTACCGCATCGGCTTCTTCCTCGTCGGCGCCTATCAGGACACGTTGGGCGATATCCACAACCTGTTCGGCGACACCGACGCGGTGAACGTGCGCTTGACTGCCGACGGCTACATCATCGAACGCACGCGCCGCGGCGACACCGCCGACGTGATGCTCGATTACGTCGGCTACGACCTCGCCGAGCTGCGCGCGGCCTATCGCGATCGGATTGCCGCAGCGAAGCTGCCGGAAGCGATGGCAGCGGAATTGGCGGCAGCGCTGGAGAAAGGTTTGACCGGCTACACCTATCTCGACGCGACGACGCTGGCGTAGGCATTTTCTCCCCCCTCCGGGGGAAGGTGGCGCGAAGCGCCGGATGAGGGCAGACCCTCCAACTACCTGCGTACTGAAGGCGCTGGGGGGCACCGTCGTTTCATGTGACGGATTTTGTCCTCGAAGTGTCCTCCCTCACCCGCCTTCGGCACCCCGCTGCGCGCCCCGGCCTTCGCGCCAGCGCGAAGGCATTCGATGTTGTGCGAACCCATGGTTCGCAACCGCAACATCTCATCCCAAAGGGAGAGGGAAAATCACGAGCGGTGAATCTGAAACCCCGCGAACGACTGGCTGGTCGGCATCATTTCCAGCCGATTCACGTTCAGATGCGGCGGCAGGTTGGCGATCCACCAGATCGTCTGCGCGATGTCCTCGTCGGTGATCGGTTGCATGTCCGCGTAGAGCTTGTCGGAAGCGGCCTGGTCGCCATGCGTGCGCACGAGGGTGAACTCGGTGTGCGCCATGCCCGGCTCCAGCGTGGTCACGCGCACGCCGGTGCCGTGCAGGTCGGCGCGCAGGTTGAGCGAGAACTGGCTGACGAAGGCCTTGCTGCCGGCATACACGTTGCCGCCGGTGTAGGGGTAGCGCGCGGCGGTGGAGCTGACGTTGACGATCGCGCCGCGCCGTTCGATGAGTGTGGGCAGCAGCGCGCGGGTGAGGGTCACCAGCGCGGTGATGTTGGTGTCGATCATCGTGCGCCAGTCGTCCAGACTCGCCGACTGCGCCGGTGCGGTGCCCTGCGCGAGGCCGGCGTTGTTGACCAGCAGGTCGATGGCGCGAAAGTCTTCCGGCAGCGTGGCGATGGCGGCAGACATCGCGGATTCGTCGCGGATGTCGAAGGCGCAGGCATGCACGTTCGCCGCGCCCAGTTCGGTGCGCAGTGCTTCGAGGCGTTCGCTGCGGCGTCCGCTGGCGATGACCTTCCAGCCGCCTTCGACGAAGCGTTGCGCGGTCGCGCGGCCGAAGCCCGAGGTCGCGCCGGTGATCCATGCGATGCGGCTCATGCGTGCGCGCTCCTCACTTCACTCGAACGGCGATCGCCGGCAGGCCGCCGCCGCTGAGCTTTTGCTTGGCTGCTTCCAGTTCGCTGGCGGTGGCATACGGGCCCAGGCGCACGCGGTGCATCTCGCCGGCCGCGGTCTGCACGGTCTCCACGCGACCGACGAGGCCGAGCATGGCGATGCGCGCTTTCAGGTCGTCGGCCTGCTGGGTGTTGCGGAACGCGCCGGCCTGCAACAGGTATTCGCCGCTCTTGAGCTGCGCGGCGGGCACCGGAATCGCGGCGGAAACGCTCGCGGTGGTCGATGGCGTGGCGGGGCTGGTTGCCGTGGAGGCGGTTGGATGCTTGGCTGCGGCGGTGGCGTTCGCTGACGAGGATATGGCCGATGGGGACGACGAAGGCGCGGTCACCGGCGTCGTGGCTGCCGTTGCCGGCGTCGGCGAGGCAGCCGTCGTCGCGAGCGGCGTCGTCGCGCCGGGCGTGCCCGCATTCGATGCGGCGGCGGCCAGCGCGGCCTGCTGCTTGGCGGCGAGATTGCTGGCCTCGGCCTTCACCTGCGCCTTGAGCTCGTCGTCGGGGATGACGACTTCGCGTTCGGGCAGCAGGGTGTAGAAATCGTAGCGCGGTTTCTTCGGCGTCGCCGGGCTGGCGGCGGCGGTGGATGCGGGTGATGCAGCGGGCGGATTGCCGTCGGGCACATCGGATGCGGCGCTGGCGACCTGCTTGGGTTTGGCGGCGGCGTTGGGATGCGGCAGCAGGTCATCCACCGCATGCGGATTGCGCAGCCACAGCGCCACCGCGACCGCGCCGCCGATCAGCAATCCGGCGAGCAACCAGACGACGCCGGGGATCGCAGGTTCGTCCTTGCGTCGTGCCTGTTTCTTGCCACGCTTCACGGCCATCTCACATCGCCTCGGGTGCGCCCACGCCCAGCAGATCCAGTCCGTTCGCCAACACCTGCCGCGCCGCCACCGCCAGCGCCAGCCGTGCATCGCGCAGCGCGGCATCGTCGGCCACCACGATGGGCTGGGCGTGGTAGAAGGTGTGGAAGGCGTTCGCCAGCTCGCGCAGATAAGCGGCCAGCGCCTGCGGTTCGAGTTGCGCGGCAGCGGCTTCGACCACTTCCGGGTAGCGCGAGATCTCGATCATCAGCGCCACTTCGGAGGCGTCGGTCAGGCGCGACAGGTTCGCGATGCCGTTGGCCTGATCGAACGCCAGCCCCTTCTCGCCGGCCTGCCGCAGCAGGCTGCACACGCGCGCATGCGCGTACTGCACGTAGTACACCGGGTTGTCGTTGCTCTGCGAGCGCGCGAGGTCGATGTCGAACACCAGTTGCGAATCGGATTTGCGTGCGATCAGGAACCAGCGCGTGGCATCGCGCCCGGCCTGCTCGATCAAATCGCGCAAGGTCAGGTAGCTGCCGGCGCGCTTGGAGATCTTCACTTCCTCGCCGCCGCGCATCACCGTCACCATCTGGTGCAGCACGTATTGCGGCCATTCTTTCGGGATGCCTTGTTCCAGCGCCTGCAGGCCGGCCTTCACCCGCGCCAGGGTGCCGTGGTGGTCGGCACCCAGTTCGGTGATCGCGCGCACGTAGCCGCGCTGCCACTTGCTGGCGTGATAGGCCACGTCCGGCACGAAATAGGTGTAGCTGCCGTCGGACTTGCGCATCACGCGGTCCTTGTCGTCGCCGAAATCGGTGCTGCGCAGCCACAGCGCGCCATCCTGTTCGTAGGTATGGCCGGCGTCGATCAACGCCTTGACGGTGGCCTCGACCTGGCCGCCGGTGTACAGCGAGGATTCGAGGAAATACACGTCGAAGGCCACGCCGAACGCGGCCAGATCGGCGTTCTGCTCGGCGCGCAGCGCGGCCACCGCGTAGCGACGGATGGCTTCCAGATGGATCGGATCGCGCGATTCGGAAACCACGTCCGAGCCTTCGGATGCCGGTTTGCCGAGCAGGTAATTGCGCGCGATGTCGAGGATGTAGTCGCCGCGGTAGCCGTCCTCGGGCCAGCCCGCGTCGCCCGGGAACACGCCCTTGCAGCGCGCCTGCACCGAACGGGCGAGGTTGTCGATCTGCGCGCCGGCGTCGTTGTAATAGAACTCGCGCACGACCTGCCAACCGGTGGCGTCGAGCAGTCGCGCCAGCGTGTCGCCGATCGCCGCGGCGCGGCCGTGGCCGACGTGCAACGGGCCGGTGGGGTTGGCCGAGACGTATTCCACCCCGGCGCGCACGCCTTGGCCCACGTCGCTGCGGCCATAGGTGTGGCCTTGCGCCAGCACGCTGGCGATCTCGCGCTGCCACGCGGCATCGGTGAGGAAGATGTTGATGAAGCCCGGGCCGGCGATCTCGACTTTCGCCACGTCGCTGCTGGTTGGGATCGCCGCGACGATCTGCTGCGCCAGCGCGCGTGGGTTGCTCTTCGCCGGTTTCGCCAGCGCCATCGCGATGTTCGTCGCGAAATCGCCGTGCTCGCGGGTTTTGGTGCGCTCCACCGCGATGGTGGGCAGGGCCAGATCGGCTGGCAGCGTGCCGGCCGTGCGCAGGGATTCGACCGCGGTCGAAAGCAGCACGCGTAGGGACAGTTTCACTCGGGGATCCGACGGGTGTATCCGGCGGATAGTTTAGCGGCTTGCGCGAGGAAATATGGAATCGGATGCAGGCGCTTGCTTCAACAACCCGCCAGCACCCGGTAGGCCTCGATCACCGCCGCGCCGGTGGCGGGCGGCGTGGTGGCGAAATGCTCGCGCAGCGCCGCGCTCACCGCGCGCACATGCGATGCGTTGGCCACCTTGCCGGGGCCGAACACGCGCTCGCCTTCGCGCGAACAAAAATGATGCAGTTCGAAGAAGAACTTCTCCTGTCCGCGGGTCAGGAAGTCGAGGCAGGGTTGCGCCGACTCGGCCGAGTCCAGCGCGCGACGCTCGCGCATCTCGCGCTCGCGGCACAGGCGGATCGCGCTGTCGGCCAGTTCGGCGAAACTCTCGCCGGCGTTGGCGGTGTCCAGATCGGCGGCGATCCGGGCCAGGATCAGCGCGTGCTCGACCACCGCATCGCCACGCCAGTCGGGCACGGTCTGGTCGAGCAGGCCGGGCAGGTAGCGCGCCAGTGCGCCGCCGCCGATCGCCGCCTCGGCGGAGTTTTCCAGCGGCCGCGCATTGAGACCGAAGGTGCTGCCGGCGATCGCCAGTTCCAGCGCCACGTACAACGGCCGCTCGCGTTGCCGATCGAAACCGCAGGCATCGAGGATGCGCAGCGCCTCGGCCATGCTCGCCGCCTCGTTGCCGTCCACCGGCCCGGGCACGTCCAGCGCTTCGCGCTGGCGCAGGTCGTGGCAGGCGGCGAACAGCGCCAGCACCACCCAGTCCGCCAGCGGCAGCGCGGCCAGTCCGAGCTGGTTTTCGTAGGCGTTGAAGCGGCGCTGCGCCAGTTCGAGGATGTGTGCTTCGTTGTGGTAGGCGTGCAGGTCGTTGCCGAAGTTGCCGTGACGCAGGCCGAGCCGTGCCGTGCCCAGCACGAAGGCGTCGGCGGTGCGATCGAGCAAACCGGCCGTTTCGGCGCCGAAGTGGGCGAACAGGCGTTGCCGACGACGATCGACGAAGGCGAGGATGTCCGGGCGTCGATCCTGCAACAGGGTGCGCGCCGTTGCGGCGTCGGGCAGAGCACGCTCGACGTCGTCCGGTGGATACAGGCTGGCATACCCGAAGATCATGGCGAACGCGGCTGTTATCCCCACATGCGGCAATAGCCGCGGCGGCAGTATATGCGCGCCGCGGGCGGCTCCTGCAAGGGCACTGCTTCCGCAACGGCGCTGGCGTTTGCACGATCACACCCAGCCGCGCGCGGCCAGCGAGCACGGCGGCCCGTCGCCGACCACGAAATGATCCAGCAGGCGGATCTCCACCAGCGCCAGCGCATCGCGCAGGCGCACCGTCACCGCGTGGTCGGCGGCCGACGGTTCGCTGCTGCCGGAAGGGTGGTTGTGGCCGACGATCAGGGCGGCGGCGTTGTGGGCGAGGCAGCGCTTGAGCACCTCGCGCGGATACACCTCGGCGCCGTCGAGGGTGCCGCGGAACATCTCCTCGAAAGCGATGGCGCGGTGGCGGTTGTCGAGGAACAACCCGGCGAACACTTCGTGCGGCAGGCCGCGCAGGCGGCGGGCGAAGTACTCGCCGGCACGCGATGGATCGGTCAGCGCCTCGCCGCGCGCCAGCCCGGCGGCCAGATGACGGCTGCCCAGCTCCAGCGCCGCCTTGAGCGCGCACACCCGCGCCGGCCCCAGCCCGGGTTCGGCGAGCAGTTCGGCGGTAGGCCGCTCCAGCAGGGTGCGCAGGCCGCCAACCCGTGCCAGCAACCGCCGCGCGGCTTCCACCGCGTCCATGCCACGCCCGCCCGAGCCGAGGAAGATCGCCAGTAGTTCGGCGTCGGAGAGGATCTGCGGGCCGCTGGCGAGCAGGCGCTCGCGCGGGCGTTCGTCGTCGGGCCAGTCGCTGATTTTCATGGCGGGAGTTGGGGAATGGGGTGGGGGGTGGGGATGTTCCCTTCTCCCTCCGGGAGAAGGTGCCCGTAGGGCGGATGAGGGAAAGATTTTCAGTTTGCTGCGGAAGGCAGGCATGTCGACGGATAGAGGCTTCTCTCATCCGGCGCTTCGCGCCACCTTCTCCCGGAGGGAGAAGGACAACGCCCGAGTCCCGCAGCGGCATCAGCTTGTTCTTTCCGTCCTCCGTCTTCCGTCCTGCGTCCTCTGAAACCCGGGTAAGCTAGGCACCTGTTTGGCTGTAGGATTTTTCCGACGTGACCGGATCACTCGAAGGCGAGCGCATCCTGCTGGGTGTGTGCGGCGGTATCGCCGCCTACAAGGCGGCTGAGCTGGTGCGCCGGCTGCGCGAGGCCGGGGCGCAGGTGCAGGTGGTGATGACCGCGGCAGCCGGGCATTTCATCGGCGCGGCGACGTTGCAGGCGCTGTCCGGCCGACCGGTGCGCGAATCGCTGTGGGATGCAGCGGCGGAAGCGGCGATGGGCCACATCGAACTGGCGCGCTGGGCCACCCGCGTGGTGGTCGCGCCGGCCAGTGCCGATGCGATCGCGCGCCTCGCCCACGGCCACGCCGACGACCTGCTCGCCACCCTGTGCCTGGCCACCACCGCGCCGCTCGCCATCGCCCCGGCGATGAACCACCGCATGTGGCTGCATCCGGCCACGCAGGCCAACGTGGCGAAGCTCACATCGCGCGGGGTGCTCGTCATCGGTCCCGACGATGGCGCGCAGGCCTGCGGCGAGTTCGGCCCGGGGCGGATGGCCGAGCCTGATGCCATCGTCGCCGCGCTGGTTGCCACGGGTACCGTCACGAACGATGGGACATTGGACGGCCATCGCGTGCTGGTCAGCGCCGGCCCGACCTACGAAGACCTCGACCCAGTGCGTTATCTGGGCAACCGCAGCTCCGGCAAGATGGGTTTCGCCATCGCCGCCGCGGCGGCCGAACTGGGTGCCGACGTGACCCTCGTCGCCGGGCCGGTGCATCTGCCCACGCCCGCCGGCGTGCGCCGCATCGACGTGCGCAGCGCCCGCCAGATGCACGCGGCGGTGCTGGGCGCGTTGCCGGCGGGAATCTACATCGGCGCGGCGGCGGTGGCCGACTTCACCCCGGCGCAGGTGGCCGAGCACAAGATCAAGAAACCGACGGGTTCGCCCGACAGCGGCCTGAGCGTGGAACTGGTGCGCACGCCCGACATCCTCGCCGAAGTCGCTGCGCACCCGCAGCGGCCGCGACTGGTGGTGGGTTTTGCTGCCGAAACCACGGATCTGGCCGCGTCGGCGCGCGACAAGCTGCTGCGCAAGCGGGTGGATGCGATCGCCGCCAATCGCGTCGGCGTGGCCGGCAGCGGTTTCGATTGCGACGACAACGCGCTGGACGTGTACTGGCGGCAGGCCGACGGCAGCGAGGCGATGGCTGCACTCGGGCCGGCGTCGAAGGCCACGCTGGCACGCGACCTGCTGCACTTGTTGCTCGACCGCGTGCCCCTCACACGCGTGGATCACTGACGTGAACATCCCGATACACCGTGAGGTGCGCCTGCGCGTGCTCGATCCGCGCCTCGGCCACGAGTATCCGCTGCCCGACTACGCCACCGCCGCTTCCGCCGGCATGGATCTGCGCGCGATGCTCGATGCGGAACTGACGCTGGCACCCGGGCAGACCCAGCTGATCCCCACCGGCATCGCCATCCACATCGGCGATCCGCAGTTGTGCGCGGTGATCCTGCCGCGCTCGGGGCTGGGTCACAAGCACGGCTTCGTGCTCGGCAACCTGGTCGGCCTGATCGATGCCGACTATCAGGGGCCGCTGATGGTCAGCGGCTGGAATCGCGGACACGCGCCCTTTACCATCGCCCCGGGCGATCGCATCGCGCAACTGGTGTTCCTGCCGGTGGCGCGGGTGGCCCTGCAGGTGGTGGGTGCCTTCGACGAAAGCGCGCGCGGCGAGGGCGGTTTCGGCCATACTGGCGTGCGTTGACGCAACCGATTGTTGAAAAGTGCTTCCCTGCATTTTTCAACTCGCCGAGTCCGGCGCATGTCCGGACTCGACTCCACGGATCAAGTTCTTGCGTACTTGATCCGTGTGCGAGCCATCCTTAGGTTCGCGCCAGCAGGCTCTTCAACAGTCTGTTGGAAGGCCATCTGAAACCGGGAGGATACGGATGGGCGAGGAAATCAGCGACAAGCCCAAGGCCGGCGATGCGATCAAGGTGGCGATCGGGCAGTTGCGCTTGCCGATCGCCGTAGTGCTGTTCCTGCTGGTTCTGCTCGTGGGCTGGGACGCTTGGCATCAGGGCGCATCCGAGCGCACGGCTGCGACCGTCGCAGCCGAGGGCGCACGGTTGCAGACCACGGGCCGGAACACACTCAACGACCTGACCCAGCACTTCGAGCACGCCAGCACGGCACCCGAAGTGTCTGCGGCCCTTGCCGACTCCAATTCCGCGCGTGCGGCCGACGTGTTCCGCACGCGATGGGCGGAAGGCAAGTCGGTGGTCTTCGTTCCGCCCGACTTGAAAGATGCTTTCGCAGACCCGGCCAAGTTCGGTTTCGGTCGCGTCGCCGTACTGGTGGCGACCCTGCGCGACGGGGTGACACGGGTCGGCGTGGCGAAAGTGGAGGGTCAACCCCGGTTGGTGATCGCCGGCCCGGTCAAGCAGGGCGGTGAAGTCAAGGCGCTGGCGCTGGTCGACCTGCCGCTGGACACGATGACGGCGCCACTGAAGGACGCCAACGCGGGCGGTGGCTATCTGGCCCTGATGTTCCACGGCTACGAGGTCGCACGTCGCGGCGACGCGGGCGTGCTGGCGATGGGCAAGAGCAGCGACCTGCCTTTGCTCGACAACGGGTTTTCCATCCATACCGGCAGCCCGCCGCCAGCGGAGAGCCTGTTCGGCATCGCCAGCGCAACGGGCTACATCCTTGCCATGTTGCTGCTGATCGCAGGCGTGGCCCTGCTGCTCTACGGCAAGGCATTGGTGGCAGCGGGCACTCCGGCGGAAGCGGCGCCGGAGAGCACCCTGAGCGAGACCGTGGCGACCGAAGTGGCCACCCCGGCTCCGGCGCCCAAGGTCGTGGTCAAGGAGGCACCCAAGCCCGTTGCAGTGGCGATCGCGCGCGAGATTTTCCGCGCCTACGACATTCGTGGGCAGATCGGCAAGGATCTGGATCCCGGCGTCGCCCGCCTGATCGGGCAGGCCATCGGCAGTGCGATGCAGGAGCAAGGCCTGCGCGACATCGTCATTGGCCGCGATGGACGCACCTCCGGCCCGGAGCTGTCCAATGCGCTGATCGACGGCCTGCGGCTGGCCGGTCGCGACGTGATCGACATCGGTCAGGCGGCCACGCCGCTGTGTTATTTCGCCGCCTTCCACCTGCGCACCGGCTCGTGCGTGGCGGTGACCGGCAGCCACAATCCACCCGACTACAACGGCTTCAAGATCGTGCTCGGCGGCGACACCCTGGCTGGCGATGCCATCGCCGACCTGTACGCGCGCATCGCCGAAAACCGCCTCTACAAGGCCAACGCGCAGGGCGGCATCCAGCAGCGCGAGATCGCCGCCGATTACATCCAGCGCATCGCCGACGACATCCAGCTCGAGCGCAAGCTCAAGGTGGTGGTGGACGCCGGCAACGGCGTCGCCGGTCTGGTCGGCCCCGAGGTGCTGGAGGCCATCGGCGCGGAGGTCGCGCCGATCTTCTGCGAGGTCGATGGAACCTTCCCCAACCACCATCCCGACCCCAGCGAGCCGAAGAACCTCGCCGACGCGATCCAGATGGTGCAGCGCCTGAATGCCGACATCGGCCTGGCCTTCGACGGCGATGGCGACCGCCTCGGCGTGGTCACCCGCGCCGGCGAGATCGTCTACCCCGACCGCCTGCTGATGTTGTTCGCCGAAGACGTGCTCAGCCGCAATCCGGGCGCGTGCATCGTCTACGACGTCAAGTGCACGGGTCACCTCGCGGGGCATATCCTCGGCCACGGCGGCAGTCCGCTGATGTGGAAGACCGGGCATTCGCTGATCAAGGCGAAGATGAAGGAAACCGGTGCGGAACTGGCCGGCGAGATGAGCGGGCACTTTTTCTTCAAGGATCGCTGGTACGGATTCGATGACGGCATCTACGCCGCCGCCCGCCTGCTGGAGATCCTCGCCACCCGTCCGGAAACTGCCGACGAGGTGTTCGCCGAGTTGCCCAAGGGGTTCTCCACGCCCGAGATCAAGGTGCCGCTGGACAGCGGCGACGTGCACGCCTTCGTCGACGGGTTCCGCGACAAGGCCGTTTTCGAGGGCGCGCGCGTGGCGACCATCGACGGCGTGCGTGCGGACTGGCCGGACGGTTGGGGACTGGTACGCGCATCCAACACCACTCCGGTGCTGGTGATGCGCTTCGACGCCGATTCAGCCGAAGCCCTGGAGCGCATCCAGTCCGCCTTCCGCGAGCAATTGCTTGCCTTCAAGCCCGGACTGAAACTGCCGTTCTGATCGGCGCTGCGATCGACCCGTTGCCCACCATCCGACGTCGCCGGTTTGACGTGCCACACCTCGCCGCTCACCTCACGGCGGCGAGGCGGGCGAAGGGGCTGGCGGTGGTGGCGCATCCGGCAGGTGCCCATTGATCGCCTGCGAACGCAAATCGCGGTAGTGGGCCAAGGTGGTGGTCGCTTCGGCCTTGATGTTCGCCAGTTGCGCCTGCGAAGCGACTTGCGACTGCTGCATCGTTACCACCTGGTCGCGCAGCTTCTGGATCGTGGCGACCAGATCGGCGCCCACCGGCTTGTCGGACAGTTCCAGTGCGGAGGCGGTGTAGAGGAACGTGGACAGGCTGCGTTCCTGAGCGTTCAGCGCCAGGTTGGTGGTCTTGATGTTGTTGATCTGCGCGTTCATGCGATCGGCAAAGGCCCGTTGCAGATCGGATTCGACCGGGTAGGAGGTCAGCAGCATCTGGTCGTTCTGCCGGGATTGCGCAAGCATTTCGGCCGCCTTGGCATCGGCTGCGGCCTTGGCGTCGGCAGCCGCGCGCTCCTCCGGCGTCAACGCTCGATCGACGTGCTTGACGGTCATGCCGGAATTGCGGCTGAGTTCGTCGCGCGCCGAGTTGAGAGCGTCCTGCGGAATATCGTCGCCGTAATGCACCTTGCCGTCGGGGCCGACCCAGCGGTACAGCTTCGGGCCGCTGGTCGGCTGATCCTGCGCGCTGGCCACGAGGGCGAGCGCCGGCAGCGCGGCCAGTGCGACCACGACGGCTTGCAGAATCCGATGCTGGCGGTTCATGACGGTTCCCGAAGATCCGCAGCCTCAGGCCGCGGTTCCATACTGCCGACGATACGCCAAAAGCGCATCGCGGTGCGCGGCCAGGTTCTCGCGCCCGTCGGCCAGTTGCAGCAGTTCGGTGAGACCTGCGATCGCCAGCACCGGGATGCCGAATTCGCTGCGCACCGCATCGGTAGCCGATAACTCGCTGTCGCCGGCACGCTCCTGGCGGTCGAGCGCGATCAGCACCCCGCAGGGCGCGCCACCGGCGGCACGGATGATGTCGATGGACTCGCGGATCGCGGTACCGGCGGTGATGACGTCATCGACGATCAGCACGCGCCGGCCTTGCAACGGCGCGCCGATCAGGCTGCCGCCCTCGCCGTGATCCTTGGCTTCCTTGCGGTTGAAGGTCAGCGGCACGTCGCGACCCAAACCTGCGAGCGCGACCGCGACCGCGGTGGCCAGCGGAATGCCTTTGTAAGCCGGACCGAACAGCACGTCGAAGTCGAGCTGCGCACCCAGCAGCGTGCGCGCGTAGGCTTCGCCGAGCGCCGCCATTGCGCCGCCGCTGTCGAAACGTCCGGCGTTGAAGAAGTAGGGGCTGACGCGCCCGGACTTCAGGGTGAACTGCCCGAAGCGCAGGGCGTCGCGGGCGAGGGCGGCTTCGAGGAAGTGGTGTTGGTGGGCGAGCATTTCAGAAGACAGAGGACGGAGGACAGAGGACGGAATTGTAGTCAGTCGTCAGTCGTCTGGAAGAGGCCGTTGCACGATCCATCGACGGTAACCGAATGCCGCTGGCCGTCCGCTATTTGGTCATGGCAGGGTTTGCCCCGGCAACCAGTGCAAGGATGCCATGCGGTCGAGCAGTCCCGACACCTGCGCGCGCGCGGCTTTGGCGTGCACCGGCAGTACGAGGATGTCGCCGGGTTGTGCCCAATCCAGCAGGGAACGCGCACCGGGCTCCTCGTCGGTGGCGTAGTCGATGGCCGCAGCCGGTACGCCATCGTGCACGAGGCCATCGCACAATATCGCGGCAACTTCACCCGGCGCGCGCCCGCGCATGAACGCGGGCATGTCCTTGAGCACCACGCGATCGGGACGAAAGTGCGCGGCCACGCGCGCGAGTTCGCGGATGTCCTCGTCGCTGCGGTCGCCGGCCTGCCCCAGCAGCAATCCGAAGCGGCCGCTGCGCTGTGCCACGCCGACCACCTCCAGCAGCCCGCGCAGGCCATCGGGGTTGTGCGCGTAATCCAGCCACACCTCGATGCCGGCCAGTGTCCAGCGTTGCAACCGGCCGGGGTTGTCCGCATGCGCGGTGCCGAAGCGCGCTAGTACGCCGGCGATGGTCGTGGCGGGAATGCCCAATGCGGTCGCGGCCAGCGCCGCGCCGAGGATGTTGGCGACGTTGTAGCGCGCCGCGCCGCCGATGGTGATCGGCATGTCGGTGACGATGCCCAGCTCCTGCGCAACGCCGCCGACGCGCAGCACGATGCGGCCTTCACGCACACCGCAAGTCGCGCCGCCCGCCGTGCGATGCGCGATCAGCAGCGGATGATCGTCGTCGAGCGCGAACCAGCCGATTGCGCAGTCCACATCGCCGGCATGCGCGCGCAAGGTGGCGTCGTCGGCATTGAGCACCAGCAGCCCGCCGCGATCGAGCACGCGCGCCACGGTCAGTTTCACCCGTGCCAGATCGTCCAGCGAGAACACGCCATAGCTGCCGTAGTGGTCGGCGCTGAGGTTGGTGACCACCGCCGCCTGCGCGCGTTGCATCGCCAGTCCGCGGCGCAGGATGCCGCCGCGCGCGGTTTCCAGAATCGCGCATTGCACCTCGGGTTGCCGCAGCACCTGCCGCGCGCCGGCGGGGCCGGAGTAGTCGCCCGAGGCGATCGGACGGCCATCGACGAACAGGCCATCCGTGCACGAATGGCCGGTACTCCAGCCGTGCGCGCGCGCCATCGCGGCGAGCAGGCGCACCGTGGTGGTCTTGCCGTTGGTGCCGGTGACCAGCGCGACCGGTACGTCGTGCAGCGACGACCAGCGGATGCGCGTTGGGTCGGGTAGTGGATCGAGTGGAAATGCGCGTGCGCCATGCCCTTCACCGAGGCTTATGTCGGTGTCGTCCATCAGCATCTCAACACCGTGATCGCACGCGGCCTGCGCCAGCGCCAACAGCTTCGGATTGGCCTCGCTGCGGGCCAGTTCGCGCAGGGTGGCGAAGGCATCCTCGTCATCCCACGCTGCCGGGTGGCCGGGGGCATGGGGTAACTGCCACGCAATGTTGTTCCTTCCCCCTCCGGGGGAAGGTGCCCGCAGGGCGGATGAGGGAGAGTCCTCCCGGATCGCAGTAACAGCCATGCTTTCCCTTCCCCCTCCGGGGGAAGGTGCCCGAAGGGCCTGCCCCAGACTTGATCCGGGGGCGGATGAGGGAGAGTCCTCCCGGATCGCAGTAGCAGACATGCTTTCCCTTCCCCCTCCGGGGGAAGGTGCCCGAAGGGCGGATGAGGGAAAGCTTTCACCAGTCGCCATGACAGGGGATTCCTCGGCCTGCACGGCTCTCCATATTTCCGCCAGCACATCCTCCGTCCGCAGCAGGACATCATCGTTCCAGAACCGCAGCGTGCGAATTCCTTTAGAAGCGACGAACGCATTGCGTTGCTGGTCGCGCTCGATTTGCCCGGGATCACCGTGTTGCCCACCATCGAGTTCCACCGCGAGCCGTGCCTGATGGCAGTAAAAGTCGAGAACATACGGGCCGATCGCATGTTGGCGACGAAACTTCGCGCCATCCAGTCGGCGGTCGCGTAGGAGGAACCACACAAGCTGCTCGGCGTCAGTGGCTTCGTGGCGCAGTTTGTGGATGAAGGCGCGGGTATCGTCGTCGAAAGGCAGCTTCTTGCGGGAGGGTTCGTGGGAGCGTGGATGGTCTTCCCTCATCCGCCCTGCGGGCACCTTCCCCCGGAGGGGGAAGGATAGAAGCGTTGCTTCCCACGCCCACTCGTTGATTTCGGTGGCGGTGAACAGGCCATCCAGCGGAGCCGCGAGAGCCAACGTCGCTCCACCGTGATGGGCGCGTGCATGCAGCGGCGCGAAGGTATCCCAACCCAGCGCGCTGCGCGCACGCTCCACGCGCTCGCACCAGCCATCCAGCAAGGCCGTAATGATGGATGCGTTCGCGGTGTCCAGTGGATCGCCGGGAAGATCGAGCGGCATCGATGCGGCGTTCGCTTCCAGCGCCGCACCCACCTGTGCGAAATACGGGTTCGCGCCGAGCAGGCGACGCGAGTCGGTGAAGGGGACATCGGGCACGTCGTCGGTCAAGCAAGCGCCTCGGCAGGGATTCCCTCCCCTTCAAGGGGGTGAGGGCGAATGATTGCGAACCACCGGTTCGCATTCGGCCGAACGCCCAAGGGCCGGATGGGTCAGGGTGGGGATGGTATTGCTCGATCGTAACGTCGCGTTTGGCTGACACCCTCCCCATCCCATCCTTCCCCTTGAAGGGGAAGGAGCCGGAAGCCGTGGCGCCGCAGCGTCTGGTACTGGGGTGCGAGGATTCGTGTGACTGCCGCAGGCTCGCTCAATCATCCCCCTCGCGCGCGATGCTGATGCCGCGCTCGTCGCGCACCATGCCCTCCATCGCGGCGTGGATGGCTTCCTCGGCGGCCGGTTCGACCACCCGCATCTCCGGCACGGCGGCGCGCGCCGGCGGCAGTTCGGGCGCACCTTCGGGGCGGAACTTGATGATCTGCTTCCACGAGCGGATCAGGGCGTCGGCGAACACCAGCAGCAGGTCGCCGGGGCGCGCCATTTTCAGGCCGGCCTCGATCGCTTCCTGCTCGTCCTCGATGCGGCTGATCTGGTCCTCGCGCACGCCGCGGGCGAGCAGTTCGGCGGAGATGATCTTCACCACCTCGCCGGACTCGCGGCCGCGCAGGGAGTCGTCGCGGCGCACGATGTAGCGGTCGAAGCGCCCGGCCACCGCGCGCGCGATCTCGCGCAGATCCTCGTCGCGGCGATCGCCGGGACCGGCGATCACCACGATGCGCCGGCCGCTCACGTCCAGCCGCTGCGCGAGGTCGGCCATCACGCCCACCGCGTGCGCGTTGTGGCCGTAGTCGAACAGCACCTTGAACGGATGTTCGTTGAACACGTTCATCCGTCCCGGGGCCTGGAAGAAGGTGGTGTCGAACGTGCGCAGGCCCTGGCGGATGGCGTCGAGCTTGATCCCCAGCGAGAACGCCACCGAGGCGGCGACCATCGCGTTCTGCACGTTGTGCAGGGCGCGGCCTTCCAGCGTCGCCGGGATCAGGTGCGTCCACAGCAGCGGGATGTGGCTGCCCTTGTCGTAGAAGGTGATCATCTGCCCGTTGACGCCGGCCTCGAGCGCGCAGGCGCGGCCGCCGGCGCGGATGTGCTCGCGCACCAGCGCGTGCGCGGGGTTCATGGTCACGTAGCAGATCGTCTTGGCGTCGGTGTAGCCGGACATCTTCAGCACGTTGGGATCGTCGGCGTTGAGCACCGCGCACTCGGTGGCGACCTCGACCACGATGCGTTTCACTTCCGCGAGCTGTTCGAGGGTGTCGATGCCCTTCATGCCCAGATGGTCGGACTGCACGTTGAGCACCGCGCCGACATCGACGTGGCGCACCGCCATGCCGGCGCGCAGCAGGCCGCCGCGCGCGGTCTCGAGCACCGCGATGTCGATCTGCGGATCGGCCAGCACCATGCGCGCCGACACCGGCCCGGTCATGTCGCCTTCCACGGTTCTTTGTCCGTCGATATAGACGCCGTCGGTGGTGGTCAGGCCCGGCGTGTAGCCGGCCATCTTGGCGATGTGCGCGAGCATGCGCGCGGTGGTGGTCTTGCCGTTGGTGCCGGTGATCGCGGCGATCGGCACGCGGTAGGGCGCGCCCGGCGGGAACAGCATGTCGATCACCGGGCCGGCGGCGTCGCGCGGGGTGCCTTCGCTGGGCGCGACGTGCATGCGGAAACCGGGCGCGGCGTTGACTTCGCAGATCCCGCCGCCGATGGATTTGTAGCTCTCGGCGATGTTGGTGGAGAGGAAATCCACGCCGCCAACGTCCAGCCCGATCGCCTTGATCGCGCGCACCGCCATGTCGCGGTTGTCGGGATGGATGATGTCGGTGACATCGGTGGCGGTGCCGCCGGTGGACAGGTTGGCGGTGGAGCGTAGATAGACCACTTCATCGGGCTTGGGCACCGAGTCGGCGGTGTAGCCCACGCGCTCCATCATCATCGACGCCTGCGCATCGAGCACGAGGCGGGTGAGCACCTTCTCGTGGCCGACGCCACGGCGCGGGTCCTGATTCACGATCTCGACCAGTTGCGCGATGGTCTTCGCACCATCGCCGACCACGTGGCCCGGCGTGCGCCGGGTTGCGGCGACCAGTTCGCCGTTGACGACGAGCAGGCGATGGTCGTCGCCGGCCATGTAGGTTTCCACGATCACCGAGCGCGAGTGCTGGTGCGCCTCGCGGAAACCCGCACGCACCGCCTCGTCGCCGGTGATGCCGATGCTGATGCCGCGGCCGTGGTTGCCGTTGTAGGGCTTGGTCACCACCAGCCCGCCCAGCCTGCGCGCCGCGCGTGCCGCGCCTTCCTCGGATTGCACCAGTTCCTGCCGCGGCACCGGCAGGCCAAGCGCGCCGAGGATCTTGTTGGTCTCCTCCTTGTCGGAAGCCAGTTCGACCGCGATGTGCGGGGTTTTTCCGGTCACCGTAGCCTGGATGCGCTGCTGGTACTTGCCGTGGCCGAGCTGCACCAGCGATTGGTCGTTCATGCGCAGCCACGGGATGCCGCGCTGCTCGGCGGCCTTCACCAGCGAGGCGGTGGACGGCCCCAGCGCGCGCCGCTGCGCGTAGCGGATGAAGCCGTCGCGCGCGTGCGCCCAATCCCAATCCGCCGGCACGGCGTCGGCCGGGCGGATCGCCTCGGGCAGCAGCGAGCACAGCAGCTTGATCGCCAGCTCGCCGGCGGCCACGCCCTCCTCGCGCTCGTTGTATTCGTACACCACCGTGTACACGCCGGGGCGGTTGTCGTCGACCGAGCGCGTCTTGCCGAAGGTGACGTTCTCGCCGGCCACGTTCTGCAACTCGATGGCGACGTGTTCGAGCACATGCCCCAGCCACGTTCCCTCGCCCTCGCGCATGCGCCGCTCGAAACCGCCCGGCTCGCGGTAGGAGCAGCCGTGCTCGCGCAATCCCGGCAGCGCCGCCAGCAGCCCGTCGATGTACGCCGGGCCGAGCTTGGCGGTCGGCCAGTGTTCCAGTTCGCCCAGATCCAGTTCCAGCCGGATAACCGGGAAATGGGCGTACAGCGAAGGGCCCTGATAGACGGAGCGGTCGAGAATGCGCATGGAATCTCCCGGAAATGAGCGACGACGAAGGCCCACCCCAGAGGCTTCGGGCCGAGGTGTAACGCTTACTCCGACCGGGCGAAATGCGCAAGATGCAGTCTGCGCGAAGCGGTGAGTCCGCGCGCGCTGAGCCTACCCGGCAGGGTAACGATTCCGGTTACGTCACGCCGGGATGTTTTCGATGTTCCTGATCGACGCGGGCACGCGCCCGCTGATGGAGAAGTCCATCCGTATCTCGACTGAGATACAATCCATACCCGCCTGATCCACGCCGAGGACGTCGAAAATGGCAGCCCACACTTCGATGCTGCATGTCCGCGTCGACGAACACCTGAAATCGCAAGCCACCGAGGCGCTGGCCCAGATCGGTCTGACTGTCTCCGATGCGGTGCGTATCCTGCTGACGCGCGTCATCAGCGAAGGCGGTTTGCCCGCCGGCCTCACCGTCGATCCGCAGATCCACGATGCCTGGTTCCGCGCCAAGGTGCAGGAAGCTCTGGCCGATACGCGGCCGGCGATCCCGCATCGGCAAGCCATGAGCGAAGCGCAAGCGCTGATCGACAGGAAACGCCGTGCCCGTTCTTGAATGGCGGGATGCGGCGCGCCTCGACCTGCTGGCGATCGTCGATTACATCTCCGACGACAACCCCGACGCCGCACAGCGACTCAAGGATGACATCGAGGCGAAGGTATCGGCGTTGCCGGAACACCCCCGGCTGTATCGAGCGGGACGCGTGCCCGGCACGCGGGAAATGGTGGTGCGCTCGAACTATGCCGTCGTCTATGCGGAAGATGCCTGCGCGGTGATCGTCCTGCGCGTGTTGCACGCGGCCCGGCAATGGCCACCGACGGCGGCGTGATCTTTTTCAGATGCCCAGATCCTTGAACAGCGCCTCTGCGCTGTCGAACCGCTTGCCCTTGCCTTCGTCCAGTTCCTTCATCGCCTTGCGCGTGGTCGCGTTGGGCACCCACATCTCGAACGGCAGCCCGCGCTCGTGCACCACCTTGGTCAGGCCGATGCGCACGAAATCGGAGACGGTCAGGCCCATCGCGGCCAGGATTTCGGTGGCCTCGTCCTTCAGGGTTTCGTCGATGCGTGCGCGGACGAATGCGTTGGCAGCCATGGCTTGCGCTCCGATCAATTGGCACACAATGTAGCTCATTGGAGTTACAAGCTCAAAGTGCGGAGGAGGGATCCCGTCGATCCTGTGATCTACCATGCACCGGAAGGCGTCTCCCCAGACTTGTTATGTATTGACATTTGGAGATACAATCGAGCCCGAGACGAGAACCCTGCATGGAACTGGAATTCGAGTGGGATGAGGACAAAGCTGCCACGAATCTAGCCAAGCACGGCGTCACCTTCCACACGGCGAGCCGTGTGTTTTTCGATCTTGAGCGCACCGACCGCCACGACGGCCGCGAGGACTACGGTGAAGACCGCTTCGTGACGGTGGGTCTTGTGGGAACGACGGAATTGATCGTGGCCTACACCATGCGTACCGATATCATCCGCATCATTTCTGCCCGAAAGGCCGAACCTCATGAACAACGCGAATACTGGAAAAACCGTTAGCTTCACCCTCAACCAAGCCACCCCGTTGAGCGCCGAAGAGCTGGCGCAGCTTGCCGCACTGAAGCATCGGAAGATCGACACCAGCGACATACCTTCGAGTCCCGCCAGCGCCGTGTGGACGCGCCCCGGCATCCCCTTCCTGACCGAGAACAAACGGCAAATCTCGCTGCGCATCGACGCCGACGTGCTCGCCTTTTTCCGTGAATCCGGAAAGCGCTACCAGACGCGGATCAACAGTGTCCTGCGCGAGTACATGCGCGCGCATGCGCCGAAGACGTGACCGGCGGCGAGGGCTCATGACCGACTCCATCGGGAACCGATGTTCGAGCGCCCAGGCTGGACAAGCGGCCGCCCGTAAAGGTGGCACAGGAAACACGGTCAGGCCCATCGCGGCCAGGATTTCAGTGGCCTGATCCTTCAGGTTTTCGTCGATGCGTGCGCGGACGAATGCGTTGGCGGCCATGGCTTGCGCTCCGCTCAGTTGGCACACAATGTGGCGCGTTGGAGCTGCATAGGCAATCAGTCTGATCCTGAACTTGCCCGAATCGAGGGCGTTACGGCGACATGTTTTCGATGACCGTGATCACTGCGACGATGAGTCCGATGACGGAAGTAACCTTGGAACGATCCTTCTGCACCAACCCCACGATCCCGAAGTCGCGGCTGCTCTCGCAACCGCGACTCAGACGAAGCAGGTTGGCATGCGCTGGCGGTCTGGTTGGGATGGATGGATTGCTGGTGTCGCCCCCGCTACGGGGCTGGCGATGAATCGCGACAAATCGTGGGTCGATATTTGTTCGGAATGGTCGTGCCGGCCTCGCTGCCGCAGGCCCAACGCGTCGATCCATTGTCTCCCGTGGGTGCGAACCCGAGCACTTGGCCGACGATGGCGATATTGGCCTTGTTCCCGTAGCTGATGTGGATCGTGCCGTTGTCGATCTGCACGGATGTCACATAGTTGCCGATGATGCTGGAGGCTTCGGCGACACCGGCCGAAGCGTTGTCCGGCGGGAAGTGGCCGGTGTTGGAATAGAACTCGGCCACGGCGGTCTTGCTACCTTCGGCAAGCGCCGTTCCTTCGGAAACCTGACTGCGGATCACGTAATCCTGATAGGCAGGTATGGCAATGGCCGCGAGAATCGCAATACCCGGAATCGCAAGGCAGAAAACGACCACGCACGCGATCAGACAGCCCGACGTATTGAACTGCTGGCGTTCCGGATGGTCGGTGTACGCCCAACGATCCACCACCAGCGTACCGGCGATCATGTCGTGCAGTGCGCGTTTGCGGTCGGTGAAACCAGCCATCAGAAAGCCGATGTACAAGGTCGCGTACGAAAGCGCGCTGGCGAAGTAGCGGGCGAGCGCGCGGCCGAAACTCAATCGACCGCCCTGTTCGTCGGTTACCTTGATGCCCAGCGCGCGCTTGCCGAAGGTGGCCTGCTGAGCCGAGCTTTCCATCAAGGCGAAATACAGTGCCTTGATGGCAATGGCGATGACGAATCCAGTAAGTTGCCCGACGGCTTGCAGCGTGGCGGGATCGGAATCCTTCATCGCGACGCCGAGCACGCCACCTGCCACGACAGCGATGACAATGATTGGAATGGCGAGAATCAATCCATCGATGAATAGCGCCGCGAAACGACGCATGAAGCCGGCATAGACGATATTGACGGCGTTGCCAGCCGGAATGGGTTGCGGAGATGACGATGTCGTCTGCGACTGCCCCACCCATACCTGTTGCGCCGATGCAGCAGCGCTCGCGCCGACCGATGCCCCGCAAGCCGTACAAAAGCGCGTGCCGTCCGGGAGCTGTGTGCCGCATGCCATGCAGAACATAAATTCTCCTTATGGAGCGGTTTGCTTTCCTAGCGCCTGATGTCCGCATCCACGCCATCGCCCCCTGGCTTGCCGTCGCGACCATAGCTCATCAAGTCGTAGGTGCCGTGGGTGCCGGGTACGCGGTATTCGAACGGATGGCCCCAGGGATCCTTCAGTTCGGATTCCTTGGCGTAAGGTCCGAGCCAGCCGTTCACGCCGCCGGGCGTGGTGACCAGCGCATCGAGGTTGGGCGGCAACGCGCCGGTATCGCTCTGGTACTGCTCGATCTTACTGGCGATGGAATCCACTTGAGTCTGCGCGAGGTGGTACTTGGCCTGATCGGCGGCCCCGGCAACACGGGCCACGATGAGATAAACAATCGGAATGCCGATCAAAATGGCGAAAGTTGCCATGCAGGCAATGATGATGATCGCGACCCGGTATCCCGAACGTCGGCGCTGCTTCCGCTCTGGATGATGGCCGGCATTGGCAATGGCGTCCGCGCCGCTACCATGCACTGGCACCCCCACCTGCTGTGCAGGCGCAGGTGCACCCTCGCCGACCGATGCCCCGCAAGCCGTACAAAAGCGTGTGCCGTCCGGAAGCTGTGTGCCGCATGCCATGCAGAACATGGTTTCTCCTTCGTGGGTCTACGCTGGCTGCTGCCGGCGCCTCAAGCAAGCATCGATTGGGTGACTCGTGTTTCGTACCTCAATGTCGGGTGAAGAACGACATGTACAAAATCCCAATAAGCATGATCGTTCCGACAAGTCCCATGACGATGCCGAAGATCGCGCGTGGCTTGCCGGTCTTTTCCGGATGCTTGGCGATGTCGATGAGCGCGATGGTTCCGCACGCCAGCGACGCGGGAGCTGGCAGGACGAAGAAAGAAAAGAAGGCGAGGTAGCCTGCCGCGATGGCCCAACCTGATCGCCCGATCGGCAATGCGATGCGCAGGGCCAGATCCGCTGCCGTCGAAGTGGCGGGCGGCGTCGCAGACGACGATTGAGGCGGTGGTCCATTCTGGCCCAGCGGGTGCCCGCATGCCGTGCAGAAGTGCGTGCCATCCTGGATTTGTGTCCCGCATGCTGCGCAATACATGGGCTTCCCTTCGCGTTCTTATGCAGGTCGTGACAGGGTTCGTTGGTCGAAATCGTTTGTCTTCAGCGGGCAATCCATGCGTTTGCGAGCCCGGAGTCCGCCATTGCGATCCATTGCGGCAGGCCGTCGCGCCATACGAGGCTGTCCATCGTCAATTGCTGTCGTTCGAGCATCCCGCGCAGTTCACTGCCCGACACCGGGCCGTGCTGACTGCCGTCGGCAAGCGCGAAATGCCAGCCGGACTCGCCCGGATCGGGCGCGGGCAACGCCGCGATCGACGCGGCTGCCGGCATGTCAACTCCCGCTTCTTCGCCTCGAATTCCGCCGACGTGATGTAGCCCTTGTCGCGCAGTCCGCCGAGGTGCTCGAGTTCTGCGTAGCGGTTTGGCGCCGAGGTCGCTTGCGGCGTCGGCATGATCGTATGCACCACCACTTGCTGCTGTTGCTGCTGCATGGCCGGCGCAAGCACGAACGGCGCGTAGCGATGGTTGGCTACGTCAATGTGCTCGGGTATCAGTAGCAGGTCGATCAATTGCCCGATCCCCAACAGGCCGGCCGTGAATAACCACAACAACCCGCTACCGATACGCCCCGCATAGAAGCGATGCAGGCCGCACAGACCGACGAAACAGCCGCACCACAGGAGATAGGCGATCGACTTTTCCTTCATGACACCCCTCGGACTGCGATTGACTCTGACCAGACCGCATCCGCTACATGCTCGCCGCGACCACCTGCATTGGTACCTGGGTGTCGCGCACGTCCTGCCCGTTCACGTAAAGACTGGTCTTGAATTGGTACATGCCTTCCTTCACGCCCTTGGGCAGGTTGAGCGCCACGCTGGTCTGGAAGGCGCCCGCCGATGCGCCCTGACTGGCCGGTTTGCGGAAAGTCTTCTGCGTCTTGCCGTCCGGATCGACGAGTGAAAACTCCTGCTCGACGGTGGGCTGCACGCCGTCGCTGCCCTGCGTCACCTCGATGTCGGAGACGAGATTCGACTCCACGCCGGGGTGCACCGCGCCCGCCGGATCCAGCCGGGTCTGGTAGGCGACCACTTCCGCGTGCTCCGGCAGATTGCCGCCGTTGGCGTTCTGGTAGTCCTGCGCAGCCTGTTGCGCGGTCTTCACCTGCTTGGCGTGGTAGTTGATCGCCATGCAGGCGATGGCACCCACCGCACCGCCGACCACCGCACCCTCGGCGCGATGGTGCTTGCCGCCGAGCAGGGCACCGAGTACGGCGCCGCCGACCGCCGCGCCGCCGGTGTTGCAGGGCTTGTCGTCGGATGCGCGGGCGACGTTCGGTACCGTCGAGCCAAAGGTCATGGCGATGGCGAGCGTGGACGCGACGGCGAGGGATGCGATTTTCATGGACGTGTCTCCTTCAGTGGATGTCGATGTTGTTCATCGCCTGCGACTGAGCGGCCTGCGCGCGTGCGCGTAACGCTTCGGCCGCGCGGTAGCCGGGTTTGATGCGCAGCGCGTTGCCGGCATTGGTGATGGCGCAGGTGTAGTCCTGGCGGTCGAAGCACGCTTGGCCGTCGGTGAGCATCTGCCGCGCGGCGTCGTCGATGCCGCTGCGCTGCGGGGCCTGCGGCTGCGCGGCTTGAACGCGCGGTGGTGGTGCTGCCGGTGGTTGTGGCGGCGGAGCAGGTGGTTCCTGCGCAGTCGTCGTGGGTGCTACGGGGCTCGCCGCCGTGTTCGTGGTCGCATCGGCAGGCGTTTCCTCGACCGACGGACATGACATGCCACCTTCTTCAGGTGTTGGACTGGATTGGCTGGCGATGGTCTTGAAGTGGGTGCCGTCCCAAACGACTGCTTCGCTGTGACAGGCAGTGCCGTCCCAATAACTGACTTTCAGCAGGCTGCTGTTGGGCTTGTAGGCGAGGCCGAGATTCGTCTGGTTTTCACCGCCATAACCCAGCTCGCGGACGCCGCCGTTACGCTCATCGACCATGTACCCCATCAGGCATTCCGCTCCGCAGCCGAACGTGACGATGGCGTAATGGCCGGCAAAATTCACTCCCGACTGTGCGCCCGCGGCGAGACGCGTACGGTATTCCCGGTAGGCCCTCTCCGTGCCGTTGAAGTCCGGCATCACCACCGGGCCGGTGTAGGGAGCAGCGGCGTACCGTTCGAAGGCGATGCCCGCGACCGTCGGCGAACCCGGGTTGGGCGTGGACGCAGGGCTTTCCTGCGCGGCTGACGCGAGGGCAGGAGACGCAGGAGCGGACGCAGCCGAGGACGCGGGTGCCACGGCAGGGCTCGCGGCGGCCGATGCACTGGACGGGCTCGCATCGGATACCGTGGCGGCCGATGGGCTCGCGTGCTGCGACCAGTACCAGTATCCGCCTCCTCCCGCGATGCCCAGCACGAGCACGGTGCCCAAGCCGATCCACAGCGGCGCGGAGGAACTTTTTTTCGGAACCGGCCTTGATGCGCTGCCGCCGTTGCCGGGCAGCACGGGTGCCGGGGGCGACGGCCGGGAAGCGGCAGACGCTGCCGCCGATGGCATGACCATCGTCGGTGCGGGCGCAGGTGGCACGGGCTGTGCCGGGATGCGTGGCGGCGGCGGTGGCGACATCGCCGGCGGAGAAGCCGAAGGTGCCGCACGCGGCGGCAAGGGCGGTGTTGCTGGCGGCGGTGCGGGCGCAGGCGGTGCAGGCGGAGCGGGCGCTACCGGTAGCGGTGCGGGTGACGGTGAAATCGTTGGCGGCAGGTCAGCCGGCGGCAGCGGTACCTGCGGTGTTACGGCAGGTGGAGCGGAATCAATCGCCGCGAGCTGCGGTGGCGAAGGCGGTACGGGTCGCGGCGGTGGTGGCGCGGGGGGGGGGCGTCGGCGCGTTCGCGGGAGGCATCGGTGACGCCGGTGCGACGGCCTTGCCGCATTTGGCGCAAAAACGCACGCCGGGCGCTATGGTGAACCCGCATTGCCCGCAGAACATGTTGCCCCCTGTATCAGCGATGCTCTCGATGCTCGCCGGGACAGATGTGACCGATCAGACGCGAGCCTCAGAATCAGTATCGTCAACAAATGTTCAATTGCAAGCCGCACCAACATTACGACGAAGTAATTTTTTCCCTCTGTCCCACCTTCAGAAGCGATTGATTTGCCAAGCTGAGGGTACGGGGGACTCGCACAATATTCCATCCATCCCGCAGCTACCACGCAAGATTCCGAACCAGCCTTCGCTGACATCCAAGGAGGGCGAAAATGGAGTAGATTGCTGACTCGAACACTCGATGAGGTCGTCATGGGTGCCGCGTTCAAGCAGGAAGCCCACCAGCTGATCGACGCCTTGCCGGACACGGCTGGATGGGAAGATCTGGCCGAACAGGTCGAAACCATGCTTGACCTGCGTGCCGGGTTGGCCGACAGCGCGGCTGACCGCGTGATCGACAACGCCCAGGTGCGGGCCGAGTTCGGCTTGCGATGAAGGTCGTCTGGACACATCGCGCCAAGGCTCGCTTGCATCCGATCCATCACTACATCGCCAAGGATCAGCCGTTGAATGCCGACCGCGTTGTCGATCGGCTGACGAGCCGGGTGACGCAATTGGCCGAGCATCCGCGCTCGGGGCGCATCGTCGAAGGCTATCGGCGTGAGGATTTGCGCGAACTGATCGAAGCGCCGTACCGGATCATCTACCGGTCGGGTTCGAGCGCATCGACATCCTGACTGCGCGTGACTCGCGGCGCATGCTGCCGCGGCGGCTGGACGATCTGTAGGGCACCGTCGAACGACTGCACTACGAATCGCGCTACTCGAACCGATGAGCCTACGCCACGAACCGATGAGCCTACGCCACGAACCGATGAGCCTACGCCACGAACCGACGGCCTACGCCACGAACAGCGCCTTCATCTTCTTCAGCGCGTTGGCCTCGATCTGGCGCACGCGTTCGGCGGAGACGCCGTATTCGTCGGCCAGTTCCTGCAAGGTGGCCTTGTTGTCGTCGTCCAGCCAGCGGCGGCGGATGATGTCGCGCGAGCGCGCGTCGAGGCCGGCGAGGCCGTCTTTCAGCAGTTCGAGCTGGTTGTCCTCGTTGCTGGCGCGTTCGTAGGCCTGCGACGGGTCGTCGCTGTGATCGACGAGGTACGCGGCGGGCGACGGCGGGGCGTGCTCGTCGTCCTCGTCGGCGGGGGCGTCGAAGCCGATGTCGCGGCCGGACAGGCGCGATTCCATCTCCAGCACTTCGCGCTTGGAGACGTTGAGATCCTTGGCCACCGCGGTGACCTCGGCGTCGCTCATCCAGCCCAGGCGCTTCTTGCTCTTGCGCAGGTTGAAGAACAGCTTGCGCTGCGCCTTGGTCGTGGCGACCTTGACGATGCGCCAGTTGCGCAGGATGAACTCGTGCATCTCGGCGCGGATCCAGTGCACCGCAAACGACACCAAGCGCACGCCCTGATCGGGGTCGAAGCGCTTGACCGCCTTCATCAGGCCGATGTTGCCTTCCTGCACCAGATCGCCCATGCCCAAGCCGTAGCCCTGATAGCCACGGGCGACGTGGACGACGAAGCGCAGGTGCGCCATGACCAGTTGGCGGGCGGCGTCGAGATCCTCGCGCTCGCGGAAGCGGCGCGCGAGTTCCTGTTCGTCCTCCACGCTCAGGACGGGGATGGCATTGACCGCGCCGATGTACGCCTCGAGCGAGCCGAGTGCACTCGGGATCGGCAGGGTATTGGCGGGCTGGAGCTGCAGGGTCTGGGTCATGGGAAGCATTCTAGCAGTCTCATCCATGGAGTGCTAACCGCCACCCCGGGCCGTTGTGTCCCATTCAGGGGACGCCGAAAACCTCGCAGCACCCTGCACCCAGCTTCATTGGGGCCACCGTCGGCGACCTTCAAGGCCCGATCGAGTCCGTCCACTCAGCCGGCCGCCAGCATCCTCTCGACCTCTACCCGTGGCGGCAGCGACCAGTCGATCGGTTGCGCGCCGCGCCCGGCCAGCCAGCGGTTGGCTGCGGAGAAATGCCCGCAACCGAGGAAGCCACGATGCGCCGACAGCGGCGAGGGGTGCGGTGCGCGCAGCACACAGTGGCGCCGGCCATCGATCAGCTTGCCCTTGGCTTGCGCGTAACTGCCCCAGAGCAGGAACACCAGACCTTCCCGTTCGCGCGAAAGGGTGTCGATGATGTGGTCGGTGAAGCCTTCCCAGCCGCGACCCTGATGCGAACCGGCGTTGCCGGCCTGCACGGTGAGCACGGCATTGAGCAGCAGCACCCCGCGACGCGCCCACGGCAGCAGACAGCCGTGGTCGGGGCGGGCAATTTTCAGATCGTTGCCGATTTCCTTGAAGATGTTGTCCAGCGACGGCGGCACCGCCACGCCCGGCAGCACCGAAAAGCACAATCCGTGCGCCTGCCCGGGGCCGTGGTAGGGATCCTGCCCGAGGATCACCACCTGCACCGCATCGAAGAGCGTGGCGTCGAGTGCAGCGAAGATCTGCACAGCGGGCGGGAAGATGATTTTTCCCGCAGCTTTCTCGGCGCGCAGGAACGCGGCGAGCGCCTGCATTTCCGGGCGCAGCAGCCAGTCGCCGACGCGGGCTTTCCAGGAGAGAGCGAGGTGGATGGGACGGGGGGGCACGTGTGTGGGACGCGGTGAGTGGTGAACGTGATGCAGCGGCTGTTCCTTCTCCCTTCGGGAGAAGGTGGCGCGCAGCGCCGGATGAGGGAAGACCTTCGGCGTGCGAGATGGTTTCCCTCATCCGCCTTCGGCACCTCGCTTCGCGCCCCGGCCTCCGCGCCAGCGCGGAGGCATTCGATGTTGCGCGAACCAGTGGTTCGCAAACGCAACATCTCATCCCGGAGGGAGAAGGGACGCTTCCGTTTTTCCTTTGCGTGCTTTGCGTCATCCTGAACGATGCAGCTTTCGTCCTTCGTCATCCAGGGATTTGCGATCAGCGACTCGGCAGTCACCAATCACCAATCGCTATTCACCCATCCCCTCACCTCCGCATCGCCTCGTGCTTTGCGCGTAACACGCGCCCGGTGCGCAACTGGAACAGCAATTTCGCGATCAGCAGGTTTTCCTCGATGGGCTTTTCGACCAGATCGTTCGCGCCGGCGCGCAACAGGGCACTCTGGTTGGCGGGGTCGGAGTCGCCTGTCATCATGATGATCGGCAGATCCATCTTGGAATAGCCGATCCCCTTGCGGACGCGTTCGAGCAGATCCGAGCCGGTCAGGTCGCCCTTGAGATACACATCCGAGAGCAGGATGTCCGGTGGCGGGGTGCCGTCGTCGTGGAACACCTGCAGGCGCTCCAGCGCCTCTTCCACCGTCACCATGTGGGTGATCTTCAATCCGTGTTTTTCCATCATGCGTTTGGTGGCCACCGCCACCACGCGGCTGTCTTCGATGTACAGCACTTCGCCGCCGGGCTCGTCGGCGGGTTTGACATAGCCGCGGATGAAGGCGGCCAGCGCGCCGAAGCCCAGCGACTTGTCGAAGTAGTCGGTGACATCCGTGCTCAGGTCGCGCGATTCCAGCCGCTCCTGCACGTTGCCGGAGACCACGATGATCGGGATGAACGCCTGCGGGGTGTATTCGCGGATGTACTTGGCCAGTTCCAGTCCGTCCATATCCGCCAGCGCCAGCGCGGTGGTGATCAGGTTGACCTGACCACCGAGCAGCGCCTGCTTGGCCTGCGCACCGGTTTCGCAACCGATGAACTCCATCTCCGGCACCTCGGCGCGCAGCAGTTGCTCGATCATCTTGCGCGCGAGCTTGGAGCCGTCCACGACCATGATGCGTGGCGACTGCGTGTCGATGTGCCGAAAGCCGCCTGCGCCCATCTTCAGTCCTTGATTGGCCGGTTGCCGCGCAAATGATGCCCTGTCGCGAGCCACGCGCCCAGCCATCCTAGCAGCAGCGGGCCGCCGAGCAGGCCCACGATGTCGATGCCCCCCGGCCCGTGCAGGGCGAAATGGCTACCGTAGCTGGCGACCAAACGGTTCAACGCCGGGCCGATGGCGAACCCGGCCAGCGCCAGCAAGCCCAGCGCCAGCATCCCTGCAAACAAGCCGTAGAGCGCGCCCAGATACAGGAAGGGTCGGCGCACGAAACCATCGGTGGCACCGAGAAATTGCAACACGCCGATTTCTTCGCTGCGGTGCTGGATGTCCAATCGCACGGTGTTGCCGACTATCAGCAGCGCACCCGCGCCCAGCGCGATCGCCAGCACCCAGGCGATGCGCGAGCCAAAGCCCAGCCACGCCGACAGGCGCTCGCGCCAGACCGCGTCCTGCTGCACCACGTCCGCCTCGGGCATGGCCTTGAGCGAAGCCGCGACCGCCGCGCCATCGTCGTTGGGATCGACCAGCAACACCGCCGGCAGCGGGTTGCCATCGAGCGCATCCAGTACCGGCGCCAGCTCGCTGGTCTTGCGGAATTCGGCGAGCCCTTCGGCCGGCGAGCGCACCGTCACTGTGGCCACGTCGTGGCGCGCGCGCAGTTGCGCGGCGATCGCGTTGGCGCGATCCATGCCGATGTCCGGATGCAGGAATACGGTGACCTGCCGCGAGGCCTGCACGTTGCCGGAGAAACGCTGCACGTTGGCCAACGCCAGCCCCAGCGCCACCGGCAGGGCGATCGCGATACCCATCACCGCCACCGTCATCGCGGCGGCGAATGGTCGGCGCGCCATCCGCCCGAGACTGGAGAACAGCCCGTGCGCGTGCAGACCGAGCCAGTGCCGCAGCGGTGCCAGCGGGCCGCGTCGTTTGCGGCGCGCGGAGACCGTGGCCTTGGCGCTTTGCAGCGTCGCCGGATCGACACGCGAAGCTTCTGGCACCTTCATGCAGCCAGCTCCGTGGCGGGTATGTCGTCGAGCAACCTTCCGTTGCCAAGCACCAGGGTGCGCTTGCGCATGCGCTTGACCAAACCCAGATCGTGGCTGGCGACCATCACCGTTGTGCCCTGCGCCGGCAGCGCGGCGAACAGGTCCATGATTTCCTCGGCGAGTGTTGGGTCGAGGTTGCCGGTGGGTTCATCGGCGATCAGCAAGGGCGGCTGCGCGACCACCGCGCGGGCGATGCCCACGCGCTGCTGTTCGCCGGTGGACAGTTCGCGCGGGAGCGCCGATGCGCGCGTCGCCAGTCCGACTTTTTCCAGCCCCTTGCGCACGCGCACGGCGATCTCCACACGCGGCACCCCGGCGATCACCAGCGGCATCGCCACGTTCTCGAACACGCTGCGATCCATCAACAGGCGATGATCCTGAAACACCACGCCCACGCGCCGGCGCTGCAACGCGATCTGCCGTCCGCGCAGTCGCGACAAATTGCGATCCTCCATCAACACCACCCCGTGGCTGGGCTGCTCGGCGAGGTGGATCAAGCGCATCAGGGTGGTCTTGCCGGCACCGGAATGGCCGGTGATGAACAGCATCTGCCCGGCTTCCACGGTGAAGCTCACGTCGGCCAGCGCCTCGTGGCCGCCCGCGTAACGTTTGCCGACTGCGTCGAAGCGGAGCAGGGTCATCGGTGGGGGTTGGGAATGCCGCGAACAGGGCGTGCAGTATCGCGCGCGCACGCGCTTGCGCGGAAGAGTGCGATGGCTCCGAGCACGCCAGCGTATCGGAGAGATTCCCTTCTCCCGATGAGAGGGTTTCTCTGCGCGATGGCAGAGCGACAAGCTGGAGGCGCGACGAGCTGCGCCAGCCTCAATGTCCGCTGCGCGGCGGACGCTTGACCAAATTTTTCAGGCCCTGCTTGATCTTCGCGAACAATGATGCCTTCGCGGCTTTGGCCGTCGGTGCCTTGCCTGCGGCTGCGTGGGTCGATGCACCCTGCGCCGCGTGCTCGTCGCTCACCTCGGGCAGACGCTGGGTGATCTCGGCGCCAGTGACGACCGCCGCGTTTTCGCCATCCTGCCGACGACGCCCGCCACGCCGCCGCCGAGGCTTGCGCGTGCGCTCGACGCCTTCGGCCGTCGTGGCGTTCGCGGAGGATGCGCGCGCCGCTGGTGTGGCGTTGGCAGCATCGACTGCAGCTTGTGAGGGTTCACTTTCCGTTGCCGACAACGCATGCGTGCCGTGCCCGCGAGAGTGTCCAACCGCTCCATCGCGGCTGCCGCGTGGCGCATGCCCACCACCCGAGTGCCCGCCGCCGCCCGACCGTCCGCCGCCGCTCGAGCGCCCGCCGCCGCTCGAGCGCCCGCCGCCGCTCGACCGTCCGCCATGCGCCGCACTACTTCGCCCGCCACCGTGACGCCCACCTTCTTCCTTCTGCGCCTGCCGCACTTCGCGGTAGATCTGGCTGATGCTTTCGGCAGGTTCCTCGCCTTCCACCGCCGCTACCGGCGCGCGCGGCTGCCGCGGCAGCGCCACCAGCAGTTCGGGGTCGACCGATGCGGTCGGGATTTTCTGTTCGATGTAGGCCTCGATGTCCGGCAGCGACTGCGCGTAGCGCTCGCAGGCGAAGCTGATCGCGTCGCCCTCGGCGCCCAGGCGCGCGGTGCGGCCGATGCGGTGGACGTAGTCCTCGGCATCGAAGGGCAGGTCGAAGTTGAACACGTGCGAGACGCCGTCGATGTGCAGGCCGCGCGCGGCCACGTCGGTGGCGACGAGGATTTCCAGATCGGCGCGCTTGAAACGGTTGAGCAGGCTCTCGCGCTTTTTCTGCGGCACGTCGCCTGAGATCACGCCGACGCGGAAGCCGGCGCGTTCGAGCGCCTTGGCGACGTTCTCCACCCACGCCTTGGTGTTGACGAACACCATCGTGCGCACGCCCTCGGTGCGGGTGAGCAGGCCGATCAGCAGCGGGATTTTTTCCTCGTTGGCGGGGAAATAAATCTTCTGGCGCACGCGCGCTGTGGTCACCGATTCGGTTTCGACCACGAGTTTTTCCGGCTCGTTCATGTGCTCGTAGGCCAGCTCGAGCACGCGATGACTCAAGGTGGCCGAGAACAGCAGGGTCTGGCGCTCCTTGCAGCCGGGCATGCGCCGCAGCAGGAAACGGATGTCCTTGATGAAGCCCAGATCGAACATGCGGTCGGCTTCGTCCAGTACGCACACCTCGCAGGCGTGCAGGGACACCACCTTGTGCTGCTTGACGTAGTCGATCAGCCGGCCCGGCGTGGCGATGATGATGTCCGCGCCGCGCTGCAGGATCTCGCGCTGCTTGTCGTAATCCACGCCGCCATAGACCAGCGCGTACTTGATGCCCAGCGCCGAGCCGAAGGCCAGCGCGTCCTTGTGGATCTGGATCGCCAGCTCGCGGGTCGGGGCGAGGATCAGCGCGCGCGGATCGGCATCGCTGCGGGTGGCCAGCGCCGGGCGCTTGAGCAGGCGGTCGAGGGTGGCCACGAGGAAGGCCAGCGTCTTGCCGGTGCCGGTCTGCGCCTGCCCGGCGACATCGCGCCCGTGCAGGGCCAGCGGCAGGGTCAGCGCCTGGATCGGCGTGCAGCGGGTGAAGCCGGCCTTGGTCAACCCCTCGAGCAGGCTCGGGTGCAGGTCGAAACTGGAAAGGGGGATGTCGGTCAGCGGTTTGTCGGTCATGAGGTCGATTCGATGGCCGCGGTGGGCGGCGTGCTTGCGTGCCAGGGCGCCAGATCGCAAACTGCAAGCCGTCGCGGGTCGTGGGGATCGCTCAACGGGCGCTTGAAGCGCTCCGCGCAGACCCCATTGTAGCCCAACCCCGTTGCCGGCCCGACCGGCTATCCCCCGTCCAGCAGGAGCGCAAGCCGTGAGTGAGCACGTCGCCAGCATCAAGGATTCCGAGTTCGAAGCCCAGGTGCTCAAGTCGAAGGAGCCGGTGCTGGTGGACTTCTGGGCGGAGTGGTGCGGGCCGTGCAAGATGATCGCGCCGATGGTGGAGGAGCTGGCCGAGGTCTATACCGGCCGCCTGAAGGTGGTGAAGCTCAACATCGAGCAGAACATGACCACCCCGCGCCAGTACCAGATCCGCAACATTCCCACCCTGATGCTGTTCCGTGACGGCAAGGTGCACGCCACCCAGGTCGGCGCGGTGGCGCGCAACCAGCTGGTGCAGTTCATCGATCGCGGGATTGCGTGAACGTGTTTTTCCTTCTCCCATCGGGAGAAGGTGCCCCGGCAGGGGCGGATGAGGGAAAAGCAGGCCACTCGAATGATCGCCCTCACCCGCCTTCGGCACCCTCTCCCAGTGGGAGAGGGTTGCCACGAGTTGTAACAAGCCTGAATCGTCCTCGATGAAGGACTCTCTGCGACTTGCCGCCGCGTGCGAGCAGTGTTAGCGTAACCCCACGCAGCGCAGGTCGAATCGGTACCCACCGTCGTCGATGCTGTGTGCCGTCATCCCCGTGAAAGCAGGGAGCCGGTGGCTTCCAGAATCCGCCAGCAGTAAAAGGTTGATGCATTTCCGCCTGTGCGGAAGCGCTATTCGACAGCGAAGCGGGTCGATGCCGAGCCAGAGCAGTCCCGAATAGCAAAGCAGTCCCAAATAACGCGTTGCCATGATTAGGTCGAGCATGCTTCGACCGATCCCCGCAACTGCCGAGACGCCTTCGCGCCTCGCTATCCCTTCCCTCCCAGCCCTCATCAGGCTCATTCCGTGTCCGAAACCGATCCCGAGACCGCCGAGGTCGCCGTCCGGCGCACCCGGCATGTACGCAAGCCCGCGTCCACCGCCGGCGATGCCACCGCCCATCCGCAAGCCGCCGAGGTCACCGCCACGGCCGGCGATCATCCCGCGCCGCCGTCGGTGCATGAACCGGCGTTCGTGCCGCCGCCTGCGCCAGAATCCGCGCAGGCATCCGCACCGCAATCGGTGTCGGTCACCGATATGCCCGCATCCGCCGAATCGTCTGGCGGCGAAGCAACCGCCACGCCGCCCGCGCAGGGCGAGGGCGGGCCGCAGCCATCGCACCGGCAGACCCGTCGCGAGCGCTTCCGCGATCGCCGCAACCGCGAGCGCGAGGCCCATCGCGACCAGAACCGCGAGGGTGGCGGCAACAATCCGCAGCGCGGCAACGACAACCGTGGCAACGACAGTCGCGGCAACGAGGGCGGCGAGAGCTACGACAACCAGCCGCTGCCGACGCTGCCGCCGGACTTTCCGGTCTACACGCTGGCCGACCTGAAGAAGATGCCGGCGTACCAGTTGCTCGACATCGCCGACAAGCTGGGCATCTCCGAAGGCGTGGCGCGGATGCGCAAGCAGGACGTGATCTTCGCCCTGCTGAAGGTGCTCACCCGTTACGGCGAGGGCGTGGCCGCCGATGGCGTGCTGGAGATCCTCCCCGACGGTTTCGGCTTCCTGCGCTCGCACGAGGCTTCGTATCTGGCCGGCCCGGACGACACCTACATCTCGCCCAGCCAGATCCGCCGTTTCAACCTGCGCACCGGCGATCATCTGTCCGGCCGCATTCGCTCGCCCAAACCCGGCGAGCGCTACTTCGCGCTGTCGCAGGTCAACGCGATCAACGGCGAGCCGCCGGAAGCGTCGAAGAACAAGGCGCTGTTCGAGAACCTCACCCCGCTGTTCCCGCGCAAAGCCTTTCACCTCGAGCGCGGCAACGGCTCGACCGAGGACATCACCGGCCGCATCCTCGATCTGATGGCCCCGCAGGGCAAGGGTCAGCGCGGCCTGATCGTCAGCCAGCCCAAGTCGGGCAAGACCATGATGCTGCAGCATGTCGCGCAGGCGATCATGGCCAACCATCCGGAAGCGCACCTGATCGTGCTGCTGATCGACGAACGCCCGGAGGAAGTCACCGAAATGCAGCGCACCGTGCGCGGCGAGGTGATCTCCTCGACCTTCGACGAGCCGGCCGCACGCCATGTGCAGGTCGCCGAGATGGTGATCGAACGCGCCAAGCGACTGGTCGAACACAAGCGCGACGTCGTCATCCTGCTCGATTCGATCACCCGCCTCGCGCGCGCCTACAACACCGTCGTGCCCTCATCGGGCAAGGTGCTGTCGGGTGGCGTGGACGCCAACGCGCTGCATCGCCCGAAGCGTTTCTTCGGCGCCGCGCGCAACGTCGAGGAAGGCGGCTCGCTGACCATCATCGCCACTGCCCTGATCGACACCGGCAGCAAGATGGACGAGGTGATCTACGAGGAGT
This sequence comes from Pseudomonadota bacterium, assembly GCA_018242485.1. Taxonomy (GTDB): domain Bacteria; phylum Pseudomonadota; class Gammaproteobacteria; order Xanthomonadales; family Xanthomonadaceae; genus SZAS-103. The sequence goes on from JAFEBV010000017.1 coordinate 57,926, forward strand.
TCAAGGGCACCGGCAACTCCGAGGTGCACCTGGACCGCCGCATCGCCGAGAAGCGCGTATACCCGGCGATCAACATCAACCGCTCCGGCACCCGCCGCGAGGAATTGCTGATCGAGCCGGACTACCTGCAGAAGATCTGGATCCTGCGCAAGCTGCTGCACCCGATGGACGAACTGGCGGCGATGGAGTTCCTGCTCGACAAGATGAAGGACACCAAGACCAACGACGAGTTCTTCAGGTTCATGAAACGTTGAGGGTTCCCCGCTTCATGAAGCGCTGAGCATCAGGGTTCCCATCAACATCAAGGCCTTGCAAGCAAGGCTGATGCCTTCTCTCGGTCGATGAGGGTCGGGTCAGGGGGGTGGTTTTCCTGACGGTGACCTCCAAGCTTGCCCCCAGACAGCCGAAAGCCCGCCTGACCGCAGAGGTGGGGCGCGGACAAGAACCTGCCTCTGCAACAACCGGGGAAGTCGTGGTATCTGCGGGACAAGGTTCCCTAAGGAAAACAGATAAATGAAACTCGGCTCACTCAAGGAAGGCGGCCGCGACGGCACGCTGATCGTGGTCTCCCGCGACCTGTCGCGCGCGGTGCGCGCCAGCGGCATCGCCGACACCCTGCAACGCGCGCTGGAGGATTGGTCGAACCTCGCGCCACGGCTCAACGCGCTGTCTGAGCGACTCAACGCCGGCACGGCCGAAGGGGCGTTCGACGTGGACATGGCCGCGCTGGCCGCGCCGCTGCCGCGCGCCTATGAATTCGTCGATGGCAGCGCCTACCTGCCGCACGTCGAGCGCGTGCGCCGCGCGCGCGGCGCGCAGGTGCCGGAAAGCTTCTACACCGACCCGCTGATGTACCAGGCGGTCAGCGCCGGTTTCTACGGCCCGCGCGATCCGGTGCAGGTGCCCGATGCCGCCTACGGCATCGATCTGGAAGCCGAGGTCGTGGTCGTCACCGACGACGTGCCGATGGCGGTGACGACCGCGCAGGCCGCCGCGCACATCCAGTTGATCGGCTTGATCAACGATGTGTCGTTGCGCAATTTGATTCCGCCGGAGCTGGCCAAGGGCTTCGGCTTCCTGCAATCCAAGCCGCGTTCAGCGCTGTCGCCTGTATTCGTGACGCCGGACGAACTGGGCGATGCGTGGCAGGGCAACAAGGTGCATCTGGCCATGCTCACCCACATCAACGGGCAATGGTTCGGCGCGCCGGAGGCGGGCGTGGACATGCAGTTCGACTTCGCCCAGCTCGTCGCGCACGCGGCCAAGACGCGGCCGCTGTCGGCCGGCACCATCGTCGGCTCGGGCACGGTGGCCAACGAGGACACTTCGCTGGGCGCGTCGTGCTTCGCCGAGCGGCGCACGGTGGAGACGCTGGAGACCGGCGCGCCGAAAACCCCGTTCATGGCCTTCGGCGACAGCGTACGGATCGAGATGCTCGACCGCGACGGGCGCAGCGTCTTCGGGGCGATCGAACAGGCGATCGTCAAGGCTGGATGAGTCGATCCGGCGGCGTTCACCGGCGCGTCAGCGGGGCGCTTTCCATCCGCCCCGGCAACCGTTAGCCTGCGCATCGGGCGCTGCACAGGCGGCGCGGGATCGGACGGCATGGCCAACCAACACGAGAAGTTGCGGCTGTACAGCTACTGGCGCTCCAGCGCGGCCTATCGCGTGCGCATCGCGCTCAACCTCAAGGGCCTGCCGCACGAGATCGTGCCAGTGCACCTGCTGGACGGCGGCGGCCAGCAGCACGCGCTGGAATACCGCGCGATCCAGCCGCAGGCGCTGGTGCCGGCGCTGATGCACGGCCACCGCATCCTGCGCCAGTCGATGGCGATCATCGAGTACATCGACGAGACCTGGCCGGAGCCGCCGCTGCTGCCGGCCACCGCGCGCGACCGCGTGCGCGCCCGCGCGCTGGCGCAGGCGATCGCCTGCGACATCCATCCGCTGAACAACCTGCGGGTGATGAAATACTTCGAGAACGAATGGAACGTGCCGCCGCCCGAGCGCGAGGAATGGGTACGCCACTGGATCCGCGAAGGTTTCCACGCGGTGGAAAACATGCTCTCCGAACATCTGTCCACCGGCACCTTCTGCGATGGCGAACTGCCGGGGCTGGCCGATTGCTGCCTGATCCCGCAGGTGTTCAATGCGCGCCGGTTCGCGGTCGCGCTCGACGCCTATCCGACCATCCGCCGCATCCACGACTCCTGCATGAAGCTGCCGGCGTTCGACGCCGCGCGTCCGGAGCGGCAGCCGGACGCGCCGACGCCCGCCTGAACGCCTCTCGACCGTTCAGCCTCGTGCCGGGCTGACGGCGCGCCGTCGTCAGTAGCCGTCGCCCTGGGTGACGTTGGGCGTGGTCGGCGCGAACACGTCCGCATAGGGGTCGTGCTCGCCCTGCGCGCCTTCGGACAGGCGGATCTTCAGCGCCAGTCCGTCGCGCGAATCGGCCTTGCGCAGCACCTCCTCCAGCTCCGCCTTGCCGTCCTTGTACAGCCGGTACAGCGACTGGTCGAAGCTGTGCATGCCCTCCTGCAGGGATTCCTCCATCGCCTGCTTGATCTCGTGCACCTCGCCGCGGCGAATCAGATCGCGGATCAGCGGCGTGTTGATGAGGATCTCGCTGGCCGGGATGCGCCGCCCGTCCACGCCGATCACCAAGCGCTGGCTGATGACGGCTTTCAGGTTCAGCGCGAGGTTCATCAGGATGTTCTTGTGCGCCGATTCGGGGAAGAAGTTGAGGATGCGCTCGAGCGTCTGGTCGGCGTTGTTGGAGTGCAGGGTGGCAAGGCACAGGTGGCCGGTCTCGGCAAACGCGATCGCCGCCTCCATGGTGGTGGCATCGAGGATCTCGCCGATCAGGATCAGGTCGGGCGCCTCGCGCATCGCGTTCTTCAGCGCGTTGTGGAAGGCGTGGGTGTCCAGCCCGACTTCGCGCTGGTTGACGATGGATTTCTTGTGCCGGTGCAGGAACTCGATCGGATCCTCGATGGTGAGGATGTGCCCGGACTGGCTGGAATTGCGATGGTCGATCATCGCCGCCAAGGTGGTGGATTTGCCCGAGCCGGTGGAACCGACCAGCAGCACCAGACCGCGCTGTTCGAGCACGATGTCCTTGAGGATCGAGGGCAGCTTGAGATCCTCGACGCTGGGGATGTCGGACTTGATCGCGCGGATCACCATGCCCAGCTCGCCGCGCTGCTTGAACACGTTGACGCGGAAGCGCCCGGCCTCGCTGACCGAGATCGCCATGTTCATCTCCAGGTCGCGCTCGAAGATCGCCACCTGGGTTTCGTCCATCAGCGAATAGGCGATCTTCTTCACCAGCCCGGGCGGCAGGCCGGTGTTGCCCAGCGCGTAGAGCTTGCCCTCGACCTTCATGTTCACCGGCGCGCCGGTGGTGAGGAACAGATCCGAGGCGTTCTTCTCGGCCATCAGCTTCAGGAAGTATTCGATATCCATCGTGTGGTTCCCCGTTCGTGATCGCGGTCATTGCAAGCACGTCGCCGCCTTTGGACAATACTCGGGCGACCGTCCCCGTGGAGCCTGTTATGACACCAACGCGGCGAAAATTCCATCGTACCCTTGTCGGGCTCGCCCTGCTCGCCGGACTGGCGGGTTGCGCCACCCTGCCGCCGCCGAATCAGGAATTCGGCGTCGCGCAGGCCACCATCGCCGGTGCCGGGCCGGCGGCAACGCAGTATGCGCCCGGCGAGATGGCAGCGGCACGGGCCGAACTGGCCGATGCGCAGGCGGCGATGACGCGGGAAAATTACGACCGCGCGCGGCCGCTGATCGCCGCTGCACAAGCCGATGCCGACCTCGCCCGCGCCAAGGGCCGGGCGCTGTCGGCGCAGGCGCAGGCGGCGACGAAGGCGCGAGACAACGACGATCTGCGCCGCCGCCTGCTCGATCAGGAGCCGCTGCCATGAACCGCATTCTTGCCGCCGCGTATGCCGCCGTGCTCGTCTTCGCTTGCGCCCCCACGGCGCTGGCCGCACAACCGCCGAAGGATCCCGATCTGCAACGGCTGAGCGCGCAGCTGGCGCAGCTGGATGCCGACCCTGTGCTCGGCCCGCTCGGTGGCGTAGATCGGCTCAAGGCGCATCAGGCGCTGGCCGCGCTCGCCGCGACCGCGCCGCATTCGGACGACCGTAAACCGGCGCTGTATCTCGCCGAGCGCAGGGTGCAGGCGGCGCGTTTCGCCGCCGAAGCCGATCAGGCGCAGGCGCAGATCGACCAGCTCGACCGCGACCGCGACCGCATCCTGCTCGACGCCAGCCGCCGCGATGCCGACCGTGCGCGCATGGAAGTCGAGCGCATGCGCATGCAGAACAAGGCACGCGACGAGGAAGCCCAGCGCGCGGCTGCCGACCAGCAGGCGCGGCAGGATCAGGAAGCGAGCCTGGCCACCGACGCCTCCGATCAGGCGCAGGCACTCGCCGAGGCCAAGGCCAAGGCGGCAGGGCTGGCGCAGCAGGAAGCTGCGTTGCAGGCTGCGGCAGCCGGCACGGCTGCGCCCCCCGTTTCGACGCCTTCGGCGTCCGGATCGGGCGATCCACGTGGGCCGACGACCAGCCTGCCCGGGTCGGCGTTCCTGCCGGGACGGGCCACCTTGCGGATGGACAAGGCGGGCAAGGCGCGCATCCAGGCGCTGATCGATTTCGTGGGCGCACAGGACGCCAGCGCGACGATCCGCATCGAATCGCATACCGACAGTTCAGCTGGAGCGCAAAAGGCGCTGGCGCTGTCCCAGCAACGCGCGGAGACGATCAAGAACTATCTGCGCGCCGCCGGGGTGGCACCCAACCGCATCCAGGCGATCGGGCTGGGCGCGGTGCAGCCGGTCGCCTCGAATGCGACGGCGGCAGGACGTGCGCGCAACAACCGCATCCTGGTGATCGCCGTGCGCGCCGCAGGAGGGCAGTGATCGTGGTGACGAACGAGTCGCAACCGGCGGCTGCAGGGTTCGTGTGCGAATCTTTGTCATCACAATAAACTGCAATAAATACAAATAGATATGAAGGCACTTGCAGCCCTCGTGAGGCAGGAGTAGCTTCACTCTTCCATGCACTTCCCGAATGCATGGAGGATCGGATCGCGCCCATGAGTGCCGTCGATTTTCCGGAGCATCGCGTCATCTGGAGCCTGTCGCTCCGTGATGGTGGTGTCGGAATGCTGGCACTTCGCCATGATCTGGATTCGCATCAGCCAACGCCTCGCTCGCATCGCCGAGTGGGGCGTTCGTATTTCCGGGCCCGAAGATTTTCCGCAGAGGAGGTCAAGCGCCATGTTTGAAAGCCAATCGCGTGACGAGCTGGATGCGCTGCTCAAGTCCAACATCGAGTTCCGCCAGCTCTACCATCGACACCGCGAACTGGACAAGCAGGTCATGGATGCGGAACTGGGCGTGTTGCCGCTGGACGACACCACGCTCGCGCAGATGAAGCGCGAAAAGCTGCACGCGAAAGACCGTCTCACCCATATGTTTGACAGCCGGCCGATGCACTGACCGGAGGCAATCACGATCAAGCGGGCGGTGGTGGCCTCCTCGTCGGCTGCTGCCGCCCGTTTTCGTTTCTGAGCGTCAATTGGTTACGATCCGACACGAATCCAGAATCCCGAATCGCAAATTTCGATACCCGATACCCGATTCCCGCAGCCACGCCGTCATCCAGCCGGCACGCCGATGCCGCCTGCTAGAATCGCTTTTCCGACCGCAAGGGTCGATGCAGGCGGTGCAACATGCCGGTTCACGACAGCGTCCTCGACCTGATCGGGCAGACTCCCATGATCCGCGCGCGCAACCTCGACGCGGGTTGCTGCGAGATCTTCCTCAAGCTCGAAGCGGCCAACCCCGGCGGCTCGATCAAGGATCGCATCGGCCTGTCGATGATCGAATCCGCCGAGCGCGCGGGCAAGATCAAGCCCGGCGACACCCTCGTCGAAGGCACCGCCGGCAATACCGGCATCGGGCTGGCGCTGGTGGCGCAGCAGAAGGGCTACCGGTTGATCCTCGTGGTCCCCGACAAGATGAGCCGCGAGAAGATCTTCAACCTCAAGGCGATGGGCGCCGAGGTCGTGCTCACCCGTTCGGACGTGGCCAAGGGTCATCCCGAGTACTACCAGGATCTGGCCGCGAAGATCGCCGCCGACACGCCCGGCGCGTACTTCATCAACCAGTTCGGCAACCCCGACAACCCGCGCGCGCACGAGACCACCACCGGCCCGGAAATCTGGAAGCAGATGGACGGGAAGATGGACGCGATCGTGTTCGGCTGCGGCAGCTCCGGCACCATGACCGGGCTGTCGCGCTATTTCGCCAAGACCGCGCCGAACGTCGAGCTGATCCTCGCCGATCCGGTCGGATCGATCCTCGCCCAGTACATCAACGAGGGCATCCTCAGCGAAAAATCGGGCTCGTGGATGGTCGAGGGCATCGGCGAGGATTTTTTGCCGCCGATTTCCGATTTCACCCGGGTGCGCAAAGCTTACGCGATCACCGACAAGGAGAGCTTCCTCGCCGGCCGCGAGCTGCTGGCGAAGGAAGGCGTGCTCGGCGGTTCCACCAGCGGCACCCTGCTGGCGGCCGCGCTCAAGTACTGCCGCGAACAGTCCAGCCCGAAGCGCGTGGTGGTGCTGGTGCCCGACACCGGCAACAAGTACCTGTCGAAGATGTACAACGACTACTGGATGCTCGACAACGGCTTCCTCGAGCGCCAGCCGCACGGCGACCTGCGCGACCTGATCCTGCGCCCGTACGCGCAGCGCGACACCGTGGTGATCGGACCGCACGACCTGCTGGTGACCGCCTACCAGCGCATGAAGCTGTACGAGATCTCGCAGTTGCCGGTGATGGACGGCGAGAAGCTGGTCGGCATCGTCGATGAATCCGATGTGCTGCTGCATGTGTACGGCGACGAGACGCGCTTCCGCGATCCGGTATCCACCGCGATGGTCACCCGGCTGGACGTGCTGGACGTGAAATCGCCGATCGAATCGCTGCTGCCGGTGTTCGACCGCGGCCAGGTCGCGATCATCAAGGACGGCGAAACCTTCCTCGGCCTGATCACCCGCATCGACCTGCTGAACTACCTGCGGCGCAGGGTGCAATGACGCTTTCTCCAACCCCTTCAAGGGGGCCGGAGAGGGATGGTGTGCGACCTGTTCTCCTCCTCAGACGGTCATGGCCCAGCGGCACGCCGTTGGGGCGAGAGAGGGATGGCGTGCGACCTGTTCTCCTCCTCAGACGGTCGTGGCCCTGCGGCACGCTGTTGGGGCGGGAGAGAGATGGCGTGCAGCCTGTTCTCCTCCCCCTTCAAGGGGGAGGTCGGGAGGGGGATGGTGTGCGACGCTCTCCCATCTCCCATAAGCAATCGACGGGATGGGTATGGTGTCCATCTCTGCGGTGTTGAAGATCGAGAGAGTTCGGATCGACACCATCCCCACCCAACCCTCCCCTTGAAGGGGAGGGCTTCAAGACACGAATCACGCATCACGAATCGGACGTCCTCGACTTATGAACCCGACGAACCACGGCCTCGGCACCCGCGCCATCCACGCCGGCCAGCACCCCGATCCCTCCACCGGCGCGATCATGACGCCGATCTACGCCACCTCGACCTACGTGCAGCAAAGCCCCGGCGTGCACAAGGGTTACGAGTACACGCGCTCGCACAATCCCACCCGTTTCGCGTGGGAGCGCTGCGTGGCCGATCTGGAAGGCGGCACGCGCGGCTTCGCCTTCGCGTCCGGGCTGGCGGCAACCTCGACCATTCTCGAACTGCTCGACGCCGGCAGCCACGTCGTGTGCATGGATGATGTCTACGGCGGCACCTACCGGCTGTTCGAGCGTGTGCGCAAGCGCTCGGCGGGGCTGGAATTCAGCTTCGTCGATCTCACCGACCCGGCCGCGCTGGCCGCGGCGATTCGCCCGAACACGAAGATGATCTGGGCCGAGACGCCGACCAATCCGCTGCTGAAGGTGGTGGATCTGTCCGCGCTGGGCGCGTTCGCCAAGACGCACGGCCTGCTGCTGGTGGTGGACAACACTTTCGCCTCGCCGATCCTGCAACGCCCGCTCGAACACGGCGCGGCGATCGTGATGCACTCGGCGACGAAATATCTCAATGGCCATTCGGACATGGTCGGCGGCGTGGCCATCGTCGGCGAGCATCCGGACATCGCCGAGCAATTGACGTTTCTGCAGAACGCGGTCGGCGCCGTGCAGGGCCCGTTCGACAGTTTCCTCGCCTTGCGCGGGGTGAAAACCCTGCACCTGCGCATGCGCGCGCACTGCGCGAACGCACTCGAACTGGCGCGCTGGCTGGAAACCCATCCGCAGATCGAGAAGGTGATCTATCCCGGCCTGCCCTCGCATCCGCAGCACGAATTGGCCAAGCGCCAGATGCACGGCTTCGGCGGCCTGATCTCGGTGTACGTGCGCGGCGGCCTGCCGGCGACGCGACGGATGATGGAGCGCTGCAAGCTGTTCGGGCTGGCCGAATCGCTGGGCGGGGTGGAGAGTTTGATCAACCATCCAGCGATCATGACCCACGCCTCGATCCCCGCCGAACGCCGCGCCGCACTGGGCATCCACGACAACCTCGTGCGTCTGTCGGTGGGCGTGGAGGATGTCGAGGACTTGCGCGCCGAGCTCGACAACGCGCTGCGCGCGCAAGCCTGAACGCCGCAGTCGTCGCGAACGATCATGGTGACTGGCACCACCCTCGCGGTTGAAAGATCCCGCCAATACACTCCCTCCCCCGCTTGCGGGGGAGGGTTGGGGTGGGGGCTGGCGTGCGAAATTTTCTCCCCCCATCCCAGCCTGCCTGCCCAGCCGGGCGTTCTTCGACGCGCGAACTGCCACCGGCAGTTCGCAAGCGCGCCGCATCACCCCCCGCAAGCGGGAGAAGGGGCCAAGGCCGGCTATGCTGGCAGAGTGTGGTTGGGTCAAGCGTTCTTTCTCGGTAACCGATGAACGCCGCTGCCGGTCACGCGCATGCGGCCACGCCCGTCCACGACACCACGCCGTGGGGCATGGCCCGCGCGCTCATCGCGCATCGACGCCTGATCTGGCAACTGGCGCGACGCGACGTGCTCGGGCGTTACCGCGGCTCCTTCCTCGGCTTGGCGTGGTCGCTGCTCAATCCGCTGCTGATGCTGGCGGTGTACACCTTCGTGTTCTCGGTGGTGCTGCGCACGCGCTGGAATGCCGACGCGGTGGCCGGCAGCAAGCTGGCGTTCGCGACCATCCTGTTCGCCGGCCTGCTGGTGTTCAACCTGTTCGCCGAAGGTTTCAACCGCGCGCCGAGCCTGATTCTTGGCAACGTCAACTACGTCAAGCGGGTGGTGTTCCCGCTGGAGATACTGCCGGTGGTGGCGCTGCTGGCGGCGTTGTTCCACATGGGGGTGGCGCTGCTGGCGTGGGCGGCGCTGGCGGTGTTCGTGCTGCACGGCTTGCCGTGGACGGTGCTGCTGTTGCCGCTGGTGCTGGTGCCGCTGCTGCTGGGCACGCTCGGGTTGATGTGGATGCTCGCCTCGCTGGGCGTGTACGTGCGCGACGTCGGCCAGGTGACCAGCGTGGCGGCGACCGTGCTGTTGTTCGTCTCGGCGATCTTCTATCCGCTCTCGGCGGTGCCCGAACCCTGGCGTTCGCTGATGGCGCTCAATCCGATGAGCGTGCTGGTGGAGGCCACGCACGACGTGCTGGTGTTCGGACGCATGCCCGCATGGGGCGCGCTGGCGCTGTGCTGGCTGGGCGGCGCGCTGCTGGCGTGGCTGGGCTGGTGGTGGTTCCAGAAGACCCGCGCGGGGTTCGCCGATGTCCTCTGAGCCAGCATCCGCGACACCGGCGATCCGCATCGACGCGCTGGGCAAGTGCTATCCGGTGTACGCGCATCCGCTCGACCGCCTGCGCCAGTTCTTCGCGCCGCGCATGGCGCGGGTACTGCGGCGCGCGCCACGCGAGCACTTCCGCGAATACTGGGCGCTGCGCGACGTATCCTGCGAGATTGCCCGCGGCGAGCAGGTCGGCATCGTCGGCCGCAACGGCGCCGGCAAGTCCACCTTGTTGCAGATCGTCTGTGGCACGCTGGCGCCGAGCACCGGCAGCGTCAGCGTCCACGGCCGCATCGCCGCGTTGCTGGAACTGGGCGCGGGCTTCAACCCGGAGTTCACTGGCGGCGAGAACGTGGTGCTCAACGCCGGCATCCTCGGGCTGACGCCGGCGCAGATCGATGCGCGCATGGACGCGATCCTCGCCTTCGCCGACATCGGCGATTTCGTCGAGCAGCCGATGAAGACCTATTCCAGCGGCATGTACATGCGTCTGGCCTTCGCGGTGGCGATCCACGTCGAACCGGACATCCTCGTCGTGGACGAGGCGCTGTCGGTCGGCGACGAGGCCTTCCAGCGCAAGTGCTTCGCGCGCATCCGCAAGATTCGCGAGGACGGCGCGACGATCCTGTTCGTGTCGCATTCGGCGGCCACGGTGGCCGAGTCCTGCGACCGCGCGATGCTGCTCGACCGCGGTGAATTGCTGGCGCTGGGTCATACCCGCGACGTGCTTACCCGTTACCAGAAGCTGCTGTACGCGCCGGTCGAGACACTCGATGCGGTGCGCGCATGGATCGTCGCCCATCCACCCCGCGCGGCGGCCGAACCGGCTGCCGAAGCCGATGCGACCGTTGCTGCGACGACCACGCAACAATCCGATGTCGCGGGTGCCAATGCGGTCGATGATGCCACCGACGACTCAAATGCCGACGCACGCGATCGCGACGACGGGTTCGATCCCGGCCTGCCGCGCGGGCAAGGCGTGACCTACCCGCATCTGGGCGCGCGCATCGGCCAGCCGCGGGTGGAAACGCCCGACGGTCGCGTGGTCAACGTGCTAGCACCCGGTCGCGAGTATGTGTATTGCTACGCTGTGGATTTCGAGCGCACGCTCGCCGGGATCCGTTGCGGGATGATGATCAAGACCGTGACCGGCGTGGAGCTCGGCGGCGCGGCCAGCGCGCCGTATGGCGAGGGCTTGCCGTTGGTGGATGCCGGCGCGCGCGCGCAGGTGCGCTTCGCGTTCCGCTGCCTGCTCGCGCCGGGAACATATTTCCTCAATGCCGGCTTGGTCGGGCTGGTGGGCGAGGGCGAGCAATTCGTCGCCCGCGAAGTGGATGTGTTGATGATCCGCGTGCGCCCCGATCCGCAGCGGCTGGCGACCGGGCTGGTCGATTTCAATGTGCGGCCGCAGGTGCAAGTCGATGCCTGAGCGTCCCGTACTCATCCTCGTGCTGGGCACGCAACGCAGCGGCACCTCGGCCGTCGCGCGCGTGCTCGGCCTGCTCGGCTGTGCCGTGCCCGGAACGCTGCTCGCCGCCGATGCGGGCAATCCCGGCGGCTATTGGGAGAATGCGCAGGCGGTGGCCATCGACGAAGATCTGTTGCGCGCACTGGATCGATGCTGGGACGACCCGCGTGCGCTGCCCGCCGACTGGCTGCGCGCCGACGCGACCGCCGCCGCGCGTGCGCGCATCGAGGGTCTGCTCGCCGAGGATTTCGCCGACCAGCCGTTGTCGCTGCTCAAGGATCCGCGCCTGTGCCTGCTCGCGCCGCTGTGGATCCAGACGGCGACGGCGGCCGGTTTCGACGTGCATGTGCTGCACGTGCTGCGCGATCCGCGCGCGGTCGCCGCCTCGCTGGCGCGTTTCTCCGGCATGGCGGCATCGCGCGCGCACTGGCTGTGGCTGCATCATGCCGTCGCCGGCGAAATCGCCAGCCGCGGCTTGCCGCGCGCATCGATCCACTACGAGGATTTGCTGGCGGACTGGCGAGGGCAAGCTGCAGGCATCGGGCAGGCGCTGGGGTTGACGTGGCCGCGGCTGGGCGAAGCGGATGCAGCGGCTGCGATCGAGGCATTCCTGCGCCCCGATCGGTGGCATTCTTCCGGTGAAAGTCCTGTTGCAGCGGATGATCCGGCTCTTGCGCTGCACGCACGGCTGCGCGCACAGGATGCGGATGGCATCTGGCGCACGATCGCGCAGACGCAGCCGCTGCTCGCCGGTTTCGCCGCGCTGTGCGATCCGCTGTACGGCGAGTTGCGCGAGATGGCCGATGCCGCCGCGCTGCGCGTGCTGGCGATGCAGGAGGCGGTACGCGAGCGCGACGAGCAACTGCAAGGGTTGCGCATGGACATCGCGGCGGAGCGAGGGCGCGCCGATGCCCTCGAAGCGCAGGCCGCGCATGCCGTCGCGGGTGCGCGCAGTTGCGCCCTGCTGCCCGGCGTCGCGCCGCCACCTGGTTCCCCAGCGGCACAGACGGCGCCGCGGCGGATCGCGATCTACCTGTTCCACGACGCGCACGGGATCGTCGACGACTATGTCGCCCACATGCTCCACGCGCTGCGCGAGCACGCCGGACGCGTAGTCGTCGTGTGCAACGGCGCGCCGGATGCGCAGGGCATGGCCCTGTTGCAATCTGCCGGCACGGAGGTGTTCGTCCGCGGGAACGCCGGTTTCGACGTGCATGGCTACCGCGAGTGCATCGACTGGATCGGCCCGGCCGCGCTCGCCGCTTGCGACGAATTGCTTCTGTTGAACTACACCTTCTTCGGTCCGATCTTCCCGCTGGCGGAACTGTTCGATGCCATGCAGGCGCGCGAGGTTGATTTCTGGGGGATCACCGCGCACGCCGCGGCGGGCAGCCCGTTCGAGGCCGGTCAGCGCATCCCCGCGCACATCCAGTCGCATTTCATCGCCGTGCGCGCGCGCATGCTGCACAGCGAGGACTTCGCGACCTATTGGCGGACGATGCCGCCGGTGGCCTCGTACCGCGATGCGATCATGCTCCATGAGGCGCGCTTCACCGAGCACTTCGAGCGTCTCGGCTACCGCTGGTCGGTGTACATGGAGCCTGCCGCGTTCGGCACCGATCACCCGATCCTGATCGAGGTGGATCGCACGATCGAGCAGCGTTGCCCGATTCTCAAGCGCCGAGTCTTTTTCCACGATCCGCTCTACCACGAGGCCGAGGCGATCGACCTGCGTCGCGCCTTCGATCTGCTGCGCAGCGCATCGGCCTACCCGGTCGAACTGATCTGGCGCAACCTCGTGCGCACCGCGCCGCCGCGCACCCTGTACACCAACTTCGAATTGCTCGACGTGTTCCCGCCGGTACGGATCGAAACCGCTCCGCCGGCATGGCGCGACTGGAACGTGGCCGCACTGGTCCACCTGTACTACCCGGAGATGGCGGCGGAGATCGGCGCGTATCTGGCGAACGTGCCGCGGCCGCTCGACCTCATCGTCACCACCGACACCCAGGACAAGCGCGACCCGATCGCGGCGGCGCTTCATGGCCTGCCCAATCTGCGTCGCCTCGATGTGCGTGTGCTCGCCTCCAACGCCGGCCGCGACACCTCGGCGCTGCTGATCGGTTGCCGCGACATCGTGCTGGATGGCGGCTACGACCTCGTGTGCCGGCTGCACAGCAAGAAGTCGCCGCAGGATGGCGTCAATCGCGCGGCCGGTTTCCGTCGCCACCTGCTCGGCAACCTGCTCGATTCGCGTGGCTACGTCGAAAACCTGTTCGATCTGCTGGCGCGCGAGCCGCACATCGGCGTGCTGATGCCGCCGGTGGTGCACGTCGGTTATCCCACGCTCGGGCACGCCTGGTTCGGCAACCGCCCGCGCGTGCAGGCGCTGGCCGACGAACTGGGATTGCGCATCGTGCCCGACGAGGACACGCCGCTGGCGCCGTTGGGGTCAATGTACTGGTTTCGTCCGGCGGCGCTGGAGCCGCTGTTCCGCAAGCCGTGGCAGTGGTCGGAGTTCGAGGGCATGGACTACGGCGACGGCGATCTTCCGCATGCGATCGAGCGATTGATCCCGTACTGCGCGCAGGCGCGCGGCTACCTGACATGGTGCGCGATGACCGCGCGCGCGGCCGCGCGCAATTACGTCAAGCTCGAATACCGTCATCAGGCGCTGTCGGCTTGTTTCCCGGTGGCGGACACGCGCTGGCAGATGGCGATGGTGCAGCGCTACCGCGACGATCCGCGGCCGTTCCGCGTGCGCGGCGCGGCCGCCGAACTGGTCGCGGCGATGCGCCGTTCGTTGGCGTTCCGCATCGCCAGGATGACCGGGAAGCAGCCATGAGGCAGGCCATGCATTGCATGCCGTGGCCGGAATGGCTTGCCGCGTGCGCGGAGTCCGCGCATGTTTCGTAACGTCCAGGGCTTGCGCGGCATCGCCGCGATGATGGTGATGCTCATCCATCTGCTGTCCACCCGCGATGGCATGGGTGCCGACTGGCTGAAGTACCGATACTGGTGGGTGGGTCCGGCGGGCGTGGACATCTTCTTCGTGATCTCCGGGTTCATCGTCACCATCGCGGCCTTGCGGGCGGCTGCGTCGAGCGGCGCGGTCGCGTTCGGGGTACGGCGCATCCTGCGCATCTACCCGTTGTACTGGTGCGTCCTCGCGGTCGCCGTGCCGGCCAGCGGCGTGTTCGTCCTCGCGCCCGCGTGGCTGCCGCAAGCCGATCCATGGCAGTTGCTGTTCGCCCTGACCTCCAACAACGACAAGGTGCTGGCGGCATGGACGTTGTGTTACGAAATGTTCTTTTATGCAGTGCTCACGGCGCTCATCGCGTTGGCGCCGAAGCATCTGTTCCGGGCCGTGGCGCTGTGGCTCGCTGCCGAAACCGTGCTGATCGCACTGGCGCGCAGCCGGGTACCGGCGCTGCACGACTGGCCCATCGCCAGTCCGCTGGTGCTGGAATTCGGATTGGGTTGTGCGGTGGCCTGGCTGGTGCAACGCGGCGCGCACGCTTACGGCGCCGCTGCGTTGGCGTTGGGGTTGCTCGGTTTCGCAGGTGGCGCAGCGGTCAATGCGTGGTTCGGCGGCTGGGATCACCTGTGGCGACTGGCCTGCCTGGGGATACCCTCGGCGCTGATTGTGTATGGCTCGGTGGGCGTCGAGCGCACCAGCGGACGCGTGATGCCGGCATGGATCCGCAGATTTGGCGATGCCTCGTATTCGCTGTATCTCTGGCATCAACTGGTGTTCGCCGCGCTGGCGTGGGCGACCGGCGCGTTGCATGGTTACGATCATGTGCCCCACAGGCTCTTGCTCGTCGCGTGGTTGGCGATCGCTATCGGCGTGGGTTTCGCCAGTCATCGCCTGATCGAAGCGCCGACGCTGCGTTTCGCGCACCGGCTGTTCGCCGCCCGTTCCACTTTGCAAGGAGCAGCCGCAAGAACAGCGGAGCGTGCTTGAGGATGGCAAGGGGAATGCCGCGATGAGTTCCAGAACGTGCTTGGTCACCGGTGGCGCCGGATTCATCGGCTGTGCGATGTCGGCGCTGCTTGCGGAGCGCTTCGGGCGCGTCGTGGCGATGGACAACCTGCATCCGCAGGTGCATGCGCAGCGAACGCGTCCGCCGGCGTTGGATGCGCGAGTGGAGTTAGTCGAGGCCGACGTGTGTTCGGCCGACGCCTGGGATCGTCTGCTGGATCGTGTGCGGCCCGAGGTGATCGTGCATCTGGCGGCGGAAACCGGCACCGGGCAATCGCTCACGCAGGCCACGCGCCACGCCGAGACGAATGTCGTGGGTGCCACGCGCATGCTCGATGCGCTGGCCCGGCACGATGCGCTGCCGGAGCGGATCGTGCTCGCATCCAGCCGCGCCGTGTACGGCGAAGGCGCATGGCGCGCGGGTGATGGCCGCATCGAACATCCGGGCCAGCGCGACGCGGCCATGCTCGCGCGCGCGCAGTGGGACTTTCCCGGCTTGCAGGCCTTGCCGCACGAAGCCAGCGCGACCCAACCGCATCCGACCAGCGTCTACGGTGCAACCAAACTCGCGCAGGAGCATGTGCTCGGCGCGTGGGCGCTGGCGTTCGGCGTGCGTCCATGGGTGCTGCGCCTGCAGAACGTCTACGGCGTGGGGCAGTCGCTGAGCAATCCCTACACCGGCATCGTGCCGCTGTTCTGCCGGCTCGCGCGCGAAGGGCGCAGCATCCCGGTGTACGAGGACGGCGCGATCGTGCGCGATTTCGTATGCATCGATGATGTTGCCCGCGCACTGCTCGCGGCGACCGATGCGGACGTAGTCGCGAACAAAGCCATCGATATTGGCTCGGCGGAAGCGATCACGATCCTCGATCTCGCGCGCTGGATCGCGCGCCGTTATGGCGCGCCGGCGCCCATGGTCAACGGCAGCTTCCGCCACGGCGACGTGCGCCATGCCTGCGCGCGCATCGAGCGCGCGCGCGAGCATCTGCATTGGCAGCCTTCCGTAACGCTGGATGCGGGTCTGGAGCGGCTGTGCACGTGGATCGACGGCTGTCTGGATGCGGCCGAGGCAGGGGCTTCTTCGCGATGAAGCGCGCCGGCGCGTTCCATCAATCGGCATACGATGTTCTGGGCGCGCACGGATGCCCTGCGCCCGCTGTTCGATCTCGCTCTGGATTGGTCTGACTATCCGTCCGAACCGCTGCCGTATGATGGTTCGCTGTTGCATGCGCTCGAGCGCCTGCTGCCGTTCGTTGCCGCCGCGCGCGGCCTGCGCTGCGCGCTGACGAACGTGCCGGGCGTGACACGCTGATGCGAGCGTTTGCGATGCGGCCACCCATGCAGGAGTGATGCGGATGCGATGCACGATCATCGGCGGCGGCGGATTCATCGGTTCGGCGATCGTCGAGCGATTGCTGCCGGACGGCCACGCGCTGCGCATCCTCGAACGTCCGCGGGTGCAGCCTTGGCGTACGTTCGCGGCGGCTGAAGCGGTCGAGTGGATGGCCGGCGATCTGATGAACGCACACGACATCGAAGCGGCCATCGACGGTGCCGATGCGGTCATCCACCTCGCTTCCACCACGCTGCCGAAGAACTCCAACGACGATCCGGCGTTCGACGTTCAGTCCAACCTCGTACCGAGCCTGCACCTGCTCGATGCGATGGTGCGCCGGCGCGTCGGCCGGATCGTGTTCATTTCCTCGGGCGGCGCGGTTTATGGCCCGTCGCGTACTCTTCCCATCGACGAGGCGCATCCGACCGAACCGCTGGTGTCCTATGCGATCGTCAAGCTGGCGATCGAAAAATACGTGCGCATGTACCAGCGTCTGCATGGCATCCGCGGCATCGTGCTGCGGGTGGCCAATCCGTTCGGCGAGCGCCAGCGACCGGAAACTTCGCAGGGGGCGGTCGGTGTGTTCCTGCACCACGCGCTGCGCGGCGAGCCGGTCGAGTTGTGGGGCGATGGCAGTGTGGCGCGCGACTACCTGCATGTGGCCGATGTCGCCGATGCCTTCGCGCGCGCGCTGGCCTACGACGGTTCGCACGCCGTGTTCAACATCGGCTCAGGCACGGCGACACGCCTGGACGAATTGCTCGCCGTGATGAGCGAATTGCTCGGTCGCCCGGTCGCTTGCCGGCGTCTGCCGGCGCGCGCTATCGACGTGCCCGCCAACGCTCTCGATTGTTCGCTTGCGCAACGTGAGCTGGGTTGGTCGCCGCTGCTTTCGCTGCGCGAAGGATTGGCGCGCACCATCGCATGGATGCGCACGCAGCCGGCGTATCGACTGGACTGACAGCAAGTCCATTCGGCGCGGCGTGGTATCGTTGTCGTCTTCGCAGGAGGCATCAGAACCATGAACGATATCGCCGCAGTTCCCCATCCATCAGGCACCGCGAAGAGCAAGCTGTTTGCGGATGCGCAGCAGGCGTTGCAGGGCTTGGTCGCCGATGGCCAGATCGTCGCGGTCGGCGGCTTCGGCCTGTGCGGCATCCCCGAGGCGCTGATCGCCGCGCTGCGCGATTCGGGTGTGAAGAGCCTGACCGCCATCTCCAACAACGCCGGCGTGGATGGCTTCGGGCTCGGCCAACTGCTGGCGACGCGGCAGATCAAGAAAATGATCTCGTCCTACGTCGGCGAGAACAAGGAGTTCGAGCGCCAGTTCCTCAACGGCGAACTCGAGCTGGAGTTCAATCCGCAGGGCACGCTGGCCGAGCGCATGCGCGCCGGCGGCGCGGGCATTCCCGCGTTCTACACCCGTACCGGATACGGCACCATCGTCGCCAAGGGCAAGGAGACGCGCGAGTTCGATGGCCACCACTATGTGATGGAAACCGCGCTGCGCGCCGATGTGTCGCTGGTGAAGGCGTGGAAGGCCGATCCGTCCGGCAACCTGCTGTTCCGCAAGACCGCGCGCAACTTCAATCCGGCGGTAGCGATGTGCGGCAAGGTGTGCGTGGTGGAGGTCGAGGAACTTGTCGCGCTTGGCGCGATCGATCCCGATCACGTCCACCTGCCGGGCATCTACGTCGATCGCATCGTCGTCAACGCCCACCCCGAGAAGCGCATCGAGCAGCGCACCCTGCGCGCGAAGTCCGCCTGAAAAAAGGATACAAAACATGCCCTGGACCCGCGAACAAATGGCGCAGCGCGCCGCGCGCGAACTCACCGACGGCGCCTACGTCAACCTCGGCATCGGCCTGCCGACGATGGTGGCCAACTACATCCAGGAAGGGATGGACGTGTGGCTGCAATCGGAGAACGGCCTGCTCGGCATCGGCCCGTTCCCGACCGAGGACGAGCTGGATGCCGATCTGATCAACGCCGGCAAGCAGACCGTGACCGCGCGCGTGGGTGCGAGTTATTTCGGCAGCCACGACAGCTTCGCGATGATCCGCGGCGGTCACATCGACCTGGCCGTGCTCGGCGGCATGCAGGTCACCGACAAGGGCGACCTCGCCAACTGGATGGTGCCCGGCAAGATGGTCAAGGGCATGGGCGGCGCGATGGATCTGGTCGCCGGCGTCAAGCGCATCGTGGTGCTGATGGAGCACACCGCCAAGAGCGGCGAGCACAAGATCCTGCGCGAATGCACGTTGCCGCTCACCGGCGTGGGCGTGGTCAACCGCATCATCACCGAACTGGCGGTGTTCGACGTGACCCCGCAGGGTCTCGTGCTGATCGAGAAGTCCGAGGGCGTGACGGACGAGGAATTGCGTGCGAAGACGGGGTGCGAGTTCGCTGTCGCTTGACGCATCCCACGGAAAGATGAAAACAGCCCCTCCCCCGCTTGCGGGGGAAGGTTGGGATGGGGGCGAACCCACGCTTGCAGCGAGGTGGCGCGATTGCGGAGGCAGGATGCCGAAGCGAACGGCGTAGCCGGCCTGCAAGGCACGCGGCAGGAGCCGCGTGTCAACGCCGGATGAGGGGATGCCCATCCTGGATGAGAGATCTTTCCCTCATCCGCCCTTCGGGCACCTTCTCCCAGTGGGAGAAGGGACAAGCAGTTCCGACGCTGGTCAGCGTCAAAGCGCCGCCGTCAACTCCGGCACCAACTGGAACAGGTCGCCCACCAAGCCGATATCCGCGACCTCGAAGATCGGTGCGTCGGCATCCTTGTTGATCGCCACGATGGTGCCGGCGTCCTTGATGCCGGTCAGGTGCTGGATCGCGCCGCTGATGCCGATGGCGACGTACAGTTCCGGTGCGATGATCTTGCCGGTCTGTCCGACCTGCATGTCGTTGGGCACGTAGCCGGCGTCCACCGCCGCGCGCGATGCGCCCACGCCGGCACCGAGCTTGTCGGCCAGCGCGTACAGAATGGAGAAGTTGTCCGCCGAGCCGAAGGCGCGGCCGCCGGAGACCACGCGCGCAGCGCTTTGCAGGTCGGGGCGGTCGGTCTTGCCGGCCTTGAGCGCGACGAAGCGCGTGTGGGTGGGCAGGGCTGCGTCCACAGCCACGTTCTCGATGCCCGCATGGCCACCGTCGGCGGCGGCCGGCCACGAGGCGATGCGGATGGTGGCGACCACCGGTTGGCCTTCCGGCGCCTGCACGGTGAGGATGGCGTTGCCGGCGTAGATCGGGCGCTGGAAGGTGCGCGCGTCCTCGACCTTCATCACGTCGCTGACTTGCGCCACGCCCAGCAGCGCGGCGACGGCCGGCATCAGATCCTTGCCGAAGGTGGTCGAGGGGCCGAATACATGCGTGTAACCGGCGGCGAGCTGGGCGACCTGCGGTGCCTGCACCTGCGCCAGCGCGTGCGCGTTGGCGGCATTGGCGACGGCAAGCACGCGCGTGACGCCGGCGATGGTCGCCGCCTGCGCGGCCACGGTGGTCGGATCGGCGGCGAGCACCACGATGTCGATGGCATCGGCATTCAGTGCCTTGGCGGCACTCACGCACTTGGCGGTGGAAGGATTGAGCTTGCCGCCGAGGTGTTCGGCGACGATCAGAACCTTGGACATGCTGCGTTCTCTCTCTTGTCGTCATGCCTGCGAACGCAGGCATCCAGTGTCTGTCGGGGAGGTTGCAAAGTCGCTGGGCTCCAGCGTGCGCTGGAGCGACGGCTTACAACAATCCCTTCGCCTTCAGCGCGTCGATCAACTCCGGCACCGTCTTCACCATCACCCCGCGCTGGCGCTTGGCCGGTGGGGCGTAGTGCACGGTTTCCAGCGGATGCCCGGCTTCCACGCCGAGGCTGTCGAAGGCGATGGTTTCCAGCGGCTTGGACTTGGCCTTCATGATGTCGGGCAGCTTGATGAAGCGCGGCTCGTTCAGGCGCAGGTCGGTGGTGATCACCGCCGGCAGATCCACTTCCAGCGTTTCCAGCCCGGCATCGACCTCGCGCACCACCATCGCCTTGCCGCCATCGACGACGAGCTTGCTGGCGAAGGTCGCCTGCGGGCGGCCCCACAGCGTGGCCAGCATCTGCCCGGTCTGGTTGCAGTCGTCGTCGATGGCCTGCTTACCGAGGATCACCAGTCCCGGTTGCTCCTGTTCGACCAGCTTGAGCAGGGTGCGCGCGGCGGCCAGCGGCGACAGCGGCTGGTCGGCGACGACGTGGATGGCGCGGTTGGCGCCCATCGCCAGCCCGTTGCGCAGATGCGCCTGCGCGTCGGCGGGGGCGATGGTGGCGACGATCACCTCGCTAGCGACGCCCTTTTCGCGCAGCCGCAGCGCTTCCTCCAGCGCGATCTCGTCGAACGGATTGGCCGACAGCTTGACGCCGTCGGTGGCCACGCCCGATCCGTCGGGCTTGACCTGGATGCGGACGTTGAAGTCCACCACGCGCTTGTAGGCGACCAGAATCTTCATGGGGCGGTGTTCCTGAAAGGCAGTCCGTCACGCGGGGCTTGCGACGGGAAAGACGGACACAGCGCAGGTGCGCTGCGGACTCGCCATTCTAACCGGTCGAACCCGGCCATCCCACCCCGTACGGCCTGGCTCGAACAGCAGCCCGGTTCTCAGGCAACGTCGGAAAGTTGCTCGAGCACTGGAGCGCGCAGCGGCGGTGCGCCGAACCAGTGCAGGTCGGCGGCCAGCGCGGCCACTTCACCGAGGATCAGCAGCGCCGGCGCGCGCACGCCCTCCGCGCGGGCGCGCTCGGGCAAGTCGGCCAAGGTGCCGAGGATCACGCGCTGCTCGGGTCGCGAGCCGTTTTCGATCAACGCGAACGGTGTGTCGGCCGCGCGGCCGTGGGCGAGCAGGCGCGTGCGCAGGCGCTCCAGCCCGGCCACGCCCATGTACACGGCGAGCGTTTGCCGCTCGGCCGCGAGCGCGCGCCAATCCAGCGTGTCCAGCGAATCCTTCGCATGCGCGGTGACCAGCCGCACCGACTGCGCAAGCTCGCGGTGGGTCAACGGCACGCCGGCGTAGGCGGCGCAGGCCAGTGCGGCGGTGATGCCGGGGATGACTTCGAAGGCGATGCCGTGGGCGTGCAGGAACTGCAATTCCTCGCCGCCGCGACCGAACACGAACGGGTCGCCACCCTTCAATCGCACCACATGCCGGCCGGCCTGCGCGTGTTCGAGCAGGATCGCGTGGATGCGCTCCTGCGCATCGGCGCGCTCGCCCACGCGCTTGCCGACATCGATGCGCAGCGCGTCGCGCCGCGCCAGCGCGAGCACGCCAGCGCCGACGAGGCGGTCGTGCACGATCACGTCGGCCTCGTTGAGCGCGCGCAGCGCACGCAAGGTCAGCAAACCGGGATCGCCGGGGCCGGCGCCGACCAGCACCACGCGGCCGCGCGCGGTGTTCGCCGGCAGCCCGTCGAGCGCGGCAAGCAAATCGCGTTCGGCGTCCTCCACGCGCCCGCGCAAGCGCAGGTCGGGTGCGAGGCGATCGAGCAGGCGATCGAACCAGCGCCGGCGGCGTGCGATGTCGGGGATGGCCGCGCGGATGCGCTCGCGCTGGCGCGTGAGCAGGTGCGCGAGCGTGCCCAGCGATTCGTCGAACAGGGTTTCCAGACGTTCGCGAATGCGCCGCGCCAGCATCGGTGCGCCGCCGCCGCTGGAGATCGCGATCTGCACCGGCCCGCGCTCGACCACCGCCGGCAGGTGGATGCTCGACAGATCCGCGTCATCGACCACGTTGACGAGGATGCGGCGCTCGTTCGCCGCGCGCGCGACCGCGCGGTTGATTTGCGCGTCGTCGGTGGCGGCAATCGCCAGCCACGCGCCGTCGAGAAGGTCGGCATGGAAGACGCAGCTGCGATGGGCGATGCGCCGTGCCTGCACGAGTTCGCGCAGGCATGGATGCAGTTCCGGCGCGAGCACCCGCACCCGCGCGCCGGCGGCGAGCAGTCGCTCGACCTTGCGCGCGGCTACCGCGCCGCCGCCGACCACGAGGACGGCGCGATCGCGCAGATCGACGAAGAGCGGAAACAGGGATGTGGTCATGGCGCTGAACTCCAGGGTGTCTGTCCCCTCATAAGGGTGAAGAGCCTGCAATGACACTCCCTCCCCCGCTTGCGGGGGGTGATGAGGCGCGGTTGCGAACTGCCGGTGGCAGTTCGCGCGCCGAAGAACGCCAGGTAGGGCCGTGGGGTCGGGGTGGGGGGACTACTGCGAAATGCAGCCCCCATCCCAGCCTTCCCCCGCAGGCGAGGGAAGGGGCATAAGCTATTCGTGCTGCAAGGGTGAGAGCCAAGCGTTCTTTCATGTCCAGGCCAAGACATCAGACGAGGGCGGAGCCTCGACCCTAGGCAGCGACGACCGGCAGCGGAAGTGAGCCCTGCTTCTGCGCATATGCCTGCACGGCATGAACGCTGCCGCGGTTGGCGCTGGACGCCCCGCGCGGTGTGCGTTACTGTCGATCCCGCGCTCCTTGATGCGGCGCAACCACAACCAGTCGAGCCATCCGTTCCGGATCCGTCATGTCCCAGTTTCGATTTCCGATGATGTGTTGTTGCATGCGCGCGTGATTTCGCGTCGCTTGCCCACAACCATTTTCGGAAATCGAAGCCATGACCCTGACCCAGCTCCGCTACCTCGTCGCCATCGCTGATTCGCGCCTGAACATCACCCAGGCCGCCGAGCGCGTGCACGCCACCCAGCCCGGTCTGTCCAAACAGCTCAAGCATCTGGAAGACGAACTGGGCTTCCTGCTGTTCTCGCGCAAGGGCCGCAGCCTGGAGGCGATCACCCCGGCCGGCCAGCAGGTGCTGGCGCACGCGCGGCGGATCATCGAGGAGACCGGCAACATCCGCGCCTACGCCGCCAACGAGCGCGGCGAGCACGAGGGCCGGCTGGTGCTGGCGACCACCCACACGCAGGCGCGGCATGTGCTGCCGGAGGCCATCGCCCGCGTCAAACGCGCCTTCCCACGGGTGAGCGTGCACCTGCGCCCGCTGGCCGATGGCGAGGTGCTCGATCATCTGGCGCGCGGCGAGGCCGACTTCGCCGTCATCAGCACCTCCGGCGCGATTCCCGGTGGCGGCCTGCCGGTGCCGCTGTACCGCTGGCGGCGCGTGCTGCTGGTGCCGCGCGGGCACGCGTTGGCCAAGCTCGGCCACTCTCCGGGCATCGCCGAACTCGCCGCGCATCCGCTGGTGAGCTACGAATCTTCCCTGCGCGCGGATTCCTCGCTGCAGCAGGCCTTCATCGCGCACGGGCACAGTCCGCGTTTCGCGATGACAGCGCGCGATGCCGACTTGATCAAGACCTACGTGCGCGCCGGCCTCGGCGTGGGCGTGCTGGCGCAGATGGCGGTGGATGCGCGCGACGAAGAGGATCTGCTCGCACTGCCGGCCCCGGCGCTGCCCGAGTGCACCGCATGGGCGGTGCTGCCGCGCGAGCGCGTGTTGCGCGACTACGCGCTGGAACTGCTCGCCGCGCTGGCACCGCAGATCGACCGCCGCGACGTGCGCCGCGTGCTGGCCGGCAATGCGGAAGCGATCTGGCCGACCCCGCCGGCGTGGGGCGAGGCGCAACGGGAGACCACGGTGGCGTGAGGGGGAAGTGGCTTGCGTGGTCGCCTGCGCAGCCGTCACATGTTGCTGTTGTCACATGTTGCTGTGATTGACAACATATGCGCGTGTTGCTAAAACAAGCAACATGAAGGCCGTCGAGATCGCCAATCGCCTGATCGCGATCGCCGAAGGCCGTTTCGCACGGATCGTGGTCTGGCGGGTGCCGCGCCCGTTGCGTGGCAGCATGCACGATTTCAAATATCGGCTCGCCTACGTCGTGGATGATGTGTGCGTGTTGCGCTACGACAACGAGGCCGGCAAGGGCGATCATCGGCACTGCGGCGAGGTGGAATCGCGGTATGTCTTCATCGACCTTGACCAATTACTTGCCGACTTCCAATCCGACATCGCGAGGTGGAACGATGAAAACCGTCCTGTTCGAGGTCCGTCCCGCGAATGAATCCTTCGCCGAGCTGCGCGATGCCCTGCGCACGCGCAAGGCGGACAGGTATGCGCGCATCAGTTTCGACTCGTTCGACCTGTTGTGGAAAGTGCTGACGCCCAACCGCTGGCGCATGATCGACCGCATGACCGGCGCTGGGCCGCTGGGCGTGCGTGAGCTGGCGCGTCGGCTGGATCGCGACGTGCGCGCCGTGCATGCCGACGTGCAGGAGCTCGCACGCAATGGCGTGGTCGAGCGCACGGACGATGGCAAATATCTGTTCCCGTACCGGGCGGTGAAGGTGCAGTTCGAGCTGCATGCGGCGGCCTGATGCGTTCACCAATCGCGGGTAAATCCTGTCGCCAGGATCGAGCCTCGTGATGCGCGTGCCGATACGATGCCCGGACTGCCCGCCCCGCGCGTGGGGAGTGAGGGCCGCCCCCGATCAGCTTCCTCACGCCGCGCGCCCGGTCTCCTCGTCGAAGTGCAGTCCGCATTCGCGGCGCAGGCCGAAGAAGCGCAGGTCTTCCTCGCGCAGGCCCGGTTCCCAGCGCCGCGTGCTGTGGGTGTCGCCGATGCTGACGTAGCCTTCCTGCCACAGCGGGTGGTAGGGCAGGTCGTGGGCGCGCAGGTAGTGATGGATGTCGCGGTCGGACCAGTCGGCCAACGGATGCAGTTTCCAGCGCCCGTCGCGCAGTTCGAGGAAGTCGATGCCGACGCGGGTGGAGGACTGGCTGCGGCGCAGGCCGGCGATCCACGTGCTTACGCCCAGCTCGTCGAGCGCACGGTGCATCGGTTCGACCTTGTGCACGCGGTTGTAACGCGCGATCGCCTCCGCGCCGCCATCGCGCAGCCGTTCCACCCACGCCGCCGGCCAGGCGTGTTCGGATGACGGGGTGTACACGCGCAGGTTGAGATCGAGGCGCTCGCGCAACTGCGCAGCGAAACGCAGGGTCTGCGCGAACAGGTAGCCGGTGTCGATCAGGATCACCGGGATGTCCGGTTTTTGCTGCGTGAGCAGATGCAACGACACCGCCGCTTGCGCGCCGAAGCTGGAGGACAGCGCGTGCGCGCCGGCCAGCGTTTCCAACGCCCACGCCACCCGCTGCTGCGCGCTGCGCCCGGCGAGCCAGCGGTTGGTTTCGGCCAGCGCGCGCGGGGATTCGGCGATCGCCACCGGATCGGGCAAGGCGCTCATGCCAGCACCTCCAGCGGTGTGGGCAGGCTGCGTGCAATGGGCGCGGCGACGATGCCGGCGCGCACGAGGAAATCGCCGAAGCGTTCGCCGTCGCCGCGTTCGCCGGCATACAGCGCAAACAACGGATCGAGCGCGGCGAGGATCTGCGCCTCGTCGAGGTTTTCGCGATACAGCACGTTCAGGCGCTGGCCGCGATGGTCGGCGCCGAGCATCAGGTTGTAGCGGCCCGGCGCCTTGCCGACCAGCGCGATCTCACCCAAGTAAGGTCGCGGGCAGCCGTTCGGGCAGCCGCTGATGCGCAGATGGATCGGGGTGTCGTCGAGGCCATGCGCGGCCAAGCGCTCCTCGATGCGTGCAACGAAGGCCGGCAGGTAGCGTTCGGCTTCGGCCATCGCCAGCCCGCAGGTCGGCAGCGCCACGCAGGCCAGCGCATGCAGGCGCACACGGCTGGCACGATGATGCAGATCCAGACCGTACTGCGCGAGCAGGGCGTCGATGCCGGCGCGGTCGTGCGCGGCGATGTGGGCGATGACGAGGTTCTGGTTGGCGGTCAGGCGGAAATGCGGCACTTCGGTGACGGCCGGGTCGTCGCCCAGTTCGCGCAGGCGGCGCGCCAGCGCGCGCAGCCCGGCCTGTGCATGCGATCCGTCGCGGTCGTGGATGCGTCCGGCGGGGATGCGCAGGGTCAGTTGCCAACGCGCGGGGGAACGACTCAAGGCTTCGCCCTCGACCCAGCCGAAGCGGTCGCCGTTGTGCTCGAAGCGCACTCCCTGCGCCGGCGCGAAGGCGAACCCGGCGCGGCGTTCGACTTCGCCGCGGAACCAGTCGATGCCGCGGTCGTCGATGGTGTATTTCAGGCGCGCATGCTTGCGCACGCTGCGGTCGCCGAAGTCGCGCTGGGTGGCGATCGCCGCGATCGCCACTGCGGGCACCTGTTCGGGCGTGATCGAACCGATCACCTCGGCCAGCCGTGGATAGGTTTCCGCATCGCCGTGGCTGGCGCCCATGCCGCCACCGGCGCAGACGTCGTAGCCGCGCAGACCGCCGTCGCCGTCGATCAGAGCGATGAAGCCCAGATCCTGCGCGAACACGTCGATGTCGTTGTGCGGCGGGATCGCGAAACCGATCTTGAATTTGCGCGGCAGGTAGTTCGTGCCCAGCAGCGGTTCGTCCTCGTGGCCGCTGTCGGCTGCGAGCGGCACGTCCAGCCAGGTTTCCTGCCATGCACGCGTGCCGGGCAGCAGGTGCGCGGACAAGGCCGCGGCTTGCGCGTGCACCTGCGCGTGCAGGCGCGAGAGCAGCGGATTGGCGGACACCACAATGTTGCGGTTGACATCGCCGCAGGCCGAGCGGGTGTCGAGCAGGGCCGCGTGGATCGCCTGCAGGGCCGCCTTCAGATCGCGCTTGGCCACGCCATGGAACTGGATCGCCTGCCGGGTGGTGATGCGCAGGCCGCGTTCGGCATAGCTATCGGCGATGGTGTCCAGCGCCAGCCATTGCGCCGGTGTGAGCACGCCACCTGGCGTACGGGTGCGGATCATGAAGGCGTAGGCCGGCTCGAGTTTCTGCGCGCGGCGCTCATCGCGCAGGTCGCGGTCGTCCTGCTGGTAGCTGCCGTGGAACTTGAGCAGCACGCGGTCGTCCTCGGCCAGCGCGCCGGTCAGCGGATCGGCGAGGCTATCCAGCAAGGTTCCGCGCAGACGGCGGCTGGCGGCCTTGATGGCTTCGACGGAATGGCTGCTCATATCGATACGCTCATGTCAGTACACGTCCCGTGCATAGCGACCCTGACGTTGCAGGTCGCGCAGGTAGTCCTCGGCGGCTTCGGCGTCCTTGCCGGCGTGCGCGATCAGCACGTCGCGCAAGGCGGCGTGCACGTCCTTGCCCATCGCCATCGCGCCGCACACGTACAGGTGCGCGCCGCCCTCCAGCCACGCCAACAGCTCGCGGCCGCGTTCGCGCAGGCGATCGGGCACCCGCAGGCGTTGCGCGCCATCGCGCGAAAACGCCACGTCGAGGCGCTGCAACTGGCCCTGCTTCAACGCACGCTGCCATTCGAGCTGGTACAGAAACTCGCTGCGCGCGTGCCGGTTGCCGAACAGCAGCCAGTTGCGCCCGCGCGCGCCGCTCGCCACGCGCTCCTGCACGAAACCGCGGAACGGTGCCACGCCGGTGCCCGGGCCGATCATGATGATGTCGCGTTGCCCATCGGCGGGCAGGCGGAAGCGCTCGTTGCGCTCGATGTACACCGATGCGCTCGCGCCGTCGTCGCGACTGGCGAGGAAATGCGAGGCCGCGCCGAAGCGTGCCTGCTCTGCGTGTTCGTAGGCGACGTGGGCGACGGTCAGATGCGCTTCCTCGCCGACCGCCTGCATGCTCGATGCGATCGAATACAAACGCGGTTGCAGCGGGCGCAAGGTGGCGATCAGTTCCTGCGCATCCCATCGCGCCGGATGGCGTTGCAGCAGGTCGATGGGCTGCCAGTCGGTGAGCGTGCGCGCCAGCGCCTCGCGGGCGTCCTCACGCAGCAGGGCATGCAAGTCGTCCGCATGCGCGCGCTGCGCGTGGGCGGCGAAGAAACGCCGATCCAGTCGGGTCAGTTCGCGATGCGCCGTGAGCCAGTCGCGTAGTGGTCGTTCATGACCCGCGTGGGCGACGGACGCATCGCCATCCAGACGCAGATTCGCCAGCAACGCAGCGACCAGTTCCGGCGGATTGGTCGGCCACACGCCCAGCGCATCGCCGGGTTGGTAGCTCAATCCCGAACCGGTCAGCGCGAGTTCGACATGGCGGATATCTCGTGTACTGCCACGGCCGCTGATGCGCTGGTTGACCTGCACCTCGGCGGCGAAAGGACGCTCGCGTGAATGCGTCGGTGGCGGCGCGACATGCGGGCGCAGCGGGGTGACGGTGGCCAGCGGCGTGCCGGGTTTGGCGGCGACGGCGATGACGGCCGCGCTGGCCTGCGTGATCCAGGCGGCGGCATCGCGCTCGAAATCGACATCGGCATCGGCGCGCGGCAGCCAGCGTGTCGCGCCCAGATCGGCCAGCCGCGCATCCAGACGACGGCCGATCTCGCAGAATTTCGGGTAACTCGAATCGCCCAGTCCGAGCACCGCGAACTTCAGTTCCGGCAGCGTCGGCGCGCGGCGGCCCAGCAGGTGTTCGACGAAATCGCGCGCATCGTCCGGCGGATCGCCGTCCCCCTGCGTGCTGATCACAATCAGCAGGTGGCGTTCGTCCTTCAACTCGCGCAGCGGATAGGCATCCGCGCGCAGCAGGCGCACCGATGTGCCGGCGGTTTCGATGCGAACGGCGAGTTCCTCGGCCAGCCGTTTCGCGTTGCCGGTCTGGCTGCCGTAGACGATGGTCGTGCGTGGCTGTGCCGGCGTGGGTACATCTGCGGGGCGTGTGCCGCTGCGTACGGTTGCGGGCGTGTGCCGCTGCGCCAGCCCGGCGGCATAGCCCGACAGCCACCACAGGCCGTGCGCATCCAACTCGTCGGTGAGTTGATCGAGCAAGGCCGCACGGCCTTCCGGCAGAGGATTCCAGGTCGGAACGGGCAACGGGCTGGACATCGGAGCGACCGGGTGGAGGACGGTCGTTGCACCCTAGCCAGCGTGCCGCGCGGGCGGAAATCAGGAAGCGGCATGGGCTTATGCCCAGCCACGGCAGCGAGATGTGCTTTCGGACGCACCGAGTTTGCTCGTCATTCCGAGGCCGCCGCAGCGCGTGGCGGCGGAACCCGGAATCCGGGGTCTGCATGCGCCAGCAGGCTGAGCGGATGCGGTGCGAATCGAAGGGCTAGGAAACCTGTGGTGCCGATCAGCCGAAGCGGCGCTTGAGCACCGCGGCAAATCGCGCGGCGGCGTCCGGATCGTGATCGAGAAATACGGATGGCTCGACCAGTTCCAGTTCCAGCACGCAGGGGCTGCCGTCCTCCGTGCGGATCAGATCCACCCGCGCGTAAGCCAGCGGGTAGGCGCTGTCCACCAGATCGGGCAGGGCGGCAATCACGCGATCGGCCAGCGCGCGCTCGTCGGCGCCGGGCGTGCGCGGGCTGATGTGTTCGGCAGCGAACAGGGCGCGGGTGGGGTCGGTATCGGCGTGCAGCAACGGGCCTTTGCGGATGGCGTGGCTGAACTGGCCATCGAAATACATCAGCGCGGTTTCGCCCGCGACATCCACCGCCGGCAGATAGGGTTGCAGCAGCGCGCCGCGACCGGCAGCGAGCAATCCGTGCAGGTGCTCGCGCATCGCCGCCTGCGCCGTGTGGCGGTGTCGGCGCGCATCGCGCGAGCCCGCGCCGACGGTTGGCTTGATGACGATTTCAACGGCCTGCGGATGCGCGGCGAGAAACTCCGCGCAAATCGCATCGGCATCGTCGCCGGGCAGGGCGAAGTCGCTGGGCACGATCGGGATGCCCAGCGCCTCGAGTTGCCCGAGGTAGCGCTTGTCGGTGTTCCAGCGCACCACGTCCAGTGGATTGAGCAGGCGCGTGATGTCGGCGACGCGTTCGCACCAGCGCATGAACTCGGCGTGGCGCGTGGTGTAATCCCAGGTCGAGCGCAGCAAGACGAGGTCATAGCGCCGCCACGACACCGTCGGGTCGTCCCAGGCGCGCGCGTCCGCCGCCACGCCGGCGGCGTGCAGGGCGCGCAGCAGCGGCGGCATGTCCTCGTCGAGAGCGTGCGCGGCGACGGCGGTAGCGAGGGCGATGCGCGGCATGACGTCAGTGTCGCATGCGCACGCGGGTGGCGCAGCGCGCCGCTGCAATGCGAGAGGCCAGATTGATGCCCAAAAAGAAACCCCGGCGTGGAGCCGGGGTTTCGTGGGAATTACCAGTGCTGCCTCAGCGCATTACCACCATGCCGAACTGCTGGAGCTGCTGGAGTTGCTGGTGACCGTCACCGACTGGGTCGAGCTGGCGGTCTGGCCGCCGCTGTCGGTCACGGTCTCCGTCACGCTGTAGGTGCCGGCCGCGCCGTAGGTGTAGCTCGGATTCTGCGAGGTCGAGGTGCCGCCATCGCCGAACGTCCACGAGTAACTGGTGATGGTGCCGCCCTGATCGCTCGAGCTGTCGGTGAAGTTGGCGGTCAAACCGCTGGTGGTGTCGCTGAAGTTCGAGGTCGGCGTGGTCGTGCTGCCGCCACCGCCACCGCCGCCACCGCTGCTGCCGCCGAGGCTGGACACCATGTTGCTCAGGATGATGCTGCCCCAGCCGGTAGCGAGGTCGAAGCCCGGGCCAGCGGACTCGCCACCGTTGTTGCCCGAGGTGATGTCATGGAACGCGGAAGACGGCAGACCATAGATGAGCGGAGCGGCGAAGCCGACACTGGTGCCCTTGGTGGCGATCACGCGCGCCCATTCGGCGGAGAACAACGGTGCCGCGAGGCTGGTGCCGCCGATCTGCTGGCTGGCACCGCTGACGATCACCATCGCGCCCGAGTTCGGGTCGGCATCGAAGGCCACGTCGGCCACGCAACGGTACGAACCGCTGCACACCGAGTTTTGCCAGCTCGGCTTGGGCTCGTACTTGGACGGCGAACCGCCCGACTTGCTCCACACCGTCTCGCTGTTCCACGTCGCGTTGGAACCCGTCGAAGCATCCAGGGTGGTGCCGGCCACGGCGACCACGTACTGCGAGTTGGCCGGCCAGCTCGGGGTGGTGCCGCCGTTGCCGCACTCGTCCGCGCCGGAGTCGCCGGTGGAGATCGAGAAGGTCTGGCCCTGCGCCACGCCCTGCGAGAATGCCTGATCGGATGCGTTGGCGCTGGCGCCTTGCGAGGAGGTTTCGCAACCGCCGATCGAGACGTTGATGATCTTGGCGGCATTGGCCGACACGATCGTGTTGAAGTTGTCGATCATGTCCTGATCGGTCAACTGCGGAGTCTGGTACAGGATGAGCTTGCCGACCGCGCCGCCGCCCATGCCGACGATGTCCTGGCTGTCCAGATCCCATTCGCCGATGCCGCTGGTGTCGGTGCCCTTGCCGTCGGTATCGACTTCCTGCGTGGTCACCGAAGCCAGACCGTTCTGCGAGGTGAATTGGTTCAGATCCTGCAGGGTCTGCGACAGGTCGCCCTGGGTGAAGATGCCCACGGTCACGCCGGCGGCGGTCGCCGTGTTGCCGGCGCCGTAGATCGACGGGAAGTCGGTCGGGTTGTGGCCGGTGACGGCCATCGTGTGCACGCCGGAATTCCGATGGGCGATGCGGAAGAAGGTGTGCGCCTGATTCACCGTCTGCAGGCCGACCACGCCCAGCACGTTGTTCTGCTGCGACGATGGGATGCGCGCTTCGATGGTATTGCCGTAGGCGATGCGGCCGTCGTGCGTGCGCACCTGCATCATCGTCGTGTAGAATGAGCGGTTCACCTGCCCGGCGTTGCCGGTGGCCGAGACCAGCAGGTGGTTCGGGGCAACGACGATGTTGCTGAAGCCCTGACCCTTCAACCAGCCGACGACGGAATTGACCTGTGCCTGCGTCGGCGCGTGCTTGGCCATGAACTGCGCCGTGGTCATCGGCTTGTTCTTGTGCTGCTTCAGGCCGGTGATGAAAGTGTCCAGGCCGGCGCGGTCGCGCATCTTCAGCGACACGCTGAAACGGATGCTGTGGTTCTGCGCGAGCGCGCCCATCACGGCGTCGCCGTGGTGCATGAAGGTGGGATGGGCGACGACCATCAACGAGTCGGCGGCGTTGGCCGAACCGAACGCGAACATCGCTGCCGTGCAGGCCAGTGCGAGTGACGACTTGCGAAGCATGTTCATTGTGAGGAGCCCCGATTGGCGAATGTGGAGTGCTGATTGGATACCGCGCCGTCTGTTGGCGCTGGTGTTGCGTCGGCATTGCGGCGGCGGCGTCGTCGAACGGTGTGCTGCCTGACGGCGACCCCGTCGTGCTACCCGGCGCTGCCACATGCCGCGATCCGAGGGGCCGATCCCGCGCCGCATTCGCGGTGGTTCATGCGAACGCAGCGAACCTACGCGGGAGATTCTTGGCGTGGCGATGAAATTTTGTTCATGCCATGACGCGATGCGTCAAATTCATGCATTCGAATCGTGTTGTGGGGCATCGAAACCGAGACCGCGAAGCAGGCCAGCGACGTGCGGCATCGATTCCACACATGTGAATCAAGGCTTCACAGAAGCAGTGCAATGATTCCATGTGACAAGTACTGCGTCATGGCGATTCCCGAATGCCGGATGGGCGAATTCACGATGCATGATGCGATGCGTCAATACCGGGCGAAATGCCAGGGCGGGTTTCACCAGGTTTTCGCGCGCCATTCGGCAAAACGCGCAAACCGGTCACGGTTTCGTTGTTAATTCCGTCTCAAAAGCGCGGTTCGTGATCCGGTGGGCGCAACGGCGGTCGCACACATCCGCTTCGGGTGTTTTTGGCGCGCCGGCAGCCACCAACGCGGCGTCCGCAGACGGCGTCCGCCCTGCGCTAAACTGGCCATACCTATGGGCAGCACCGGCGCGGGCCGCCGCGCGACGGAGGACAGCATGATCCAGCACAACGACAGTGTGCATGAGGCACCCGATCCCGACATCGACCCGGCCGAGACCGCCGAATGGATGGAGTCGATCAAGGCCGTGGTGCAGGCCGATGGCGGTGCGCGCGCGCACTACCTGATCGAGCGCGTGGCCGACGAGGCGCGCCGCGAAGGCGCGGAGATCCCGTTCTCGCCGACCACCGCCTACGTCAACACCATCGCCCCGCAGAACGAGGCGCGGATGCCCGGCGATCCGGCGATGGAGTGGAAGATCCGCTGCCTGATCCGCTGGAACGCGATGGCGATGATCGCCCGCACCAACCGCAAGCCCGGCAGCCTCGGCGGACACATCGCCAGCTTCGCGTCCTCGGCCACGCTGTACGACGTGGGCTTCAACCATTTCTGGCGCGCGCCCAGCGCCGAGCATCCGGGCGACCTGATCTGCTATCAGGGCCATTCCAGCCCCGGCCTGTATGCGCGTTCGTTCCTCGAAGGACGCATCTCCGCCGAGCGGCTCGACTATCTGCGCATGGAGGCCTCGCATCCCGGCCTCGGCCTGCCCTCGTATCCGCATCCGTGGCTGATGCCCGACTACTGGCAGGTGCCGACGGTGTCGATGGGCCTGGGGCCGATCCAGGCGATCTATCAGGCGCAGTTCATGAAGTACCTCGAAGCGCGCAAGCTGGCGCCGGTGAGCGACCGCAAGGTGTGGTGCTTCATGGGCGACGGCGAGTGCGACGAGCCCGAGTCGCTGGGCGCGATCTCGCTGGCCGGGCGCGAGAACCTCGACAACCTGATCTTCGTCATCAACTGCAACCTGCAACGCCTCGACGGCCCGGTGCGCGGCAACGGCAAGATCATCCAGGAACTCGAGGGCGTGTTCCGTGGCGCCGGCTGGAACGTCATCAAGGTGATCTGGGGCAGCTACTGGGATCCGCTGATCGCGCAGGATCACCAAGGCGTGCTGCGCAAGCTGTTCATGGAAACCCTCGACGGCGAATATCAGGCCTGCAAGGCCTTCGGTGGCGCCTACACGCGCGAGCATTTCTTCGGCAAGTATCCGGAAACCGCGGCGATGGTCGCCAACCTGTCCGACGACGACGTGTGGCGGCTGAACCGCGGCGGCCACGATCCGCACAAGGTGTACGCCGCCTACCACGCGGCGGTGCACACCCGCGGCATGCCCACGGTGATCCTCGCCAAGACGGT
This sequence comes from Pseudomonadota bacterium, assembly GCA_018242485.1. Classification (GTDB taxonomy): domain Bacteria; phylum Pseudomonadota; class Gammaproteobacteria; order Xanthomonadales; family Xanthomonadaceae; genus SZAS-103. Next base: position 92,479 of record JAFEBV010000017.1, read on the forward strand.
GAAGGGTTACGGCATGGGCGCGGCCGGCGAGTCGATGAATATCGCCCATCAGGCCAAGAAGATGGACGATGCAGCGGTGCGCGCGTTCCGCGACCGCTTCCGCATCCCGGTGCCGGACGAACAGTTGCACGAGGTGCCGTATTACAACCCCGGCAAGGATTCGCCGGAAGTGCAGTACATGCTCGAACGCCGACGCGAACTGGGCGGCTTCCTGCCCGCGCGGCGGACGAAATCCACCGCCGCGTTGCCGGCCCCCGATCTGGGCGCCTTCGAGGCCATCACCAAGGGCACCGGCGAGCGCGAGATCTCCACCACCATGGCGATCGTGCGCGGCATGAACTTGCTGCTGCGCGACAAGGACATCGCCCCGCATGTGGTGCCGATCGTGGTCGACGAGGCGCGCACCTTCGGCATGGAGGGGTTGTTCCGGCAGATCGGCATCTACGCGCCGGGCGGGCAGAAGTACAAGCCGCAGGATTCCAGCCAGTTGCTGTACTACCGCGAGGCCGAGGACGGGCAGGTGTTGCAGCAGGGCATCAGCGAGGCCGGCGGCATGTCCTCGTGGATCGCCGCGGGCACCAGCTATTCGGTGACCGACCAGCCGATGCTGCCGTTCTACATCTTCTATTCGTGCTTCGGTTTCCGCCGCATCGGCGACTTGATCTGGGCCGCCGGCGACCAGCGCGCACGCGGCTTCCTGCTCGGCGCCACCGCCGGCCGCAGTTTCGCCGGCGAGGGCTTGCAGCATGCCGACGGCGATTCGATGCTCGCCGCCAGCGTGGTGCCCAACTGCCGATCCTACGATCCGACTTGGTCCTACGAGGTGGCGGTGATCTTGCGCGACGGCGTGCGTCGCATGCTGCACGAGCAGGAGGACGTGTTCTATTACGTCACCGCGATGAACGAGAACTACGCCCACCCCGACATGCCGGCCGGCTGCGAGGACGGCATCGTCAAGGGCATGTATTTGTTCAAGGACTCGGGACTCGGGACGCGGGACTCGGAAAAAGCCAAAGTCAAGAAAAACAACGTGCCGCGGGTGCAGTTGCTCGGCTGCGGCGTGGTGCTGCGCGAGGCGCTCAAGGCCGCCGAAATGCTGGATCGGGAGTTTGGCGTCAAGGCCGATGTGTGGTCGTGCCCGAGTTTCACCGAACTGGCGCGCGATGGCATCGACGCCGAGCGCTGGAATCGCCTGCATCCGGATCCGGCCAGGCAGCGCGTGGCCTACGTCGCGCAATGTCTTGCCGAGTACCCCGGCCCGGTGGTCGCCGCCACCGACTACGTGCGCGCCTTCGCCGACCAGATCCGCGCCTACATCCCGCACGGGCGGCGCTACACCGTGCTGGGTACCGACGGCTACGGGCGTTCGGATACCCGCGTCAACCTGCTGGAGTTCTTCGAGGTCGATCGCAATTACATCGCGCAGGCGGCGATCGCCGCGCTGGCGGCCGACGGCAAGATGAGCGCCAGCGATGTCGCGCGGGCGATCAAGATCTTCGGCATCGACGCCGGCAAGGCCAACCCGCTGTGGTCGTGAGGAAGACGGCGGCACTGCGGTCGCCGGTCGGCCGCAGCGATGGTTTTCACCGATGATCGAGGTCGCGGGGCTGGGCAAGCGCTACGGCGACTTCACCGCGGTGGACGACCTGTCGTTCACCGTCGCCGCAGGGCAGGTGCTGGGATTGGTCGGGCCCAACGGTGCCGGCAAGACGACCACCCTGCGCTGCCTGTGCGGGATCATCCCGGCCACCTTCGGTAGCGCACGCATTGGCGGCATCGACATCGCCGCCGACCCGGTCGGCGCCAAGCGCCAGCTCGCCTTCATCCCCGACGAGCCGCGCTTGTTCGACCACCTCACCGTCGAGCAGCACCTGAACTTCGTCGCCCGCCTGTACGCCGTGGCCGACTGGCGCGAGCGCGCGCAGCCGTTGCTCGACGAACTGGAGATGGGCGACAAGCGCAAGCTGCTGCCGGCGGAACTGTCGCGCGGGATGAAGCAGAAGCTCGCCATCGCCTGCGGCCTGCTGCACGGCCCGCGCGCGGTGATCCTCGACGAACCGCTGACCGGGCTGGATCCGCACGGCATCCGGCGTATGAAGGATTCCATGCGCCGGCTGGCGCGCGATGGCGCGGCGATCATCTTGAGCTCGCACCTGCTGGATCTGGTCGGAGAGGTCTGCACCCATCTGCTGATCCTCAAGAACGGCCGCAAGGTCGTGGATGGATCGGTGGCCGAGGTGCGCGCGCGTTTTGCCGCCGATGCCGATGCCAGCCTCGAGGATGTGTTCTTCGCCGCCACCGACGACGGGCAACCCTCGCGCGCATGAACGCGGCGAGTCCGGCTGCACTGCGCAGCGGGCGGCCGCACGCGGCCGCGGCGCTGCTCTGGCTGCACGCGATGTCGCTGTACAACAACCTGCGCCAGCGCCTGCTGCGGCTGCGCCAACCCAAGTATCTGTTCGGCGCGCTGGCCGCGCTGGCTTATTTCTACCTCATCTTCGGCCGCCGGCTGGGACAGGATCATCACCCGAACACGGCGCACACGGTCTTCGCGCTGACCGCTGCGCAGTCGGTCGGACTGGGCGCGCTGGCGGCCACGGCCGTGGCCCTGTTGACGCTGGCCATCTGGTTGTTCGCCGACGGCCGCGCGCGACTGGCGTTCAGCGAGGCCGAGATCGCCTTCCTGTTCCCCGCGCCGCTCACCCGCACCACCCTGATCCATTACGCCCTGCTGCGCGCGCAACTGGGCATCGCCTTCTCGGCCCTGTTGCTGAGTATCGTGCTCCATCGCGGCAGTGCGCTGGGGATTCACCGGCTGCATTTCGCGATCGGTTACTGGCTGCTGATGTCGATGGGCCAGTTGCACGAACTGGGTGCCGCATTCACCCGCGAGCGTCTGCTGGATCTGGGCCTGCGCCCGTGGCGACGCCGCGCGCTGGTGGCCACGCTGGCGGTGCTGTTGGCTTTGATCTGCTGGTGGCCGCTGCGCGGCGTGCTGCATCTTCCGGAAACCGCCGTGCTGGCCGATCCGCCGGCGCTGTTGCACTGGTTCGACGGCATCGCCGGTACCGCGCCACTGAGTTGGCTGTTGACGCCATTCCGCTGGGCGGTGGCGCCGCTGTTCGCAACCGAGGCGAGCGCTTTCTGGCTGGCGCTGCTGCCGGCATTGGGTCTGCTGATCGCGCATTACCTGTGGGTGGTGCGCGCGCAGGTGTCGTTCGAGGACGCCTCGCTGGCCTTCGCCCGTCGCCGCGCCGAGCGGCTGGCGGCCCTGCGTGCCGGCAACCTGCGCGAACGCAAGCCGACGAAGCCGCGTGGCGAACCGTTCCGGTTGGTTGGGTCGGGCTTCGCGCCGATCGCCTTTCTATGGAAGGGATTGATCGCGATGGGCGGTTTCTACCGCCTGCGCAGCTTCGTCATCGCTTGCGTGGCGGCCTATGCGCTGTGCCGTTGGCTCGCCGCCGACCCGGCGCGGCAACCGGTACTGATCATCGTGGGCACGCTCGTGGCCATGCTGGGCGCGTGGTTGTTGCTGCTCGCGCCGATGCTGTTCAGCAACCGCCTGCGTGGCAGTTTGCAGACCCTGGACATTCTCAAGTCCGCGCCACTGCCGGGCTGGCAGATCGCGCTGGGCGAGGTGCTCGCGCCGTGGGTGGTGATGAGTTGCTTGTGCTGGTTGTTGTTGCTGGTTGGCGTGCAAGCCGGGCTGCACGGAGCGGAGCACACGGTGCTGGCCCCGAATCTGCTGCTGGCCGCTGCCGTGGGTATGGGGCTGCTGGCTCCGTTGTTGTGCGGGTTGATGCTGTGCCTGCCGTTCGCCGGCATGCTGTATTTCCCCGCATGGAGCGGCAGCGGCACGGCGGGCGGGCGCGGATTCGAGGTGATGGGCCAGCGCCTGATCCTGATGGGCGGCTACATGGTGGCGATGGTGTTGGCCATGCTGCCGGTGGCGCTGCCGGGTGGCCTGGTCTGGCTGCTCGGCGAGCGCTTCGGCAGCCCGCAGGTCGGTGCGCTGCTGGCGGGGCTGAGCGGCGCGGGCGTGCTGGTCTTCGAACTGGTGCTGGCCTTCGACCTGCTGGGTCGGCGCATCGATGCCTTCGACGTGTCGCAGGAATTGCGTTAGATCGGCGCCAGTTCGGCGAGCGCGTAGCGTCAGGGCAGGCGTCGGGAGTCCGGCGTAGACTCCAAGCCCACAGGGGGCTTGGATGAGTGTTCCCGGACGCGGCACCGAAGACTGGGAAAGACCCATGGATGGCGGGCGCACAGCGCCCGGCCAGAGTGAGTCGCTGACCGAAATCCTCGCCTGCGTCTCCCGCGAGGCGCTGCAGGGCGAGGGTCTGCACGAGATCATGCAGAACATCGTCGATTGCCTCGTGCGCAAACTGCCGGTGGCCATCGCGAGCATTCTCCTGCTCGATCACGCCGGTACCCATTTCACCCACGAGGTGTATGCCGGCGACCTGTACTTGCAACAGCCGGTTGGCCTGCCGTGGCCGGTGAGCATCGGTGCGGCCGGGCGCTGCGTGCGCACCGGCGTGGCGCAGTTGATTGCCGACGTGGACGACGATCCGGACTACGTGGCCGGCAATGCGGCAGTCCGCGCGGAATATCTGGTGCCGATCCGCCACCGCGAACGATTTCTGGGCGTGCTCAACATCGAGAGCACGCGCACCGACTTCCTCACCGCCGAAACCTGCGCGGCGTTCGATGCCATCGCCGATCAGGTGGCCGGGGCGATCCATCTGGCGCGCATCGCCGCCGAATTGGAATCCGCCAACCGTCGCCTGCAGGAGTTGTCGATGCGCGACGGCTTGACCGGCATCGCCAACCGGCGCTGCTTCGACGAGCGTTTGGCGACGAGCTGGGCGCTGCTGGCGCGCGAGTCGGGCGTGCTGGCGCTGGCGCTGGTGGACGCCGATCACTTCAAGGATCTCAACGACGCCTGCGGCCACCTGTATGGCGACGAATGCCTGCGCGAACTGGCGCGCATCTGTACGCAGGCGGCGGTGCGCGAGTCCGATCTGGCCGCGCGCTATGGCGGCGAGGAACTCGTCGTGCTGCTGCCCGGTTGCGAACTGGAAGACGCCCTGCGCATCGGCGAGGGGCTGCGGGCGCGCGTCGAGGCGCTGGCGATGCGTCATCCGCGTTCGGCGATTGCCGGGCACCTGACCGTGAGCGTGGGCGTGAGCGCGGTGCGACCGGTCGCGGCGTTGCGCCCCGAGGCTCTGATCGCCGCCGCCGACAACGCGCTGTACGCGGCCAAGGCCGCCGGACGCAACCGCGTGGCCGGTTGCGCGGTGGCCGGAGCGCCCTCGCTGGCGGCGTGATGGGCGTATCGAGTCGCCGCGAAGCGGCAGTTTCGATAATGCCGGCTTAACGGGCTTTCGCGCACCATGGTGCCATGCGGCGGCGATTCAGCCGTCGCACGCTATTCCATGCACGCCATCGGCAGCGTGTCCGGTGGGCACGCGGAACCGAGTCAACTACAACCATCTGGGGAACGCCACATGTCATCGAATCGAACGCTGCAAGCATGGATCGCCGCCGCCTTATTCGCCGCATTCGCGTGGAACGCGCAGGCGCAAAGCATGTCCGGCGATCCGCCGGATCGGGTGGCGCGCCTGTCCTACCAGACCGGCGACGTGGAATTCGCCGCCTCCGGGGCGGCCAATTGGGGCTATGTGGACATCAACCGCCCGTTGATGACCGGCGACCAGCTCGGCACCGGCGACGATGGCTACGCCTCGCTCGAACTCGGACGCGCGAGCCTGCGCGTGGGCCCGGGCAGCGCCTTCCAGTTGACCGACCTGCACGACGACTTCGCCCAGATCCAGCTCACCCAGGGCACGCTGGGGCTGCGCGTGCGCTCGATGGATCGCGACGAGAGCTACGAGGTGGACACCCCGACGATCGCCTTCGTCGTCAGCGAACCGGGCAACTACCGCATCGACGTCGCCGCCGACGGCACCACCACGGTCACCCTGCGCCGTGGCAGCGGCATCGCGTACGGCGAGGGCGGCGTCAGCGACACGCTGGATTCCGACACTGCCTATCAGTTCAACGATCCGCAATTGAACTCGGTGGATGAGTACGATCCGGCAGCCTACGATGCGTTCGACCGCTTCTGCACATCGCGCGACGCGCGCTACGATCGCTCGCGTTCGCGCCGTTACCTGCCGCCCGGGATGATCGGTTACGAGGATCTGGACGGCTACGGCAACTGGTCGCAGGCCCCCGGCTATGGGAACGTGTGGTACCCGCAGGTGGCAACCGGTTGGGCACCGTATCGCGATGGCCACTGGGTGTGGGTCGATCCGTGGGGCTGGACGTGGGTGGACAACGCGCCGTGGGGCTTCGCGCCGTCCCATTACGGGCGCTGGGCTTACATCGGTGGACGCTGGGGCTGGATCCCCGGCCCGGCGACGGTGCAGCCGGTGTACGCGCCGGCGCTGGTAGCCTTCGTCGGCGGCGTCAACATCTCGATCAACCTCGGCGGCGGTGGCGGGGGCGCGCCGGTCGGCTGGTTCCCGCTCGGCCCCAGCGACGTGTACGTGCCGCCGTATCACGTGTCGCAGAACTACTTCACCCAGGTCAACGTGACCAATGTGAAGGTGGTCAACAACACGGTCATCAACAACACGACCATCAACAAGACCGTCATCAACAACACGGTCATCAACAATTACTACGCCAACTACGCCGCCAACCGCCCGCAGCCCCAGGCGACCTACGCCAACCGGACGGTGCCCGGCGCGATGACCGTGGTGCCGACTTCGGTGTTCGTCGGTGCCAAGCCCGTCGCTGCTGCGGCGGTTGCGGTCAAGCCGATGCAACTGGCGGCAATGAAAGTGGTGCCGGCGGTGCGCATCGCCCCCGTCGCGGCCAGCATCGCCCCCGCTGCGCCCGCCCGCAGTGCGCCGCAGGCGGTGCGCGTGCCTTCGTTCAATCGTGCGGTGATCGCGCGCGCGGCGCCGCCGCCGCCGCCCGCGCCGTTCGCCGAGCGCGCCAAACTGATCGCCAGCCAGGGCGGCGCACCGTTGGCGCCTGCCAAGTTGCGACAACTGGGTGAACAACAGGCTGCAGCACGTCCGCAGGTGGCACGTCCGGTCATCGCTGCGCCGGGCGGCGGTACCTTCCAGGGTGCCGGCCACGGTACGCCTGCCGGAATGACGCCGCGTGCGCCGGTCGGCGTGAACGCCAACGGGCATCAGCTCGAGATTCGTCATCTGCCGCCGGCGGCACCGCAAGCCGTGCGTCCGCAGGCAGAGGGATCGCCGATCAAGGGCAGCACCGGTATGGGTCATGTGAATCCCGCGCCAATACAGCCCGCGCGTGTTCAGACGCCTGCGCCGGTCGTGCATCCCGTTATCCGCCAGCCGGTCGAGCCGACGCGCCCCGAGCGCACGCAGGAACAGGCACCAGCGGTGCGTCCGGTCGTGCGCCAGCCGGTCGAGCCGACGCGCCCCGAGCGCACGCAGGAACAGGCACCGGCGGTGCGCCCGGTCGTGCGTCAGCCGATCGAGCAGACGCGCCCCGAACGTGTGGTCGAGCCGGTTCGCCCGGTCAAGCCGGTCGAGCACGAGCGTCCCGCCGTGCAAGCGCCGCATGTGGAACGCCCAGTCGCGCCCGTGCAGGAACGCCCGGCCGCCGCGCAGCGCGAGCCGACTCCGGCCGCGCACCCGGCGAGCGAGGCCAGGCCGCTGCGTCCGCCCACCGCGGCCAAGCCGGCCCCGGAAAACAAGGACGCGAAGGATCGCAAGCCCAAGGACGAGCACGAAGGTTCGCCGCGCGAGGAGCGCTGATCGCCTGCAGCTGATGGTCAACCGCGCGCGAGACGATCAGTTTCGCGCGCGGTAGCGATCCAGCCGGTTCTGTCGCTGCTCGGCATGACCGAGGATGTCGCCCAGTTTCGCGGCGATGGGCGTGGGTTCGATGCCCAGCCGGTGCAAGCCGTCGATGCCACCGACCGCGTCGATCAACAGCGAGCGGTAGTTGTCGGAAGAAAACGGCTTGCCGGGCACGAAGTCCATCGCGAAAGCCTGCATTCGCCCGAGCGCGTCCGGCAGCGGCAGCACGAGGCGATGCCTGCCCTGCGCACGCGCGGTCAGGCGCACGACCTGCGCCAGCGTGAGCACGTCCGGCCCGTACAGTTCGTAGGTCTGGCGTACGGTGGCGGGATCGCGCAGTGTGCGCGCGAAGGCCTCGACCACGTCGCCGACATACACCGGCTCGAACTTCGCGCTGGCGCGCGCCAGCGGCAGCAGCGGGGCCAGCCGCAGCAGCGCGGCGAAGCGGCAGAACAGTCCATCGTCCGCGCCGAAGATCACCGAAGGCTGGAAGATCGTCCATTCGATTTTTGCAGCCTTCACCAGTTCCTCGGCGCGTCCGCGCGTGCGCAGGTAATGGCTGTGGCCGCGGCCGGCGTTGAGCGCGCTCATCTGCAGCAGGCGGCCGACGCCGGCGCGCTCGCAGGCGGCGAGCAGGGTGCTGGTGAGGGTGGTGTGCGCACGTTCGAAACCGCGCGCCGAATCGCCCAGCCCCGGATCGTTGAGGATGCCCACGAGATTGATCGCGACCTCGCAGCCACGCAACGCGCGCGCCAGCGCCGCCACGTCGTAGGGATCGCATTCGACCAGATCCACGCCCGGCGCGAGCAGGCGCTGCGCGTGCTTGCCGCGGTTGCGGCTGATGACGGTGAGCGCATGACCATCGGCGCGCAGGCGTTCGACGAGGGCGCGGCCGACGAAGCCGGTGCCGCCGAGGATGCCGATCGCCCGCGCGGTGCTCATGGCGCGCTGCTGGATGCCGTTGCGGGTGATGCTGCCGGGGAGGTCGATGGCGAGGCCGATGGTGGTGCCGGCGTCGTTGGCGGGGTCGTCATCGAACAACTGAAGCGTTGCTTCTGCGCGTCGGGAACGAGGCGTCCGAGCATGCGCTGCGACAAGGGTGTGGCCTTGCCGTCCAGCCGCCAGTCGTAGATCACCGAGAATGCCAGCACGCGCATGATGTAATCGCGGGTTTCCTGATACGGCACGGTCTCGATCCACAAATCGGTATCGAGGTTGCCGCGCTGCGCCAGCCAGCGCGACACCGGCGCGGCGCCGGCGTTGTAGGCGCCGATGGCCAGATAGGTGCGGCCGTCGTAGCGGTCGAGCATGCGCCGCAGGTAGGCGCTGCCGAGCGCGATGTTGCTGCGCGGGTCGTACAAGGTCTGCGCGCCGGCCCAGACCACGCCCAGCGCGCGCGCCATGCTCGCGCCCACGGACGGCAGCAATTGCATCAGTCCGCGCGCATCGGCCGAAGAACGCGCCTGCGGATTCCACGCGCTCTCGGCGCGGATCTCGGCGGCCACCCACGCCGGATCGATGGCGTTGCGGCGTGCCTGCTCGCGCACCGTGGAGGCCTCGTTCAGCGGGAAGCGCAGGGTGTACAGACGCAGTTCGTCGGGCGCCGCTTGCCCGCTGGCGTCCTTGCCCAGCGCGAAGGTGGCGCGGTCGTACCAGCCGATCTCGCCAGCCAGCGCCACCGCCACTTGCCGCTGGCGGTCGTCGAAGCCGGTCAGCGCCGCCTTCCACTCTTTCTCCGCCCAGCCGCTGCGGCCGATGCGTTGCAACTCGAAGGCGCGCACCAATGCCGGCGTGGCCGCGACTCGGGCGCGCTCGCTGGCGCTGGCGTTCAACTCCAGCGGACAGATCGAATACGGTTGATGCAATCGGTCGGCGGCGAGGAAGCCGTGATAGGTCGCGGTGGCCGCGGCCTGCCGATACAGCGCATTGGCGGCCTTGGCGTCGCCGCTGCGCTCGCGCAGGCGCGCGGCGAAATACTCCCAGCGCGGATCGTTGCGCTGCGCTGGATCCATCGCCGCAATTGCCTTGAGCACGGTGGCGTCGTCGCCACGCGCCAGCGCTTCGCGCACCTGCCATTCGTGCAGTTTCGGATCGTAGGCCGACGCGGGCACCGCGGCGAGCCGGCTCGCCGAACCGGGCGCATACGAGGCCACCGTCCACAGCGCGATCGCGTACAGCGCGCGGCCGCGATCGGCCTCGCCCAGTTGCAGCGTGGGTTGCAGCCGCGCCAATCGGGCTTCCGCACCACCCGGATCGCGCCGCGCCTGTCTGGCCAGACCGATGGCGACGACGTGCCGGCTGCGCGCGGTGCGCGGCCAGCCCGCGGCGGCATCGGAAGGCGCGTCGATGAAGCGCGCATACGCCTGCGCCTGCGCTTCCTGATCGGCCGGCAGGCCGCGCGCGGCGGCGCGCATCACCGCGGTGTCGGCGTTGTCGGCGGCCGCATCGATGCGCTGCCAGCGCACTTCGCTGGTGAGCTTGCCGCTGGCCGCCAGTTGCGCGAACACGCCATCGCAATCGGTCGGTTGCGATTGTCCGCTGCGCCACAACGCAAGCGCATCGTTGGACCAGCGCGCATCCGGCGCGCCGGCGTCCAGCCGCGCGGCCAGATCCGCGCAGCGCAGCTTCGGGTCGATGTCGTCGCTGCGAAACGCGCGGAAGCTTTTCCAGTCGCGTCGTTGCGCCAGCAACGCCAGCCATTCGTCGCGCAACAGCTTCGCCGCTACCTGCCCGGCATTGCGGTCGAGGAAGGCGCGCACGGTGGCCGCATCGACGCTGTCCAGATCGCGGTGCAAGGTCGCGTAGTCGATCCACGGCACCAGCGGATCGCCGCTCAGCGCGCGGGCGGTGGCGGGATCCAGCCGGCCTTGCTCGGCCAGCGTGAGCGCCTGATCGACACGTGCGAGATCGGCGTCGGACGCACCGCCGGCGGGCGCGGCTGCGGCGGCGAGGACGCTGGCGCCCAAGCACATGGCGCAGGCGAGGAGCAGGGCTTTGTGCATGCGCGGAGTGTAGCCCAGCGCGCGCCCTGACATAGGTTGCGGATGGGCGCTACGACGTAAGCAAACGGCTGTTCATCGGCTCATGAAATATCTGCACTTGCAATGATTTCATTATTTGTTTACAAGGCGGAATCGTCGGCGGGGCCGGCGTGCTAATCACCGGGGGAATCATCACCCGGGGGAATCATCATCTCGGGGAGAACTTTCGATGACCGTGATCCGTCGCAGCCGCCTGTGCGCGGCCGTATTGACCGCCCTGCTGCCTGCCGCCTTGCCGGCGATGGCGCAGGACACTACCAACACCGCCGACAGCGGCAAGGCCAAGACCCTCGACCGCGTGACCGTCACCGGCTCGCGCATCAAGCAGACCAACAAGGTCACCGCCGCGCCGGTGGCGATCATCACCCGCGAAACCATCGAGAAGAGCGGGGTCACCTCGCTGGGCGATTTCCTGCACGAGCTGTCGGCCAGCGGCAAGGCGCTCAATGCCAAGTTCAACTCCTCGGGCAATTTCGGCTACCCGGCCGACGGCGGCGGCATCGGCGCCGGCTCGGCGCAGGTGGATCTGCGCAACCTCGAATCCAAGCGTGTGCTGGTGCTGGTCGACGGCATCCGCTGGGTGAACGAATCCTCCGCCTCGGGCGTGAGCGGCAGCGCCGACCTCAACACCATCCCGCTGGCCATCGTCGATCGCATCGAGGTGTTGGAGGACGGCGCTTCGGCGATCTACGGCTCCGACGCCATCGCCGGGGTGATCAACATCATCACCAAGCGCAACTTCGACGGCGCGCTGGTGCACGTCAAGGGCGGCAGCTACGGCCACGGCGGCGACGACACCGAGGGCGACATCACCATCGGCGGCGGCAGCGACCGCTTCCGTGGCGTGCTCAACGCCAGTTACGTGAAGACCAAGGGCATCAGCTCGTCGGTGTGGGGGCAGTCGGCGTGGCCGGTGCCCGGCGCGGGCTTGTCCGCGGGCAGTTCGGCCACCCCGCAGGGGCGCTTCACCTTCTGCGATCCGCGCATCCTCACGGTCGGCGCCCCGGGCTATTGCGATGCGCAGGGCAACGATTGGTTCGACATCACCCTGAACAACGGCACCACGGTGCCGAACTACAACGGCGGCAATCCGACGGCCGGCGCCGGCACCTACCACGACTGGACCGGCTCTGTGGATCGCTTCAATTTCGCGCCCTACAACCTGCTGCTCACGCCCAACGAGCGCAAGTCGATCTTCGCCAGCATGACCTACGACATCAACGATGCGGTGTCGCTGCACGGCAAGGTGCTCTACAACCAGCGCGACTCGGCCAATCAGGCCGCGCCCGAGCCGATCTTCGTCGGCCCGTTCGCCGGCACCGGCGGCATCGCCGACGGCATCACCATCTCCGCCAGCAACCCGTACAACCCCTTCGGCATCAACCTGTGCGCCGCGGCCGATCCGGCCAACGGCTGCCCGGTGGCGAACCTGGGCTGGGTCACCAAGCGCCCGTTGGAACTGGCGCCGCGTTACTTCACCCAGCACGTCAAGACCTGGTACGCCAACATCGGTCTGAACGGCAGCCTGGATTGGGGCCGGGGCATGGACTGGAGCGTGGACTTGGTGCACTCGGAGAACCAGGCCGACCAGCTGTTCGCCAACGGCTTCAATATCCTGAAAATCAAGGAGGCGCTCGGCCCGGCCTATCAGGACGGCGGCGGCGTGTGGCGTTGCGGCACACCCACCGTGACCATCCCCAACTGCGTGCCGTTGAACCTGTTCGGCGGCGAGGGCACGCCGATCACTCCGGACATGCTGGCCTTCATCAGCACCCCGCAGCACGATTCCAGCCGGCAGGTGCTGGACATCCTCACCGCCAACCTCACCGGCGACCTGTGGGATATGGGCAGCGGTCACGCCGCATTCGCGGTCGGTTACGAGCATCGTCGCTATCAGGGCAGCTTCAATCCGGATCCGCTGCGCCAGGACGGCGAATCGCAAGATTCCTTCGCCTCGCCGATCTCGGCCGCCTACAGCGTGGATGAAGGCTACGGCGAATTGCGGTTGCCGTGGACGCACAGCTTCAGCACCGATCTGGCATTGCGTTACTCCAACTACTCGACCTTCGGCGGCACGGCGACCGGCAAGGTGGGCTTCCTGTGGAAGCCAATCGACGATTTCGTCCTGCGTGGCACCTATTCCACCGGTTTTCGCGCGCCCAACCTCGGCGAGCTGTACGGCCTGACCCAGTTCGGCGCGACCTTGGTCGATCCCTGCAATGCGGCCACCGCCGGTGGGCCGCCGCCGTCGCAATACGCAGCCGGCTGCGCTGCTGCCGGCGTGCCCAACGGCTTCCAGCAGGCCAACACGCAGATCACCACCTTCACCGGCGGCAACCCTGCGCTGAAGCCGGAGAAATCGAAGAACTACAACGTCGGCACGGTCTGGAGCCCGTCGTGGGCGGAGAACCAGCCGTGGTCGTCCAAGCTCGATTTCGAGGTGGACTACTACCACTACAAGATCAACAACGCGATCCAGGCGCCGGACATCCAGCAATTGCTCAACGCCTGCTATGCCGGTACCGCCAGCGGCCCGGTGTGCTCTGGCTTCACCCGCGGTCTGGGCAGCCAGCTCAATCCGCCCAAGGATTTCCTGTCCAACCTCGGCCAGATCACCACCAGCGGCGTGGATCTGAAGGTCAACTGGGTGGGCCCGCAAACCGCGTGGGGCCAGCCCAGCGCCTCGCTGCAATCCACCCACGTCATCGGCTATCGCGCGGTGGACAAGAACGGCAACGTCGCCCAGCGCACGGTGGGCATCGAGGTCAACGACAGCGCGATCCCGTCCTGGCGCACCAACCTGCAACTGGGCTGGACGGTCGGCGACTGGGTGGCGAGCTGGAACATTCGCTACACGAGTTCCGTCAAGGAGTCCTGCGGCAATGCGGTGGCGACCCCGGCGCAGGGCTGCGCGACCGGCGATGGTTTCCACCGCATGGGCTCGGCCACCTACAACGACGTGCAACTGGCCTGGAACAACGCCTTCGCCGCCAAGGATCTCAAGCTGTCGGTTGGCGCCAACAACGTGTTCGGCAAGGCGCCGCCGGCGTGCGTGAGTTGCTCGCTCAACGGCTACGACGCGGGCACCTACGATCTGCCGTTCCGCTTCATCTACGCGGAACTGGCCTGGAAGTTCTGACCGTTGCGACAAGGGGTGTTGCAACCGAAAAGCCGGCGAGCGATCGCCGGCTTTTCGTCGATGGCGACGCTGGGGCGGAAGCCCGGCATCGCATGGCGCGACGGCTGACGGATGGTGTTTGCGCAAGAATCCGGCGGTCGTTATACTTCCCGGTTCCATTCCGCTGGCTGTTCGAGCTGGCGCCCGACCCGGAGCAAGCATGGCCCGCGTGACCGTCGAAGACTGCCTTGAAGTCGTGGACAACCGTTTCGAGCTGGTGGTGATGGCGTCCAAGCGCGCGCGTCAGCTTTCCAAGGGCGTGACCTCGGTGCTGCCCGGCGAAGAAGACGGCGACAAGCCCACCGTGCTCGCCCTGCGCGAGATCGCCGCGCGCAAGATCGACCAGGCCACCATCGATCAGGTCGATCGCGCCGAGCGCGAGCGCAAGGAACGTGAGGCGCTGGAATGGGCCGCCGCCGAAGTCGTCGACGACGACATGTCCAAGGGCGGCGACGACTGACGCGAAGCGTCGTCCGACGCGGCGACGACTCCCCCCGCTTGCTGGGAATGGAGTCAGAGATCACGCAGGGATACGTTGGGCGGATTCCCCCGTTTCCCGTCCCGGCTGTCTACTTTCCCTATTCGACTTCACGAACCCCTAGGCTGTCTCGTGACGAGAGACAGCTTCGTTGCGTCGCAGACCGGTACGATTCCACCACGGATCGTCGCCCTCTTGGCCGCTTCCCCCACGCTCCGCAAACCGCGACAATGGGCGCTTCGCGCCGCCCCCGCGGCCTGCCCGGAGCCTGCATGTCCTCTGCCATTCCCGTGCCGCCCGCTGGCGGTGAGCGCATCCGCAAGAACCCGCACGGACTGGTCGTGCCCGATCGGCCGATCATTCCCTTCATCGAGGGCGACGGCACCGGCCCGGACATCTGGGCGGCCTCGGTGCGGGTGCTCGATGCGGCGGTGGCCAAGGCTTACGGCGGCCAGCGCAAGCTGATGTGGATGGAAGTGCTGGCCGGCGAGAAGGCCTTCGAGACCACCGGCAACTGGTTGCCCGACGAAACCGTCGCCGCCTGCCGCGATTACCTCGTGTCGATCAAGGGCCCGCTGACCACGCCGGTCGGCGGCGGCATCCGCTCGCTCAACGTGGCGCTGCGGCAGATGCTGGATCTGTACGTGTGCCTGCGCCCGGTGCGCTGGTTCCGCGGCGTGCCCTCGCCGGTGAAGGATCCGGGCAAGGTGGACATGACCATCTTCCGCGAGA
Organism: Pseudomonadota bacterium; assembly: GCA_018242485.1. Lineage (GTDB taxonomy): Bacteria > Pseudomonadota > Gammaproteobacteria > Xanthomonadales > Xanthomonadaceae > SZAS-103. Next base: position 107,755 of record JAFEBV010000017.1, read on the forward strand.
ACACCGAGGACATCTACGCGGGCATCGAGTTCGAGGCCGGCAGCGAGGACGCGCGCAAGGTGCTCGACTTCCTGCAGCGCGAGTTTCCGAAGTCGTTCGACAAGATCCGCTTCGGCACCCAGGCCAAGAACGATGCGTGGAACGCGCAGCTCGAATCCATCGGCATGCCGCATCGGCACAGCCCGGTGCAGGTGGGCGTGGGCATCAAGCCGGTGTCGTGGCTGGGCACCGAGCGGCTCGTGCACAGCGCCATCGAGTACGCCATCCGCGAGGGCCGCAAGTCGGTCACGCTGGTGCACAAGGGCAACATCATGAAGTTCTCGGAAGGCGCCTTCCGCGACTTCGGCTACCAGGTCGCGCGCGAGTCCTTCGGCGCGGTGGAACTCGACGGCGGGCCGTGGCACGTCATCCCCGCGGGCAAGCCCGGCGCGGGCATCGTCATCAAGGACGCGATCGCCGACGCGTTCCTGCAGCAGATCCTGCTGCGCCCGGCCGAGTACCAGGTCGTGGCCACGCTCAACCTCAACGGCGATTACCTCTCCGACGCGCTGGCCGCGCAGGTCGGCGGCATCGGCATCGCGCCGGGCGCGAACATCAACTACGTCACCGGGCATGCGGTGTTCGAGGCCACCCACGGCACCGCGCCGAAATACGCGGGGCTGGACAAGGTCAACCCCGGCTCGCTGATCCTGAGCGGTGAGATGATGCTGCGCTACATGGGCTGGACGGAGGCCGCCGACGCGATCATCCGGGCGATGGACAAGGCCATCGGCGCCAAGCACGTCACCTACGATTTCGCGCGGCTGATGGACGGCGCCACCGAGATCAAGTGCAGCCAGTTCGGCGATGCGTTGATTGCGGGGATGTAGGGGCGCGGGAACGCTGCGACGGCATGCGTGGCGGCGTTCACGCCCTTCCGACCCGATGCGCTCGATTCAAGACGATGCCATGGTCGAAGTTCGCTCCCTCATCCGCCCTTCGGGCACCTTCCCCCGGAGGGGGAAGGGAGAATCCGCCTAATCACTCGCGCTTGTTGATGATGATCGGCGTGGTGGAGTTGCCGACCTCGCCGGGACGCGCACGTGCTGGGTCGATGTGTTTTTCATCCGCCGACTCGAGCAAGTTTTCGCCCGATTCTTGATCGTCCTGCAGTTCGTCTTTGTCGGGAGCGTTCATGACGTTCTCCTGTGAGCAGTCGTTGCGCCGGGAGTGGTGCTGCGGGTGCACCCGAGTGGCGCGATCGGGGCAGCCAGCCTGCGCGTGGTGGCAGACGATTGCAATTTCCGGTTACTGCTTCTTGTTGATGATGATGGGGCCGCCGGACGAAAGACTCGATTCGTGATTCCTGGGCCGGGAACCGGATGTCGGCTGGATCTTTTTCCGTGCGGGCGGAGTGGGGAGAATCACCGCGAGACGGTAATGCCAGGATTCATGATCGAGATGGTGATCCACGATGGTCAATTGTGTGTGGGCAGCGTTGACTTTGACATCGAAACTCCCGTTGGGCGGTATTTTTTCCCACGCGAAACCGGTCTGGACTCCTGTCAGTGGCAGGAATTTCGCGCCGCTCAAGCTGGAATCGAAGGACACGATGATGCTCGTGGGTGTATCGATCTCGATGTTCGGCACGGACAGATAGCCGTTCTGGATCGATACGAACAACGACTTCTGCTGGCGCTTGCCGCTACCCGGTTTCTTCTTGGCAGCCGTCCTGGTGGGCGCAGAGGCCGCCGTCTTGTTCGTCTTGGTGGATTTCGAGGTTGCTTTCTTCGCAGCCGCCTTGCGGGCAAATCCCTTTGCGGATTTATTTTCGGGGGCATGCTTGTCGGTGTCGTTAATCATTCGGCATCTCCTCCTTGATAGGCGCCAGAGAGTGCGTCGTTGCCGACGCTACGCCGTGCTGACGGTCACGGACGATGGGATTGCGTGGATACCGGCACGGTCGAGGCATGGTCACCCGGAACCGCACTGCCGCGTAGTCCTTCCAGTGCTTCACTGCTCAACGCCTGCAATCGCGGATCGTGCCGTCCGCTGACCTGTGCCTGCAAGGTCGCCAGTGTTTGCTGGCGCAGGCGTGTCGCCTCGATCGGATCAGAACTGGAAGATGCCAGCGCCAGGCGTGCGGCACTGGTCGCGAGCACCGTGGCGCGATCCTGCGGTTGCGCTGCAAGCATGGGTTCCAGTGTGGCCAGTGCCGATCGCGCGGGTTCGAGTGCCAAGTCGTCATGGCCGCTCGCATGCATTTCCATGGCTTGCTCGACGAGAGTCTCGGCGCGTTCACGTTTCCAGTTGGCGTTGCCGGGATCCTGCCGGGTCAGCGTATCCAGCATCGCCACTGCCTGCGTGGTCAGCGCGGACGCTTCGGGCAGCTTGCCATGCTGGCGCAACAATCGCGCGAGTTGAGTGGCATACAGGGCGACATCCTCGGAAAAACCCGAGTCGGTTTTGTCCACGGCGTGCAATCGTTCGACACCTGCCAACGCCTGCCTCATTTGCGCAATACCGCCGTCCAAATCGCCGGCGAGCGCGAGCGTGCGGCCCAGTGCGGCCTGAGCGAGCAAGGGTTTCTCCGCTTGCGCGTTGTCGCGCGGGTCGCGCTCGGCGAGCATGGTTTCGATGGCGAAGTCGGCGCGGTATTCGTTGATCGCCGTCGTCAGGTCGCCATCGAGCAGGGCCATCTTGGCGAGGTTGTTGTGCGCCAGCCCGAGCAGCACGTTCCAAGCGGTGCTTTTGGCGTCCATTGCGACCAATGAAAGACTGATTGAAAGCAGGTCGCGATAGTGCTTGCGCGCCTTCGCGAACTCGCCGCGGGCTTCGAGTACATGGCCGATGTTGTTGACGATCCCGGCGAGCTGGTAGAGCAGTTGCGGGTTCTTCGGATCCAGCGCGCGCGCACGATCGAGCACGGCCTGCCCCGCCTCGAATCCGCGTTGCGCACCGGCTAGATCGCCCTGGTACCAGTGCATGGTGCCGATATAGGTGAGGCTGTTGGCGTTTGCGAGCTGTCGGCCGATGTTGCTCGGCTGTGACCGCGCCAGCCGGTCGGTGATCACGGCAGCCGCCTGGAAAGCTTCCAGCGCTTGCGGCAGATGACCCTGGGCTTGCCGCACGTTGCCGATCCGCTCATACGCCCTGGCGCGCTGTTCGAGCGTCTGCTCGGTGACATCGGTGACCGGCAGCGACTGGAAGTACGCCATCGCGTGATCGTCCACCGCTTCGAGGATGTCCAGTCGCGACACCTGATTGAGCTTGTCGTTGAGATCGCCGAGCATGAAATCGACCAGCGTTTCGGCCTGCTTCTGCCTGCGCAGGGCGGCGTCGCGCTGGATCACCGCCTGCACGGCGAGGATGCTGGTGACCAGGGTCACGCCGAGGGCGAGCGCGGTGATCGCCAGCATGCGCCGATGGCGACGCGCGTGCTCGCGCTGCCGCAGAGTGTCCAAGCTCACGCCGAGCAAGCCGGACAACAACTTCAGGCGTGCCAATGACCAACCGCCGTGGCCCGGGCGCAGATCGGCGGCCAGCGGTTCGGCGGGTCGCTGGCCGAGCTGGCCTTGCGCATCCAGTTCGTGGCGCAGCGCCGGCGGGAAACACTCGCGGGCAGCGTCGCCGGGCTCGCCATCGACGATCAAAGCATAGATGCGATGGGCGTTGCCTCGGCGCTTGAACTCCAGCACCTCGCCATCGACCCAGGGCGAGGCCGCGGCCGCCGGCGAGCACACCACGATCAGTGCGTCCGATGCGGCCAGCGCGGCGCGGATGCGCGGGCCCAGTTCACCGGCGCTGGCAAGATCCTCGCGGTCGCGGAAGATCGGCGCGAGCGAGTCGGGCAGGGTACCGAATTCGCCCTGCGTGCCGCGCAAACGCGACGGCAGGCGGTAGCGTTCGAGCATGCGATGCAGGCGGCGGGCGATGGTCTCGTCGCGGTGGCTGTAGCTGATGAAGGCGCGATAGCGCGCGCCCGCCGGTGCATCCGAGGATGCCGTCGGTGCCGGGTCAGGTCGTGCCTGATCGTCCATCGCGTCCCCGCTCGCGACGAGGGTGCGCCATCCTGACGATTACTGAAGCGGCATGCAAATGCCGCGTCGCGCTACGCCTCGTCCGAGCCCTCGTTGATGCCCTCGAACAGGAAGGTCGAAAGGTAGCGCTCTCCGGTATCGGGCAGCATCGCCAACAGCACCGAGCCATCCGGCGCGTCCTTCGCGACCTCCAGGGCGGCGGCAAACGTCGCGCCCGAAGACAGGCCACAGAAGATGCCTTCCTTTTGCGACAGCGCGCGCGCGGTATCGCGGGCCTGCATGTCGTCGATGGCGACGATGCGGTCGAATACGGTGCGGTTGAGTACGCTGGCGACGAAGTCCGGGGTCCAGCCTTGGATCTTGTGCGGCGCCCACTCCTTGCCGGCCAGCAGCGAGGCGGCGGCCGGCTCGCTGGCGCAGATGCGGATGTCCGGGCGCGCGAGCTTGAGCATCTCGCCGGCACCGGTGAGGGTGCCGCCGGTGCCGTAGCCGGTGACGAACCAGTCCAGCCGCTTGCCGGCGAAATCGCTGAGGATTTCCGGCCCGGTGGTGCTGCGGTGGTAGGCGGGATTGGCCTGATTGTCGAATTGCTCGGCGAGGAAGGCACCATGCTTGCGCGCATATTCTTCGGCGATTTTCACCGCGCCGGTGCCGCGCGCGGCGGCCGGGGTGAGGATGACCTTGGCGCCGAACGCGCGCATCAGCTTGCGCCGCTCGATCGAGAACGAATCGGGCATGAAGGCGACGAACGGATACCCGCGCACCGCGCACACCATCGCCAGCGCGATGCCGGTGTTGCCGGAGGTGGATTCCACCACCGTCTGCCCGGGCTTGAGCGTGCCGCGCGCCTCGGCGTCGAGGATGATGCCGAGCGCGAGGCGGTCCTTCACCGACGAGGCCGGATTGAACGCCTCGCACTTCACGTACATCGTGACGTGCTTGGGCGCGAGCTTGTTGATGCGCACGATCGGAGTGTTGCCGACGGTGCCGAGGATGCTGTCGTGGATCATGGCGCGATCCCTTCGGGGACGGGATGCCGATCATGACCCCGGCATGACGCACGCGCAATCGTGGTTGCCGATGACGCCATGACGAGATGGAATGAAGCGTGGGTGTCGTGCGTGCGAGCCGCCACGCAGCGTTCAACTTTCCGTATCCACCGTCAGCAAGCGTTCGGCACCGAAGCGGCAGCTGAACGTGGAGCCGTGATCGACCACACTTTCGACCGCCAGATGAGCCTGATGCAGGCTCAAGACATGTTTGACGATGGACAGACCCAGACCGGTACCGCCGCTGCTGCGCGAGCGGCTGGAGGAGACGCGATAGAAACGTTCGGTCAGCCGCGCAAGGTGCTCGGCGGGGATGCCGTAACCGCTGTCGGCGACCGCGAACTCCGCGCCGGTCGATGTGCGCCTCCAGATGATGGCGATCTGCCCGCCGGCCGGCGTGTAGCGCACGGCATTGCTGACCAGATTGGAGAATGCACTGTGCAAGTCTTGTTGCGATCCCAGCAGGTCGCACTGCGCAGCGGCGTCGATCGTGATGCGGTGGCGATCCTGGCTGAGCGCGCGCGCTTCCTTGCCCAGCAACGCCAGCAACGGTGACATCGCGACGTGCTCTTCGTCGATGTGTCGCTGCATTTCCAGCCGCGACAGGGTCAGCAGGTCTTCCACGATCTGCCCCATCCGCCGCGATTGCGTGCGCATCTCATCCAGCACCGGCGCGAGCGCCGGCACATCCTCCGGATCGAGCAATTCGAGGTAGCCGTGGATCACCGTCAGCGGCGTGCGCAGTTCATGCGACACGTTGGCGACGAAATCGCGGCGCATCTGTTCCAGCCGTGCCAAATGGCTGATGTCGCGCGCCAGCAGCACACGTTGCCCGCGACCGATGGCGATCGCATCCACGCTCAGACGGATGGCCGCATCGAGGGGCGATGCGATTTCTTCGCTGTCGTCGATGCCGCGTTTCAAGCGTTCGCCGAGCGCACTGCCGGCGAAGCGTTCGACGAGATCCGCGCCGCGATCCTGCGGCCAGCGCAGGCCGAGCAGGCGTTCGGCAGCACGGTTGCACCAGCGCACCCGCCCGGCATCGTCGAGCAGCGCCAGCGCATCCGGGAACGCCACCGCCGCCGCGCGCATATCGCGCAACTGGCGAGCCAGATTGCGCTGGCGCGATGCCGTCACGGCTTGCTTGAAAGCCGATAGCCGGCACCGCGCACGGTCTGGATCAGGGCATCCATGCCCCACGGTTCCAGGGTCTTGCGCAAGCGCCGGATGTGCACGTCCACCGTGCGCTCCTCGACATAGACGCTGCCGCCCCAGATGTGATCGAGCAATTGCGCGCGGCTGTAGACGCGCTCGGCGTGGGTCATGAAGAAGTGCAGCAGGCGGTATTCGGTGGGTCCGATCGGCACGGCATCGGCGCCGGCATGGACGCGGTGGGCCTGGCCATCGAGCTTGAGCCCGGCGACCTCCAGCACCCCGGAGCCGTCGTCGCCCTGAGTGCGGCGCAGCACCGCCTTGATGCGCGCCACGAGTTCGCGCGTGGAAAACGGTTTGACCACGTAATCGTCCACGCCGGCTTCCAGCCCGGCCACGCGATCGGTTTCCTCGCCGCGCGCGGTCAGCATGATGATCGGCACCTCCGCGCCCAGCGATTCCTTGCGCAGACGGCGCGCCAGTTCCAGCCCGCTCATGCCGGGCAGCATCCAGTCGAGCAGGATCAGATCCGGTACCGCGGTGGCGATGGCAAGCTGTGCTTCGCGCGCGTCCGCGGCGGGAATCGGTTCCATGTCGGCCTTGCGCAGCGCAAAGGCGACCATGTCGCGGATCGAGCTTTCGTCTTCGACGATGAGAATGCGCTTCTTCAAACGGAAACCTTTGGGCTGCTTTCAGATGGCGATGATTGCAGCGGAACATTGTTGCAATGGCATGACAGGCGACGTCGGCGCGGATTACCGCGCGCCTGCCAAGGCATGGCAGGAGGGTGCCGAAGATTGACCTGCGTGCGCGGCGTGCCAGCGGTTGATGACGGTGCAGAACAGTTGCGCGGTGCGTTCGGTGTCGTACACCGCCGAGTGTGCCTCGTTGCTGTCCCATGCCAGACCCGCCGCGTGCACGGCGCGGCTGAGCACGGTTTGCCCGTAGGCCATGCCCGCGAGCGTGACCGTGTCGAAGGTGCTGAAGGGATGGAAAGGATTGCGCTTGTGGCCGGTGCGCGCCACCGCCGCATTGACGAAACCCAGATCGAAAAACGCATTGTGGCCGACCAGGATCGCGCGCTGGCAACCGGCAGCCTTGATCGCCGCGCGGATCGGCGCGAACACCCAATCCAGCGCGGCGCGCTCCTCGCGCGCGGCGCGGAAGGGATGGGTGGGGTCGATGCCGGTGATCTCCAGCGCCTTCGGGTCGAGCTGCGAACCGGGGTAGGGCACGACGTGGGTGCTGGTCATCTCGCCGGGCGAAAGATAGCCGTCGGCGTCGATCAATAGCGGCTGCACCGCGATTTCGAGCAAGGCATGCCGGTTGCAATCGAAGCCGCCGGTTTCCACGTCCACCACGACTGGCAGAAAGCCGCGGAAACGCTGCGCCATCGGCGCCTGGGAGGGAATGGAATCCATCCGTGCAGGATATCAGGAGCCACCTGCGAATCCGCCAGCGCCGGCACACAGGCTATCTCCAACCGTCAGTCGTCGTACATCGGCAATTCCACCTTCTCGCGTGCGGGCATCGGCGCGTCGCCGTGCGCGCGAAACCACACGTTCTCGGCGATGTTGGTGGCATGGTCGCCGATGCGCTCGATGTTCTTGGCGACGAACAACAAGTGCGTGCAGGGGGTGATCCAGCGCGGGTCTTCCATCATGTACGTCAGCAGCGAGCGGAACAGGGCGATGTACAGCGCGTCGAGCTCGGCGTCGCGGGCGCGCGCGGCGATCGCGCGTTCGACATCGTGGTCGGTATACGCGCCGATCACGTCACGCACGATCTCGCAGGCCAGCCCCGCCAGCACGGGCAGGCTTGCCGCGGAGGGCGGCACGCCGTCGCGCACAGCCGCGGTGCGCTTGGCGATATTGGCCGCGTGGTCGCCGATGCGCTCGATGTCGGACGCGATCCGCAACGCGGCCAGCACTTCGCGCAGATCGCGGGCCACCGGCGCGCGCATCACCAGCAGGTTGAGCACGTCGTGGCTGACGCTGTGCTCCAGTTCGTCGATGGCATCGTCTTCACGCACCACCCGCCCGGCGGCCATGACATCTTGCCGTACCAATGCGTCGATCGCGGCCTCGACTTGCGAAACGGCGATCTCGCCCATGCGCACGATCTCGCCGGTGAGCCGTTGCAGTTCGGTGTCGAAACGCTTGACGATGTGTTCGCCGGGAGACGTATTCATCAGGGCCTCTGGATTTCCATGCGATTGGTTTTTTGGTAGGAAGTCGTTTCTGCTTTCAGCCGAACCTGCCGGTGATGTAATCCTCGGTGCGCTGGTTCGACGGGCAGGTGAACATCGTCTGCGTCCGTCCGAATTCGACCAGCTCGCCGAGGTACATGAACGCGGTGTAGTCCGACACGCGTGCGGCTTGCTGCATGTTGTGGGTGACGATGGCGATGGTGAAATCGTTTTTCAGTTCGGCGATGAGTTGCTCGATCTTGCCGGTGGCGATGGGATCCAGTGCCGAGGTCGGCTCGTCGAGCAGCAACACTTCCGGCCGCAATGCCACCGCGCGGGCGATGCACAGGCGTTGCTGCTGGCCGCCGGACAAGCCCAGCGCGCTGCGCTTGAGCTTGTCCTTGACTTCATCCCAGAACGCGGCCTGCCGCAGCGCCTGCTCGATGCGCACGGCCATGTCGGCCTTGCCGAGCCGTTCGTGGTGGCGGATGCCGTAGGCGATGTTGTCGTGGATCGACATCGGGAACGGCACCGGCTTCTGGAACACCATGCCCACTTTCGCGCGCAGACGATTGAGCGAATAGCGCGGGTCGAGGATGTCCTCGCCGTCGAGCAACACCTGTCCGCTCGCGCGTTGCCCGGGGTAGATGGAGTAGATGCGGTTGAAGATGCGCAGCAGGGTCGATTTGCCGCAGCCGGAAGGCCCGATCAACGCGGTGACGCGGTCGCGTGCGATATCGAGGTCGATGCCGTGCAGGGCCTCGTGGCTGCCGTAGGAAAACCGCAGCCCGCGTGCGGACATCTTCGGTGCATCCGCAGTCGCTGTTGCTGGCATCGACGACGAGGGAAATCGGGATTCGGCAGCGTGCATGGAGGCCTCATTCATGGGGAACCTTGTGGCGCAGCACGATGCTGCGCGCGAGCAGCGACACGAGCAGGACGAACAAGGTGATCAGCAGCGCGCCGGCCCAGGCGAGCGCGTTCCAGCCATCGTCGGGTGCCTGCGCGTATTGATAGATCACCACCGGCAGCGAGGCGATCGGCCGGGTCGGGCTCAGGCTCCAGTACTGGTTGCCGAAGGCGGTGAACAACAGCGGCGCGGTTTCGCCGGCAATGCGCGCCAACGCCAACAGCACGCCGGTGGCGACGCCCGGTAGCGCCGCGCGGTACAGCACCTGCAAGGTGACTTTCCATTGCGGCACGCCGAGCGAGAGCGCGGCTTCGCGCATCGCGCCGGGCACCAATCGCAGCATCTCGTCGGACGTGCGCACGATCACCGGCAGCGCGATCAAGGCCAGCGCGATGCCGCCAGCGATGGCGGAATACCTGCCGGTCGGCAGCACCACCAGCGTATAGACGAACATGCCGAGCACGATCGACGGTGCCGACAGCAGGATGTCGTTGACGAAACGGATTACCTCGCCCAAGGGCTTGAGGCGGGCGTATTCCGCGAGCCAGGTGCCGGCGGCGATGCCGATCGGGGTGGCGATGGCGATGCCCATGAAGCTCAGCAGCATGGTGCCGACGATGGCGTTGAGCAGGCCGCCGGACTCGCCCGGCGGTGGCGTCATTTGCGTGAACAAGCTCAGATGGATCGCGCCGAGCCCCTTGCTGAGCGTCGTCCAAAGAATCCAGGCAAGGAAGAACAGGCCGAGTCCAGTGGCGATGGCGGAGAAAACGAGCGCCAATGCATTGAGGGTACGGCGGCGGCTGTACAGCGTGCCGGCGATGCGCGTATCGGTGCACGATGCGGTGAGGCTCATCGCGCGCCCTCGCGGCGGGCCAGGCGGCGCAGCATGAGTTTTGCGACCGCCAGCACGATGAAGGTGACGCCGAACAACACGAAGGCCAGAGCGATCAGGGCCGAACGGTGCAGGTCGCCGCTGGCCTCGTTGAATTCGTTGGCGATGGTCGCGGCGATCGAGGTGCCTGGCATGACGATGGATGCGCCCGGATCGTGCGAATTGCCGATCACGAACGTCACAGCCATCGTCTCGCCCAGTGCGCGACCCAGGCCGAGGAAGATGCCGCCGATCACCGCCGTGCGGGTGTACGGCAGGACGATGTTCCACAGCACTTCCCAGCGCGTGGAACCCAGCGCGCAGGCCGACTCTTTCAATCGCGACGGCACGGTCAGGAACACCTCGCGCATCACCGAGGCGATGAACGGCACGATCATCACCGCCAGCACGATGCCCGCAGTCAGCAGGCCGACGCCAACCGGTGCGCCGGAGAACAGCGACAGCCCCAGCCCGGTCGCCTTGCCGGCAGCATCGATGCCGTCGCCGAGGTGGTTGATGAGGAAAGGTTCGATTTTCCCGGACATGATCGGCACGAACACGAAGAAGCCCCACATGCCGTAGATGATCGAAGGAATGCCGGCCAGCAATTCGATGGCGGCACCGATCGGCCCGCGCATCCACTGCGGCGCGACGTCGGTGAGAAACAGCGCGATGCCGAAACTCACCGGTACGGCGATGACGATCGCGATCAGTGCGGTGGCGAGGGTGCCGATGATCGGAAACAGAGCGCCGAACTGTCCGTTGTTGACGTCCCACGTGGTCGAGGTGAAAAAGTGCCAGCCAAAGGTGCTCAAGGCCTGGCGTCCACCCCACAGGGTTGCACCGGCGGCACCTGCGAGCGCCAGCAATACGAGCGCAGCGCAGCCGAACATCAGCCCGCGAAACAGGCGATCGTTGCGGGTGTCGCGATGGCTGGTCGAGGTGGCGCTCCGGTACGGCACGGATGCGCACGGAAGCGCCAGCGAGATGGCTTTGACGTTCATGCTCGATCCGGATTCGAGAGGGCGAAGCGTTGGATGGCGTGATCGCCGACGCGCGTGGTGGCGCGTCGGCGTGTGGCGGCTATGGGATCAACGGAAGTCCGACTTCCAGTAGGCTTCGATCTGCGCGACCAGCGCAGGCGGCAGCGGCACATAGGCGAGTTGTTCGGCTTGGTTCTGGCCGTGTTCCAGCGACCAAGTGAAGAAGTCGAAGGCCACCTTCGCGTTGGCGGCGTTCTTCGGCTTCTTGTACAGGATCATCCACGTGGTCGCCGTGATCGGCCACGCCTGCGCACCGGGCGCATTGGTCATGATCAGGTTGAAGTCTTTCGCGCTCTTCCAGTCGGCGGTAGCCGCAGCGGCGGCGAAGGCTTCGGCACCCGGTTGCAGCCATGTGCCGGCGGCGTTTTGCATCTGCGTGTAGCTCAGGCGATTTTGCAGGGCGTAGGCGTATTCGACGTAGCCGATCGAGTTGCTGGCCTGGCGCACGAAAGCGGCGACGCCGTCGTTGCCCTTGCCGCCGATGCCGGTGGGCCATGCGGGCGTGGTGCTGAAGCCGACCTTCGACTGCCAGTTCTTGCTGACCTTCGACAGGTAATTGCTGAAGTTGAACGAGGTGCCTGATCCATCCGCGCGGTGCACGACGGTGATCGCCGCAGACGGCAGGTTCACACCGGGATTGAGCGCGACGATCTGCGGATCGTTCCAGGCCTTGATGTTGCCAAGATAGATTTCCGCCAGAACATGCCCGGTGAGCCTGAGCTGGCCGGGCTTCACGCCGGCCACATGCACGATCGGCACGATGCCACCGACGACCGACGGGAACTGGCCGAGGCCGTAATGTTGCAGATCCTGCGCCGACAGCGGCGCATCGGACGCGCCGAAATCGACCGTCGCCGCCTTGATCTGGGCGATGCCGCCACCGGATCCGATCGACTGGTAATTGATCTGGTTGCCGGTCTTTTCATGGTAGGCGGCGGACCACTTGGACAGTACGGGAAACACGAAACTCGACCCCGCGCCGGTGACGTTGGTGGCCTGTGCGCTGCCGGCGAGCAGGGCGGCGATGGCGATGGCGCTGGCGCGGCGTTGAATGGACTTGAACATGGTGGCTCCCTTGGCTTGTGGTCGTGTCGTGGTTGCGTGCGATGGGGGCGAGCCATCGCGCGGTTGGCGGCCATTACAAGGGCGTTTGGTTGCAGTCGTGTGACAGTTCGACGAGTGCATGCGTGCCACCGGAACATCGGGGTTCCGTGGACGACAAGGCCAGTCCTCGGCGCGTTCCAGACCCGCGGCGCATCTGTCACCGAACTGTCATCCCGATCACACGAATTCGTCAGATTTGCCTTGCATGCTGCCCGCCGAACGGAGAGCCCGGCATCACCCGCGAGCACTCCGGCGATCGCGAACCGTCGCGATCGATCCAGCCACCGACAGGAGCCCAGCATGCGTGTGTCTTTCGTCGCGTCCGCCATCGCGGTCGCCCTTGCCAGCAGCAGCTACGGAGTCAAGGCAACCACGATCCACCACCACCACCGGACGCAAGCCACGGCGTCTGTGAGCGCGGTCGTGCCGTCCTCCAGCTTGCAGGCCGAACTGGCGCGACGCGATCAGGAGATCGCCGCGCTCAAGAGTGCGCTGGCCGACATCCAGGCCAAGGTCGGCGACATCGAACAGCGCACCGATGCGCAGACCGATGTCAACGTGCAGACCGCGCGAACGGTCGAGGATTTGCAGGCCAGCGCGAAAAAGACCGACGCGCTGGAGAAGATCGTCAACGACACCAGCATCGGTGGGCGCGTGTTCGTCGATATCAGCGACATCCAGCAGAAGAAAAACGGCGCAGCAACCGCAGCCAGCGGCTACGGACTCGACGTCAAACGCGGCTACCTCACCGTCAATCATCGCTTCAACGATATCTGGTCGGCCAGCCTGACCACCGATTTCAACTATACGGCGGCTACCGGGCAGACCCAGTTGTTCATCAAGAACTTCTACCTGCAAGGCAGGTTCAGCGACGCCTTCACGTTCCGCGCCGGTGCGGTACCGATGCCGTGGATCCCGTATGTGGAAGGTTTGTACGGCTACCGCTATGTGGAGAACACCTTGGTCGATCGCATGAAGGCAGGCAATTCCGCCGACTGGGGCGTGGGCGCGAACGGCGTCTTCGGTGGCGGACGGTTCGACTACGCAGCCGCACTGGTGAACGGCGGCGGCTACAAGAACCCCGCGCGCAGCAAAGGCATGGATTTCGAGGGACGGTTGGGTTTTTCACCGATCGACCATTTGACCCTTGCGGTGGGCGGTTACAGCGGCGATCGCGGACTGGAGACGCAGACCGCCAGCGCCATCCATACCGCCAGCCGGACGGATGCCGTGATCGCCTGGGCCGAAGGCAATACGCGGTTAGGTGCGGAGTACTTCACGGCATCCAACTGGAACACCGTGCTCACGCCATTGCGCGATCGCGCCAGTGGTTATTCATTGTGGGGCAGTTATGGCTTTGCGCCGGCATGGTCGGTGTTCGCCCGCTACGATCGCGTCGATCCGAGCAAGGATCTCAATCCGAGCTTGCGTGATCGCTACTACAACCTCGGCGCGCAGTGGGACGTGCGCCGTGGCGTGAAGCTGGCCTTGGTGTTCAAGAACGACGACTTGAGCAGCGCCACAAGCACCCAGAAAACACGCGAGGTGGGGTTGTTCGGCGACATCGCGTTTTGATGGAAGAGGGTCAGGGTTCTGCATCGACCGTCTTGTGCTTGTACGCGCACAGGTCGCGGATCACGCAAGTCGGACAGATCGGCTTGCGCGCCTTGCACACATAGCGCCCGTGCAGGATCAGCCAGTGGTGGGCGTGCTGGCGGAATTCCGCCGGTACGTTTTTCTCCAGCTTGCGTTCGACGATGGCGACGTTCTTTCCGGTGGCCAGCCCGGTGCGGTTGGCGACGCGGAAGATGTGCGTGTCCACCGCAATGGTCGGCTCGCCGAAAGCCACGTTGAGCACCACGTTGGCGGTCTTGCGGCCGACGCCGGGCAGGGCTTGCAGCGCCGCGCGATCGGCCGGAACCTGGCCGTCGTGGCGTTCGAGCAGCAGCGTGCAGGTGGCGATGATGTGGCGGGCCTTGGCGTTGAACAGACCGATGGTGGCGATGTGCGATTTGAGGCCGTCCTCGCCCAGATCGAGCATCGCCTGCGGGGTGTTGGCGGCCTTGAACAGATGCTTGGTCGCCTTGTTGACGCCAACATCGGTGGCCTGCGCGGAGAGCATCACCGCGACCAGCAGTTCGAACGGTGTGGAATACACCAATTCGGTGCGCGGCTGCGGATTCAATTCGCGCAGGCGGGCGAACAGTTCGATGCGATCGGCGGGTTTCATGGCGTGGATGCGCGCGGCGTGCGCGGTGTGGCGAACAGGCGGTCGAACGTCGGTGCGGCGGCATTGCCCAAAAGCATTACGCCGGCGAGCGCGAGTAAAACCTGCGGGTCGCGATGCAGGATGTGCAACGCGAGCATCGCCGCCATCGCCATTGCCCCGGTCAATGCGCCGAGCAGCCCACGCGCACGCGCATGCAGGCAGGTGCGCGGCGGATCGTCGGCGACGAAGAAAGCCGTCAACACCAGCGGCGAGAGCAGGGCAGGGATCAGCGGATCGGAATCCAGTGCGGGCGAAAGCATCATCGCCACGAGCAGGGTCAGCGCCGCGCCGGCCAGCAGTCCCGCCGGGGCCTGCCAGCGCACCACGCCGCGCCCGATCAGCAGCAAGCCGCCCAGCGCGCTGGCGACGGCGGGCAGGAGCGCGGCATCGGATCGCACGACGCTGTCCACGGGTGCGGGCCACACGATCAGTGCCAGTGCCGCCGCGATCATCGCCGGATGGAACGGATGGGCGGCGTCGCGCCCACGCCAGATCGCGGCCAGAACGACGCAGGCCAGCAGGGCGAGGCCGAGTGTGTGCGGCGCGGTTGCCGGCATCCACGCCGCGAGCAGCAGCAGGTTCGGAGCGATCAGCAAGCCGCGACTTGCACTCACGGAGGGCAACAATCGCCGCAGCAAGGGCAGGATCAGCGCGAGCAGGGCGATCCCGATCCAGACGGGGCTAGGTTGTTGCCAAGCGCGTACCGCCAGCGTGGGCAACAAGGCCAGCAACGCGATGTCCGCGCGCTCGGGCAGGCTCGGTGGGCGTCGCGATGCCATCGCGCCGACGTGTTCCGTATCCTGCGATGTCATGCCGGTGGCGTGCCGCGCCGCGCCGCGCGTTTGGCCTGCGCGCGCGCGATTGCCGCCGCCACCGCATCGGCGCTGGCGGCGTTTGCAGTTTGTTCGTGGTGGCGTTCCTCGCGGACTTCCTCGTCATGGCTCAGGCGCAACTGGCGCGCGCGGTAGCGTTCGCGTGCTGCCAGCGCACGCTCACGCTGAGCAATGGCGACAGCGATCTCCTTCTTCGCTGCGACGAAATGTTGCATCAATGGAATCCGGCTCGGGCACACGGCATCGCAGCGGCCGCAGGCGGCGCAGTCCAGCACGCCCTCGCGCTGTGCTGCCAGCAGATGCGCCTCGCGCAGATGCAGCAGCAACCGGCGGGGATCCAGTCGCACGGGGCACGCCGGCACGCAATCGCCGCAGCGGATGCAGGGAAACTCGTGTGGAAAATCTTTTTCCTGCATCGCGGAATCGTGAGGTGGCTGGATGGATCGGTCTTCGCCGCCGATTCTTCCCTCATCCGGCGCTTCGCGCCACCTTCTCCCGTAGGGAGAAGGAAACGGCCGCCCGGAGGGAGAAGGAAACGGCCGCCCGGAGGGAGAAGGAAACGGCCGCCCGGAGGGAGAAGGAAACGGCCGCCCGGAGGGAGAAGGAAACGGCCGCCCGGAGGGAGAAGGAAACGGCTGCCCGGAGGGAGAAGGAAGAAATTGCCTCTCCCGCAGGGGCAGGCCGACGCGCCGCAGGCGCGGCGGGTGAGGGAAAGTCGTGTCAAGCTCCCGTGAACACCGGCTTGCGGCGTTCGAGGAAGGCGCGGGTGCCCTCGCGCATGTCGTTGGTCGAGGTGCATACCGCGAAGGCCTGGGTTTCGTAGTCCAGCCCGGCGTCGATGCCGCATTCGCCGCCGATCTGCACCGCGTCGAGGATGCCGCGCAGGGCCTGCGGTGCGGCGGCGGCCAGTTGCGCGGCCAGCGCGAAGGTCGCCTCTTCGAGATGCTCGGCGGGGACGATGCGGTTGACGATGCCCAGTTCGTACGCGCGCTGCGCGCCGATCGGCGTGCCGGTCAGGCACAGTTCCAAGGTTGCCCCGCGCCCGGCCAGCCGCAGCAGGCGCTGGGTGCCGCCGAAGCCCGGCAGCACGCCGAGGTTGATTTCCGGCTGGCCGACCTTGGCGTTGTCGGCGGCGATGCGCAGGTGGCAGCTCATCGCCAGTTCCAGCCCGCCGCCCAGCGCGTAGCCGCGGATCATCGCCACGACCGGTTTGCCGAGCAGTTCGATGCTGCGCATCATCCGCTGCCCGTGTTGCGAGAAATCGCGCGCCTGGATCGGGCTCAGTGCGACCAGTTCGGCGATGTCGGCACCGGCCACGAACGCCTTTTCGCCCGCGCCGCGCAGCACCACCGCGCGTACCGCCGGATCGGCAGCGATGGCGGCGAAGGCGTCGCGCAGTTCTGTCAACACCTCGAAGTTCAGCGCATTGAGCTTGTCCGGGCGGTTGATGGTGACCACGCGCACGGCGTCGCGGTCCTCGATCAGCAGGTGCTGGAATGTGTGGGAGGCAGTCATGGGCGGTGGGAATGATCGGAAGGGCTGGCGCGGAACTCCCGCGCGGCGGCGTGGTCGAGTTTGTGGCGCCTCGACGGGGCGGCGGCTATCCTAGCCCGTCGCGGCCGCGACCGCGATTCCCGCAGTCATGGGATCGCGCGGACGCCGTGGTGAATCTGGAGAAGCGGATGAAGATGCGGTGGCTGATCCTGATGCTGGCTTGCGCATGCCCGGTGGTGTGGGCGCAGCAGATGACATCCGACAAGGACAAGCTCAGTTACGCCGTCGGCTACGATTTCGGCCGCAGCGTGGCCGACAACAAGCTCGACATCGACCCGGCGCTGATGCTGCGCGCCGTGCAGGATGGCATGGCGCACAAGACCCCCGCGCTGCCGCCGCAACAGATCGGGCAGATGCTGCATGCGCTCAAGCAGAAGTTGTATGCGCAGGCCAAGGCCGAGTTCGACAAGGCCTCCGCGGAGAACAAGGCGGCCAGTGACGCGCTGCTGGCGAAGAACCGCATCAAGGCAGGTGTGAAGGTGCTGCCCAGCGGCGTGCAGTACCGCGTCATCCAGCAAGGTAGTGGGCCCAGCCCGCGCCCCGACGGGCAGGCGCGCATCCTGTACAAAGTGACGGTTGCCACCGGGCAGGAATTCGTCAGCAGCTACACCACACCGAACCCGCAGCCGACGTCCATCGTCATCAACGAATCGCCGCTGGCCGGCGTGCGGCAGATCCTGCCGATGATGCGCCAGGGTGCGCACTGGGAAGTCCTGTTGCCACCGGATCAGGCCTACGGCGCCAGCCCCGGCTCGCCGGTCGGGCCCAATCAGGCGCTGCTGATGGACATCAAGATGGTCGAGGTGCTCAAGTAGGCGGGTACCGTCGTAACCGCCGCGCCTGGCCATGATCCCGCCCGCCCAACCGACCGCCCGCGCGGTACCCAGTCCGTGCATCGGCACCTGCCGGCTGGATGCACACGGTTACTGCGAGGGTTGTCTTCGCAACGGCGAGGAAATCGCGGGTTGGCTGGGCATGGACGATGCCGCGCGCCGGCATTGCATGGATGTCGTGTTGCCGGCGCGCGCGCAGGCGCAGATCGCTCGTCGTGATTTCGAACTGAGCGCTGTCGTCCGCGCGCTGCATCCGCTGACGGCGACACCGGCCGCGCCGGGCTGGAATCGCGCCGGCATCGAGGATTTGCTCGCCGATCCCTTGACCCCTGCCGCGGTGCTGGTGGGGCTGGTGCCGCGCGGTGCGGGCTGGCAGGTGCTGCTCACCCTGCGCACCGCGCAATTGCGCCAGCACGGTGGGCAGGTGAGTTTCCCCGGCGGGCGCATCGAGGCCGCCGACGCCGATCCGGTCGCTGCGGCGCTGCGCGAGGCGCGCGAGGAAATCGGGCTCGCGTCGGCTTGGGTCGAACCGCTGGGCTATCTGGATCCGTTCGACACCATCAGCAGCTTCCACGTGCTGCCGGTGGTCGCGCGGGTGAGCGCGGATTACGCGCTGCGGCTGGATCCGCGCGAGGTGGCCGACGCCTTCGAGGTGCCGCTGGACTTCCTGCTGAACGCGGGCACCCTGCGCGTCGTCGAACGCGAGTACGCCGGCCGCCTGCGGCGTTACCATGAGTGCCAGTTCGGACGGCATCGCATCTGGGGCGCCACCGCGGCGATGCTGGTGAATCTGCGCGAGCGTCTGGAGGCCGTGCGATGAACGACTGGGTCGTGCTCGAACCGATGCACTGGACCACCCTGGTCTCTGCCGAAGCGCTGGTCGCCGCGCTCGGCCAGCCGGGGCTGGCGATCATCGACGCGCGGGCGACGCTCGCCGATCCGCTGCAGGCCAGCCGCGACTATGCCGTCGCGCACATTCCCGGCGCGGTGCACGTCAGCCTCGAACGCGACCTGTCGGATCTGTCGCGCAAGGGGCATGGTCGGCACCCGTTGCCCGATGCGGACACCTTCTGTCGCTGGCTGGAGCTGTGGGGCATCACCCCCGAGCATCAGGTAGTGGTGTACGACGCGCGCGACGGCTCGATGGCGGCGGCGCGTGCGTGGTTCATGCTGCGCCTGCTCGGCCACCGCTACGTCGCCGTGCTCGATGGCGGTCTCGCGCGCTGGCGCGACCTGCACCTGCCCAACGACACCGTCCCGGCAACGCCGCAGGAGTCGCGGTACGTCGCCGCATTCGATGCAAACCGACTGGTCGATGCGGATGCCTTGCTCGATCTGGATCGAAGCGATGCGCCCTTGCTGGTGGACGCGCGTGCGGCGGAACGCTACCGCGGCGAAGTCGAACCGATCGACCGCGTTGCCGGTCACGTCCCCGGCGCGGCGAACCGGCCGTTGTCGATGAATCTGCAGGCCGACGGGCGTTTTCGCTCGCCATCCGAACTGGCGTCGTCGTTCCGCGAATTGCTCGGCGCGCGCGAACCAGCGCAGGTCGTGTCCATGTGCGGTTCCGGCGTCACCGCCTGCCACAACTTGCTGGCGATGGAACACGCAGGTCTGTCAGGCGCTCGTCTGTACGCGGAATCGTGGAGCGGCTGGATCGCCGATCCCGCACGGCCGGTAGCCAGGGGGTGAGCGGGGCTTTCGCGGCATCCTTTGAGGCGCATTCCGCGCCCGCGAACGCCGGCACAGGGAAGTGTCGGCAGGCTCCACGTACACGGATGGGTCGTCGCGATAGTACGCTTCCGATTCGGGCTGGCGCTAAGACGCTGGACTCTTCACCTGCTTCTGCTGCATCCGCGTCGGCTGACCCGATGCATCGAACGGCTGGCGGAAGGTGAATGCGCGAGGCTGCGGACCGTGCGCATGGAGATGATCGAGTCTGGACGCCGCATCGATCCAATCCGGCTGATGGCCGTCCGCAACCCACCAGGCCACATACGTGGGCCACGAACCTTGCGCGAACCAATCCCCACGTTTCGACAACGCTTCCTTGTGCACGCCGTGGTAGGCGAATGCAGCCACGGATTCCAGATCGCGCCACACGCTGAGCGTCATCGCAAGCTGCTTCAGCGTCAGGCCCGGGGGACAACATGCGGGAACCACCAGCGCGCCCCACGAGTGCTCCCATGTCTGCATGTCCCGCACGGAACGGGCGAAAAATCCTGCGCTGCCCTCCGCCGCGGCGTACACGCCGGCGATCCGATCCACGAATCCCTGGACGAGTGCATCGCCGACGGGGCGTTTGAGAACAGCGAAAGTCATGAAGGCGATGCGGTGGGTCATGGCGGCAATCCTTTATGCGCTCGCGATCAGGTATGTGGTTGCGATAGGGGTGTGTAGTCGGGACGCAATCGTGAAATGCGCAGCGCTTGCGTCGCGCCGCGCTATTTCTTCATCTTCGCCACCAGCGCCTTGAGCGTGTCCTGCGTGTCCGGCTCGTCCCAGGCGTCGATGAAGCGGTCGAGGTGGACATGGTTTTCCAATGCGTCGATCACATCGGCACGCGCCAGCGCGCGGGTGCGCAGCATCGGGCTGGAAGGCAGGGCGAGCAGTTCGCCGAGCCAGCCGATCGCGCGCGGCGTGACCGCGGGCAGGTCGGCCAGTTCATCGACCATGCCGATGGCGAAGGCGCGGCGTGCCGGAATCATCGCGCCGGCCACCATCAGCCGTTCGGCGCGGCGCGGCCCGACGAGGCGGCGCAACAATCGCTGGATACCATCGGGCACGGCCAGCCCGACCTGTACCTC
Organism: Pseudomonadota bacterium; assembly: GCA_018242485.1. GTDB lineage: Bacteria > Pseudomonadota > Gammaproteobacteria > Xanthomonadales > Xanthomonadaceae > SZAS-103. The sequence goes on from JAFEBV010000017.1 coordinate 128,387, forward strand.
GTTCAGACCGATGCGAAAGGGCTTGGCCGGATCGGGCGAGCGTGCCATCACCCGGTAATCGCAACACAGCGCCAGCACGCAGCCGCCGGCCGGGGCGTGGCCGCCGATCGCCGCGACCACCGGCACCGGCGATTTCGCCAGCGCCAGGCAGGCGGCGAAGAAATCCTCCCACGCCGTGCGCAGCCCCGTCATGTCCACGCCCAGCAGGTGCGGCACGTCCATGCCGCCGGAAAACACGCCTTGCCCGCCGGCCAGCACGATGCCGCGCGCGCCCTTGCCCGGCGCGGCTTCCACCGCCGCGCGCAGGGCCTGCAACAGTTCGGGCACGAGCGCATTCACCGGCGGCCGCACCATGCGGATCTCGTGGATGGGGCCGTGGACGTGCAGTTCGATCATGGGAGGCATCCGCAGGAATGGGTGCGGCGACGATACCGCAAGGCATGATCGGATAACATGCCGCGATGAACATCACCATGAACACGAAGGCACGGATTTGTACTGCGGCGATGCTGGCATTGCTCGCCGGTGTGGCGGCGGCAGGCAAGCCGATGTCCTCGCCGACGGCATCCGCGTCTGCACCGACATCAAAAACAGCTGCCACGAAATCGACTTCGTCGCATGCGCTCGCGCCGGTACGCATCGACGGTGCATGGGTGCGCGCCGCACCGCCCGGCGCGGACATGCTGGCCGCCTACATGGATGTGCACAACCTCGGCAGCAAGCCGCTGCGACTGGTGTCGGCCAGCAGCGATGCCTTCGGCATGGTCGAGCTGCATCGCAGCCAGTTGGTGAACGGGATGAGCAGCATGCGCCCCGCGGGCGAACAAACCATCGCCGCCGGCGGCACGCTGGCGATCCGTCCCGGTGGACTGCACTGGATGCTGATGGACGGCCGCCGCGCGCTCAAGCCCGGCGACGTGGCGCACTTCACTCTGCATTTCGCCGACGGCAGCAAGGCGGATGTGACGGCGCCGGTGCGCTCTTCAGTGCCGGAGGAACTTCGCTGACCTGTCTTCGCTGCTTCGAAAGCGGCTGGATCAGCCGATAGCTCAGCAAGCAGCGCGCACGCACGCCGGCAAGGGCGCCGAACCGCCACTGCGCTTGTCGAACCACACCATGACCACATGCCCGTCGGCGTAAAGCCGCGTCGGATCCTGCGCCGACACGATGCGGTGGCCCAGCGTGAGGCTGGCGTTGCCGACGCGGTCGGCGAACAGTTCCACGAGCACATCCTCCGGCCAACCGATGGGTCGCTTGAAGTTCACCAACGCCTGCGCGACGACCGGCGCGACGTGTTCGTCCATCCACGCCTCGCCCAGCGATTCCAGCCAGCGCAACCGCGCTTCTTCCAGATAACGCAGGTACATCGCGTTGTTGACGTGGTTGAAGGCGTCGAGGTCGCGCCAGCGCACGGCCAGTTCGGTACGGAACAGCAGGGGGCTTTGCGTCGTTTCACTCATGGGAGGTGCTCATGCATCGCGGGGGACTCTCGGCTCTTTTAGCCCCTCTCCCATCGGGAGAGGGGTAGGGGTGAGGGGCTGTAGGAACGCGGATATCGAGGCCTGATCGCCCCTCATCCGGCGCTTCGCGCCACCTCACTTCGTGCCCCGGCCTCCGCGCTGGCGCGGAGGCATTCGATGTTGCGCGAACCTGCGGTTCGCAAACGCAACATCTCATCCCGTAGGGAGAAGGGCAAGTCGACAGCGGTTGTCGCTGGTTCAAATTCCTGCGCACGACGCCTAAGTTGAGAGCATTGTGTCGGGAGGGGGTTGCGTAATCATGCGGCCCTCATCCATTACGAACGTCGCTGTGATCGCCCTTGCACAGTTCAAGCCGCCGTCTTCCTGCGTCGCGTCTCTTTTCCAACATCCTCCGCGCGCGCCTTCAAATGCGGGGCAAGAAAACGACCCGTGTGCGATGACGGATGTGCGGCGATCTGTTCGGGCGTGCCGGTGGCGAGGATGGTGCCGCCGCGATGCCCGCCTTCGGGGCCCAGATCGACCACCCAGTCGGCGGTCTTGATCACGTCGAGATTGTGCTCGATCACCACCACGGTATTGCCCTCGTCGCGCAGGCGGTGCAGCACCGACAGCAGGTGCTCGATGTCGTGGAAATGCAGGCCGGTGGTCGGCTCGTCGAGCAGGTACAGGGTGCGCCCGGTGTCGCGGCGCGAGAGTTCCTTCGACAGCTTCACCCGCTGCGCCTCGCCGCCGGAGAGCGTGGTCGCCGACTGGCCGAGCTTGATGTAGCTCAGGCCGACATCGACGAGCGTTTCGAGCTTGCGCGCGATCGCCGGTACCGGCGCGAACAGTTCCAGCGCATCCTCGATGGTCATGTCCAGCACCTCGTGGATGTTGCAGCCCTTGTAGCGGATCTCCAGCGTCTCGCGGTTGTAGCGCTTGCCCTTGCACACGTCGCAGGGCACGTACACGTCGGGCAGGAAGTGCATCTCGACCTTGATCAGCCCGTCGCCTTGGCAGGCTTCGCAGCGGCCGCCGCGCACGTTGAACGAGAACCGCCCCGGCGAATAGCCGCGCGCGCGCGCCTCGGGCACCTGCGCGAACAGTTCGCGCAGCGGCGTGAACAGGCCGGTGTAGGTCGCCGGATTGCTGCGCGGCGTGCGCCCGATCGGCGACTGGTCGATGTCCACGACCTTGTCGAACAGATCCATGCCGATGCATTCGCGATACGGCGCGACGGTGTGCGACGCGCCGTTGAGTTCGTTGCTCGCCAGCGCCTGCAGGGTGTCGTTGATGAGGGTGGACTTGCCCGAACCGGAGACGCCGGTGATGCAGGTGAACAGGCCGGCAGGGATCTCCAGATCGACGTTCTTGAGATTGTTGCCGCGCGCACCAAGCAAGCGCAGCAGCATTGCAGGATTTGGCTTGTGGCGATGCTTTGGAATCTCGATCGCGCGACGACCGGAAAGGAAATCGCCGGTGATGGACTCGGGCGCGGCGAGAATGTCCGCGAGTTGACCCTGCGCGATCACCCGGCCGCCGTGCACGCCGGCGCCCGGGCCGATATCGACGATGTGGTCGGCCAGCCGGATCGCGTCCTCGTCGTGTTCGACCACGATCACCGTGTTGCCCAGATCGCGCAGACGCGCCAGCGTGCCCAGCAGGCGTTCGTTGTCGCGCTGGTGCAGGCCGATGGAAGGCTCGTCGAGCACGTACATCACGCCGACCAGGCCGGCGCCGATCTGCGAGGCGAGGCGGATGCGCTGCGCCTCGCCGCCGGAGAGCGAATCGGCCTTGCGGTCGAGGGTGAGGTAGTCGAGCCCGACATCGACGAGGAAACGCAGGCGTTCGTGGATTTCCTTGACGATCTTCACCGCGATCTCGCCGCGCCAGCCGGCGAGCGTGAGGGTGGAAAAGAACGCCAGCGATTCGTCCACCGGCAGCTTCGCCACGTCGGGCAGGTTGCGCTCGGCGACGAACACGTTGCGCGCACTGCGGTTCAGACGCGCGCCGGCACATTCCGTGCACGGGCGGTCGCTGATGTACTTGGCCAGCTCCTCGCGCACGATCTGCGATTCGGTCTCGCGGTAGCGGCGTTCGAGGTTGGGCAGGATGCCCTCGAAGGCGTGCTTGCGCTGCGTGCGGCCGCCGGATTCGGTGAGGTAGGAGAACGCGATGACGGTGTTGCCGCTGCCGTGCAACACCGCCTCGCGCACGTCCGCAGGCAACTGCTCCCACGGCGTGTCCACGTCGAAGCCGTAATGCCGCGCCAGCGAGGCGATCAACTGGAAGTAGTAGGCGTTGCGGCGATCCCATCCGCGCACCGCGCCGGCGGCGAGGCTCAGCTCGGGGTGGCCGACCACCCGCGCCGGATCGAAGAACTGGGTGACGCCCAAACCATCGCAAGTGGGGCAGGCACCGTTGGGCGAGTTGAACGAAAACAGGCGCGGCTCGAGTTCGGGCAGCGAGTAATCGCAGACCGGGCAGGAAAACTTGCTGGAAAACAGCACCTCGGCGACGGAGGCGTCAGCCGCTCCTGCGCTTCCTGCGCCCGCGGCATTGGCACTTCCCTGTGCGGCATCCATGTCCACCACGCTGGCCAGCCCATCGCCGAGTTTGAGCGCGGTCTCGACACTCTCGGCCAGACGCTGCTTGAGATCCTCGCGCGGGCGGAAGCGATCCACCACCGCGTCGATGCTGTGCTTCACCCGCAGCGCCAGCGCCGGCACGTGGTCGATCTCGTGGATTTGCCCATCCACGCGCACGCGCACGTAACCTTGTGCGCGCAATTGGTCGATCACCTGCACGTGCTCGCCCTTGCGGTCGCGGATCACCGGCGCCAGCAGCATCCAGCGGTGTTCGGGATTCAGCGCGAGCATCGCATCGACCATCTGGCTGACCGTCTGCGCCTCCAGCGGATAGCCGTGATCCGGGCAGCGCGGCGTGCCCACCCGCGCGTACAGCAGGCGCAGGTAATCGTGGATCTCGGTGATGGTGCCGACGGTGGAGCGCGGGTTGTGCGAGGTGGATTTCTGTTCGATGGAAATCGCCGGCGACAAACCCTCGATGTGATCGACATCGGGCTTTTCCATCACCGACAGGAACTGCCGCGCGTAGGCCGACAGCGACTCGACGTAGCGTCGCTGGCCCTCCGCGTAGATGGTGTCGAAGGCCAGCGACGACTTGCCCGAGCCCGACAGCCCGGTGATCACGATCAGGCGGTCGCGCGGCAGGTCGAGGTCGATGTTCTTCAGGTTGTGGGTACGCGCCCCGCGGATGCGGATCGTGTCCAGGCCGGCCATGCGCGGTTCCGTCGCGAATCGGATCGGCCAGTTTATCCCGGCAGGAAAGTCCGGGCCAGCCGCGGCCGCATGCCATGAAAGAGCACCGAGCGGTGCTGCCGGCGAAGATCTCGCGCCAGCACGGATGCCTGCGTTGTCTGCACAGCGAAACGGACAAGATTGGGCGAGCAAGTTCGGGCGTGCGGGAGCACCGTCGTCGCAAGTCCTTCAATCCCCACCGGGGCGCGGCCCGCAGCGATCGCGCAACGCGGCGCGGTAGCGCCGGCTGCACGGGATGGTGGCGCCGTCGCGCAGGCGCAGGCGGGCATCGCCGGTATCCAGCGGTTCGATCTCGACCAGAAAGTCCAGATTGACGAAGTAGCCGCGGTGCACGCGCGCGAAGCGGGTCGCATCCAGCCGTTCCTCGATGCCGGCCATCGTGCTGCGCAGCGGGTAGTCGCGGCCGCGCACGTGCAGGTTCACGTAGTTGCCGGAGGCTTGCAGCCATTCGATCTCGCTGGCGTTGACGAGGAACTCCTTGCCCAGCTTGCGCACCAGAAAGCGATCCGGGCGCTCCACCGGCTCCACCGGCGGGCCCTCGTCGGGCTCGGCCAGCAACCGCGCCTCGCCCTGCTGGCGCAGCAGCCAAAGCCGCGACAGGCAGATCAATACGACGATGAGGAAATAGCTGCGGATGTCCTTCAGGTACTCGTAGCCGAAGTTCGGCCACCACGCGCCGAAATCGTAGTGCCATCCGGCGACGTGGTAGACCCACTTGCGCAAGGCCACCATGCCCAGCACGTGCGCCGCGCTGAACGGCACGCTGGCCAACAGATGAAACGGCAGGTTGCGCCGCCAGGTATCGAAGCGGAACGGCCAGTGGCGCTCGGTCGCCAGCACGGCGGGGACGAGTGCGAGCATCAGCAGCGAACTGCTGATCTCCCAGACCCACGGTTCCCATGCGGCGACGTGCGGGTTGTCCATCCGCGCGACGATGCCGTTGAACACCGTGTTGACGACGGCCAGCAACAGCCAGAAGGCGACCTCGAACGGCCGTCGCCACCGGTGGAGGTGCGGGTATCCGAAGTCGGAGGGGTCGTCCATGGCCGGCATTCTACGAAATGGCGGTGCGCGTTCGTCCCCGCACAACCACGGTTCGTCCCCCAACCCGTGCGATCGGTCACTGGCCGCTGGGAATCGGGGCAACGGCGTCCGAGCATGGGCTGCATCGAAACCGTAGCGGAGGATTCCCATGCGTCGTCGCGATCTGCTCAAAGCCGCTCTCGCGGCGCCGTGGCTGCCCCTGCTCGCCAGAGCCGCCGGCCCGGCCGTGGCCGCTGTCGGCAGTGCGGTAGCGCCGGTCTTCACGCGGGTGCGTCCCGGTCAGGCCGGCTGGCCATCGGCGACGGCATGGGAGAGTCTTCGCTCCGCCGTCGGCGGTCGGCTGCTGCAACCGGTTTCGCCGTTTGCGGTCTGTCCGTCCACCGCGTGCAGCGCCGCCTTGCACGCGCTCGCCAACCCGTTCGCGGTGGGCGATGACCCCGCCCTGACCCAGACCAGCGGCTGGGCCGACGGCTGGACCTCGCAGCCGAGCGCCTGGGCGGTGGCCGCCGAAAACACCGCCGACGTGGTGGCGGCGGTGAACTTCGCCCGCGACCACCGTCTGCGGCTGGTGGTGAAGGGTGGCGGACACAGCTATCAGGGGACTTCGGCATCGCCCGATTCGCTGCTGGTGTGGACGCGCCACATGAACCGGATCGACCTGCACGACGCCTTCGTGCCGCAAGGCTGCGCCGACCACGTGACGCCGCAGCCGGCGGTGAGCGTGCAGGCGGGCGCGATGTGGATCGACGCCTACGACGCCGTCACCACCCATGGCGGCCGTTACGTGCAAGGTGGCGGCTGCACCACGGTCGGCGTGGCCGGATTGGTGCAGAGCGGCGGTTTCGGCAGCTACTCCAAATGCTACGGCAGCGCTGCCGGCGCCTTGCTGGAGGCGGAGGTCGTCACCTCCGATGGGCAGGTGCGCATCGCCAATGCCTGCAACGAGCCGGAGTTGTTCTGGGCGCTCAAGGGCGGCGGTGGCGGCAGCCTGGGCGTGGTCACGCGGATGACCCTGCGCACGTTCGAGTTGCCCGAGTTTTTCGGCGGTATGGGCCTCATCGTCAAGGCTGATTCTGACGTGGCCTATCGCGCCCTGATCGCCGAGGCGGTGAGCTTCTACCAGCGCGCGCTGTTCAACCCGCACTGGGGCGAGCAGATGAAGTTCTATGGCGGCGACACGCTCGATGTGTCGATGGCGTTCCAGGGCCTCAGCAAGCAACAGGCCGAACAGACCTGGGCGCCTTTCCTCGATTGGGTAAAGGCCCGCAAGGACTGCCGGATCACCAAGCCGTTTCAGGCGCTGGCGGCGCCGGCGCGGCATCTGTGGGACGCCGAATTCCTGCGCAAGTACGCGCCGGGCATCATCGCCACGGATGATCGTCCGAACGCGCCGCGCGACCGCTTCGTGTGGGCCGGCGACCGCGAGCAGGCCGGCTGGTTCATCCACGGCTATCAGTCGGCGTGGTTGCCGGCGTCGCTGCTGCAAGCGGGGCAACAGGCGCGGTTGGTCGATGCGCTGTTTAACGCGGCGAAGCAATTTGGCGTCTCGCTGCACTTCAACAAGGGCCTGGCCGGTGCACCGGACGATGCCATCGCCCGTGCCCGCGACACCGCCACGCATCCGCAGGTGCTGGACGCCTTCGCGCTGGCGATCAGCGCCAGCGGCGGCGATCCGGCTTTTCCCGGCATGCCGGATGCAAAGCCCGATCTGGCCATGGCGCGACGCAGGGCGGCGGATATCGAACAGACGATGGCCGCGCTGCGCGCCGTGGCGCCCGGAGCCGGCTCCTATGTCTCGGAAAGCGACTACTTCCTGCGCGACTGGCAGCAGGGTTTCTGGGGCGGCAACTACCCGCGTCTGGCTGCGGCCAAGCGCCAGTACGACCCCGACGGCCTGTTCTTCGTGCACCACGGCGTGGGCAGCGAGGATTGGAACGAGGACGGATTCACTCGCAAGCGCTGAAACAAGGTTGACCGGCAACGGCCGGCCAACCTGAAACGCGAAGACGAGCGGCCGTCAGACGATCTCGATGGCGATTGCGGTCGCCTCGCCGCCGCCGATGCACAGCGAGGCCACGCCGCGCTTGCCGCCGCTGGCGCGCAGGGCATGGATCAGGGTGACCACGAGGCGCGCGCCGCTGGCGCCGATCGGATGGCCGAGTGCGCAGGCACCGCCGCGCACGTTGAGCTTGTCGTGCGGCACGCCCAGATCCTTCATCGGCGCCATCGCCACCACCGCGAAGGCCTCGTTGACCTCGAACAGATCCACGTCGCCGACTTTCCAGCCGGCCTTGGCGAGCACGTTGGAAATCGCATTCACCGGCGCGGTGGTGAACCACTCCGGCGCCTGCGCGTGGGTGGCATGGGCGACGATGCGCGCCAGCGGCTTCAGGCCGCGGCGGGCGGCTTCGTCGGCCGACATCAGCACGGTCGCGGCCGCGCCGTCGGAGATCTTCGAGGACGAAGCGGCGGTGAGCACGCCGTCCTTGCCGAAGGCCGCGCGCAGGGTGGGAATCTTCGCCAGATCGATCTTGCCCGGCTCCTCGTCGGTGCCGACCACCACCTCGCCCTTGCGGCCCTTGACCGTGACCGGCACGACCTCGGCATCGAAGGCCTTGTCGGCGATGGCCTTCTGCGCGCGCCGCGCGCTCTCGGCGGAGAACGCATCGACTTCCTCGCGGCTCAGGCCGTACTTCGCGCAGGCGGCGTCGCCGAACACGCCCATCGCCTTGCCGTCGTAGGGATTGGTCAGGCCGTCCCAGGCCATGTGGTCGAGAAACTCCGCCGAACCATAGCGGATGCCGGTGCGCGAATTGTTGAGCAGGTGCGGGGCGTTGGTCATCGACTCCATGCCGCCGGCGACGACGACCTTCGACGAGCCGGCCTTGATCGCGTCGTGGCCGAACATGATCGCCTTCATGCCCGAACCGCAGACCTTGTTGATCGTGGTGCAGCCGGCCGCGTCGGGGATCTTCGCCGCGCGCGAGGCCTGCCGTGCCGGTGCCTGGCCGAGGCCGGCCGGCAGCACGCAGCCCATGATGACCTCATCGACCTGATCGGGCGCGACGCCGGCGTGTTCCAGCGCGCCGCCGATGGCCGCAGCGCCCAGCATGGGCGTGGGCACGCCGGTGAACTGGCCGAGGAAGGAACCGATGGCGGTGCGCTTGGCACCGACGATGACGACGTCGCTCATGGCGTGCTCCGGTGATGCGCCGGCGCGGGGCGGGCGCGGGTGGATGGAATCAACCAACGATCATACGCTTTTCATGCTGCGGGGCAGCAAGAGCGTGAGTCGTGAATCGTGAATGGTGAATCGTCAAAGCCAAAGCCGCTTTTGTTCGTCACAACCTTGGCGTATTGCAAGCGACCGCTTTCGATTTAGCCTTTTCACGATTCACGATTCACGATTCACGATTCACGATTCACGATTCACGATTCACGATTCACGATTCACGATTCACGATTCACGATTCACGATTCACGATTCACGATTCACGATTCACGATTC
>JAFEBV010000018.1 GCA_018242485.1 Pseudomonadota bacterium
GGCCGGCGCGCGCAGCGCGACGGGTGAGGGAGAAACCTCCGTTACCGCTGAATTACTGAGTTCACAGCGGCCCGACTGTCTTCCCTCATCCGCCCTTCGGGCACCTTCCCCCAAAGGGGGAAGGGTGACATCACCTCTCCCACCGGGAGAGGTCGGCGCGCGCAGCGCGCCGGGTGAGGGAATGCCGTCCGTTCCCGAGCTTGATGCCGCGCTGGGTTGGCTGACGCAAGAAGTCGGCCTCACCGACGTCGCCGCCACCCAGATCATCGACTACCTCGGCGGCGCGCTGGCCGCGTTCGGCATGCTGCCCACCCGGCAGGCGCTGGCGATGGAACGCTTCTTCGACGAATCCGGTGGCACCCAGCTCATCATTCACGCGCCGCTGGGCAGCCGCATCAACAAGGCGTGGGGGCTGGCGCTGCGCAAGCGCTTCTGCCGCAGCTTCAACTTCGAATTGCAGGCAGCGGCCAGCGAGGACGCGATCGTGCTCTCGTTGTCCACCAGCCACAGTTTCCCGCTGGAGGACGTGAGCCGTTTCCTGCACTCGGCCACCGCGCGCGATGTGCTGGTGCAGGCACTGTTGGACGCGCCGTTGTTCCCGGTGCGCTGGCGCTGGAATGCGACCACCGCGCTGGCGTTGCCGCGCTTTTCCGGCGGAGCGAAGACCGCCCCGCAGATCCAGCGCATGCGCAGCGAGGATCTGCTCGCCACGGTATTTCCCGATCAGGTCGCCTGCCTGGAAAACATCGTCGGCGAACGCCGCATCCCCGATCATCCACTGGTCGCGCAGACCCTGCACGACTGCCTGCACGAAGCGATGGACGTGGACGGCTTCCTCGACGTGTTGCGCGGGCTGGAAGCGGGCACGACGACGATGACTTGCCGCGACCTCGTCGCGCCCTCGCCGCTGGCCGCTGAAATTCTCGCCGCCAAACCCTATGCCTTCCTCGACGATGCGCCGCTGGAAGAACGCCGCACGCAGGCGGTGCAGCAACGCCGCTACGCCGATCCGCAACATCCCGACGATCTGGGGCGTCTGGATCCAGCCGCGGTCGCCGCCGTGCGTGAGGAAGCCTGGCCGCAGGTGCGCAATGCCGACGAAATGCACGAAGCCCTGACCGGGCTGGGCATCGTCACCGATGCCGAAGCACACACGAACCCCGGTTGGGTCGCATGGCTGGCCGCGCTGGCGGCGGAAGGGCGGGCGACGCGCGCGATCTGTCATGCGCCGAATGGACACGAAACAACGGCGCTGTGGATCACCGCCGAGCGTCTGCCGCAACTGCACGCCCTGCATCCGATGGCGACGCTCGATCCATCCATCACCACACCCGCCGAATACGCGCAGATCGCATGGACGCCCGAGGACGCACTGGTCGATCTGCTGCGCGCACGCTTGACCGGGCTGGGGCCAACCACGGCCGCCGATTTGGCGGTGGCGTTCGCCATCAAACCATCCGCCATCGATGCCGTACTCATCCACCTCGAAGTCGAAGGCTATGTGATGCGCGGCTTATTTGATGACCCGCAACATCGTTCGCCTTTTTCGGCACACGGATGTGCCGACGAACCAGTCGAAACGGCCGGTTCGGCCAGCGAGGCGCGGCTTGGCCGCGACCGCTGGCCCGAAAGTCGCGGCAGGATGCCCGACCTTTCGGATCAACAATGGTGCGAACGCCACCTCTTGGCGCGCATCCACCGCTACACCATCGGCCGCCTGCGCCGTGAGATCGAGCCCGTCGCGCCGCGCGACTGGCTGCGCTTCGCCTGCCACTGGCAGCACCTGACGCCTTCCACGCGCATGCGCGGCCCGGATGCGCTGGCGGGCGTGCTGACGCAACTGGAAGGTTACGAAGCGCCCGCCGGCGCGTGGGAATCCGATCTGTTGCCCGCGCGCATCGCCGACTACGAACCGGCGTGGCTGGATGCGCTGTGCCAGTCCGGGCGCGTGCTGTGGACGCGGCTGCGCGCGCCGGCGACATCGACGAACGACGCCGCCGCGCCGACCCGCGCCGGCCCGGTGCGCGCCACGCCCATCGTCCTGCTGTCGCGCCGCGAGCGCGCCACGTGGGCAGGTTGCGTCGCTGCCTTGGAGATGGACGCCAATGCACTGTCGTCGCGCGCACGCAAGGTCGCCGATTACCTCGCCGCGCGCGGCGCATCGTTCTTCGACGAATTGCGCGATGCCACCGGTCTGCTCGAAACCGAGCTGGAAGACGCCCTCGGCGAACTCGTCGCGCAAGGTGTCGTCAACGCCGACAGTTTCACCGGACTGCGCGCTTTGATGGTGCCTGCATCCAAACGTCCACGCCCGGGTGCACCACGCCGCATGCGCCGCGGATTGCTGGGCATCGCCGATGCGGGTCGTTGGTCGCTGATCGTACGGCAACCCCCTCCCAACCTCCCCCTGCCAGCATGGGGAGGAGAACAGCGGCTCGCCCGCAACGATTCTCGCGCTGCGACTTCCACGCATCCGGCATCTTCCGTGCATCCGGCATCTTCCGTGCAGCCGGTATCGTCCGTGCAGCAGGCATCTGCCGTGCACCCGGTGCCCCCCACGCGCCCTGCCGCACCCGACCCTTCGCACATCGAACACATCGCCCGCACTCTGCTGCGCCGCTACGGCGTGGTGTGCTGGCGCGTGCTCGAACGCGAGGCCGCATGGCTGCCGCGCTGGCGCGACCTGCTGCGCGTGTTGCAACGGTTGGAAGCGCGCGGCGAAATCCGCGGCGGGCGCTTCATCGCCGGCATGAGCGGCGAGCAGTTCGCCCTGCCCGAAGCCATCGGCCTGCTGCGGCAATTGCGCCAGCGTCCGCCGGATGGCGAATGGGTCTGCGTCGGCGGCGCCGATCCGCTCAACCTCGTCGGCATCCTCATCGCCGGGCCGCGCGTGCCGTCGCTGGTTTCAGCGCGCATTCTCTATCGCGACGGCGTACCGATCGCCACTCTCGTGGCGGATGAAATCACCCTGCTGGAAACCCTCGCGCCCGACGAAGAATCCCGCGCGCGGCAAATCCTGCGCCGTCCGGCAAGCCTGCGCGAAGCGCCCTTGCCGACTGCATAAAAAATCCAGATTTCAGGGAAACCCAGTTTGCAGGCAAATCCGGATTTGCTCGTCATTCCGGGGCCGCCGCGGCTGTTTGCGGCGGAACCCGGAATCCAGTGCCTTTGCGCGGCGACAGGTCGTTGCAAAGACGTTGGATGATTCGCTTCACTGTGCCGATCGGGAACGGCCTGTGACCGTTCTGACTCCATCGTTCTCACGTCGAAGGTAACAAAGACGCTGGATTCCGGGTTCTGTCCGCAGAAAGCGCGGACAGCCCCGGAATGACGATTTCGTGGGCATATTCCTCCATCGTTTCTGGATTGACGGAATTGCATGAACGTTTTCACGATTCCCGTGGTTTCTGGATTGATGGAATCGCATGAAATGATTTTCACGATTTCCGTGTTCGATGTGCCGATGGAATTGCGCATCGAGCCGGGATTCCATGACCTGCCATACCGCCCCCACTGCCGCCGCACAGGCCGTCATCGGCGGTATGCTTGGCGTTTCCGCCCGCCACGCACAGGACTCTGCCATGCGCATGACTTCGCTCGCCGCGTTCACGATCAGCTTCTGCCTCGCCATCGGCGCGGCCGCCGCCACCGCCGGCACGCCCACGCTGGTGGCGGCCGACGCCGCGACCGCCGCAGCGGCACCGGCGAACAGCACGACCGATGCGAAGTTCACCGATCTGGCCAAGCGCTGGCTCGACGGATCGATGCGGCTGTCGCCGATCGGCGCGACCCAGACCGGCGACCATCGCTTCGATGCCGACATCGACGACCTCAGCGCCGCCGGCCGCGCGAAGTCGCTGGCGTTCTCCAAACAGATGCTTTCCGAACTGGACGCCATCGATGCCAGCAAGCTCTCGCGCGAGAACCAGGTCGATGCGGCCCTGCTGCGCAACCAGTTGCACTACGACGTGTGGAATGCCGAGCGCTTCCAGGCCTGGGCCTGGGATCCGACCCTGTACACCGGCGTGCAGGGCGGCGCGATCTACACCCTGATGGCGCGCGATTTCGCGCCGCTGCCCGAGCGCCTGCGCAGCGCCACCGCGCGCATCGAGAAACTGCCGGCATTGTTCACGCAGATGCGCGAGAACCTCGATCCGGCGCGGGTGCCGCTGATCTTCGCGCAGACCGCGTCGAAACAGAACCACGGCGTGCTCGACATCATCGACGGCATGATCGTGCCCGGTGAGAAGGATCTGCCCGCCGCCGACCGCGCCCGCCTCGACGCGGCCATCGCCAACCTGCGCAAGGTCGTCGCCGACCAGCAGACGTGGATCGACAAGACCCTCGTGCCCAATGCCAAGGGCAACTTCCGCATCGGCAAGGAACTGTTCGACGAGAAGCTGCACTTCGCGCTGGATTCCAGCCTGAGCCGCGAGGAGATCCGCAAGCGCGCGCAAGCCGAGATCGTCAAGACCCGCGAGCAAATGTACGCCATCGCCCGCGGCGTGCTCCAGGGCAAGCCCGGCGCACCGGCCACGCCCGAACATCCCACGCCAGACCAGCAGCAGGCCGCGATCCAGTACGCGCTGGACATGGCCGCCGCCGAGCGCCCGGCACGCGATCAGGTAGTCGCAACCGCCAAGGCCGAACTGGCCAAGGCCACCGATTTCGTGCGCGCGCACGACCTCATCACCCTGCCCAACTCGCCGGTGCAGGTGATCCTGATGCCGGAGTTCCAGCGCGGCGTGGCGGTGGCCTACTGCGACTCGCCCGGCCCGCTGGACAAGAATCTCGCCACCTTCTACGCGGTCTCGCCGATCCCCGACGACTGGAAGCCCGAACAGGTCACCTCCTTCCTCAAGGAATACAACACCCGCGCGATCGCCGAACTGGGCGTGCACGAGGCCATGCCGGGCCATTACGTGCAACTGTGGCATTCCAACCAGTTCCCATCCATCGTGCGCGCAGTACTCGGATCGGGCAGCTTCATCGAAGGCTGGGCGGTCTATGCCGAACACATGATGGCCGAGCAAGGTTTCCTCGATCACGATCCGCTCTACCGTCTGGTGCAACTCAAGTGGTACCTGCGCGCGACCGCCAATGCCCTCCTCGACCAGGGCATCCACGTCGACGGCATGACCCGCGAACAGGCGATGGATCTGATGACCAAAACCGCCTTCCAGGAACAGAGCGAGGCCGCCGGCAAGTGGGTGCGCGCGCAGCTCAGCTCGGCGCAGTTGTCGACCTATTTCGTCGGCGTGCAGGAGCATTTCGACCTGCTGCGCGAGGCACACGAGAAGTGGGGCAAGAGCTTCAACCTCAAGCGCTACCACGACACCGTGACCTCGTTCGGCTCGCCCCCCGCGCGCTATGTGGGTGAACTGATGTTCGACCAGCCGATCAAGTAAATCGCCACCCAGCCCCAAACGGGTTCCGGGGCTGAGTGTGGCGGTGACATCGGTATCGTGTCATCGCCGCAGCGATCGTTCCGACACTGGCCAATCACGACTGCACAACGTGAATGAGGGAGTGCTTGTCCACATGATGTGATCGTGGTATTACTCATTCCACGTTAGTAATACTTGCCGACCACCATGGACACCACGCTGACGATCAAGGGTCAGGTCACCATCCCCAAGCGCCTGCGCGACGCACTGGATCTCGCGCCCGGCAGCCGCGTGCGTTTCACGATCAACCGCGAAGGCGAAATCGTCGTGCGCAAAGCCGGCAGCAGCCGCAAGCGTCCGGCCGATCGCTTCGCAAAGGCGCGCGGTTTGGCGCAGGTTCAATGGCGCACCGACGCACTGATGGCACTGCTGCGCGACTGACGCGGCATGCTGCTGGTCGATACCAACGTCTTGATCGACGTGCTGAGCGACGACCCGACGTGGGCCGACTGGTCGCTGGCGCAGTTGCGCACACAATCGCGACTGCACGAGTTGGCGATCAATCCGGTGATCTACGCCGAGCTGTCGTTGGCATTCGAGAGCGTGGAGGCTCTGGACGATGCCGTTGCCGGAATGGAATTGACGCTGGCGCATCTGTCGCGCCCTGCCTTGTTTCTCGCAGGCAAGGCGTTCGTACGCTATCGGCGGCAGGGCGGTTCGCGGCACAATGTGCTGGCGGATTTTTTCATCGGCGCGCACGCAGCCGTGGCTGGCTACGGCATCCTGACTCGCGACGTGCGTCGTTACAGGAATTACTTCCCCACCGTTGAATTGATCGCACCGGAAACTGGTTGACCCATGCTCAAGATCGACGTCCACGCCCACATCCTGCCGCGCGACTGGCCCGATCTCGCCGCCAAATACGGCGACGACCGCTTCGCGGTGATCCACCACACCGCCGACGGCCGCCATCGCATCTACAAGGACGGCAAGTTCTTTCGCGAGATCTTTCCCAAGACCTGGGACGCCGACGAGCGCATCGCCGACTACGCGCGCTTCGGCGTGCAGGTGCAGGTGATCTCCACGGTGCCGGTGATGTTCAGCTATTGGGCCAAGCCGCACCACGCGCTCGAATTGCATCAATCGTTGAACGACCACATGGCCGCGGTCTGTCGCGCGCATCCGCGGCACTACGCCGGCATCGGCACGGTGCCGCTGCAATCGCCGCGGCTGGCGATCCAGGAACTCGAACGCTGCATGGATCAGCTCGACCTGCAGGGCGTGCAGATCGGCAGCCATGTCAACGACTGGAATCTCGACGCGCCGGAGTTGTTCGATTTCTTCCGCGCCGCGAGCGAACTTGGCGCAGCGATCCTCGTGCATCCCTGGGACATGATGGGCAAGGATTCGATGCCCAAATACTGGCTGCCGTGGCTGGTGGGCATGCCCGCCGAACAGGCGCGCGCGGCCTGCTGCCTGATCTTCGGCGGCGTGTTCGAACGCCTGCCCAAGCTCAAGGTGTGCTTCGCGCACGGCGGCGGCGCATTCCCCTACACCATCGGCCGCATCGAGCACGGATTCAAGATGCGCCCCGACCTCGTCGCCACCGACAACCCGCGCAACCCGCGCGAATACCTGCACCGCGTGTTCTTCGATTCCTGGGTCGCCGACGACCGCGCCCTGCGTTATCTCATCGACACCGTCGGCATCGAGCGCGTGATGATGGGCACCGACTATCCCTTCCCGCTCGGCGAGCAGGAACCGGGCAGCTACATCGACGGTCTCGGGCTGGATGCGGCCGGGCAATCGCGGCTGTACCACGGCACGGCACTGGATTGGCTAGGCTTGTCGGCGGCGCGGTTCGAGGCACACGCATGAGTGGGTTGTGGACGACAGCAACCTCCAGGCTGTCACCCCTGCGAATGCAGGGGGCCAGTGCCTTTCATTCAAGCCCTTGGATTCCTGCTTCCGCAGGAACGACGAGCGAGAATCCATGACCATCCCCCACTTCCCCCTCGTCGCTTCCGAAGCCGATGCGCGCGCGCGCGACGCCGCCGACCCGCTGCGCGGCTTCCGCGACGAGTTCCTGATCCCGCCGACGACCGACCCGTCGCTCGGCGATGCGCATCAGCTGTATTTCACCGGCAACTCGCTGGGCCTGCAGCCGCGCGCCGTGCGCGAGGCCTTGTTGATCGAGCTGGACGACTGGGCTCGGCTGGGCGTGGAGGCGCACTTCCACGGCCGCCATCCGTGGATGCCTTACCACACCGAGGTGCGCGAGCATCTGGCGGAAATCGCCGGCGCGCTGCCGTCGGAAGTGGTGGCGATGAACTCGCTGACCACCAACCTGCATCTGATGATGGTGAGCTTTTATCGCCCGACGCCGAAGCGACACGCGATCCTGATCGAGGCCGGCAGTTTTCCGTCCGATCATCATGCGGTCGCATCGCAGATCCGCTTCCACGGCTTCGATCCGGCCACGGCATTGATCGAGGTCGAAGGCGATCCCGATACCGGCCTGATCGGCAGCGAGCGCATCGAGCGCGCACTCGCCGAGTATGGCTCGAAGATCGCGCTGGTGCTGTGGCCGGGCGTGCAATACCGCACCGGCGAGGCATTCGACCTGAAGGAAGTCGCACGACTCGCACATGCGCACGGCTGCATGGTCGGCTTCGACCTCGCCCACGCCGCCGGCAATCTGCCGCTGGCGCTGCACGATGCCGATGCCGACTTCGCGGCATGGTGCAGCTATAAATATCTCAATGCAGGGCCGGGCGCGATCGCCGGCTGCTTCGTGCACGAGCGCCACGCGCGCACGGATCGCCCGCGCTTCGCCGGCTGGTGGGGCCACGATCAACGCACCCGCTTCAAGATGGAGCCGGAGTTCGTGCCCACCCCCGGAGCGGACGGCTGGCAACTCAGCAATCCGCCGATCATGGCGCTGGCACCGCTGCGCGCGTCGCTGGAAGTGTTCCATCGCGCTGGCATGGATCGGCTGCGCGCGAAATCGGTGGAACTGACGGCCTACCTCGAAGCCTTGATTCGCACGCGACTGCATGGCGTCATCGACATCGCGACGCCCACCGATCCCGCACGCCGCGGTTGCCAGCTCAGCCTGCGCGTGGTCGGCGGTCGCGCGCGTGGTCGCGCCCTGTTCGAGCACCTGCTCGTGCGCGGCATCATCGGCGACTGGCGCGAACCCGACGTGATCCGCGTCGCACCCACGCCGCTGTACAACCGTTACATCGACGCATGGAAACTGGTCGAGGCGATCGCGGGGTGGCGGGCTGCAACCTGACCCCGGCAAAACCCTCACCATCGCCGGTGCCGGCCTCGCCGTCATCCCTGCGAAAGCAGGGATCCCGTGACTTCCGCGCATGGACAGGTAATCCTGCATCAATATTTTTCAAGAGGTCGAAGGTAGCGCGATGGTGCAACCTGATCAGCACATTGCCTTTGCCGTCATCCCTGCGAAAGCAGGGATCCAGTGACTCTCACGCATGGAAAAGCATCCTTGCGTCTATATCCTTGCCAGTGATCGAAATGGCACGCTGTATGTCGGCGTCACCAGCAACCTCGTCCAACGCATCTGGCAGCATCGCGAGCACTTGGCCGAGGGCTTCACGAAACGATATGGCGTCGACCATCTGGTCTGGTACGAACAGCACGAATCCATGGAATCGGCCATCATCAGGGAAAAGCAGATCAAGGCATGGAAGCGGCAATGGAAATTGGATCTGATCGAGTCGGTGAATCCGTATTGGAACGATTTGTGGGAACAGATCATTCCGTGATTACACAGCTCTGATGAGTGAAAGTGGCCACTACGACCCTAGATTCCTGCTTTCGCAGGAATGACGAGCTAAAACCTTGAAGCCTGACAATAGCCAGACCATCACCATCGCCGGCGCCGGCCTCGCCGGTGCTTTGCTCGCCACCTTGCTGGCGCGCGCGGGCTGGCAGGTCGAACTCTTCGAAAAGCGCGCCGACCCGCGCGAGGTCGGCTACGAGGGCGGGCGTTCGATCAACCTCGCGCTGGCCGAACGCGGCCTGCATGCATTGCGGCAAGCGGGTTTGCACGAAGCAGTGCTGACGCAGGCGGTGATGATGCGCGGGCGCATGGTGCATTTCGCCGACGGCAAGACGGCGCTGCAACGCTATGGCAAGGACGACAGCGAGGTGATCTGGTCGGTGCATCGCGGGCGCCTGAACCTGCTGCTGCTGGATGCGGCGCAGGCTGCCGGTGCGAAGCTGCATTTCCATGCACGGCTGGATCGGGTGGATTTCGCTGCACGCACCGCGCACTTCGTCGATGAGCGCGACGGCAGCACCCGCGAGCATCGCTTCGAGGTGCTGATCGGTGCCGATGGCGCGGGTTCGGCGCTGCGCGGCGCGATGAACACGCTCACGCCCTTGGGCGAACGCTTCGAATCGTTGGGTCACGGTTACAAGGAACTGGAGATACCGCCCGCGGCCGACGACGGCTTCCGCATCGAGCCCAACGCGCTGCACATCTGGCCGCGCGGCCGTTACATGTGCATCGCGCTACCGAACACCGAACGCACTTTCACCGTCACCCTGTTCCTGCCGCAGAAGGCCAGCGACGGCGTGCCGGGATTCGACGCCCTGCCAGATGCCGTCGCGGCGCGCGCTTTGTTCGAACGCGATTTCCCAGATGCGCTGGCGAATATTCCGGATTTCGACGCCGATTGGTCGGCGCATCCGGTCGGCCAACTGGCGACGTTGTACCTCGACCGTTGGCATCTGGATGGCCGCGCCGTGCTGCTGGGCGATGCCGCACACGCGATGGTGCCCTTCCACGGCCAGGGCATGAATTGCGCCTTCGAGGACTGCGTCGCGCTGGCACGGCATATCCACGCTGCCGACGATTTCAACGCCGCCTTCGCCGCCTTCGAAGCCGAGCGCTTGCCCAATGCACGCGCAATCCAGCAGATGGCGCTGGAAAATTATCTGGAGATGCGCGACCGCGTGGACGATGCGGATTTCCTGCTGCAACGCGAACTCGAGCGCCTGCTGGCGCAGCGCCACCCCGAGCGCTTCGTGGCGCGCTACACGATGGTCTCATTTCGGCGCGTGCCGTATGCCACCGCGTTCGAGCGTGGCCGGATCCAGCGCGAGTTGCTGATCGAAGCCACACGGGGATGTTCGCACATCGAGGATGTCGATCTGGCTGCCGCCGATGCGATGGTGCTGGCAAGGCTTGAGCCGCTGCATGATTCGGCCTGACGATCCATGGAAACGTTCTACTGGTACGACCTCGAAACTTTCGGCAAGGATCCGAAACGCAGCCGCATCGCGCAGTTCGCCGGGTTGCGCACCGACGAGGATCTCAATCCCCTCGGCGAACCGCTGGTGCTGTACTGTCAGCCCGCCGACGACCTGCTGCCCTCGCCCGAGGCCACGCTGGTCACCGGCATCACTCCGCAACACGCGCTGCGCGAGGGCCTGCGCGAGGCCGATTTCATGCGTCAGGTGCTGGACGAACTCGCGCTGCCGCATACCTGCACCACCGGTTACAACTCGCTGCGCTTCGACGACGAGTTCATCCGCTACGGCGCATGGCGCAATTTCCACGACCCGTATTCGCATACCTGGCGCAACGGCAACTCGCGCTGGGATCTGCTCGACGTGATGCGGCTGGCGCATGCGCTGCGCCCCGACGGCATCGTCTGGCCGCAGCGTGCCGCACCTGAACGTGCCGATGCCGCGGGCGCAGGCAGCGCAGTAACGACCGAGGAAAGCGCAACCAGCTTCAAACTCACCGACCTGACCGCCGCCAACGACATCGGTCATGAATCCGCGCACGATGCGCTGTCCGACGTGCGCGCCTTGGTGGAGGTCGCGCGCCTGCTCAAGCGCGCGCAGCCGCGGCTGTTCGACTACGCCCTGAAGCTGCGCGACAAGCGTTACGCCGGCGACCTGCTCGACGTGGCTTCGATGCAGCCCGTCCTGCACATCTCCGGCAAGTATCCGGCGACGCGCCACAACGCCGCGCTGGTGGCGCCGATCTGCCGACACCCGTCGATCGAGACCCGCGTGATCGTGCTCGATCTCGACACCGATCCGCAGGCGCTGCTCGATCTGGACCCCGCCGACATCGCCGACCGCCTGTATACGCCGGCACGCGATCTGCCCGAGGGCGAGACACGGATCGCGCTGAAGGAAATCCATCTCAACCGTTGTCCGATGCTGGTCGAACTCAAATCCCTGCGTGCGGTCGATTACGAGCGATTGCGGATCGATCCCGATCTGGCGCAGCGACGGGCGCAGAAGCTGCGCGACACACCCGGCCTCGCCACCAAGGTGCGTGCGGTGTACGCGCAAGCACGCGGCCCGCGCGCGGACGACGATGTGGACACCGCCCTGTACGCAGGATTCGTGCCGGAGTCCGACCAGCGCCTGTTCCCGCAGATCCGCGCCGCCGCACCCGAATCGCTGCCGGCTTTCGCTGCACGCTTGCGCGATGCGCGTTTGCCGGAATTGCTGCTGCGCTATCAGGCGCGCAACTGGCCCGAGTCGCTGGATGCGCAACAGCGGCAGCGCTGGGACGATCAACGCCGGCAGCGGCTGGAACACGATGCCGGGCTATCCGAATTCAGTTTCGATACCCACGCCGACCGCGTCGCCGCGCTGCGCGCGATCCACGCCGAGGATGGGCGCGTGCAGGTTCTGCTCGATGCGCTCGACGACTGGCGCGCGGGCATCCAACGCAGTCTGTCGTGAGGATCCATCGCCATGGCTATTTACTTCACCGACAAGACCTTCAAGTTCCAGCGCGCGCTGGCGAAGCACAACGATCGCGAATGGTTCCACGCGCACAAGGCCGATTACGAGGAACACCTGCGCCAGCCCTTCCTGCGCCTGATTGCGGATTTGCAAGCGCCGCTGGCGACGATCAGCACGCACTACCGCGCCGACCCCAAGCCGGTCGGCGGCTCGCTGTTCCGCATCCACCGCGATACCCGCTACAGCAACGACAAGACGCCGTACAAGACCTGGGCCGGCGCGCGGTTCTATCACGAGCGCATCAAGGTGGCGGCGACTGAAGCGACCTTGCAACGACACGGCCCCGGCATCGAGGCACCGTCCTTTTACCTGCACATCGCTCCCGACGACTGCTTCCTCGGTGGCGGTATCTGGCATCCGGAAGCTACGACGCAAAGGCGCATCCGCGACTTCATCGTCGAAAACCCGGAAAGCTGGAAGAAGGCCGTACGCTCGCCCGCATTCCGCCGCAAGTACCAAATGCACGACGAATCCCTCACCCGCGCACCACGCGGCTATCCACCCGATCACGAACTGCTCGACGACCTCAAGCGCAAGAACTTCGTGGCGATGGCCGCGCTCGACGATTCCACCATCACCGGCCCGCGACTGTTGAAAACGGTGTCCGACGGCCTGCGCGGCTGCGCGCCGCTGGTGGACTACCTGTGCGCGGCGCTGGATTTGCCGTTCTGATGCTTTCAGGGAATGGGGAATGGTGAATAGGGAATGGGGGCTGCGGAGGCAGGATGCCGGAGCGAACGGCGGAACCGGCCCAAAGGTTGGCGCACTGGAGCGCGCCGTAATCGGGAACAGGAACAGCGATCAGGCCCGCATCCCGCGACTTCGGTTGTACTCACGATGACGCCCCGCCAACGCTTCCTCTATGCGCAGTACTACTTCTGGTACTACGCCGCGGTCGGCGCCTACACGCCCTACGTCGGGCGCTGGGTGGTTTCGCTCGGGCACGGCGGATTCATGGCCAGCGCGATGATCGGGTTGTGGTACGCCTCGCGCATCGCCGGGCCGCCGGGATGGAACGCGCTGACCTCGCGCAGTACGCGCCCGGGGATGTGGCTGGTGTACGGCAGCGCGCTGGGCCTGTTGACGTTCGCCTTCTTCACGATCACCCGCCACACCCTGCCCCTGCTGGCGGTGATGGCGGCGTTCGGCTTGTTCTACAACGCCCTGCTGCCGCAGTTCGAGGCGATGACGCTCACTGCGCTGGGCGCCGACAGCCACGCTTACGGGCGCATCCGTCTGTGGGGATCGCTGGGTTTTCTGATCGTCGCCGGCAGCTATGGCTGGCTGCTCGATCGCTTGGGCGATGCGGCGTTTCCGTGGCTGTGCCTGCCGCTGCTGGTCGCCGCCGTGCTCGCAGCGTGGCCGCATCGCGACGATCGTCCGCCAGTACCTTCGGTCGTCTCCACGACCGCAGACGGACACCTGTGGAAACGCCCTGGAGTGCGTCGTTTCCTGTTGGTGGCATTGCTCGCGCAAGCCGGTTTCGGCACCTTCTACGTGTTCTACACCCTGCACATGCAGGCACACGGCCACGACGGCCTGCACGTGGGCATCCTGTGGGCGATCGGGGTGCTGGCCGAGATCGTGATGTTCTGGTTCGCACCCGGCCTGCTCGCACGTTACGGCGCACCACGCCTGCTCGGCCTGAGCCTGGCCAGCGGCGCGCTGCGCTGGGCGGTGGTCGCGCTGTGGCCGGCATCGTTCGCGTTGATGGCGGCCGCGCAGCTCAGCCACGCGCTCGGCTTCGCGATCTTCCAGTCCTGTTTGATGCGAATGATGGCGGCGTATTTCCCGGGCCCTCGCGCCGGCGTCGGGCAGAGTCTGCTGTACGGCTTCAGTTCCGGCTTCGGCGGCGTGCTCGGCGCGATCGCCGCCGCGGTACTGTGGCACTACGGACGCGGGCAGTGGGCCTTCCTCGGCGGCAGCGCGCTGACCGCGCTGGCGTGGGCGATCCACGCCCTGCGGCGCACAGATCGCGGGCAAGCAGTCCGCTGATTGCGTACACGCAAGGCGGCATGCGAATGGACCCATCGATGGCGGCGCCGGGCTATCCTGATGCGGGCGACCCGCGAACGGATCGTCCGCCCTCCCAGAACCCCATCACCATGCCCGACCTCGGCCCAGACTTGCCACCCTTCCTGTCCGCAAGCCCGGAGCCGTGCGAGATCTGGACCGATGCGCGGGTTCATGCACACTTGATGCACGCGCCACGCGCCTATCTCGACTACATCGATGGCGCGTTCGAACGAATGGCGCACGGTAGGTTTCAGGTGGATCTCACGCCCAAGCAGGTGCTGACCGACAGACACGGCGACGGCGATTTCCGCGTCATGCCCTGTGTCAGCGAGGCCGATGGCGTGGTGTGCAAGACGGTCAAGATCGTCGGCACCAATCTGCGGCGGCGTACCGTCCCCGACCAGATCACCGTCGGTCGCGCCTTCGTGATGGATGCGCACGAGAACTTCATCAGCCACACCGTCGATGCCTGTCTGCTGTCATCGGCGCGCACCGGTGCCTGCGCGGTGACTGCCATCCGCCGCCTGCGCCCGTGCACCGAGATCCTCGCACTGTTCGGTTGCGGCAAGGTCGGCTTCTATACCGCAGTGTTTGCGCTCGCGGGTCTCGGCGTGCGGCGGCTGCTGCTGGCCGACACCAGGCCGGAGCTAGCCCATGCGCTCGCCGCGCATCTGTCCCAGTGGAACCCGGAGGTGTCCATCGAGGCGGTTGCCACGGACTCGGCCTTGGCCGCGCCGGTGCTGGTGCTGGCCACCACCAGCCGCACGCCCGTGGTCGCCCCCGGCGACACGGCGGCAGGCTTGGTCGTCAGCCTCGGCGCCGATGCCGACGACCAGTCCGAACTCGATCCTGGCTGGGCTTGCGCCCCGGACACCACGATCTACGCCGACACGCTGGATTGCCTGCGTTTCGGCGACGTGCGGGCCTGGATCGCCAGCGGCATGTTGCCTGCCGAGCGCATCCGCGAACTGCTGGATGCATACCGCCAGCCGCCGTCCCTATCTGGGCGCACCGTGTTCGTCTCCACCGGTTCAGCGTTGTTCGACAATCTGACTTTGCGCTACCTGCTCCTCCATCCCGGTTGAGCGGCGACACGCGCGTCATCCGGCTACGTGCGAGACGAAATCCTCGTACTTGCAGTTTGGCCCGGGCTCGATGCGATCGACGAAGCTGAAGTCGATCAGGAACGGGTATCCGAAACGTTCGATCAACATGCCACGCAGGGCTTCGATCTCGGCTTTCGTTGCTGCTCGCGCGACGACCACGCGGGCCTCGATCCGTTCCGGAGTGTGCTGGATCAACTGGAACTGGCGCACCGCCGGGCAGGCCTCGACCCACAGCTCGCCGGGAAAGCTCGGCCAGTGCCGGCGGCCATCGGGAACGACCAGCATGTTGCGCTGACGGCCGACGATTCGTTCGAGAACTGGCAAGCCGCGCCCGCAGGGGCAAGCCGAACCGGCCACCGCGAAGTCGCGCAGGCGATAACGGATCAGCGGCATCGCGAAGTTGTGCAAGGTGGTGACGACGATGCTGCCGGTCTCGCCGGGCCTGCAGGGGATGCCTGCGGGGTCGAGCACCTCGACCAGCAGGTTCTCGGCCTGCACGTGGTAATGCGGGTAATCGGGGCACTGCAGGGCGATGACGCCAGCCTCCTCGGCACTGTAGATATCCGTGACCGGAACATCCCAGGCCTGCCGGCACAGCTCACGCACATCCGGGCGCAGCATTTCGCCGAAGGTACGTGTCTCGCGCAGCTCCGGCAGCCGGATCTCGCGCTCGATCGAGCGCTTGGCCAGCGCACGCAGGTTCGATGGGTGGGTGATCAGATAGCTGGGGGCTTCGGCTCGCAGCCAATCGAGTTGGGTGTCGATATCCTCGTGGATGCCGAGCAGACTCATCGGCCCGGTCGGCAACACTTCCGCGAAGAGATCCCAACCTGCCTGCCTGCCGCGTTCGAGCTTGGTGCGGATCGCGGCATGGCGCGCGGCAAAGTCCCGCCGATGCCAGAGATGATCGCGCAGCGACAGGACTTGCCAGAAGAAGCTCGTGACCTCACTGCCCAGCACCCGGATCGGCCGACCACTGGAACCCGACGAGCCGTACTCGAGGGTTCGCCCATGCGATGGCGGCAAGCGCGAACTCTTGAGTGCTTCGAAGTGTTCCTGCACATCCGTGCGCTCGAGGATCGGCAGGCGAAGCCACGCCGCTTCATCCAGCCGATCCGGGTCGAGCCCGGCCAGCCGTTCGCGATGGAACGGCACGCTCGCCATGGCATGGCGCAACAGCACGGCGATCTGCGCGAACTGGCGCTTGCGCAAATCCGCGGGCGGCAACCACTGCGATTGCTCCAGTTCGAACTGCATTGCCAGCAAGGTGGCTGCGCGCGGCGACGGTGCCGGCGGCCAAACGATGCCTTCGATACAACTGGGTGGCAGCAATTCCCGTGTCATTCCCTTCACCCCTGCATGCTCGTCCAACATGACTGCCCTTGCGGTCGCAATGCCCGATCGCAATGCCCGATCGCTCCAACGAGGCAGTCTACCGTCCCGCCGATCGCTTGCAGACGACCCTTCGACGAATGCGGCGCAGGTTCGAACTACACTGCCCACACGCCTGTACCATCGCAACCATTCGCTCTGCGAGCCTGATCGCCATGCGCCGCACTCCGATCTTCAACCTGACCTTCATCCTGAACCTGTCGTTTGTCACGGCCTTGCATGCGGCCGCTGCAACATCTGTGGTTCCGGTGGTGCAGCCTGTTTCCGCAAACCGCACGAGCGATGCCAGCACAAGCACACCAGCCGCGCGCACGATCATCCTCGTCCGCCACGGCAACTACGTCGATGACGATGCGATCCCCGACATGCCCGGCCCGCATCTTTCGCCGCTGGGCGTGGCGCAGGCGTATCTGGCCGGTGCGCGGCTGGCGGGATTGCCGGTGCATTTCGACGAACTGCTGGTCAGCCCGATGCAGCGCGCGCGCGATACCGCGGCGGCGATCGACGGCAGTTTTCCCGGTCGCACCTTCACCGTCGTGGACGATCTGGCCGAATGCACGCCGCCGACGCGCCGCGTCGAAGTCGCCGCGCATGAAAAGCCCGCCGACATGGCCGCCTGCGCGGCGCGGCTGGATCGGGTGTTCGCGAGATATTTCGTGCCCGCCCACGGGCACGAGGAAACCGAACTGTTGGTCTGCCACGGCAACGTGATCCGCTATCTCGTCACCCGCGCCATGGGCGTGGATACCAAGGCGTGGCTGGAGATGTCGGTCGGCAACGCCAGCATCACCACCATCCGCGTCGAGGCCGATGGCCGTTACAAGGTGATCGCGGTGGGCGATGTGGGGCACATTCCGCCGAACCTGCGCAGCGGGGCCACCGGCGATCCGCCGCACGATCTGGCGATTCCGAGATAGCTTGATCTCAGGAACGCAAGGGCACGGTGCGGTTTGGAAATCACGATCAGGATTCCGTGCGGGCGGCGGCAAGGCAAGCCTGTCGGCGCCCCCTGCAACCCAGGGAAGCTTGCACGGGAGATGCGTCCCTCATCCGGCGCTGCGCGCCACCTTCCCCCGGCGGGGGAAGGGAAATGCAGAATCTTTCCTCGGGAAAAATCACCGTCGCGGCATCGCCTACTCGTTCGCCACCCCGTGCGGCACATGCCCGGCGGCGACGTGCAGGCGCGCGCTGTCGATGTTGTGGCGCGAGTCGTCGAAGAAGATGTCGGCACCGAAAGCCTGCAGGAACGGGCCCTTGTCGCGGCCGCCGAGGAACAACGCCTCGTCCAGGCGCACGCCCCATTCGCGCAGGGTGAGGATCACCCGCTTGTGCGCCGGCGCCGAACGTGCGGTGACCAGCGCGGTGCGGATCGGCGAATCGTCGGCGGGGAAAGCTTGCTGCAATCGCTGCAAGGCGGCGAGAAAGCCCTTGAACGGCCCGCCGGACATCGGCGTGTGCGCCAGTTCGGCCTCGTTGCGCGAAAACGCGTCCAGCCCCTGTTCGTTGGCGATGCGCTGCGACTCGTCGCCGAAGATCACCGCGTCGCCGTCGAAGGCGATGCGCAGTTGCGGGTGCGGTGGCGATGCGGTCGGCGCGTCGCCCTCGCGCGAAGGCAGGATGGTCGCCGCGGCGATGCCGCGCTCGAGCGCGCGCCGCACCGACTCGGGATTGGCCGACAGGAACAGATGCGCGCCGAACGGCTCGATGTAGGGGTCGGTCGGCTCGCCGGCGGTGAACACCGCGCGCACGATGCCCAATCCGTAATGCTCGATGGAGTTGAAGATGCGCAGGCCGGTGTCGCTGGAATTGCGCGACAGCAAGATCACCTCGGCGCGCGGCGCATCGTCGGATGCACCGGCGTTCAACGCCGCCAGCTTGCGCACCAGCCCGAAGGCGATCCCAGGCCGCAGCACGTCGTTCTCGCGCGAACGCTGGAACTGCGCGTAGGCGCGCACGCCGTCGCGCTCGAACACACCGTGGCTGTCCTCCAGATCGAACAACGCGCGCGAGGTGATGGCGACGGTCAGGTGGCCGGGTGCTTCGGTGTCCATGTGCACAGTATTCACGATGACGACTCGCCCGGCGAGCCGCAACGTCTGGATGCGCGCCAATTCCCGCCCCGACCGAAGCGCGCGGGGAGAGGAATCCCTAACACCGGGAATGCTCCAATCGCGCGACTCACACGACGACGGCTGCGCGCATGCGACACGACGCGAGCCACCACAGCCGATGACCATCTCCGTTTCCGATGCCCATGCAGGCATGCAGCTTGCCCGAGAGGGGCGCTTTGCCGAGGCGCTGCCACATCTGGAGCGCGCCCATAGCAACGCGCCAGCCGACGTGGCTTTGCTCAATGCCGTCGGCAATCTGCTGGTGTTGGCCGGACGCGGCGACGAAGCGAACGAGCGCTATCGCATTGCGCACCGGCTGATTCCCTCCGACCTGCGCATGCTCTGCGGATGGGCGCGTATTTCATTGATGCTGGGCCTGCGCGAGCAGGCAGTGGATCTGTTCGAGCGTACGGTGGCCATCGATCCGCGCCACGCCTTCCCGGGCGGCTGGCTGGAGGACATCCTGCGGGAAGTCGCCGACGCGGACATCGCTTGCGAGGTCGTGACCACCCTGGTCGGCCGCCGCCCCGAGCATGCAGGCCTGCGTGGCACGCTGGTGAAACTGCTCAAGGAACACCATCGTCCGGACGCCGCGCTGGCGACCCTCGAAGACTACGTCGCACGGCGTCCACGCGATGTCTGGGCGCATGCCGAACTCGCCGGACTGGCCACCGGACGCGGCGATCGGCAAGCGGCCGAAAGCCATTTCCGCGCGGCGCTGCAGCTGAATCCGAGCAATGCGGACGTGCTATGGGGCCTGGCCGAACTTTCCGGCTGGCGGCTCGACACGCGCATGTTCGAGGCCATCCGCCGGGCCATCGCCGCGAAACCGCCGATCCGTCCTCTCGCGCGACTGCACGAAACCCTCGCGCGGCATCACGATCGCGCCGGCGAATTCGAGGTGGCCTGGCAGCACGCCGCACGAACCAACGCGCTGGCGATCGAGGCGGCGCCGGCGGGGCAACGCTACGACGCACGCCAGTACGAATGCCGCATCGACACGCTGATCGCCCACTGCACCCCCGCGCTGCTGGAGCGGCTGCGCGACACGGGCAACGACGATGTCCGCCCGGTGTTCGTGATCGGACTGCCGCGCTCGGGCACCACTTTGATCGAGCGCATCCTCGCCGCCCACCCGAGCATCGTCGGCGTGGGCGAGCAACGTTTTGCGGAAATCGGGTGGAAACGCGCGCTGGCCGCAAGCGGCGATTCCTACGAAACGCTGTCGCCCGCAGCGGTCGCCGAGGCAGCCGGCTGGCACCTGCAGCGCTTGCTGCACTCCGCCTCCCACCTTGGCGTGGCCGCGGACGCCGAGCGCATCATCGACAAGATGCCCGACAACTACATGCTGGCTGGTTGGCTGGCGATGGCCTTTCCCCGCGCCAAATTCATCCATGTCCAGCGCGACCCGCGCGACGTGGCGGTGTCGTGCTGGTTCGCGCAATTTACCGACAGCACGAAATGGATCAACAACCTTCAGCACATCGCCCATCGCATCGAACACCATCGACGCCTGCTTCGGCATTGGCGAACGGTGCTCGGCGAGCGACTCGTCGAAGTGCGATACGAGGATCTGGTGGCGGACGACGAACAGGAAATCCGCCGCGTGCTGGGCGCACTGGGCATGCCGTGGCATGCCGACGTTCTCGGCTTCGCCGACCGCGCCGGCTACGTGGCCACGGCCAGCCGCATGCAGGTACGCGAAGGGGTGCATGCGCGCAGTCTGGAACGCTGGCGCAACTATGCCGACGCCCTTGTGCCGGTGCGCGATCGACTGGATGCAGTTGCAATGCAGGATTCGCTCGACCTGCCCCCGCGCCATGGCGCGGCCAAACATCCGGAAGCGGCGACGGCGTAGCGCCCCATTCACGCCGACTGCCGTCGCGCAACGCGAAGGTCTCAACCCATGCTTATACTATCAGTTGACAAAACCATGAAGTTCGCGTACAGTTGTATACATGGACGAGAAACGGTTTCCGACCAGTTTGCCCGAATTCCAGCGGCTTTTTCCGGATGACGCGGCGTGCGCGGCGTATCTGGAATCGCTGCGCTGGCCCGACGGCTTCGTCTGCGAACATTGCGGCGTGAAAGGCGATCCCTATCGATTCGACACGCGATCGTCTGTCGTGCTGCGCTGCCGGGCCTGCGGCAAGAATACGTCATTGACCGCCGGCACGGTGATGGAGAAGACGCACCAGCCACTGTCCACGTGGTTCTGGGCGGCGTACCTGCTAACGACGCAGACGCCGGGCATGTCCGCCCTGCAATTCCAACGGCAACTAGGAATGGTGCGCTATGCCACCGCGCACGGCGTCCTGCATAAGCTGCGCGCAGGCATGGTGCGCCCCGAGCGCGATCCGATCGGCGGCGAATATCCTGTCGAAATCGACGAATGCCTGATCGGCGGCGCGACGCGCGGCAAGGGCCGTGGCGTGCACCACATGACGCGCGTGGTTGGCGCGATCGAAGTTCGCGCCCGCAAGGACGGTGAGGAACGTGCGGCGAAGTGGAAGGATTCTCACGAAGGTGGCATTCCGGTCAAGAAATTGGTCTACGCCGGTCGTCTGCGGCTTCGCGTGATTCCAGCGAAGGATGCAAAAAGCCTGACGGCCTTTATCAAGGATGACGTTGCGACCGGCTCGTTGATTCGCACGGACGGACTGCCGGGCTACAAGGATTTGAAAGCGCTGGGCTATCGACATCATGCGCTGGCGCTCAATGGCGATCCGGACAAGGCCGAAGCTCACCTCCCCATGATCCACCTCGTTTTTTCGAATCTGAAAACGTGGTTGCTCGGCACCCATCACGGTCGGATCGAGCCGAAGCATCTGCAAGCGTACTTGAACGAGTACATGTTCCGGTTCAACCGGCGGTTTTACCCGATGACCGCGTTCCACTCGATCTTGGGCGTGGCGTGTCGCGTCCCGGCGCCGACGTACGCCCAGCTTTACTCGGGTGAGTGGACGCATCCGGGACTGGCGAAGGCTGCGTGAAGTAGGCGTAGTCCTCGGCAAGGATTGCGTGATCTTTCTCGAACATACCGCGCATGCGATTGATGCGGTCAACTGAACTTAGAGCGGAGGATTTCATGGCTGGCAGCCTATCAAGACAGGGAAAGGCGGCGCAACTGACATCACTGGAGATTTGTAGTGGCGCAGGCGGGCAAGCGTTGGGGTTGGAGATCGCGGGTTTTGAGCATTCCGGTTTGGTGGAGATCGAACCCGCTGCATGTGCGACTCTGAGACTCAATCGCCCGAAGTGGAATGTAGTCAATGGAGACCTCCACCATTTCGACGCTTCGCCGTACAAAGGGATTGACCTATTTGCCGGAGGCGTGCCATGCCCTCCCTTTTCCAAAGCAGGCAAACAGCTCGGGGCGGATGACGAACGCGATCTGTTTCCTGTTGCGATCCGGCTGGTCAGTGAGTGCCGGCCAAAAGCGGTAATGCTCGAAAATGTCAGGGGGCTCATGGATGCCGTTTTTGACGACTACAGAAATAAGGTTGAGAAGCAGTTGAAAAAACTTGGGTACACGCCGGGCTGGCGATTGTTGAATGCGTCGGACTTTGGAGTATCGCAGTTGCGTCCGCGCGTGATTTTCGTGGCTATTCGGAAAGACATAGCAGGGCATTTCACTTGGCCCGCACCTCTTGACTCATCCGCCCCAACTGTTGGCGAGTTGTTGCATGACCTGATCGCAGCCAACGGCTGGATAGGTGCTGATCATTGGCGAGAGCGCGCGAACGCGATCGCACCTACTTTGGTTGGCGGTTCAAAAAAGCATGGCGGCCCTGACCTAGGCCCGACTCGCGCACGCAAAGCGTGGGCAACACTCGGGGTTGATGGCAAGGGATTGGCGGATGCCGCGCCTGCCCGTGAGTTCGTTGGCATGCCGCGCCTCACGACCAGAATGACCGCGCGTATTCAAGGATTTCCTGATAGTTGGGCGTTCGCCGGAAAGAAGACGGCAGCTTACCGGCAGATTGGTAATGCGTTTCCTCCGCCAGTTGCCGCCGCAGTTGGGTCGAAAATTGCCGCCGCCCTAAGTGCCGCCGCCAAGGGCTCTGGCAAGCTTAGGAGCGTCGCATGAGCAAGGGTGGCAGGGGAAACGGATCAAAGGCCAAGTTGCGCAGCTTCCTGACCGCGAATGTCGGTAAGGTATTTGACTCGGATACCTTGAGGGAGGTCGCGGATAGCAGCGAGTGGGCGAGGCGAATCCGTGAACTGCGGAACGAAGAAGGCTACAACATACACACCCACAACGACGATAGCTCGCTAAAACCGGGCGAGTACAAACTTGTTGACCTGAAAATCCGGCCAGCATTCGCTCGTGGCATATCGAAAGAGACGCGGGCATTCGTGTTAGACCGCAATGGCTTCACTTGTCAGATGTGTGGCGCTGTCGCCGGTGAGGCTCACCCTTACGATGACCAAGGCCGGAAGGTGCGGCTTCAAATTGGACATATCATCGACAAATCGATGGGTGGAACGGACGACGCCACCAACTTGCGCGCTATCTGTTCCGTGTGCAATGAGGGAGCAAAGAACCTGACACTCCCTCGTCCGGATTGGCTGAAGTTGGGCGCGCAAATCAGGCGTGCGCCCGGCGATGTTCAAGTTCAAGCATTGGACTGGCTGATTCAGAAATACCCCAAGCAGGCGGCGGCAATTATCAAGAAGCATGAGTAGAAAAAAAACTAGTGCGATTGGCCGCAGCGAAAACATGCGGCGCATCAGGAGTAAGGATACAAAGCCTGAGCTGATCGTTAGACAACTGCTCCGGCAATTGGGGTACGCCGGATATCGCGTGCACCGCCGCGACTTACCGGGCAAACCGGACGTCGCTTTTATCGGGCGAAGGAAGTCCGTGCTGATCCACGGATGCTTCTGGCACGGCCACAACTGTAAAGAAGGGATTCGCGCGCCGAAATCGAACACAACTTATTGGCTGCCAAAGATCGAGCGCAACAGGCAACGTGACCTTGCTCACTTGAAGGCGCTCGACAACCTTGCATGGAAGATTCTCACGATTTGGGAATGTGAGCTTCGAGACACGGCTCGTCTTCAAACGAGATTGTTGACGTTCATGCGATCCGAAATACCGAATCGCTGATGTTGTCAACTGATAGCATAAGCACAGTCTCAACTCACGAACTGCTCGGCGATGATGCGCTCTTCGAGGTTGTGTTCGGGATCGAACAGCAAGGTCACCGCGTGCTCCTTCGATTCGCGTACGGTCACCTCGACCGCGTCGCGCACCTCGTGCGAATCGGCAGTGGCGCTCAGCGGCCGCTTGTCCGGATCGAGCACCTCAAAGCGCACCACGGTGTCGGCGCGCAGCACGGCGCCGCGCCAACGCCGCGGGCGGAACGCCGCAATGGGCGTGAGCGCGATCACGTTCGATCCCAGCGGCAGAATGGGTCCATGCGCGGAGAAGTTGTACGCGGTGCTGCCGGCCGGAGTGGCCACCAGCACGCCGTCGCAGACCAGTTCGTCCAGACGCACCCGGTCGTTGAGGTGGATACGCAGGTGCGCGGCCTGGCGCGTCTGCCGCAGCAGCGAGACTTCGTTGTAGGCCAGCGAGGTCACGCTCGCCCCCGATTCGCTGACCGCCTTCATCTCCAGCGGATGCAGGCGTGCCGGATGCGCGGCGGCGATGCGCTCGCGCAAACCCTCGCGTGCGTCGTGGTTCATCAGGAACCCGACCGTGCCCAGCTTCATGCCGTACACCGGCACCCCGCAGGGCCCATAGCGATGCAAGGTGCGCAGCATGAAACCATCGCCGCCGAGCACGCACAGCACATCGGCTTGATCCGGATCGTGGCGCCCGTGCAGGGCCTGTAGTTCGGCCAGCGCGGCTTGCGCCTCGGCGGCACGACTGGCGAGGAAGGCGATGCGCGGCGTCGTGGTCATCGGCGGCTCCGTGACATGGTCGCCAGCATAGCAATGCCGAAGCATGTTTCGACGCATCGCAAGGCAACCGGACTACCCGTCATGGATCGCCTCTCCCTCCAGGACAGGCAGGAACGCCGAAAGCACGGCGGGTGAGGAAACGCAGTGCCCGATCGCAGCTTGCTTTGCGCATCCCTCTCCCGGCCCTGCGGGCCACCCTCTCCCACGAGGGGAGAGGGAAAATCGCCGCCTCGCAACCAACCGTCGTCGCGGCGCGGATCAAGGGCTTCCGAACATTCCCGCGATCGTGCCCGGCCACGCGCAGAGCGCGTGGCGTTCGTGCGGATGCGAATCGGTGGCTCGCAAGCAATCCCGCCTTTTGCCCGGCCACGCGCAGGGCGCGTGGCGTTCGTGCGGATGCGAACCGGTGGCTGGCAAGCAATCCGCACTCACCCCCTCGACGCTAGTTGTGAGAGGCGCTGCACGGCGACCGATGCGGTCGGGTAGTCCAGCGTCTTCTGTGCGGCAAGTTCAGTCAGCATCGACAGGGTGAAACGCAACGAGGCGTCGTCGCGCTCGATCCATGCCTTCACCTTGGCTTCGGCGTGGGCTCCGGGCATCGAAAGCACCTGTTCCACCAATGTGCGTTGGTGGTTCGCCAACTCGTCGCGCAGCACGCCGCGCGCGACCGCATGCCAGCGGCCATCGACCTTCAGGCCGTCGATTTGCGCGCTCAGCCACGGCAGATTGAGCGCGTCGCCGAGGCGGAAGTACACGCGCGCCACGTCCACCACCTTGAGCTTGCGCTCGCGCGCGATCTCGATGATGTCCGGGCACGGCCCGAGGTAGGGCAGCGCGGCGAGCTGGCCGGCGAGGTCGTCGGGCAGGCCCTTGTCCTTCCAGTCGCGGATGCTGGCCACGTAGGCTGGGCGCTGGCTGTCGGGCAGGATGCCGGAACCGGCGCGGATGTCGCGGAAACCGTCGTGGTAACGCGCCACCGCGGTGGCGATGCCGGGGATCGCGCCGGGGCGCGCCAGCAGCCAGCGGGTGAAGGTGCGTTGCAGGTTCCAGATCACCAGCAGGGCGTCGATCTGCACCGCCTCGGGCAGTTTGCCGTCGAGCGCATCCACCTGCGCCCACAGCTCGCGCGCGTCCAGCGTTTCGCGGGTGATGGCGAAGGCCTTGGCGACCTCGCCCGGCGAACGGCCGCTGTCTTCCTGCATGCGCAGCATGAAGGTCGCGCCGGTGCGGTTGACGATGGAATTGGTGACGACGGTAGCGATGATCTCGCGGCGCAGGCGGTGGCGCTGCATGTTGTCCGCATATTTTTCACGCAACGGCCCGGGGAAATAGCGCGCCAATTCGGCCGAGAGGTAGCTGTCTTCCGGCACGTCCGAGTCGAGCAGTTGCTGGAAGATCACGATCTTCGCGTACGACAGCAGGATCGCCAGCTCGGGGCGGGTCAGGCCCTGCCCGAGCTTCATGCGCTCGCCGATCTCGGCATCCGAAGGCAGATACTCGATCTGCCGGTCGAGCAGGCCCTGCTTCTCCAGCGTGCGGATGAAATGCTGCTTGGAGCCCAAGCGCGACACGCTCATCCGCTCCATCAGGCTCAGCGTCTGGTTTTGCCGGCGGTTGTCCATCAACACGAGCTGGCCGACCTCGTCGGTCATCTTCGCCAGCAGGGCGTTGCGTCGGCTTTCCGTCAGCTCGCCGCGGCGCACCGCGTCGTTGAGCAGAATCTTGATGTTCACCTCGTGGTCGGATGTATCCACGCCGGCGGAATTGTCGATGAAATCGGTGTTGAGCAGCACGCCGTTCTTCGCTGCCTCGATGCGCCCGCGCTGGGTGCAGCCGAGGTTGCCGCCCTCGCCCACCATCT
Source organism: Pseudomonadota bacterium (assembly GCA_018242485.1). Lineage (GTDB taxonomy): Bacteria > Pseudomonadota > Gammaproteobacteria > Xanthomonadales > Xanthomonadaceae > SZAS-103. Next base: position 26,594 of record JAFEBV010000018.1, read on the forward strand.
TGCAGCGCAACTCGCCGCCGTTGACGCGCAACGCATTGTTGGCGCGATCGCCGACGTCGGCATGGGTTTCGTGGGAGGCCTTGACGTAGGTGCCGATGCCGCCATTCCACAGCAGATCCACCGGCGCCTTGAGGATCGCCGACATCAACTCCGCAGGGGTGAGGTGCTCGACGCCCTCGGCGATATCCAGCGCCGCGCGCACCTGCGGGGTGATGCGGATCGACTTGGAACCGCGCGGATGGATGCCGCCGCCCTCGCTGATCAGCTTGGCGTCGTAGTCGGCCCACGACGAACGCGGCAATTTGAACATGCGTTCGCGTTCGACGAAGGATTTTTCCGGATCGGGATCGGGATCGAGGAAGATGTGGCGATGGTCGAACGCGGCCAGCAGGCGGATGTGCCGCGACAGCAACATGCCGTTGCCGAACACGTCGCCGGACATGTCGCCGATGCCCACGCAAGTGAAGTCCTCGCTCTGGCAGTCGCGGCCCATAGCCCTGAAGTGGCGCTTGACCGACTCCCATGCACCGCGTGCGGTGATGCCCATACCCTTGTGGTCGTAGCCGACCGAACCGCCCGAGGCGAAGGCATCGCCCAGCCAGTAGTTGTGCGCGGCGCTGACCGAATTGGCGATGTCGGAGAAGGTCGCCGTGCCCTTGTCGGCGGCAACCACCAGATACGGGTCGTCGCCATCGTGGCGGATCACCGCCTGCGGCGGCACCGTCTTGCCATCGACGAGGTTGTCGGTGATGTCGAGCAATCCGTTGATGAACAGCTTGTAGCAGGCGATGCCTTCGGCGAGTTGGGCATCGCGGTCGGGCGTGGCCGGCGGGCGCTTGACGTAGAAACCGCCCTTGCTGCCGACCGGCACGATCACCGTGTTCTTCACCATCTGTGCCTTCACCAGCCCCAGCACCTCGGTACGGAAGTCCTCGCGCCGATCCGACCAGCGCAGACCGCCACGCGCCACCGGGCCGAAGCGCAGGTGCACGCCTTCGATGCGCGGCGCGTACACGAAGATCTCGCGGTACGGTCGCGGCTTGGGCAGATCGGGCACTTTCGCGCAATCGAACTTGTAGCTGATGTACTCGCGCGACCCACCCTCGTGAAGCTGGTAGTAGCTGGTGCGCAAGGTCGCGTTGATCGCACCCAGGTAGGCGCGCACGATGCGATCCTCGTCGAGGCTGGCCACATTTTCGAGCATCAGGGCCAGCGCATCGTTGCAGGCGTCGACCTGCGCATCGCGATCGAGCGCGCGGGCGTAGGCGACTTCCTCGATGAGGGTGCTGGACGCGTGCTTGAGGGTCGCCGGCGTGATCGCATCGAGTTCGGCGCGCAGCGCATCGCGCATGGCCTCGTCGTGGCTGCCACGTCCGTCCTTGCCGGCGCTGTGCGCCGGGTCGAAGCGCGACTCGAACAGTTCCACCAGCAGTCGCGCAATCAGCGGATAGCGCGTGAGTGTGGCCTCCATGTACGCCTGCGAGAACGGTACGCCGGTCTGCAGCAGGTATTTGCAGTAGCCGCGCAGCATCGCCACCTGGCGCCAGGTCAGGCGCGCGGTGAGCAGCAGCCGATTGAAGCCGTCGCTCTCAGCGTCACCGCTCCAGATGTGTTCGAAGGCCTCCCCGAACGCACGGCCGACGGCGGCGACGTCGACCTCGGCCGCGCTGCGCACCTCGAAATCCTGGATGTGCACGGCCTTCTCGCCGGCGATCGTGCTGCTTTCCAGCGTCACCTCCCACGGATGCTCGGAGAGCACGCGCAGACCCATGTTTTCCATCATCGGCAGGGCATCGGACAGGTGGATGGCCTCGCCGGCGCGCATCAGCTTGAAGCGCAGGCTGGATGGATCGGCCGGATCGCGGTACAGGCGCTGCTCGAGGTCGTTCGGCCCCGACAGGCGCTCGATCTGGCGCAGATCCTCCACCACGCCGGCAGGCGTCACTTCCTCGACGTAGCCGACCGGCAGCGACGGGATCCAGCGCGCGGCCAACCGCATTCCCTCGTTCTCGCCGTGCGTCTCGATCAATCGATCGCGCAGCACGTCGCGCCAATCGCGCACGATCGCCGCCATCTGCGCGTCCAGCGCGGCCACGCCGATCTCGCGCTGCTCGCCCGCGCGCGGACGCACGATCATGTGCAATTGCGCCAGCGAGGATTCGCCGACGAGGATGTTGGTATCCACCCGGTCGCCGCCGATCGCCTCGGTGAGCATCGCCTCGATGCGCTCGCGCACCGCGGTGTTGAAACGATCGCGCGGAATGTAGGCCAGCGCGGACCAGAAGCGGCCGTAGCGGTCGCGGCGCAGGAACAGCTTGCTGCGGCCGCGGTCGAGCAGGCCGAGGATGCCCATGCTGGTGGCGAGCAACTGGTCGGCGCCGGACTGGAACAGCTCGTCGCGCGGCAGGGTTTCGAGGATGTGGCGCAGCGCCTTGCCGTTGTGGCTGCTCGGGCCGAAACCCGAGCGGTTCATCACCCGCTCGTAGCGGTCGCGCACGATCGGTGTGTCCCACGGCCGGCTGCTGTACGCACTGGATGTGTACAGGCCGATGAAGCGCTGTTCGACGATCGCCTTGCCCTGCTCGTCGTACACCAGCACGCTGATGTAGTCCATGTAGCCGTCGCGATGGACGGTGGCGCGCGAATTGGTCTTGGTCAGGATCAGCGGGTGCGCTGCGCCGCCGGGCTGGTTGGCGGCCAGCGCGCCGGCCGGCCGCGCCTTGGCCTCGCGCAGATCCTCGCGCAAGATGCCGAGCCCGGTGCCGTCCACCGCGACCAGCACTTCGGCCTTGCCCTGCTTGACGACCTTGTATTCGCGGTAGCCGAGGAAGGTGAAGTGATCCTCGCAAGCCCAGCGCAGGAAGGCGCGGATCTCGCTGCGGCGATGGTCGTCCACCGGCAACGGGCGCGTCGGCAGCTCGTCGGCGATCTGCAGCATCTTGTTGCGCATCGCCGACCAGTCCTCAACGCTGGCGCGGACTTCGGCCAGCACCGCGAGCACGGTGGCCTGCATGGTCTTCATCGCATCGGCATCCGCGAGCCGTTCGATCTCCAGATGGATGATCGATTCGGGGCGACCTTCGCCGATGGCGGTCAACTTGCCCTTCGCGTCGCGCGCGACCAGCGGCACCGGATGCATCAGCATCGACATGGCAAGACCCGCATGCGTCATCGCCAAACCGACGCTGTCCACGAGGAAGGGCATGTCGTCGTTGACGACCTCGATCACGGTGTGCGTGCAAGTCCAGCCGTCGCGCTTCAGCTCGGGGTTGAACACGCGCACCAGCGGCGTGCGCGGCTTGCGCGTCTGCATCAGATCAAACAGACCGTGGGCGATCGCCAGCCAATCGGCAGCGGCACGCGCAGCCAAGTCGTCGGCAGAGACGCGGTCGAACAGGCGCTCGCAAAAGCGCGCGTAACCGGCATCCTTGCCCATCGGCCCGCGCTTGATCGCCGCAAGCAATGCGGCAGGCGTGGAAGCGCCGCCCTGCTCGGCGACCGCAGGTGCTTCCACCTTGGCGGATCCGGATTTCGTCGCCGTGGATTTCGAGGAGGCGGCAGATTTCGCCGCGCGGCCGGAGGACTGCTGGTCGGTCTTGTTCACGAGTCTCGCCTGGTTCGGGCCAAGCGAGCATTTTACCGGCTGGCATCGCAACCGGGCCAGTTCGTCGGCATGGCGAGACGCGCCACGGAATCGGAATTTCCCGTGTGCGCGTCTTGCAGAATCGCGCTTCGCGGCCAGTTCCGAACCTGCTCTGCCCTCCCGCACGGATCCCATTCGCACCATGCGACGAAAAAAAGCCGGCACGAGGCCGGCTTGAAGGAAACGCGGCGTCGGCGGGGAGACCGACGCGCGCGGTGTCGCGAATGACGCTGGATTACTTCTTGGAAGCGGTCTTGACGACCTTCTCGGCGACCGTCTTGGCCTGCTCGGTGGCAGCGGCGGTGGCGGCCTCGACCTGGGTCTTGGCGATCTGGCCGATGGCCTCGTTAGTCTTCACGGTGTTGCCGTAGACTTCCTGCGAGGTGCTGATGGTGCGCTCGAGGTTCTCGCGGGCCACCTGCACGCCCTTGGGCCACACGGCCTTCAGGGTGTCGAGGTCGCGGACGTTGGCCAACTCGCCCCAGAAGGCGAAGGTGGCGTTGACGTTCTCTTCGATGGTGGTCAGTTGCAGGCCGAACACCTTCTCGGCGTTCTCGAGGGCCAGACGGTTGACCTGGGCCGCGGTGTCAGCGAACTGGCGCGACGCGGCGGTGAACTGCTCATTGATCTGCTGATACATGGCGGACTCCTGATGGGTTGGGGTGGTTCCTGGTCCGATCGCCAGGTTGTGCGGTGCAGCATAGCGGGACTTTTGTTGCGATGCAACAAGAAGCGCGCGTTGTTTACCGGAGATTCAGCTTTCCGGGTTGGCAAGTCGGGTCGAATCGTGCTGGCGCTTGAACACATTGAGGATGCAAGCCAAGCGTCAAGGTGTCCGTTCATGCCAGGCCCGATCGGTCTCCCCCAATGCTCTCAACTTCAGGCAACGTCCTGACCGAAGGTTGCTCCCTCATCCGCCCTTCGGGCACCCCCGCCTTCGCGGGGGCAGGCTCTTCCCCCGGAGGGGGAAGGGAGAATCCGCCTCTCCCTCCGGTTGAGGCCGACGCGCCGCAGGCGCGGCGGGTGAGGGAAATGGTGTTCGCTTGCTGCACAAGCATGGAATCAAGATCTCGCAAACCTGCACCACCGTGACAGATGGCATGTCTGTCCAAGTTCAAGTTGAGAGCATTGAAGTTCACCCGCCCAATGCGCAGTCTGCGCCGGTTGTGCCGCATCACCCGCGATAGCGGCAACCCGAGGTGCAGGTCTCGTGGACGACGACTTCGCTCAGCGCCGGCAGGGCGGGCTTGAGGCGCTCCCAGATCCACATCGCCAGCCGCTCGCTGGTGGGGTTGTCGAGCCCCTCGATCTCGTTGAGGTAATGGTGATCGAGGCGTTCGTAAAGCGGCTGGAAGGCGGCCTTGAGATCAGCGAAATCCATCACCCAGCCGCTGTGTGCGCCCGGTTCGCCGGAAACATGCAATTCGATGGCGAACGAATGCCCGTGCAGGCGCGCGCACTTGTGTCCCTCGGGCACGTTCGGCAGCCGGTGCGCGGCCTCGATGCGGAAGACCTTGAAGATGTCCACACTCACGCTCGGCGCTCGCCATCGACGATCACCACGTCGGCGGGGCGGGCCGCGAACAGGCCGACCGTGACCACGCCGGGGATCTGGTTGTAGGCACTTTCGAGCGCAACCGGATCGTCGATGCGCAGGCCGTGGATGTCGAGGATCCAGTTGCCGTTGTCGGTGACCACGCCCTCGCGCCACACCGGCAGGCCGCCCTGCGCGTGGATCGCGCGCGCCACCGCGCTGCGCGCCATCGGGATCACTTCCACCGGCAACGGGAAGGTGCCGAGCACGGGCACCTGCTTGGCCGCGTCGATGATGCACACGAAGCGCTCGCTGGCGGAGGCGATGATCTTCTCGCGGGTGAGCGCGCCGCCGCCGCCCTTGATCAGCCGGTTGCGCGGATCGCATTCGTCGGCGCCGTCCACGTACAGTTGCAGCGGGCCGACCGCGTTGAGGTCGAACACTGGGATGCCGTGCGCGCGCAGGCGCTGGGTGCTCTGCTCGGAGCTGGACACCGCGCCCTCGATGCGGCCTTTCAGGCGCGCCAATCCATCGATGAAGAAGGCTACCGTCGAGCCGGTGCCCACGCCCACGGTCATGCCGTCCTCGACGAAGGCCAGGGCGGCTTCGGCGGAGCGTTTCTTGAGTTCGTCACGATCCATGCGGGCAGTTCCTGTCATTGCAATGCGCTGTTCATTCCAGCGCGAGGATGGTCTTCCATTGCGCGGCGCTCACCGGCAGCACCGACAGCCGATTGCCCCGCCGCAGCAGGGCGAACTCGCCGAGCTTGCCGGCATGTGTGCGCAATTCCTCCAGCACAATCACGCGCGCGAGCTTGCGCGCGAACGCCACGTCCACCGCCGACCAGCGCGGATCGTCCGGGTTGGATTTGGGATCGTGGTAGTCGCTGTCCGGATCGAACTGGGTCGGATCCGGGTAGGCCGCTCGCGCCACTTTCGCGACACCGACCACGCCCGGTAGCGCGCAACTGGAATGGTAGAACAGCAGCCCGTCGCCCTTGCGCATCGCGCGCAGGTGGTTGCGCGCCTGATAATTGCGCACGCCGCCCCACGGCTCCACGCCGACGCGTTGCAAGGCGTCGATGGAAAACTCATCGGGTTCGGATTTCAGCAACCAGTGCTGCATGCGCGCCGTGACCTCGGATCGGGAAGGCGATGCTAGTGTAGTGCTTCACGATGGATGGATCTTCTGGAAAACCCAGAACACGCGCGTCATTCCCGCGAAAGCGGGAATCCAGTGTCGTTGTGATCTGCGGCCAGCAGGCGTTGGATGCCCAGCCTTCGGCTGTTGTGAAGCGCTTCCCGCTTTCGCTGGAATGACGGTCCAAAAGCAGAGCCTCTGGATGTGCCCATACGTTCCAAACAGAAGGCAGCACTTCACTGCCGCACGCAGGACACCAGCTCACGCTCGGTGACGATCGCATCCAGCGGCACGTCCCACGATTGCGGTGTGAACGCTGCGTCGATCTGCTGGCAGGCGAAGCCTACGCCGACCAGCAGCGGCGGCGCGGGCGCGAGCTGGCGGAATGCGAAGCTGCGGTCGTACCAGCCGCCGCCGGTGCCGAGACGATCGCCGGCGCGGGTGTAGCCGAGCAGCGGCAACAGGACGATGTCGATGCGCTCGGGCACCAGCGCGGCATGCGTGTCGGCGGGTTCGGGGATGCCGAAGCGATTGGGCGCGATGGCATCGCCGGCCCGCCACGGCGCGAAGCGCAGCGTGTGATCGGCATGCAGGATCGGCAGGCAATACCGCGCACTCGCCGGCAGCACCGGCAGCACGCCCAGCAGCGGCAATTCGCCGCGCACCGCCCAATAGCCGGCGACGTGCGCCGCGCGATCCCAGCCGGGCAGTTGCCGCAGACGCTGGGCGACCACCAGCGCCGCCGCCATGCGCGCGGCGGTCGAAAGACTCTCGCGGCGGGCGCGCAAATCACGGCGCAAGGCGTGCGGGTCGCTCATGCGCGCGTGCGTGCCGACGACGAAAAGGGAAGTACATCCTCCGCCATGCCGATGCCCGCGCAACGACCTTGATCCCAGGGATCAGGTGGAAGCGTGGCACGATGCATCAGGCTTTCCGCGCGTGGCGGACATGCGCACCGCATCATGGGCCGGCTTCCGGGGTCGCATTATGGGACAAGGCAAATGTAGGCGCGGGCTGTCGCTCACGGCAGAGGATGCGCCATGAGTATATCCGCCGTCGTGAAGGAGGACGTTAAAGCGCGCGATCGAATGCGCGATCACCAGAAGACGTTGTTCCAACAGGGTGTTAAACCCGTTCGCGCGCGGCCTGTGGCGTGCCAGCCAGCAAGCCATCGAGCTTGCGATTGAGTTCGCCCAGCGTGCGGTCGAGCTGCTGTTCGCGGCGGGACGAGACTTGCCGGCTCTGCAGCAATTCGTGGGCGAGATTGAGCGCGGCCATCACCGCGATGCGGTCGATCGCCGCCATGCGGTTGCCGCCACGGATGTCGCGCATGCGCTCGTCGAGCAGATGCGCGGCTTCGACCAAGCCTTCGCGCTCGGACGGCTCGCAGGCGATCAAGTAATCGCGGTCGAGGATGCGGACGGTGACCGGCTCGCTCACGCGTTGTGCTCCATCGATTTCAGGCGCTGGATCATCGCTTCCACCCGCGAGCGCGCCTGCTCGTTGCGGGTGAGCAATTGCGCGCGCTCGCCGATCAACTGATCCTGGCTGACCTTGAGCAGGCGGTTCTCCTCGGCCAACAGGCGGCACACCTCGGCCATCCGCTCGACCTTGGCGGCCAGCTCATGGAAGCGCGCGATGAGATCGTCGTCGGACATGTCCTGTCACGATAGGCGCGCGCGCCGGAGCGGTCAATACGAACGCCGCGTCGCGCAAGCCATCAATCCGGTGTGCTGGTCGCCGGATCGGCCGACGGCAGTTTCGACGTGGTGTGGTGCCAGGTGTGGATGAAGGTGCGGCAATGCGGCTCGCCCAGCGGCTGGCTGAGCCAGTAGCCCTGGATTTCGTCGCAGCCGTGATCGCGCAGGAAGTCGAGCTGATCCTGCGACTCCACGCCCTCGGCGATCACCGTCAAGCCCAGCGAATGGGCCATGGTGATGATGGTGGTGGTGATCGCCTCGTCGTCGGGATCGCGGGTGATGTCGGCGACGAAGGCCTTGTCGATCTTGAGCATGTCGATCGGCAGTTGCTTGAGGTAAACCAGCGAGGAATAGCCGGTGCCGAAGTCGTCGATGGCCAGCGTCACGCCCATCGCGCGCAACTGGTCGAAGATCGACCGCGCCTCGGCGGCGTTGGCCATCACCATCGTCTCGGTGAGTTCCAGCTCCAGCCGCGATGGCGGCGCGCCGGACTCGGCGAGCACGCTGGCGATGAGCTGTGGCAGGTCGCCGCGCAGCAATTGCAGCACCGACACGTTCACCGCGATGCGCACGTCGGTGAGCCCGTCGGCCTGCCACGCCGCCAGCGTGCGGCACGCGGTACGCAGTGCCCATTCGCCCAGTTGCACGATCAACCCGGTTTCCTCGGCGATCGGGATGAAGTCGCCCGGCATCATTTCGCCCAGCTCGGCGCTGTGCCAGCGCAACAACGCCTCCACGCCGCTGATGCGCCCGCGCGCCAGCGACAGCCGCGGCTGGTAGAGCAGCTGGAACTCGTTGCGATCCACCGCGCGGCGCAGCGCGGCGGTGATGTTCGCGCGCTGCCGGGCCTGGGATTCCATCGCCTCGGTGTAGACGAGGTAGGTGTTCCTGCCGATCCCCTTGGCCTGGTACATCGCCGAATCGGCGTGCTTGAGCAGGTCGGTCGGGGTCAGGCCGTGCGCCGGGTACAAGGCGATGCCGATCGAGGGCGTGATGACGACTTCGTTGCGCTCGTCCACCAGCAGCGGATGGACGAACGCGCCGAGAATCGCGCGGGCCACCCGGCAGGCGTCCTCCTCGCTGGCGATGTCCTCGACGACCACGGTGAACTCGTCGCCGCCCAGCCGCGACACGGTATCGGTGGGATTGGTGGTCGCCTGCAGGTGCGCGGCCACCGCCTTGAGGATGCGATCGCCGGCGGCGTGGCCGAGCGAATCGTTGATCTCCTTGAAGCGATCCAGATCCAGGAACAGCACGGCCACCATGCTGTCCTGCCGGCGTGCCCGCACGATCGCGCGGGCGAGGCGCTCGGACAGCAGGGCGCGGTTGGGCAAACCAGTGAGGGTGTCGAAATTGGCGAGGTAGCGCAGTTCCTGCTCGGCGCGCTTCTTGTCGGTGATGTCGTTGAGCACGGCCACGTAGTGGCCGCGCGCGCCGTCGGACTCCATCACCTCCACCGCCTCGAACGAGCACAGGAACTCTTCGCCGTCCTTGCGCCGCTGCCACATCTCTCCCGACCAGCGGCCGGTCAGCTCCAGCGTATGCCGCATGTCGCGATAGAACTCCGGCGCATGCTGGGTACTGTCGAGCGTGGTCGCGCTCTGCCCGAGGATTTCCCCTTCCTCGTAGCCGGTCATCAGGGTGAACGCGCGATTCACCGACACGAAACGGAAGTCCAGCCCGAACACCCCCACCGCCTCGGACATGCTGCCCAGCACCTCGCTGGCGATCGCCCGCTCGCGTTCCTCGCGCTGCTTGCGCGACACGTCGCGCGCGGTGCCGGCCACCCGCAGCGGCTTGCCGTCGGCATCGCGCTCGACCACCTTGCCGCGGGCGAGGATGGTGCGCCATTCGCCGCTGCGCGGGTGGCGCACCCGGTGCAGGCTCTCGAAGTGATCGGTGTCGCCGCGCAGGTGCGCGTCCAGATGCTCCTCGACGGCATGGACATCGTCCGGGTGCAGCACGTCCGAGCGCCATTGATCGACGGTGATCGGCTCGATGTGCGAGTCCTTGCTGTCGCTGGCCGCGGTCGAACGCCGCAAGGTGGATGTGCCCAGATCCAGATCCCAGAAATCGTCGCCCGACCCCCACAGTGCCATCTTCAACTGCTGCTCGCGGCGCGCGATGGCGCGGCCGTGGGCGATCTCGCGATGGTGCCTGCGCTGCACCAAGTACCACGCCAGAGCGAACATCATGAGCGCCAGCAGCACGTAACCGGCTCTTGCCGGTGCGCTTTTCCACCATGGCGGGATGATGTCGATCGGCAAGGTCAACTCGCGCTGGCTCCACAGGCCATCGCGATTGGTCGCCTGCGCGTGGAACACATAGTGGCCCGGATTGAGGTTGGTGTAGGTCGCTTCCGGGTGGTGGCCGGCATCCACCCAATCCCGGTCGAGGCCATCCAGCCGGTAGCGGTAGCCGATGCCCTGCGGATTGGCGAACTCCAGCGCGGAAAACCGCAGCCGCAGGAGCGCCTCGCTTTCCGGCATGCGCACGCGGCTGGGAGCCAGCAAACCCATCGCGTCGTCGGTCGCCGCGCCGATCCGCGCCGAAGTCAGCACCACCGGCGGAAAATAGGTGTCGTCGGCGATCCGTGCGGGATCGAACAGATTGATGCCGCGGATGCCGCCGAAGACGATGCGGCCATCGCTCAGGCGCAGATACGCGCCGCCGTTGAACTCCAGATTCTGCAGGCCATCCACTCGGGTGAAGCGGCGGGTCGCGCCGGAGTCCGGATCCACCCGCAACACGCCATCGTTGCTGCTCACCCACACGCCGCCGCGATCGTCGACGACAATCCCGTACACGGTATCGATGCGGCCGGATCGGTCGAGGATGGGGTAGCGGCGAATGGATACCCTGCCGTCGGCCGCCGTAGCGATGCGATTCAACCCGGTGTGGGTGCCGACCCACACGCTGCCGTCGCGGCCGCCGGCAATCGAGCGCACGCGTTTGCCACCCAGCGTGGCGACATCCCCCGGGTCGTACAGGAAATGCGCGACCTTGCCATCGGAGCCAAGGCGGTTCAGGCCGCCCATGGTGCCGATCCACAAGGCACCGCGCCCATCCACGAACAGCCTGATGACCTGCGGATTCGTCAGCCCCTGCGGGCCTGCGAGCAGTTGGCGAACCTGCCTGCCGGAGGCATCCAGCTCGAGCAGGCCGTGATGGAGCGTGCCGACCCACAGACCACCCCCGGGCGCTGCCGCCAGCGCACGCACGCCGGCTGCATGGGTGACGCCGGACTCGGCATCTTCCAGACCCAGCTCCAGCAGGCGCGCGCGCGAGTGCGCTGGGTCGAGCCGGAACAACCCGACATCGGTGCCCACCCACACTTCGCCACCTGACGCGGGCTGCATCGCGTACACGGTGATGTCGGCTGCCGCCAAGGGCTTGGGCAACGCCGCGCGCAATGTGTCGAGGTATTCGGTAAACCGGTCGCTGGTGAGGTCGTACCGCTTCGGGCCATCGCCATCGGTGCCGACCCACAACGCGCCCGACGTGTCCTGAAGGAACGAGCGCACGCTGTTGGCGTAATACTGGGTATGCGCCGGATCGTGATCGTAGATGTAGGTGAACCGTGCGCCAGCGGTGTCGGTGGTGATCACGCCATTGGTGAACGTGCCCACCCACAGCAAGCCCGTGCGATCGACCATCAGGGCGTCGATCTCGTCCTCGGGCAAGGCGCCGTCCTGCGTGGCTCCGCCATGGATCGCCACGGTCGCCCTGGAAGCCGGGTCGTAACGCAGCAGCGCGTTGTGCCGCGCCGCAATCCATAGCCGGCCCTGCGGATCGGCCACGATGCGCTGGAGTGGGCCGGCATGGCCACCCTGATTGAAGGATCCGACCGGCGTGAGCGCGGCGGACTCCGGATCGAGCCGATACAGGGTGTCGGCGGTGACCCACAGCCGCCCGGCGCGATCGCAGACGATGCCGGACACGCCATCGGGCGCGGCGACCATGCGCACCGCCAGAGTCACCGGGTCGATGCGATACAGCCCGCTGGGCATGGCCGCCCAGAGGATGCCGGCGCGATCGCTGGTCATCTGGAAATTGTCGCGGGTGCCGACCGCCACCGGCTTGCGCAGGATGTTGCGACGCAGGCCGGTTTGCGGGTCGAGCAGATCCAGGCCCGCCGCGGTCATCACCCACAGACCATGACCCCGGTCGTAGTGCAACGCCAGCACTTGCCGTGATCCATCGGTCGAACGGCCAACATCCTTGGGCAGCAGGCGCCGGAAGCGGCCGGTCGCCAGATCGAGCTGGGCGACATAGGCATCGTTGGTACCCACCCACAGCGTACCGGGCTCGCCTTCGGCCAGTGCGGTGATGAAATTGTCGGGCAGACTGGCCGGGTCGGCGGGGTTGCGCACGAACACGCGGTAGTCCTGCCCATCGTAGCGGTGCAGGCCGCCCTGCGTGCCCAGCCAGATGAAACCCTGACGATCCTGCAACAACACGCTGACATCGTTCTGGCGCAGGCCGCTGTCGGCGACGACGTGATGGAAGACGAACTCGCGCACATCGGCGAGCGCCGCCTGCGCCCACAGCAACGCCAGCGCGCAGGCCGCCGCGCGCCACAGCCAGCCGCGGATCGGATCACGTCGGCGCACGATTCTGGATGTCGTCGATCCCACGATGTGCGCATCCCCCTGGCGGTGCGACCCGTCTCCGGCATCGCGCCATCGAGCCGGCTGTCGCCGACCCGATGGAACGTCCGAGTGTAGGCGGCGCCCGGGCCGGACTCAACACGAAGCATGCGCCCGGCCCGCGCTACAATCGGCGCCGGTTCCCTGCACGCTCTTTCAAACCAGGCGCATGACCCGTACCGAATCCGCCGATGTCGCCTTGCCGGAACACGCCCGGGTGACCGATGCCTTGCGCGACGCAGGGATCGCGGCGGATGCGTCCGAACTGCATGGCGCGCTGTGCGGCTATATCGCCGGCGGTGGCCGCCCCGACCGCGTGGAATGGCTAGGCCAACTGCAACTCGAGGCCGAGCGCGACGCGCACGCCGATCGCGGCACAAGTTTCGACACCCTGCGAACGGCCACGCTGGCGCAGTTCGACGATCCCGCCTGCGGCCTGCACCTGCTGTTGCCCGACGACGAGACTTCGTTGCCCGAGCGCGCCGACGCCCTGCTGGCGTGGTGTCGCGGTTTCCTCGGCGGCTTCGGTCTGGCCGCGCCGCCGGCCGAAGCCCTGTCCGCCGAATCGGCCGAGGCACTGGAGGATATGGGGCGCATCGCCGCCGCAGACCTTGGCTACGAGGGCTCGGAAGAAGACGAGGACGCGCTCGCGCAGATCGTCGAATTCGTGCGCATGACACCGCTGCTGCTGCACGCCGACTGCGTGAGCGCAGGGCGACGCCGGCGCAAGGCGCACTGATCCGTGCGCGATGAAATCATCGGACAACCCACTCACGCTGAGCCGGGCCTGCCCCGGATGAATCCCGTCATCCGTGTCATGACGAATGCGTCGCACCTCGATCCCTACCCCGGAACACCCGCATGAACCAGTCCACGACTCCAGCAATGACCGAACCCGCGCGCCGCCGCAAGCAGCTCATGCGCATTCTCGGCGACGACGCCATCGTCGTCCTGCCCGCCGCGCCGCCGCGCATCCGCAGCAACGACACGCATTACGGGTATCGGCAGGACAGCGATTTCTGGTATCTGACCGGCTTTCCCGAACCCGAGGCCGTGCTGGTGCTGGTGCCGGGTCGCGCGCACGGGCAGGCGCTGCTGTTCTGTCGCGACCGCGACCCGGCGCGCGAAGCCTGGGACGGCCCGCGTGCGGGCACCGAGGGCGCGGTGGCCGGTTTCGGATTCGACGATGCCTATCCGATCGCCGACATCGACGAAATCCTGCCGGGTCTGCTGGAAGGCCGCACGCGTGTGCATTACCACTTCGGTCGGGATACCGCATTCGACCTCAAGCTGATCGGCTGGGTCAACCATGTGCGCGCGCAGGTCAAGCAGGGCGCGCGGCCACCGCACGAATTCCTCGAACTCGGCCACCTGCTGCACGAGTTGCGCCTGTTCAAGAGCCGCGACGAGCTGCGGCTGATGCGCCGCGCCGCCGAAATCGCCGCGCAGGCGCATGTCATCGCCATGCGCACGGCCAAACCGGGGATGTTCGAGTACGAGGTCGAGGCGGCGATCCTGCATCACTTCCGCCGCCACGATGCGCAACTGGCCTACGAGTCCATCGTTGGCGCCGGCGCCAATGCCTGCGTGCTGCACTACGTCGCCAACGATGCGCTCATGAAAGACGGCGACCTGCTGCTGATCGACGCCGGCGCCGAATACCGCAACTACGCCTCCGACATCACCCGCACCTTCCCCGTGAACGGCCGCTATTCGAAGGAGCAGCGCGCGATCTACCAGCTCGTGCTCGACGCGCAGAAGGCCGCGCTCGCGCAGGCTCTGCCCGGACGCCCCTACGATGCCGGCCACAACGCCGCGGTGGCCACGCTCACCGAAGGTCTGCTGAAACTGGGCCTGCTCAAGGGTACGCTGGAGAAGAACCTCGAATCGGGCGACTACAAGCGCTTCTACATGCACAAGACCGGCCACTGGCTCGGTCTGGACGTGCACGACGTGGGCGAGTACCGGCTGGCCGGCGAATTCCGCCAGCTCGAGCCGGGCATGGTGTTCACCATCGAGCCGGGTCTGTACATCGCGCCGGGCAGCAAGGGCGTGCCATCGCGCTGGCAAGGCATCGGCGTGCGCATCGAGGACGACGTGCTGGTGACCAAGACCGGTCACGAGGTAATCACCGACGGCGTGCCGCGGGAAGTGGACGAGATCGAGGCGCTGCTGGCGGAGCGGTAATCGGACTGGGGACTGGGGACTGGGGATGCGGGATTGGGGACTGGGAACGAGGAATCCGCGTCGCTAACCAGCTCGGATGCGAGGCTTGTCCCAACCCCATGCCCCAGCCCCTGCTTTCCCCCTTATGCATCCGGCGCGCGCCGCGGCAGGCGGATCGTGAAGCGCGCTCCCCCGCCGGGCTCGGAGTCGCAGCGGATGCGGCCGGCGAGGCGCTGGGTGACGAGGTTGTAGACGATGTGCATGCCGAGCCCGAGGCTGCCGTGGCTGCGGCGGGTGGTGAAGAACGGATCGAAGATGCGCAGGCGCACCTCACGCTGCATGCCGGCACCGTCGTCGCGGTAGTCGATTGCGACGTCCTCGCCGGCATCGAGCACGCGGATCGCGATGGCCAGCGATTTTTCCGGAACCTTCGCATGTTCCAGCGAGTTCGCCAGCAGAGCCGTCAGCACTTGCTGCAAGGCATTGGCATAGCTGTCCAGTTCGATCGTGTTGGCACCCTCCACGGCGACGACATGGCCGCCGTGCGCCAGCAATCCAGAGAACGGCAGCAACGCGGCATCGATGACTTCGCGAACAACGAAGCGGCGCGGTGATTCCACCGATTGCTTTACTGCCACCTGCTTGAAGCTGCGCACCAGTTTGTCGGTGCGCAGCAGGCTGCGCTGCACCAGCTCGCCGCATTCGTGCATCAGCGCCGCGCGTTCGCGGAGCAGATGTGGATCGACAGAGCCGGCCGCAAGATCGCGATTGAGCGCGTCGATCTCCTCCAGCAATTGCGAGGCACCGGTGATGCCCACACCCAACGGGGTGTTGATCTCGTGCGAGACGCCGGCAACCAATGAGCCGAGCGAGGCCATCTTCTCGGATTCGACCAGTTGCGCGCGGGTCTCATCGAGACGCTGGATGGTCAGGTTGAGTTCGGCGTTGGCACCGGTCAGTTCGGCGGTGCGCTCGGCCACACGCTGTTCGAGCTGCTCGTTGAGCACGCGCAACTCGTCCTCGATCTTCTTCATCGCGCTCACGTCGTGCAAGGTGCCGGCCATGCGCAGAGCGCGGCCGTCCGGCCCGCGCTCGCTGACCTTGCCGTGCGAATACAGCCAACGCCACAAGCCGTCCTCGGCCTCGAGGCGGAACCACACCTCGAACTTCTCGCTCAGGCCCTTGACCTGCGCGACCATGGCATCGTGGATCATGCCCGCGTGCTCGGGGCTGACCCGGCTCATCAGGTCGGCGAAGCTGAGGGTGTCGCCCAAGGCATTGATCTTCAGCCCGGGGAGCATATGGCTGCGATGGAAATTCCCGGCGACGAAGTCGATGTCCCACAGTTCGGCGCCGCTGCCCCACAGCACGGTGCGCAGACGCTGTTCGCCCTCCTTCAACTCGGTGATGTCGCGGTTGGTGCCAATCACCCGTGTGGGCCTGCCTTGGTCGTCCAGATCGACGCCGCAGCCGTGCGCGTCCATCCACCGCCAGCTACCCTGCGGGCCGCGCGAACGGTAGGCGACGTGAAACTCGCGTTGCCGGCCCGCGCGCACATCGAGGAAGATCTGGTGGATGCGCGTGAGATCGTCCGGGTGGCACAGGCGCATGAACACGTCGGTAGCCGGTTCGTGCGCGTAGGCCGCATCGAGGGTGTGCAGCAACGGGTTTTCGCGGCGGTTGCGGTTGCTGGCCAAATCCCATTCCCACAATTCCTCGCCGGCCGCCTTGAGCGCCAGCCGCAGGCGGTCGGCGTTGTGCTGCATGCCGGTGATGTCGCGCGCCGAGCCGACAAGGGTCGACGGCCTGCCTTCCGCGTCGCACGAGGCCACGCGGCCATGCAATTGCACCCACACCCATCCGCCGCCACGACGCTGGCGGCGGATGGTGACTGCCTCGAAATCGCTGCGCGCCTGCACGAGCGCAGCGAACGCATTGCGCAGGGCGTCGCGGTGGTCGGGGTGGATGGTGGCGACGAATTCGGCCAGCTTCAGCGTGCCGCGCACGGCGGTCGACGTCGGCGGCGACGACCGCCCGGCAGACGCAGCGCCGCGCCGGCCTGGCGCTGCTCCGCCGGTGATTTCATGCTCGAAGGCGATGCGGTCTTCGGCAACGGCGTATTC
The DNA here is from genome assembly GCA_018242485.1 of Pseudomonadota bacterium. Classification (GTDB taxonomy): domain Bacteria; phylum Pseudomonadota; class Gammaproteobacteria; order Xanthomonadales; family Xanthomonadaceae; genus SZAS-103. The sequence goes on from JAFEBV010000018.1 coordinate 43,549, forward strand.
CCAGATTTCGTCGTCGCTGACGAGCAGGGCCAGCCGCAGCCGCCGCTCGCGCTCCTCGACGTCGCGCAAGCGCGCACGCAGGTCGTCGATGCGCTGTTCGGCCGATACCGGTGCAGAGGGCGCCCCTGGCTGCGGCGGATCGCGCCCGCTCACGGCCACGGCCCCCGTCGTCCGCTTACAGAGCGTGTCGAGTCGTACCCTGCGCTTGCGGTCGCCTGTTCCACGATGCACCCCCGTGGACGCGATCATGCGCTCTCTCTCGCACGCTGGCGAGGGTGGGACGAGCGAGCGAGCGCCGCCTCATCCGCGCTGGCGCACCACCTCGAACAAGGCCACGCCGGCAGCCACCGAAACGTTGAGGCTTTCCACGCCGGCGGACGGCTGTGCACCGGGCATCGGGATGTGGACGAGGGCATCGCAGTGCTCGCGAGTGAGCCGGCGCATGCCGTCGGCCTCGCCGCCGAGGACGAGGGCGACCGGACCTTTGAGATCCTGCGCGTACAAGGAAGCGCCCTCGCCGCCCGCCAATCCATAGATCCACACACCGCACTGGCCGATCGCCTTCAACGTCCGTGCAAGATTGGTCACCCGCACGATCGGCACGCGATCGGCCGCGCCGGAGGAGGTCTTGCGCACGGTGGCGTTCACCGGCGCGGATTTGTCCTTGGGGATGACGACCGCGGTGACGCCGGCCGCGGCGGCGCTGCGCAGGCAGGCGCCGAGGTTGTGCGGATCCTGCACTTCGTCGAGCACCAGCAGCAGCGCGTTCCGACCAGCGGCCTCGATCAATGCCGGCAACTCGGATTCCTCATGGCTGTGCGCACCGGCATAACGCGCGATCGCGCCTTGATGACGCAGTCCGCCGGCCACGCCATCGAGCGCCTGTTGCGCGACGCGGCGCGCGGAGATGCCCAACTGCTGCGCACGCTGCTCGATGTCGGTCAGCCGCGGGTTGCGCCCGCCGGCCTCGATCAGCACTTCCAGCACATGTTCGGGATCGTGCTCGAGTGCGGAGGCGACCGCGTTGATCCCGGCGATCCATTGGCCTGCGCTCATCGCTGCGTCTCCTTGCGCGTGCGCGCCTTGAACTCGGTGACCGATTCGCCGGGGCGGCGGCGGGGTTGGCCTTTCGCGGGCGGTTCGACTTCATTCGCGATCTTCCGCGCCCGCGTTGGCTTTGCCTTGGCTGTCGGTGCCGGCGCCATCGCAGCCTTCGCCTTGGCCGTCGGCGCGGGAGGCTTGGCAGCCTTCGTGCGTGCCGCCACGAGCGGCAGGCTCGCCAGCGTCGGCGGCGCTGCGGCGGGCGCGTCGGACAACCTTTCCACCAACCGGAAATCGATGCGTCGATCCTCCACGCTCGCGCGCAGCACCAGCACGCGCGCGCGATCGCCGAGGCGGTATTCGACCTGCCGGCGCGACCCGGTGAGCGTTTTGCGCAGCGGGTCGAAGTGGTAATAATCGTGCGGCAACTGGGTGACGTGGATCAGTCCGTTGACCTTGGAATCGTCCAGTTCCACGAACAATCCGAACGAGGCCACGCCGCTGATGACGCCATCGAACTGGCTGCCGACGTGCTGCTCCATCCACGCCGCGCGATAGCGTTCGTCCACCTCGCGCGAAGCCTCGTCGGCGCGCCGCGATTGCTCCGAATTGGTCAACGCGAGCTGCTCCATCGCATGCGGCGTGTAAGTGAAGGTATCGGCGCTGCCACCGGCCAGCGCATGCTTGATCGCGCGGTGCACCAGCAAGTCGGGATAGCGGCGGATCGGCGAGGTGAAGTGCGCGTAGGCTTCCAGCGCCAGCCCGAAGTGGCCGGCATCGTGGGTCGAATACACGGCCAGGCTCTGCGAGCGCAGCAACACCGATTCCAGCAGCGCCGCATCGGGGCGCTCGCGAATCGTGCGGATCAGCGCGGTGAAATCCTTGGGCTGCACCTTGCCCCACGGCGGCAGGCGCAGGCCGAACTCGGACAGGAACTCCAGCAGGTCGGCGTACTTGTTTTCCGGCGGGCGCTCGTGGACGCGATACGGCGCGGGGATGCGGTATTCATGCAGGAATCGCGCCGCCTGAACATTGGCGGCGATCATGCATTCCTCGATCAGCTTGTGCGCGTCGTTGCGCACCAGCATGCCGGCCTGCACCACCTCGCCGGCGGGGCCGAGCACGAAGCGGGTTTCGCTGGATTCGAATTCGATCGCGCCTCGGCGTGCGCGGGCGCGGTCGAGGAGCCGATACAGTTGATGCAGCCGCTGCAATTGCGGCAGCAATCCGCCGACGACGCTGCGTGCCTGCGCCTGCGTGTCGTCCGGGATGCCATCGCCGATCGCATTCCACACCTGCGTGTAGGTGAGCCTTGCGTGCGAGCGCATCACCGCCGTGTAAAAGCGTGCATGCGCGGTTTGCCCGGTGCGGTCGATCTGCATGTCGCAGACGAAGCACAGGCGCTCGACCTCGGGTTTCAGCGAGCAGATGCCGTTGGACAACGACTCGGGCAGCATCGGCACCACGAAACCGGGGAAATACACCGAGGTGCCGCGCAGTTGCGCTTCCTCGTCCAGCGCGGTGCCGGGCTTGGCGTAGGCCGATACGTCGGCGATCGCGACCACGAGGCGAAAGCCCTCACGGTTGGGTTCGCAGTACACCGCATCATCGAAATCCTTGGCATCCTCGCCGTCGATGGTCACCAGCGGCAGTGCGCGCAGATCCACGCGACCCGCAGCTGCCTTGGCATCCACCGCGACCGGTATCGCCGCGGCCTCGGCCAGCACCGCCTGCGAAAACTCGTGCGGAATGCCGTGGCCGTGGATCGCCGCCTCCACCACCAGCGAAGGCGTCAGCTTGTCGCCCAGCACCACCAGCACGCGACCGAAAGGCTGCGCGCGCCGTGCAGCCGTGGCGGCATCGCCATCGCCATCATCCAGTTCGCACACCACCAGTTGCCCGTCGCGCGCGCCACCATCCGCGCCGGGTGGGATGATGATGTCCTGCAACACGCGCTTGTCGTCGGGCTTCACAAACCCCAGCCCGCCGCGTTGCACGTAGCGACCAGTGACCCGCCGCGCGCGGCGTTCGAGCAGTTCCACCACCGCACCGGTGCGGCGCCCGCGGCCGTCGATGCCGGTCACGCTGGCAAGCACGCGATCGCCGTGCATCACCTTGCGCATCTCGTGCGGCGGCAGGAATAGATCGTCGCCACCGGCATCCGGGCGCAGGAAGCCGAAACCTTCCGGATTGGCGATCACGCTGCCGGCGATCAGATCGAGCCGGCTGGCCGGCGCGTAGCCGCCGCGCCGATTGACCAGCACCTGCCCATCGCGTTGCATCGCCGCCAGCCGCTTGTCGAGCGCTTCCAGCAATTCCGGCTCGGTGATGCGCAAACCCGCGGCGATGGCCTCCACCTTCTGCGGGCCCTCGCTGTCGGCGAGCCATTGCAGGATCGCCTCGCGGCTGGCGATCGGGCGCTCGTAGCGGGCGTCTTCGCGCGCCGCGTGCGGGTCGCGGCCTGCGCTGCGCGTCGAGGATGGCGTCGCCGGGCGCGTCATCTTTCCATGCGGCGGATCATGCCGTCGGCCAGCTTGTGTGGCGGAGGGGGTTCGCCCGTGTTTTACCATCGCTTCGGGCATCCACGGCGGCAGCGAGCCGCCCTGCTTCGCGGACGCGCCGCGCGAGGTCTTCTTCTTCATCCGCGCATGGTACACGCCGGCTGCTGCGGATCGGACCTGACCGCACCGGGGACGCGAGAACCCATGATGGTGCGAACGATGCGTTCGGTTACCATCGTGGCGTCGTCGGGAACAGGGACTCGGGGATGCGTTGGCTCCGTACCGCATGGCTGGCAACCGTGTGCGCGCTGGCCGCGCTCGCAGCGCGCGCGGCCGAGCCGGTGTTCACCCGGCTCACGCCCGATGTCCGCGTGTACCCGCAGTTCTTCAGCATCGCCCAGGATCGCGAGCGGCAGATCTACGTCGGCGGAACCGACGGCATCGTTCGCAACGATGGCGGTCGCTGGATCTGGCAGCCCAGCCCGAAGCCGGGGCCGGTGCGCGCGCTGCAGGCCGATGCAAGCGGCCGGATCTGGTACGGCGGCAGCGACAGTTTCGGCTACCTGCAACCGCTGCCGACCGGCGAGCAGCGCTACGTCGATCTCGCCCCGCAGTTCGCGCGCGACCTGCGCGGCGCCGGGTTCTCGGACATCTGGCGGATCGGGCAATGGCAGGGGCTGACCTGGTTCCAGGCCCTGCACGACGTGTTCGCGGTGGATGCGCAGGGCCGCCGTATCGGCCATTGGCACCGCGAGCAGCGCTTCGGCTTCGTCGGCTCGGTGCGCGGCCAACTGTGGCTGCAGTGGCGCGGCGAAGGCATGCGCTGCTGGGACGGCCACGATTTCGTCGCCGTTCCGGGTACGCAGATGTATGCCGGCGCGCTGATCTACGACATGTTCGCCCTGCCCGATGGCGCGGTACTGGTACACGACGCCGGCAAGGGCTTGTCGATCTGGCGCGATGGGGTGGCGAGCACGCTCGACGATGCGTCGCTGCAGGACGACATCACGCATCTGCAGACCGGCATCGCGCTGGATGCCGATCGCTACGCTTTCGCCAGCGACGACGGCCGCGTGCGCATCCTCGATCTGCAACGACGACGCATCGCTTCGGTGCCGATAGGCAACGGCTTCGGCAGCGCGATCCTGCGCGACCGCGATGGCGCCCTGTTGACGGTGGATAACCTGGGCATGGCGCGCATGCCGTGGCCGCCGCACTGGTGGCGCTACGGCGCCGCCGACGGCGTGATTGGCGACGTGCATGCCTTGTCGATGGCCGCCGGTCGCCTGTTCCTGTGCGGCAGCGCCGGCGTGCAGGAGAACGCCAGCGCTGATGGCGCACCCGCGCCATCCTTCCTGGCGCGGCGCTGGACAAAGGACGAGTGCTGGCAGGTGCTCGCCGATAGCAATGGACCGCTGTTGGCCGACTCGCGGGCGCTGCTGCGGGTGGATGGCGCGCAGGCGACTCCGGTATCCACCGACGATCTGTATCCGCGTGCGCTGTTGCTCGATCCATCCGATCCGGGTCGCCTGTGGGTCGGCACCGAGCACGGTGCCGCGTTGTTCGTCCGCGGGGGCACGGGTTGGCGGCAGATCGGTCGCCGCGGCGAAACCGGCTGGCGCTTCTCGACCGTGGTACCCGCCGCGCAAGGCGTGTGGTTCGGCAGCGACAACCACGGCCTGTACCTGGCCCGCGCCGATGCGCATGCGCCGCAGGGCTTCACTCTGGAAGCCTGGGGCGTCGATCGCGGCCTGCTCGCCGGCGACGATCGCGACGTGCAGGTGTCGGCGCTGCCCGAAGGCGTGTACGCCAGCACCAGTCGGGGCCTGTTTCGTTTCGCGCAAGGCCGCTTCGTGAAGGACGACGCAGGCGGTCTGGCGGAATTGTTGTCCGCAGGCGAAACCGTGCGCCTGCTGGCCGACGCGGATGGCGAGCGCTGGGCCTTCAGCTACCACAGCGTGTATCGGCGGCCCACGGGTGGCGGGTGGCAAGTGGCGTGGATCGGCAATCCAGCGCTCGGCGCGATCGAATCGATGTTGATCCTGCCCGGTGGCGACGCCCTCGTCGGCGCCTCGGGACAGATGCTGCGTTTCGATAACGGCGCCGCCGCTGCCGCCGATACCGGGCACGCCGATGTACGGGTGACCGGCATGCGCCTGAATCGCGAAGGTCGGCCAGCGGAGCTACTGCCGCTGGATCGCACGCCGCACATCATGCCGCGCGGCGGCAGCATCGATCTCGATCTGGGCTACACCGACTACGCGGCAGGCGCGGACAAGCAGTACCAAGTGCGTCTTGAAGGCCTGTCGCATGGCTGGTCGGACTGGAGCCGGCAGGCCAGCTACCGAGTCGGCCCTGCAAAATTCACTCAGCAGCCAAAGCCCAGCCGAACGGTGCCGACGATCGAACGAAATCGACTGGGTGAGGTGTTGGTCGTCCGGATGCGCCATACAGCCGCCCGAAGAGCAGGCGCAAGAAAAGCGCCTTGATGCCCAGGCGGAGGATCGCCCGCATCAGCCAGCGCAGGTTGTACCCGGCTGCGCACAGCACGGCATGCAGCGCATCGCCCAGCGCTCCCTTGAGCCAGCAGCGCTCCATCCGATGATCCTGCTTGCAGTGCCCGATCGCCGGTTCGATCGCTTGCCGGCGCTTGAGCCAGCGTCGTTGCCGTTTCGTCAGCGACTTGTGCTTGCCGCGATGGATGATCTCCACGCCGGGATTGTCTGCATCGACGCCGCGGAAGCCCAGATCCACCACCGCCTGGGTCGGCACGCGACCGGTGTCCTCGGTCAGGATCCGCGTTTGCTCGAGCTGGGCACTGAGGATGTGGCCGTCGTACGGATTGCCCGGGAACGTGCGCGCGCCGACGATCAAGCCCGACTTGTGCGTCACCGCCAGGCTCGCCTTCACCCCGAACTCGTAGGGCTTGCGCGCCTTGCCCTTGCCGATGCATTCCACCTCCGGCGCATGCAGGGCGTACAGCTTGTTCTTGTCGTTGCGTTGCTGCGCACGGATGCGTTCGGCGCGTTCGAGCAGCGTGTCCAGCCGCGCGAGCGCCGCCGGCGATCCACCCGTCGCCTCGCCGCGCTTGCGCCGCACCTCGCGCAACACGATCCCCAGCAGCGTGCGCTGGCGCTTCACCACGCGTCGCATCCGCTTGAACTGCTTGGCGTGCCCATAGCCGCCGACCTTGCGCCGCAGCCTCTTGCCTTCCTTCGCGAAGGTCTGCTTCAACTCGATGCCCGCCGCCTTGGCCGCGCGCACGATCTGATGCCGTGCGATCTCCAGCAGCCGGCTGTCGACCGGATGGGCGATCGCCTTCTCCTGCACCGTCGTGTCCACGATCACCCGCTCGAACTCGACCGGCTTGATCGCCTTCATCGTCACCGCCGCGTCGATCGTCGCCTTGAGCAACTCCTCCACGCCCGCCTCGCCGATCGCGGTGCGGAACCGGCCCACCTGCGTGCCGTCGCACGGCATCCGGGGCTCGTAGTACTCCATCCCCGAAAAGTACTGCCACACCACGTTTTCCGACCAACGCTCGACCAGTTCCTCGTCGCTCACGTCGAAGGCGTGCTTGAGGCACAGCAAGCTGAGCATCAGTCGCATCGACAGGCGCGGGCGACCTGCCGCCGCCACGCCACTGCCGACCACCTGGACCTGCGAGCCGAAGAGGTCCTCGACATTCACCGCGACACCGGCGCGATCTCGGCGCGCGAACTTAGGCGTCAGCGAGGCTTCGAGGGTCGCCCAAGGCATCCGTTGTGCCAGCACCACCAGCGGATGGCGCAAATCGATCATGTCCACCAGCCGCGTGCGGAACAGGTCGGCATGACTCATCGGCGAAATCCCTCAGGAATCTTGCGATATGCGTCGATTTTCCGGAGATTCGTGAATCTGTCCAGAGGCACGAGAGTCAATGTTCATGCGGCTTGCGGCGATTCTGCAGGGCCGACGACATAGCCGCGCGGGTGGGTCATCTGGGTGATGAAACCCGGCAGATAGACGTAGTCATTAATCAGCGGCGATCAGCGAGCGAATTCTCCCCCTGTGCATATAAAATTGAGTTGCAGTGGACTCCATTTCTTCATAGATAACAGATTCGCCACGAATCGTTATGATTTGCCCGGTTCGTCGATCAGCAAATGTACCCGCTTTAGCAGTCCATACAACGAACGGGTTGGAAACTGCGGCTGCGCCTGATAATCGAGCCTTTACATGATAAGTTATCGAATCTACAAGGAGGAGCTTTTCGAAAACCTTTCCTTCACCACTTTTATGCAATAATGCAAGCGCATAATAAGTTCGCTTGTCGGAGCCCCACACGACAGTTGTAATTCCTGGGCACAAGCCAAGATGATATTTATCCCAAAGCACTTTGTCGTCGTCATTTAAATCTGTTCTTTCGACAACCGACCAGTACTTAGAACTAAAATTTTTCGTTATTGCTTGGTCGCATTGAGCTGATGCGTTTGTGCTCCAAAGTAAAATCGCTAATGCGCTCAATTGATAAAACATGGCTATGCCCTTCAAGGCGAGATCGAAAAACTCGTACTGATATCCACGTTGCCAATAGCCGTTTTCCCAGTTATATGAGTTCCGACGCCAGGCAAGTTATTAATGTTGGAGGGGTTTGAATTTTGCTTTCCATTGCCTGATGGAAAATACGGCCCAGTGGCACCACCTCTGCCTGGCACCAACTGCAAATGAACATGGCCTCCCGTCGCATTTGGGGATCGGTGCGAATATTCGTTTTGCTGATATTTTGCACCGCAATTAGCTGCGCATTGCATTACCTTCGTCGGGTCTTTTGTGGTCACGTCAGCGGCGAGACCTCTTGAATGGGGGTCGGTAGGCTTATGCGATCCCGATGTTTCTGTAACTCTCAAATTCGATCCAGTGCAATTTGCGGTGCAAGTTAGCATCTTTGAAACCGCTGCGGATGGCGGCGGGATGCCGGCTTTGTAAGTGATTACGGGTCCTCCCAAATTTTCTAACCCAGCGTCGTTGACTATAGTTCCAGCAGTCCAGTAGAAGAAAGCTCTTATTGGCTGATTATCGTTAAGCGCAGCATCCTGAGCATCCGCAATCATTATGCCTAGGGCTGTCCGTCCATCGACATCCGTGAACTTGTACGGGTTGTCGTTGGCGTACCAGTAGCGATTGAAGTCGCCACCCTTGTCGTCCGCCTGCACCGGATCAGCCGACAGAAACCGCCCCAGCACCGGATCATAGTAGCGCTGCTGGGCGTAGGTGAGGTGGCTGGCCGCATCGCTGACGTGGCCGGCGTAGCCCGGGCCTTGCAGGTAGCTGCCGTTGCTAGGCTCGCCGAAGGGGGTGAACCA
>JAFEBV010000019.1 GCA_018242485.1 Pseudomonadota bacterium
CGACGTGGGCGTGATCGGCTGGCTGGTCGACGGCGCCGCGATCATGAACCAGATCCCGCTGTGCCGCTGCTCCTACGGCCCCTATGCGCGCGCCATGATCCGCGTGTGCAAGGAGGAGTCCTTCCACCAGCGCCAGGGCTACGAGGCCCTGCTGGTGATGATGAAGGGCACCGACGGACAACGCGCGATGGTGCAGGACGCGGTGAACCGCTACTGGTGGAAGTGCCTGGCGATGTTCGGGCCGCCGGACGCCGACAGCCCGCACAGCGCGCAGGGCATGCGCTGGGGCATCAAGCGCATCAGCAACGACGAACTGCGCCAGAAGTTCATCGACGCCACCGTGCCGCAGGCCAAGGTGCTGGGCGTGACCCTGCCCGACCCCGACCTGAAGTGGAACGAGGAGCGCGGCCACTACGACTACGGCCAGATCGACTGGGCCGAGTTCTGGAACACCGTCGAAGGCAACGGCCCCTGCAACAAGGAACGCCTGGCGACGCGAGTGAAGGCACACAACGACGGCCAGTGGGTGCGCGACGCAGCCCTGGCATACGCACGCAAGCAGAAAGAACGTCAAGTCAAGGAGGCAGCATGAGCACCGCACCCGCACTGAAGGATTGGCCCCTCTGGGAAGTCTTCGTCCGCAGCAAGCAAGGCCTGGAGCACAAGCACTGCGGCAGCCTGCACGCGGCCGACGCGGCGCAGGCGCTGCACATGGCGCGCGACGTCTACACCCGCCGCCAGGAAGGCGTGAGCATCTGGGTGGTGCCGTCCGTCGCGATCACCGCCAGCAACCCGGACGACAAGGGCGAGCTGTTCGACCCGGCGGCCGACAAGATCTACCGCCATCCGACCTTCTACGAGATCCCGGAAGAAGTGGGGCACATGTAATGAGCACGCCGATCGACTACCTGCTGCACCTGGCCGACAACGCCGTCGTGCTCGGCCAGCGCAACGCCGAGTGGTGCGGCCACGGCCCCATCCTCGAGGAAGACCTCGCGCTCGCCAACGTCAGCCTCGACCTCATCGGCCAGGCCCGCCTGCTGTACCAGCG
>JAFEBV010000001.1 GCA_018242485.1 Pseudomonadota bacterium
GTGAAGGGTGAATCGTGAATGGTGAATGGTGAATCGTCTAAAGCCTTGGAAGCGTCTTTCGTGAGAGTGGCGGAATCGCGATTGGCTAAAACCATTCACGATTCACGATTCACCATTCACGCATTTCGAATGTGGTGCTCATGACTGGAATCGAACCAGCGACCTCTTCCTTACCAAGGAAGTGCTCTACCGACTGAGCTACATGAGCAAGAGTGGCGCCATAGCTGGAGCGTTCAATGGAGCGGGAGACGGGAATCGAACCCGCACAATCAGCTTGGAAGGCTGAAGTTCTACCATTGAACTACTCCCGCATCGTGAAACTTGTTGCGTGCTGCGGTAATGACGTGTTGCGATGAAACTGGTGGAGGGAGGTGGATTCGAACCACCGTAGGACGATGTCCAGCAGATTTACAGTCTGCCCTCGTTGGCCGCTTGAGTATCCCTCCGCGTATCCGGCTCCCGACTTCCACCAGCGGAAACGCCACCACCCGACGATGGTCGGGCAAGACGCACCTGTGGAAATCAGCCCGTCATTTTCCGGGCAGACCACCACAAAGTCAACCGAAAGACTCTTTCAACGACACCCGCTCAGGATAGGTGGCGCAATTCCAATGACGGGCAAGCCCGGGCGGAGCATCTCGGTGGAGGAGATCGAGCTTGCATGCGCACGCCCCCCCGCATCGCTCGACTAGGCGCGCTCGATTCACGGCAGGAACCCGACGACGACTTTCACGGCCCTACGCCAACAGGCGCTACCGACGACTGGCGGCGTCCTTGCGCACGTTTCGAGACCGTCAAGTGACGCAGGTTGGCCCCACGATAGATCGTCGATCGGATCTGTAGTCGCTGCTGCACCGACCAAGCCGCCGAAAGGCAGCCCAGACCGGGAACCCCCAGCGCCTTGACCGATCACACTTCCAACGTCGCCGGCTCTGCTTGGGAATTCGCGCTTTCCGCCGCTTCGGGCCGCCAATCTTCCACCAGATACAGCGGCCGCTGTTTGACTTCCAGATACAGCCTTCCGAGGTACTCGCCGATCACGCCCAAGGCAATCAACTGCACGCCACCCAGGAACACGATGAGCGTTGCAAGGGTTGGATATCCCCGCGCCGGGTCGCCCCAGAGCAGCGTTTTGCCGATGGTGAAAACGCCGAACACGAACGCCGCCAGCGCGGTCGCCAACCCCAGATACGTCGCCACCCGCAGCGGCGCGGTGGAGAAGCTGGTGATGCCGTCCAAGGCGAAATTCCACAGTTTCCAGAAACCGAACTTGCTGCGTCCGGCCACGCGCGGATGGCGGTGGTAGGGCACCGCGAGTTGCCGGTAACCCACCCACGCGAACAGGCCCTTCATGAAACGCCCGCGCTCGCGCAACCGCGCCAGACCGTCGAGCGAGCGCCGCGAGAGCAGGCGGAAGTCGCCGGTGTCGCGCGGGATGGGCGTACGCGAGAGGCGGCCGATCACGCGATAGAAGGCATGCGCGCTGGCGCGCTTGAACCAGCCCTCGCCTTCGCGTTCCAGCCGCGTGCCGTGGACATCGTCGTAACCCTCTTGCCAATGCGCGACGAAGGTCGGGATCAGCTCGGGCGGATCCTGCCCGTCGGCGTCGAGGATAAGCACCGCGCCCGTGGTGATCCGGTCGAGTCCGGCCGTCAACGCAGCCTCCTTGCCGAAATTGCGCGACAGCCGCAACAACGCCACCCGCGAATCGTCCTGCGCGATCTCGCACAGCACCTGCCACGTCCGGTCGCGGCTGCCGTCGTCCACATAGAGCACGCGCGCCGGGCGGTCGAGGCCGTCGAGCACCGCGCGCAGGCGCGGGTGCAGCAGCGGCAGCGCCGCTTCTTCGTTATAGGCGGCGATCAGGATGGTGAGCGGTTCGGGCGGATCCATGCCGCGATGGTAGCCGGATGCAGGCGATCCGGCAGCAGAAACGGTATTCACAGGAACGGTAATCACGCCCTTCGATGGCTCGCCGCTACCGTCGCGGCGGATCCAGCAGCGCCGGCCCGCCCAGTTGCCGCACCTGCCGTTCGATCCACGCCGCGCGCCGCAGTACATACGGCCCGGGATGCGCCGCCGACCAGTGCCGCGGGTTGGGCAGCACCGCGACCAGCCGCGCGCTTTGCGTGGCGGTGAGGCGGTCGGCGGTCGTGCCGAACATCTGCCGCGCCGCCGCGTCGGCACCGTACACGCCATCGCCGAACTCGGCCACGTTCACGTACATCTCCAGAATCCGCCGTTTGCCCCACAGGTGCTCGATCAGCACCGTGTACCAAGCTTCCAGCCCCTTGCGCACATAGTTGCGGCCACTCCACAGGAACAGGTTCTTGGCCACCTGCTGGCTGATCGTGCTGCCGCCGCGCACGCGCCCGCCGTCCTCGTTGTGGTCGAGCGCCTTGTCGATGGCGTCGAAATCGAAACCGTGGTGACGGTAGAACTTCTGATCTTCCGAGGCGATCGCCGATGCCGGCAGCCAGCGCGAGCTCTCGTTCAGCGGTCGCCAACGGTAGTGGACGACGAAACCGGTTTGCCCATCGCGCCACGCCGCGAAACGGCGTTCGAGCATGAAGGCGCTGGTTGGCGGATCGACCCAGCGCAGGCATAGCACCTGCGCGATGCTGATCGCGACGAACAGCAGCGGCAGCCAGAGGAAAATCCAGCGCAGCCAGCGGATGCGCCCGCGCGGGCGTGGTTGTGCACTCAAGCCCGATCTCCGCGCGCGGGGAGATATCGGGGCTTGATCCGATTCAGTGTCCGACCCATTGTGTGCTTCCACGCCAAACCGGCGCGAGCATAACGCCAGTTCCCGCACACGCAACCTTTGGCCTGAGCCGATGCCTCCAAATTCCGCCAATACGTCCGCCGATCCATCCACCGACGACGACATCCTGCTGCGCTTCCTGCTGGACGCCTCCGGCGTGCGCGGCGTGCTGGTACGCCTGTCCGCCGTCTGGCGCACCGTGCTTGCGCGCGCGCCGTACCCGCCACCGGTGGCTGCGTGCCTCGGGCAGACCCTCGCGGCGACTGCCCTGATGACCGGCCACACCAAGATCGACGGGCGCCTGAGTACACATCTGCGCGGCACCGGCGCGCTGCGTTCGCTGTTTGCCGAATGCACCCGCGACGGCCACCTGCGCGGCTTGGCGGCGTATCGCGAACCCTTGCCTGAAACGCTCGGTCCGCGCGATTTCGGCGCCGATTCGGTGCTCGCCATCACTATCGAGAACACCATCGCCGCAGGCCGCGAAGGCATGCGCTACCAAGGCTTGGTGGGGCTGGACGCGGACACGATGGCGCAGGCATTTGAAGGTTACTTCGCGCAATCCGAACAACTGCCCACGCGCATGCTGCTGGCCGCGAACGCCGACCACGCGGTCGGATTGATGCTGCAAAAGTTGCCGGATGCGGGCGCCGACGAGGACGGCTGGCTGCGCGCGGTGGCGTGTTTCCAGACGTTGGGCGATGCCGAACTGCTGGTCACCCCGCCGCAGGAACTGCTGTTCCGTTTGTTCCACGAGGACGACGTGCGCGTGCGCGACCAGCGATCGCTACGCTTTGGCTGTTCGTGTTCGCGCGAGCGCGTGGAAGCCATGCTGCACAGCCTCGGTCGCGAGGAGGCACTGGCCAGCATTGCGGATCACGATCCGGCGGTCGCGCGCATCGATTGCCAGTTCTGCGGCGCGGCGTATGTGCTTTCGCGTGCGCAGATCGAGGCCCTGTTCGACGGCCCACCGCAAGCCAGTGCGCCAGCCACGTTGCAGTAATTTCCGAGTGCCGGCGCTGATCGTTCGACCATCAGGTGCTGGCATCGCACCTCAACGCACGATCTCGTCCAGATGCGCCATCGCTGCCTCGTCGGGCAGATCCTGCTCGCCGCTACGATGCGCCACCACCACGGCCGTCGCCAGATCGCCGGTGACGTTGAGCGCGGTGCGGCACATGTCGAGGAAGGTGTTGACGCCGATGATGATGCCGATGCCATCAGGATTGATGCCGATGATGCCGCAGATCATCGCGATCACCGGCAGCGAGCCGGACGGGATGCCGGCGGTGCCGATGCCGCCGAGGATGCACAGCACCAGCACCATCAACTGCTGCGGCAGGCCGAGGTGGACACCATAAACCTGGGCGAGGAACAGCACGGTGATGCCCTCGAACAAGGCGGTGCCGTGGTGATTGGCCGAGGCACCCACGGTCAGCACGAAGCGCGACACCTTGCGCGGCAACTTCAGGTTCTCCTCGGCCACCTGCAGGGTCACCGGCAGGGTGGCGGTGGAGGATGCGGTGGCGAACGCGGTCAGGGTGGCCTCCTGAGTACCGCGAAAAAATGCGCGCGGCGACATCCCGCCCATCAGCCGCACCCACAGCGGGATCACCACGAAGCCGTGGATGGCCAGCGCCGTCAGCACGGTCGCCACGAACCACACGAGGCTGCGGATCACGTCCCAGCCGAGCTGGAAAGTGAGGTTGAACATGAAGGCCGCGACCGCATACGGCGCGAGGCGGATGAACAGCCCGATCAGGTGCATGCAGATCTCGAACAACCCCTGCATGGCGTTCTTGAACGCGACCGTGCCGGGCGTGGGCTTCATCACCAGCCCGATGCCGATCATCAGCGCGAAAAACACGATGCCCAGCTTCTTGCTGTCGTCGGCCATCGCCCCGACGATGTTGTGCGGCACGATGTTGACCAGCAGATCCATCAGGCGCAGATCGTTGCCCTTGCTGACGATCTCCCCGGCCTTCAGCACGTTGCCGCTGAGCACCTTCTGCACCATCGCCGCGTCCATGTGCAACCCGGGTTGGAACACGTTGACGCACAGCAGGCCGATGCCGACCGCCGCGGCGGTGACCACGGCGGTGTAGATCAGGGTTTTCCAGCCAAGCCGACCCAGCGCGGCGATGTCGCCCAGTTCGGCCACGCCCAGCACCAGCGCAGAGAAGATCAGCGGCACCACCAGCATGAACAGCAGGTTGAGGAAAACCTGCCCGAACGGTTTGGTGGCGTAGTCGATGGCCACATGCACCCACTGCGCATCGGCCAGCGTGGCGTGCGCGGCCAGGCCCGCAAGCGTGCCGAGCAGGAAGCCGAGCAGCACCTTGACGTGCAGGGCCATGCCCTTGGCCGGCCGTGCAGGAAACGATTCGGTCGAATGCATGGCGGATCATCCGGTGGGGAGCCGGCAGCTTAACAAAGCGTGCGCAGCCGTCCCGATCCGATCCCGCGCGCGCATTGCCAAACCCTGTACGCCACATGTACGCCGCGGCCATGATTTGGGTGGCATTCAACACGCTGAATGGGTAGCTGTACGCCGCCGCGCAGCCGATTGCACCGCACCAGCGAGCATGCGTTACTGCAATCACCCACCACCGGAGTACAGCGTCATGAAAACCACGTTCGACAATCGCAGCATGGCCTTGCGCGCGTCGCTGGCGCTCGCGATCGCCACCTCGTTCGCGTTCGCCGCAATCGCCCCGCAACCGGCGCAGGCGCACATCAGCATCGGCATCTCGGTCAACTTCGCCCCGCCGATGATGCCCGTTTACGAACAACCCGTGATTCCCGGCCCGGGCTACATGTGGACGCCCGGCTACTGGGCGTGGGATGAGGACTACGGCTACTACTGGGTGCCCGGCACCTGGGTGCAGCCGCCCTATTACGGTGCCTTGTGGACACCCGGCTACTGGGGCTGGCGCAGCGGCGCATACGTGTTCTTCAACGGCTACTGGGGTGCCCGCGTCGGTTATTACGGCGGCATCAACTACGGTTACGGTTACGGCGGCCTTGGCTACCAGGGCGGCTACTGGCAGGGCAACAACTTCTACTACAACCGCACCGTCAACAACATCACCAACGTGACCAACATCACCAACGTCTACAACCAGTCCGTGGTGAACAACAACACGACGGTGAACCGCTACAGCTTCAACGGCCCGGGCGGCACCACCACACAGGCGACCGCGGCGCAGCTCGCCTACCAGAACCAGCGGCACACCGCGCCGGTGGCAGCGCAGGTGCAGCAGGTCTCTGCAGCACGCAACATGCCCAGCCTGCGCGCCTCGGTGAACAAGGGCGTCCCGGCGATCGCGGCGACTTCACGCCCCGGCATGTTTACCGGCAGCGCGGTGATGGCGGCCAAGCCGGTCGCACCGATGGGTAACGCGAATGCAGCGGCCGAGCGCTATCGCCCCGGCAACAACGCGACGACGACGATTCGTAACAACACGATGACCCCGGGAAGTCGTCCCGTGGTCACCAGCCCGATGACGGCCCGGAACGCGCCGCAGACGCCGGCACAGGGCTTGCAGAATCGCTCGCTGCGCCCGCCGTCGAGCGAGAGCTACAACAACGCGGCCGGTCGCGGCGCCCACACTCAGCCGCAGCGGGCAACTGCGCCGGCACGGCAGGTGCCGCAGTACGACCGCAACTACGACCGCGGCAACGTGACCCAGCCCGAGCGTCCGATCCGGCAGGCGCAGCAATACGACCGCAGCTACGACCGCGGCAACGTGACCCAGCCCGAGCGTCCGATCCGGCAGGCGCAGCAGTACGACCGCAGCTACGACCGCGGCAATGTGACCCAGCCCGAGCGTCCGATCCGGCAGGCGCCGCAGTACGACCGCGGTGGCTATCAGGGTGGCGGCATGCAGGCACCACGGATGCTGCCGCAGGCGCAGCCGCGGATGGCGGAGCGCCCCGCCGCGCCCCCGGCCGCCAAGCCGCAGCATGAGAAAGAGGAGCATGGCGGTCACCGCTGAGGTGTCATCGCCAACGTGAACGCACAGGGCCGTCGCATGCGACGGCCCTGTCGTTTTCAAGCCCGATGATTTGCCTGCTGAAAATCGCGATGTCGCGCGGTCAATCCACCTACAGCATCAATCCACGTACAACGAACTCACCGATTCGCCGCCGGCGATGCGGCGGATGGTTTCGGCGAGCAACTCGGCGACGCTGAGCTGGCGGATCTTGGCGCAGTTGCCGGCGGCCTCGCGCAAGGGAATGGTGTCGGTGACGACCAGTTCGTCCATCTTCGAACGCGAAAGGTTGTCGATCGCCGCGCCCGACAGTACCGGATGGGTGCAGTAGGCCACGACCTTGCGCGCGCCCTGTTCCTTGAGCGCCGCAGCGGCCGCGCACAGGGTGCCGGCGGTATCGACGATGTCGTCCACCAGCACGCAGGTGCGGTCGCGCACGTCGCCGATGATGTTCATCACCGTGGCCACGTTGGCGCGCGGGCGGCGCTTGTCGATGATCGCCAGGTCGGCGTCGTCCAGCCGTTTGGCGACCGCGCGTGCGCGCACCACGCCGCCCACGTCCGGACTGACCACGACGAGGTTGTCGGTGCCGTAGGTGCGCCAGATGTCGGCCAGCAGCAGCGGCGAGGCGTAGACGTTGTCCACCGGCATGTCGAAGAAGCCCTGGATCTGGTCGGCGTGCAGATCCACGGTGAGCACGCGGTCGGTGCCGGCGGCGCTGAACATTTTCGCCGCGACCTTGGCGGTGATCGGCACCCGCGCCGAACGCGGGCGACGATCCTGACGGGCATAGCCGAAATACGGCACGACGGCGGTGACGCTGGCGGCCGAGGCGCGCTTGAGCGCGTCGATCAGCACCAACAACTCGACCAGGTTCTCGGCGCTGGGCGCGCTGGTGGGCTGCATCACGAACACTTCCTGCCGGCGCACGCTCTCCTCGATCTCGACCTGCACCTCGCCGTCGGAAAACTTGCCCACCAGCGCCTTGCCCAGCGGGATTCCGAGCTCCCTGCATACCGCCTGCGCGAGCGGGCGGTTGGCATTGCCGGTGAACACCATCGCGGGAGTTTCGCTGGTCATGGTCGCCGCATCCGTCGTCGCTGGAGGTTGAAAACTTCTGGAAGGCTGTTGAAAACAACCTGCCGGCACCCGTCGGTACCCGCGCGGGCTTGAGTTGGCTGGGGCGGCAGGATTCGAACCTGCGCATGCCGGGATCAAAACCCGGTGCCTTACCGCTTGGCGACGCCCCAATATTCGATGTCGAAGATCGGGCTCCTGCCCGACTTCGCGGTACACAAACCCTCTCCCTCCGGGAGAGGGTGCCGAAGGCGGGTGAGGGAGCGCCGTCGATGATGGCGAGATTTCTCGCTACCTGTCGCGGCCTTCCCTCATCCGGCGCTTCGCGCCACCTTCCCCCAATGGGGGAAGGAAAACCTACCCTCTCACTCCGGGAGAGGGTGCCGAAGGCGGGTGAGGGAGCACCGTCGAAGCTGGCGAGATTCCTCGCTACCTGCCGCGGCCTTCCCTCATCCGGCGCTTCGCGCCACCTTCCCCCAATGGGGGAAGGAAAACCTACCCCTCTCCCTCCGGGAGAGGGGTAGGGGTGAGGGGCGACATTCTCGCACTTCCCCTCAGAGCAAATCCTCGATTCGATCCCGCAAGGGCGATCGCAACGCCCCTGTTGCTATCCACGCCATCCATCGCGACGGCAAGGCCGCACGCGCTGCCTGCGCCTGCACCAACGAATCGAATGCGACGAAACACCCAGCCCCGCTGCCGGTCACGCTTGCCTTGCCGAATGCCGACAGTGCATCCAGCGCAGCGGCAATGGCAGGCTCGCGGCCGCGCAGGATCGGCTCGAAAGCATTACCCCACGGTGCCGAAATCGCGGCGGCTATTGTCGTTTCCGCGTCGTCGCGGGTCAATTCGGGGGCGGCGAACAAGGCGGCGGTGGGCACCTGCACGCCCGGATCGACCAGCAGATACCAGCGCAGCGGCAGTTCGATCGGCGTAAGCACCTCGCCGATGCCCTCGGCGAAGGCATTGCGTCCACGCACGAACACCGGCACGTCGGCGCCCAACCGCAGACCCAGCGCGGCCAGCCGTTCCTCGTCCAGCCCCGTTCCCCACAAATAATTCAGCGCCACCAGCACCGTGGCCGCGTCCGAGGAGCCGCCGCCGAAGCCGCCACCCATCGGGATGCGCTTGTCGATGGCGATCTCGCAACCCAGCCGGCAGCCGCTTTCGGCTTGCAACAAACGCGCCGCGCGCAGCATCAAGTCATCGTGTTCGCGAACGGTTTCGTTGCCGGCGACGCGCACGATCGCGCCATCGTCGCGCACGCGCAGGCGCAGGGTGTCGCCCCAATCGAGCAACTGGAACAGGGTCTGCAGCCGGTGATAACCATCGGCGCGACGGCCGACGATGCGCAGGAACAGATTGAGCTTGGCCGGCGCCGGCCATGAGCTCCAGCCATCCGGGTCGCGCGCGGCGTTCACGGCGCGGGTGGGTTCCAGTGCTCGATCGCCAGCCGTACGCGATCCTGGCCTCGGCTGGCGAACACTTTCTGCGGCAGCGGAGGATTTCCTGCCGGCTCCCACGCGCGGTATTCGACCGTCCAATCCTGCTCGCTGAGCAGTGCGGGTTTGCCCGCGGCATCGAACTGCATGCGCGCATCGCCGGGATTGGCGCGTGCGCCGCGCACCCACGCCGCCAGCGCGTCCACCGGCACCACCCAGCCCAGCGCCTGTTGCAGCAGCGCCTGCGCGTCGTCGCCCTCGCGGGTGCCGCCTTCCAGCCCTTCCAGAAGCACATGTCCGTGTTCACGCAGCATGCGCCAGCTCTGCCGGGTGACCGGCGCACTCAGGCGGATGTCGAAGTCGTCGCCGTGTTGCGTCCAGTCGATGCGCCCGCTGCCGCCGTCATGCCCGTCGCTGATCGCGATGCGCCCGGACAACGACCAGTCCGGCCGTGCCGCCAGCGCCTCCTCGCGCTGAGTCTGTGCGGTGAGCAGGGCAGTATCGGCGTCGCGACGGATCGGTGCCTGTGCGCAGGCGGCCAGCAGCAGCGCCATCGCGATCAGCAGGAAGCGGTGCAGCCTCATGGATGGTAGGTCTGCACGACTCGCTGCATGGCGCGGTTGTCCTTGTCCAGCGCCAGACCCTGCTTCCACACCGCGCGCGCCTCGTCCTTGTCGCCACGCAGCCACAGCACCTCGCCCAGATGCGCGGCGATCTCCGGATCCTTCAGCAACGAGAAGGCCCGACGCAGGTTGTGCAGCGCCTCCGCGTCGCGGCCGAGTCGATGCTGCACCCAGCCCAGGCTGTCGAGGATGGCCGGCGAATCGGGCTTCAGGCGCAGCGCCTTCTCGATCAGGATCTGCGCCTCGGCGTAGCGATTGGTGCGATCGGCGAGGGTGTAACCCAGCGCGTTGAGGGCGTCGGCATTGTTCGGATCGGCAGCGATGATCGCGCGCAGATCAGACTCGGCTTCGGCGAGGCGATCCATGTCCTCCAGCAACAACGCGCGCCCGTACAGCAGGCCTGGATCGCCGTCGAAATAGGCCAGGCCGCGGTCGTAAGCGGCCAGCGCTTCGGGCTTGCGGCCGTGGCGGGCGAGCATGTCGGCCTCGATGCGGAAGCTGTCCACCTGCGCGTCCACGTTGTCGGTGGCGTCGCGGTGCTGTGCGCGCAGCACCTCCAGCGCCCCGGCCAGATCGCCGCGCGATTCGAGCACGATGGCGATGCGGTTGCGCGCCTCGTCGTGGGCGGTGCCGTCCTGCACCCCGCGATACCACGCCAACGCTTCATCGGGGCGCTTGAGGTATTCGGCGAGTTGGCCCAGCAACAGGCCGCGCTCGGAGTCGGGCGCGACCGACTGCGCCTTCAGTTCGGCGTACAACGCGGCCAGCGCCGGACGATCGTCGGCCTTGGCGAGGAAGGCCGCACGCGAGGCGTAACTGTCGTCGGTCTGCGCGCCTTGGGCGAGGGTTTGCGCGGCGGCACGCAGGTCGCCGATCTGCGCATACGCGGCGGCGGCCTGATCGCGCACTTTCAGGTCGCCAGCGGCCAGCGCCAGCGCATGGACGATGACCACGCGCGCGTTGTGTTCGTCCCCGCTCTCGCCCAGTTGCAGCGCCGCCAGCAGGTAGCCGCGCGGCTCGCGTGGATAGCGCGCCAGCACGTCGGCGATCACCAGCCTGCTCAGTGCCGGGTCGCCCAATCGACGCACCACGTCGCCGAAAGACAGCCAGGCCTCGAAGTCCGCCGGCCAATGGCCGTGCAGCAACAACTCGTTCGCAACCGGTGCCGAAGCCGGGCTGTCGGAAGCCAACATCAAGGTGCGCAGGACGCGCTTCCAGTCGCCGCGATCGAGCATCCGCAGCAGGATCCGGCTGGCCACCGCGCGATCGCCGCGGCGCAGGGCCAGCAAGGATTCGACCCCGGCCAGATCGTCGGAAGCCGGTGTCAGTTGCCGCCAGCGCGCCAGCGCCTGCGCGGCCAGTGCATCCTCGTGGGCGAGCAGGGCGATCCCCGCGGCGCGCTGCGCCACCGCGGGGTCGGGGGAAAGCTGCGCGGCTTGCAGGTAGTCCAACGCCGCCTGCCGATTGGCGCCAGTCTGCACATTGAACTCGCCGCGCAGGATGTCGGCGAGGGTGTCGGCGTCGCGCGCGATCGCCGGTGCGGCCGGCAGCGGGGTTGGCGTCGGTGCCGGCGCGGATGACGCAGACGGCGCGCACCACGCCGCCGACAGCGGCACGACGCAGGCCAGCGCAAGCATCGCCAGACTTCGAACCGTCGTCGGAAACCCGCGACCGCGCCAGCTCATTGCGCCCCGCAGGTATCGGGAGGGGCCACCGACACGCACCGAAGCGGCCGTGCGGGGCGGCGGTTACAATGGCGATGGGAACGTGCGCGCATCGCGCCAGTCTATCGCATCGACCTTGCCGTGAAAGAACGCATGAACTTCACCCTTCAGGCGAAGTCCGCATTCACACCTTCCCCCGCTGGCGGGGGAAGGCCGGGATGGGGGGAGCGTGTGTCGTGCGCGCCCCCCCACCCCAACCCTCCCCCGCACGCGGGGGAGGGAGTATCTGTACAGACACCTTCGACATCCGCAGCGGTGGCATACCGCTCTGGTCATTGACCCCATGCCCCTGCTGGCCCTCGGCCTCAACCACCAGACCGCCCCGATCGCATTGCGCGAGAAGGTGGCGTTCGCCCCGGAAGCGCTGCCCGAGGCGCTGGCCTGCCTGCGCGCGCTGCCCGGGGTGCACGAGGCCGCCTTGCTGTCCACCTGCAACCGCACCGAGGTGTACGCGCGGATCGAGCCGGCTGCGGAACCGACCCTGACCCACTGGCTGGCCGAGCATCACGCGCTGGAAGTGGCCGAACTGGACGCCTACCTGTACTGCCACGCCGACGCCGAGGCCGTGCGCCATTTGTTCCGTGTCGCCTGCGGACTGGATTCGCTGGTGCTGGGCGAGCCGCAGATCCTCGGCCAAGTGAAGGAGGCTTGGCAGGCAGCACGCAGCGCGCATGCCCTGCAAACCCCGCTCGACCGCCTGTTCCAGCACGGCTTCGCGATCGCCAAACGCGTGCGCACCGACACCCGCATCGGCGCGCATCCGGTGTCGGTGGCCTACGCGGCGGTGCGGCTGGCGCAGCAGGTGTTCGCGCGGCTGGATCAGGCCAGCGTGTTGCTGGTCGGCGCCGGCGAAACCATCGAACTGGCCGCGCGGCATCTGCTGGACGCCAAGGTGCGCCGCCTGCTGGTCGCCAACCGCACCCTCGAACACGCCCAGCAGCTCGCGCACCGCTTCGGCGGCGTCGCCCTGCCCTTGGCCGATCTCGACCGCCACCTCGCCGAGGCCGACATCGTGATCTGCGCCACCGCCAGCCGCGAGCCGGTGCTCTCGCGCGCCGCGGTGGCACGCGCGATCGGCGCGCGTCGGCACGCGCCGATGTTCCTGCTCGATCTGGCGGTGCCGCGCGACATCGAAGCGGCCGTGGCGACGCTGGAGGATGTGTATCTGTACACCGTGGACGACCTCGAACAGGTGATCGGCGAAAGCCGGCGCTCGCGCCAGCAGGCCGCCGGCGAGGCGCAGACCTTGATCGACCTGCAGGTCGGGCAGTTCATGGACTGGTGGCGCGGCAGTGCGCGACAGGACACGCTGATTGCGCTGCGCGCACGCGGGCAGGTGCTGCGCGACGAGCAACTGGCGCGTGCGCGCGAACAGCTCGCCGCCGGGCGCGATCCGAGCCTTGTCCTCGAACAACTCGCCCACGGCCTGACCAACAAACTCCTGCACGCGCCCAGCGCCAGCCTGCGCCGCGCCGCGCAAAGCGGCGACGTGCAACTGCTCAACGCCGCCGCGCGTCTGTTCGGCGAATCCGATGCAGCCGGCAGCGACGCCGCGGACACGCCCGATGATCCCGAGCCTCCTGCGCAAACTTGAAGCGCTCGCCGAGCGCCGCGAGGAAGTCGCGCGCCTGCTCGCCGAGCCCGATGCGCTGGTCGATCCCAAGCGCTTCCGCGAGCTGTCGCGCGAGTTCGCCCAGCTCCAACCCATCGCCAGCGCGATGGATGCACGCCAGCGTGCACTGAACGATCTGTCCGCCGCGCAGGCGATGCAGGCCGATCCGGAACTGCGCGAATTGGCGGAAGCCGAAATCCCCGCCGCCAGCGCGCGCATCGCCGCCGTCGAAGCCGACCTCGGCCTGCTGCTGATCCCGGCCGATCCGCGCGACGACGCCAACCTGTATCTGGAAGTGCGCGCCGGCACCGGCGGCGACGAGGCGGCGATCTTCGCCGGCGACCTGTTCCGCATGTACGCGCGCTACGCCGAACGTCGCGGCTGGAAAGTCGAGATCGAATCGGCCAATCCCGGCGAGCACGGCGGCTACAAGGAGATCGTCGCGCGCATCGAAGGCCGCGGCGCGTTTTCCAAATTGAAGTTCGAATCGGGCACCCATCGCGTGCAGCGTGTGCCGGCGACCGAGGCGCAGGGCCGCATCCACACCTCGGCGGCGACGGTGGCGATCCTGCCCGACGACCCCGAGGTGGGCGAAGTACAGGTCAATCCCGCCGACCTGAAGATCGACACCTTCCGCAGTTCCGGCGCCGGCGGCCAGCACGTCAACAAGACCGAATCGGCGATCCGCATCACGCATGTTCCCAGCGGCATCGTGGTGGAGAACCAGACCGAGCGCTCGCAGCACGCCAACCGCGACAAGGCGATGCAGCGATTGAAAGCCATGCTGCTGGAGGGCGAGCGCGCGAAGGCCGCCGCGGCCACGGCAGCCTCGCGCCGCCTGCAAGTCGGCAGCGGCGACCGCAGTCAGCGCATCCGCACCTACAACTTCCCGCAGGGGCGCATCACCGATCACCGCGTCGAGGGTCTGACCCTGTACGACCTGCCGAACATCATCGACGGCGACCTCGACGATCTGATCGAACGGCTGGCGCGCGAGCATCAGGCCGATGAATTGAAGCTGCTGACGGAAACAGCATGAGCACTACCATCCACCGAGCCGACGCCAACGACCTCGACACGCTCGCAGCGCTGTTCGACGCCTACCGGCAGTTCTACGAACAACCCGCCGACCTCGCCGGCGCGCGCGCCTTCCTCGGCGCGCGTATCGAGCGCGGCGAATCGGTGTTGCTGCTCGCCCGGCACGACGAAACGGCCGCCGGTTTCGTGCAGTTGTATCCGATCTTTTCCTCGGTGCGCATGGGCCGCGTGTGGACATTGAATGACCTGTACGTAGCGCCTGCCGCGCGCCGTCACGGCGTCGCCCGCGCCTTGCTGGATGCAGCCGTGGCCTTCGCCCGCGATGGCGGCGCGTTGGGCCTGCAACTGGAAACCGCACCCGACAACCACGCCGCGCAGACGCTGTATCGCCGTGCCGGCTGGGCGCAGGACGCCAACCTGCATTTCCATTTCTACTTCTGAAGGAAACCCATGAGCGCCTCCCCATCGATGAACCTGTGCGTGCTCACCGTGTCCGATTCACGCACGCCAGCCAACGACACCTCCGGCGATTACCTCGCCAACGCGCTGACCGAAGCAGGCCACCATCTGCACGAGCGCGCCCTGCTGCCCGACGACAAGTATCAGTTGCGCGCGATCGTCTCGCGCTGGATCGCCGATGCGGCGGTGGACGGCGTCCTCGTCACCGGCGGCACGGGTTTCACCGGCCGCGATTCCACCCCCGAGGCGCTGCTGCCGTTGCTGGACAAGGTCATGGACGGCTTCGGCGAGATCTTCCGCACAATCAGTTTTCAAGAAATCGGCACCAGCGCGATGCAGTCGCGCGCCTTCGCTGGCCTCGCCAATGCCACCTTCGTGTTCTGCCTGCCCGGCTCCACCTCGGCCTGCCGCACCGGCTGGGAGCAGATCATCCGCGCGCAGATGGACGGCTGCACCAAGCCCTGCAACCTCGCGGCACTGCGGCCGCGGTTGAAGGAGTAAGCATCATCGGCATATCCCGCATTTTCATTCCACACCCTGCGGCAGCAGGAGGATGTTGAGATGCAATGCTCTCGATCGAGACTGCATCGCAAGTGAAGTTGGCACCCTCATCCGCCCTTCGGGCACTTTCCCCCGAAGGGGGAAGGGAAGGCAGGCCTCTCCCTCCGGGAGAGGCCGACGCGCCGCAGGCGCGGCGGGTGAGGGAATACCGTGTCGAATCGCGGCAAAACCATGTACTCCCGATGATGTATCTTTCCCTCACTGCCATCGCGAGGAATCGCCCATGGGTCTGGATTCCACCCTGAGGCTGCTGGCCAAGGCGCGCGGGCTGTCGCCAACCGACATCGCGATGGCCATTCCCAAGGCCGGTGCGGCCACCGTCAGCGCATGGCTGCGCGGTGAGAAGATGCCGGGCAAGGAGCAGATCGACGCGCTGGCCAAGACCTTCGGCGTGCCGGCCGGTGCCCTGCTCGGGGAGATCGCCAGCGCGCTCGATCCGGCGCGCACCCGTGGCGAACACGAACTGCTCGCCGCCTACCGCGAACTGACCACTAGGCAGCAGGGCGCGCTGCTGGAAGTGGCGCGCGGCATGGCCGACGTGCGCAGCGCGCGCAAGCGCACGGTCGATTGAAACGAACGTTTCACCCCACCCCGAACCCCGCTGCCTCGCGCGGCTGCGCGCGCTGGCGCAGCACATGCTCGACCTTCGCCAGCGGCGGCCCGTAACCGATCCAGCGCGCGAAGGTGTCGATCACCGGTGCCGGGCCCTGCACGAACACCTCGACCTTGCCGTCGGGGCGATTGTGCGCATAACCCGACAATCCCAATGCCAACGCTTCGTGGCGTGCGCTGGCGCGAAATCCCACGCCCTGCACGCGCCCGCTGACCAGAAAAAACGCTGCTTCCATCGTTCGCCCCCTGTGGCGTGTCGCGTCTACTGCGTTTGAATCTGTTGCTGCAGATCCTTGAAGGTGATCGGCCCCAAAAACTTGTGCGCCAGCTTGCCTTCCGGATCGATCAGATACGACGTGGGCAGCACGCGCGGCGGATCGAAATCCGCTGGCGGATCGTAGGGATCGATCACCGCGATGGGATAACCCGGCGCGTATTTTTTCAGGAACCCATCCAGCGTCGCCGCGTCGATGCCGTCCTCGGTGTTCAATCCCAGCACGGTCACGCTCGCGTGCGCCCTGGCGAATCGCGACAGCTCGGGCATCTCCTCGATGCACGGCCCGCACCACGTCGCCCAGAAATTCACCAGTACCCAATGCCCGCGCTGGCTGGCGAGGTCGAAGGTGGCGCAGTCGAGCGTGGTCACCCGCAGCGAGGGCCGTGGCTTGTCCTTCGCGTTGACCGCGCTGCTCGAGGCTGAACTCGTCCTGGCCTGATGCAGGCATTGCCGGGCTGCGCCTGCCGTTGTCGAAGCCGGCGACGACACTGCTGCGGGACTGGCTGCCGGTACCGGTGTCTGCCGGCAGGCACCGAGCATGACGATGACCACCATGCATGCAGCCAGTCGAATACGGCGAGAAAATTTCATGTGCCGGTTTGCTCCGTGTGGTTCGACGATTGTGCCGCATAGATGCTGCCCACGCTGCGGCGCATGCGCTCGCGCAGCGGCTGCCGCAGGGTTTCCAGCGCGGCCAGCACGCGTTGCCCGAGCACATCGTCGCTGCAAGGCAGAACGCAAGCACCGAGCGGAACCGGCAAACCGACCGCTTCGTGCAATTCCAGCAGGTCGAGATCGTCGAGGTTCCGCCGCAGCTCCCAGCGCCCCCGCGCATCGCGGGCGATGATATCGGCGGCGGCCAGCGCACCGAGCAAACGTTGCAACAGGTCGTCATCAAGAATTGGTTCAAGCGCATGCAGTTGTTCGCTGTGCAGGCCGCGTCCGCGCGTGCGCGCATGCACGAAGCGCCCGAGCAGGCGCAGCAAGGCATAGAACTCGGCTCCGCGCGGCAACCGCAGAGCCGCCGGCTGGTAACGGAAAGCCGCCAGCGCGGCGGTGAAGCTGGCCCCCAGCAGCACCATCAACCACGACAGCCACAACCACAACAGGAAGATCGGCGTCGCCGCCATCGCCCCGTAAATTTTCTGATACGAGGCGTAGCCAAGATAGAGCGCGATGCCGTACTTGGCACCCTCGAACAACACAGTCGCCAGCAGCCCACCGGCCAATGCGTGCAACGGCCGCACACTGCGATTGGGGATGATCCGATACACGCTCGCGAAAGCCAGCCACTCCAGCAATGCGGGTAGCAGGTGCAATCCGAATCGTGCCAGCGCCGACTTCTCGGCCATCACCATCGCCGGCAGCGAGAACACGAACGAGGACGCCGCCATGATCGCCACCCCGACGATCGGGCCGAACACCAGCGCGAAACAATAGATCGCGAAACGTGCCAACGCCCGCCGCGGCACCGGCACCCGCCAGATGCGACCAAAGGCATCCTCGATGCTTGCCATCGTCAGCAGTGCGGTGACCAGCACGCCGAGCGCGCCCAGTCCAGTCAAGCCACGCGCGCTGTGCGCAAATTCGCGCACGTACTGCGAAATGCTGGAGGCCTCGCCGGGCACGAAATGACGGAACGCAACCGCGGTGAGCGCATCGCCCCAATGCGCCGAGACCGGCAGCATCGCCACCACACCCAGGACGGTGGCTGTCAGCGGCACCAACGCCAGCAGGCTGGTGAAGGCCAGCGCACTGGCGCGCGCGAGGCAATCGTCGTCGATGAAGCGTCGCCACAGGAAGCCGACGAAGGCGCGGGCGCGTTCGCGATCGAAGCCCTGCATCCAGCGGCGAAGGGTGGCGGATAGCTGCACGCGGCAAGGATACCCTCGGGGCCCAGGGCTCGGGACTCGGGGCTTGGGAAGCGGGTTACAACTCCTTCCCCCACCGGGGGAAGGTGGCGCGACGCGCCGGATGAGGGTCTGCCCTATCCGTCATCAGTCCCTCGTTCTATCGCAAGAGGCAAAGTCTTTCCCTCATCCGCCCTGCGGGCACCTTCCCCCGGTGGGGGAAGGAAAAGCCGGCAGCATCCATGCCCGCATTGGCCCTCGTCACCTCTGCTAGTCTGGCGACCCTTGCCGGAGGACGCATGCCCGACATCCTGATCGTCTATTACAGCCGCGGCGGTGCGGTGGCCGCGCTGGCGCGGCAGATCGCGCGTGGCGTGGAAGAAGTGGCGGGCATGCAGGCGCGGCTGCGCAGCGTGCCGCCGGTCGCACCGGTGACGCAGACCGCCGCGCCGGGCGTGCCGGAGGATGGCGCTCCGTATGTGCAGGCGAGCGATCTGGACGACTGCGCCGGTCTGATCCTCGGCAGCCCCACGCGCTTCGGCAACATGGCCGCGCCGGTAAAATATTTTCTCGACGGCCTCGGCGCGCAATGGGCTTCGGGCACGTTGGTGGACAAGCCGGCGGCGGTGTTCACCTCCACCGCGACCATGCACGGCGGGCAGGAATCCACCCTGCTCACGATGCTGATCCCGCTGCTGCACCACGGCATGCTGCCGGTCGGAATCCCGTTCACCGAGTCCGCGCTCAACACCACTACCAGCGGCGGCACGCCTTACGGAGCCAGCCATGTCGCCGGCGCGCGCGACGAGCTGCCGCTGAGCGAGGACGAGAAGATGCTGGCCCGCGCGCTCGGTCGTCGCGTGGCGCGCATCGCCGCAAGGCTCATCGCGACATGAGCGCGCGCGCACTCGCCTTGGCCGCCACGCTGGCGCTGCTGTTGCTGCAATGGCGCTGGCATGCGCAGATCGCGCCGCCCACCGCGACCGCGCCGTGGGCGCTGGCGTCGTTGTACAGCGTGCCGCTGCTGCCGGGCCTGTGGTTGTTCGCGCGCAGGCATCGCGGCGCGCCGCTGGTCGCGGCCATTGCCGCGCTGTTGTACTTCTGCCACGGGGTGATGTTCGCGATGGGTACGCCTGCCTTGCGCACGCCGGCTTCGATCGAAATCGCACTGAGCCTGACCCTCATCGTCGCGGCCAGTTGGAACGGGCTGCGCGCGCGGTTCGCGCGCAAGCCGAACGTATAATCGGCGCGTACTTCGACAGGCGCATCCCGATGATGGATCAACTGTGCATCGTCACCACCGGCGGCACCATCGACAAGATCTATTTCGACGACAAGTCGGACTACCAGATCGGCGATCCGCAGATCGGCATGATCCTGCGCGAGCTGGGCGTGGGCTTCCGCTTCAACGTGATCCCGATCCTGCGCAAGGACAGCCTGCACATCAGCGCCAGCGACCGCGAGCTGATCCGCGCCACCATCGCCGCGCAGCCGGCGCGCCACGTGCTGCTCACCCACGGCACCGACACCATGGTGGAAACGGCGCGGGTGCTGTCCAGCATCGCCGACAAGACCATCGTGCTCACCGGCGCGCTCAGCCCAGCGCGCTTTCGCGGCTCGGATGCGGAGTTCAACATCGGCGTGGCGGTCGGCGCGGCGCAATGCCTGCCGCCGGGCGTCTATATCGCCATGAACGGACGCATCTGGGATCCGGCCAAGGTGCGCAAGAATGTGGAGGCCAACCGCTTCGAGGCGATTGGCTGAGCGAAGCGCACGGCGCAGCCGCAGTACCCTCCATCCATCGCTCGCAAAAAAGAACCCCGGCCGAAGCCGGGGTTCTCGAACACACCCACTACCGCCGATCGGCTCAGTGACGAACCGCGGAGTTGCTCACGGTGGATACGGTCACGTCATCGATCAGGAAGTTGGTCGGCAAGGTGGCGTCCTGACGCGAGCTGAACTTGACGACCACCGTCTTCCCGAGCGCTGCGGACAGATCGCAGGTTTGCTGCGTATAGCCCGGTGCCGCGTTGAGGTTGGAGAAGCCGGTGCAGGCGGCCACCAAGGCGCCGCCGGTGGTGTAGGCGCCGACCGTCAGGTTGTCGAACTTGCGCAGTTTGGTGACTTCCTTGGAGTCGATGTGCAGCCAGTAAGTCAGGGTGGCCGACGAACCCGTCGGCAGGGTGATCTGTTGCGACACCCAATCGCTACCCGGCATGGTCTTTCCCAACCACGCGAAACACTGCCCCGCATGCGGGACATCCTGGCCGCTGCCGCCACAGGTGAGCACCTTCGACGAGGAGAACGACCACGGCGAAGTTCCGCTCTCGAAGCCAGTGTTCTGGATGGGGTTCGGCGCGGGTGCGACGGTGACGGGGGCGGTCTTGCTGACCAGGTTCAAGTTCTGATCGGCCACCGTCAGGGTGACGTTGTAGGTGCCTGCACCCGCATAGGTGTACGACGGACTGGTCTGGGTGTTGATGGCCGAACCATCGCCGAATTTCCAGAAGCTGTTGGTGATCGGCGAACTGCCCGCGGTCGATGTGTTGGTGAACTGTGCGGTCAGTCCGGTGGCGACGTAGCTGAAGTTCGCCGTCGGCGGGGTGCCGACAGGCTTGCCGATGTCGTTGATGGCCTTGTTGAGGATCACGCTGCCGCGGCCGCTGGCGAAGTCGTAACCCACCGCAGCGTTTTCGCCGCCGTTGCTGCCCACGGTGATGTCGTGGAAATCAGCCCACGGCAATGCGTACAGGTAGGGGTTGGCGAATCCGAAACTGGTGCCCTTGACCGCCAACACGCGCGCCCACAAACCGGCGAAGATCGGCGCGGCCAAGCTGGTGCCTCCCACCTGCTCGGTGCCGCTGCCGACGTTGATGATGGCGCCGGAGTTCGGATCGGCATCGAAGGCCACATCGGCCACGCCGCGGAAGTTGCCCGGCACCAGCAACATCTGGTAACTCGGCTTGGGTTCGTACTTGCTCGGACTGCCGCCGGAACCCGCCCACACCGTCTCGCTGTTCCATGTCGCATTCGCGCCGGTGGAGGCGTCCAGCGTGGTGCCGGCCACGGCCACCGCGTAGGGCGAGTTGGCCGGCCAACTCGGCGTGGTGCCGCCATTACCGCACTCATCGGCGCCCGAGTCGCCGGTGGAGATCGAGAACGTCTGGCCCTGGGCGACGCCGGTCGAGAGGATCTGATCGACAGTGGCGGCGTAGCCGGAGGTCTGCGCATTGGTCTCGCAACCGCCGATCGAAACGTTGGCGATCTTGACCGCGTTGGCGCTGACGATCGCGTTGAAGTTGGCGGCCATGTCGGAGAACGACAGGGTTGGCGCGGTGTAGAAGGTGATGCTGGCCACCTTGCCGCCGCCCATGCCGACGATGTCCTGGCTGTCCAGATCCCATTCGACCTGACCGCTGGTGTCGGTGCCGCCGCCGTTGGTCTTGACGATCGAGGTGGTCACCGTCGACAGGCCATTGGCCGCCGTGAAGGTGTTCAGGTCGGTGATGGACGAGGACGGATCGCCGTTGGTGAAGATGCCGACCGGAACGGTCGACGCGGTGGCCACGCCAGTGCCGCCGTAGATCGACGAGAAATCCGTCGGGTTGTGGCCGGTGATGGCCTGTGTGTGCACCGAACCCTTGGGCTTGGCGTAGGTCAGGTGGCCGCGATAGACATTTTCCACGCCCAGCACGGCCAGTACGTTGCCGCCGAGCGATGCCGGGATGCGCACGTCGCTGGTGTTGGCGTAGGCGATGCGGCCGTCGTGGGTCTTGACCTGCGCGAAGCTGGTGAGGAAGGCCTTGCCGGCGTTCATGGCATTGCCATCGGCCGTCACCAGCATGCGGTTGGGGGCGATCTGCACGTTGCTGAAGCCCATCCGCGTGAGGTAGTTGGCGACGGTCTGCGCCTGCACCTGGCTGGGCGCGTGGTTGGCCATGAAGGTGGCGCTGCTCATCGGCGGCGCGCTGCCCGGGTTCTTGGCGTGCGCCTTGTTGAAGGCATCCAGCCCGGCCTGATCGCGCAGCTTGAGCGCGATGACGACGTGCATCGGCTGATTGGCCGGCAGCGCGCCCATGATCGCGTCGCCATGACGCAGCGTCACCGGCTTGGCGACCGACAGCAGGGAAGCATCCGTACTGCCCGCCAAGGCCGTACCCGCGCACATGGCGGCGACGACGGCAAGTGAGATGGTGGTTTTCCGCAAAGATCTCGTGTTCATTTCAGTGATCCCAGAGATGATGAGTAAGTAACGCCGGCATCATGCCGCCCCCGGCGCGCCGCATGGGCATCCAGCCCCCAAACCATTCGCATGCCCCACATGTTGTTCCACCCGCCGACGCGGTGCGTCCTGCGGCAACGCCCGAGTGCCCGTCTGCCACGCTTCGGGCCATCTGCCGACACCCGCCCCTCACGCACCCGCCATTGCCAACCGCGGATCCTGCCGCATTATCGGCATGCCTCCGGCGCACTGCAAGACGCCCGACCAACTGGGCAACGACGCCCCCCCGACGCATCCGCACCCACGAACGCCGACGGCGGACATCCGTGCCGTCGCCCGCGCCAATCCGCCGCTCCTGTTTCCAGTTATGTTTCCATCTGAGGTAAAACGAAGGAACCACTCCGGTCCGGACACTCATCACATGCCACCCTGATTCTGTCCCGACGCGATCTATCATGCCCGCGATGCGCCGACGTTTCCGGATCGAATCGATGAACCCACCCTCAGCGACCCCCTTCGGCAATCGCTCGCCCGCGCAGTGGGAACACGCGGTTCGCGAGCGCCCGCAGCAAGCCGAGGCCGAGTTTGAGGTTGCCTACTTGCAGGTACGCGGCAACGCCAGCGCGCTCGCATCGTTCGCCCGCCACAGCCTGCGCGCTGGCCGAGTCGAAACCGCCCGCGACCTGCTGCACCGCGCGCATCGGCTG
Organism: Pseudomonadota bacterium; assembly: GCA_018242485.1. Taxonomy (GTDB): domain Bacteria; phylum Pseudomonadota; class Gammaproteobacteria; order Xanthomonadales; family Xanthomonadaceae; genus SZAS-103. The sequence continues at coordinate 22,964 of JAFEBV010000001.1, forward strand.
GCACCCGCGGATGCCGATGTGCATTGCGACTTGGGCTGGGCGGAACTGACCGTGGGTGCAATGACGGCCGCGCAAGGTCACTTCGAGGCTGTGCTGGCCACCGTACCGGAGCATGCAGCCGCGCAGCGCGGGCTGGCCGCCTGCCTGTTGCGGCAACCCGGCCGCGCAGAGCAGGCCGTCGCGGCGCTCGAAAGCGCCCTGCGGGCGCAGCCCGAATCGCCCGGATTGCTGTTGGAGCTGACCACGGCCGCCAGCGAGGCCGGACGCGCCGAAACCGCCGAGCGCCGTTTCCTGGACTTGGAACGGTTGCTCCCCGATGACCCGTCGTGGTGGCTGCCACGCGCGGCTTTTCTGCGCACCCAGGGCCGCGGCACGGAAGCATTGGCTTGGGCCGATCGACACGGGCGAAGCCATCCGCAGGATGCGGCCGCGTGGCTGGAAAAGGCACGCTGCCTGTTGGTGCTGGGTCGCAACGCGGAGGCGATGCGCTGGCTGGAGCGACTGGAATCCCGACAGCCGGGCATCGCCGAGAACAGCGCCATCTACGGCGAGTGCGCGAACGATTCGGCACACGCATCGCTTCGTGCGCAGCATTGGATTCGCGCAATCGCATTATGGACGGCCGCCGGACACTTCGACCCTGCGCAGGCGCTGGCACAGCGCTTGCTCGACGCACAACCGGATCTGGCCGCCGGCTGGAACGCGCTCGCCCGCCTGCACCACGCGCGGCAACATTGGGACGATGCGGAAGCGGCGTGGCGGCGCGCACTCGATCTCGACCCCACCCTGCTCGATGCTGCCGCCGGACTGGCGCATCTGTACGAGGACACCAACCGCGCCGACGAAGCCGCTACCGTCGCTCGCGAAGGCCTATCGCGCGTGCCGCGCGGCGCAAAACCCAGCGGCGCGATCGAACTGCATCTGGCGCTGGCCAAAGCTGCGCGCCGCGCGCGCGATGTCGATGCCGGGCTGGAACATCTGGCGCGTGCGCAGTCGCTGGCCGCATCCGATTCGCAACATGAATTCATCGCCTTCGAACGCGGGCGCCTGCTCGAACTGCGCCGCGACGATGCCGCCGCCTTCGCCGCCTTCGAACGCGGTAACGCGCTGGCGCTGACGCTCTGGCAACGTACGCATCCGGAGCCGAACCGCTATCTGGCCGGCATCGAATCGATGCTCGCTTACGTCCACGATGGTGGACTGCGTGCATGGCAAGCGACCGGGGCGTCCGCGGAGCCGGACGCGCCGGCTTTTCTGGTCGGCTTTCCGCGCTCGGGCACCAGCCTGCTCAATCAGGTTCTCGACGGCCACGAGCGCATCGTCGCAATGGAAGAAAAGCCGCCAACGCAGAAGATGCTGGCCGCCGTGCGTGCGATGCCCGGCGGCTATCCGGGCGCGCTGGCGCGGCTGGATGCGATCGATGTCGAGCGCCTGCGCGAGCTGTATTTTCGCTGCGCCGCCGAACACGGGGCGGGCGACCGCACGCGCTTGCCGCTGGACAAGTTCCCGCTGCACATCAATCTGGCCGCGCTGATCTACCGCGTCTTCCCCGACGCACGCTTCGTGTTCGCGCTGCGTCATCCCTGCGACGCGGTGCTGAGCTGCTTCATGCAGCAGTTCCGCCTGAACCACGCGATGGCCAACTTCTGCACGCTCCAATCCGCGGCGGCGCTGTACGCACGCACGATGGAACTATGGGAACTCGTGCGCGCGCAGTTGCCGCTGGCCGTACACGTCGTCCGCTACGAGGACGTGGTCGCCGACTTCGATGGACGGATGCGCGCGCTGTGCGAGTTCCTGCACGTACCGTGGGACGAGAACCTGCGCCGCTTCGCCGATCGCGCCCGCGCACGCGGTCGCATCGACACCCCCAGCTACGCGCAGGTCAGTCGGCCGTTGTACGGCGACGCGGTGTACCGATGGGAGCGCTACCGGCGCCAACTCACACCGGTGCTGCCGCTGTTGCAACCGTGGATCGACGGGTTCGGCTACGCAGTTTGAGCATTTCCGGCGCGTCGATTTCCGCCCTCGGCCATTCGCCGATCCGCAGGAATACCAGCTCGTCGAACGTCCACCCTGACCCGGCGCACAGCTCACCACGGAAGGCGTACGCACGAACCGCCGCAAGGACTCGAGCAAGGCGTGATGATGTGGTCGCCGCGGCTGCGCACTGGGTAGATGCGCGCCGCAATCAAGGCCGGCGTGCTTGATGTGACGCAGCGCTTCGGCCTGCACGCGATGAAGCATCGCGGCATCACCGACACAGCCGGAACTCGCGCCGACAAGCAGCTCGCCGGCGGCCACAAGTCCGAAGCGATGGTCGCGGTGTACGACCATTCCCTACCCACCGTGCCCCCCAAAAGGGGCCGAATCGTGAGGAGTTTTACGGAGCAATTTACGGAGGTGGCGATTTTCTCGCCAAACGCACAGTCTAAGTGATTGTTTTAGTTGGTGGGCCGTGTCGGAATCGAACCGACGACCAGCGGATTAAAAGTCCGATGCTCTACCGACTGAGCTAACGGCCCATCTTCAATCAAACAACCCGTCGCGCGTAGCGCGACGATCACTCCCCCTCTCCCTCCGGGAGAGGGCAAGGGGTGAGGGCGGATACAGCACGCACCCGCTTTTCTCGCCCCTCCTGCGCGCACAGCGCGACGATCACTCCCATGCCCGCAGGCGAACAGCTTCACGACAGCCGCGCATTCTAGCAGTCGGGCGGCTCACGCGCGGTAGCGGGTGGGATCGTGGATGCCGGCCTTGCGGAAGCCCTCGGCACGCAGCAGGCAGGCATCGCAGCGACCACAGGCGCGCCCGTCGGCATCGGCCTGATAGCACGACACGGTCTGCGCGAAATCCACGCCCAGACGCAGGCCCTCGCGGACGATCGCATCCTTGCCCATGCCGATCAATGGCGCGTGCACACGCAGACCGGCGCCTTCCACACCGGCCTTGGTGGCTAGGTTGGCCAAAGTCTGGAAGGCGGCGACGAATTCCGGCCGGCAATCGGGATAGCCCGAATAGTCCACCGCGTTGACGCCGCAGAAGATGTCGCTGGCACCCAGCACCTCGGCCCAGCCCAGCGCGATCGCCAGCATGATGGTGTTGCGCGCGGGAACATAAGTGACAGGAATCTTGTTGATTGAAGCGGCCTCACCGAGCGCAGCGACATCCAGCGCTTGCCCCGCATCGTGTTCGGGCACCGCGATGTCGGCAGTCAGCGCCGAGCCGCCGATGTTGCGCAAGTCCACCGCGACGATCTTGTGCGCCATCGCGCCCAGCGCGCGCGCATTGCGCGCGGCGGCATCCAGTTCGGAGGTGTGACGTTGACCGTAAGCCACGCTCAGCGCATGGGTGGTGTAGCCACGCTCGCGCGCCAGCGCCAGCACCACGACCGAATCCATGCCACCGGAGACGAGGACGACGGCGTGCTTCATGGGGGAGCCGGGAATGGGGATTGGGGAATGGGGAATAGAGAAAGCAAGAGCTGCTCCGACCGGCCGTTGCGCATCGTGGGTTCATCTTCCAAGGCCGGGTTGATGAATTGCAATGGTGGGGAAATGGATGGCCCATGTCGCAAAACATGTTGTTCCAAGTCCCGAGTCCCGTGTCCCGTGTCCCGATTACGGAGCGTGCCCTGATCTCCTCTCGCTATCTGACACATCGCTCCCTCATCCGCCCTGCGGGCACCTTCCCCCGGAGGGGGAAGGAAAATACCGATTCATGCTTCACGATTCACGCTTCACGCTTCACGATTCACGCTTCACGATTCACGATTCACGATTCACGATTCACGATTCACGATTCACCGCCCCTGCGCCTCGCCCCACAGCAGCTTGTGCAACTGCAACTGGAAGCGTGCGTTCACGCGGTCGTCGAGCATCCACTGCGCCAGTTCGCGCGGCGCAAGCTGGGTGTAACTCGGCGAGAACAGGACATCGCAGCGCGCGGGCAGATCGTGCTCGCGCAGCACGGCCACCGCCCAGTCGTAATCGGCGCGGTCGCAAAGCACGAATTTGACCTGATCGCGCGGCGTGAGCAGGGCGATGTTCTCCAGCCGGTTGCGCGCGCATTCGCCCGAGCCGGGCGTCTTCAGATCCACCACCCGCGAAACGCGCGAATCGACGTTGCCGATGTCCAGCGCGCCGGAGGTTTCCAGACTGACCGCGTAGCCCGCATCGCACAAGCGCCGCAGCAGGTCGATGCAGCGTTTCTGCGCCAGCGGCTCACCGCCGGTGACGCAGACATGCCGCGCGCCGTGACGCGCGACTTCGGCGAGGATGGCGTCGATCTCCCACCACTGCCCACCGTGGAAGGCGTAGGCGGTGTCGCAATACCCACAGCGCAGCGGGCAGCCGGTGAGGCGCACGAACACCGTCGGCCAGCCGACCTCGCGCGCCTCGCCTTGCAGCGAGTGGAAGATCTCGGTGATGCGCAAGCGGTCGGAGACTGACGTTTCCATATTCAGCAGCATCCGGCGAAGCCTGCGAGCGATCCAGCGACGGGGCGCGCGCGCGCAATGCGCAGCGTAGAGCGACGGTCAATGCGTCCGGGCATGTACCGAACGCATTGATGCAAATGTTGCGCAGGAAGCGCAATCAATGTCCACCGACGAACCGCCTCAGCCACCGGTTTCCATGCTCATCGCGCGCAATCGGTTCTGCGCACGCGTGGCCTCGTCGGTGTTCGGATACTTGTCCATCACCTGGCGCAAGGTGGCTTCGGCTTGTCCGCGCTGGCGCAATCCGTACTGGCAGTAGCCCACCTTGAGCAGGGCACCGGCCGCCTTGTTGGACGACGGGAAGCGCTCGACCACCGAACGGAACGCCTTCAGCGCGTACTGGTAATTCTGGGTGACGTAATAGGACTCACCCATCCAGTAATACGCATTCGGGGTCAGGTCGTTGTCGGGATATTGCTGGACGAAAGCCTCGAACTGCCGTGCCGAATCGGCGTAGCGCTCGGCGCGGAAGGTATCGAGCGCGGCACGATAGGCTTCGTCGGCGTTGCCTGCCGCTGCGGCAGGCGCAGTCGGAGCCGATGCAGCTTGCGGCGATGGCGAGGATGCCGCAGCAGCGTCAGGTCGCGCTGGCACCTGCTGCGTCTGAGGTGATGCCGCACCGCCCTGCGCCGCGCCCTCCAGCCGACCCAGCCGCGAGTCCAGATCGATGTACTGCGCCTTGGCGCGTTCGCCCGCCTGTTGCTCGTCGTTGCGCATCTGCTCGACCTGCGAGCGCAGATCCTTCACGTCCGCTTCTATCTGGGCGATGCGATTGAGCAGATCCACGTTCTGCTGGCCCTGCGTCTGTTCGCGCGCTTCCAGCGCGGCCACGCGGTCGGCAAGGCTGGCGCGCGACTGCGCCTGCACGCCGGTGGCGGTCAAGGCCACTAACGCACAGGCCAGAGCCAGCGCCAGAGGCTGCGGGCGGATCATGGTCACTTCGCCGTATAGACGATTTCGACGCGGCGGTTCTTGCTCCAGCAATCCTCATTGGACTCGGTGCACACCGGGCGCTCCTCGCCGTAGCTGATCACTTCCATCTGCGAGGGCGAGCCGCCGTTGCCCTGGATCGCGGCCATCACCGCATTGCCACGACGCTCACCCAAGCCGAGGTTGTACTGGCGGCTGCCGCGCTCGTCGGTGTTGCCTTCCAGGCGCATGTGCGCCATCGGACGGTCGATCAAATACTTGGCATGGCAGGCCACGATCGCCTGGAACTCGGGCTTGATCGCATCCTTGTCGAAGTCGAAGTACACCACGCGCTGACGCAGGCACGAATCGGATTCCAGATCCGCCGGCGTGTACTTGCCGCCCGTGCTGGGGCCAATCGGCTGGGTGCTGGCCTGATTGCCGGTCTGCATGCCGGCCTCCGCCGGACCTTCCTTGACGTTCTTCTTGCTGCAGGCAGCCAGCGCGAAGCAGGTCGCGGCGACGATCAGGACGGTCCTGTTGATCTTCATGGTCTTCTTCCTTTGCGTGTGATGCGGGGATGGGTTGGTTGGAAAGGTCAGCGCGAGCGATAGGGACCCCAGGCGGGCTCGCGCACGCCGCCTTCGGCCAGAACGAGCCTCTGCCGCACGCGACCATCGGCCGATACGGCATACAGAACGCCGCGACCGCCTTCCTTGGTCGCGTACAGAACCATGCTGGCGTTGGGCGCGAAGCTGGGCGATTCGTCGAGGTCGCCCGGGGAGAGCGCCTGCCAGCGTGCGCCGCCATTGCTGCGATCGAGCAGGGTGACGCGGTAGCTGCCACCGTTGCCCTGCACCATCGCGATCTTCTTGCCGTCGTAGGACACCGTCGCGCGAGCGTTGTACTGGCCCTGGAAGGTCACCCGGGTCGGTTCGCCGCCGCTGGCGGACACCTGATAGATCTGCGGCTTGCCGCCACGGTCGGAGGTGAACAGCAGGCTCTTGCCATCGGGCATCCACACCGCCTCGGTGTTGATGGAGTAGTGGTTGGTGATCTGGGTGAGCTGGCGGGTGGCCATGTCCATGACGTAGATCTCCGGGTGCCCGGACTTGGACAGGGTCATCGCCAGTTTGCTGCCGTCGGGCGAGAACGCCGGCGCATCGTTGATGCCCTTGAATGCGGCGATCACCTCGCGCGCGCCGGTGCCGATGGTTTGCAGGTAGATGGTCGAATTGCCGCGCTCGAAGCTCACGTAGGCGAGCTTGTGCCCGTCCGGGCTCCACGCCGGCGACATCAGCGATTCGCGCGAGTTCACCACCGCCTGCGGATTGAAGCCGTCGGCGTCGGCGACCATCAGCGAGAACTTCATGTTGTTGCCCAGACCCACCGCAGTGACGTAGGCGATCTGCGTATCGAACGCGCCGCGCACGCCGAGGATCTTCTCGTATACCTGATCGGCGATCTCGTGGGCGACCCGGCGCATCTCCTGCGGCCGCCCGGTCATGGCCTGGCCGAGGATGCGCTGCTGCTTGGCCACGTCGAACAGTTCGTACTCGACGCGATAGCCGCCATCACCGCTGTCGAGTACTCGACCAACGAGAAGGTAATCCTGCTTGAGCAGCCGCCACGTCGAATACTTCACGTCGGCCGCGGTGTGCGGGCGCTCGACCATCGATTCCACCGGCAGCGCGCGGAACTGCCCCGAGCGCGCCAGATCGGCGCGGATCACGTCGCCGACATTGGTGTCGGGCTTGGCGCTGCTGCCCTGGTACTCCATCGGCACCACCGCGATCGGCAGCGCGGCGTCGTTGCCGGAGATCAGGCCCACGTCGAGGCCCTGGGCGAACGCCGGCATGCAGGCCAGCGCGAGCACGCACAACCACACGCTCAAAAATCGTTTCATCATTGCTTGCATTGCTCCGTCGGATAACAGAAGTCCATGTCGATCTGGCGCTGGAAGACGCTCTCGAATCCCCCGTAGGGCAAGGGCGTTTTTTGCAGCGCGCGCTCGACCGAATCGCGCGCGGCCGCATCGAAGGGGCAGTCGGTGAATTTGACGGCAATCACCTCGCCACCCGGTATCTGGGTGACATGTATCCGGCAATGCACTTGCTCGGGGGCGTCGGCGTGGATCCAATTCAAGTTCGCTTGCTCGTTCATCGCCTGCTTGTATTTGCCGAGCAACCCGGCATCACCGCTGTTGCCGGCGGAGGGGCGCGGGTTGTCGCGCGCGGCCGGCTTCGCCGCCGGCGTATTCTGCGCCAGTTGTTTGCGCATGTCCTCGATTTGCTGGAGCTTCTGCGCTTGCAGCTTCTCCTGCCGTTCAGCCTCGGCGCGCTGCGCGCGCACCGCCGCAAGCTGTTTGGCGATGGCGTCGGCCTGCTGCTGGCGTTGGCGATTCTCGGCCTGCACCTGCTGCTGTTTGCGGTCGAGGTCGATCTGCGCCTGCCGGCGGCGTTCTTCCTGTTCCTTCTGCTGCTGCTCGGCGGCGAGCTGCGCGTTGCGGCGGATTGCGTCCTGATCGACGGTGTCGGGCTTGGGCAGTTGCGTCTGCGAGAGCATCTGCCGCGGCTGCGGCTGGGTCACCGGTTGCGGCCTGGGCGGCTGCGGCGTCACCGGTTCGGGTGTCGGTGGTGTGGGCTTGGGCGGCTCGGGCTTGCGTGGTTCGGGTTGCCGTCGCGCGGAAGCGGCATGCGGCTGCGGCGCGCTCACCAGCGTGGCTTCGATGGCCGGGCCATCGCCGCCGGCGTTGCGGATTTCCGGCTGCATCAACCAGCCCCAGTACAGCACGCAGGCGATCAGTACATGGATCGCCAGCGAACCTGCGACCGCGCGCGCCTTGGCGGGAGCCGATTCCACGGCCTCAGCGTCCACCCGCCCCGGCGGCATCGCCGCTTCCGGGCTGGCTCATCAGCGCCACCTTGGGCACGCCCGCCTGTTGCAGCAGGGACATCAGATCCATCACCTTCTGGTAGTCCAGCGAGCCATCGGCGGCGATGTAAACGGCCGCGTCGGGGTTCTGTTCGTGGAAGGCCGACACCTGCGCGAGCAGGTCGCCATACGCAACCGTGCGTTTGTTCGACTTGCCCGACGGATCGGGGATGTCGAGCGAATACTGGCCGGCCTTGTCGATGCCCACCACCAGCGAATCCTTTTTCTGCTGCAGCGCGTGCGCGCGCGACTTGGGCAAGTCCACGTCCACGCCGAGGTTGAGCAGCGGCGCGGTCACCATGAAGATGATCAACAGCACCAGCATCACGTCGATGTAGGGAACGACGTTGATCTCGGCCTTGAGTTTGCGGCGCTTGCGCATCAGAGGTCAGACATCGAAGTACGAAGGAAAGTCGGGCTGACAGCGGACATGGGACGGCTCAACCCTCCACCGGTGCCTGCCGTTGCAGGATCGAGGAGAACTCCTCGACGAAGGCCTCGTAGCGCACGTTGATCCGCTCGACCTTGGTGGCGATGCGGTTGTACGCCCACACCGCCGGGATCGCCGCGAACAGACCCATCGCGGTGGCGACCAGCGCCTCGGAAATGCCCGGCGCGACGGTGGCGATCGTCGCCGCCTTCATCGCCGCCAGGCCCTGAAAGGAAATCATGATTCCCCATACGGTGCCGAACAGGCCGATGTAGGGGCTGATCGAACCGACGTTGGCGAGGAACTCCAGATTGTGTTCCAGCGCATCCACCTCGCGCGCCAGTTGCGCGCGCATGCCACGCTGCGCGCCTTCCAGATGGATGCGCGCATCCATGCCCTTGCGCTGGCGCAGGCGCGAGAACTCGCGAAAGCCGGCCTCGAAGATCGCCTCGGTACCCGAGGTGACGCGATTGCGCTCGGTGGCGTCGCGGTACAGGTGGTTGAGGTCGGAGCCCGACCAGAACTTTTCCTCGAACGCATCGGCACCCTTCGCCGCCGCGCGCAGCACCGACTGCTTGAGGAAGATGATCACCCACGAGGCGATCGATGCCAGCAGCAGCAATCCCATCACCAGCTTCACCGGCAGGCTGGCATCGAGCACCAGCTTCACCAGATCCAGGCCGTTGCCGGCGGCAGCGACGGGTGCCTGCGCAGCAGCCTGTGCGAGCGCGGCTTGCGCGGGCGAGGCGACATCCGGCAGGGCCTGCGGAGACGATTGGATCAATGCCAGCATTTCCAGCAACACACTCATGCACGGACTCCTTGTGGGTTGTCCAGCCGCGCGGCCAATGCCTCCGGCACGACGCGCGGCCTGAAATCGGTGGCGGCCACGCAGGCCACCTTCACTTCGGCTTCCAGCAAACGCACGTCACCGCGACGGATCGTCTGCCCAAGCAACAGGCTGGCACGCCGTGCCTGCAGCACCGCCAGTTCCACGCCCAGCTCATCGTCAAGCTTCGCCGGCCGCAGGAACTCCAGCCGCATCGCCCGCACCACGAACACCACGCCCTCGCGCTCGCGCAAGGCTTCCTGCGCGAACCCCAGCACGCGCAGCCACTCGGTACGCGCGCGCTCGAGAAAACGCAGGTAGCTGGCGTGGTACACCACGCCGCCGGCATCGGTATCCTCCCAGTAAACCCGTATCGGCCAGATGAATGCAGGCGCCGGCGATGCTTGCGCATTCGACCGTGGCGTGGCAGGAGAGTTCATCGACATTCGGCTTGGACGGATCGCGGACGGACGGCAACCGCGCCATCGTAGCAATCGCGGCGGAAAAACTTCATTCAGCGCTTTCGCCAGCGTCGAACAACCCCGCCGATGGCGCGTTGCGCGGGGTCAGGCCGAATTGCCGCCACGTCCTGGCGCTGACCATGCGCCCGCGTGCGGTGCGCAGCAGCCAGCCCTGCTGGATCAGGTAGGGCTCGATCACGTCCTCCAACGTGCCGCGTTCCTCGCTCAGCGCCGCGGCCAGCGACTCCACCCCGACCGGGCCGCCGTCGAAACTCTCCATGATGGTGCGCAACAGGCGCCGATCGAGCTGGTCGAAGCCCTCGCCATCGACCTTGAGCATCGCCATCGCCGCGTCCGCCACCTCGCGCGTGATGGTGCCGTCGGCGCGCACCTGTGCGTAATCGCGCGCCCGCCGCAGCAGGCGGTTGGCGATGCGCGGGGTGCCGCGCGAGCGCCGCGCGATCTCCGCCGCACCCTCGGGATCGCAGGCGATGCCGAGGATCTTCGCCGAACGGCGCACGATCAGCGTCAATTCTTCCGGCGAATAGAACTCCAGCCGCTGCACGATGCCGAAACGGTCGCGCAACGGCCCGGTCAACAGGCCGGCGCGGGTGGTCGCGCCGATCAGGGTGAACGGCGGCAGGTCGAGCTTGATCGAGCGCGCCGCCGGGCCTTCGCCGATCATCAGGTCGATGTGGAAATCCTCCATCGCCGGGTACAGCACTTCCTCGACCACCGGCGAGAGGCGGTGGATTTCGTCGATGAACAACACATCGTGCGGTTGCAGGTTGGTCAGCAGCGCGGCCAGGTCGCCGGCGCGCTCGATCACCGGCCCGGAGGTGGTGCGCAGGCTCACGCCCAGCTCGTTGGCGATGACATGGCTCAGGGTGGTCTTGCCCAGCCCCGGCGGGCCGAACACCAGCACGTGATCGAGCGCCTCGCCGCGGCGCTTGGCTGCCTCGATGGCGACGCCGAGCTGCTCGCGCACCGGCTGCTGGCCGAGGTAATCGTCCAGCCGACGCGGGCGGATCGACGCCTCGAGCGCGGCCTCGTCGCGGGATTCGGTGGGGTCGAGAAGGCGTTGCTCGGTCATGTTGGGCGTGAATCGTGAATGGTGAATCGTGAATCGTCAGAAGCCAAGGACAACGCCTGCTTCCAGGGATTCCGCGATGCACCCTTCAAACGTGACGTTGATGGGTGATTGTAAACATCCGCGCCCTCGCACGTTGCTTTTTCGATTCCCGATTCCCGATTCCCGATTCCCGATTCCCGATTCACCAATCACGCCTCAAATCTCCACCTGCGCCCCCAGCTCCACGATGCGGTTGCGCGGCACCCGGAAGAAGTCGGTGAGCGGGCTGGCGTTGCGCGCCATGAAGGCGAACAGTTTGTCGCGCCAGGTGGCCATGCCCGGCTGGCGGGAGGCGACCACGCGCTCCTGGCTGAGGAAATAGGTGGTGTCCATCGGATCCATGCCCAGGCCCTGCCAGCGGCAGTCGCTCAGCGCCTGCGGGATGTGCGGCTGTTCGGCGAAACCATAGCGCAGGCGCATGCGGAAGAAGCCCTCGCCCAGCGCCTCCAGTTGCAGGCGCCGCGAGGGTTCCACCCGCGGCGTGTCCTCGGTGTGCACAGTCAGGATCACGTTGACCTCGTGCAGCACCTTGTTGTGCTTGAGGTTGTGCAGCATCGCATTGGGCACGCCTTCGCGCGCGGAGGTGAGGAACACGGCGGTGCCCTGCACGCGCAGCGGCGGATGCTCGCCGATCGACTGGATGAAGGTGCGCAGGCTCAGTCCGCCGCTCTCCAGCTTGGCCACCAGCAACTGGCGGCCACGCCGCCACGTGGTCATCACCACGAACACCGCGATCCCGATGACCAGCGGGAACCAGCCGCCGTGCTCGATCTTCAGCGCGTTGGCGGCGAAGAAGGCCAGATCCACCGTCAACAACAGTACGCCGACCAGCGCCACCAGCGCGCGCGGCCACTTCCACAGCCGGCGGGCGACGATCAGCACGAGGATGCTGGTGATGGTCATGGTGCCGGTGACCGCGATGCCGTACGCAGCCGCGAGGTTTTCGGACTTCTCGAAGCCCAGCACCGAGGCCAGCACGAACACCATCAGCCCCCAGTTCACCAGCGGCATGTAGATCTGCCCGGAATGCTCTTCGGAGGTGTGCACCACCGGACTGCGCGGGAACAGGCCGAGCTGGATCGCCTCGCGTGTCATCGAGTAGGCACCGGAGATGACCGCCTGCGAGGCGATCACCGTGGCGGCGGTCGCCAGCGCGATCATCGGCACCAATGCCCATTTTGGCACCAGCAGGTAAAACGGGTTGGATGCGGCAGCCGGATCGCGCAGCAGCAGCGCGCCCTGCCCGAAGTACTGCAGTACCAGCGCCGGCAGGATCAGGAAGAACCACGCCACGCTGATCGGTCGGCGGCCAAAATGGCCCATGTCCGCATACAGCGCCTCGGCGCCGGTGAGCGCCAACACCACCGCGCCGAGCGCGACGAAGCCCAGAAAACCGTTGTGGGCGAAGAACAACAAGCCGTACTCGGGATTGACCGCACGCAAGATCTGCGGTTGCCTGGCGATGCCCATTGCACCGAACACCGCGATGCTGACGAACCAGAGCACCATCACCGGGCCGAACACCGAGCCCATGCGCTGGCTACCGAAACGCTGCGCCGCAAACAGGCCGATCAGCACGACGACGGTGGTCGGCAGTACCCATTCCGTCAACGTCGGCCGCAACACTTCCAGGCCCTCGATCGCCGACAGCACCGACACCGCCGGGGTGATCACCGAGTCGCCATAGAACATGCCCGCGCCGAATACACCCAACGCCAGCACCGTCCACTTCATCCTCGACGTCGCGCGCAAGCCGCGTTGAGCAAGGGTCATGATCGACAGGATGCCGCCCTCGCCGTTGTTGTCGGCGCGCAGCACGAAGGACACGTACTTGAACGTCACCACGAACAGGATCGACCAGAACACCAGCGAGATCAGCCCGTAGATGTTGTCGGGCGTGGCATGCACGCCATGCGGGCCGCTGAAGGCCGCCTGCAGCGCGTACAACGGGCTGGTGCCGATGTCGCCGTAGACCACGCCGACGGCGGCCAGCGCCATCGCGGCAAGCCCCGTCGGGCCCTTCCCCTGCTTGTGTTCGCCCACCGCCGACCTCGCTCGTCAACCCGATTTCACCGTGCGGCGCTGGGGGCGTCGGGCGCGGGAACGTGCGCATTGTGCACATTCGCGTCGCGCAATCCAGTGCATGCGCCACACTCCGGACGTCTGCAGCGTGAACAAATCGTAATTTCGAGATCGGGATGTGCTGGCGATGCGCATCGCCAGCGTGCCGCGTCCTTCAGATCTCGACCTTCGTCCCCAACTCGACAAGGCGATTGCCGGGGATACGGAAGAACTCGGTGGCCGAAGTGGCGTTGCGCGCCATGAAGGCGAACAGCTTGTCGCGCCACATGTGCATGCCGACGTTTTCGGCCGCGACGAGAGTCTCGCGACTGGAAAAGAACGTGGTGTCCATCAGGTCGAAGTCCTGACCGCACACGCCATGCACGAGCGCGGCGGGCACGTCGGGATCCTCGGCGAATCCGAACCGCAGAACGACGCGCTGGAAACCGTTGCCCAGTTCGGTGGTCGTGCAGCGTTCCGCCGAATCGACATAGGCCACATCCAGCGTGCTCACCGTGAGCAATACATTGCGCTCGTGCAGCACCTTGTTGTGCTTGAGGTTGTGCAGCAACGCGCCGGGCACGCGATCGGCGCTCGCAGTGAGGAAGACCGCCGTGCCCGGCACGCGGTGCGGCGGGTGCGCGGCGAGCGAGGTCAGGAACAGATCCAGATCCAGCCGCTCGGCCTCCAGGCTCTCAGCAACCAGCAAGCGCCCGCGCCGCCACGTGCGCATCGCGGTGAAGGCGAGCAGGCCCAGCACCACCGGCACCCACGCGCCATCGAGGAACTTCTGCAAGTTGGCACCCAGGAAGGACATATCCACCAGCAGCAACAGGCAGGCCAGCGGCACCACCCAGCGCCGACTGTCGGGCCAGGTGTTGCGCGCCACCACGATCAGCAGCAGGGTGTCGATCAGCATGGTGCCGGCCACCGACACGCCGTATGCCGAGGCCAGCCGCGTGGACGAGCCGAACACCAGCACCAACAGCACCACCAGCACCAGCAGCATGCGATTGACCGCCGGCACGTAGATTTGCCCCTCGGCCATCGCCGAGGTGTGCTTGATGGTCAGCCGCGGGATGTAGCCGAGCAGCATCGCCTGCCGCGCCACCGAGAACGCGCCGGAGATCACCGACTGCGAGGCGATCACCGCTGCGGCGGTGGCCAGCGCGATCATCGGGTACAGCGCCCAGCCCGGCACGGCGTTGAAGAAGGGATTGCTCGCCGCTTCGGGATGCGCATAGAGCATCGCGCCTTGGCCGAAATAGTTCAGCACCAGCGCCGGCAGCACGAGACGAAACCACGCGGCGCGGATCGGTGGGCGTCCGAAATGGCCCATGTCGGCATACAGCGCCTCGCCACCGGTGATCGCCAGCACCACCGCGCCGAGGATGAAGAACGACCCGACACCATGATCCATGAAGAAACGCACGCCCCACCACGGATTGATCGCGCCCAGAACGCGCGGCTCGTGCACGACATGCCATGCACCGATCGCCCCGATCGCGCCGAACCACAACAGCATCACCGGCCCGAACACGTTGCCGATCTTCGCCGTGCCACGGCTCTGCAACACGAACAATCCGACCAGCACGGCCAGCGCGATCGGCACCACGAAATGCTGCAGGCCCGGCGCCGCCACCTGCAGGCCTTCGACCGCGCCCAGCACGGTCACCGCCGGGGTGATCACGCTGTCGCCGAAGAACAGCGAGGCACCGAAAATGCCGAGGATGCCGACCGCGTAGCGCAGCCGCTTCGAGTCGCCCAGCGCGCGTTGCGCCAGCGCCATCAGCGCCATGATCCCGCCCTCGCCCTTGTTGTCGGCGCGCATGATGATCGACACGTATTTCACTGCGACGATCAGGATCAACGACCACAGGATCAGCGACAGCACGCCCAGCACCGTGCCCTCGTCGGGACGCAGGCGATAGTGCGGCAGGAACATCTCGTGCAGCGTGTACAGCGGACTGGTGCCGATGTCGCCGAACACCACCCCGATCGCGCCGAGCATCAGCGCGCGCAGGCTGCCTTGCGGTGCGTGCGGGCTGGAATCCGGTACGGCGGCGGAAGCAGGTTCGGGCATGGCCAGTTTCGCTGTTGCGACGATCAAACCTTGAGCGAGGCCTTGAGCGCCTTGCGGATGATCGCCTCGGCGTCGTCGCCGGGGGCCTGCGCCTTCTCGGCCATCTTCAGCGCCTCGGCGGGTTTGTAACCGAGCTGCTGCAAGGCGGCGATCGCCTCGCCCAGCGGATCGGCCGGCGCACCGCTCTTCGCCGCCAGCGCCGATGGTGCGCCGCCCAGATCGGCCGCGCGGTCGCGCAGCTCCACCACGATGCGCTCGGCGGTTTTCTTGCCGATGCCGGGGATGCGCGTGAGCGCGGCCACGTCGGAGGTCTGCACGAGGCGTGCGAAGTCGCCCACGCTTGCGCCGGAGAGGATCGCCAGCGCGATCTTCGCGCCGATACCGCTGACCTTCTGCACGTCGCGGAACAGGCGGCGCTCGGCCTCGCTGAGAAAGCCGTACAGCGACACCGAGTCTTCCTTCTGCGCGTGGTGGGTGAACAGCGCGACTTCGCGGCCGACCTCGGGCAGGTCGTAGAACGTGCTCATCGGCGCTTCCAGTTCGTAGCCCACGCCGTGCACGTCCACCACCAGCCACGGCGGCTGCTTGTGAACCACGATGCCTTTGAGGCGACCGATCACGCGACGCCTCCGACGACGGCCATGGTCTTGCTCGTCATTCCCGCGAACGCGGGGCTTCCAGCAGCCGAACGGCTGGTCATCCAGTGGCTTGGATCCTTCACCGCAATCCAGTCGCTGGGTTCCTGCGTTCGCAGGAACGACGAGGCAAAGCGCAACGACGCGGATCTGAAACACATGCCCATCATTTCCGCCCCCATGCCGTGCGCGTGCCCACGCCCAGCCGTTGCGCGCTGGCGCGCACGTGCGCGTGGGTGATCGCCACCGCCAGCGCGTCGGCGGCGTCGGCCTGCAGTTTGCCATGCAGGTTGAGCAGGATGCCCACCATGTGCTGCACCTGCGCCTTCTCCGCGCCGCCGGTACCGACCACGGCGAGCTTGATTTCCTTGGCCGCATATTCGTGCACCGGCAGGTCGCGCAGCACCGCCGCGCACATCGCCGCGCCGCGCGCCTGCCCCAGCTTGAGCGCCGAATCCGGATTGCGCGCCATGAACACCTTCTCGATCGCCACTTCCTGCGGCTGGTAACGCTCGATGATCTCGCCCAGCCCGTCGAGCAAGCGCTTGAGACGCTGCGGGAACTCGCCTTCGCCCAGCAGCACCAGCGGCGCGTGGTGGACATGCGTCACCCGCCCGCCCGCATCGGCATCGATGATACCCACGCCGGTGCGCTGCGAGCCCGGGTCGATGCCGAGGATGCGAATCACGGGACTCGGGACTCGGGACTCGGGGTTCGGCAAAACAGCGACACCGGAGACCATGACACAATGTTCGCCACCGGGTGCATGGCTAATCGCCGATGTCCGCGTTCGAATACACGTTCTGCACGTCGTCCAGATCCTCCAGCCATGCCAGCAGTTTGCCGACCTGCTCGCCGGTTTCCCCAGCCACGGCAACGGCGTTCTCGGCGCGCCAGGTCGTCTCGGCGACATCGGGCTTCAGGCCCGCAGCCTCGATCGCCGCCTTCACCGACTGATAGGACTCGAACGTGGTCAACACCTCGACCACGCCATTGTCGTGCGCGATCACGTCGTCGGCACCGGCCTCGATCGCCGCATCGGTGATCTTCTCCTCGTCGCCACCGGCAAACTGCAACACGCCGCAGCGTTTGAACAGAAACGCCACCGAACCATCGGTACCGAGGTTGCCGCCGAACTTGCCGAAGGCATGACGCACGTCGGACACCGTGCGCACCTTGTTGTCGGTCAGGCAATCCACGATCACCGCCGCCCCGCCGGGCGCATAGCCCTCGTAGCGAATTTCCTCGTAGTTCACGCCTTCCAGCCCGCCGCTGGCCTTCTTGATCGCGCGCTCGATGGTGTCCTTGGGCATGTTCGCCGCAAGGCCCTTGTCGATCGCCGAACGCAGGCGCGGGTTGCCGGCCGGATCGGCGCCGGCACGCGCGGCCACGCCGATCTCGCGGATGAGCTTGGTGAAGATCTTGCCGCGCCGCGCGTCTTCGGCGTTCTTGCGGCCTTCGATGGATGGACCCCGACCCATGAAACTCCCCGTACGCTGGACAAGCGGCGGATTTTACCCGCAGGCGCGGCGCTTGGCGCGCTTCGAACCGTGCGGATCAGGCCGCGAAGCGGCCCTCGCGCAGGAACGCCCCGGTGTAGATCGCGGCCTGTTCGGAGTACACCAGCCCGGTGTGCGCGGCAGCGATGACGCGATGATCGGCCAGCCCCGGCAGGCGGGTTTCGGCCACCGCCACGCTGCCATCGTGCGGCAAGTGCAGACCACCGAGCATCCAGCCCAGACCCAGCGGCAGCCGGCCGGCGATCACGCCGATCTGCTGTGGGCCGTCCCAGCGTTCCAGCCCGCGTTCGAGCAACTCGCGGCTGCCGCCGAGCAGGCTCGTTCCGCCGGGAAACCGCGCCAGCGAACGCGCTGCCGAACTGCCGCGCAACGGCGATCCCAGACAGACGATGCGCCCGTCGATCAGGGTCGGATCGCGCTGCACCGCCAGTGTCGCCAGCACTCCGCCGAGGCTGTGTCCGACCAGATGCACCTTTCCATCCAGACCCTGCACGAGCTTGTGCAGCCGCGTCGCAGCCGCCTCGATGCCCTCGTGCACGCTGGCGTAATCGAACACCAGCGGACTGAACCCGGCAACGCGCAACCGGCGTTGCAGGAACGCCATCGCGCCACCGCGCAGCCACAGGCCATGCAGGAGGACGACGGAATCGGTCATGCCATCTGCCTGCCACGCGCCATGCGATAACCAAGGAAGGTCAGAACGTATTGCAGAACCCACGCAAACATCAGGAATTCAAAGGGCCTGAACGCCAATGAATAACGTGGCTCGGCCTGCAATACGCTGTGCAGGACAGTCACGTAGATCAATAACGCAGCGGGCAATACGGGCAAGGTCGTCACGCTCGATCGAGCAGATCGCAACGACCCGGCAACCGTCCATAGCACGCCAGCCAGCGCGAACCAGAAGAACACCGGATTCAGTCGCTCGAACACCGACCGCATCGCACGAAAGCTCGCATACACATCGTAAGGCGAATGCCGCGTTTCCGGAAACGCGATGTCGCTGGCGCCGATACGCAGGGCCCAATCCCAGTACAGGAACGGCTTCCGCAGGAGGTACCACTGTACATAGGCCGCCGGATCCTCCGCGAAACGGGCGCGAATCATCGCCAAGCCGGCTGCGCGGTCACGCATGAAAGCATCCTGCTCCCTGGATTCCTGCGCCACAATCCACGCTGCGGACGGCTCCTTGAAACGCCAGGCGTAAGCCGAGTAGTAATCAGGCCAACTGCCGACGACAAACGCGATTTCGGCACGCTGCGTTGCTCCCATGCCAGTCGGATCGGCATGCCGTGCGACTGACCATCCGATGGGCGCAAGCAAGGCGGACACCGCCAGGGCAATGCCCAGATTGCGGCTCGCTCGCCGCCAGAACATTCCGAAAGCGCACAACAGGGGAAACAGGCCAACGACAGGGTTGACCAAGTATGCTATGCCGAACATGAACCCACTGGCGCTCATCCAGACATTGCTGGCATGCCGTTTGGCGTACAGAAACATCCAGAACGCAAGCAGCAGCGTGAACGAAAACAAGGTTTCGCTGAGCAAGGCGCCAGTGAACGTCACCGATTGCGGCCACAACGCGACCAATGCTCCGACCAGCAGGCTGAATCCCGGACGCAGCCAGAATCGGGCGACCGCCATGCTCAATCCGACGCTCGCCGCGCCCATCAGCACCTGCATGAACATGACGCAACGCATCCATGCGTCGCTGACATAACCGATCGTCCACAGTCCGTTCGGTAATTGCCGAAACGGCAAATCGGAGTGACCCGCCCAACGCATCGCCGCAGCGATCAGCCACGGATAACCGGGCGCCCTGAAACCGCTCGGCTCTATCGAAGTGTCGGTAGGCAACGCCATCGAATAGATGCCGCGATGCACCCAATTCCACGCATACAAGACGTATTCATTGCTGTCGCCGCGAATGGGAAAATCGACTTGCGCCACCAGCACGTAAATCGAGCGGATCGCCAATCCCAGCAGCATCAGGCATGCCGCGAGCAAAACGTATCGCGAATTTTCCTTGCCGCACGCCACATGCTCGCCCTGTTCGGGGGAACCTGATTGCGCAGGCAGTTCAGCGATGCGCGTCATCGGTACCCAGCACCGTCGTGGCATCGCGCCGGAACATGAACTCGTGGTCACGTTGGCGGCCGACGGGAAATTCGTATTCGGCGACCTTGGCGAAACCGAAGCGGGCATAGAACCGCTGCGCGCCGAGGTTGCCCGACCACACGCTGATCCAGATGCGGCGCGGGCCGCCGGCTTCGAGCCAAGCCAGCACATCGCGAAACAAGCGTGCGCCGCAACCGCCGTTTTGCGCGCTTGCCAACAAATACAGGCGCTTGAGTTCGCCATCGCCGGATTGCACGTCCGGGTGCGGCAAGCCGCAGGGGCCCGCCAGCGCATGGCCGACGGCTTGCCCACCGCACTCGACCAGCCACGCGGCGTAGTGCGGATCCGCAAGCAGGCGTTCGCACTCGGCGACCGCATAGTTCGTGCGCAGGAAATCGTCGAGATCCTCGGCCGGATACATGTGGCCGAAGGTTTCGATGAAAGTGCGGCAGCTGATCGCCGACAACACGGCGGCATCGCCCGTCCCGGCGCGGCGGATGGAAACAGAAAAGGGGTCGGCGTGAATCTCGCCCTGTCCCTTGGTCTTTCCCGTGTCGTCGATGCGAGAGTTCACAAGGTTCCCTTTTCCTTTTCCCGCACCGCGACGTGGACTTCGGCGAGTTGCGCATCCGGGATCGGCGAGGGCGCGCCGGTCATCAGACACTGCGCGGTGGTGGTCTTCGGGAAGGCAATCACGTCGCGGATCGACTCGGTGCCGGCCATCAGCGCGGCGATGCGGTCGATGCCGAAGGCGATGCCGCCGTGCGGCGGCGCGCCGTAGCGCAGCGCCTCGAGCAGGAAGCCGAACTTCAGCTCGGCTTCCTCGCGGCCGATGCCGAGCAGGTCGAACACCGCCGATTGCATCGACGAACGATGGATGCGGATCGAGCCGCCGCCGATCTCGTTGCCGTTGAGCACCATGTCGTAGCCGCGCGACACCGCGCTGCCGGCATTCGCGCGCAGGTCGGCCTCGTCGTCCACCGCCGGCGCGGTGAAGGGATGGTGCAGGGCCATGTAGCGCTGCTGCTCCTCGTCCCATTCGAACATCGGGAAATCGGTCACCCACAGCGGCTTCCACGCATTCGCGACGAGGCCCAAGTCTTTCGCGACCTTCAAGC
Source organism: Pseudomonadota bacterium (assembly GCA_018242485.1). GTDB lineage: Bacteria > Pseudomonadota > Gammaproteobacteria > Xanthomonadales > Xanthomonadaceae > SZAS-103. Next base: position 43,692 of record JAFEBV010000001.1, read on the forward strand.
GCACCGCGCCCATGAACTCGCTGCACGTCTTGTATGCGCCCGCGCCGAACAGGATCAGGTCGCCGGTTTGCGCCCCAGCCGAAGCGATGATCGATGCGAGCGTGGCATCATCGAGGAACTTGGCGATCGGCGAATTCACGCCTTCGCGCCCCTTCGCCGCATCCTCGACCTTCATCCACGCCAGACCCTTGGCACCGTACTTCGCGGCATGCGCGGACAGTTCGTCGAGCTGCTTGCGCGACAGCGTCGCGCCACCCGGGACGCGCAACGCGACGACGCGCCCCTCGGGTTGGTTCGCCCAGTCGGCGAACACCTTGAACTCGCAGTTCTTCACGATCTCGGCAATATCGACCAATTCCATCTCGATACGCAGGTCGGGCTTGTCCGAGCCATAACGACGCATGGCTTCGGCATAGGTCAGGCGCGGGAATGGATTGTCGAGTTCGACGTTCATCACCTCGTGGAACACGTCGCGGATCATCGCCTCGGTCGCATCCTGCACGTCGCGTTCTTCCACCCACGCGAATTCCATGTCGAGCTGGGTGAACTCGAGCTGGCGGTCGGCGCGCAGAGCCTCGTCGCGGAAGCAGCGCGCGATCTGATAATAGCGGTCGAAGCCGGCCATCATCAGGATCTGCTTGAACAACTGCGGCGACTGCGGCAGCGCGTAGAACTCGCCAGCGTGCATGCGCGCGGGCACGAGAAAGTCGCGCGCGCCCTCGGGCGTGGCCTTGGTGAGGATCGGCGTTTCGATGTCCTGAAAGCCGCGCGCATCCAGCCAGCGGCGCAGCGACTGCACCAAGGCGATGCGCGTGCGCATCATCTTCTGCATTTCGGGGCGACGCAGGTCGAGGTAGCGGTACTTCAGGCGGATGTCCTCGCCCGGATTCTCGTGCGCATGGAACGGCAACGGTTCGGCGCGGTTGAGCACTTCGATGGTCGTTGCGACGATTTCAACCTGACCCGTCTTGATCTTCGCGTTGACGGACTGGCGGCGGCGCACGATGCCGGTCACGCGCAGGCAATCTTCATAGTGGACGTGCGCGGCCATCTCGATCACCGCGGCATTACCGTCAACATCGGAAGGCTCGGCAACGATCTGCACGATGCCCTCGTGGTCGCGCAGATCGATGAAGCACAGGCCGCCGAGATCGCGGGCGACGTCGACCCAGCCGCACAGGGTCACGGTCTGGCCGAGCAGGGTCTCGTCGACGAGACCGCAGTAATGGGTGCGCATGCTGACTCCGGGTGTGCCGTTGGCACGCCATACAAGGCGTCAGGCGTAGCGCCCGACGGAATCGGGTATTTTAACGTGAAAGAGCGGCGGCCCCTTGTTCGGGACTCGGGACTCGGGACTCGGGACTCGGGACTCGGGACTCGGGAAAGGCGCTTTGTATTTCTCCTTCCCCCGCTTGCGGGGGAAGGTTGGGATGGGGGCAGATAGGCCGTGCAATCCCCACACCCTGACCAACCCTGCAGGATGTGCCTCGGTAGTGCCTCGGCAAGAATCAGGACTCGGGCAGCCAGTCAATCTGTTCGTTGACTGCTGTTCGTGCGAACTGCCCGCGCGCTCAGCTGGCAGCCGGCGGCGAGGCCGGCTTGGGCTCGGCCTTCGGTGCGGGCTTGGCGGCTTCGCTGCCGGCGCTGGGCTTGGCTTCACTGGAAGCCGGCTTGGCATCGCTGTTGGCTGCGGCGGCCTTGCCATCGCCCTTGCCATCGGTCTTGGCATCGCCTTTCTCGGGTGCCGCACCACCCTCACCCTTTTCGGCAAGGTTGTGCTTCTTCTCGCCATCCTTCTTGAAGTCGGTTTCGTACCAGCCGCTGCCCGACAGGCGGAACGAGGGCGCGCTCAATTGCCGACGCAGTGCCTTGGCGTGGCAGGAAGGACAAGTGTCCGGATCGGGATCCGACAACTTCTGCAGGCGGTCGAAACGATGGCCGCAGGCATGACATTCGAAACCGTAGATTGGCATGGCGTTGTCGGAAAAATCGGTGCGCTGGTCAATATGGGGATGGACAGGACGAGTTCAACGCGCCTGATGTCACGCCTGCGCCGCGTAGAGTTCCAGCAGATCGTGTTCGGCACTCGCCAGTTCGTCGCGCAAACTCGCTTGCTGACGACCCAGTTCGGCCGCGCGCTCGGTGCCCTGCGCATACAGCGAAGGGTCGGCGGCTTGGGTGTCGATCGCGGTCAATTGCCGTTCCAGATCGGCCACGCGCGCCTCGGCGCGCTCGACCGCGCGCGCATCGACTCGCATTGATGATTTTTCTGCACCGCTCGATTTCGTGACCGGCGCTTGCGGCGTCGCCTGCTTCGCAGCCATCGGCTTGGCCGCACTGGAAGCGGCTCTGGATTCTGCACCGCGCGAACGCAGCCACGCGGCGTAGGCATCGAGGTCGCCATCGAACGCCTGCACATGGCCGTCGGCGACGCGCCAGAAGCTGTCGCAGACCAGTCCGATCAGGTGGCGGTCGTGCGAGACCAGCACGATCGCGCCATCGAAATCCGACAGCGCCTCGGCCAGCGCCTCGCGCATGTCCAGATCCAGATGGTTGGTCGGCTCGTCGAGCAGCAGCACGTTGGGCTTGCGCCACGCGATCAACGCCAGCGCGAGGCGCGCGCGCTCGCCGCCGGAGAAGGTATCGACCGACTCGAAGGCGCGGTTGCCGGGGAAGTTCCAGCGGCCGAGGAAGTCGCGGAAGTCCTGGGTCGCGCCGTCGGGCGCGATTTCCTTCAGATGATCGACCGGGCTGGCACCGGGGATCAGCGATTCCACCGTGTGCTGGGCGAAGTAACCCAGTTGCAGATCCGGATGCGCGCTGCGCTCGCCGGCCAGCAGCGGCAACTCGCCGACCAGCGTCTTGACGAGGGTGGACTTGCCCGCGCCGTTGGGGCCGAGCAGGCCGATGCGATCGCCGGCTTCGAGGCCGAAGCCGACGTTTTCGAGAATGCGGATGCCTGCAACACCCTCCCCTTCCCTGAAGGGGAGGGCTGGGGTGGGGTTGTTGCTGCGCGTTATGCCAACCCCCTCCCAACCTCCCCCTTCCGCGGGAAGGGGGAGGGGCTGGTTCGCGTATCCCGCATCCACATGATTCAGCCGGATCAGCGAATGCGGCAACTTCAACGGCTCGGCAAAATTGATCCGCAATTCGCGCTCGGCTCGTACCGCCTCGGTGCCGGCCAGCTTGGCCAGCCGCTTCATCCGCGACTGCGCCTGTTTGGCCTTGCTGGCCTTGGCCTTGAAGCGGTCGATGAACTTTTGCAGGTGCTCGCGCTCGACTTGCTCCTTCTCGAAGGCGATCTGCTGCTGACGCAGTTGCTCGGCGCGCTGACGCTCGAAGGCGGTGTAGTCGCCGACGTACAGCCGCGCCTTGCCCTCGTGCAGGTGCAGGGTATGGGTGCACACGCCGTCGAGGAATTCGCGATCGTGCGAGATCAGCAGCAAGGTGCCCTGATAACGCAGCAGCCATTGTTCCAGCCACAGCACCGCGTCGAGATCGAGGTGGTTGGTGGGTTCGTCCAGCAACAGCAAATCGGACGGCATCATCAGCGCGCGCGCGAGGTTCAGGCGCACGCGCCAGCCGCCGGAGAACTCCGACACCGCGCGTTGATGCGTTTCGGCAGCGAACCCCAGTCCATGCAGCAAGCGACCCGCGCGCGCCTGCGCGTCGTAGCCGTTCAATTCATCCAGACGATGATGCGCGCTGGCGACCGCATCCCAATCCTCGGCTTCCATCGCCGCGGCTTCCGCGCGGATCGCCGCGGCGACTTCGACATCGCCGCCGAGGACGAAGTCGATCGCCGCATCCGGCAGCGACGGGGTTTCCTGCGCCACACTGGCGATGCGCGCCTTGCCGGACAGCTCCACATCACCCGCATCGGCCTCGAGCTGGCGCTGGATCGCCGCGAACAGGCTGGACTTGCCGGCGCCGTTGCGGCCGACCACGCCCACCCGCCAGCCCGAATGCAGAGCCAGATCGACGTTGGACAGCAGCAGGCGCTCGCCGCGCCGCAGGGCGAAGTTGCGAAAGGAAATCATGGGGCGCGCATTCTACCTGCCTACGACGGCGAACGCCGCCGAGCGTCGGTTTGGTTCCGCTCCCGATTCCTGCTTGTCTCCGATCCGATTTACAGGCGCAATGCCGAATACCGTCCCAGCACTTCTGCAATCTCCGTGCCCTCGGCGATGGTCATTCGCCGCATGCGCCCGATGTTGTCGGTATGCACGCGCACGCCATAGCGGTGACGCAGCAGCACATCCTCGTTGGCCGGAGGCGGAACTTCGGCGACGGAACCATCGGATACCTTGACGATCGCGCGCCCGGGGCGCAGTCGCAGGTGTGCGACCCGCGTGTCGGCATCGTAGGTGTTGGCGTCCAGCTCGACGGAGGCGAATTGCGCCGTCAGGTCATGGCGGCCCAACTGCTCGCAGACGATCTGCAGTTCGGAAATGAAATTCGGCAACAGTTCGATCAGCTTCACGGCAAAGGTTCCGTCCGCCACAGCATCCTGGCCGGGGCAGTCTAACCCGCCCTGACCGCGGCCCGCCCGCCGTCCGTCGGCGCAATCGCCCCGCTCCCGCAGTCCGCAGGGTCAGCCGGCGATGTATTGCTGGAGATGGGCGATTTCCTGTTGCTGGAGCTCCAACATCGCCTTGACCAGATCGCCGATCGAGACGATGCCGGTGACCGTGCCGTTTTCGATCACGGCCAGATGGCGGAACCGCCGCTCGGTCATCACCTGCATGCAATGCTGGACGGTTTCGTCGGGGCCGACGGTGACCACCGGCGAGCTCATCACCTCGGCCACCGGCGTGCTCGCCGAGGCGCGCCCTTTCAGGGCCACCTTGCGGGCGTAGTCGCGCTCGGAAAGGATGCCCAGCAACGCCTTGCCTTGCATGACGAGCACCGAGCCGGTCTCGTGGCGGGCCATCAGGCCAATGGCCTCGAGCACGGTTGCGGTCGGCTCGATCGAGATCACTCCGACGGGCTTGTGGGCCAGCAGATGTCGAACCAGCTCCATGACGATCTCCTTGCGACGCCTCGCGGCCTCAATGCGGCGATGGGTCGATGATAGCGCGGCTGGCGCCGATCGTGTCCGATCCATCGGCCCAGGCTGAATGGTGGGCGCGTGCGCGCGGCGAAGAGCCGCTTCAATGCGCGCTGCGATAGCGTTCGGCGAGGGTCGCGACCCGCTCTACGTAACGCTGCGTCTCGGCAAACGGCGGCACGCCGTTGTAGCGATCCACGTTCGCCTCGCCGGCGTCGTAGGCCGCAGCGATCAACGCGATGTCGCCGCAGTAACGCCTGGACAGGAACGCCAGATACTGCGCACCGCCACGGATGTTGTCGGCTGCGGCGAAGGCATCGCGCACGCCGAACCGTGCCGCGGTGACCGGCATCAGTTGCATCAGCCCCTGCGCGCCCTTGTCGGAGACCGCATTCGGGTTGAAATCCGACTCGGCGTGGATGATCGCGCGAATCAGTCCCTCATCGATGCCGTAGGCACGCGCCGCGACGGATATCTCGACTGCGTAGGAGGATGTATTGAGCGCCATCCGGTCGAATCGCACTCCCGGCAGCAGATCGCAGGCGTAGCAATTTCCGATGATGATGAACGGGGTTCCCGACGCCACCTGCGCCGGCGGGGTCGTGGTGTAGAACGTGATGCCGTTGCGCGCATACCGGATCGCCGTGCCGTCGATCGCTCGCTCCGGTTTGCCGACTGGCTTCACCGCGACCGGCAACAGGCCATCGCCGGAGGTACGAAACACCAGAGCGTGCGGCACGTCGTCGGCAACCTTGATCGGCGACGCCGTCGTGACCGCCGTGCCCCCCGAATCGCGACTCCGTTTTGTCGCCATCGCCGGCGATTCCAACGCCTCCGTTCCAACAATGGCTGCTCCAGCGGCCATCTCCGGGTCCGTTGCGTGCAGCGGCGAAACGCCGCGCGGGACGGACTCACGCCGCGCGCCCTCGGGGGCTGGTGCAGCAAGGTTCATGATTCCCGGCCCCGCCTGCTGGATGGTTGCACAGACGATCCCTGGAGTCGCCCGGCCGACGTGCTGCCCTGCGCCGGCAGGTTCGCCCGCACACATGGATATGGGCTTGGCTGCTGTCGGCCCGCCCAGGCCCAACGCCAGAATCGCCGCGCAACGCAGGGCAGCGCACGGATTCATGCGTACCGATGCCTCCGTTCGGATCGCACCGCGTCGCCGGATCGAAACAGAACGAACAAGGCGCGGGCGATGGCTTTGCCGCAGTCCACGGGCAATCCGGCTGCACGTCCATTCGGTCTGCTCCATGAGCCCGGCAGGCTGCCGCGCTGCCATCGGTACACGCCGCAGCGAGCGCGGATCAGCGCGATGGTCTTGCCGGCCAATACCGCCAAGTCAGGACTGGCCTTGGCAAACCCGCCCAGTCCGATGCCGGATAGCGGCATCGATCCCCATTCTTGTAGTCCACGAAAGTTCAAAGGCGACACGGCACTTCCTGAAATTAACGTTCAGCAATCATTCATGTTTGGTGACGCCGGGAGCTACGCATCACCGTTCAATTCGCGTCGAAACAATGCGTTGGCCTCGCTGGCGGCACGCCTCGTGGGCGGTTACCGGGTGGCTTGACCAACACATACTAGCGCGTATAGTCGCTCATCGCGCCCACTCCATGCCAATGCGTATGGTTGCATGAATCCGCATTCGGCGTGGGCGTGCACCGCGGCAAGGGGGAGTTGTCTGCCATGCCACCGATGGGGAAGGCGACGCTGACGAAAGCGGCGGTCACGTCGAGGCAAGTCGGGTTGGGTGCGGTCAAGTACCAGGAATGGGTCTCGGGTTTCCGCCGGCCATCCGACATCCGGTAATCCGCGGCATTCCGAGACTCCAGCAAACCAGCGGGCGGTTATTCATCCAAACCTCTAGGAGATCAACATGAAACTGCAAGGCATTCGCTCTTCCAATGGTCGCGTCCTTCGTTTCGGACAATTGGGTCAAGGCATGACCGAGTACATCATCATCGTCGCCTTGGTCGCGATCGCCGCGATCGCGGTGTATTCGTTCTTCGGCAAGACCGTGCGCGGGCAGATGGCTTCGGTCACCAGCCAGTTGGCCGGCAACGGCGGCACCACCGGCCAGACCCAGGCGCAGGCCGGCGCCACCAGCGCCAACACCGAAGCCACCCAGCAGTACAACCTGAAAACCTACGACACCAATGCCAAAAACGCCGGCCAGACGGGCGGCTGATTTTCGCAGTTGCTGATTCAGCCCTCCCGCACCCTTTCCATGGGCGCGGGAGGGTTTCCAGCCAGGGCACCGTTTGAATCGTCAGGGGTTGTAACAGCAAGCCGGTGGAAGGATTTGCATCCGCCGGCTGTACGGGGGCTGCCGGGAGCCCACAGCCGCGGCAGATCCGAAAAAATTTGCAACGAGTCCAGTGTCAGCAGGGGGCAGCGTGCGGGGGAGCACAGCCACATTCCAGCTCATGCGCCGGGTGCCGGCGGCACAGCGGCGCCAATCGGGGCAGATCATCATCATGGTCGCAATCCTGGCGATCGTGCTGCTGCTGGCCGCGCTGCTGGTTTACAACGTGGGGCGGGTCAATCTGGTGAAAACCCGTCTGCAGAACACCGCCGATTCGGCTTCCTACAGCAGCGCCCTGGTAATGGCGCGCGCCTACAATTTCACCGCCTATTCCAACCGCGCGATGGTCGCCAATCAGGTGGCGATCGCGCAGATGGTCAGCTTGGCTTCGTGGTCGCGGTTTTATTGTCTGATTTTCGCCGATTCCAAATGCGGGAAGTTCTCGGCCAACGGCACCGACCGGGCGATCCTGTTCGGCCTGAACCTGTTTGGAGGCCAGCCGGGCAAAACCGTCAACAGCCTCTATCAGAACATCTCCAGCGCGGTGTTCAACACGCTGGACACCACCACCGGCCCGGCGGTGACCCTGCTCGACGGGCTCGAGTCCGTGCTGAGCAACGCCTCGACCGTCTACATGCTCGGAACAGCCCTCGAGGTTCCGGCGGTAGCCGTACAGGTGGTTCACGACAACGATCCGCAGGCGGCCGTGAGCGGTACTGGCAGTGCCGCACTGGCGGTATCGGAGATCCAGCTGGCGGCCAACCAGAAACGCTATACCCCCCTGCGCCGGGCGGACGATCCGGGCAACCGCTTCCACAACGTGACGATGGCAAGCTTGGATCCGTGGACTTCCTCACGCAGCGGCTCGGAAGACCCGCCCTTCACCACCGGATTGACGGCGTTCGGGAACTGCCTCGGCGATGGTTTCGGCGGTATCGATTTTTTCGGGACCTGGAGTGGCACGGCAGCGCTGTCGAACGACAACACCCAATGGACGGCCAATGATCGGGGCGCCTACTTCGGATTTGGCGTGTGCGTCATCGTGGTGGATATTTTCCCCATCCCGATCCCGGTCTTCATTCCGGTGCCACCTTCCACCGGCATGGGCATCGCCGGCGGCAATGCCGGGCAATGGCAGGTGGGCAGTTACAGCGGGCTGCGTTCGTACATGGGTTTGCGCCGCCTGAACCAGCCGGACTGGGAATCGCCGACCATCAACCTGTTCGTCGAGCGCAAAACCCAGACGGTCGATACCACCAAACAGATGCATGACAGCGGACAACCCATCGCCGGGGGGCAGCTCGACATGTACGACTCCCAGGCGTCCGGAATCATCCAGGTCGCATCGTCCGCAAACGCCTATTTCGTGCGCCCCGACGGACAATGGAGCCTGGGCGGCTATCTGGTTTACGGCAACCTTTTCAACCCTTACTGGGAAGCGCACCTGGTCAAAACTCCGACGCCACTCGTGGTGGCGGCGGACGGGGTGCAGGCGGGGATCGGGCCGTGAAGGCGACGCCACGCCCGCTGGCCTTGCCGTCCCCCGCACGGCGTGGCATGCGCGGGCAGGCCATGGGCGAAACCATCGTCGTGGCGTTGTTTTTTCTGGTACCCCTGTTCCTGATGCTGGTGCTGGTCGGAAAATTCATCAATATGCGCTCGACGACGTTGCAGGCCGCGCGTTACACAGCCTTTGCCCGTACCGTCTACAGCGCATCCGGATTCGAGCGCGATGCCACGATGGCGCGCCTGACCGATGCACAACTGGCCAACGCGGTGAAAATGCGGTTCTTCAGCGGCAATTTCACCGCCATCACCCAGACGCAGAACAATTCGGTCGGCGCCTTCGCCAACAACCCCTTGTGGGTGGATCAGGGGGGCAACCAGCTGGTCGGCAACCCCGGAAACGTGACGGCGACCGCGACCGGCAACGGCGAACCGAACAGCTTTGCCACCGACGCGGCGCTCGGCGTGACGCTCCAGCCCTTGCGCAACCTGGTGGGGCTGGGATTTTCCCTGACGCTGCAGAAATACTACACCGCCGCCGTTGCGGTGCAGCCGAAACTGCCGGTCGGCCCGGCCGGTTATATCTCCTTGCTCAATGGCTTGCCGCTGACCTTCTCGGCACACGACACCCTGCTGGCCGATGGCTGGAGCGCGTCTGACGAAAATTACGAGCGTTGCGAGGCCGCCACCGCCGTACCCACGTCGGTGCTGGGCACCGCCACCAGCGGCTGCCCGTCGCGCCCCAAGGCGCTGGCCGCGATCGGCAACCTGTACAAATCCGTGCAGTCGATGCTCGGTTACGTCATTCCCGACCTTTCCCCGAGCAGCAAGGGCCCGCCGGGTTTCGGTTATGTCGATGTGACCGATCCCGGCTCGGTGCCTGCCGACCGGCTGAAAAACTACAACCCGCCGACGCCCGGGGGTGGCTCCACACCTCCATCGCAGGTCAACCAGATCATCCAGCAGTACACCGCGGCGGGCTTCACCCTCGTGAGCCAGACCACGCAGGCCAATGGCTCCGTGGTGCTGGTGTTCCAGAAAGGCGGCGCGACTTCCACAGTGACGGTGAGCCCGTCGGGTGCGACGACCGTGGGCAGTGCGCTCTCGATACCGGGCACCCCCTATGCCGCATGGCAAAGCTATTCGGCCAGCCTCATACAGGCCGGTTACGCCCTCTCCGGCGTGCGTTACGTATGCGCCGGCAACGTCACCTGCGCTGCCGGGAAGGAGCAGAACGCGATCGAGGTGGATGCGATGGCGACGATCGCCGGCGGCTCGTCGATGACGATCACGATCAAGCCCGATCCATCCAATCCCGGCAACTCGATCATCACCACCGGCTGAGCATCCGCATGCAACGCACCGCCCCCACTTCGCAGTCTGCCGGCAACACGTCGCGGGTCGCGGCGTGTCTGGTCGCCATCTGCGGGCTGGTGATCTGGCATGGCGCGAGTGCAACCGCCGTCCCACAGGTCGATTGCCAGCCCTTGCCGACGCCATCACGCACCGCCCAGCAGGTGATCGCCCCACGGATCATCATCAACGGCCGCCTCATGAACATCGTGGCGGCCAGCAGTGCGCTATCGCCACAGGATTTTGCCGCGTACTACAAGAAGCTGTGGCAGGGTCAGCCGGGTCGACCGGCATATGTCGAAAACACCATCGGCCCGTGGGACGTGGTCGCGCACAAGCAGGGTCAATGCTTCTATACGGTGCAGATCCGCCCCGACGGCAAGGGAGGAGCAGGCGCCCTGCTCGGGATCAGTGCACTCGACCAGGATTTCGGCATGGGCGCCGTGGATTTTCCGGCGCCCGCCGATGCCGAACCGCTGACCCACATGGTCAGCCGTGACGGCAGCCGCTCCGGCAATACGTGGCTGTTGTACAGCAACGCCATGCCGACCGCGGTCGTCGCCTGGTACACGCAGAACCTGCATGCCTTCGGCTGGAACCCGGACATGCCGCCGGGACGCAGCCCCGCGGGCACGATCCTCATGTACAGCAAAGGTTACGACCACGCCGGGATCGTCGTTGCGCCGCTGAAGAACGGCGCGGCGATCACCCTGACGGTGATGTCGCAATGACCCGGTTCGCGCGCGCACCGATCCCTTCGCGCTCGCCCACCCGCGCGCGCCAGCGCGGGCAGACGATGGTCGAATACATCGTCGCCGCGCTGGCGGTGATCGTGCTGTTGTCCGTCGTCCCGATCCCCGGACTGGGCGCGCCCGCCGGGAAGTCGGTGGTCGCGTGGCTGATCGATGTGCTGCATACGTGGTGGATGAACTTCACCTTCCTGATATCCCTGCCATAAGACACCAAGATGCGCCTACCTCAAGTCAACAAGTATGTCGGGATGCTGCTGATCGCGGTTTTTCTGGCGCTCGTGTCGGTCACCCTGATCGTGCGCTATCTGCACCAGACCCGGTCGCAATACCAAGCCGAATTGCAGGAAAAACTGTCCCAAGGCACGGTGCAGGTCGTGGTTCCGAGCACGGATCTGCCACCCGGTACCGTGGCCAGCGACCAGAACATGTCGATCCGGCAATTTCCGAAGGATCTGCTGTATCAGGACACGATCCTGGTCAAGGACTGGCCGCAATTCTCCGGCAGGGCGCTGCGGCGGCCTGTTTCGGCAGGCAAGCCGCTGCTGTCGAGCTACTTCGACAAGCTCGAGGTATCGGATTTCGCCTCCCTGCTGCCGCCGGGAACGCGCGCGGTGACGATCTCGGTGGATGAGGTCAATGCGCTGGCCGGCCTGCTGCGCCCGGGCGACCACATCGACATCCTGCTGGCGACCACGCGCACCGGCGAGGACGGCGTGGAATCCCAAGACATCCTGCCGGTGTTGAATCGCGTGCTGGTGCTGGCCACCGGCAACGATCTGGGCTTCAGCGAGGGCATGCCCAAACCCGGGCAGAACCTGGCCGGCCAGTTCGGCACCGTCACCCTGCAACTGACTGCCGATCAGGCTTCCGAATTGATGCTGGCGCATCAACTGGGAACCCTGCGGATCGCCCTGACGCCCGGATTCGAACCGCCGGCAGGCGCGCCGGACATGCCGCGGCAAAACAGCATCGACCTGCTGGCCAAGCTCGCCGGCAGCGAAGCCAGACGCGCGCAAGGCATCGGCCCGGTCCAGTTCATCATCGGCACCGGCAGCGAGGTCACCCAGCAGGTGATGTATTCGGGCACCGCCCCCGCAGCAGCCAAGCCGCAGGCCGAGCCGCCCAAGCCGTTGCCGCCGTATCAGGCACAGGAAGGCGCCAAGGAGTTGCTGCGCGCCCTTCTCCAGGGCAATTCGCCAGCACCCGCAGCCGATGGCAGCGGCGTGCCGACCGGCCACTGACGCATCCACGACCGCCTTCAAGGGAAGACCCGCACGATGAGACGATTCGCCCGATTGGTTCTGGGAACCACCGCCACGACGCTGCTGGCGGCGCTGCCTGCATTCGCCGACGCGCCCTCTCCGGTCGCCGCACGCACTTCAGCGGACGCGGTGATGCCCGACGCCGCCGCCAGCGAACTGGTGCTGTATGCCGGCGAGGTCAGGATCCTGCACATGCGTCACGTCAAGCGCGTGGCGCTGGGCAACGGCAAGCTGGTATCCGTGCAGCAGGCCGGCGACGACCTGATCCTGATCGGACAGGCCGCCGGCGCGACCAACCTGCTGCTATGGCATCAGGATGGCGCAATGCAGGCGTTCAACATCACCGTCACCGCCCAGGATACGCGCGAAACCGCGGCAGGCCTGGCCAGCGCGCTCGCTTCCGTTCCGGGGTTGACCGTCGCCAACACGGCCGGCCGGGTCGTGCTCACCGGCGACCTGACACCCGACGACTACAAGCGCGTGGAGCAGATCGCCCAGACCGTACCGGGCATCGTCAACCTGACCCATCCGGGCACGGTGGACATGCAGCGCATGGTGTATCTGGACGTACAGGTCGTGGATTTCAAGAAATCCGCATTACGCAACATCGGCGTCGACTGGCAAAAGGCGATGGCCGGGCCAGCGCTCGGGATCGTCAAGGATTGGCGCACCAATCCGTATTTCCGGGTCGGCGACCTCACCCAAGGCGGAAGCCCGGGCAATTCCCTGCAAGGCCCCGGCGGCAACCTGACCGGATTGCCGACGCACATCCCGTTTTCCCAGTACTTCGGCATCACCAGCTCGCTGTCCTCGGTGATCAACCTCGCCGCACAGAAAGGCGACGCCTATGTGCTGGCCAATCCCCAGCTGAGCACGCGCAGCGAGGGAACCGCAAGCTTCCTCGCCGGCGGGCAGATCCCGATCCCGATCACCTCGGTGCTGGGCCAGAGCACGGTGCAATACAAGGACTACGGCGTTCATCTGGACATCAAGCCGGTCGCCGACGCGCACGGCAACGTGCTGGCCGACATCGACACCGAGGTCAGCCAGATCGATCCGTCGGTGACCATCCAGGGATTTCCAGGGTTCCTGACGCGCAAGACCAGCTCCGTGGTGAACGTCAGGAGCGGGCAAACCATCGTGTTGTCCGGCCTGGTGCAGGCCGGTGGGGCCAAATCCGTCGACAAGTTCCCCTGGCTCGGCGACGTTCCGGTTCTGGGCTACCTGTTCCGCGACAAGAACTTCAACGCCAACAAGTCCGAGCTGGTGATATTCGTGACACCCCAGATCATCGAGCCGGCCTCGGCCGTCAATTCGGAACTGATCGATCGGGGCACCCGGATGATCCACGACTTCGACCACCAATACGGCGGCGGCATCGAGATGCCCGGTTTCGGCATCGGCCCCGGATCGCACCCGCAGGAAGAACCCGCCGCAGGCGAACCGGTTCCGGCCGCCGCACGACCGGCGTCCGCTCCCGCCGATGCGAGCCATGCCGCGACAGGAACGCCGGCGAAGCCCATGCCGGCCAACGCGCAACCGCCGGCATCGCCTGCCTCCGGCAAGCAGGGTGCCAGCCCCACCGGCAAGGCGGGAAGCGGCATGTCCGGCAACGCCGCGTCGGGCGGGGCACCGACGCCCACTCCATCGCCCCCGCCGCACGGCTAGTCGAGCCATGTTCCGGCGACACCCGTTTGCTGCACGCAATCCGACCAACCCTGCGGTGACGTGAACCATGTTCCAGGTGACTGTTTCCAATTCCCGCGGCAAGGTGCAATCGATCAATTGCAACGCGCCGATCTGCGCGATCGGCAAGTCGGTCGAGAACCTCGTCGTGCTGCAGGGCTGGGACGTGGCGCGCACGCATGCGGTGCTGGTCGTCCAGGACGACGGCATCCACGTCCGCGACGAGGGCAGCCGCGCCGGCACGATGGTCAACTCGCACCGCATCTCGCGCTCGCACGGCCCCCTGCAACCCGACGACGTGGTCGGGATCGGCAGCTACCGTATCCAGGCCGTGCTGCAAAAAGAGGCGGCCGGCCTCGGCGCGCCAATGGCCGCGCCGGCCGCGACGCCATCGGCAGGGCCGGCCTCGATGCGCGCGTCGATGCCCGAACCGGCTCCTTCGACCGGGCATCATTTCGATCAGGGCGAGTACGCGGTGCTGCGCCAGATCCACGACCGCATCATCGCCCGCATGGATTCACGCCGCATGGATGTGACCCGTCTGAGCGAGGCGGAGTTGCGCGCGCGCACGCGCGATCTGATCGACGAGATCCTCAACGAGGATCCGGGCCTGACCGCGGGCTACGACCGCAACCAGTTGGCGCGCAACGCATTGAACGAAGCGATCGGTCTGGGTCCGCTCGAGGTGCTGCTGGCCGACGAGAGCATCAGCGAGGTGATGGTCAACTGTTTCGATCAGGTGTTCATCGAACGCGCCGGGCGGCTGGAGCCGGCGCCGGTGGTGTTTTCCAGCGACAAGGCGGTGCTCTCGGCGATCGAGCGCATCGTGACGCCGCTGGGAAGGCGCATCGACGAAGGCTCGCCGATGGTCGATGCGCGGCTGCGCGACGGCTCCCGCGTCAACGCGGTGATCCCGCCGCTGGCGCTGAAAGGCCCGAACATCACCATCCGCAAGTTCGCCAAGCGCAAGCTCGTCGCCAAGGATCTGGTGGATTTCGGCTCGGCCAACGCGGACATGATGGATTTTCTGCGCCTGTGCGTGGAACAGCGGCGCAACGTGGTGATCTCCGGCGGCACCGGCTCCGGCAAGACCACCCTGCTCAACATCCTGTCGAATTTCATTCCCGACCGCGAGCGGGTCATCACGGTCGAGGACGCCGCCGAGTTGCGGCTGGGCATGACCAATCTCGTCTCGCTGGAATCGCGCCCCGCCAACATCGAGGGCAAGGGCACGGTGACGATCCGCGACCTCGTACGCAACTGCCTGCGCATGCGCCCGGATCGCATCGTGGTGGGCGAATGCCGCGGCGGCGAGGCGCTGGACATGCTGCAGGCCATGAACACCGGCCACGACGGCTCGCTGACGACGGTGCATGCCAATGCGCCGCGCGACACTTTGGCGCGCCTGGAGGTGATGGTGCTGATGGCCGGCATGGATCTGCCGGTGCTGGCGATCCGCCAGCAGGTTTCCTCGGCGATCAACATCATCGTCCAGCAAAATCGCATGTCCGACGGCAGCCGCAAGATCACCCACATCACCGAAGTCACGGGGATGGAAAACGGCGTGATCCAGTTGCAGGACATCTTCCAGTTCAAGCAACACGGCTTCGATTCCGAGCGCCGCGTGATCGGCGAATACACGGCCACCGGGCGGGTGCCGGAGTTCTACGAGGAACTGGGCGCGCGCGGCGTCGAGATCGATCGCTCGATCTTCTTCAACAAGGCCGGTGGCCGCCACGCATGATGATCGCGGCCATCATCCTCACCGTGGCCGCAACCTTGATCTTGTCCGGGTGGCTGGCGCTGCTGTTCATGAGCCGTCTCGCCGACCGCCAGGTCGAGCGCCTCAAGGGCACGACCGAACGCGACCTGGCCGACCTGTTCGTGTTCGTGGATTACCGCAAGCTGGCGATGGTGTATTTCTTCGGGTTCGTCGCCGTGCCTGCGCTCATCTGGCTGCTCACCGACAGCATGTTCCTCACCCTGCTGGGCGTGCCGGCACCGATCATCGCGCCCAAGCTCATCGTGGATTTCGTGCGCAAGCGGCGCATGGAGAAATTCCGCACGCAATTGCCCGATGCGCTCGCGGTCATGGCCAGTTCGCTGCGCGCCGGCGCCAGCCTGGCGACCACGCTCGAGAACCTCGCCAAGGAGGCCAGGCCGCCGTTGTCCCAGGAGTTCTCGCTGCTGCTGCGCAATCAGCGGATCGGCATGAGTTTCGAGGATGCGCTGGACCGGATGGAGGAGCGCGTCCCGCTGGAGGAGATGGGCCTGTTCGCCGCAGGCGTGCGCATTTCCCGCGAAACCGGCGGCAACCTCGGCGAGATGCTCGATTCGCTGGCCGGCACCCTGACCCGCACGCTGCAGATCGAAGGCAAGATCCGCAGCCTGACCTCGCTGGGCAAGATCCAGGGGCTGGTGATGACGGCCCTGCCGCCGCTGATGATCCTCGTGCTGACCCAGTTGCAGCCGCGCGAAATGCACCCGTTGTTCACCACCATGGAAGGGTACATGACGCTCGGCGTGATCGCGGTGATGGAGCTGCTGGGCTATCTGGGCATCCGGAAAATCACCAACATCGACGTATGAGCCACGACGCATGATGTCCGAAACATGATCCTGATCGTTCTCATCTCGTTGCTGGTGGTCGCGAGCATCGTCCTGTTGATCTGGGCGCTGGCGGGGCTGCATTGGGAAATGCCCGAGGAAGACCGGCTCTATCTGGATCCGCTGCCGCGCATCCTGCGAGCGATCTGGCCGCTGGTCCGGTTCGTGTCCACCTACGTCGGGTCGCGCCTGCCGACGCCGATGCTGGAAGGCGTGTACGTCCGCATCGCCCGCTCCGGAGCCAACTACATGCTCACGGCGGAAGAATTCTGCTCGGTGATGCTGATCGGGGCGGTGGCGCTGGGCGGCCTGATCTATCTCGGCGTGCGCGCAACCGGCCCGACCCTCACGGCCTCGTTCACGGCATTCGGCATCGTCCTGGGTCTCGTCTATCCGCTGATGTGGCTCAACAAACGCTATGCGAACCGCCGCAAGTCGATCCTGAAGGAACTGCCCATTTTCCTGGATTACATCGTGCTGGGCATGGAGGCGGGGTTGAATTTCACCAACGCCATGGCGCAGACGATCGAGAAGGGGCCGACCGGAGCGCTGCGGCAGGAGTTTTTCCTCGTGCTGCGCGACGTGCGCGCCGGCCTGAACCGTTCCGACGCGCTGCGGCGCATGGACGAGCGGCTCACGATCCCCGAGGTGTCCTCGTTCGTGTCGGCGATCGTCCAGGCCGAGCAGGTCGGCGCGAGCGTGGGCAAGGTGCTGCGGCTGCAGGCCGAACGCCGCCGCAACGAGCGCTTCCAGCGCGCCGAAAAAATGGCCATGGAGGCACCCGTGAAGCTGCTGTTTCCGCTGGTGGTGTTCATCTTCCCGACCACCTTCATCGTGCTCGCGTTTCCGATCGTCATGATGGTCAGCGAACAGGGGTTGTTTTGAAACTCGCCACGCTCATGACGGAAGACCGCGTCGTCGCCGCCCGGCTGTTGGTGACGCGCGGGCCGCTGGAGCGCATGCGCGGGCTGCTGTGGCGTCCGCCGCTGCAACGCGGCGAGGCGATGTACTTCGCGCATTGCAACGCCGTGCATACGGTGGGGATGCGGTATGCCATCGACATCGCGTTCCTGGACGCTTCCGGGATGATCCTGCGGATCGTCAGCGCGCTGGATCCGATGCGCATGGCGGCATGCATGCGCGCGAAGGCGACGGTGGAGTTCGCCGCCGGCGAATGCGCGCGCGCCGGCATCGGACCACGGCAGCGCTTGACGGTGACCAGCGGCGGCCCGGCATGAAGGCTGCCGTCGCCAGCGTGCTGATCCTCGCCTGCGCCCTGATGCCGCTGCGCGCGGCTGCGTCGCAGGAAAGTACCGATACGGCGCTGGCTGCGCGTGAACGCGCCGATGCGGCCTACCTGCACGGCGATACCGACGGGGCTCTTTCGGGCTACCGCAACGTGGTGGGCCGTGGCACCGCCGATGCGACGGTATGGACCCGGATCGGCAACCTCGAATGGCTGCAGAACGCCCCGCAGGCGGCCACGGATGCCTACGAGGTGGCGGTGCGTCTGGATCCGATGGATAACGAGGCCTGGCACAATCTGGCGATCATCCGGTTGCGCCAGGCGCAGGCCATGCTCGAACGGGAACGGGCAGCCTTGCGCCCCGGAAACCCGCGCGCCGCCGCCATTGCCTGCGAGCAGGCCGCGCTCGCATCCATGTTGCATGACCACGACCGCGCGGCAGTGGAGTGTGCCCCATGAAATCCAGAATCCTCACGATGAGCAGGGAAAGATCCGGCAGCCGCCAGAGCATGGCGGGGCAGTCGCTGGCCGAGTTTCTCATCGTCATTCCGGTGATGCTCCTGCTGACCCTGGGCGTCTTGCAGTTCGCGTTGTTCTTCATGGCCAAATCGACGCTCGACCAGGCGGCCATATCCGGCGCGCGCGAGGGCATCGTCAACAACGGCAGCGTGTGTTCCATCCGCGCGGGGGTCGTCAAGGGGCTGGTTCCCCTGTACCAGACCGGCAACATGAATCGGGACATCGGCGGATATGGGGCGTCGCTGGTCAACGCCTGGACGAAGACCACCCTGGGTGCCATCGGCAGCCTGGACAGCGTGGCGATCGACGTGGTCAATCCCACCCGCGCGTCTTTCAAGGACTTCGCGACCAACAACAACGTGCTTCAGGACGGCACTCCGATCACGGCCATCCCCAACGCGCGCCTGCTGTACCGCAGCACGGCGGCGGGGACGCAGTCCCAGCAGAGCATCCAGGACGCCAACATCCTGAGCATCCGGGTCAACTACTGCGATCCGGTCATCGTGCCGCCGGTACGCTGGGTCACCGGATTGATGACCGGTTCGGGCAGCGACGCCGCATTCGGCACTGCCTGCTACGCGGCGGGAGGCATTCCCATCCAGTCGTATGCCAATCTGCTGATGCAATCACCTGCCCTGCAGTCGGCCGTGTACGGCAGTGCCGCCAGCGGCTGCAAAAATCCGTTCGGCCCATGAAAACCGTCGGAAATCCGCTTGCCCCCACACCCTGACGAGACTCGGAACATCCCATGACCATCGCCAGCATCTGCATCCTCGTCGCCTGCCTGTTGCCGCTGGTTTGTGCCGTCCTCGCGAAATCGCCGGGCTTCGGCAAGCCACGCCGGGAGGGCGGCTTCGACAACCACAACCCGCGCATCTGGCTGATGCGGCTGCAAGGCTGGCAGGCGCGCGCCAACGCCGCCCAGCAGAACAGTTTTGAAGCCTTGCCGGTGTTCATCGCCGGCGTACTGCTGGCACAACAACTGCATGCCCCGCAGGCGCGCGTGGACGGCCTGGCCATGCTGTTCGTCGCGGCACGACTCGGCTACATCGGCGCGTACCTTGCCGACAAGGCGACGTTGCGTTCCATTCTCTGGGCGATCGGGCTTGGCGCAAGCATCGCGTTGTTTTTCGCCCACTAGCCGACGCCGACGACGGTCGGACAGCAGCCGATTCGGGACGAAGTGCGTCCGGAATTCATAGCCCGCGGTCGCACTCCATAGGGCGGCCAGCCCGCACGCAGTTCGACGCCCGAACAGACTGATCGTCGAACCTGCCGGCGAGGCGACGGACGCAGCCACCGCCTCCGGGTACTTGCTCTATCGCAAGGGGCACACCATGATCGAACCAGCCGATTGCAGGCGGTTCGCATCCGCCCGCACGTAGGTTCATGCGTCTGGCAAGCGGCTGAACGGAGCCATGCATGGGCATCGCCGTACCGATCCTGATCCTGCTGCTGGCCGGGTTGATCGCCGCCTACCACCGCCTGCCGCTGTGGTCGTACGTGCTGCTGGGCGCGGCCGCATTGGCAATCGGCGCATGGCTGGGCGCGAACCTGACGGCGAGCAGCGTGGTCGGCGCGGTGTTCGCCGTGCTGACGATCGCGCTGCTGATTCCCGCGATCCGGCTGCCGCTGATCACCCGCCCGCTGCTGGATTTCTACACGAAGATCCTGCCGCCGCTGACCGACACCGAGCGCACCGCGCTGGAAGCGGGCACGGTCGGTTTCGAGGGCGAGCTGTTTTCCGGCAAGCCGCAATGGAAGCTGCTGCTCGACCAACCCAAGCCGGTGCTGAGCGCCGAGGAACAGGCCTTCCTCGATGGCCCCTGCGAGCAGTTGTGCGCGCTGGCCGACGAATGGCAGACCGTGCATGTGCATGCCGATCTGTCGCCGCCGGTCTGGGAGTTCATCAAGCAGCACAAGTTCTTCGGCATGATCATCCCGAAGCCATACGGCGGGCTCGGATTCTCGGCGTTCGCGCACCACCGGGTGATCCAGAAGCTGTCCTCGATTTCCTCCACGCTCAGCGCCACCGTCGGCGTGCCCAATTCGCTGGGCCCGGGCGAGCTGCTGATGCACTACGGCACGCCCGAGCAGAAGGATTACTACCTGCCGCGGCTGGCCGATGGCCGCGAGATCCCCTGCTTCGGCCTGACCGGCCCGTTCGCCGGTTCCGATGCCACCTCGATCCCCGACTTCGGCATCGTGTGCACGCACGAATGGAACGGCGCGCGCGTGGTCGGCATCCGCCTGAGCTTCGACAAGCGCTACATCACGCTGGCACCGGTAGCCACGCTGATCGGGCTGGCGTTCCGCCTGTACGACCCGGATGGCCTGCTCGGCGAGAAGAAAGACATCGGCATCAGCCTCGCCCTGATTCCACGCGACACGCCGGGCGTCGAGATAGGCCGCCGGCATTTCCCGCTCAACGCCGCCTTCATGAATGGGCCGATCCGCGGCCGCGACGTGTTCGTGCCGCTGTCGGCGCTGATCGGCGGCGAGGAGTACGCCGGCAAGGGCTGGCAGATGCTGGTCGAGGTGCTCTCCATCGGCCGCTCGATCACCCTGCCCTCGTCGGGCAGCGGTTCCGCCAAAATGGCGGCCGTGGTCACCGGCGCGTATGCGCGCATCCGCAAGCAATTCGGGCTGTCGATCGGCCGTTTCGAGGGCGTCGAGGAAGCGCTCGCGCGCATCGCCGGCAAGGCTTACGCGATCAGCGCGCTGGCGCAAGCGACTGCGGCGGCGGTGGCGCGCGGCGAGAACCCGGCGGTGCCCTCGACGATCGCCAAGTACCACTGCACCACCACCGGCCGCGAGGTCGTGCAGGACGCGATGGACGTGCACGGCGGCAAGGGCATCATCCTCGGTCCGCGCAACTATCTGGGTCGCAACTGGCAGCACGCGCCGATCTCGATCACCGTCGAGGGCGCCAACATCATGACCCGCAGCCTGATGATCTTCGGGCAGGGCGCGATCCTGTGCCATCCGTGGGTGCTCAAGGAAATGCAGGCCGCCGCGCTGGAAGACCCGCGCCAGCGCCTGCGCGAATTCGACCGCAACCTGCGCGGCCATGTCGGTTACGCGATCTCCAACGCGGTGCGCGCGTGGTGGTTCGGCCTCACCGCCGCGCGCATCGGCAGCGCGCCGGGCGATGCCTGCACGCGGCGCTATTTCCGCAAGCTCGACCGCTATTGCGCGGCGCTGGCTTTGATGACGGACACCGCGATGCTGCTGCTCGGCGGCAAGCTGAAGTTCCGCGAAAAGCTCTCGGCGCGGCTGGGCGACGTGCTCAGCGAGCTGTACATCGCCAGCAGCATGCTCAAGCGCCACCACGACGAGGGCGCGCCGGTGTCCGATCGTCCATTGCTGGCGTGGGCCTTCCACGACGCCGTGCACCGCATCGAACGCGCCTTCTCCGGCGCGTTGCGCAACTTCCCGATCCGTCCGGTCGGCTGGCTGCTGTGGTTGCTGGTGTTTCCGTGGGGCCGGCGCGCGCAGGAACCCTCCGACCGCCTCGGCCACCGCGCCGCCGCGCTGCTGATGGCGCCCGGCGACGCCCGCGACCGCCTCGCCGCGGGCCTGTACCTCACCCCGGCAGCGAATAATCCGGCCGGCCGCATCGACAGTTATTTGTCGAAGGTGATCCTCGCCGAGCCGGTCGAACGCAAGTTCGTCAAGGCGCTCAAGGGCGCCGGGCTGGATACGCTGGACTACGCCGCGCAACTCGACGCCGGCGTGCAGGCCGGCTGGATCACCGCCGAGGAGCACAAACAATTGGAGGAACTGCGCACGATGACCCTGGATGCGATCACGGTGGACGATTTCGATCCAGCTGAACTGGCTGCTGCCGCGACGCAATCGACCAAAGCCCCTCTCCCATCGGGAGAGGGGTTGGGGTGAGGGGTCATCGAGTGGGGATATTGCCATCGAATCGCCCCTCATCCGGCGCTTCGCGCCACCTTCCCCCGGAGGGGGAAGGAAAAATGACGCTGGAATGTTTGCTCTATCGCCAGCGCCTAGCCTCGGCACATAGCCGCGCCAGCAGGTAATGCCGTGACCGCCCCATCCGAGTTCGACTACATCATCGTCGGCGCCGGCTCGGCCGGCTGCGTGCTGGCCCATCGGCTGAGCGAAGACCCCGCCGTGAAAGTGCTGCTGCTGGAAGCCGGCCCGCGCGACTGGCATCCCTTCATCCACATGCCGGCGGGTCTGGCCAAGCTGGTCAACAAGAAGGGCGTGAACTGGGACTACACCACCGAGCCGGTGCCGGGTATGGACGGCCGCCGCTTCTGGTGGCCGCGCGGCAAGGTGCTGGGTGGATCGAGCTCGATCAATGCGATGTGCTACATCCGCGGCAACCCGCGCGACTACGACCAGTGGGCGCAACTGGGCGCGGTCGGCTGGGACTGGGATTGCCTGCTGCCGTATTTCAAGCGCGCCGAGGGCAACCAGCGCGGCGGCGACGCCCTGCACGGCGGCGACGGCCCGCTGAAAGTGTCCGACCTGCGCTACGTCAACGAACTCTCGACTGTGTTCATCGACGCGGCGACGCAGGCCGGCTTCGCGCGCAATCCCGACTTCAACGGCGCGGCACAGGACGGCTTCGGTCAGTACCAAGTCACCCAGGTCAATGGCGCGCGCTGCTCGACCGCGGTGGGCTATCTCGACCCGGTGAAATCGCGTCCGAATCTGAGCGTGCACACCGGCGCGCTGGCGCAGCGGGTGACATTCGACGGTACCCACGCGGCCGGCGTGGACTATCTCCACCACGGCCGCCCGGCATCGGTACGTGCGCGTCGCGAGGTGCTGCTGTGCGGCGGGGCGATCAATTCACCACAACTGCTGATGCTGTCGGGCATCGGCGCGGCGGACGACCTGCGAAACCACGGCATCGCGGTGCGCGCCGATCTGCCCGGCGTGGGCGCGAATCTGCAAGATCACCTCGACGTGTGCACCCTGCAACACGCCACCCAGCGGGTGACCTACGACCGCCTCAGCGATGCCAAGGTGGCCTTCGACTATTTCCTGCGCGGCCACAGCGGCCCGGGCAGCAGCAACATCGCCGAGGCCGGCGGCTTCGCGCGCTCGCGGCTGGCCCCCGACGAGCGCTGCGACGTGCAGTTCCATTTCGTGCCGGCGATGCTCGACGACCACGGCCGCCACCGCATCCCCGGCGACGGCTACACGATGCACGCCTGCTTTCTGCGCCCGCACAGCCGCGGCCGCATCGCGCTGGCCTCGGCCAACCCGTCCGACAAGGTGCGCATCCAGCCGAACTATCTGGGCGATGCCGAGGGTTTCGATCTGGCGGTGATGCTCGAATGCGCCAAGCTCTCGCGCGAAATCTTCGCGCAGAAAGCCTTCGACCCCTATCGCGGCGCGCCGATCTTCCCCGCGCGCGCGAACGCTTCCGATGCCGAACTGCTGGCATTCATCCGCGCCAAGGCCGAGACCGTGTACCACCCGGTCGGCACCTGCAGGATGGGCGCCGACAATGACGCGGATGCAGTGCTCGATCCGAGCCTGCGCGTGCGCGGCGTCGAAGGTCTGCGCGTGATCGATGCCGCGGTGATGCCCACGTTGATCGGCGGCAACACCAATGCGCCGACGATCATGATCGCCGAGCGCGCGGCGGATTTGATCCGTGGCAAAGTGGCGCAGCCTTCAGCCGCGGCGCAGATCCGCGAGTTCGTGGCGGCCTGAGCTCACCGCGCCGAAGCGTTCGCCGGATCGGGGTTGTCCGGCGGGTCGATCGCCAGCAACGGGATTGCGGCGAAATGGCCGAAGCCGGCCACGAGGCTGGCGGGGAAGGCTTCGCGTCGATCGTTGTACCGCGTCGCCGCAGCGTTGTAGGCCTGCCGCGCGAGGGCGATTTCGTTCTGCCTGACGCTCAGTTCGCCGGAGAACTGCTGCAAATTCCGGTTGAACTGCACCCACGGATGCGCCGCCGATTCCGCCAGCAAGACGGCGAGCGCGCCGCCGAGCTGGCCTTCGGCGACACCGAACCGGATCATCGCCTGCACATCACCCCAGTTGGCATCGGCCGCCACCAGCGCAGCCGTCGCGACATCGCGCGCGGCGGCGACGGCAGCAAGCATCGCGGTTTCGCTCGGCATGCCGTCTTGGGCGATGACCGCCAACGTGCCGATCAATTCGTGACGCCGCCGCAAGGACTCGGCGAGGCGCGCGAAAGCGTCCGCGCATTCCCTGTTCGCCGCAACCAAACCGGTGTAGGTGCCGATGCCCCACATCAGCACGGCCCCTGCCAGCAGCAACACGCAGAGCAACAGCAAGACGAGAACCGTGGTCACGGGCGGTGCATCCATACGCGATCGAGGTAGTGGGAAGCTGCAAGGTGCGAGCGCGTAACGGGAATTCAATCACTCGCGCGTTACACTGTACGCCTGCCAGCACCATGCCACCCATGCCCACGACGACCCCGATGCCCGCCCTCCTGCGCGCCGGCCTGTGCGCACTCGCCTGCCTGACCGCCAGCGCCTTCGCGCAACCCACCCCGGTGCAGCCCGAAGCGCTGCCGATCGCCCCCATCGCTTCCACCGTCCCCAACGAGGCTGTCGTTCCCTCGCCGACGCCAGTCCCCGGCGAACCGAGTTTCACCAACGCCGCACGCGCGATGGACGCGCTGGCCCAGCAGATCGTCGAGCGCGCCCATATCCCCGGCATGGCGATGGCCATCGTGCAGGGCGACAAGGTGCTGCTGATGAAGGGCTACGGCACCACCGAGATGGGTGGTCGCGAGCCGGTCACCGTGCACACCACGTTCCGCCTCGCCTCGTTGTCCAAGGCCTTCGCAGGCACGCTGGCCGGGCTGCTGGTACAGAACGGATTGCTGGGCTGGGACTGGAAGGTGGCCGACCACCTGCCCGCTTTCATGCTGCCCAATCCGCAATACACCGCGGATCTCACCGTGCGCGACATCCTCAGCCAGCGCGCCGGGCTGACCCGCAACACCTACGATCGCGACCTCGAGGCCGAGGTGCCGTTCCAGACCCTGGTGAGCAAGCTGGCCGAAGCGCCGATGGCCTGCGCACCGGGCGCGTGCTATGCCTACCAGAACGTCTCCTTCAGCCTGATCGCCGACGTGGCGTACGCGGTCACCGGCGATTTCTATACGCATCTGGTTTCCAAGTACATCTTCCAGCCGCTGGGCATGTACGACTCCAGCTATGGCCGCGACGGGCTCATGAGCAGCCCGAGCTGGGCGCGCCCGCATGTGCGCGGCGGTAGTGGCTGGGTGCCGATCACGCCGAAGGAGGCCTATTACCACGTGCCACCGGCAGCGGGCGTGAACACCTCGATCCACGACATGACCAGTTGGCTGATGGCGCAGATGGGGCACCGCCCCGACGTGCTCTCGCCGACCCTGCTGGCCGACATCCACACCCCGCTGGTGGAAACCGTCGATCAGTTGCACGGCGCGCCGTGGCGCGGCGAACGCCTGACCGATGCGCGCTACGCCACCGGCTGGCGCGTGTACACCTACGCCGGCCACACGATGATCTTCCATGGCGGCGCGGTGCAGGGCTTCCGCACCATGATCGGCTTCCTGCCCGACAAGGACATCGGCACGGTGGTGCTGTGGAACTCCGAGAGCGCGGTGCCGAGCGGGCTGATGCCGACCATCATGGATCGCGCGCTGGGCCTGCCCGAACACGACTGGGTGCAGGTGGATGAAGTCGGCCACGCCGCACCGGTGAAGAAGACCAAGAAGAAGCATCGGCGTCGCGGGTAATTCCACTCCACTTCGAAGGTGAAATAAACCCTGTCATTCCGGAGCCATCGCCGGCTTCATCGGCGATGGAACCCGGAATCCGCACGTCGCAAGTGTCTGCGCCAATAACTGGATCCCCGGCTCTGTCCACAGACTTGCATCCATTTGACACGTAAAGGCACTGGATTCCGGGTTCCGCCGCAAAAAACTGCGGCGGCCCCGGAACGACGAGCAAAAGCAGGGCTTCCCTCGGAACGCTCTCGAGCCACCCTCACACCACACCCAACCTTCTCGATCCTGCTCTCGAACTACGAATCACGAATCACCATTCACCATTCACGATTCACGATTCACGATTCACGGCAAACTCAGCAACGGCCGCAGTTCGCCGAACAGATAACCCTGGCAGTAGTCCACGCCGATGGCGCGCATGCACTCGAACACATCGCGGGTTTCGATCTGCTCGGCGATGGTGCGCACGCCCATCACCGCGGCGATGCGATGGACGGCCTCGACCATCGCGCGGTTGACCGGCTCGCTCGCCGCATCCTTCACGAACTGCCCGTCGATTTTCACGAAGTCCACCGGCAGGCGCTTGAGGTAAGCGAACGAGGCCAGTCCGCAGCCGAAATCGTCGAGAGCGAAACGACAGCCGTAGCGCTGCATGCGCTCGATGAACTCGCCGGCCTCGTCGAGATTGGCAATGGCTTCGCCAGCGGTGATCTCGAAACAGAACGAGGCACCCGGCGGCAACACGCGCGCCTGCTCCTCGGCGAAATCGCGAAACTGCCGATCGCCCAGCGAGGAGCCCGACAGGTTGATCGTCACCAATTCGGGCAGCGTGCGCCCGGTTCCCGCGCGCCAGTGCAGCCATTCGCACACCTGCGCCGTGACCCAGCGGTCGATTCGGCCCATCAGTCCGTAGCGGCGCGCTGCCGGCAGGAAGACGCCGGGCGAGGTCAACCGCCCGCTCGCATCGGGCAGGCAGATCAACGCTTCCAAGTGACGGCCGCTGGGCGTGCCGACTGCCGTTGCCACGATGTCCTGATACATCAGCTGGAAATCGCCGACCTCCAGCGCCGCCTCCAGCCGCGGCACCCAGCGCATCAGACCGTGACGCGAGGCGACCTCGGCATCGGCCGCATCGAACAGGTGCACGCGGTTGCGCCCGGATTCCTTGGCAACCTGACACGCCGCCTCGGCAGCGACCAGGATCTCGTCGATGTCGCGCGCCTGCGCGGTGATCGGCGCCACGCCGGCCGAACAACTCACCGCAAACGGGCGGTCGCCGTGACCGAAGCGCATGTGCTCGATCGCGCCGGCGGCCTGCTGCACCACCTGCATGGCGCGGTGCGCGCTCATCTGCGGCAGCAGCATGCCGAACGCATCGTCGCCCAGACGCGCGAGCACGTCGTCGTCGCCCAGCAGGGAGCGCAAGGCACCGACGACTTCCTTGAGCAGCGCATCGCCGGCGGCGTGGCCGCAGGTTTCGTTGACCAGCCGGAACTGGTCGATGTCGAGCACGCACAGCGCGTGCGGGCCACCGCCGGCGCGCGCATCGGCGAGCAGGCGACGGCAGCGGCGTTCGAATTCCTCGCGATTGAACGCGCCGGTCAGCGGATCGTAACTGGCCTGTCGCGCCAGTTCGCGCATCAGGTGCGCGGTCTGCGACAGATCGCGCAGCCCCAGCACCAGACCTTCGGGACGACCGTGACCATCCACCACCACCGCGACCGCGATCTGCACCTCACGCTGGCTGCCATCGCGCATGCGCAAGGTGGTGTGCGCATCGGCCGAAGAATGGAACCACGCCGACAGCGCCGCCGCATCGGCTTCCGGTGGTGGTTCGCGCAGACCGATCAACGACAACACCTGCGACACATGCGCGCCGGTGGCCAGCTCGCTCGACCAGCCGGTCATGCGCTCCGCTGAAGGATTGAGGTATTCGATGCAGCCGCGGGCATCGAGGCTGATCACGCCCTCGCCGACCACACCCAGGGCGATCGCATGCCAGTTCTTCGTCGCGGGCTGGATGGGTGGCATCAGTCTTTCCGACCCTCAAGTCTCATGGCACGACCATCGACGGAGCCGCTGCGGCGTCAACGCGCTTCAAGTGCCGGCACACCAACCGTGGCAGCGACTGCGCAGCCATCGTGCATTCACGGGAAAAGGCTGGCAAGACCCGCGTATCGGCGATGGATACGTCGGCGCCAGTCGAAAACGGACAACACCATTACGACCCACGCCATCGTGGCGAGGTCGTCGGCATGAAAGGGAAAGACTCTCTCCCCGCCTGGGCGGTACAGGGAGAGAGCGCAGGTGCGGCGTGTTGCGGATTACGACAGTCGGGGCTGTCTTACATCGAGGCAGCAGGGGACGCCGGCATCGCCGGAGCCGCAGCAGCCTTCTTCTTGGTGGCCTTCTTGGCGGCCTTTTTGGCAGGCTTCTTCGCAGCCTTCGGCGCAGCCTTCTTGGCCGGCTTCTTCGCAACCTTCTTCGCAGCCTTCTTGGCGACCTTCTTCACCGCCTTCTTCACGACTTTCTTGGCGGCTTTCTTCACGACTTTCTTCGCAGCCTTCTTGGCAGCGGGTTTCTTCTTCGCAGCAGCTTTCTTGGCGGCCATGTGTCACTCCTCGTCAGTGGCTTAGGGTAATGCCCAGTTACAACAAGACGGCACGATGGATGCCATCGCACCTGCCCGCCGTCACGCCGGAGGCGATGACGGACGGATGGGTTGCACGCGCCGGGTGGCGCGCGGACTCGCTCGCAAAAACGCCCGCATCGGTGAGGACGCGGGCGCTGGATGACGGTACTCGGGGATGAAGAGGCGATTTTTCTTGGGGGGAAGACTGCCCTCGATCCATCGGGAAGAAGCATTCGATGGAATCCTTGTTGGTGCTTGCGACTGGCAGTTCGTTCGCTATCACTCTCTTCCGCAATTCGTGTGTGTTGCGCGAAACCTAATCACGCTTTGTGCACGTGTCAACAACTTTGCGAAATATTTTTTCGAATGATTCATCGTCGATGATCGCGATGACATGCGACCTGCGTGCGATGTGCGTGCGAACGTTGCATCGTCGCTGCGCGCGCCATGCGTGAAAGCAAGCAACGACGCGGCTCGTTGAAAATTTTTTCGATGCGCTGCGTTGCCGCGATCGCGCATGCGAGGCATCCGGCGACGCGCAGTGCGAAGCGTGTGCGGATAGAAAATATTTCGTCGGACACGCCATCGCGTGCGGCGTTTTCGCGTCGCACAAGCGAAACTGCGCGGAATTTTTCGCGTCGCGAGCGCGCATCGCGCGCGTCGCGCGCGAATTTTTCAGGCGAGCGCGGCGGCGAGCGCAGCGGCGAAGCGGTCGAGGTCGGCTGCGTTCTTGGTTTCGGTGACGCACACCAGCAGCGCATCGCCGAGCGCGGCGTACTCGTCGCCCAGCGCGTAGCCGGCGAGGATGCGCTCGGCGGCGAGCTTCTCGATCACCTCGCTGGCCGGGCGCGGCAGCACGAAGGCCTGCTCGTGGAAGTGCGCGTGCTGCGGGAACAGCGCGCGCACGCCGGGGATGCGCAGCAGGCGTTCGCCCAGCGCACGGGTATTCGCCACGCTGCTCGCGGCGACGCGGCGCACGCCTTCCGGGCCGAGGATCGCCATGTGGATGGTGGCGGCGGTGACCAGCAGGCCCTGGTTGGTGCAGATGTTCGAGGTCGCCTTGGCGCGACGAATGTGCTGCTCGCGCGCCTGCAGGGTCAGCGCGTAGCCGGTGCGGCCATCCAGATCGGTGGTGCGGCCGACGATGCGCCCGGGCATGTTGCGCACCAGATCCTTCTTGCAGCACAGGAAGCCGAAGTACGGCCCGCCCGAGGACAGCGGCACGCCCAGCGGCTGGCCTTCGCCGCAGACGATGTCGGCGCCGCGTCCGCTGCTGCCCCATGCACCCGGCGCCTTGAGCACCGCCAGCGCCAGCGGGTTGACCACGCCGATCGCCAGCGCGCCGCGCGCATGCGCCCAGTCGGTCAGCGCATCGACTTCCTCCAGCACGCCGAAGAAGTTCGGCTGCGGGATCACCAGCGCGCTGAACTCACCCTCCACCTTGTCCAGCGCGGCGAGATCCAGATGGCCGTGCGGACAGTCGATCTCGACCACCTCGATGTGCTGGGAGGCGACGATGGTGCGCAGGGTCTTGCGGTAGGCCGGATGCACGGACGTGGGCACCAGCACCCGCTGCGCGCCCTTCTTGCGGCTGCGCTCGGCCATCAGCACCGCCTCGGCCAGCGCGGTGGCGCCGTCGTACAGCGAGGCGTTGCTGACGTCCATGCCGGTCAGCCGGGTCATCATCGTCTGGTATTCGTAGATCAGTTGCAGCGTGCCCTGACTCGCCTCGGCCTGATAGGGCGTGTAAGCCGAATAGAACTCGCCGCGCCCGACGATCTGCCAGACCGCCGCCGGGATGTGGTGCTCGTAGGCGCCGGCGCCGGCGAAGTTCAGCTCCACCGCATCGCGACCGGCGCGCTCGCGCATCAGCCTGGCGATCTCCATCTCCGGCAGCCCCGGCGGCACGCCGTGCAGGGCATGGACTTTCAGCTCCTCGGGGATCTCGTCGAACAGATCCTCGATGCGCGCCACGCCGATCGCGGCGAGCATGCTGGAGACGTCAGCTTCGGTGTGCGGGATGAAGGGCATGGGGGAGCCGTGAATGGTGAATAGTGAATGGTGAATGGTGAATGGTGAATCGTCAGGGCATGATCCCGACATGGCCACCGTAACGGGCAGCGCAAACCGTCGATCGCGAAAGCAGTCCCTTCCCGGGAATCTGCTCTCACGATTCACGACTCACGATTCCCGATTCACGGCTTCTCAGTGCTCCTCGCCTTCAATCTCGGCGGCGTACTCGTCCGGGCCGAGCATCTCGTCCAGTTCGGCGGCATCGTCGGGTTGCACCGCGAAGATCCAGCCCTCGCCGAAGGCGTCCTCATTGATCGTCTCGGGCTTGTCGGCGAGCGCCTCGTTGACTGCGACGACCTTGCCGGACACCGGGCTGTACACGTCCGACGCAGCCTTGACCGATTCCACCACCGCGCACGCGGTACCGGCCTTGACCTCGTCGCCCACGCCC
This sequence comes from Pseudomonadota bacterium, assembly GCA_018242485.1. Classification (GTDB taxonomy): domain Bacteria; phylum Pseudomonadota; class Gammaproteobacteria; order Xanthomonadales; family Xanthomonadaceae; genus SZAS-103. Next base: position 74,821 of record JAFEBV010000001.1, read on the forward strand.
GGCAACTCGACATAGACCAGATCGCCGAGCAGCCCCTGCGCGTGGTCGGAGATGCCGATGGTGACGCGGCCGTCGTCTTCCTTGCGCGCCCACTCGTGGGACTTGAGGAACTTCAGGTCACCGGGGATTTCGTTCATGTCGGCTCCAGAGGGTGTGCGGGGATGGCGAGGAGGTCATTGTAACGATGGGAAGGGCGGTTTCGCGATTCTCCGCATGCGCGGCGATCGAACGGGGATTTCCCTCACCCGCCGCGCCGTTGGCGCGTCGACCTCTCCCGGAGGGAGAGGTAGCTTGTTCCTTCTCCCTCCGGGAGAAGGTGGCGCGCAGCGCCGGATGAGGGAACGAACTACGGATACGCTGGTTGTTCGGTTTACATGCTTTGTCTTGAACGAGGCCGTGCGCGATCGATTGCTCACGATCAATCACTTTCCTGCGCCGATTCCACGTTCGGCGTCCATGCCTCACCAGGAATCCCAGCCCTCCGCTCGTGCTGCCGGCGGCCAGCCTCATGCGAAGTGACGTCAGGTCACTTCGCAGGCACGAGGCTGGCCCCATCCCGCACGAACGGGAACTTCACCACCCGCACCGGCACTTCCTTGCCGCGAATGTCCACGCGCACCGCGCCGGGTTCGTTCACCGCGATCTCGCCGGCGGGCACGCGCGCAAACGCGATCGCCTTGCCCAGCGTCGGCGAGAACGTCCCCGAGAGGATCTCGCCCTCGCCGTGCGCGGTCAGCACCTTCTGCCCGTGGCGCAGCACGCCTTTTTCATCCATCACCACGCCGATCATCTGCCGCGGTGCGCCGTGCGCCTTCTGTTGTTCCAGCACCTCGCGGCCGATGAAATCGCGTGGCTTCGAATCAGCGCCAACGTCCAGCGCCACCGTCCACGCCAGCGCCGCCTCGTAGGGCGACACCGTCTCGTCCATGTCCTGCCCGTACAGGTTCATGCCCGCTTCCAGGCGCAGGGTGTCGCGCGCGCCCAGACCCGCGGGTTTGACGCCGGCATCCAGCAGGCGCTGCCAGAACGTCGCCGCCTGCGTATCGGCCAGCATGATCTCGAAGCCATCCTCGCCGGTGTAGCCGGTGCGTGCCACGAACATGCCGTCCACTTCGGCGGCGGCGAACTTGCCCAGCTTCATCGCCACCGCGCGGCCTTCGGCCGACAGCAGGCCCGCGACTTTTTCGCGCGCGTGCGGACCTTGCACCGCGATCATCGCGAACTCGGGGCGCTCTTTGACTTCCACGTCGAACGCCTTGGCCTGCGCGCTGATCCACGCCAGATCCTTGTCGCGGGTGGCGGCGTTGACGACCAGCCGGAAGAACGCCTCGTTGCGGTAATAGATGATGAGGTCGTCGATCACCCCGCCGTGCTCATTGAGCATCGCCGTGTACAACGCCTTGCCCGACACCTTGAGCTTGTCCACCGAATTGGCGACGAGGTGGCGCAGGAAGTCGCGCACGCGCGGCCCGTGCAGATCGACCACGGTCATGTGCGAGACATCGAACATGCCGGCATCGCGGCGCACCTGATGGTGCTCGTCGATCTGCGAACCGTAGTGGATCGGCATGTCCCAGCCGCCGAAATCCACCATCTTCGCGCCCAAGGCACGGTGGGTGGCGTTGAGGACGGTCTGCTGCGGCGTGGTGGCGGCGTGGCTCATGGGGTTTCCGATCCGGGATGGCGGCGCAATCGCCGCGAGGGTCGGCATTATCGCAAGCCCGGCCGCCCGGCGCAGAACCGATCCTTGCACGCCGGGAATAAATCGCCCGCGCCGGCGATCTGGACTCTCGAACCCCACCGGAGTCCGCCATGAACCGTCCCGACCTGCCGCAACCCGATCCGCAGCATCAAACCCTCGAACAACCCGCGCGCCGCCGCGCGCTGGCCTGCCTTGGCGCATGGGCCGGTGCCGCGGTCGTGTGGAGCGTGGTCGGCGGCGTACCGCGCGCATTTGCGGCCGGATCCGCCGGCGACACCACAACGATGCCTGCGGGCGCTTTCAGTTTCGTGCAGATCTCCGACACCCATCTGGGCTTCAACAAGGCCGCCAATCCCGACGTGGTCGGCAGCCTGCGCCGCGCGATCGCCGCCATCGGCGCGCTGCCGCAGGCACCGTCGCTGATCGTCCACACCGGCGACATCAGCCACCTGTCCAAGCCCGAACAGTTCGGGCAGGCGCGCGAGTTGTTCCAGGAGCTGAAGGTCGATCGCATCCACACCATCCCCGGCGAACACGATGCGCTGGACAACGGTTTGGCCGGCTATCTCAAGGTCTTCGACCACGACGGCAAGCAGCGCGCGTGGTACAGCTTCGATCAGTCCGGCGTGCATTTCATCGGCCTGTCCAACGTGCTGGATTTCAGCATGGGCACGATGACCTCGCTGGGCAGCGAACAACTGGCGTGGCTGAAGCAGGATCTGGCCGGCGTGTCGCGTTCGACCCCGATCGTGGTGCTGGCGCACATCCCGCTGTGGACGATCTGGGCGCCGTGGGGCTGGGGCACGCAGGACGCCGATCAGGCGATGGCCCTGCTGCGCCCGTTCGGCTCGGTGACCGTGCTCAACGGCCACATCCATCAGGTGCTGCAGAAGGTGGAAGGCAACATCGCCCTGCACACCGCGATGTCGCTGGCCTATCCGCTGCCATCGCCGGGGCAGGCGGGCATCGGCGAACCCGGACCGGTCACCGTGCCCGCCGGCGAACTCGGCAAGCTGATCGGCACCCGCGAGATCCGCCTCGTGCGCGGACGCGGGCCGCTGGCGACCATCGACCACCCGCTCGGCAACGCCTGAGGACGCCGCCATGCACAGACCTTCGACCCTGACCGCGACGCGCACCGCGTTCGACCACCGCGCGCGCGCCGGCATCCTCGCCCTCGCCGCCCTGCTGGCACTGGCCGCACGCCCGCTGCACGCCGCCACCCTGACCGTGACCATCGACAAGTTCGCCTACTCGCCGAAGGAACTCACCGTCGCGCCCGGCGACACCGTGGTGTGGATCAACCGCGACCAGACGCCGCACACGGTGACCGCGCGCGACAAGAGCTTCGGCAGCGCGGGCCTGGACACCGACGACAAATACACGTTCAAGTTCACCAAGCCCGGCGATTTCGCGTACTTTTGCAGCATGCACCCGTTCATGACCGCATCGATCCACGTGCACCAGTGAGCCCAAGCCCGCCGACGGTGGAGGCAGGACGATGAGCGTCGCCGCGACTCCGGCGGTGATCGGCGAACTCGCCCAGCGCCACCTCGACGCGGCCTACAACCTCGGCCGCTGGCTGCTGGGCAGCGAGGACGACGCCGCCGACGCGGTGCACGACGCCTTCGTGCGCGCGCTGCGTTCGGCGCACACCTACGCCGGCGGCAATGCGCGCGCGTGGTGGCTGGCGATCGTGCGCAACTGCTGCCTGGCGCGGCTGGGCGCACGCGGTCGCGATGCCTTGCACGGCGCGGTGGACGTGGAGGTCGCACCGGCAGCCGAAGCGCTGTCCGGCCCGGCCGACGAAGTCGAACAACGCGCCGAAGCCGAGCAGCGCCGCACACTGCTCGTCCATGCGCTGCAGCGGCTGCCGGTGGAGTTCCGGGAGACGCTGGTGCTGCGCGAGATCGAGGATCTGTCCTACCGCGAAATCGCCGACGTGCTCGGCGTGCCGATCGGCACGGTGATGTCGCGTCTGGCGCGCAGTCGCGCCCTGTTGCAGCAGGCGCTGGCCGCGTCGCTACCGGAGTCCGGTCATGGATTGTAAAACCGCCAGCGCCCTGCTCGACGCCTACCTCGACGGCGAGCTCGACCGCGTCGAATCCCGCGCACTCGAAGCGCACCTCGACGCCTGTCCCGACTGCGCGGCGGCACTCGCCCGTGGCGACGACCTGCGCCGCGCGCTGCGCGATCCGGCGCTGCGCCACCGCGCGCCGGAGGATCTGCCCGCGCGCATCCGCGCCAGCGCCGAAATGATGGCCACGCCCACGACCTCCGCAACCCCGGGCGCGCCGCCTGCGGATGCCACGTCAACCAACGTCGTCGCCATCGCCCCGAACCCACGGCGCACGCTGCCCGCGTGGCTGGGCATCGCCGCCGCCTGCCTACTGTCCTTCGGTGCCGGTGGACTGATGATGCGCCACGACTGGAACCCGTCAACGGAGGGCGGCTCACCGGGCGCAGCCGATGCCGCGCAATTCGAACGCGACCTGTTCGCCAGCCACTGGCGCGCGCTCGCCGCCACCTCGCCGGTGGACGTGATCTCCAGCGACCATCACACCGTCAAGCCGTGGTTCGCCGGCAAGATCGCGCTCTCCCCGCCGGTGCAGGATTTCGCCGCGCAGGGTTTCACCCTCGTCGGCGGGCGCATCGACTACGTCGGCAGCCAGCGCGTGGCGGTGCTGGTGTATCGCCACGGCGCACACTGGATCGACGTGTATGTACTGCCGCGGGCGACGCCGTTCGCCCTGCCCGCGCACGCCAGCGCGCAAGGCTACGCCGCCGATGCGATCGAACTGGGCACGCAGCCGGCGGTGCTGGTCACCGACATGGACGCCGGCGAACGCGCGCGGCTGGCGACCCTGCTGGCCGGGGTGCGCTGATCGTCGCGACGACGGCGCGCCGTCTCAGGCGACGGCTTCCACCTGCAACGACATGTCGTTCACCGCGACCACGCGCACGCGCGTGCCGATCGGCGCATCGGCGCCTTCCACCGTCCAGAAGGCATCGTTGATCTGCACCCGGCCACGGCCGTTGACGATCGCCGTCTCCAGCGGATACACCCGGCCGACGAGTTGCTGCGAGCGGCGGTTGAGCAGCGGCTGGTCGCTGGCCACGCGCTGCTTGCGGAACAGCTTCCAGTACAAGCTCACGCTGGCGATGGCGAGGACGCAGAAGGCTGCCGCCTGCCAGATCGGAGCCAGATCCGGCATCGCCAGCACCAGCAGGAACACGCCGGCGGCGGCGAAGCCCAGCCACAGCATGAAGGCGCCGGGGGCGACGATCTCGGCCACCATCAGCACCACCGCGATGGTCGCCCAGTCGATCTGGGTCCAGGTCATGGCATCAACTCCCCTGCGGGCCCGGCGGCACCGGAAACGCCGCGCGTGCGGACATCGCGGATGGCTGGCGGCCGAGGCTTTCCTTGGCCAGTTCGGTGATGCCGGCCAGCGAGCCGAGGATTCCCGAGGCTTCCATCGGCAGCATCACGAACTTCTGGTTCGGCGCCTCGGCCAACGACTTGAAGGCCTCGATGTATTTTTGCGCGACGAAGTAGTTGATCGCCTGCACATTGCCCTGCGCGATGGCGGTGCTCACCAGCTCGGTCGCCTTGGCCTCGGCCTCGGCCGAGCGCTCGCGCGCCTCGGCGGCGCGGAACGCGGCCTCGCGCTGGCCCTCGGCTTCGAGGATCACCGACTGCTTCTCGCCCTCGGCCTTGAGGATCGCGGCCTGGCGCAGGCCTTCGGCTTCGAGGATGTTGGCGCGCTTCTCGCGCTCGGCCTTCATCTGCCGCGCCATCGAATCCACCAGATCGCGCGGCGGCTGGATGTCCTTCAATTCGATGCGATTGACCTTCAACCCCCACGGATGGGTGGCCGCATCCACCGCCACCAGCACCTTGGCGTTAATCTCGTCGCGCTTGGACAACGACTCGTCCAGATCGAGCGAGCCGATCGCGGTACGGATATTGGTCATCACCAGATTGAGGATCGCGATTTCCAGTTGCGCCACTTCGTACGCGGCCTTGGCGGCGTCGAGCACCTGGAAGAACACCACGCCATCCACCTTTACCACCGCGTTGTCCTTGGTGATCACGTCCTGCGAGGGCACGTCGATCACCTGCTCCATCATGTTGATCTTGCGGCCCACGCTCTGCATCACCGGGAACAGGAAGTGCAGCCCCGGATCGAGCGTATTGGTGTACTTGCCAAAGCGTTCGACCGTCCACTCGTAGCCCTGCGGCACCATCCGCACGGCCTTGAGCACGAACACGAGGGCGAGGACGAGAATGACGAGGATCAGGAATTGCATGGCGATTTCCAGTGGATTCGTGATGGGCAGACTATATCGACAATCAACGTGACGACGCAGCTCAGGCGGCCGCCGCCGCGACGCGATCCCACGTCGGCGCATCGAACTGTTCCGACACCGCCAGCGCGCCGAGGTTCTCGCGCAACTGTTCGGGACGGCTGGCGCCGAGGATCACGCTGGATACATGGGGATTGCGCAGGCACCATGCAATGGCCAGTTGCGCCGGTTTCACCCCCAGTTCGACGGCCAGCGTGGTGAAGCGACGCGCGCGCGCCAATCGCGCCTGCCCTTCGGCGCTGGTCATCCTGCGCGCCAGCCATTCGTAGCCGGGCGTGGCCATGCGCGATCCAGTCGGGATGCCATCGGCGTATTTGCCGGTGAGCAGGCCCGAGGCCAGCGGCGACCAGATCGTGGTGCCCAACCCGAGCGAGGCGTACAGCGGCGCGTATTCGACCTCCACGCGTTCCCGATGCAGCAGGTTGTACTCGGGCTGCTCCATGCTCGGCGCGTACCAGCCGCGCTCGGCGGCGATGCGCGCAGCTTCGGCTATGGATTCGGCCGGCCATTCCGAAGTGCCCCAGTACAGCACCTTGCCCTGCCGGATCAGGGTGTCCATCGCGCCGACGGTCTCGGCGATCGGCGTGTCGGGATCCGGGCGATGGCAGTAGTACAGGTCGAGATGCTCCACCCGCAGCCGCCGCAGCGCCTGCTCGCAGGCCTCGATGACATGCTTGCGCGACAACCCCTTCTGCGTCGGCGCGGGATGATCGTGCGCGCCGAAATACACCTTGCTCGACACGCACCACGCATCGCGCGGCAGGCGCAGGTCGGCGAGCACGTCGCCCATGATCCGCTCGGCCTCGCCGTTGGCGTAGGTCTCGGCGTTGTCGAAAAAATTGATGCCGGCATCGAAGGCCTGCGCAATCAGCTCGCGCGCCTCCCCGCGATCGAATTGGTTGCCGAAGGTGACCCAGGCGCCGAACGACAGCGCCGACAGCTTCAGCCCGGATGCACCCAGGCGACGGTATTCCATGCGACGCTCCCGATGATGGATGATGCGCTTGACCCAAGCCTCACATTTCGGTCTTCAGACATTTTCTTGCCTGCTGCATTCGAACCGAGGTTGCTTTATCAGTAATACATGACTCCACAGCGACCTGACACAACTTTCCCTCGCCCGCCGCGCCTGCGGCGCGTCGGCCTCTCCCGGAGGGAAAGGCGGCTTATTCCTTCCCCCTTCGGGGGAAGGTGCCCGCAGGGCGGATGAGGGCGCCAACTTCGCTTTCGACGGAACCTGGCTTGAGAGCTGTTGCGATGGCGTGTCATTGAAGCCCACACCTATATAATGTGCGCGCTTTCCTCTGGGGAGTAGCCGCCCGCCTCGCGCGGAACCGCGCGTCAACATGCTTGGCTTCGAATGGTAGCGGGTTCGCCCGCCAGCGATCGCAGCCATGGCGCGCCGGGTCGATGCCGCGCATCGATGGGCAAGACCAGGAGATGCGGATGCCGCCCGGCCGGGCGTGTCCGTGTTTCCTGCGTCCTCGATGCCCGGCCCGGAGAACGATTCCATGGATGCCTTCCTCGTTTCGCTGGTCGCCGTCGCGGTGGCCGAAATCGGCGACAAGACGCAACTGCTCTCGCTGACCCTCGCCGCGAAATACCGCCGGCCCTGGCCGATCTGCATCGGCATCTTCCTCGCCACGATTGCCAACCACGCGATGGCCGGCGGCGTGGGCGTGCTGCTCGCGCACTGGATCTCGCCGCGCGCCCTGCAATGGGCGGTGGTGGCGTCCTTCATCGGCATGGCCGCATGGGCCTTGATCCCCGACAAGGCCGGCGAGGACGACGCCAACAAGGGCGCAGGCCACGGCCTCGTGGTGGCGACGATCATCACCTTCTTCATCGCCGAAATGGGCGACAAGACCCAGCTCGCCACCGTCGCCCTGGCCGCGCAATATCATCCGCTGTGGCAGGTGGTGCTCGGCACCACGCTGGGCATGCTGATCGCCAACGTGCCGGTGGTGTGGCTGGGCGCGCGCTTCGCCGCGCGCATCCCATTGCGCGCCGCGCGCATCGCCGCGGCCTCGTTGTTCCTCGCGCTGGGCTTGTGGAATCTGTACGAACTGCTGGCCTGAGGGATTGCTCGGCAGCTACGATGGGCGTGCGCAAAACGCAGGTCGAAGCGATGGACGGACAGCACCCGTGAACACCCTGCGCGAAACCCTGCGCGAGCTGGCCAGCACCCTGCGCGATCGTCCGGACGAGATCGTGCTGGATGTCGGCGCCGGCGGCGAATTGCTGGTGGCGCGCATCCGTCTGGTGGCGACGCTGTTGCTGATGCTGATGCCGGTGATCAACCTGCTCACCGGCGGCGGCGTGGACGAAAGCCTCGCCGGTTTTGCCGGCACCGGGCTGGGCACGTTGCTGGCGTGGCTGTGGTTGATCCTCGCCCGGCGCAAGCGTCGCTACAGCTGGTTGCCGTTCGTCACCAGCGCCTCGGACATCAGCATGGAGACGCTGGTGCTGGTGCTGATCGCGCTGCAATCGCCGGCGGCGAGCCTGAACACGGTGATCGTGTGGTCGTGCTATCCGTTGTCGATCTTCGCCACCGCGTTGCGCAACGACGGTCGCGTGACCTTGCTGGCCGGCCTGCTGGCGATCGTCCAGTACGGCACGCTCGCGCTGTGGGTGTTCGCGAACGCGCACGGGCAGCCGCTGGTGTCGCCCGGATACGGCGAAGTGTCGGTCAGCAATCAGGCGCAACGCATGATCCTGCTGCTGGTCACCACCCTGCTCACCGCGGTCGTGGTGTACCGCATTCAGCGACTGGTACTGCAATCGGGCACCGACACCCTCACCGGGCTGCCCAATCGATCCTGGCTCATGCATCGCGTGCCGCGCTTGCTGGAATCCGCGCAGCGCGATCAACGCTCGGTCGCGCTGGCGATCATCGACCTCGACCAGTTCAAGCGCATCAACGACCGCCACGGCCATCCGGTCGGCGATCAAGCGCTCCGGCACGTGGTGACGGTGTTGGGCGATGCGCTCGCCGATGGCGAAACGCTGATGCGTGTGGGCGGCGAGGAGTTCGTGTTGACCCTGCCGCATTCCATGGGCCCGGCGTGGGAGCGGATGGAGTCGTTGCGCCAGCGCGTGGCCGACACGCCGATGCAACTGGGCGACGCCGAAGGTGGCGGGCGGCCGGATGCCGAGCGCCTGTCGATCACCCTGTCCGCTGGATTGGCCAGCTATCCCGCCGACGGCACCGACATGTCCGCGCTGTTGAAACGCGCCGACCAACGTCTGATCGTGGCCAAACGCGGCGGTCGCAATCGCGTGGTGGCGCGGGCATAGGCATCCGGCGACACGCTTGACGCCATCGGCAGCGCGGATCGCGGATCGCGGATCGCGGATCGCGGAGGGTATGCTGATGCCGATCTCTGGACGCAATCGCCATGCCCTTGCCCTCGCCGAACGTGATCGCGGTGTTCTTCCTGATCTTCGAGGCGACCATCTCGCTGACCCGTCGCCCGCTGCCCGGCGCGCAGGGCAAGGATCGCGGCAGCTTCCAGTTGATCTGGATCGTGATTTCGCTGGCCATCGTGATCGGCATCAGCGTCGGCCTCGCCACGCCCTGGGCACAGCTACCGCACGCCGCGACGTTGTATCCGCTCGGACTGGCCTTGTTCGTCCTCGGCACCGTGCTGCGCGCGTGGTCGATCCATGTGCTCGGGCGCTTCTTCACCGTGCAGGTGGCGATCGCCAGAGACCATCGCCTGATCGAAAATGGCCCGTACAAATTGTTGCGGCACCCGTCCTACACCGGCTCGCTGCTGATGTTCGTCGGCTATCTGCTGTGCAACGGCAATGCCTTGACGATGGCGATCGTGCTGCTGGCGGTGCTGGCGGTGTTCGTGCGCCGCATCGTGGTCGAGGAAGCCGCGCTCGCGGAAAACTTCGGCGATGCGTGGCGCGATTATGTGAAACGCACCTGGCGACTGCTGCCGTTCGTGTATTGAAGGCCGCCCGCGGTCGGGGCGATGGGCGCATGCGAGAATGCGCGCCATGCAGATCGGCCCCTACCGCATTCAGCCGCGCGTCGTGCTTGCACCGATGGCCGGCGTCACCGACAAACCGTTCCGCGTGCTGTGCAAGCGGCTCGGCGCGGGGTTGTGCGTGTCGGAAATGACCATCGCCGACCCACGCTTCTGGAGCACGCGCAAATCCATCACGCGCATGGATCATGCCGACGAGCCGGCACCGATCTGCGTGCAGATCGCCGGCACGCAACCCGGACAACTCGCGGACGCGGCGCGCCACAACCTCGCCCACGGCGCGCAGATCATCGACATCAACATGGGCTGCCCGGCGAAGAAGGTGTGCAACGCCTGGGCCGGCTCGGCGCTGATGCGCGACGAAGCGCTGGTGGCACGCATCCTCGCTGCGGTGGTGACGGCCGTCGCCAGCGAGGATCGGCACGCGCCGGTGACGCTGAAGATCCGCACCGGCTGGGATCATGCACACCGCAACGCGGTGGCGATCGCGCGTATCGCGCAGGACTGCGGAATCGCCGCGCTGGCCGTGCATGGGCGCACCCGCGACCAGCACTACACCGGACTGGCCGAGTACGACACCATCGCGGCGGTGAAGGCGAGCGTTTCGATTCCGGTGCTCGCCAACGGCGACATCGCCTCGCCGCAGCGCGCGAAATCCGTACTGGAATACACGCAAGCCGACGCGGTGATGGTCGGCCGCGCCGCGCAGGGACGGCCGTGGATCTTCCGCGAAATCGCGCACTTTCTTGCCACCGGCGAAACGCTCGCCGCGCCGTCGTTGACCGAAGTACGCGACCTCCTGCTCGGCCATCTGCACGCCCTGCACGATCTGTACGGCGAGCTGGCCGGCGTGCGCATCGCGCGCAAGCATCTGGGCTGGTACGCGAAGGATCGCCCCGAAAATGCCGCCTTCCGCGCGGTGGTCAATCGCGCCGAATCGGCGGATGAGCAAGTGCGTTTGACGCGCGATTACTTCGACGCGCTGATCGCCGGCGCGGCATTCGACATCGCGGCGTAAGCACTGGCGCGGCCTCGATCCGGGACGACTGAGGTCACGCATGCACAGGGCGACGGACGCAGCGCCTCACACCACCCCACTTCCGAATGGAGTGGGGGAACACGGCCTGTAATCGCAGCCGCGCAATCCCGTAGTGAGTGACAGGCGCGGCAAGCGTCGCGCCACCACCGCCACGGAGATCGCCATGAACGCCAAGCCTTCCTCCAGCGCCGCGCAGGCCGCGGCACGCGCCGCCAGCGGCATGACCTTCCCGCACGGTTTCCTCGACTTTCTCACCGTCAGTCAGGGTCGTCGGCATCGTGTCGGCGATTACGATCTGGATCCGGTGCGGCTGGATCGCTTCAACCGCAGCCTGCACGAAATCAGCCGGGAAGCGCCCTCGGTGTCCATGGATCAGATCGCCTGCGCCGGCCAACGCGCGCTGCAACGGCATGCCGACGGCAGCCTGCCGAGCTTCGTGCAGTCGCGGATGGCGGCACTGGCGCGCATGGAACAACTGGTGCGCGACATCGGCTGGGGCTGCGACGACGACTGCCGGCACAAGGTCGAGGTTGTCGATGAATATCATCAATGCGCCGACGACCTGATCCCCGACGATCTGCCGGTGATCGGCCTGCTCGACGACGCGCTGCTGGCCGACGTGGTCTTGCAGTTGCTGCGCCCTGAACTGCTCGACTACGAACAGTTCTGCCGGTTCCGCACGATGGCGACCGCGTATGCCGGACGCTCGGAAGCCGATGCGGGAATGACCCGGGAACACTGGCTGGAAGCCATCCGTCAGGCGCGGCAAAGCCTGAGCCGGATCGACGAGCGCGACGGCAACGACGCGCTGCGCTTCGGGCCGTCCGCGCCGCGGCATGCGCGGTTCCGGGTTTGCTGACGATCCACCGGAACCGTTGGTGACGATTCCTTCGATGTCTCGGATGTTCGTCGGTCGGCTGACCATTTGCAGGCAGCCGGCCGATCAGCTATAAGCGGCTTTCACGGGCCCTCCGGGGCGGGCATGAGCCGATTCCAGACCACGCGCTGGAGTCTGATTGCACAGGCGTCCATCGACGCCACGCCGGTCGCGCGCGCGGCGCTGGAACAACTGTGCCGCATCTATCGACCGCCGGTACTGGCGTACGTGCGCCGCGCGTGGCATCCGGCGCACGATGCGGAGGACATGGCGCAGGCGTTCTTCCTGCGTTTCATCGAACGCGGCTGGTACGCCGATGCCGATCCCGGGCGCGGGCGCTTCCGCCATCTGCTGCTGGCGGCGCTGCGGCATTTCCTCGCCGACCAGAGCGCCCGTGCGGGCGCGGTCAAGCGCGGTCTCGGCAACACCGACGCCGTGATCGATCCGACCCTGCTCGCCGATGCCGCACCGACGCCCGAGCAAGCATTCCACGCCGCGTGGATCGCCACCGTATTGACCCGCGCCCTGACGCACCTGCAACGCGAATGGCGGGCGGCGGGCAGACAGGATCGTTTCGACCGACTCGGGCCGCTGCTGGTGGAAGGCTGCGAAGGCGACGAGCTGCGCCGGCTGGCGGCTGAGCTGGGCATGCGCAGCAACACGCTGGCGGTGCAGATCCACCGCCTGCGCTCGCGCCTGCGCCAACTGGTGCGGATGGAGCTGTTGCAGACGGTGGACAGCCGTGAGGCGCTGGATCTGGAACTGGCCGATCTGCGCGAGGCACTCGGAGCCGCCCCGTGAACACCGACCCCGCCGCGTCGAAGGAAACCGCCCGCTGGTGGCTGGATCCGGCGCTGGCGCGGGTTGCGCTCGGCGAAAACGACGGCGATGGCGCACAGCCTGGCTCCGAGCTGCCGCCTGCGCTCGATCGCCCCGGATTGGCCATCGACGCCTTCGACGGCGACGACATCCGCCGGATCGAGGGTTACGAACTGCGCGAGGTGATCGGCCAGGGCGGCATGGGCGTGGTCTACCGCGCGCGCCAACGCGAACTCGATCGCGACGTGGCTCTCAAGCTGCTGGCGCCGGCCTGCGCGGGCGAGGCCGAGTTCGGCGAACGCCTGCGCCGCGAGGCCCAGCATGCCGCACGCCTGCAGCACCCCAACATCGTCGCCGTGCACGAGTTGGGGCAGTGCGACGGGATGATCTGCTACGCGATGCAACTGGTGCGCGGCCGCAACCTGTCGCAATGGCTGGATGCGGAAGGGCCGATGCCGCCGCGTTGCGCGGCGACGCTGCTGCGCACGCTGGCGCAGGCGATGGATTACGCGCATCGGCAGGGCGTGCTGCATCTGGATCTGAAGCCCAGCAACGTCCTGCTCGACGAACACGGCACCCCGTTGATCGCCGATTTCGGGCTGGCCAGCGGCGTGGAACAGGCGCGCCGCGACGAGTCCGTTGCCGGCACGCCCAGCTACATGGCGCCCGAACAGCTCGACGAAAGCTTCGGGCGGCTCACCCCGGCCGCGGACGTGTGGGCGCTGGGCGCGATCCTGTACGAGACGCTGACCGGGCATGCGCCATTCGAGGGCGGCTCGCCTACGCGCACCTTGTCGCTGTTGCGCAAAGGCAAGGTACGCTCGCCCTCGCGTTACCGCGCGCTGCCGCCGGATCTGGAGGCGATCTGCCTGCATTGTCTGGGCAAGCGTCCTGAGTCGCGCTACGCCGGCCCACACGTGTTGGCCGAGGATCTGGGGCGCTATCTGGAAGGTCATGCGGTCACCGTGCGCCCGCGCAACACCCTGCAAACGATGGCGCTGTGGCTGCGCCGCGAACCGCGCACCGCCATTGCCGGCGCGTTGACGCTGTTGGCCGTGCTGGCGATCGGCGCATCGATCCTCGCCACCTCGCGCGAATCGCAACAAGCCATCGACAGCAGCACGACAGCCCGCGACCTGCTCTGGCAAGGGCGGCGCGATTCGGCTCTCCACCTGGCTCGCGAAGGCGAAGGCTGGCAAGCCGCATCGCTGCTGCTGCAAAACGCGACCGAAATGGAGCGCGCCGGCCGGGCCGAACCGGCGCAGCTCGACCGCCGCCGCATCGGCATCATGCTCGCGCGCGGCAGTACGCTCATCGACCGCATCGCGGTTACCGGCGGCGCACCGACGGCCATCGCGATCACCGCCGACGGCAGCCTGCTGGCGCTGGCACTGGACGACCGCAACATCCGCTGGTACGACACCGCCACGCTCGCCGAACGCGGCCGTGTTCGATTGGATACGGGAGAGCCGCCCGCCGCACGATCATTCCCGATCGCGCACATCCGCTTCATCGGCAACGACCGCCTGCTGGCGACACAAGGCGGAGTCGCAGGCGCCGATGGCAGCACGCATCGGCTGGATCTGTGGCATCGCACGACGTTGGCGATACCGGCGGGTTTCGTGGCGGCCACGTTCGCCGACGACGGCGCCACCGCGCTGCTGCGTTCCGGCGACGGTCGCGTGCAGGCATGGCAGAGCCAGCCGTGGTTGCCATTGTCGGCGCCGCTCAGGTTGGCGGCCGGCGACGCCGCGCGGATGACGTGGCTGGTTGCGCCCGATGGACGCCACGCGCTGTGCTTCGACACGGACGAGCGCCGCATCGAAGTCTATGCATGGCCGACTCTGCGGCATGTGCGCACCGACCGCTTGCCGACACCCGCGGGCATCGGAACATGGGCCGCATCGCCCGACGGCCGGCATCTGGCGCTGGGCGACCGCGACGGCCACGTGCTCGTGTACGCCGTCGACAACGGCGATCTGCGCACGCTCTCGTCCGTGCACACCCTGGCCGTCGCCACGCTGGCATGGAGCGAGGACGGCGTCTGGTTGGCGGTCGGCGGCGACGATGGCCGGGCAAGCGTGTTCGATCCGGCCAATGACGACGCCATCACCGGAGTGGAGTTGACGCCGGGCTTTCCGATCCGGCATCTGGAACTTGATCATGCGCAGCGATTGCTGCTGGCCGTCGGCGCGCGCGGCTCGGCGCTGTGGCGGCTGCCCACCGCCAGCAGCCTGCACGCCCTGCCGCCGATCCGGCTGGAGATGGCCCCGGCCATCGCGGCATCGACGCCGGGCGAGGCCATCGCCTTCGCGCCGCGCAACGGTCTGCTGGCCAACGCCGATGCGCATGGCAACCTCAGCCTGTGGCGCCTGCCCGCATCGCCGGTCATGCCTATCAGGCCGGCATCGCAAGTGCCGGAGGCGGCGGCATTCGACGGTCGTCATGCGGCGGCTGTCGATGGCGCTCGCGTGCGCATCGCAGCCCTCGACGGCAGCGCCCCCGGCCCGTGGCTGCAGTTGCCGCAGGTGCCAGAATTCGCCGAACTGGCGAACGCGGATCGCAGCCTGATCGTGGTCGCGGGGCCGCAATTGCGACTATACGACGCCGCCAGCCTGCGCCTGCGCCATGCGCCCATCGCCCTTCCCTCCACGCCACAGCGTCTGCTGGTCGGCCCGGACGCACGCAGCCTCGTGCTCGGATTCGCGCAGCACGACGCCGGCGGCATCCACGAGCGCCTGTGGCGGTACGCGCTGGACAGCGGCGAGCGTCTGCCGGGCGAAGTGTTGTTGCGCGGGCCGCTGCGATCCCTGCGCTTCGACGCCGAGGGAACGCGGCTGGTCGCCATCGGGCCGGTAGACGGCGACACCAGTCTGCTCGTCACTGGAACGCGAATGCGCGTCGTCGCCAGCTTCCGCCATGAGCCGGGGCATCCGGTCGTCGCCGCCGATTTCGCGGCAAACGGCCGCACGCTGATGCTGTTGACGCGCGGCGAGGAAACGGCGCACGCGACGGCCACGCTGGCGCTGTGGGATCCGGCACGCGCGACCACCCGCATCGCGTTGCCCGACGCACGCCCGTACGGCGTGATCGCCTTGGCCGACGGCGCATTCCTGCCCGGCGAGAATTCCCATCTGCGTTTCGACGGCAACGCCGTGCGGAACGTGCCGCGCGTCGTCAACGGCTTCGAAGCGGGCATCGGTGCCTACACCGTCAGCCGCGACCGCCAGATCGTGGCCGTCGCGGGCTCGCGCAGCGTGCAGTTGTTTGCCGCCGATGGTACGCCGCTGAGCGTGCCGCTGTGGATCGATGCGCCGGCCGACGACCGGATCGTCGCGCTGGCGCTGTCGGACGATGGCAACCAGATCCTCGCGCGCACGCGCACGCTGGCCGTGCGTTGGCGGATCGCACCTGTATCGTGGCCCGTCATCCACTTGCAACGCTTGCTGGCGCTGACGAATCCGGCAGCGCCCGCCACCGCTGTGCCTATGGCCGGCGCGGCAGGGCGCGCCGCGCTGCGCCAGCGCGATCCGGGCGCGTGGAATGGTTTTCCTCGTTGATCCAGCGAACCGGCAGCGCCGGATCGTTCACGCATCGACCGCCCCTGCATCAACCGTACATCGCCCACGCCACCGCCGCGATCAGCGCCGCACCGATGATCGCGAACCAACCGGTGTGGTTCACCGCATCGCCGGGGCTGACCGTTGGCATCCGCTTGCTGTCGAGGATGCGATTCAGCGTGGCCGCGCGCGCCTGGCTGGCCGCATCGCCGCCGCCGATGACGCCGCGGCCGGGCGCGGATTCGGCCGCCGTGGCCGGTAGCGCCGCCGTGCCGTGCCCCGATGGTTCACCGAACTTGGCGATCAGCCGGTTCAGGAATGGCGAGCCTTCGCGCAGCAGCTTCTCGCGCAGCGGTGCCGGCATCCGCGCCAATTGCTGCATGACCGCCGTGCGCGCCGGCTCGGGCAGCGCCGACAGATCCAGCGCGGAGACATCGGATGGACCATCGGTCATGGCTGGATTCTCCGGTTCCGCGGCAGTCCGGCAACGCCGCCAGTATCGCCACTGTAACGCTGCCGCCAGCAGCCGCCCAACGACGGCGTAACGCGGGGGCCAACCGGAGTGATGCATACTCCCCCGCCGGCCTGTATGATGCCGGGTTCACCGTCCATCCTTTCATCCGCATCGAGGGATATACCACCCGTGAGCAGCCATCTCTTCACTTCCGAATCGGTGTCCGAAGGCCATCCGGACAAGGTCGCCGACCAGATTTCCGACGCCGTCCTCGACGCCATCCTGACCCAAGACAAGAGCGCCCGCGTCGCCTGCGAAACCATGGTCAAGACCGGCGTGGCGATCGTCGCCGGCGAGATCACCACCACCGCATGGGTCGATATCGAAGCGCTCACCCGCAAGGTCATCAACGGCATCGGTTACACCAACTCCGACGTCGGCTTCGACGGCCACACTTGCGGCGTGCTCAATCTGATCGGCAAGCAGTCGCCGGATATCGCCCAGGGCGTGGATCGCAAGAAGCCCGAGGAACAGGGCGCCGGCGACCAGGGCCTGATGTTCGGCTACGCCTGCGACGAAACCGATCTGCTGATGCCGGCGACGATCTACTACTCGCACCGTCTGGTCGAGCAGCAGGCCAAGGTGCGCAAGACCAAGAACTCCAAGCTGCCGTGGCTGCGCCCGGACGCCAAGTCGCAGGTCACCCTGCGCTTCGAGGACGACGCGATCGCCGGCCTCGACGCGGTGGTGCTGTCCACCCAGCACGATCCGTCGGTCAAGCACAAGGATCTGGTCGAGGGCGTGTACGAGCACATCCTCAAGCCGGTGCTGCCGGCCGCGTGGCTGAAGGCGCTGCCGAAGAACAAGGTGCACATCAACCCGACCGGCAAGTTCGTGATCGGCGGCCCGGTGGGCGACTGCGGCCTGACCGGCCGCAAGATCATCGTCGACAGCTACGGCGGCGTGGCCCGCCACGGCGGCGGCGCGTTCTCGGGCAAGGATCCGTCCAAGGTCGATCGCTCGGCCGCCTACGCCGCGCGCTACGTGGCGAAGAACATCGTCGCTGCGGGCCTGGCGCGCAAGTGCGAGATCCAGGTCAGCTACGCGATCGGCGTGGCCGAGCCGACCTCGATTTCGGTGACCACCTTCGGCACCGGCGCGATCGGCGACGACAAGATCGAGAAGCTGATCCGCAAGCACTTCGACCTGCGCCCCTACGGCATCGTGAAGATGCTCGACCTGATCCACCCGATCTATCAGGAGACCGCGTCCTACGGCCACTTCGGCCGCAAGCCGCGGCAGATCGAGTACGTCGACGGCGCCGGCAACAAGCAGTCCGCGTGGACCTTCGCCTGGGAGCGCACCGACCGCGCCGAGCAACTGCGCGATGCGGCGGGGCTGAAGGGCAAGAAGTAAGTGTGGCGTGCCCCCACGACGTTGTGAACGACGGGCCGCGCAAGCGGCCCGTCGCGTTTGGAGTGCCCTCGCTTCGCTGCGCCCATGCGGTTGCCGAAGAGACCGGCTCGAGCGCCACTCTCGCGTCCCGTCACGGCCAGTCGAACAATCGGACCGTCTCATCCACTGCCAGCACCCGCCAGCAACCGGCCTCCAGATCGCCCAATCCGAGACCGCCGACGCGGCTGCGATGCAACGTCACCACGCGATTGCCGCAGGCGGCGAACATGCGTCGCACCTGGTGATAACGGCCTTCGGTGAGGGTCAGCCGCGCTGCGCGCGCACCGAGCACGTCCATCTGCGCCGGGCGCAGCGGCGTGGTCTCGCCGTCGAGCAGCAGGGTGCCGCCGGCGAACAGCGCCGCTTCGTCGCCATGCAGATCCTGTGCCAGCGTGGCCTCGTAAATCTTGGGCAGATGCGTGCGCGGCGAGGTGATCCTGTGCAGCAGAGCGCCATCGTCGGTGAGCAACAGCAGGCCGCTGGTGTCGCGATCGAGCCGCCCCACCGGGGCGATGACCGGTTGACGCAGGCGAAAACGCGACGGCAACAGGTCGTACACCACACGCCCACGGTCGCGGGTGGAGCATGTGAAACCGACCGGTTTGTGCAGCCTCAGCACCGCGCCCGGTGCGGGGTCGAGCGTGGCGCCATCGATCCGAACATCGGCATGGGTGAGGGCATCGCCGAGTCCATCGTCGGCATACAGCGTCGCGCCGCGCGCATCGGCGACGCGGCCATCGCCGAACATCGCCGCGACCTCGCGGCGACTGCCGTAGCCAAGGTTGGCCAGATACCGCAGCAACTTCATCGCCGGCCTCCGTGCGCCGGTGTCATGCCTTCGCGACCGCATGCGGCAGGCGCACGACCACGCGCAAACCCGGATGGTTGTCCTCGAGGTTGACCGTGCCGCCGTGGCGCTGGGCGATGGCGCGCACCAGACTCAGACCCAATCC
Organism: Pseudomonadota bacterium; assembly: GCA_018242485.1. Classification (GTDB taxonomy): domain Bacteria; phylum Pseudomonadota; class Gammaproteobacteria; order Xanthomonadales; family Xanthomonadaceae; genus SZAS-103. The sequence continues at coordinate 94,049 of JAFEBV010000001.1, forward strand.
GCTGCCGGCCGATCCACGATGCTTTTCCAGTCGCACGAAACGATCGAACACGCGCTCGCGATCGGCCGCCGGGATGCCCGCACCATGATCGCCGACGACGATCTGCACGGCCTGCGCGTCCACCGATAGATCGAGGCTCACGCGGGTACCGCGGGTGGCGTACTTGAGCGCGTTGTCGAGCAGGTTGGCGACCAGCTGGAACAACTGGTCGGCGTCGCCGCGCAGGTTGCAGCCAGCGGTGCGCATGTCCAGTTCGATGCCGCGCTGGTTGGCGATCGGCGCATACAGTTCGGCAGCGTCCTGCACCACCGGTTCGAGCGCGAACTCCGGGTCGTCGGCCTGCGCGGTCTGCGCCTCGATGCGGGTCAGGCGCAGCAGGGAACTGAAGGTGGAGAGCAACTGGTCGGTTTCGGCGGTAGCTTCCTCCAGTTCCACCGCAAAGCGATCCTGCCGGTTGTGCCGCGCGCTCATGTCCTCCAGCCGGTTGCGCAGGCGCGTGAGCGGCGTGCGCAGGTCGTGGGCGATGTGGTCGGTGGCGTGGCGTACGCCATCGAGCAGTTCCTGGATGCGGTCGAGCATCGCATTGATGCGCTTGGAGAGGCGGTCGAACGAATCGCCGCTGTCGTCCTCGGGAATGCGCAGCGCCAGCTCGCCGGCGCCAACGCGGTGGGTGATGTCGTAGGTGCTTTCCAGTCGCCGCGCGACCAGCTTGGCGGTGATCCAGCCAATCAGTCCGCCGAGGAAGCCCGCGGCCAATAGCGCATACGCGGAAGTTCGCCGCATCAGCGATTCGAATCGCGCCTGATTGTGGCTGCGCCGCCCGGTCAACAGAAGGCTGCCGTCCTTGAGTGCCTGCAGTCGCGCAACCACGCGCACGCGCCCTTGCGCGTTGACCTCGTCGAACTCCACCCAGCCGCTGCCCGACTTCGCGGATGCCGGCAGGCTGGCGAACTGCCCCGCCACCAGCGTGCCGTTGGCGGAGATGAGCTCGTACACGGCGCTTTCGTCGTCGGGCGCGGCGGTGCGCTCGCTGATCTCGGTGCGCAAGCCGTTGTAGCCCGACTCGCGATACAGCTCGACGAGGTCGGCGCTGTCCAGCCGGATCACCTCGCGCAGATCCTGCGCGAAGATCACCGAGACCGCGAAATACAGCACGGTGCCGAGCAGCAGATAGGAAATCAGGAACAGGCCGCCGACGACGAACGCCAGCCGTGCGCTGGTCGAGCGCACGGCAAGCAGGGTTGCGAGCTTATTCAAGCGCAGCCCTGTTCATGAGCGGCCTTATTCATGATCGATCCCATTCATGCGCGCCCCTATTCACGCACGCCCAGCCGGTAACCCGCGCCGCGCACGGTGTGCAGCAGCGGGCGCGCGTGGCCACGATCGATCTTCTGCCGCAGGCGGCTGATGTGCACGTCGATGACGTTGGTCTGCGGGTCGAAATGGTAGTCCCACACCGCCTCCAGCAGCATGGTGCGGGTGACCACGCGCTCGGCCTGGCGCATCAGGTATTCGAGCAGGCGGAACTCGCGCGGCTGCAATTCGATGCTCTTGCCGGCGCGTTTGGCCTCACGGGTGAGCAGGTTCAGCTCCAGATCGCCCACCCGCAATTCGGTGGTCTCGGCGCTGACGGTCTGGCGGCGGCGGCGCATGGAGTCGATGCGCGCCGACAGCTCCGCGTAGGCGAAGGGCTTGACGAGGTAATCGTCGGCACCGGCACGCAGCCCTTCCACACGGTGCTCCACGTCGCCCAGCGCGGTCAGCACCAGCACCGGGGTCATGTTGCCGGCACCGCGCAGGGTGCGCAGCACGGTCATCCCGTCCACCGCCGGCAGCATGCGGTCGAGGATGATGGCGTCGTAGGACTCGGTGGTCGCCAGAAACAAGCCGTCGCGGCCATTATCGGCCTGATCGATGGTGTGGCCATCCTCGCCCAGGCCCTTGGCGATGAAGGCGGCGGTATGGGGGTCGTCTTCGACGATGAGAATGCGCATCCGTTCTCCTTGGGAAGCCCTGAACAATTCCATCCTGGAATCGCCAGCGCACGCCGCAGCCCGGCACACGTCCGCAATGCAGCTCACACGAATCCATCGCTTTCGTGCTGGATTCATGGTCGGTCATCCGTGGCCGGCCGGAACCGCTGAATCCATCAGCGTTTCCTTTGCATCTCCCCAAAAGAATACCGCGCCGGCAAGCCGACGCGGTATGGATGTTGCGTGAAACGTGTCGGCTGCGTGCAGCGTGCAGCCGTTACCTCGATTACATGCCCGAGGCGCTGGAGGCAGCCGAAGCGGCGTCGGAAGCGGCAGCCGCCTTCTTGGCGTGGTGGTGCTTCTTGGCGTGGTGCTTCTTGGCGTGGTGCTTGGCCGGGGCGGCCGAAGCGGCCGGGGCGGCGGCGGCGTCGGAAGCGGCGGCGGAAGCGGCCGGAGCCTGGGCGAAGGCAACGCCGGTCAGGGCGGTCAGGGCAACGGCGATCAGAGCGGAACGGATCATGGGATATCTCCAGAAGGTAGGGTTGGTTTGCGAAGCCGCCAGGACATGCATGTCCATCCGGGCGTGGTGTCACGATGCACCCGCGGCATGCGCGGCGGGCTTGCCGGATCATGACGAAAAATTTAACAGTCGTCGAGCCGGATATAACAATCGCCTCTGATCCTTCCCGATGCGTGCGCCCGGTCACAATCCCTGCGCTGCCTGCGCCACTGCGCGGAACAGGGCGCGGCCCTTGTTCATGGTTTCCTCCCATTCCTTGCGCGGATCGGAGTCGTACACGATCCCCGCGCCGGCCTGCACATGCAGGCGGCCGTCGTGGATGACGGCGGTGCGGATCGCGATCGCGGTGTCGCCATCGCCCCACCAGCCGATGTACCCGATCGCGCCCGCATAGATGTTGCGGCGGATCGGTTCGAGCTCACGGATCAGCTCCAGCGCGCGTATCTTCGGTGCCCCGCTCACCGTGCCCGCCGGGAACGCAGCCTTGAGCACGTCGGCATAACTCAAACCTTCGCGCAGGGTGCCGGTGACCTCGCTGACGATATGCATCACATGCGAGTAGCGCTCGATCACGAACTGCTCGCCGACCTTCACGCTGCCCGGCACGCTCACCCGACCGACGTCGTTGCGCCCCAAGTCGATCAGCATCAGGTGCTCGGCGCGCTCCTTGGGATCGGCGAGCAACTCGGCTTCCAGCGCGGCATCTTCGGCAGGCGTTTTGCCGCGCGGACGGGTGCCGGCGATCGGGCGCACGGTCACCGTGCCCTGCCCAGCTTCGTCGTGGCTCAGGCGCACGAGGATCTCAGGCGATGAGCCGACCACCTGGGTGCCATCGAGGTCGAGGAAATACATGTACGGCGAGGGATTCAGCGCACGCAGGGCACGGTACACATCCACCGGGCGCGCGCGAAACGGCACCGACAGCCGCTGCGAGAGCACCACCTGGAACACCTCGCCGGCGCGGATCGCCTCCTGCGCCGCGCGCACCGCGTCCTGATAGCCCTGCTCGGTGAAGCCGGAGACGAAGTCCTCCTCGCGCAGCGCCGCAGGCGCGAGCACGTCCGGATAGCTGCGTCCGGAATGGCGCAGGCGATGCACGAGTTCGTCCAGGCGACGGCGCGCGCGCGCATACGCCTGCGGCTGCGCCGGGTCGGCGTGCACGATCAGGTACAGCCGCCCCTTGAGGTTGTCGAACACCGCGACTTCTTCCGACAGCATCAGCAGCGCGTCGGGCGAACCCAATGTGTCGGGCTTGCCGGCATCGACCGACAGCCGCGGCTCTATCCAGCCGATGGTCTCGAAACCGAAATAACCGACCAGCCCGCCGGTGAAGGCCGGCAGGCCCGGGATACGCGGTACGCGGAACTGCGCGCGCAACGCCTCGACCTCGGCGTAAGGATCGGAGAGTTCGCGCGTTTCAATCAACTCGCCGTGCTCGCGTACCTCCAGCGCGTGGCCACGAAAGACGTAGGTGCGTCGCGCCGGCAGGCCGATGATCGAATAACGCCCCCAGGTTTCGCCGCCCTCGACCGATTCGAACAAATACGTGTGCGGGCCGTCGGCGAGTTTCAGATACACCGACAGCGGGGTGTCGAGGTCGGACAGCACCTCGCGCACCACCGGGATGCGGTTGTGACCGGCGGCAGCGAGGGCGTCGAAGGTGGGCTGGTCGATCACGGGCACGATGCCGCAGTCACAGCCGCGCGCATCGCCGCGATCTCGGCGGCGTAGTCCTTCGCCCCGAAAATCGCCGATCCGGCGACGAACGTATCCGCGCCGGCGGCAGCGATCGCGCCGATGTTGTCGGCCTTCACCCCGCCATCGACTTCCAGCCGGATGTCGCGCCCGCTGGCGTCGATGCGCTGGCGCACACGGCGAATTTTTTCGAGTGCCATCGGGATGAAACTCTGCCCACCGAAGCCGGGGTTCACCGACATGATCAGCACGATGTCGAGTTTGTCGAGCACGAAGTCGAGATAGTCCAGCGGCGTGGCGGGATTGAACACCAGACCCGCCTTGCATCCCGAGTCCTTGATGAGTCCGATGGTGCGGTCGATGTGCTCGCTGGCTTCCGGGTGGAAGCTGATCGAAGTCGCGCCCGCCTTGGCGAAATCCGGGACGATGCGATCCACGGGTTTGACCATCAGGTGCACGTCGATCGGCGCGGTCACGCCATGCTTGCGCAGCGCCTCGCACAGCAGCGGGCCGATGGTGAGGTTGGGGACGTAGTGGTTGTCCATCACGTCGAAGTGGATCCAGTCCGCGCCGGCGCGCAGCACCGCGTTGACTTCATCGCCGAGGCGGGCGAAATCGGCAGAGAGGATCGAGGGGGCGATGATGCAGTTCGACATGGGAGCGATCGCGGAAACGATGGAGAAACGCCAGCCATTCTAGCGTGCCAGTCCATGCGACCTGCGACGCTTGCTTGCATCTCGATTCCCTCCCCTTCAAGGGGAGGGTCAGGGTGGGGATGGTGTAGCGCGGCAGGGTGGATGCACCATTTCCATCCCGGCCTTCCCCCTTGAAGTGGAAGTGGAACCGCTACAATGGCGGCCTTTTCTGCGGAACCCGTGCATGGCCACCACCTTGTTGCAGTCCGACTTGCCCGGCCTGAATCTGATCCATCGCGGCAAGGTGCGCGATGTCTATGCCCTGCCCGGCAACGAACTGTTGATCGTCGCCAGCGACCGCCTGAGTGCGTTCGACGTGGTGCTGCCCGATCCGATCCCCGGCAAGGGCGAGATGCTCTGCCAGATCAGCAATTTCTGGTTCGGCCAGACCGCGCACCTGATGCCCAACCACCTCACCGGCCGCAACGTCGCCGACGTGCTGCCGACCGGCACCGATGTCGCGCTGTACGCGAAGCGCGCGGTGGTAACGAAGAAACTCAAACCCGTTCCGATCGAAGCGATCGCGCGCGGTTATCTGATCGGCAGTGGCTGGAAGGACTACCAGCGCACCGGCCGGGTGAGCGGCATCCACCTGCCCGACGGGCTGCAACAGGCCGAACAACTGCCCGCACCGATTTTCACGCCATCGACCAAGGCCGCGGTCGGCGCACACGACGAGAACATCGACTTCGACGCGGTGGTGGCGAAGATCGGACCCGATCTGGCCGAGCAGGTGCGCGCGGCGACGCTGGCGATCTATCGTTACGCCGCCGACTACGCATCGCAACGCGGCATCATCATCGCCGACACCAAGCTCGAGTTCGGCACCGACGAGAACGGCCGCTTGCTGGTGATGGACGAGATGCTCACGCCGGATTCCTCGCGCTTCTGGCCCGCCGATACCTATCAAATCGGCAGCAGCCCGCCCAGCTACGACAAGCAGTTCGTGCGCGATTATCTGGAAACGCTGGACTGGAACAAGACCGCGCCCGGCCCGCGCGTGCCCGCGCCCATCATCGAGGCCACCCGCGCCAAGTACGCCGAGGCGTTGCAGCGGCTGGCGGGGATCGAGGTGGCTTGAATCGTGATTGGTGATTGGTGAATCGTGAATCGTGAGAAGCGTTTGTTCGCTCTGATTCTCAGATTCCGAACATCTCCGCTTCCGGCACGAACATCCGCGGCGCATAGCCGAAATCGCGTAATGCATCACCGGTATCGAACACCAGATCGGCATCGAGGCGGTCGAGCATCGCCGGGTTGATCGCATCCACGAGGCTGAGTCCGCGTGCCGTGCGCAGAGCGGCATGGAACAAAGGTGCGGGCAACCGCAGCAAGCGTGGGCGTGGCGAGAGTGCGGCAAGCGTGCGCGCGATCATCGCATCGAAGGCTAGTGTCTCGCCGCCGGGAAGATCGTAGGCGCGACCATGCAGATCAGGGCGTGATGCCAGCGTGAACGCCGCGCGCGCCAGATCGTCGGCATGCACCGGCTGGCGCAGGCCGGCCGCACTGCGTGGCAGCACGAAGAATCCGCTGCGGCGGGCGAAGGCAGCGATGCGGCTGAGCGTGCGGTCGCGGCCGCGACCATAAATCATCGTCGGCCGCAGCACGCTGATGGCGCAGCCATGGCGTGAACCCACTGCGAACAGCGTTTCTTCGGCACGACGCAGGCGCTGCGCGAGGTCGCGTTCGCCGGCATCGGTGGATGCGGATTTGCTCGCGATGCTGGTCGAGCTGAGCGCGATCACGCGCGGTGCGAGCAGGCCGGCACGCTCGATCCAGCGCGCGAGGGCATCCAGCGGACCGAGGCAGAAGATCACATCGAACGCATCCACCGGCAAGGCCGGCATCTCATCCAGCGCACCGACGATCCAGCGCAAGCCCTCGCGATCGACGCGCGGCTGCCGCGACAGCGCAAGGGTTTCCCAATCCGGCGCATGCAGCAGCGGCAGCAAACCGTCGCCGATCTGCCCACTGCCGCCGAAGATGAGGGCGCGCCGCATCGGCGCCTCGCCGCGTGCTCAGGCCGGCGGGCTGAAGTGCTTGCGCAGGCCCTGCCAGCACTCGATGTAGTGCTGCTGTCGCTCGGGTGCTGCCAGCGCCTGCGCGGTCGGATGGATCACCGCGCGGGTCTCGAACATGAAGGCCATGGTGTCGGCGACCACATCGGGTTTCGACAAGTCGGCACGACTGGCTTTCTCGAAGGTCGCCGCATCCGGGCCGTGGCCGGTCATGCAGTTGTGCAGCGAGCAGCCGCCGGGCAGGAAGCCTTCGGCCTTGGCGTCGTAGATGCCGTGCACGAGGCCCATGAACTCGCTGGCGATGTTGCGGTGGAACCACGGCGGGCGGAAGGTGTCCTGCGCCACCAGCCAGCGCGGCGGGAAGATCGCGAAGTCCACGTTGCTGGTGCCGGGAGTGTCGCTGGGCGAATGCAGGACGAGGAAGATCGACGGATCGGGATGGTCGTAGCTGATCGAGCCGATGGTGTTGAAACGGCGCAGGTCGTAGCGGCAGGGCGCGCAGTTGCCGTGCCATGCGACCACGTCCAGCGGGCTGTGATCCATCGCCGCACGCCACAGATGACCCTGGAACTTGGTGACGAGTTCGAACGCGCCATCGACATCTTCATACGCCGCGACCGGGAACTGGAAATCGCGCGGATTGGCCAGGCCGTTGGATCCGATCGGCCCCAGATCGGGCAGCTTGAAAGGCGCGCCGAAGTTCTCGCACACATAGCCGCGTGCATGCCCATCGGGCAAACCGACACGGAAACGGATGCCGCGCGGAATCAGCGCGATCTGCTGCGGCTCGACCTCCAGCACACCCAGTTCGGTGTCGATGCGCAGGCGGCCTTGCTGCGGCACGATCAGCAACTCGCCATCGGCATTGCAGAAAAATCGCGTCTGCATCGAACGATTGGCGGCATACAGATGGATGCCGATGCCCGACTGCGCCGCCGGCGAACCATTGCCGGCGACGGTGAACAGGCCATCGAAGAAATCGGTCGGCTGCGTGGGCAGCGGACGTGGATCCCAGCGCAGTTGCGCCGGCGTGGTGGGTTCATTGCCGAAACGGTTGTGGAAATGGGCCTGCGCGAAAGGCTCGAACTCGCCATGCACCGCCGCCGGACGGATGCGATACAGCCAACTGCGGCGATTGGCATGCCGCGGCGCGGTGAACGCGGTGCCGGTGAGCTGCTCGGCGTACAGGCCGTAGGGCGCGGCCTGCGGCGAGTTGCGTCCAACCGGCAAAGCGCCGGGAATGGCCTCGGTGGCGAACTCGTTGCCGAAGCCGGTCATGTAGGCGTCAGGGTGCATCGTCATCGCTCGGATTCCTGTTCAGGGTGGTTCGTTCAAAGCCCCTCCCACATCTGGGAGAAGGCTTTTGGCTTCACAACACCCCGCGCTTCATCTGGTCGCGTTCGATGCTCTCGAACAGAGCCTGGAAGTTGCCTTCGCCGAAACCCTCGTTGCCCTTGCGCTGGATGATCTCGAAGAAGATCGGTCCGAAGGCGTTCTGGGTGAAGATCTGCAGCAGCAGGCGCTTCTTGGTTTCCATGTCGGCGTCGATCAGGATGCTGTTGCGCGCCAGTCGCGGCACGTCCTCGCCGTGGTTGGGAATGCGCTGGTCGATCACCTCGAAATAGGTGGATGGCGTATCGAGGAACTTCACGCCCGCCGCGTGCATGGCTTCGACCGTCGCATAGATGTCGTCGGTGAACAGGGCGATGTGCTGGATGCCCTCGCCCTTGTATTCGCGCAGGTATTCGTTGATCTGGCTCTTCTCGTCGGAGGACTCGTTGAGCGGGATGCGCACCACGCCGTCGGGCGCGGTCATCGCCTTGGACAGCAGGCCGGTCTTGGCGCCCTTGATGTCGAAGTAGCGGATCTCGCGGAAGTTGAACAGCTGCTCGTAGTAGTTCGACCACTTGGCCATGTTGCCCACATACAGATTGTGGGTGAGGTGGTCGATGAAGGTCATGCCGAAGCCGCGCGGGTGCTGATCCACGCCCGGCAGCGGCAGGTAGTCGGCGTACAGGTCGGCGCGCGCGTCGTCGATCAGGTACAGCATGCAGTCGCCGATGCCCTTGATGGTCGGTGTACTCACCGCGCCGGTGTCGGCCTTGTGGTCGATCTGCGCGCCGCCGTGCGCCAGCACATGCTTCAACACTTGCGCGGTCGGCTGGCGGAAGCGGATCGCGAAACCGCAGGCGGAGGGGCCGTGCTGGGCGGCGAAATCGCTGGCGAAGGAATCGGTGCTCTCATTGAGCAGGAAGTTGATCGCGCCCTGCCGGAACAGGGTGATCGGGCGATCCTTGTGGCGGGCGATCGCGGTGAACCCCATGCCCTCCAGATACGCACGCATGCGCGCACCCTCGCCTGCCGGCGCGGCGAACTCGACGAACTCGAAGCCGTGGATTCCCATCGGGTTGTCGAAGGTGGTCGGCTGCATGCCGAGGTTGGGCTGGGTCTGGATCGCCTGTGCGTTCATGGGGTGCTCGCGGCGCTTGCGGAGGATGGAGTCGGAATGATAGTTTCATTTGCAACCATTCGCAAGACGCACCGCGCCGTATGCCGCGGGCGGCAGGTCACCGTCGCCATCACGCAACCAACCCCATCCGCCATGAACCGCCCCGACCCACCCGCGCACGCCGTGCTCGAACTCGACCGCTTCCTGCCCTATCGGCTGTCGGTACTGTCCAACCGCATCAGCCAGGACATCGCGCGCCTGTATGCGCAACGCTTTGCGCTGGGGGTGACCGAATGGCGGATATTGGCAGTGCTTGGGCGCTACCCGGAACTGTCGGCCAGCGAAGTGGCCGAACGCACCGCGATGGACAAGGTCGCGGTCAGCCGCGCGGTGGCGCGCTTGCTGCACGATGGCCGCCTGAAGCGGCGCATCCACGGCAACGACCGCCGCCGTTCGGTGCTCACGCTCTCGGCCAAGGGCTACCGGATCTACGACGAAGTCGCGCCGCTGGCGCTGCAACTCGAACGCGACCTGTTGGCCAGCCTGAGCGCGGATGAGCGTCACATGCTCACACGCATCCTCGATCGGCTGGATGAAGCCGAGACGGCGCGCGCGGGCTGAGCCGCGACGCGCGGGTTTCGACTTGATCGGCTACGGCTCAGTCCCCGCTGCCGCGCACATGCACCGGCACTTCGGCTTCCGGTCGCTCCGATGAAGCGCCAGCCGCGTGGTGAATGGCCGAGAGCTTGCGCATCGGCAGCACCAGCAGGAACGACACCACGGTGATGCCCACGCCCCAGTGCCCCAGCAGGGTGAACAGGTGGGTGTAGATCGGCATGGTCTGCACCGGATCGGTCACGTGCTCCGGAACCGCGGCGAAGTTGGCGACGAGGCCGCCCAAGTACTGCGAAATGCCCGATGCGACGAAATAGGCACCCATCATGAAACCGCCCATGCGTGCGGGCACGTAGCGAGCGATCATCGCCAATCCAAGACCGCTGGTCAGCAACTCACCCAGCGAACCCAACCCATAGCCCCACACCATCACCCAGGAATTGGTCTTGCCCGGCTGGGTGGTGAAATGTCCCGCCGCGCCATAGACGTAGAAACCTGCCGCCACCGCCGCAAATCCCAGCGCGAATTTGGCTGCGATGGAAAGATCGCGACCCTGCTTGCCGAAATGCGTGTACGCCCACGCCAGCACCGGCGAGAGGAACATGATCCAGATCGGATTGAAGGCTTGGAACTGCTCGGGTGTCCACGTCAGCAAGTGCATGCCGAACAGGTCGAAGCTCCAGTCCACGTTGCGCAGCGCGAACAGGTTCAGCGAGGTGGACATCTGCTGGTAGAACACGAAGAAGAAGATCGTCTGCACCACGAGGATCAATGCCGCGATCAAGCCGGCGCGCTCATCGCGATGGCTGGTGCCGATCAAGTAGGCGAAGATGCCGAGCAGCACCACGCCGGCGCCGTACACGAAGACGCGAGCCAGACTTTCGTACTGCAACACGGCGGCGGCGCCAGCCGCGCAGGCGGCGGCACCCACCAGCACCATCGCCAGCTTGCCCATGTCCACCGGGCGCTCGTCCGGCTCCGATCCGATGTGCGCCATCGCCTTGCGCATGAAGAAATAATTGAGCAGGCCGATCAACAGGCCCAATGCGCAGACGCCGAACGCCGCGTGCCAGCCGAACTCGTTGTGGTAGGCCGCATTGACCTGGTTCTTGATCCATGGCGTAAGCAGCATCGACACCGTCGATCCGATATTCACCGCCATGTAATAGATGGTGAAGGCACTGTCGATCTTGGAATCGTCGCCCTCGTAAATCTTGCGCACCAGGTTGCCGGCATTGGGCTTGAACAGGCCGTTGCCGATCACGATCACCGACAACGCACCAAACAGCGCCCAGGTGTTCTCGCTGGGTACCGTCATCAATGCATAACCCAGACCGAGGATGACCGCGCCCAGCAGCATGGTGCGGCGGGTGCCGAGGATCTTGTCGCCGATCCAGCCGCCGATCGCCGGCGCCACATAGATCAATGCCGCCGCCGCGCTCCAGACGAGGTTGGCGCGGTCGTCCGGGAACTTCAGCCGCTGCACCATGTAGAACACGATCAGCGCCTGCATGCCGTAGTAGCCGAAGCGTTCCCACAGCTCGATCAGGAAGACGGTGGAGAACGACTTGGTTTGCGATACGGGAGGATTGGCGGCGGTCATGTCGGCTTCACGAAGGACGGGGAACCCGCGAGGGCTCGCTAGAATCGCCTGCCGGCGCGGCTCACGTCATGCTGCGCTGCGTCAAACACGGCCGCCCGCATGCCGAGGCTGGGCCCCTGTCCCTCACCGCACCCCATGCATCAGCTTCACGATCCACGGCGCGGCCAGCAGGTAGGCGGCGGCAATGGCCAGCCCACTCCACAGCAGCGAGGCAAACACATGCGCGTAGCCGGCCATGCTGCCGGCACCGCCCACCGTAGTCAGCGCCGCGATCTGCCCGGACAGATCGTAGGACACGCCCACGCCGAAGAACCAGCCGCCCATCGCCAGCGAGGCGTCCTCGGGTGCGGCCAGCTTGCCGATCATCGCGTAGCCGATCGGCGACAGCGCCAGTTCGCCCAGCGTGGACAACAGGTAGCACAACGCCAGCGGCCACCACGGCGTGCGCCCGTCGGGGCCGGCCAGATGGTCGATGGCGTACACCATCACCCCGTAGCTCAGCGCCACCAGCAGCAGGCCGATGCCGAACTTGCGCGGGGTGGACGGATTGATCCCGCGCCGGTCCAGCCACGGCCACAGCAGCGCCAGCAGCGGCGCGAGGAACAGGATGTACAGCGGGTTGGCGGACTGGAACCAACTGTAGTCGAAGGGCGCGCGCACATGATCGCGGGCGAAGAAGTTCAGCGAGGTCGCGCCTTGCAGGCTCCACGCCCAGAACAGCACCATCGCCACGAACAGCAGCAGCATGGCGATGTAGCGTTGGCTCTGCACCCCATCGCCACGGCGCAGGCAACGCACCACGAAATACAACAGCATCAAACCCATCAACACATACACCGCCACATGCAGCGCGTCGGGGTGGGACAGCAGCTGCGCGCAGGGATACACCAGCGCGAGGGTGCCCGCGAGCACCGCCGGGGTGGACCACACGCGATGCAAGGGTGGACGATCTTTGCTGCCGGGCATGCGCCGATGCCGCCATTCGAAGATCGCCGCCGACACCGCCATGCCTGCGGCGGCGGCGATGAAACCCCAGCGGTATCCGTAATGCGAGCCGATCCATGCCGCGCACAGCGGCGGGCCGATGAAGCCGCCGAGGTTGATGGCGAGGTAAAAAAGCGTGTAGCCGGCATCGCGGCGCGGATCGGCGTCGGCGTAGTTGCGCCCGACCAGCACCGTCAACGGGATTCCCAAACCGGCAGCGAGCACGAAAAACGATAGCGCCAGGGTGAAGCCTTCGCGGCTGGGCCAGGCCAGCCCGAGCAGGCCCAGCGTGGTCATCCACAACGACAACCGCAACGCCTGCACCTCGCCGAGCACGTTGTCGGCGAGCCAGCCGCCGAGGATGGCGGTGGCATAGGTCAGGGTGCCGAATCCGGCCAGCAGCAGGTCGGCCTGCTTCAATGCCGCCGTCTTGGCCAATCCGGCGAAGAACGTGTCCGCCGCGTAGGGCGCAAGGAAGGCGCGAAAGCCGTAGAAGGCGAAGTTCAGCCCGACCGAAACCGCCAGCAGCAGCCACAGCCCGCGCGGATGGCCCAGCCAATCGGCGCGCGTGGATGCCACTTCATCGAATTCGGCGCGCACAGTCATGGCTATCTCCCCCTCCCCCGTTTACGGGGGAGGGTTGGGGTGGGGGGCGAAGAATGCGACAAAAGCTCCCCCCATCCCAGCCTTCCCCCGCAAGCGGGGGAAGGGGCAAAAGCGCCATGTGCTGGAAGGGTGAGGGTCAAGCGTTTCTTCACGCTGGCGATCTCCTGCCCGACGCTCACGCGGTGTCGCCGCGCAGCACCGTGCGCACCTCGAACAGTTCGGGAAAGAAAGTCAGTTCCAGCGCCTGCTTGAGGAAGCCCACGCCCGACGAACCGCCGGTACCGCGACGGTAGCCGATGATGCGCTCGACGGTTTTCATGTGGCGGAAGCGCCAGGTCTGGAAGTTGACCTCGATGTCCACCAGCGATTCGCACAGTTCGTAGGCATCCCAGAACTGCGCGGTGTTCTCGTAGATGCGCGCGAACACCGGCACCAGCGCCGGCTCGCGCACATGCGCGCGGGAGACATCGCGGGTCAGCAGCGCGGCGGGCACCGCATGACCGTTGCGCGCCAGCCACGCCAGCGATTCGTCGTACAGCGAAGGCGCTTCCAGCGCCTGCCGCAGTTGCGTGGACGCGGCCTCGTCGTGGGCGAACATCGCCAGCATGTCGGCGTTCTTGTTGCCCAGCGAGAACTCCACCAGCCGGTATTGCAGCGACTGGAAACCCGACGACGGCCCCAGCGTATCGCGGAAGCGCAGATATTCGCTGGGGGTGAGGGTTTCCAGCACTGACCACATGCCGGTCAACTGCTGCTGCACCTGCTTGATCCGCGCGAACATCTTGAAGCACGGGCCGATGCGGTCTTCGCGCAGATGCGCCAGCACCGCACGCAGTTCGTGGATGATCAATTTCAACCACATCTCGGCGACGTGGTGCTGGACGATGAACAGCATCTCGTCGTGCTGATTCGACAGCGGCCGCTGCGCCGACAGCAACGTGTCCAGATGCAGGTAGGCGCCGTAACTGAGCTGCCCGCGAAAATCCGTGGTGATGCCTGCTTCCAGCGCGCGCTGGTTGTCCGTGGTCGTCATCGTGTCCTCCGTGCGACAATGATAAGCCCAGCCGTGGGCGGTTCAGGCCATGCGGCCTGCGGGGCGTCGCCAGCCGGCACGGTACGGCACGCAGCCTTCCCATCACCATCCAGCAACGAGCCCCGCCATGAGCATCGCGGCACGCTTCGAAATCGAATACCTGCAATACCTCGACCCCGCCGGCAAACCCGTCGGCAAGGATCTGCCCGAAGTCGCCAAGGACACCGCGCGGCTGGTCGAGATCTTCAAGCAGATGTTGTTCCTGCGCGTGTTCGACACCAAGGCGATCGCGCTGCAACGCACCGGCAAGCTCGGCACCTACGCGGCGTGCCTGGGCCACGAGGCCACGCATGTGGGCATCGGCGCGGCGATGCTGCCCGAGGACGTGTTCGCGCCCAGCTACCGCGAATACGGCGCGCAGTTCATGCGCGGGGTGCCGCCGCGCAACATCCTGCTGTACTGGGGCGGCGACGAGCGCGGCAACGTGTTCGAAGGCCCCAAGCACGACTACCCCTGGTGCGTGCCGATTTCCACCCAGTGCCTGATGGCCTCCGGCGCGGCGCTGAGCTTCAAGCTGCGCAAGCAACCGCGGGTGGCGGTGGCTGTGTGCGGCGATGGCGGCTCGTCGAAGACCGACTTCTACGCCGCGCTCAACACCGCCGGCGCCTTCACCTCGCCACTGGTGCTGTGCGTGGTCAACAACGGCTGGGCGATCTCCGTGCCTCGCAAAGCACAAACCGGCGCGCAGACGCTGGCGCAGAAGGGTCTGGCCGGCGGCCTGCACTGCCTGCAGGTGGACGGCAACGACCTGCTGGCGGTACTGGAAGGCATGCGCCGCTGCATGGAGCGCGCGCGCAGCGGGCAAGGCGGCAGCGTGATCGAGTTCATGACCTATCGCCTGCACGACCACACCACCGCCGACGACGCCCGCCGCTACCGCGACGATGCGGAAGTGAAGGATGCGTGGACGCGCGACCCGATGCCGCGCATGCGCGCCTGGCTCACCGACCGCAAACTCTGGGACGAGGCGAAAGAGAAGGCCTGGGCCGAGGAATGCGCCGCGAAGGTGGACGTGGAAATCAACGCCTACCTCAACACCCCGGTGCAGCCGGTGGAGGCGATGTTCGATTACCTGTACGCGGAGCTGCCGGCCGATCTGGCCGCGCAACGCGCCGAAGCGATCGCCGGGGAGAGCCGGAAGCTTTGACGAGATGCGTTGAAGCGCATCTCGTCCCGGCGAGCGCCCAGCCAAGGATGGCTGGGCCGGCACCACGCACCATGGATGGTTGCTCGCGACACCACTGCAACGGAGCTTATTGATGGCCGCCATCACCCTGATCGAAGCGATCACCCAAGCCCTCGCTTACGAAATGAAGCACGACGACACCGTCTATGTCCTCGGCGAGGACGTGGGCGTCAACGGCGGCGTGTTCCGCGCCACCGCCGGGCTGTCGGCGAAGTTCGGCCCCGAGCGCGTGCTCGACACCCCGCTGGATGAAACCTCCATCGCCGGTCTCACCGTCGGCATGGCGAGCCAAGGCTTGAAGCCGGTGGCCGAAGCGCAGTTCGACGGCTTCATGTATCCGATGGTGGACTTCATGGTCTGCCACGCCGCGCGCATGCGCTACCGCACACGCGGGCGGCTGACCGCGCCGCTGGTGCTGCGCGTGCCGTGGGGCGGCGGCATCCGCGCGCCCGAGCACCACTCCGAGGCCAACGAGGCGATCTTCACCAACGTGCCGGGTCTGCGCGTGGTGCTGCCGTCCTCGCCGCAGCGCGCCTACGGCCTGCTGCTGGCCGCGATCCGCGACCCGGATCCGGTGATCTACATGGAGCCCAAGCGCATCTATCGCCAGTACAAGGAAGAAGTGCCCGACGACGGCGAGGCGCTGCCGCTGGACGTGTGCTTCGTGCTGCGCGACGGTTCCGACGTGACCCTGGTGACCTGGGGCGCGCAGGTGAAAGAAACGCTGGAAGCCGCCGACGCGCTGGCGAAGGACGGCATCAGCGCGGAAGTCATCGACGTGGCCACGCTCACCCCGCTGGACTTCGACACCATCGCCGAGTCGGTGCGCAAGACCGGCCGCTGCGTGATCGTGCACGAGGCCCCGAAGACCGCCGGTTTCGGCGGCGAGATCGCCGCGCGCGTGGCCGAGGAATGCCTGTACGACCTGCTCGCGCCGGTCGAGCGCGTCACCGGTTACGACACGCATATTCCGCTGTTCCGGTTGGAGATGAAGTACCTGCCGAGCGTGGCCAAGATCGTCGCGGCGGTGAAGCGGACGCTGGCGGTGAGCTGAGATCCGTGCCGGTGCGCGTGTTCGACGTCTCGCCATCGGCCCGCGGCCCGCTCGCCTTCGAAGTGAGCGCGGCGCTGGGCCGGCGGCAGGCGGCGAAGGTGGTGGCGACCATCGCCGGCGTGCGCGTGTTGCGGCGGCCGAAACTGATCGCGAGGATGGATCAGGAAGTATTCTGCGAGTTCGAACTGGAAGGACAGCGCTTCAACATCTGGCAACCGCAAGGCCACGCCGGGCGTTACTGGATCGGCCCCGACAGCGGCAAGAAAACCCCGGTCCTGCTGCGCATCCGGCAGGCCTTCATCGACCACAAGCAACCGGCGCGCCGCGGCATCGCCGGCCTGATCGGCAAACTCAAGGGAACGCCATGAGCCAGAACAAGACCTTCTTCCTCCCCGACCTCGGCGAAGGCCTGCCGGATGCGACCATCGTGGAATGGCACGTCAAGGTCGGCGACGTGATCCGCCTCGACGAGAATCTGGTGTCGATGGAAACCGCCAAGGCGGTCGTCGATGTGCCCTCGCCGGTCTCCGGCAAGGTGCTCAAGCTCGCCGGTGGCGCGGGCGACGTGATCGTCACCGGCAAGATGCTGGCCGAGTTCGCGATCGATCCCGCGCTGCCGCAGCGCGCCGAAGGACAGGACACCGGGCACCATCATGGTGGTGGGCATCACGAAGAAACCGCACCCGTCACGCCCCCACCCCAACCCTCCCCCGCAAGCGGGGGAGGGAGTCAAGCGGCACCGCAGGCCGAGGCCGCGCGCCCGGACAGCGGCACCGTGGTCGGCGCGATGCAGAGTTCGGATGCAATTCGCAGCGAGGCGGCGCTGGCCATCGGCGGAGTGAAGGCGGTGCCGGCGGTGCGCGCACTGGCGAAGAAACTGAAGGTCGATCTGTCCCGCGTGCAGCCCACCGGCGCCGAGGGCGTGATCACCATGGCGGATGTGAAGAATGCCGCGGCCAGTGGGAGTGCGGCTTTACTCCCCTCTCCCACCGGACGAGGGGCTGGGGGTGAGGGAACCATGCCAACACACAGCCTTCCCTCATCCGGCGCTGGCGCGCCACCTTCTCCCGGGGGGAGAAGGGAAGCCGAGCGCAGCACCCTGTCCGCCACCGGCAAACCGATGCGCACGCAACCGCCGACGGTGGCCGCCAGCGGCCAGCCCGAACAGCTCAAGGGCGTGCGCCGCAACATGGCGCGGGTGATGGCCGCCGCGCACGCGCAGGTCGTGCCGACCACCATCGTCGACGACGCCGACCTGCACCAGTGGATCGGCAAGCAGGACATCACCGCCCGCCTCGTGCGCTCGATCGTCGCCGCCTGCAAGGCCGTGCCCGCGCTCAATGCGTGGTTCGACGGCGAAAAACTCAGCCGCACCCTGCATCCGCACGTGGATATCGGCATCGCGGTGGACACCGACGAAGGCCTGTTCGTGCCCGCCCTGCGCAACGCCGACATGCTCGACGGCGGCGGCATCCGCATGGCGATCAAGCGCCTGCGCGCGCAGGTCGAGGATCGTTCCATCGCGCCGTCGGAACTGAGCGGCTACACCATCTCGCTGTCGAACTTCGGCATGTTCGCCGGCCGCTACGCCTCGCCGGTGGTGGTGCCGCCGTGCGTGGCCATCGTCGGCGCCGGCAAGCTGTGCCACGACGTGGTCGCGGTGATGGGCGGCATCGAGGTGCACCGGCGCATGCCGATCTCGCTGACCTTCGACCACCGCGCCTGCACCGGCGGCGAGGCCGCGCGCTTCCTCAAGGCGCTGCTGGACGATTTGTCGGCACCGAACTGAGGCCACCGCATCGGCATGCCCCACCGCAGCCGCATCAGCGCCTACGTCCTCGACTGCAAGGTCGAGGATCTGGCCGAGGCCACGCGCTTCTGGAGCGCGGCGCTGGGGCGCGCGATCGCCTCCGCCGATCAGGATGGCGACGGCAAATACGCCGAGTTGGCAACCGACGCCGACGAGCCTTTCCTGTTGCTGCAGCGCGTGGATCACGAGGCGCGCATTCATCTGGACATCGAGACCGACGATCTCGACGCCGAGGTGGCGCGACTGGAGGCGCTGGGCGCGACGCGCGTGGCCTTCGTCAAGCGCTGGTGGGTGATGCAGGCGCCGACCGGGCATCGCTTCTGCGTGGTGCGCAAGCAGCGGCCCGAGTTCGGATCGCACCTCAACCACTGGGATTGACGACGTGCTGGAAGCCCCGCGCGTGGCTGCTCGTCACGCCGGTTTGCGCAGCAGCGGGATGCGCAAAAAGACCGCCAGCGTCATTACCCCGAGGAAGACGCTGTAGGCGATGAGGCAGGCGAAGATCTGCTTCCACATCGCGCCCACGTCGGTGTTTGCGGTGCGATAAGCCCAGTTCATACCGATGAAGCTGCCGCCACCTGCGAGCAGCAACGTGAGCGCGTCGAACAGCTTGCGCGCCGAGGGGCGTGGTTGGCGCGGGTAGATCCAGAACAACGCGCCGAGGATCAGGAACCACGGCGAGAAAAGGATGAGGGCGAGATAGGGCATCGGCTCAGTCCGCTGCCTGCAGTTCGCGCAACGCGACTGCGAGCGCGACTTCGTCGATGCCTTCCGCGTGCGTTGCGTGCCGCATGAGTTCCGCCTGTTCGATGCCTTTCGACTTGATGCGACCGATCAACGCTCCTGCCTCCTTCGGTGACGGGAAGCCGGTGCTCTGCAACAGCAGACGGCCGTCGGCGTCGATCAACTTGAAGTAGAACCGTCCATCATTCTCGCGGTACTGCTTGAACTGTGGCAGCGCGGCCTTGGCCTTGCCGCGCACATTCACAGCCTGCGTAGTCGCCGCCAGGTTGCGCAAGCCCACCGCCTCGCGCAGTTGTGCGAGCAGCGGCTTGGCGATCGCGCGCGCCTTGTTTGCGCCGTGGCGAAGCTGTTCCTCGATGCGTTGCGGATGGGCGATCAGCGCCTCGTAGCGTTCGCGCAGCGGCGACACTTCGGCATCGATGCGTTCGAATAATTTAATTTTCGCGTCGCCCCAGCCGATGCCATCGGCGAAGGCGTGTCGCATGGCGGTGGTTTCATCGGCCGTCGCGAACGCTTGGTAGAGCTGAAAGACGTTGGATCCGTCCGCGTCTTTTGGCTCGCCCGGCATCTTCGAGTCGGTGACGATCCCGGCGATGAGCTTCCTTAACTCGCTCTGCTGACAGAACAGCGGAATGGTGTTGTCATAGCTCTTGCTCATCTTGCGACCATCCAGCCCCGGCAAGGTGGCGACGTGTTCCTCGATCGCCGCCTCGGGCAGCACGAAAAACGGTCGTGAATTCCGCTCGCCATACAGGTGATTGAAACGCGCGCCGATGTCGCGCGCCATCTCTATGTGCTGCACCTGATCGCGGCCGACCGGCACCTTGTGCGCGTTGAACAACAGGATGTCGGCGGCCATCAGCACCGGGTACATGAACAATCCCGCGGTGATGCCGGCATCCGCATCGGCACCCTCGGCGAGGTTGCGATCCACCGCCGCCTTGTAGGCGTGCGCGCGGTTGAGCAGGCCCTTGGCGGCCACGCAGGTCAGCAGCCACGTCAGCTCGGGTATTTCAGGAATATCCGATTGGCGATAGAACCACACGCTTTCCGGATCGAGTCCGCAGGCGAGCCATGCCGCCGCGATTTCCAGCGTCGAGCGTTGCACGCGCGCCGGCTCGGAGACCTTGATCAGCGCGTGATAGTCGGCGAGGAAGTAGAACGATTCCACGCCCGGCGCGCGGCTGGCGGCGATCGCCGGGCGGATGGCGCCGACGTAGTTGCCAAGGTGCGGGGTGCCGGAGGTGGTGATGCCGGTGAGGATGCGCATGCCGGAGGACAGAGGACAGAGGACGGAGGACAGAGGACAGAGGACAGAGGACAGAGGACAGATGGTAGTCAGTTGGCTGTGATCTGTCCTCAGGCGATGGCGCTGCAATGGCATTGTCGCCGGTTCCAAGCCCCGCGTCCCGTCGTCGCGATGGGCGCGAGTGTGCACCGTCTTGTATCCAGCAGCGGTATCGCTGCATTCGACATCTTTCCCTCATCCGCCCTGCGGGCACCTTCCCCCGGCGGGGGAAGGAAAAGCTCACCGCCCCCCGCACACTGCTCTCGATTCACGATTCACGATTCACAAACCCATCAACCCCATTTCCCGCGAGCCGGCGTTCCATCAGCACCCCAACCCGAAAGGTGCCCCATGAAAACGCCGCTCCGCCTCGCCCTCGCCGCCGCCTGCGCGCTGTCCGCCACTGCCTGCGCAGCGCAATCGCTGGTCGATCTGTCGATCGTCGATCGCGATACCGGCTCGACCCTCACCACATACCGTCACCACGGTCGCAGCTATGTCCCCGGCGAACCGGGCCACCGCTATGCCCTGCACCTGTACAACCACACCTCCGAGCGGGTGATGGTGGTGCTCAGCGTGGATGGCGTGAACGCGGTGACCGGGCAGACCGCCGCCGCCAATCAGGCCGGTTATGTGCTCGGGCCGTGGCAGAGCGCGGACATCGCCGGCTGGCGCAAGAGCGACGACGACATCGCACAGTTCGTGTTCACTGCGCTGGGCGACAGTTACGCGGCGCGTACCGGGCGCCCGGACAACGTCGGCGTGGTCGGCATGGCGGTGTTCCGCGAGCGCCCGCAGCAGCCGGTGTATGTCCCACCGCCGCCGATGCGGCCATATGCGGACGACGAGCAGCGTTACAGCGCTCGCGCTGAAGGGGCTCCTCGCAACAGCGCAGCGGCACCCGCACCGGCGACGGCGACGAACGCGCAGGCTGCACGCGAGGCAGCGCCGGCGGCGAAGGCGATAGGCAATATCGGAGGCGCGGTCGCGCAGGAACTGGGCACAGGCCACGGCGCACGCGAATATTCGCCGATCTCGCGCACCACGTTCGAGCGCCTGAGCTCCAGCCCGCAGCAGGTCACCCAGATCTGGTACGACTCGCCACAACAACTGGCCGCGCGCGGCATCATGCCGCGCTGGTATCCGCGCCCGACGCAACCCGCGCCGCAGGCGTTCCCGGTCGGCTATGTGCCCGATCCGCCGCCGCAGTGGTGAGCTGACTCTGCTTCTGAAGGGCCTGCCCCGCGAAGGCGGGGGCGCCCGCAGGGCGGATGAGGATCCGCGATCCATGACGCCGACGTGCCATCTACCCCTCACCCCAACCCCTCTCCCGATGGGAGAGGGGCTAGCTCATGGCATCGGGCCTCATTCCCGCATCAGCGTGGATTTGCCGAACAGGCTCTCGACCAGATCCACGGCGAGGATCGCGGTGCGGTTGTGGTCGTCGAAGGCGGGGTTGAGTTCGACGATGTCCAGCGAACCCAACCGGCCGGTGTCGGCGATCATTTCCATCACCAGTTGCGCCTCGCGGTAGTTGGGGCCGCCCGGCACGGTAGTACCCACGCCCGGCGCAATGGCTGGATCGAGGAAATCCACGTCGAAACTGACGTGCAGGTGGGTGTGTTCGTCCACGCCTTCCAGCGCTTCCTCCATCGCGCGCTTGATGCCGATCTCGTCGATGTAGCGCATGTCGTAGATATCGACGTTGTGCTGCTTGACCAGCCGCTTCTCGCCCTGATCGACCGAACGGATACCGATCTGCCGCAGCACGTCGGGGGTGATCGCCGGCGCGCTGCCACCGAGGTGGGTCAGCGCCTGTGGGCCGATCCCGCACAGGCAGGCCACCGGCATGCCGTGGATATTGCCCGAGGGCGTGACCTCGTGGGTGTTGAAATCGGCGTGCGCGTCCAGCCAGAGCACGCGCAGGTTCTTGCCGAGCACGCGGCACCAGCGCGCCACCGCGGTGATCGAGCCGACCCCGAGGCAATGGTCGCCGCCGAGCAGGATCGGAAGTCGCCCGCTTTCCAACTCATCGTGCACCGCGCCCATCACCAGCCGGTTCCACGCCACCACTTCGTCCAAATGGCGGTAGCCGTCCACCGGCGGCAGCCACGGATTCGACGGGCCGACCAGATTGCCGCGATCGAGCACGTCGAGGCCGCGACCACGCAAGGCTTCGATGAGGCCGGCCACGCGCAGGGCTTCGGGGCCCATCGATGCGCCACGCGCGCCGGCACCGACATCGGTGGGCGCGCCGATGAGGGCGACGGTTCGGTGTAGATGACTGGTCATGCGCGCTCCCCGATGGCGACTCGCCGCAAAGCGGCGCACACTGGCATTCTAGCCGGGCGCGGCGTCGCCGACATGCGGCAAGTCGTCCGCGCGATCCAGCGGATGGGGCGCGCGGAACTTCCGGTCAACCACGGGGGACGGGGTGAACGAGGCGAAGCTCGATCCGCAGATGGCCAAGCGGCTGGCCCGGCTGGAAGCGGTGCAGACGGTGGTGCTGGACATCGGCCGTCGCGCGGCGCACTGCAAGGATTTGCGCGAGTTCTACCGCGCCGTGCACGCGGCCATCGCGCGGCTGATGTCGGCGCGCAGTTTCTTCATCGCCCTGTTCGATGCACCCGAAAACGGTATCCGTTTCGCCTACCGGGTGGACGAGAGGGACGAGATCCCCGATCCGGAACGGCTGTTTCCGTTGCAGCCCAGCCACGTTTCGCCGACCGCGATGGTGATCCGCTCGGGCAAGCCGCTGGTGATCGCCCGCGAGGAGATCCTCGCCCGCAACACGCAAGGCCGCAGCTGGGGTGCGGGCGCGCCAGCCGAGCACTGGATCGGCATGCCGCTGATCGGCCACGACGAAGCGGTGTTCGGCGCGATCGTGGTGCAAAGCTACGCGCCGGGATTTCGCTACGACGAGGAAGACATCGCCCTGTTCGGGCTGATGAGCGAGCAGGTCGCCGAGGCGGTCGAGCACGCGCAGTTCGCCGCGCGGCTGGAGCGCGCCATCGCCGAGCGCACCGAGCGGCTGGAAAACGAGATCGCCGAGCGCCGCCACGCGGAAAAGCTGCAACGCGCGCTGTACGAGATTTCCGCGCTGTCGGTGAAGGACATCGGTCTGGACGCCTTCTACGCGGGCTTGCATGCGGTGATGGGCGAGCTGATGTACGCGCGCAATTTCGCGGTGGTGTTGCACGAGTCGGCCAGCGGGATGGTGAGCTTCCCCTATTACGCCGACGTGAAGGACGCCAAACCACCCGCCGAGTATCGTCGCCCCGCCGGCGACGGGTTGACCGGCTTCGTGATGAAGTCGCGCGCGCCGCAATCCATCGATCAGCCGCGCTTCAAGGAGCTGCATGCAGCCGGCGAACTGGTCAACGTGATCGGCAACCTCGACTTCAACGTGTGGATGGGTGCACCGCTGGTGTATCAGGACACGATGCTCGGCGTGGTCGCCCTGCAAAGCTACGACCCGGCGATCGGCTACGGCGAGCACGACCTGAAGCTGCTCAGTTTCGTCGCCGACCACATCGCCGCCGCACTGTCGCGCAAACAGACCGGCGACGCCCTGCGCGCGGCGCACGCGCGACTGGAGGCCGGCAGTGCGAAGCTGCAAGCCACCAACGACGAACTGCGCACGACCCTCTCCAACCTCGGACTGGCGCAGGCCGAGTTGCTCCGGCAGGAGAACCTCGCCTCGCTGGGCGCGCTGGTGGCCGGGATCGCGCATGAGGTCAACACCCCGCTGGGCATCTGCGTGACCGCGGTCAGCCATCTGGTCGAGGAAACCGCGGCGATCCGCCACAAGCTCGCCGATGGCGAACTCACCGAAATCGAATTGGGCTCCCACTTCGACACCACCGATGAAGTGCTGCGCATTCTCACCAGCAACACCCAGCGCGCCAGCAGCCTGATCCGCAGTTTCAAACAGGTGGCGGTGGATCAATCCTCCGGCGAGGCACGCGAGATCGTGCTGGCCGGCTACATCGAGGAAGTCCTCAAGTCCTTGCGACCCAAGTTCAAGGGCACTCGCCACGAGGTGGAAGTGGCCTGCGCACCGGACTTGCACGTGCACACGGTGCCCGGCGCCATCTCGCAGATCCTCACCAACCTCGTGCTCAATTCGATCAGCCACGGCTTCGAGGAGATCGAGCACGGGCATATCCGGATCGCGGCTCGCCTCGAAGATCCGGCATGGGTGATCGATTACACCGATGACGGCTGCGGCATGCCCGCCGATGCACTCAAGCGCCTGTTCGACCCGTTCTACACCACCAAGCGCGGGCGCGGCGGCAGCGGGCTCGGTGCCAACATCATCTACAACCTCGTGACCGGCAAGCTCGGCGGCAGTATCGCGGTGGACAGCAAGCCCGGCAGCGGGCTGCACTATGTCATCAAGGTGCCGATCGGAGGACAGAAGACGGAAGGTCGTCCATAGCCAGCTTTCCGATTCCCGAGTCCCGATTCCCGAGTCCCGATTCCCGATTCCCGAGTCCCGAGTCCCGAGTCCCGAGTCCCGAGTCCCGAGTCCCGAGTCCCGAGTCCCGAGTCCCGAGTCCCGAACTCAATCCGGGAACCGCTCGTTCACCGCCATCACGTCGTCGAGGTTGGCCAGCAGCTTCTCCACGATTTCTGCGTCGAGGTGGCTGCCGACGTTGGCGCGCAGGTAGGCGATCACTTCCTCCAGCGGCCACGCCGGCTTGTAGCAGCGCACATGGGTGAGCGCGTCGAACACATCGGCCACGGCGACGATGCGCGCGTGTGGGTGGATGTCGCGGCCCTTGAGCCCCTGCGGATAGCCGCTGCCGTCCCAACGTTCGTGGTGCTGGTGGGCGATGGTGGCGGCGGCCTCGAGGATCGGCCGCTCCGATCCGCGCAGGATCTCGTGGCCGATGGTCGGGTGCTGCTGCATGATCTTCCACTGCTCGGCATCGAGCTTGCCCGGATGCAGCAACACGGTGTCGGGGATGGCGACCTTGCCGATGTCGTGCATCGGCGCGGCCCGGCGCACCAGTTCGGCCTCGGCGTCCTCGTAGCCGAGCGCGCGCGCCAGCAGGTAGCACACCTCGGCCATCCGCCGCACATGGTTGCCGGCCTCGGCCGAACGCGATTCGACGACGTTGCCGAGCTTGTTGATCAGCTCGGTCTGGGTGTCGAAGATTTCCTTGTTGAGCAGCAGGTTCTCGAACGCCAGCGAGACGTGGGTTGAGAAAATGTCGATCAGGCGCATGTCCAGCTCATCGACGTCGTCCACGCCGTTGAGGTAGAGCAACGAGGCGGTGACGTGCTGCGACGGGAAATAACCGACGAAGGCACCGTCGTGGATGATGTGCCGCTGCTCGGACTCGGCCCGCTGCAGGGCATGCACGATCTCCGGCACGATCTGCCCGTTCTCGTCCAGGCACTCGCCGACGCTGGCGAGCACCTCGTAGCGCGACTTGGCGTGCAATGCGGACAGCCGCACCAGCACGCCGCGCTCGTCCAGATGCAGCAGCGAGGCCACCTGCTGCAGCAGGCCGCTGGCGAAGGTCTGCATCGAGCGCTGTTCGAGCACGTGCGCGGAGGCGGCGATCACCGTCTCCAACCCCACCCGGAAGCGCTCCTCGTGGCGGCGCGCGGCATCGATGCGCATGATGTCGCGGTAGGCGCGCAGCGCCGAGAACACGGTGGTGAACAGCTTCTTGCGGTCGAGCTCGGTTTTTTCCTTGTAATCGTTGATGTCGTATTCGACGATCACCCGCTCCTCGGGCGCCTGCCCGGGCTGGCCGGTGCGCAGGACGATGCGGGTGAAGTGGTTGCTGAGATCCTGGCGCATCCAGCGCGCCAGTTCCAGGCCGGCGGTTTCGTTTTCCATCACCACATCGACGATGGCCAGCGCGATGTCCGGCTCCTTGCGCAGGATCTCGCGAGCCTGCACACCGCTGTAAGCGTGCAAAAACTCCAGCCCGCGCCCGTCGAGTTCGAAACGCGAGAGCGCCAGCTTGGTGATGGTGTGCACGTCGGGTTCGTCGTCCACCAGCAACACGCGCCAGCGCGCCAGACTAGGCGCTGCGGTCTTGGTTTCGTCCTTCCAGAACATGTCTCGAATCCCCTAGGCCATGACCAGCATGCCGCCGCTCGTAACCGGAAGCCTACACCCGGAGCGATCCACCCGCGCCGTGACGGGGTTCCCCGTTTGAACCTTTGCGTCGGTGGCGTTCGTCTGATGCCATCCCCGATCATCGCGCATCCGGGCGCACCGAACCAGAGGACGACGCCAGCCGACGACGACAGACGGGACGCGATTTTTGCGGCATGATCCCATCGCTCCGACCCTGCGGAAACCATCGCAACGCGCACCGGTCGGGGGCTTTGCCCACGCGCCATCCCCAACCCCGAGAGAGCCCATGAAACTTCGCCCCATCCTGTTTGCCCTGTCCGTGTCTGCGTCGATGTTCCTGCTCGCCGGCACCGCCGCCGCGCAGAACGCCGACTCCACACAGCAACCGGCGGCCGCCCCGACGGCGCAATCCGCCGCTCCGGCCAACGCGCCGATGGCTTCGCCGCCCGCCCGCGCCTCCCACCATCGCGGCAATCAGCATCACGCCGCGCGCCACCACGGCCATCATCGTGGCCGCGCCCACCACGCCAAGTCCCATTGCACGCGCCACAAGAACGGCAAGTGCGTGCGCTGGTCGCATCCGCACCACGGCAAGCACAAGCACGGCCATCATCACGCCGCGCCCAAGGCGAAGTGAGGTTCGGACGCCGGGACGGGGCGACCGTTCCGGCGTTTTTCAGGGCAAACCACGATGCCCGGCATGCCCAGCGCGCATCGTTGCCGTGACCGTAGCGGTCGCGCCACAAGGTTGAGCCGCTGGCTCAACCGACGCTCAATGCCACTCGAACAGGCTCCACTGCACCGGCAGGGTCTGCTTGCTGGTGGCATCGTTGCGGTTGATGCGACCGTCGCCGTTGTTGTCGTTGATCTCGAATGCCGGCCCGTTCGCCGGCTGCACGCGCACCCGCGTCAACTGCCCGCCGTGGCGGTACTCCTCGATGCGGTCGCCGTTCTCGGCGGTGTAGCTGCGCACGCTGTAACCATCCGCGCTGACGGTTTCCGGCGGCTTCTTCGGCGGCGGATGGAAAGCGTCGTCGGTCGGCAGTGCCGGCGCATTGGTCGGGTCGCCGTCGGA
This sequence comes from Pseudomonadota bacterium, assembly GCA_018242485.1. Lineage (GTDB taxonomy): Bacteria > Pseudomonadota > Gammaproteobacteria > Xanthomonadales > Xanthomonadaceae > SZAS-103. The sequence continues at coordinate 121,560 of JAFEBV010000001.1, forward strand.
CTTCTCGTGACCCTTGATCGCGGCCGGTTTGGCGGGCGCCACTGGCGCGGATTCAGGCGGCAGCGGTGCCAGTCGCGGATCGTCGGGCTTGATCGGTGCGGCCGGCTGGCCGGGGTCGTCCATCGATGGCGGCGGCGGCGCGGGCGCGATCTCCTGCTGCGCGAACGCGACGATGGGGGCGACCGCCAGCAAGGCGGCAGCGACCAATGGGGTGCGATGGATGCGCATGGCAGGTTCTCCTTCGAAACTTGCTTCGATCTTCCCACCCCCGCGCGCGCTTGCAAAGCACTTCCTGCGCGGTTGCGGCTGCGCATTCAGCGCCGCGTTCGCCGCCGCGTCATCGCCGCCGCGGCATCGCCACCACCCGCCGCGCCTACAATGCCGATCCGGCCCCAACGAGCCACGCCATGCCCCGCCTCGTCCTGATCGACGGCTCGTCCTACCTGTTCCGCGCCTTCCACGCCCTGCCGCCGCTGTCCAACGCCGCCGGCGAGCCGACCGGGGCGCTGTTCGGGGTGGTCAACATGCTGCGCGCCACGCTGAAGGAAAAACCCGAGTGCGCGGCCTTCGTGGTGGATGCCTCCGGGCCGACCTTCCGCGATGCGCTGTATCCGGACTACAAGGCCAACCGTCCGCCGATGCCCGACGACCTGCGCGCGCAGGTCGAACCGATGCTGAAAATCGTCGAGGCGCTGGGCTTTCCGATCCTGCGCGTGGCAGGCGTCGAGGCCGACGACGTGATCGGCACGCTGGCGGTGCAGGCGCAAGCCGCCGGCGTGGACGTGACCATCTCCACCGGCGACAAGGATTTCGCCCAGCTCGTGCGCCCGGGCATCAAACTGGTCAACACCATGAGCGGCAGCGTGCTGGATACCGACGCGGCGGTGATGGCGAAGTTCGGGGTGCGCGCCGATCAGGTGATCGACCTGCTGGCCCTGATGGGCGATGCCGTGGACAACATCCCCGGCGTGGACAAATGCGGGCCGAAGACGGCGGCGAAGTGGCTGGGCGAGTACGGCTCGCTGGATGGCGTGATGGCGCATGCGGCCGACATCGGCGGCAAGATCGGGCAGAACCTGCGCGACGCCCTGCCGCGGCTGCCGCTGTCGCGGCAACTGGCGAGCATCAAGACCGATGTCGCGCTCGAGCTGCCGCACGACGCGCTGCATCTGCGCGAACCGCAGGTGGACGATTTGCGCGGGTTGTATGCGCGCTATGGGTTCAATGCGCCGTTGAAAGAGCTGGGTGGCTCGGGGCTCGGGACTCGGGACTCGGGACTCGGAGAAGCAACCGCCACAACCGGATTGCGTGGTACGGCGGCAGGCTTCGCGCGCAGTGCCGATGCACCCGAGGCCATCGACCCGGCGCTGGCGGTCAAGGGCGAATACGAATGCGCGACCACACCGGCGCAACTGGATGCGTGGATCGAAAAGCTGCGTGCAGCCGAACTGATCGCCTTCGACACCGAAACCGATTCCATCGACCCGATGCGCGCCAACCTCGTCGGCATCAGTTTCGCCGTCGAGGTCGGCCGTGCCTGCTACATCCCGCTGGCGCACGATTACCCCGGCACTCCGGCGCAACTCGATCGCGCGACGACGCTGGCCGCGCTGCGCACTATCCTCGAAGACGCCTCACGACCGAAAGTCGGCCAGCACGGCAAGTACGACCTGCACGTGCTGCGCCGCCACGGCGTGGGGGTGCGCGGCTACGCACAAGACACGATGCTCGAATCCTTCGTGTGGAACGCCACCGCCACCCGCCACGACATGGATTCGCTGGCGCGGCGTTACCTCGGCTACGAGACGGTCAAGTACGAGGACGTGACCGGCAAGGGTCGCGCGCAGATCGCGTTCTCGCAGGTCGCGCTCGACGAGGCCACCCGCTACGCCGCCGAAGACGCCGACGTGACCTTGCGCCTGCACCGTGCCCTGCATCCGCGCCTGGAGAGCGAGCCGACGCTGGAGCGCGTGTACCGCCAGATCGAGATGCCGCTGGTGCCGGTGCTGGCACGCATCGAGGCCAACGGCGTGCTGATCGACGCCGCCGAACTGCGCCGGCAAAGCGCCGAACTCGGCAAGCGCATGCACGAAGCCCAGCAGCAGGCGCAGCAGATCGCCGGGCGGCCGTTCAATCTCGATTCGCCCAAGCAGTTGCAGGCGATCTTGTTCGATGAATTGAAGCTGACGGCGGCGGTGAAGACTCCCGGCGGGCAGCCCTCGACCAACGAGGAGGCGCTGGAAGCCATCGCCGACGCCCATCCGCTGCCGAAACTCATCCTCGAATACCGCGGCTTGGCCAAGCTGCGCAGCACCTACACCGAAAAGCTGCCCGAGGCGATCAATCCCGACACCGGCCGCGTGCACACCAGTTTCCATCAGGCCGGCGCGGCCACCGGGCGACTGGCCTCGTCGGATCCGAACCTGCAGAACATCCCCATCCGCACCGCCGACGGCCGCCGCATCCGCACCGCCTTCATCGCCCCGCCGGGGCGGCAAATCCTCGCCTGCGACTACTCGCAGATCGAGCTGCGGATCATGGCGCATCTGTCCGAGGACGCCGGCCTGCTGCGCGCCTTCGCCGCCGGCATCGACATCCATCGCGCCACCGCCGCCGAGGTGTTCGGCGCGGCTTCCGCCGATGCGGTCAGCGCCGACCAGCGCCGCGCCGCCAAGGCGATCAACTTCGGCCTGATCTACGGCATGAGCGCATTCGGACTGGCGCGCCAGCTCGGCATCGAGCGCGGTCAGGCGCAGGACTACATCGGCCTGTACTTCTCGCGTTATCCGGGCGTGCGCGAGTACATGGAGCGCACCCGCACGCAGGCGCGCGAACACGGTTATGTCGAGACGGTGTTCGGCCGGCGCCTGTACCTGCCCGACATCCGCGCCCGCAACCAAGGCTTGCGCGCCGGTGCCGAACGCGCGGCGATCAACGCGCCGATGCAGGGCACCGCGGCGGACATCATCAAGCGCGCGATGGTCGCGGTCGATGGCTGGCTGCAAGGCCACGACGCACGCGCGCGGATGATCCTGCAGGTACACGACGAACTGGTCTTCGAGGCCGATGCCGACTTCATCGCAACACTGCGTTCCGAAGTCGTGCAACGCATGCAGGATTCGGCGCAACTGCGCGTGCCGCTGGTGGTGGATTGCGGCGTGGGCGCGAACTGGGACGAAGCGCATTGAGGTGGCGCAACACGCGCCGCGATACGGCGAAACCGGCACCGTAACGCTGCGCTAACGAACCCATGTGCCGGAAGTCACGCTTTGCTCGTCGCGGTGATTTTTCGGCATGAATGCATCCTGAATCCGACTCGAAAAACGCGCGCGATTTCACGAACTCTAAAGGTGGGTAATGGTCAACTATCTCGCAACGGACGCAACGTCCGTTGTCGGATGACTCTCTCCCCTGAGTGCATCCCGGAAGCCCCCTCTCCCCAAGGCCGGCTTCCACCCCTGGCCCCGCGAGCCCACCCCTGGCTCGCGGGGTTTTTATTTCTCCCGCATGTCCCACCTATTCTTCGTCGGCATCGGACGAGATTCGTCCTGTACCGACGAAGTCGACGTGCGCCGATGGCGACCGCCGGACACGGCGGCCACGGTAGCACTGGATCGGGACAGGTGGTGTCGCGTCGATCCAAGCGATGCAATCGAGCGCGCCAAGCCCTGCAGGCCGATGCAGAAGCGAACTGCATGCCCCACCCGGCACCAACGCTGCTTGAGCATTCATGCGAAGTGCCCCGTCAAAGGTACTTCCAGTGTCGTGGCTGGCCACTGGCATTGCGGTTGAAATCCCGCGCTCTCGATACCCGACTCCGCAAGGCGCAATCTCGGCGCCATGCTTGCAACTCAGGCGTCCAAGTAACGATCCAAGTTCCCGCAAGGCAGGAGCAAGACGAGGCATCGAGGTATCGGTGGGTTCCTGCGGTTTACTGTGGACAAATCCCGCAGATTCCGCGTATCGCGACCATTCCAGTCTCATGGGTGTCCACGCAGGACAACCAAGCCCATCAGTTCGTTTGTGCGGAGCCGCGCAATACTTCGCGTACGTTCTTCCGCGGCTCTCGTCTGGCATATCGATCCCATCGCTGCACGCCATGGGCAAAGTCCGGATGGCGCTTGCCGTGCGACCTCGTAGTATTTGCAATGGCAAGCGCGAGCGCGGCATGCTGGGCGTGGATCGGCCGCTGGGGCATCGGCTGGAAGACATCCACGAAACCATCGGCACCATCGGCTATTACCTCATCGGCCTGCACGCGCTCGCCGCGCTGTTCCATCATTACATCGTCCGCGACGACACTTTGCGCCGCATGCTGCCCTGAGCGAACGCGAGCTTAGCGGCTTGTGCCGGCTGCAGCATCGGCGCTAGGGTGCCGTCCATGACTACGACCTCGCCTGCATCGAAACCGGAATCTGCACGCCCGATGCCCGTCGTGTTCGCCGGCCACGGCTCGCCGATGAATGCGATCGAGGACAACGCCTGGCACTGGCAATGGCGGCTGCTCGGCGAACGCCTGCCGCGCCCGCGCGCGGTGCTGTGCGTGTCGGCGCACTGGGAGGCGCAGGGCGCGCGCCTGACCGGGGCCAGCCACCCCTCGACCATCCACGACTTCTTCGGTTTCCCGCAGGCGCTGTTCGACGTGCGTTATCCCGCGCCGGGCGCACCGAAACTGGCGCGGCGCGTGGAGGAACTGCTCGGCGGTCACAGGCACGCCCATGTCGATGCCACCCGCGGGCTGGATCACGGCGCATGGAGCGTGCTGCGCGGCATGTACCCGGCCGCCGACGTTCCGGTAGTGCAACTTTCCATCGACACCGCGCAACCCGGCGAGCACCACTACGAGTTGGCGAAGGCGCTCGCGCCATTGCGCGACGAAGGCGTGCTGGTGCTGGGCAGCGGCAACATCGTGCACAACCTCGCCCTGTTCGACTGGCGCGATCCGCGCCCGCAGGACTGGGCGATCCGTTTCGACGGCGCGGTGAAGCGCCGGATCGCCCACCGCGAGCACAACGAACTGATCGACTGGCCGCGACTGGGCGAGAACGCGCGCAAGGCGATTCCCACACCCGAACACTACCTGCCGCTGCTGTATGTGCTCGCCCTGCAACGCGACGGCGACCGCGTGCGCTTCTTCAATGAGGACGTGGTGGGTTCGCTGGCGATGACCTCGGTGGTGATCGAGGGTGCTGACGCTTAGGAAAACACTGATTTATTCAACGTTTCCTGTTGGCTATAGATGCCCCGATTGCAGCTACCCGATCCCGCCGCTCGAGGCGACGGGATCGGATGCGTTTCATTAACCCGAGGCGGCGGACTGGCCCTTCGAATCGGGCTTGAACTCGACCGGCACCCGAACCCATTCGGCGACCGGTTTGCCATTCTCGGTGGCCGGACGGAAGATCCACTTCCGTGCCGCGTCGGTCGAAACCTGATCGAACACACCTGCGGGTGAAGCCTTCTCGATCTTCAGGTTTTTCACCGTGCCGTCGGTGCCGACGAGCAACTGCATCACCACGGTGCCGGACTGCTTCTGCGCTTCGGCAGCGGCGGGGTACGCCGGAGGATTCATCGACACGAATTGCGGATGGGTACTGGCGACATGAGCGAGATGATGCACGGCCGGCTGCGCGGCCCAGGCACCGAAGCTGCCGGCGGACACGAGGCCGGCGACGACGATCGACCCAAAAATGCGACGCAGGGCTCCGGGTAATGGTTTCTTCAACATGGCAATACGCTCCTTGAGTGGGTGGCACAACTGCCAGTGGCAACCGATCGGGGCCCCGAATTCGGCCATCTGGGTTTTGAGCATCGCCTCGCCGTAGCAACGGCGCGATGCGGATGAGGGGAAGCGGGCAAGTACGGCGGCATCGCAAGCGAGTTCCTGATCGAAGCGGAAGCGCGAGGCCGCGAAGTGCAGCAGCAGGTTGAACCAGAACACGCAGCGCAAGCCGATCGCCAGCGCCTGCGCATGCACGTCGCCGCGACACACGTGGATCTGTTCGTGGGCGAGCACCAGCGTGCGTTCGTCGGCGCTGTAGCGCTGGACGAAGTCGGTGGGCAGGACGATGCGCGGGTGCCACAGTCCGGTCACCGCCGGGCCGTGCCAGGCCACCTCGTCCCAAGGTTGCGCGTGCCGGCGGTGGATGCGGCGGTTGAAGCATGCTTGCCGCCAGCCGAAGTAGAACAGCGTGACGGCGAAACCGAGCAACCAACCCGCCATCAGCACGGACGAAGACTGCATTTGCGGGGCGGATGCGATCGCGTTGCCGACCACCTCGGTCACGCCGCTCGCGCGCACCGCACGCACGGCGGGAGCCAGCACCGGCGCCTCGTTCGCCGGCAGCAGCACGGCGAACGTTGCCATCGGTGGCAGCAACCACAATGCGTAAGCGACACGCGCACCAAGGCAGGCCCGCATTGGCCTGCGCAAAATCAGCACAGCAACGGTCGCGATACTGATCGCCAACGCCGAACGCAGTAGGTGAATCATGATGTCAGTGCTCATCATCGATCTCCTCGATCAGTTTGCGCAGTTCGGCGATGTCCTTCTTCGATAGTTTGCGATGCTCGGAGAAGTGCGCGACCAGCGGCGCGACGCGGCCGTTGAACAAACGCTCCAGCAGGCCCTCACTCTCGCGCTGCACCCAATCGGCGCGTTGCAGCACCGGCGCGTAGAGGTAGCGACGCCCGTCCTTCTCCGCTTGCACCGCGCCCTTTTTCAGCAAGCGGTTGAGCAGGGTCTTGATGGTCGGCTCCTGCCAGTCGTGGGACTTTGCGAGCGTCGCCACGACTTCGTCGGCCGAGCGCGGACTGTGCCGCCAGAGCAATTCCATCACCGCCGATTCGGCGTCGCTGATGCGCATGGTCTCGAGATCTCCGCCATTCGATTACGTCCGTAATTGCATCTCAGATTACGCTTGTAATCGTAAAAGTCAAGCGATGATCTTCGTCTCCGGCAGGACGGCATGGACATCGTGATGGCCGCGCGTGATGGCGGGCGTCAGGAAGGGTTGCCCGGCCTGGCGGCGGCGAGCATCTTCCCCATCCGCTGATGGATCAACTCGATCGCCTTCAACGGCCGGATCAGCACCTTGAAATCGACGATCTGCCCGGCCTCGTTCCACGCGATCAGGTCGATGCCGTTGACCTGCACGCCGTCGATTTCGACCTCGAACTCCAGCGCGGCATCGTGCGCGCCGACGATCTGCCGCACATAGCGGAACGAAGGTTGGCCGAATACCGTGAATGCCGCCGACAGGTAGCCGACCACCAGTGCGCGGCCGCGCTGCGGGGTGTGCACGATCGGCGAGTGGAACACCGCGTCCTCGGCGAGCAGCGCCGGCAGGCCGGAAGCGTCCTGCGCACGGACGAGGCGATGCCACGTCTCCAGCGGATGGGGATCCAGCAGATGGTTTTGCATCGCGCGGCGCCGGTCAGCGCACGCGGTGATAATGGATCACGAGGATCTTCGAGCCGGCCGGCGAGGAGAAATCCTTGGGCCTGACGCCGGGGCCGAGCTGGTAGGAGATGGTGAGATCCTCGCCGGAGAGCAGGTACAGTGCGGGGATCGTCTTGCCCGCATTCGGTCCCTGCTCGCCGTGGATGTCCATGCGCGCCGGCGTTCCGGCGTAGACCACCGTGTAGCTGCCGTGGTCGTCGGCGAAGTCGTAACGATTCTGCGTGAGTTGCAGCGAGGCGCCGCCGAAGCTGGCAACCGGCAGATCCTGCCCGCCCATCTGCGCGCTCACCGGCGTCCACTGCCCGGCAAGCAGCGAGCCCGACGGGACGTCGGGCTCGACCGCGTTCATGGGGCGCGCGGCGCCGACGGAAATCGCCAGCGAGAGCACGCATGCGCAGAGCAGCCGGCGGCGTACCGTGCTCGCGGATCGTACGAAACCTGTCGTGGCGCGATCGTCTTTCATGGCGGTCCCCTTCTGCGTCGTCGGTAATCCATCGGTTTCACCGGCCCCGATGCGCAGTGTAGTCAAGATCGCCCGTCCGCAGCATTCGCCCGGACAGGTCGCGAACGCCTGCCGGGTCGATGGCTCGACAAAGGACGCCGACCTCGACCGGATGCGGATGCGGATGCGGATGCGACCCTACGCCAGCCCCTGCACCGCCGCGACGATCTTCTCGACGGTGAAACCGAAGTACGGGAACAATTTTTCCGCCGGCGCCGAGGCACCAAAGGTATCGATGCCGATCACCGCGCCGTCGAGGCCGACGTACTTGCGCCAGTAGTCGGACACGCCCGCTTCGATCGCCACGCGCTTGCGGCACCAGCCGGGCAGCACGCCCTCGCGCCATTCCAGCGGCTGGCGGTCGAAGGCTTCGGTGCAGGGCATCGACACCACCCGCGCCGGCACGCCCTGCGCGGCCAGCGCAACGGCAGCTTGACGCGCGAGCTCGACCTCCGAGCCGGTGGCGATCAGGATCACCTCGAACTTCGCCGAGGGCGGATCGCTCAGCACATAGCCGCCGCGTGCGATGTCGGCCACCTGCTGCGCGCTGCGCTGCTGGTGGGCGAGCTTCTGCCGGGTGAACACCAGCGCGCTCGGGCCTTCGCGGTGTTCGATCGCCGCTTTCCAGCACACCGCCGACTCGACCGCGTCGCAGGGTCGCCACACGTCGAGGTTGGGGATATGGCGCAGGCTGGCGACGTGCTCGATGGGTTGATGGGTCGGGCCGTCCTCGCCCAGACCGATGGAGTCGTGCGTATAAACGTGGATCGAATGCGCCGGGATCAGCGCGCTCATGCGCACGCCGTTGCGCGCGTAGTCGGAGAACACCAGGAAGGTGGCGTCGTAAGGCAGGAAGCCGCCGTGCAGAGCAAGGCCCGAGGAAACCGCGGTCATGCCGAACTCGCGCACGCCGTAATGGATGTAGTTGCCGGCGACGACTTCGTCGAGCACGTTGCGCGAGCCCTTCCACATGGTCAGGTTGGATTCGGCCAGATCCGCCGAGCCACCGATCAGTTCCGGCAGGTGCGGGCCGTAGGCGTCGAGCGCCATCTGCGAAGCCTTGCGGGTGGCGACTTCGGGGCCATCGGCCTGCACCTTGGCGATGTAGGCATCGGCGGCGGCAGCGAAATCCTGCGGCAGTTCGGCGTGCGAGCGGCGCACCAGCTCGGCGGCCAGATCAGGATATTGTTTGGCGTAGCGATCGAACAGCGCATTCCACGCATCCTCGCGCACGCGGCCGGTGTTGATCGCGCGCCAGCCATCGTAGATTTCCGGCGGGATCTCGAACGGCGCGTACGGCCAGTGCAGGTTGGCGCGCGCGGCGGCGAGCTCGTCCTTGCCCAGCGGCGAACCGTGCGCAGCCTCGCTGTCCTGCTTGTGCGGCGCGCCGAAGCCGATAATGGTGCGGCAGCAGATCAGGGTCGGCTTGCCGGTCTCGGCCTGCGCATGCAGGATCGCTTCGCGGATCGCGGTGGCATCGAGTCCATCGACGTCGCGGATCACCTGCCAGCCGTAGGCCTCGAAGCGCGCCGGGGTGTCGTCGGTGAACCAGCCCTGCACGTGGCCGTCGATGGAGATGTGGTTGTTGTCCCAGATCGCCACCAGCTTGCCCAGGCCCAGCGTGCCGGCGAGCGAGGCGGCTTCGTGGGAGACGCCTTCCATCATGCAGCCGTCGCCCATGAACACCCAGGTCATGTGATCGACGATGTCGAACTCGGGGCGGTTGAACTGCCGCGCCAGCAGCTTCTCGGCCAGCGCGAAACCGACCGCATTGGCGAAGCCCTGCCCCAGCGGGCCGGTGGTGGTTTCCACGCCCGGAGTGTCCTTGCGTTCTGGATGACCCGGAGTCATCGAATGCAGTTGCCGGAAGTTCTTCAACTGCTCCATCGGCAGGTCGTAGCCCGACAGGTGCAGGCAGGCGTACTGCAGCATCGAACCGTGGCCGTTGGAAAGGATGAAGCGGTCGCGGTTGAACCACTTCGGATTGTGCGGGGCGTGCTTGAGGAAGTCGTTCCACAGCACCTCGGCGATATCGGCCATGCCCATCGGCATGCCCGGATGCCCGGAGTTGGCCTGCTGCACCGCATCGGCGGCGAGGAAGCGGATGGCGTTGGCGAGATCGCGGCGGGTGGGTTGGGTCATGGCGGGCATCGTGGGTTGTGTAAGCCCCTCTCCCGGCGGGAGTGGGGTTGGGGACGAGGGGCTGGAGCTTGACGGGGCACATGAGGGCTTCCCTCATCCGCCCTGCGGGCACCTTCTCCCAGGGGGAGAAGGAAGCTCCCATTGTCCCACCCCGACGCAGCGGTGTCGCCTCTCACTCAGCAACCACGCCAACACGCGCTTTCGAGCCCCTCTCCCGCCGGGAGAGGGGTTGGGGTGGGGCGAACCGTGCAGGAAGATGTGTCGCCTCGCGTTCAATCCGGATACAGCGGCGGCAGCACCGTGGCGGCATTGGCACCGGGTACGTTACCCATCCAACGCGGCGTGCGTGCGAATGCGCTGCGCAACTGCGCCAACACATCCACGGTCGGCTGCCCGTCGCCGCGCCAGCGCGCGGCGTCGAAATCCAGCACTGCCTTACGCTGTGCCGCATCGGCCAGTCGCTCCGCGACTTCGTGCAGGTGGCGCGGCCGGGGGACGGGCGCGGCCTTGCACAGCGCCATGGCGATCAGCGATGGCACCCCGGACGCCAACGCTTCACGCAAGCTCGGCGCATCGCCGCCCGTGCCCGCTGGCGGTTCGACCTGCCGCATCGCGGTGTCGATGGCAGTGCCACCGCGACGCCATCCCCACGCCAAGGCAAGCGCCAGCAGGATCGCCAGCACGAACGTGGCGGTCTGCCACGCTCGCAGGCCCTGCTGGACTTCCGTTGCGATCGGCGCGGCAGCAGCGGATACCGCGGGTGCCGCGCCGGCGGCGGCATCGGCAGCAGCCGACGCGCCCGCGCTGCCCGGCAACACCTGCAAGCGCGGCAGCGACACCCTCGCGATCGCCGCACGATCGTCGGTCACGTTCCACCACGGCAGGCTCAGTGCGGGCAGGCTCAGATCGCCTGAACGGCTCGGCACGATTGCGAAACGGCGCGTGCGCTGCGCCTGCAGAACATCGCCCGCCATCTGTTCGGTCGTTGTGGAAGGTTCGGGATACACCTGCGCGCCGGGGATGGCTGGCAGCGCGATCTCGGGCAATTGCGATGCCGCCGCACCTTGCGCGGTTTCGTGCGCGACGAGGGTGAAGGGCTCGCCCGCGTGCGGCGGGCTGGTCGGCGGATCGATGCTCAGGGTCACCGCTTGCGCCGGCAGCCACGGCTGGGTTGCCTGCGATGGTTGTGGACGCACATCGATCGACAGCGCGGCGCTGGATGCGTGCAACGCGCGGATGCCCATGTCGTCGTCGAATGGATTGCCCGAACCGCCCATCGCCCGCCCACGGAACACCGTCGGTCCGATGTGCAGGCTGCCGCTGTGCTCGGGTTGCACGAGGTAACGCCGCTCGACCACGGCATAGGTCTTGCCCTGCACGACCTGCGAGCCACGCGCATCCTGGCCGATCTGGCGTAGGTCGCCGTTGTCGGAGGTCGGTGCATCCAGCGAGGCATCGAGCAGGTTCGCCGCGTAGTACAGGCGCAACGTATAGACCACCGCCTGCCCCACATACGGATGCTGCTGGGCGACGCCGCTTTCGATGAATACCGGGTCGCCCGGCTTGCCGATGCTGCCCTGCACCGGCGTGGCCGCGGACGACACATCGGCAGGCGATGCGGCTGTGCCGACACCGCCCGCGCCGGCATCGACCTGCACCCGCAGCGGCAGCGTGCGCTCGCCACCCACGGCGATCGTCGGGATGGTGATTGCGCCCGCATGGCGCGGAATCAAAGCCACCGTCCATTGCTGGGTGGACTGTACGTTGCCGTTGATGATCGTGGTCTGGCTGCCGCTCGACACGCCGCCCAGGGTGAAGTCCTGCCCCAGCGCCGACAAGTCGGGCTTGCCGGCATTGCCATCGGCACTGATGGTGAGGGTGATGGGCTCGCCGACGGTGGCGTGGTCGCGGTCGAGGCTGGCGCGCACCGCAGCCTGCGCCTGCAACAGGCATGGCAGGCTCACGAACACGAACACGAACACGAACAACCAACGCAATCGGCTCATGGCGAATCTCCTTGTTGTTGCCGACGCTCGTACTCGCGCGCGAATTTGGTTCGCAACAACGAACCCGGATCGTCGGGGACACGCCGCAGCAACGCCTGGTTCGCTTCGCGGCGTTCGCTTTGCGCGCGAGTCTCGTGCGTGGCCGTCGCTGGCACCCTGGAAGCAGGCTGCCCGCGTTGGTTCAGCGCCTGCTGCATCGCCTGCCGCTGCGCCGCGTCGGCGCGATGTTGCTGCTGCGCATCCGGCCGATCCTGCGCGGCTTGCGCATCAGCGGATGCCGAGGCCTGGCGATCGTCTTGCGGCGCTGCACTGGCTGCCGATGCATTGCGTTGTGTTGCAGGCGATGGCTGCGGTTTCGATGCAGTGCCCGGTTGCTGCAGGCTGGGTGGTTGATTTTCTTGTTGATGCTGCGGTTGGTCGTGTCGCGCGCCGACGGATGCGCCGCGCTGCTGCGATGGCTGATTCTTCTGCGTGCTTTGTTGGGTGTTCTGCTGTGCGTTCTGCTGCTGGTCTTGTTGCTGACTGGATGGCTGTGCGTGCGGCTGGTTCGACGGCTGATTCTGCCGATGCTGCTGCGTTTGCTGTTTCTGCTGATCCTGCCGATCCTGTTCCGATTGCTGCTGGTTGTGCTGCTGGTCTTGCTGGTCCTGCCCGCCACGTTTGTTCGGTTGCCTTTGCTGATCCTGCGGCGGCGGCTGCCGGAGCAGCTTGCGCACCGCATCGATGTTGGCCTGCGCGTCGGGCATGCCGGGCCGACGCTGCAAGGCGCGTTGCCATGCGGCGATCGCATCCTCGTAGCGATGCATCTGCGCCAGCGCATTGCCGCGGTTGTAGTCGGCATCGGCATTGTCGATCTGCGACCAATCCGCCGCCGCCCCGGCGTAATCGCCTTGCAGATACGCCGCTGCTGCGCGTTGCTCCGGCGTGCTCGCCAGTGATTGCGCCGCCTTGGCGTCGCCGCTGCGCAAAGCGTGATCGGCACGCTGATCGTTGCGTTGCCACAAGCCCTGCCACGCATTCGATGGCGCAGCCTGTGCGGGTGTCAGCGGCAGCGTGAACGCGACCAGCAGCACCACGGCGAGCCAACCGCGGCGGAAAGCGAGCGCGGCCAGCGGCAGCAACAGCAACAACAGCCACGGCCCCTCGTCGCGCCACGCCAGCGCCTCGCGCGCAGCCGCCGTCGCCGGCGCGAGCCGTGGCGGTTCGAGCACACCCAAAGCAGCCAGATCGCTGCCGTCGGAACTGATTGCCGCGTATCGTCCACCACCGGCTTTAGCCAGTTTGCGCAGGCCATCGGCATCCAATCGCGCGATTTGCATCTGCCCGCTGGCATCATTCGCGAACTGCCCATCCGCCGCCGGTAGCGGCGCACCATCGGCCGTGCCCACGCCGAGCACATCCACTTCGTAGCCTTGCGCATGCGCAGCATGTGCAGCCTGCACGGCCAGCGCGTCCGCGCCATCGGTGAGCAGCAGGATCTGCCCGTTGCGGTAGCCTGCGCGCGCCAACAGATCGGCGGCTCGGCGCAGCGCGAGATCGGCGCGCTGGCCATCCGCCGGCATGGTGTCGGGCGCCAGCGCAACCACCAGATCGTCGAGGCTGTGCGCGTCGTCGGACACCGGCGCGACGGTGAAGGCATCGCCGGCAAACGCGACCAGCCCGATCTGGCCGATGCGACGTTGCGCGATCAATTGCTGGATCTTCACCCGCTCGCGCAACAGTCGCGAAGGCTTGAGATCGGCGACCCGCATGTGCGAGGACATGTCCGCGACCACCACCAGCGGCGCCTGCGGCACATACGCAGCCGTCGGCCGCCGCCAGGCCGGACCGGCCAGCGCCAGCACCGCGATCGCATAGCCGACCGCGAACAGCCACACCGCGCCGGTGTCGCGCGTCGCCGTGGATTTCTGCAACAGGCTCGGCAGCAAGTGGGCATCCACCGCCTGCGTCCACGGCGTGCGTTCACCCTCACCGCGTCGCCACCACCACACCAGCAGCGGCAGCACGATCAGCGCCAGCAACCACCACGGGCGCAGCAGGTGCGGCAAGTACGCCGGCAAGAGTGCGATCACATTCATGCCATTCGCCTGCGGCCATTGCCGCCGGGTATCGCGACCATCAACACCGCCACCAGCAACGCGCCGCCGAGGAACCACGGATACAGGTCGATGCGCGGGCGCTGCGCGCCCTGCGCTTGCAGGCTCGGCTCGATGCGATCGAGCTGCGCGTAGATGCCAGCCAGCGATTGCGTATCGCGGGCGCGGTAATACTGTCCTCCGGTCAGCGTGGCGATCTGGCGCAGGGTGTCCTCGTCCACCCCGTCGTCCTGCCCCGGCAGGGTCATGCCGAAGAGGGACTCGGACTGCCCGCCACCGCCGAAACCGATGGTGTAGATGCGCACGTGCTCGGCCGCGGCCAGTTGTGCGGCCTTGATCGGTTCGACCACACCGGTGTTGCTGACGCCATCGGTGAGCAGGATCAGTACTCGATCAGAAGCCGGTACTCGATCTGAAGCCGGCACTCGATCAGACGCCGGCACGCGGTCGGATGGCGACTTGCCATCGGTACCCGGCGCGATCAGGCGCTTGACCGCCAGCACGATGGCATCGCCGATCGCGGTGTTGTCGCCGGCAAGGCCAGGCTCGGCATCGAGGAGTTGCTCGCGCACGCTCTGCCGATCCCAGGTCAGCGGTGTGACCGCATAGGCATGGCTGCCGAACACCACCAGACCGACGCGGTCGCCGATGCGACGGGTGAGGAAATCGCCGAGCACGGCCTTGATCGCGGTGAGCCGATCGACCATCTGTCCGCCCAGTTCCATGTCCTGCGTGCGCATGGAGCCGGACAGATCCACCGCCAGCATGAGATCGCGCCCGCTGCGCGGCGGTTGCACCAGATCACCGGGTTGCTGCGGGCGCGCCGCCGCCACGCACAGCAGCAGCCAGCCCAGCAACGGCCACCAGCGGCGCAGGCGATGTTTGCCCACAGACGCATCGCCGGCGCGCCAGCCAGCCAGTTTCGACACATACGGGACGCGCAACGCCGCCTGCGCACTGCGCGGCGCCGACGGCCACCAGCGCGCGACCAGCCACGGCAGCGGCAACGCCAGCAGCATCCACGGCCAGGCGAAGTCAGGCATGGCTGCGCCTTCTGGATCGGGTTTCGCCATCCACGCCAACGCACATCTGCGCGAACCGCGTGCGCGCCAGCAACAAAGCTGGCGCGATGTCGGCATCTACACGGCGGCGGAAACCACCATCGCCGAGCAAATTGCCCGCGCCTTGCGAGAACGGCCGAGCCGGATCGTCGCCATCGAGGAAGGCCAGCCATGCCGACCCTTCGAGCGTCAGCGCGGCAGGATCGCGCGTTCGCGCCGCACGCCGCAGCCACGCCGAGGCCGCCGCCAATCGCGCGGGCGCATCGACGGCATCGCCCAGCGCCGCATCGAAAGCGTGCAGTGCGGCGGCCAGCGTCCGCGAGCGTTTGCGCATGCGCAACCAGCGCATCGCCAGCCACGCCATCACCGCAAGCAGCAGTGCCGCCAGCACCCACCAACCCGGTGCCGGCGGCCACCAGCCGGGGGAAGCGGGCAGATGGATCGGCTGCAAACCGGGAATGGAGGTGGGCATCGGCGCGCTCATGCCGCCGCGCGACGATGATCGACCAGCGCCGCCAGCAAACTGTCGTCGGCGGTGTCGGTGACCAGTATGCAGGTACGCGCGCCCATGCCGCGCAGGCGCTGCGTCTGCACTTCCAGTTCGCCACGGAACGCACGTTGCCAGCGTGCGCGAGTGACCGCGGCATCCAGATCCAGTTCGATCCGCGCGTCGCCGAGCGCGAACGGCAGGCGCTCGCGCGGCGGCGTGGTTTCCAGAGGGTCGGTCAGCAGCACCACCAGCACGTCGTGGCGCGCGGCCAGTGCGGCGAGCCGACCATCGTCCACCGCCGCCAGCGATCCCGCATCGGCCAGCACGATCGCGCTCGCGCCCGGATGCAGCAGGCGCGCGGCGGCATCCAGCGCATGCGCCAAACCGGCATCATCGGCCGGTGGTTGCGTGTACCAGCGCACCAGCGCATCGAGCACGCGCAGCACCCCGCGCGCACCGCCCTGCGGTGGGATCGGAGCTTGCGCAGTCGTGCCACGCAACGCGCCCACGCGATCACCGCGGCGTTGCGCCGCCCATGCCGCGATCGCTCCGGCGCGTGCCGCCTGCACCGACTTGAAACGCACGCGGGTGCCGAAATACAGCACCGGCGCGGTATCGACGATCAGCAGCGCGGTACGCTCGCGTTCGGACTGGAACAATTTGGTATGCGGTTTGCCGCTGCGCGCGGTCAGCCGCCAGTCGATGTGGCGGGCATCATCGCCATGCGCGTAGGGGCGCGACTCGGCGTATTCCATGCCGCGCCCGCGCAGGGACGATGGCGCGGATCCGGCGATGCCTGATGAGCTCCGTGTCACCGGCGGCCAGCCGCGCACGCGATCGCGCAACGCGATCAGTTCAGACAGGATGGGTCGCAAACCTCGAGCGGGTTGTGGCGATGCGGGTTGCATGGGTTTCTGATGGGTTTGGAAATACAGCCTTTGCGCTTCCCTTTACAAACACCGCTTACTGACGGCGGGACAATCGCGCGATGCTCACATCGATGGCTATTCAAGGCTCACGATTCGATTCGTAACGACACACGAGAACCCTCATCCATCTGGTGTGGGGCGGTTCATGCAAGTCTTCGACGCGTGCCGCATTTTTCCCTCATCCGCCCTGCGGGCACCTTCCCCCGAAGGGGGAAGGAATGCACGATTCACGGCAGCGGCACGCGCTCGAGCAATTCGTGCACGAGCCGTTCGCCGTCCCAGCCTTCGGCGGTCGCCGCATAACTAGGCAACAGGCGATGGCGCAGCACGTCGGGCGCGACGGCCTGCACGTCCTCGGGAGTCGCATAGTCACGGCCAGCCAGCCACGCACGCGCACGCGCGCAACGCTCGAGTGCGATGGAACCGCGCGGGCTGGCGCCCCAGGCAATGCGAGCGGCGAGCGCGGGGTCGTAGCGACCGGCATCACGGCTGGCGAGCACCAGTTCGATCAGGTATTTCTCCAGCGCCGGCGCGACATGCAGATCGAGCACCTGCGCACGTGCGGCGAACAAGTCGGCTTGCGACAGCATCTGCGGCTTTGTCGGCACTGCGTTGCCATGACTGCCGCGCTCGCGTTCGCGCACCAGCCGCAGGATACGGCTTTCCGCACCGGCTTCGGGATAACCCACGCGCACATGCATCAGGAAGCGGTCGAGCTGCGCCTCGGGCAGCGCGTAGGTGCCCTCCTGCTCGATCGGATTCTGCGTCGCCATCGCCAGAAACAGCCGCGGCAGCGGGTAGGTGGATCGACCGACGGTGATCTGCCGTTCGCCCATCGCCTCCAGTAGCGCCGACTGCACCTTCGGCGGCGCGCGGTTGATCTCGTCGGCCAGCAGCAGGTTGTGGAACAGTGGACCGGGCTGGAACTCGAAACGGCCTTCGTTCGCGCGCCAGATGTCGGTGCCGGTGAGGTCGGCCGGCAGCAGATCGGGTGTGAACTGCACGCGGCTGAAGTCGGCTTCGATACGCGCGGCCAGTTCCTTCACCGCGGTGGTCTTGGCCAGCCCCGGCGCGCCTTCCACCAGCAGATGGCCGTCGGCGAGCAGGGCGATCAACAGGCGTTCGACCAGTTCCGACTGGCCGATGACGGCGTTCGCCAGATCGTCGCGCAAGGCGGTGAAACGAGCGTGCAGTGTGGAGGAATCTGCGGTCGTGGCAGTGATGGGGTCGATGGGCGTATCCATGGGCATGAGCCTCGACGCCGCGGTGAAGCGGCGGCTGTGGGAGCGATCGTGGCGTTCGACAGGAACCGTGGGGGTTGGTTCCGCAGCCGCGTTCAGCGTGCAGCCAGCACCGTCGCGAGCGGCTCGGGCCGACCGATCAGGAAGCCTTGCGCATAACGGCAACCGATGCCGCCGAGGAAGTCCAGTTGCTCGGCGGTCTCCACACCTTCCACGACGAGATCGGCACCGATCGCCTGCGCCATCGCAACGATGGCGCGCACGATGTTCATCGCCTTGCTCGAAACAAACATCTCGCGCACGAAGGCCTGATCGATCTTGATCACGTCGAAATCGAGCCGATACAAGTGAGTCAGGTGCGAATAGCGGGTGCCGAAATCGTCCAGTGATACCGCGATCGCGTTGGCATGGCAGTGGGAGATGAGCGCGGCGACTTGCTCGGGATCCAGCGCCTGGCTCTCGGTGATCTCCAGCTTCACGCAACCCGGCGGCAGGCGCAGCGCGTCGCGGCGCGCGACCACGCGCTGGATGAGGTCAGGGCTGACCAGTTGCCGCGCGGAAACATTGACGGCGACGAAGGGCATGGGATCGGCGCGCAAGGCATCCAGCGCTGCCATCGCCTCGTCGAGCACGTATTCGCCGACCGGCATGATCAGCGAGGTTTCCTCGGCCAACTGGATGAAGGCTTCGGGCGCGATGGCACCGAGCACGGGGTGATCCCAGCGCACCAGCGCCTCATAGCCGGCGATGCGTCCGCTGGCGATCTCCTGGATCGGCTGGTAACGCACTTCCAGACGTCGCTGCTGCAAGGCCTCGCGCAATTCGTCTTCGAGACGGAACTTGCCCAACCCGTCCTCGTCGCCGGTCACCGAACTCACTGCCGAAGCATCGGCGAAATTGCCGCGCAACAAGGCGAGCATGCGCCGGTAGCGCTTGACCTGCCCGTCGAGCATCGTGCGCAGGGTGGGATCGGCGCGGGCGAGCCGGTCGCGGATTTGCTCGCCGTCGATGGTGAGCACGACCGCGCCTTCGGATAGAACCACGGCATCGACCGAATGCGGCACGCCTTCGGCCGCAGACAGCTCGCCGACCAGTTCCCCGCGCCCCAGTCGCGCCAACACGACCTCCATCGGCGGCCCACCGGCACGACCCACGCGCAGCGAGCGCAATTCGATCACCCCTTCCTCGATCAGGTAGCCGCACTCCGAGCGCCCACCGAGGCGAAACAGGTAGTCCCCCGCAGTGAGCGTTCTGCGTGCCACTCGCCGTCAACCTCCTCTAAGAATGAAGGGGCCGCAAAGCGGCCCCTTCATCGTGTCCCGACCGCAGGAACTGCGCCGTCAGTTGCGTTGCTTGACCTCGAGAATTTTCGGGGTCACGAACACCAGCAACTCGGCCTTGTTCGCGGAATGGTTCTTGTTGCGGAACAGGAAGCCCAAGCCCGGCAAGTCGCCGAGGAATGGCACCTTGGTCAAATCTTCGCGCTTGCTGAACTCGTACACGCCACCGATCACCACCGTTTGTCCCGAATCCACCAACGCCGCAGTGGTCACTTGACGCTTGGTGATCTGCGGCACGTTGCCGAAATTCGGCACGTTGATGAATCCCTTCAGCTCGTCCTTGGTGATGTCCAGATCCATGTACACGCGGTTGTCGTGGGTGATGGTCGGGGTGACCTTCAACTCCAGCACCACGTCCTTGAACTGCACGTTGGCCGTCGCGCCGCCACCACCGCCACCGGAACTGCCGCTGATGGTGACGTAACCAATCTCGTCGCCCTGCTTGATGTCGGCCTGCTTCTGATTGCTGGTGATCACGCGCGGATTGGAGATCACCTCGCCGCGGCCCTCGGTTTGCAACGCCGACAATTCCAGATCCAGCGCATGGCCGCCGCGCAGGATGCTGAAGGCGAGACTGCCGGCCGCACCGGTGACCGGAAGATTGACGTTCAGGCCATGGGCGATACTCGGTATCTGGTTGGTCACCAGCGGATACACGGGAACGGCAATACCGTTCACATTGCAGCCCGCCGTGGTCGAACATGTGGCCACTGCCGCATTGTAGGTCGCCAAGGAGTTGGCATAAGCATTCGCCGCCACCGCAGCCGCATTCTGGTTGTTCTGATCGGTAGAGACGACCGACCCTTGGGTCGTCAAGGCGTTGCCGATGGTGTCGCCCCACGTCGTGAGCGTCTTGGAGCCGTCGTTGAAGCCACTGATTCCAAGACGGGCACCGATGTCGCGGGCGAAATCCTCGTTGGCGATCACGATCCGGGCCTCAATCAGCACCTGATCCACCGGACGATCCAGTACTGCAACCAGCTTCTTGATCTCGTCCACCTTCCGCGGAAGATCAGTCAGCAGCAGCGTATTGCTGCGCCGGTCGAAACTGACGCTACCGCGATCGGAGAGGAAGCCGCGCTGCTGATTGCCTCCACCGGAGTTGGACGACGAACTCGTTTTGGCCTGCTCGGTCAGCAATTTGGCGATATCTTCCGCATTGCCGTAATTGATCGGGATGTATTCGGTGACCGTCGGGGCACGCTGCTCGATGGCAATGCGTGCGTCTTCCAACGCCTGCTCGTAATCGGCGATCTCCTTCTGCGGCGCTACCCATACCACGCCGCCATCGCGGCGCTGATCCAGACCCTTGGCGCGCAACACCACGTCCAGCGCCTGATCCCACGGCACATTGATCAGACGCAGGGTGACATTGCCGGTGACGGTGTCGGACGCGACCACGTTCAGACCCGACTCCTCGGCGATCAACTGCAGCACCGTGCGAACCGGAACGTCCTGGAAGTTGAAGGTCGCCGGCTTGCCGGTGTACTTCTTCGGCGCTCCGACTCGGCCCGAGACGCTGCCCGAATCGGCGAGCGCGGCGTCGTCGGCCTTCTTCGGGTTGATCTCGATGACGTACTCGTTGCCCATCTGGTAGGCCGAGGCGCTGAATCCGCCGCCGGTGTTGATGGCCAACCGGGTGCCACCGGCCTGCTCGCGGGCATCGATCGACTGCACCGGCGTGGCGAAATCGCTCACGTCCAGATGCTTGGCGAGGTTGGCGGGGATATCGGCATTGCGCACGTCCACCATCACCCGCGTGCCTTCCACGCGCATGTCGGCATCGGCGCCATCGCCGCTGAACTTCAGGACGATGCGGCCCGCGCCGTTTTGGCCACGCCGGAAATCCACATTGGACACACTCAGCGCGTCGGCGACGCGACGCGAGGGGTCCATGCTGTTGGCCATCACCGGCCCCTTCACCTTGGCGCCGGAATCGGCGACGGTGAGGATCAGACGATTGCCCTCGATACGCGATTGGTAAGGAGCCTGCCGGAACAAGTCGACCATCACCCGGGTCTTGCCGTGGGCTTCCGCCGCCGACAGCGTGCTGGCCGCACCGTCTCCGATCAGCACCTTGTGCCCGGCCAATTCATTGCGGGTGTCGGGCAGATCGATGGCAATCCGGGGCGGGCCATCGGTGGTAAACACCTGCGCGTCGCCTACCGGCTGGGCGAATTGCAAGGTGATGTCCACCGTGCCTTTCTTGCCGGGGGCATGGGTGACCTGCTGCAAGGCATTCGACGCGCAGGCGGGGAATGCGCTGCTGAGCAGCCAGACGCCCAAGCCCAGCGCCGTGGTGGCGCGCGACCGGCTGATCCGGCGGTTGACTTTTTTTGCGCTCATCTCGCTACTCCCCGATCATTGATTTGGTAGGCTGATGGATGCCGGCCGCTCGATCCAGCCGCCCGCGCCATCCGACACCAGCTCGGTGATGTTGATCTTCGTGGGCGTGACTTCGGTCACCTTGCCATCATTCTGTCCCACGTAATTCCCCGGTACCACCCTGTGCGTGACCTTGTCCGGCGACATGACAAGACCCACGATGGTGCTGCCCGCTCCCAGCGTCCCGTTCATGACCAAGCTGTCGAGCGGGAACGCCTCCAGCGGCTGCCGCGGACGATCCTTGTCCGGATGCGGCCCGGAACCCGCCTTGGACAGATCGACGGGACTGGAGAACGGATCCCTGAGACCCTGATCGGCGTACAGGAAGGTCTCGAATTTCTGCATCACCGGGATGGGATCCAGCGGCGGGCCAGGCCGCTGCTTGACGGTCGACACGTAGCTCACCAAATCCGGGTCGGAATTGATGCCACGCCCACAACCGGCAAGTGCGGCAGCGATCGCCACCACGCTGGCGCAACGAAACAAGGTCTTGTGCCGTGCTGTCATCTCACTTGCCCCCTGCCGGCGGCGCGGCCGGCGATGCCGCGGCTGGCGTGGCGCCTGAAGACGCGCCCCCCGTCTGTTCGTCTTCATCCAGATAGCGATAGGTCTTGACTGTACCTTCCAAGGTAAGACTGCCATCTGCAGCAATCTTGCCATTCTTCAGCGTCGGCTTGAGCGAGATGTCGTGCATGGTCAGAATCACCACCCTCGGCAACGAAGCCACGCCGCTCATGAAGGCGCCGAACTGGTGATAGGTGCCTACCATGCGCAACTGGATGGGCTTCTCGGCGTAGAACTCCTGCTTGGTCTCGTCTCCGGGTTTGAACAGTTCGTTGACGATGCCCGTGGCCAGCGCGGTCTGCGAAATGTCCACGATCAAGTCCGGCATTTCGGTCTTGCCCGGCAACTGCCGCATCATCTGCTGGAGCATGTCCTCCATCTGCGCCAGCTGGATCTTCAACGGTTCCAAGTTGGCCGCGCGCCCCGCCTTGCCTTCGAACGTCGTCTTCAGCGACGCCTCTTGCTGCTCGAGCCCAGCCAACTGCTCGCGCTGCCCGCTGATCAGCGCGTAGTAGAACAGGCCGAGGATGATCGCGATGATCAGACCGCAAGCCAGATACTTCAACGCATCCGGCCACGCGCCGGAGTTGTTGTAGTCGATATTGCCCCAGTCGATCTTTTTCTTGGCATTCGTGCTCACGGAGTCGCCCCTCCCTTGCTCGCGGCCGATGCGGGCGAAGCCGCCGGCGACGCCGGTGCAGCCGCAGACGACGTTGCCGGCGCTGTCGCTGCAGTGGCAGCAGAACTCGCCGGGCTGGCTGCCGCGCCGGACACCTGCTTGGTCACTGGCTTGCCATCCGAACCCAGCACCGGCTGACCATTGGCATCCAGCACCTGGCCGGGCTTGGTCAGGGTCAGCGCCAACGTGAATTGATAAGGCAGGGCCTTGTCGCCGCCCGCCGCCTCGATCACGTTCAGATCCGGGTTGGTCATCCAGCCCGAGGACTCGATGTTGCGCATGTAGGCGCTGACCCGGGCGTTGGACTGCGACAGGCCCTGCAGGGTGAGCTTGTTGCCGTCCTGCTTGACCGAGGTCAGGCGCACGCCATCGGGAATGGTGCGCACCAGCTCATCGAACAGGTGCACCATCTGCGAACGGTTGGCCTGCAACTGTTCGATCACGTCCTTGCGTCGGAGCAGGATTTCCTTTTTCCTGTCGAGCGCCTCGATTTCCTTGATCTTCGCATCCAACTGGGTGATCTGGTCGGTCAGATAGGCATTGCGGGCGTTCTGGCCATCGATCTGCTGGCTGTAGAACATGTACGCGCCCAGACCGATGACGAGAGCCGCCGCGACAGCCAGACCCAACATCACGTAGAACGCCTGCTGGCGTTCCTTGCGGCGCTCGGCGCGCCACGGCAGGAGATTGACCTTGGCCATCAGTCGAAACTCCTCATGGCAAGTCCGCAGGCGATCATCAAGGCCGGCGCGTCCTGAGCAAGCGCATTGGCTTGCACACGCGGGCCGAGCGACATGTTCGCGAGCGGGTTGGCGGTCACGGTGGGCACGCCGAGCTGTTCTTCGATCATGCCGTTCATCCCGGCGATCGACGCGCAGCCGCCGGCGAGCACGATCTGATCGACGCGATTGAACTCGCTGCCGGCGTAGAAGAACTGCAGCAGGCGGCTGATTTGCTGAACCATCGCTTCCTTGAACGGCTCCAGCACTTCGACTTCGTAGCTCTCGGGCAGGCCGCCTTGGCGTTTGGCGAGGCCCGCTTCCTCGTAGTTCAGCCCGTAACGGCGCATCACTTCGTCGGTCAGGTGCTTGCCGCCGAACGCCTGCTCGCGGGTATAGATGCTGCGCTGGTCGCGCAGCACGTTGAGCGTGGTGACGGTCGCGCCCACGTCCACCAGCGCGACCAGCCCGTCCTTGGGTACGGACAATTGGTCGGCGATGAGGCGGAAGGCGTTCTCCATCGCGAACGCTTCCACATCCATCACCTTGGTGGTGAGGCCGCCCATCTCCAGCGCGGACTGGCGCAGTTCCACGTTTTCCGAACGCGAGGCCACCAGCAGCACCTGCACGAGCTCCGCGTTGCCGGGCATCGGCCCGAGCACCTCGAAGTCCATGCTGACCTCGTTGATCGGATACGGGATGTACTGCGCGGCGTCGTACTGGATCTGATCCTCCAGCGCGTCGTCGTCGAGGTTGGCCGGCATGGTGATCAGCTTGGTGATCACCGCCGACCCGGCCACCGCCGCCGCAGCGTGCTTGGCCCGGGTCTGCGAGCGACCGACCGCACGCCGGATGGCGTCGCCGACCGCTTCGACCTCGACGATGGATTTCTCGACCACGGCGTTCGACGGCAACGGCTCGACCGCGTAATGCTCCACGCGATAGCGCCCGCCGACCTGGCTCAGTTGCAAGAGCTTGATCGCGGTGGAACTGATGTCGACGCCGACCAGCGGCGCCTGCGTGTTTCCGAAAAGACCCACGGTCACTCCCCTTCCGGCGGGCTTGATACGGCGGTACGGATACCGCGGCGACAAAGTAATAACGATTCGCTCACGAAATAGCAAGCGCCCAGCGCGAACTTTTTCGCCAGACCCCCTCCAACCCCACTGCAAACCACCCGCCCCTGACGGCATGGCCGGCCCGATCCCCTGAGCCATTCGCGTACGTTCTATACTCCACCACCCTACACGCAGTACAGCATCGGACGCAAATCCCCGCGATGGCTCGACTCTTTCGATGGCTCCGCCGTGCACTCTACGCCGGCCTTTTCCTGCTCGTTCTTGCCGTTGCCGGATTGGGCGTCGCCTACTGGCTGATCGTACCGCGCCTGCCCGACGTGGACAGTTTGCGCCACGTGGAAATGCAGTTGCCGCTGAACGTGTATTCGCGCGAGGGCCGGCTGATCGCGCAGTTCGGCGAGACCCGCCGCTACCCGGTGAAGATCAAGGACGTGCCGCAGCGCGTGCGCGAGGCGTTTCTCGCCACCGAGGATGCGCACTTCTACCAGCATCCAGGCGTGGATTGGCGCGGCGTTGCGCGCGCGATGTGGCTGATCGCCACCACCCACGAGCACCGTGTCCCCGGCGGCAGCACCATCACCCAGCAGGTGGCGCGGCAGTTCTTCCTGAGCAACGAATACAGCTACACGCGCAAGGCCACCGAGATCCTGCTGGCGCTGAAGATCGAGCGCGAGTTGAGCAAGGACGAGATCTTCGAGCTCTACCTCAACAAGTGCTTCTTCGGCAACCGCGCCTACGGCGTGGCCGCCGCTGCCGATTACTACTACGGCAAGCAGCTCGACCAGCTCAGCCTCGACGAAGCCGCTTCGCTGGCGGCTATTCCGAAATTCCCGTCCAGCGGCAATCCGATCTCCAACCCTGACCGCGCGCTGGAGCGGCGCAACTGGGTGCTCGACCGCATGGCGGAAAACGGTTTCATCACGACGGCCGAGCGCGACGCGGCGAAGGCGCAGGCGCCGCACGCCGCGCCGCACGAGCCGCCGGTGGAGGTGGATGCGCCCTATGTGGCCGAGATGGTTCGGCAGGCGATGCTCGACCGCTACGGCAGCGACGCGCTCGACCGCGGCTACAAGGTCTACACGACCATCGACGGCGCCAAGCAGGCGGCGGCCAACCTCGCGGTGCGCAACGATCTGCTGGTGTACGACCACCGCCACGGCTACCGCGGCGCGGAAGCGCATCTGGATCTGGCTGCAGAGACGGATCGCACGGCGCTGCTGGGCAAATTGCAGGCGCGCGGAATCCTCGGCGGCCTGCTGCCCGGCGTGGTCACGCAGACCAGCACGACCAGCGCGCAGGTGCTGCTGGGCAGCGGCCAGGAAGTGACGATCGGCATGGACGACGTGCGCTGGGCACTGGCCGGCAAACGCCGCTTGGACGAGTTGCTGCATCGCGGCGACGTGATCCGTCTGCTGCCGGTCACCCAGGCCGACAAGGACAATCAGGCGCGGGTGGATGCGCTCAACAAGATCCGCGGGCAGGTCGATGCCGACAAGCTCGCGCCGCCGCCGCCGAACGTCGATCCGGCGGCCAGCGCCATCGTCAGCTACCAGCTCGAGGAAATCCCGAAGGCGCAGTCGGCACTGGTGTCGCTGGATCCGGAAGACGGCGCGCTGCGCGCGCTGGTCGGCGGCTTCTCGTTCACCCAGAGCAAGTTCAACCGCGCCACCCAGGCACTGCGCCAGCCCGGATCGAGCTTCAAGCCCTTCATCTACGCGGCAGCGATGGAGCGCGGGTTTTCGCCAGCGTCGATCGTGCTCGACGCGCCGGTGGTGTTCAACGACCACACCAGCGGCAAGAGCTGGCGCCCGCA
The DNA here is from genome assembly GCA_018242485.1 of Pseudomonadota bacterium. GTDB lineage: Bacteria > Pseudomonadota > Gammaproteobacteria > Xanthomonadales > Xanthomonadaceae > SZAS-103. Next base: position 148,068 of record JAFEBV010000001.1, read on the forward strand.
GAACGACGACGGCAAGTTCTTCGGGCCGATGCGCCTGCGGCAGGCGCTGGCGCTGTCGCGCAACCTCGTCTCGGTGCGTCTGCTGGACGCCATCGGCGTGGACTTCGCGCGCAAATACATCCAGAACTTCGGCTTCACCGAGCAGAGCCTGCCCAACAACCTGACCATGGCGCTGGGTTCGGCTACGGTGCCGCCGATGTGGATGGCGCGCGGCTATGCGGTATTCGCCAACGGCGGCTTCCGCGTCGAGCCCTACTTCATCGATCGCGTGGTCGATCGCGACGGCGTCACCATCGCCCGCGCGCATCCGGCGCGCGCGTGCCGCAATTGCGCGGAACGCGCGCAGCAGGATCAGGCGGTGTCGAGCGTGGTCGATGGGTTCGATCTGGCCCCGGTCGCCACCGCGGCCACCGCCGACGCATCCAGCTCCGGTTCCGCGTCCTCCGACACCGGCGATGGCTTCGATCTCGATGCCCATCCGGCGGCCTCCAGCACCGCCAGCGACAAGACCGTCGCCAGTGGCGCCGCATCGCCGGCCGCATCGCCGGCATCCTCGACCGCATCGCCCGCAGTTGATGCCGCGGCGGTCGCCGCCACACCCGCCGCACCGCCGATCGACCCGGATTTCGTCGGCCCGCCGTCCACCTTCCCCGCGCGCCGCGCCATCGACGAACGCACCGCCTTCCTCGTCGCGTCGATGATGCAGACCGTGATCCAGCACGGCACCGGCACCGCCGCGCTGGTGCTGCATCGCGCCGACATCGGCGGCAAGACCGGCACCACCAACGACATGCACGACGCTTGGTTCTCCGGCTACGGCGGGCACTTCGTCACCACCGTGTGGGTGGGCATGGACGACTACTCCACCCTCGGCCACGGCGAATTCGGCGCGCGCGCCGCGTTGCCGATCTGGATCGACTACATGCGCGTGGCGCTGGCCAACGTGCCGGAGAACCCACTGGTGCCGCCGCCGGGCATCGTCACCGTGCAGGTCGACGGTGGCGGCCACATCCTGCCGGCCGGCTCCACCGGCGGCATGACCGACTACTTCAAGGCCGAGGATCTGCAGCGCTTCCAGAACGAGGTGCCGGACACCTCCGACACCAACGGCGCGAACAGCGAGAAGGCTTTTGATATCTTCTGACGGTCGGTGCCAGCCGACCCGCCCGGCACTCGCCGCGGCGGACGTGTCCTCAGCGCCGCCGCCATGCGATACGCCCCCGACTCGACTCGCCACACCCACGCCGTCGCGCACAGCCAGACCCGCACCCGCGAACGTCGCCAGCGCCTGGCCATCGAAGCGGCGCGGCTGATCGCCGAGGGCGGCATCCGCGATTACCACCTCGCCAAGCGCAAAGCCGCGCAGCGGCTGGACATCCACGACGATGCCAGCCTGCCGCGCAACCGCGAGATCGAGGACGCCCTGCGCGACTACCAGCGCCTGTTCCACGGCGACCGCCACGCGCAGGGGCTGAGCCTGCGCCGGGAGGCGGCCGCACGCGCCATGGCGTTCTTTGCGCCGTTCCAGCCGCGGTTGGTCGGCGCCGTGCTCGAGGGCACCGCCGACGAACACTCCGCGGTGTGCCTGCACCTGTACGAAGACGACTCCGAACGCGTGCCAGCCTTCCTCGCCGAGCACGCCATTCCTGCCGAGCCGTCCAGCCGCCGCGTGCGTCTGGATCGCGAGCGCAGCATCGACGCGCCGGTGTGGCTGTTCAGTGCCGAGGATCTGCCCTTCGACCTCACCGTGCTGCCGCGCGCCGCGCTGCGGCAGGCACCGCTGGACCGGATCGACGACCAACCGATGCGGCGCGCCTCACTGGCCGCGCTGGAGGAACTGCTGGCCGCATCCGAGGCACCGTAGCGGCGTCATCACCGGAAACGCAAACGCCCCCGGTCGCGGGCGTTTGCTGCACTACGCTGTACGGCTGAACTTTGCCTCAGCGCTGCGCCATCGGCACGAAATCGCGGCGCGTCTGGCCAATGTAGACCTGTCGCGGCCGCCCGATCTTGGAATCGGCCTCGGCGCTCTGTTCCAACCAGTGCGCGACCCAGCCGGCGGTACGGGCGATGGCGAACATCACCGTGAACATCTCGGTGGGAATGCCCAGCGCCTTGTAGATGATGCCCGAGTAGAAATCCACGTTCGGGTAGAGCTTGCGGGCGATGAAGTACTCGTCCTTCAACGCGACTTCTTCCAGCTTCAGGGCGATTTCCAGCATCGGATCGTTGACGCCCAGTTCGGCCAGCACCTTGTGGGTCATCTCGCGGATGATGGTCGCGCGCGGGTCGAAGTTCTTGTACACGCGGTGGCCGAAGCCCATCAGGCGGAAGCCGGAATGCTTGTCCTTGGCGCGCTCGACCGCCTTGCCCACGTCCTCCGGGCGACCGATCTGCGCGAGCATGCTCAGCACCGCCTCGTTGGCGCCGCCGTGCGCCGGCCCCCACAGCGCGGCCACGCCGGCGGCGACGCAAGCATAGGGGTTGGCGCCGGTCGAGCCGACCAAGCGCACCGTCGAGGTGGAGGCGTTCTGCTCGTGGTCGGCGTGCAGGATGAACAGCAGATCCAGCGCCTTGGCGACCACCGGATTGAGTTGCAGCGGCTCGCTGGGCACCTCGAACATCATGTGCAGGAAACGATCGACGAACTCGAGGTTGTTGCGCGGATAGCGCAGCGCCCAGCCGATCGAGTAGCGGTAGCAGGCCGCGGCGATGGTCGGCACCTTGGCGATCAGGCGGATCGCCGCCAGCCGGCGCTTCTCCGGATCCTCCAGATCCAGCCCGTGGTGGTAGAACGCGGCCAGCGAGCCGACCATGCCGGTCAGCATCGCCATCGGATGGGCGTCGTGGCGGAAGCCGAACAGGAAGTTGCGGAACGCCTCGTGCATCATCGTGTGATGGGTCACCTCGTGCTCGAAGGCGGAGAACTGCGCCGCGTTCGGCAACTCGCCGTGCATCAGCAGGTAGGCGACCTCGAGGAAGCTGGACTGCTTGGCCAGTTGTTCGATCGGATAGCCGCGGTACATCAACACCCCGGCATCGCCGTCGATGTAGGTGATCGCCGACTTGCAACTGGCGGTGGCGATGAAGCCCTGGTCGTAGGTGAAATGGCCGGTCGCGGCCGGCAGCTTGGCGATGTCGATGCAGGAGGGGCCGACCGTGCCGGGAATCAACGGCAGCTCGACGGACTTGCCGGTGGCGGAATCGCTCAACAGCACGCTCTTGCTCTCGGACACGGCCTGCTCCTTGCATTGGGATCGGCGCGCCCGCGCCGCGATGTCGATGCCGCGACGGGATCGCGCGGGTCGAAGGGATCGCAGATTATTGCACAGCACAAGAACGCCGGCAGTACCCGCATGGGTCAAGGCGCGGCCATGCGGATGGGCGCGGGTGGGAGTGTGCAGACGCGATCGGCAACGCCCTCATGACAGGCAATGGACGCGCCCTGCGTGGTTTGCGGTCGGGAAGGTTTACACCGACCAACAGACGCGCGTGAGCGCGTCAATGCGACTCGCGGGCAGATGGCACGAGGCACCGGAGGGATGCTGCGACAGAAGGTCGGCGGGATGCTGTGCGCGCCGACCCGATCAAGGAAACGCTGATTAGTTCAGCGCTTCCCCGAGATCACTTCTGGTAGCGCTTGCGGAAGCGATCGACGCGGCCGCTGGTGTCGAGCATCTTCTGCTTGCCGGTGTAAAACGGGTGCGAGTGCGAGGAGATTTCGATCTTGACCAGCGGGTATTCCTGGCCATCCTCCCACTTGATCGTCTCCTTGCTGGCGAGTGTGGAACGCGTCAGGAAGGAGAAGTCGGAGGTCACGTCCTGAAACACGACCGCACGGTAATTGGGATGGATGTCGGCTTTCATGGGCAGGCCTGCCTGAGAATGGGTCTTGTGATGTCGCGGGAAAAGATGTTCATTCTAGCCGTTTCAATGCTCTATCCGCAAGCCACAGCCTCGTGAACGAGTGACGCGCTCATGTACCCATCGTGGCGCAGTCGATCACGAAGCGGTACTTCACATCGCTCTTGAGCATGCGTTCGTAAGCGGCATCGATGGCTTGCGCGGCGATGATCTCGATATCGGCCACGATGCCGTGCTGCGCGCAGAAATCCAGCATCTCCTGGGTTTCCGGCAAACCACCGATCAAGGAACCGGCAATGGCCTTGCGTCCGAACACCAGCCCCATCACATTGGGACTGGGGTGCGGCGAAGCCGGTGCGCCGACCAGACACATCGTGGCGTCGCGCTTGAGCAAGCCGATGAAACCATCCAGCACATGCGGCGCGGCGACGGTGTTGAGGATGAAATCGAAACTCCCTGCGTGCGCTTGCATCTGCGCAGCATCGCGCGAATTCACCACTTCATCGGCACCCAATCGATGCGCTTCGCCGCGCTTGGATTCGCTGGTGGTGAACGCAACCACATGCGCGCCCAGCGCATGCGCGAGCTTGACGCCCATATGACCCAACCCGCCGATGCCGACGATACCGACCTTCTTGCCCGGACCGGCGCCCCAACGCCGCAGCGGCGAATAGGTGGTGATGCCGGCGCACAGCAACGGCGCCACGGCTGCCAGTTGCGCCCGCGGATGCCGTATCTGCAACACGAAGCGCTGATCCACCACGATCCGCTGCGAGTAGCCGCCGAGCGTGTGCCCGGGGGCATCGGGCGTCGGAAAATTGTAGGTGCCGGTGAATCCATTCGTGCAGTACTGCTCCAACCCTTCAGCGCAGGATGCACAGCGCCGACAGCTATCCACCAGACAGCCCACGCCGACGGTATCGCCCGCCTTGAACGCGGCGACATCCGTACCCACCGCACTGACATGACCGACGATCTCGTGCCCCGGCACGCACGGGTACAGGGTGCCCGGCCATTCGCTGCGCACCGTGTGCAAATCGGAATGGCAAATGCCGCAATAGGCGATGTCGATCTGCACATCCTGCGGCCCCGGCGCGCGGCGCTGGATGTCGATGGCGACGAGGGTTTGATCGGCCGCGTGGGCACCGAAAGCATGGGTTGTCATCGAACCACCGCAAGGTATTGAGGAGTCCGCACGATACTCGGGTTATCCATCCAATACACAGCCGCTGCTTCGTTTCTTGCCATGCACGCAAGGCGAGCAACTTGCGCACAACGCGAGCTGGAACCCGCGTCAGGCACCGGCATAGCGCTCTGCGCCGCCCACCCAGCGCGCGACGAGCTGCGCCGCCCGCTCCGGATCGCTCGCCAGCAGGTCGGCGGCAAGTTGCTGTACGCGCGGCAGCAGGGGTGCATCGCGCATCAAGTCGGCGACCCGGAACTGCGCCAGACCGGTCTGCCGGGCACCCAGCAGCTCGCCCGGCCCGCGCAGTTCCAGATCCTTCTGCGCGATCGCGAAGCCGTCGGTGGTGGCGCGCATCGCCTCGATCCGTTGGCGCGCCTGCGCCGACAGCGGCGGCTGATAGATCAGCACGCAGGTGGAGATCGCCGCGCCGCGCCCGACCCGCCCGCGCAACTGGTGCAATTGCGCCAGCCCGAGGCGCTCGGCGTTTTCGATCAGCATCAGACTGGCGCGCGGCACATCCACGCCGACTTCGATCACCGTGGTGGCGACCAGCACGTCGAGCGCGGCGTCCTTGAAGGCGCGCATGGTCGCCTGTTTCTCGGCTGCCTTCATCCGCCCATGGACGAATCCCACGCGCAGGCCGGGCAGGCGTTCGACCAGTTGCTGGTGGAGGCTGGAGGCGGCTTGCGCTTGCAGTTCCTCGTTGTCGTCGATCAGGGTGCACACCCAGTACGCCTGTCGACCCTCCGCGCAGGCCGCACGCACGCGCTCGATCAATTCGTCGCGCCGCGCCGCGCTGGCGGCCACGGTCTGCACCGGGGTGCGCCCGGGCGGCAATTCGTCGATCACCGACACATCGAGGTCGGCGTAGGCAGTCATCGCCAGCGTGCGCGGGATCGGCGTGGCGGTCATCACCAGCTGATGCGGCACCAGTTCGCCGGCGACACCCTTGTCGCGCAGCGCCAGCCGCTGATGGACGCCGAATCGGTGCTGCTCGTCCACGACGACCAAGCCCAGATCGGCGAAGGCCACGCCTTCCTGCATCAGCGCGTGGGTGCCGATCACCACCTGCGCGCGACCGTCGGCGATCTCCGCCAGCGCTTCGCGTCGCTCGCGCGCGGGCAGCTTGCCGGCCAGCCACGCCACCCGCACGCGCAGCGGCTCCAGCCACGCACGGAAGCTCGCGCAGTGCTGCTCGGCCAGCAATTCGGTCGGTGCCATCAACGCCACCTGACGGCCGGCGACAACCGCGCGCACCGACGCCAGTGCCGCCACCGCGGTCTTGCCGGAGCCGACATCGCCCTGCAGCAGGCGCAGCATCGGCTCGGCGCGCGCCATGTCGGCGGCGATCTGCGCAAGCACACGCTCCTGCGCACCGGTGAGAGCGAAGCCGAGCTGCACGCGCAATGCGGCGACGAGTTTGTCGCCGGCGGCGATCGGGCGCGCGCCCAGCCGACGGATCGCCATGCGCTGCCGGCGCAGGCCGATCTGGTAGGCCAGCAGTTCCTCCAACGCCAGCCGTTTCTGCGCGGGATGGATGCCCGCCGCCAGCAGCGCAGTGTCGGTGCCGGCGGCGGGCTGGTGGACGCACAGCAGCGCCTCGCGCAAGCCGGGCAGGTGCAGATCGGCGAGCACGGTTTGCGGCAGCAATTCCAGCTCCTGCGCCGGCGGCAGGCGTTGCAGCGCCTGCCCGACCAGCCGCCGCAGCGCGGCCGCACCGATGCCCTCGATCGCCGGATACACCGGATCGAGACGGTCGCTCAGCACCGGCTCGCCCTCGTCGGCGAGAAACTGGTACGACGGATGGGCGATCTCCAGACCCGCGCGGCCTTCGCGCGGGGTACCGAACACGCGAATGCGCCTCCCAACCGCGAACTGCGCGACCTGTGCCGCGGTGAAATGGAAAAACCGCAGCACCAGACTGGCGCCGGAATCGTCGCCGATCGCCACCTGCAGCATCGGCCGATAGCGAAAGCCGCGTTCGACCGCCTCCACTCGCCCCACCGCCTGCGCCGCCACGCCGGGTTGCATGGCGCGGATGGCGCTCAGCCGGGTGCGATCCTCGTAACGCAGAGGCAGGTGAAACCACAGGTCGCGCACCCGCAGCAACCCCTGCGCGGCCAGCTTTTCCGCGACACCGGGACCGACTCCGGCCAGCACGCTCGGCGACGCATCGCCGCCCGCCGCCAAATCCGGCGCGGGCGTTTTCGCTCGTGACGCGCGTGCCACGCCTGCATCAATCCAGTTGCAGCACCAGATCGACTTCCACCCGTGCGCCCTTCGGCAACGCGGCCACGCCGATGGTGGATCGCGCCGGATACGGGGCTCTGAAATACTCGGCCATCACCGCGTTCACCGCAGCGAAATCGGCAAGGTCGGTGAGGTAGATGCCCACCCGCACGACATGGCTGAAATCGCCTCCAGCAGCCGCGCACACCGCGCGCAGGTTGTCGAACACCCGCCGCGCCTGCGCGGCGATGTCGCCCTCGACGAGCTGGCCGCTGGCCGGATCGAGCGGAATCTGCCCGGAGGTGTACACGGTGCGGCCGGCGACGACGGCCTGACTGTAGGGGCCGATGGCGGCCGGGGCGGATGGCGTGGCGACGGGCTGGCGGGGCATGGCAGGTTCTCGTGGCGGGCGACGCCGGTCATTGTCGCCGATGGCGGGTATCGTGCGCTGGCAAACCTCGAATCACGCTGATGCCCGTCCATGCTGCGCACCGCAACAACCACCTTCACAGCCGCTGCGCGTCCTGCACCACCGTCAACCGACGGATGCGGCCGAGCACCTCGGCCAGATGCTTGACCGATTTCACATCCACCACGAAGTGCATCACCGAGGCGCTCACGTCGCGATCCTGATATTCCACGCTGTCGATGTTGGAATTCGCCTCGGCCACCGCCGCAGCCACCTGCGCGAGCACGCCGGGTTTGTTGACCACGTCGATGCGCAACTCGACGCGGAAATCGCCTTCCACGTTGCGATCCCAATCGACGTCGATGCAGCGTTCGGGCAGCTTGCGGAACTCCGGCGCATTCGGGCACTCGGTACGATGCACCACCACGCCCTTGCCGGCGCTGAGGTAGCCCATGATCGGGTCGCCCGGGATCGGATGGCAGCAGCCGCCGTAGGTGAGGATGCCGCGCTCGGCGCCGGTGATGAGGATGGCGTCCTCGCTGGCCGGCCGCGCACCGGCGTGCGCATGTCCGCGCGCCAGCGCGTGCGCCACCTGCGCAGGCATGCGGTTGCCCAGGGCGATGTCGGAGAGCAGTTCTTCCAGCCGTTTGTAGCGATGGTCGCCGAGGTATTTTTCCAGCACCAGCGCCGGCACGCCGTCGAGCGAACTGCCGCGCGTTTCCAGCGCACGCTCGAGGATGCGATGGCCCATGTCCACCGCATCTTCGTGTTCCAGATTCTTGAGGTGATGGCGGATCGCGCTGCGCGCCTTGCTGGAGACGACGAAATCCAGCCAGTTGCCGTGCGGATTGGCCGAGGGAGCGGTGATGACTTCCACGCGCTGCCCGCTGGCGAGCTTGGTGCGCAGCGGCACGAGCTTGCCGTCCACCCGCGCGGCGACCGCGTGGTTGCCCACGTCGGTATGCACCGCGTAGGCAAAATCCAGCGCGGTGGCATTGCGCGGCAACGCGAGGATCGCGCCCTTGGGCGTGAACAAATACACCTCGTCGGGGAACAGATCCACCTTGACGTGTTCCAGAAACTCCAGCGACGAGGCCGCGTACTGCTGCGATTCCAGCAGGCTGCGCAGCCAGTCGTGGGCACGCGCCTGCGCGGAGTTGGGCACGCTGCCACCGTGCTTGTACACCCAGTGCGCGGCGATCCCGCGCTCGGCGATCAGGTTCATGTCCTCGGTGCGGATCTGCACTTCCAGCGGCGAACCATAAGGCCCGAACAGCACCGTGTGCAGCGACTGGTAGCCGTTGGCCTTGGGGATGGCGATGAAGTCGCGGAAGCGCCCGTCGAGCGGCTTGAACAGCCCGTGCACGATGCCCAGCGCGAGATAGCACTGGCTCACCGTCTGCACGATCGCGCGGAAGCCGAACACGTCCATCACCCGGGCGAAGGTTTTCTGCTCGGTGCGCATCTTGTTGTAGATGCTGTAGGGCGTCTTCACTCGCCCGACCACGCGACAGGGCACGCCTTCGGCGGTCAGCCGCTCGCTCAGATGCCGCTCGATCTGCGCCATCGCCTCGCGGCGCATCACCGGCTGGCTGTTGATGCGCCGCGCGATGGTGGCGTGGCGGCGCGGATACAGCGTGCGGAAGCCCAGATCCTGCAACTCGCTGCGGATGCGGTTCATGCCCAGCCGCTGCGCGATCGGCGCATAGATGTCGAGGGTTTCCCGGGCGATGCGCTTCTGGCTGGCCGAGACCATCGCCTCGAGCGTGCGCATGTTGTGCAGGCGGTCGGCGAGCTTGATCAGGATCACCCGCAGGTCGCGCGACATCGCCAGCAGCATCTTGCGGAAGCTCTCCGCGTCGGCCTCCTTGCGGTCGCGGAACTTCAGCCGGTCGAGTTTGGTGACGCCTTCGACCAGATCGGCCACGGTGGTGCCGAACCCATCGGCGATGGCGCGCCGACCGAGCGGCGTGTCTTCCAGGGTGTCGTGCAGGATCGCCGCACACAGCGTTTCGGCGTCCATCCGCAAGTCGGCGAGGATCGAGGCCACCGCGACCGGATGGGTGACGTAGGGCTCACCGCTGCGCCGGGTCTGCCCGGCATGCGCGGCGGCGGCCATGAGATAGGCGCGGCGGACGCTGGCGACCTGCTCGGCCGACAAATAATCGCGGACTTTCCCTTCCAGCGCGGCAACATCACCCGGAATCGCATCCGGGCGGGCGGGCGGGTGAGTGTCCAGCGGCGCATCCATGCCGCGAGAGTACGCGGCGAGCCGCGCAGCGGCAATGCGGGTGGAACTGGAAACGATGTCTGCTTCTTGCGCCTTCCCTCTTCATCCCTCCTTGGGAGCCGCAAAAGACAAAGCCCCTGGCGATGACCATGAGACGCCAGGAGGCAGCCGCTAGCCGAAGCAATGAGCGACCTGAACCACATGCAGCCCCTTCGGGTCTGCAAAGAAGAAGGCCGGCTCCTTTCGGGAACCGGCCTTCGGATAAGACCCTGGCGATGACCATGAGACGCCAGGATGCAGCCGCTAGCCGAAGCAATGAGCGACCTGAACCACATGCAGCCCCTTCGGGTCTGCAAAGAAGAAGGCCGGCTCCTTTCGGGAACCGGCCTTCGGATAAGACCCTGGCGATGACCTACTCTTGCATGGGCAATGCCACACTACCATTGGCGCGCCTGCGTTTCACTGCCGAGTTCGGGATGGGATCGGGTGGGGCCACAGGGCTATGGTCGCCAGGGAGAGGGTGGAGTCCAGAGGACGGATGACAGAGGACAGGCGGCAGAAAAAGCTTCTGCGCTGCGCTCGATGCCGAGCAGTCCTCCACACTCTCATGGGGTCGGGACGTAATGAGTTGGTTTGCGACGTGCCTTGCACGTGCCGCAGAGGTTGCGCTTCCTTTGGAAGTCCGCACAGGGATGTGCGGGCTTTCGTGCAGGAAGCACATCAAGCTTAAAGTCGAAGCCACTTGAGGTTATATGATCAAGCCGCACGGATCATTAGTACGGGTCAGCTCAACGCATTGCTGCGCTTACACACCCCGCCTATCCACCAGGTCGTCTTCCTGGTTCCTTCAGGGGACTTGTGTCCCGGGAGGTCTCATCTTGAGGCGCGCTTCCCGCTTAGATGCTTTCAGCGGTTATCGCTTCCGAACGTAGCTACCCGGCAATGCCACTGGCGTGACAACCGGAACACCAGGGGTTCGTCCACTCCGGTCCTCTCGTACTAGGAGCAGCCCCTCTCAAACCTCCAACGCCCACGACAGATAGGGACCGAACTGTCTCACGACGTTCTGAACCCAGCTCGCGTACCACTTTAAATGGCGAACAGCCATACCCTTGGGACCGACTACAGCCCCAGGATGTGATGAGCCGACATCGAGGTGCCAAACACCGCCGTCGATATGAACTCTTGGGCGGTATCAGCCTGTTATCCCCGGAGTACCTTTTATCCGTTGAGCGATGGCCCTTCCA
>JAFEBV010000020.1 GCA_018242485.1 Pseudomonadota bacterium
CTCATCGGCGAAATCCCTCAGGAATCTTGCGATATGCGTCGATTTTCCGGAGATTCGTGAATCTGTCCAGAGGCACGAGAGTCAATGTTCATGCGGCTTGCGGCGATTCTGCAGGGCCGACTACCTAGGCATTGCGCGAACCTGCAAACGTCGATACAATAGGCGGCTCGCCTATCGATGGTCTGTCCATCGATCGAGGGTCCGGCAGCACGATGCCGATCCGTCAGGTGATCCAGTTTCGCCTGTATCGTGTGCGTCCTTTGTCGGCGCGGCGCCGATGTTTCCCGGGCTACGGGAAACCTGACCGCAATCCAGAGGTGAAACCATGGCACGTACCTGCCAAGTCACGGGCAAGCGAACGACGACTGGCAACAACGTCTCGCACGCCAACAACCATACCCGCCGCCGGTTCCTGCCGAACCTGCACGAGCGCCGCTTCTGGGTCGCCAGCGAAAACCGCTGGGTCAAGTTGCGTGTGTCTGCACATGCGCTGCGCACGATCGACAAGAACGGCATCGATTCGGTTCTCGCGCAGCTGCGCGCCCGCGGTGAGAAGGTCTAAGGAGAACGCTCATGGCAACCAAGCGCGACAAGATCCGCCTCGTCTCGACCGCTGGCACCGGTCATTTCTACACCACCGACAAGAACAAGAAGACCACGCCGAACAAGATGGAAGTCAGCAAATACGATCCGGTCGTGCGCAAGCACGTCCCATACAAGGAAGCCAAGATCAAGTAAGTTGGGCTGGAGGTTTGCGTCGCCGGCCTCGCCTGTACAGCGAGGCGGCGCATTCGCGGGTATCGATCATCCTGCCGTTCCGATTGTAATTTCTGCACAGACACGGCTTGATCGTTGGCTCGAACCAAACTCGCAAGGCCCGCTCCGGCGGGTCTTCGTTTTTTGCGGATGTCATGCTGCTTGATCCAGCCGCCGCTTCCAGCCATGGTGGCGGATGTCCAGGTACAGGCTGTAACTGGCGGTGAAGGCCGGGAACAGGTTCTGCAGCACGCCCACCGAATCGCTCTTGGGCGAGAAGATGAAGTAGCTGAGCGTGGTGATGCTGCCGACGATGCTCATGTACCAGAACGCCCGCGGCACCTCGGGCTTGCCGGCTTTGCGCGAAGCGTGCATCTGCACGAACCAGCGTGCCGAGAACATCAGCGCACCGGTGTAACCGATCAGCTTCCACAAGGTGATGTGGATGCCGGTCCACGCCAGCCAGACGATTTCGTCGTTCATCGATGTCTCCATTGAATTCACTGCGCGCGCTGGGAGGAAAATCTCCTCCCCTTGCGCGCAGCATAGGGAGTGTTCGGGAGGATGTTGCATCGCTCGAGATCACGAGCAGAAGCACCCCTCCCCAACCCTCCGGCCCTGCCGGGCGTTCTTCGGCGCACGAACTGCCACAGGCAGTTCGTGAACGCGCCTCATCACCCCCTGCGCTACGCGCAATGGCGGGAACTATCATCAATCCTTCTCACTGATCTCCGCCACCTGCGTGCGCTTGCTGCGCAGGATCAACCACGCCACCCCGCGCAGGTCGTGGATGCCGACCAGTGCGCGATTGAGGTTGTTGTACTTGGACACCCCGGCGGTGCGGTGGCGATGGTTGACCGGCACGCTCACCGTCGTCCAGCCGGCGCGTTGCATCAACGCAGGCAGGAAGCGGTGCATGTGGTCGAAATACGGCAGGTCGAGGAAGGCCTCGCGCTCGAACAGCTTGATCCCGCAGCCGGTGTCCGGGGTGTCGTCGCGCAACATGCGCGAACGGATGCGATTGGCCCAGCGGCTGGCCCAGCGCTTGGATCCCGAATCCTGCCGGTTCACCCGCCAGCCGGCGAACAGCTTGACCTGCGCGCCGGCGCGGGCGCGTTCGGCGAGCAGCTTGGGGATGTCGGCCGGATCGTTCTGGCCGTCGCCGTCGAGGGTGGCGATCCACGCCCCGCGCGCGGCCTTCACGCCGTTGCGGATGGCGGTGCTCTGCCCGGATTGCTGCAGATGGCGCAGCACGCGCAGTTCGGGATGCTCGCGTTGCAGCTTTTGCAGCACGGCGAGGCTGCCGTCGCGGCTGAGGTCGTCGACATAGACGATCTCGAAGTCGATCGCTCCACGCAGCGCGGCGATGATCTCGCCGACCAGCGGGGCGATGTTGGCCTCCTCGTTGTGCACCGGCACCACCACCGACAGCGCGGGAGCACTCATGCGGGCACCGCGTCGAGGAGCAGGGCGGGAAAGGCGCGCAGCACCGATAGGGACGAAGTCATCCGCGCATTATCGCGGTTGCCGGAGTTGCTTTCATCTGCATCAATAAAGTGCGACGGAAATTTCATTCAAAGACGCCGAGAATCCCCTCCCCTTGCGCGCAGCGCAGGGGGAGGGTGGGAGGGGGTCGATTGGCACTCACGCAACCACGAGCCAAAGCACCCCTCCCCAACCCTCCCCTGCAAGCAAGGGAGGGGGTCGAAAAGACCTCCCCATGACCTCGATTCAACGCTGGCGCAGCCGCTCCAGCACGCCTTCCAGCGCATCCAGCCCGTGATAGTGGATGACCAGTTTGCCGCGGCCACCGCGGCCGTGCTGCACGGCCACCCGCGATCCAATGGTTTCGGACAGTTCGCGCTCGAGCGCGGCCACGTCGGGGTCGGCACGCTGCACGACCTTCTTCGCCGGCGGGCGGTTGCGCGCGGCCTGCGCGAGTTGCGCGCGGTGCTCGGTTTCGCGCACCGACCAGCCCTGCGTGGCGGCCTCGTTCGCCAGCGCCAGCGCATGCGCCTCGGGCAGGGTCAGCAGGGCGCGGGCGTGGCCCATCTCCAGCGCGCGGCTGGCCAGCAACTCGCGGATCGGCGCGGGCAGTTCCAGCAGGCGCAGCAGGTTGGACACTGCCGCACGCGAGCGCCCGACCGCTTCGGCGGCCTGCTGGTGGGTCAGGCCGAACTCGTCGATCAACCGTCCCAGCGCCTGCGCTTCCTCCAGCGGATTGAGATCCTCGCGCTGGATGTTCTCGATCAGCGCCATCGCGATCACCGCGCGATCATCGGCCTCGCGCAACACCACCGGCACCTCGGTCAAGCCCGCCAGTTGCGCGGCGCGCCAGCGGCGTTCGCCGGCGATGATCTCGTGGCTGGCCGGCGAGCCTTTCACCGGCGCGACGACACGCACGACAATGGGCTGGATCAAGCCCTGCGCGCGGATCGAGTCGGCCAGTTCCTGCAGGCGCTCGGCATCCATGCCGCTGCGCGGCTGGTAACGGCCGGGCCGCAGTGCGACGACCGGCAGGGTGTGCGGACCGGCAGCTTCGCCCTCCGCTTCGGCTTCCGCCGCGACGTTTTTCCCGGACGACCCCAGCAGGGTGTCGATGCCGCGCCCCAAGCCCCGCTTCTTCGCCGCCATCAAGCCTTCTCCGGAGTCTTGCGTTCGCGCCGACGGCGCACGATCTCGCCGGCCAAGCCCAGATAGGCGATGCCGCCGCGCGATGCGCGATCATAGGCGATGATGCTCTGCCCGTGGCTGGGCGCCTCGGCCAGGCGCACGTTGCGCGGGATGATGGTGCGCAGCACGCGCTCGCCGAAATGGGTGGCGAGGTCGGTGGACACGCCGTTGTCGAGGTTGTTGCGCAGGTCGTACATGGTGCGCAGGATGCCCTCGATCTGCAGCGCCGGGTTCAGGCGTTTCATCAACGTCTCGATGGTGCCGAGCATCGCGGTGAGCCCCTCCAGCGCGAGGAACTCGCACTGCGTCGGCACCAGCACGCTGTCGGCGGCGGCCAGCGCGTTCAAGGTGAGCAGGGACAGCGACGGCGGGCAGTCGATGACGATGAAGTCGTACCGGCCGCGCACCGGCTCCAGTGCTTCCTTCAGACGCTGATCGCGACCGCTCGCATCCATCAGGTTGATCTCGGCGGCGGTGAGATCGCCGTGACCGGGCAGCAGGTCGTAGTTCTCGGGACTGCGTTGCAGCACCTGTTCGAAGCTGGCCTCGCGCAGCAGCAGCTCGCAGGTGGTGACATCGAGTTCGCGCTTGTCGATGCCCGCGCCGGTGGTGGCATTGCCCTGCGGGTCGAGATCGACCAGCAGCACCTTCGATCCGGTGCTGGCCAATGCGGCGGCGAGGTTGACCGAGGTGGTGGTCTTGCCCACCCCGCCCTTCTGGTTGGCCACCGCGATGATCCGCGCCTTGCTCATTCGTTTCGCCCCTTTGCCTGAATCAATGTTCGCGTTCGATGACCAGCAAATGCCGCTGCGCATCCAGCCCCGGCACCTGCAGCGCATGGGTGGCGGCGAGCTTCCAGCCCGCGGGAAGACCTGCGACTTCCGCCGCCGCATCCGCGCCCTTCATCGCCAGCATGCGCCCGCCCGGGGCCAGCAGATGCCCGGCCACCGCCACGAACTGCGCAAGACTACCGAAGGCGCGCGACACCACACAATCGAAGCCTGCTTGCGGATGGAACCGCTCGGCGCGTTCGGCGACGACGGCGAGGTTGTCCAGCCCCAGTTCGCGCTGCGCCTGTCGCTGGAAACGCGCCTTCTTGCCGGCCGATTCGATGGAGGTCACCCGCAACTGCGGCAGCGCCAGCGCCAGCGGGATGCCCGGCAAGCCCGCGCCCGAGCCGATGTCGGCCAGCGATCCGTGCACGAACGGCGCGATGGCGAGCGAATCGAGCACATGCAACCTCACCATCTGCGCCGGCTCGCGGATCGCGGTGAGGTTGTAGGTCGCGTTCCAGCGCGTCAGCAGGGCGAGGTAGGCGAACAGGCGCTCGGCCAAGGGCTCAACGGGCAGGCGCAATGCCGCCAGGCCTGCGGCGAGCGCGGGGCGGATGGAATCGAGCGATGCCGGGTTGGAAGTCATGTACAGCCGCGGGAGGGCAGGCGGGTATTGTCCTGCATCCGGGCCCACAAGGCAGGTGTTTGCATCAGGTGGCGACGCTTTGCCTTGCGGCTGGACTCGGTGCGAGACTCAACGCATGCGTGAACCGACAGACGACGATCCTTTGCATGGCTTCGATGCGAGGCTGCAAGCAGTGATCATCGAGCAGGCCAAGGTCTGCTGCATGAACGTCGATCGCACCCTCGCGACCTGGACGCGCACCAGTCTCTCGCTGCTGGTGATGGGGGTGATACTGGACCGCTATGGCGTGCTGTTGGGTCCGCGCCTGCATCCGGCCACGCCGTTGGCGCCCGATCCCCTGTTCGGAGCATCCGGCATGGCCTTGGTCGTGCTGGGCACGCTGATGGCGCTGGTCACTGCGATTCGCCATCAGGCCTATCGCCGGCGCTGGAAGCGCGCATTCGCCGGATTCGACGGGTTCGGTCCGTGGCTGGCGTTTGCATTTGCCGCTGGCACGGCTACCGTGGGTGGGCTGTTGGCGATGACCCTGCTGGCCTGCCGCCTCTGACACTGCAACGAGGGCATGCGATGGACGACCCTGCTCCCGATCCACAGCTTGCGGCCATGCAGGTGCTGACTGAATTGTCGATGCAGCGCTCCTACATGAATACCGAGCGCACGCTCGCGGTGTGGACGCGAACGGCGCTGAGCTTGATGATTTTCGGGATCGCGGTGGATCGCTTCGGTGAGCTGATGCGGCATCCGCCGTGGCATGTGAGCGACCGATCCGCGATCTGGCCGCACCTGCTCAGTGCCGTCGGCGGCGGCGTGCTGGTGGCCTTGGGCGTGGTGATCCTGCTTGCCACCGGCATCCGTTTCCTGCTGTACGGCCTCAGGTGGCAGCGCGAGATCCAACGCCACGTCTGGTATCACACACCGTGGCTGGCGTTTGGCTTCGCGATGGCGATGGCGGCCGTGGGCGTGATGGTGCTGGTGGCGATCTGCGTGTTCAGGCAATGACCGTTGCTTTTCGAAACTGCCTGCTCATCCGGTGCAGCCCGCTGACTGCACGAATGGCGCGAGTTCAAGCCTCCGCCACCACTTCGCAGCGGATCACCCGCAGACCCTTGCTGCCAAGGCGGCGGTTGAGCTCGTCCTTGATCGCCTCGGCCAGCACGGGCGGCTCGGCATGGGCTTGTGCAGGCAGGCTGCCGGTCATGCTCGACAGCGCCTCGTCGGCGTGATCGCGCACCCATTCGTCCACGCGGTCGAGGCGCTCGCCGGTCTGCAAGGGGTCGAGGATCTGGAAGTACAGGTCGGCGCTGGCGGCATCGCGGCCCAGAGCACGCGCGGGCAATTCGACATGGTGGCCGGTCAGCGACACATGGCGGCCGATCCGATCCAGCAACGGCCACACCGCGTGCCGACCGGGTTGCAGGGTGCGCACATAGCGGCCGAAGCGGCGCACCGTCCACGCCTGACCCTCGGGTACGCGGTGGATCGCCAGCGCGATCAGTGCGCAGGCAGTCAGGGCGGCGAGGGCGAGGGACAGGTGCACGCTGGATTCCGGCAAGCGGTCAAACGAGGGGCGACGCTTTCCTCTTAGCAGGATAACGAAATTTTTGCAAGAGTCTAACGAAAATTTACGTCTCGGCGGCCAAAGGGGGTCATGCTCGAACACCCGCGCCGAGCCCGCCGTGGCCGGATCGGCGATTGGGAGCAGGCATCCGACGCTTTCAGGCGGTCAGCCGCGCCGCCAGCAGTTCGCGCGTGTACGGGTGCGCGGGTCGGGACAGCACGTTGGCGGTGGAGCCGGTTTCGACGATCACGCCATCGCACATCACGCCGATGCGCTCGGCCAGCGCGGCTGCGGCATCCATGTCGTGGGTGATGAACAGCAGCGCCAGCCTGCGCTGCGCTTTCAGGCGCGCGAGCAGTTGCAGGATCGCTGCGCGGCTGCGCGCATCCAGCGCCGACACCGCTTCGTCGCAGACCAATAATTCCGGGTCGGTCGCAAGTGCGCGGGCGATGGCGATGCGCTGGCACTGGCCGCCAGAAAACTCATGCGGATGGCGATCCAGTGCATCCGCATCCAAACCGACCGCACCCAACAACTCGACCGCACGTTGTCGTCGCGACGACGCATCGCCGATGCCGTGGATGCGCAGTGGTTCGCCGACGATCTGCGCTGCGGTCATGCGCGGATCGAGCGAGGCGAACGGATCCTGAAACACCACGCCGATACGCCGACGCAGCGGTCGCAGCGCACGCGAACCCAGCGTGTCGATGCGCTCGCCGTCGAGCGTGATCTGCCCGGATCGGGATCGCAGCAAACGCAACAGGGCGCGGGCGAGGGTGGACTTGCCTGAACCCGATTCGCCGACCAGTGCCAGACACTCACCGCGTCGCAGTTCCAGCGTCGTCGGCTGCACGGCGTCGCGCGGCGCACGTGGATAGCGCACGGCAAGCTCGCTGGCTTGCAACAGCACCGTACCGGCTTCCCCGGGCGGCGCATCCGGCAATTGCGCGGCAGCCAGCAGCGCGCGGGTGTAGGCATCGCGCGGCTGATCGAACACCTGCGTCGTCGAACCGGCTTCCACACAGTGCCCGCGATGCAGCACCAGCACCCTCTGCGCCAGTGCAGCGACCAGCGGCAGATCATGACTGACCAGCAACACGCCGACATCGAGTTGCGTGCGCAGGCGATCGAGCAGGCGCGCGATGCCGGCGGCGATGCGCGGATCCAGCGCCGAGGTGGGTTCATCCGCCACGAGGATGCGTGGCGTGCCAGCCAGCGCCAAGGCGATGCACACGCGCTGGCGTTGTCCGCCGGAGATCTGGTGCGGGCGACGATCGAGCAGTGCCGTGGCATCGCGCAATTCGACCTGATCGAGCAGCGCCAGCGAGCGTGCGCGCACGCCGTCACGCGCAATCCCGGCATGCCGCAGCGCTTCTCCCAGTTGCGCGCCGATGCTGCGCAGCGGATGCAGCGCGGCGAGCGCATCCTGCGGCACCCACGCCAGCATGCGCCCGCGCAGCGATGGGTGTTCGCGCGAACCCAGCGCGATCTCGCGACCCTCCACGCGCAAGCTGCCGCGCGCGCGCAGCGCCGGCGGCAACAAGCCGAGCAGGGCCAGCGTGGCGAGGCTCTTGCCAGCGCCGGATTCGCCGACGATGGCGGTGCAGGTGCCGGCATGGATATCCATGTCGATGGGGCCGAGCAGGCGTCGCGACGGATCGTTCGCCAGCGTCACCTCAAGCGCGTGCAGGGACAGCAACGGCGCGCTCACGGGCCGTTCGCCGGCATGGCCGTATCTGCGGTCGCATCCTCGACCGCGCGCGGTGCATTGCGCACATCCAGCGCATCACGCAGACCATCGCCGAGTTGCTGGAAGCACGCCAGCGTGGCCACCAGCAACAGCGCCGGCACCAGCAGCGTCCACGGCGCGCTGGCGAGTTCCTGCGCGCCTTCTTCCAGCAAGGTGCCCAAGCCGGCAGAGGGCTGGTCGATGGACAGACCGAGGAAGCCGAGGAAGCTTTCCACGAGGATGGCCTGCGCGGCCATCAGGCTGGCATAGACCAGCGCGATGCCGAGCAGATTGGGCACGATGTGCCAGCGCAGGATCTGCCACGTGCTCGCGCCCGCGGCGCGCGCGGCCAGCACGAACGGCAGTTCGCGCAGGCGCGCGGCCTCGGCACGCACCACCCGCGCCAGATCGATCCACACGTAACCGCCGATCGCCGCCAGCAACAGCGGCAGCGAGCGGTTGAACAAGGTCAGCAGCAGGATGACGATCAGCAGGAATGGCAACGCGGAAACCACGTCCAGTCCGCGCATCATCAGCCGCTCGCTGCGCCCGCCCAGGTAGCCAGCCGTCGCGCCATAGGAAAGTCCGATCGCCAGCGCAACGAGGGTTGCGCCACTGCCCAGCAGTAGCGACAGGCGCAGTCCGTAGCACGCGCGCACGAAGGTGTCGCGACCAATGGCATCGGTGCCCAGCCAGTGTCCGCGCGCCAGCGACGGCGCGACCGAGAGCGCGTTCCAGTCCGGATGCTCGGGCGCATACGCCGACAGCCACGGCCCGAGCAACGCCAGCAGCGCGAGTGCAGCGAGCACGCGCAGGCTGATCGTCACGGAACGTGGCCATCGCGACGAGGTGAGCATCATGCGCGCATCATCGCCGACCGCCGGAGAATGGGGAATGGGGAACGTGGGTTGCGAGGCAACGAGCGGAATCGTGCGTCAAAGCCACTCTCCCCTTGCGGGAGAGGGGTTGGGGAGATGTGTGCCTGCGCGCGTAAAATGAATCCTCTGCTCCCACGTCGAACCGCCATGCCTCATCCCCTGATCCGCCCGCGTCGCATGCGCGCCGATGATTTCTCGCGCCGGCTGATGCGCGAGACCGTACTCAGCGCGAATGATCTGATCCTGCCGGTGTTCGTGCACGAACTGTCCGGGCGCGCGCCGGTGACCTCGATGCCGGGCGTGGAGCGCTTGTCGATCGACGAACTGCTGCGCGTGGCCGAACAAGCCGTCGCGCTGCGGGTGCCGGCGATCGCGTTGTTTCCGGTCACGCCCGACACGGTGAAATCGCTGGATGCCCGCGAGGCATGGAATCCCGACGGCCTCGCCCAGCGCGCCGTGCGCGCGTTGAAATCGCGTTTCCCGGAACTGGGCGTGATCACCGACGTGGCGCTCGATCCGTTCACCACGCACGGCCAGGACGGCTTGATCGACGAGCGTGGTTACGTCGTCAACGATGCCACGGTTGATGCGCTGGTGAAGCAGGCTCTGTCGCATGCACAGGCCGGTGCCGACGTGGTCGCACCTTCGGACATGATGGACGGGCGCATCGGCGCGATCCGCGTAGCGCTGGAAGCCGCCGGTCACGTCAACACGCGCATCCTCGCCTATGCGGCCAAGTACGCATCGGCCTTCTACGGCCCGTTCCGCGACGCGGTCGGCAGTGCCGGCAGCCTCGGCGGCGGCAACAAGTACACCTACCAGATGGATCCGGCCAATTCCGATGAAGCCCTGCGCGAGGTCGCGCTGGACATCGAACAGGGCGCGGACATGGTGATGGTCAAACCCGCACTGCCGTATCTGGACATCGTGCGGCGGGTGAAGGAGCGCTTCGGCATGCCGACCTTCGCCTATCAGGTCAGCGGCGAGTACGCGATGCTCAAGGCCGCCGCGATCAACGGCTGGCTGGACGAGCGTGCCTGCGTGCTGGAGGCGCTCACCGGCATTCGCCGCGCCGGTGCCGATGCGATCCTCACTTACTTCGCGCTGGATGCGGCGCGCTGGCTGCGCGACTGAGCGATGGTGCCGCGCTACGCCCTGTTCGGCCACCCGGTCGCGCATTCGTTCTCGCCGCGCATCCACGGCGCATTCGCACGGCAGTGCGGCGTGGCGATGGACTACGCGCTCATCGACGCGCCAGCCGAAGGTTTCGCGGCAGCGCTGGCAGACTTCGCGCACGCAGGTGGTGCCGGCGGCAATGTGACCCTGCCACACAAGGTATCTGCGCTAGCACTGTGCGATGACGCCAGCCCGCGCGCCCGCCGCGCGGGTGCGGTCAACACCCTCGTGCGCCGTGGTGATGGCTGGTATGGCGACAACACCGATGGCGTTGGGCTGGTGCGCGACCTCGCCACGCGCCATCGGCACGATCTGCGCGGTCGCCGCACCCTGCTGCTCGGCGCCGGCGGTGCCGCTACCGGTATCACACCGGCAATGCTGGATGCGGGCATCAGCGAATTGGTCATCGTCAATCGCAGCCCCGAACGCGCCAACGCACTCGCCGACACGCTGGGCGAACCCGGTCGCGTGCACGCGCGCGACTGGAGTGATCTGGATGCGCTCGACTCTTTCGATCTGATCGTCAACGCCACTTCGGCCGCGCGCACGCACGCATCCTTGCACCTGCCGCCATCGCTGGTTGGGCGCAACACGCTGGCAGTCGATCTGGGTTATGGCGAAGCGGCGCACGACTTCCTCGCCTGGGCGCGCAGCGCGCACTGCCAAGACGCACTCGACGGGCTGGGCACGCTGGTCGAACAAGCCGCCGAAGCCTTTGCGCTGTGGCACGGCACACGCCCGCAGACCGATCCGGTGTACGAACTGCTGCGTCACGAACTGCTCGTATCGGGGACGGATTGAGGCGGGTTGGCGGGCATTGGCTGCGGCAAGGTTGAAAGTAGGAGTTCACCCTCGGGGTCACGGACGCTTGCAGGGTGGCCTATCGAGGCCATGCGGGACTCAATCCATTCGAGCCGATGACGCCGGAATTTAGACGTCGCTGTTGGGTTGCCGGCCAACGGAATTCGGCCTTTAGATGTCACTGCACGGCCGACATCCAGGTCGCCCCATCACACGCCCTTGGGCACCTGCAAGTAGCGCGGCGGCGCGCGGTCGAGGAAGCCCAGCGCGTGACAATGGTTCATCACATGCACGCCGCGCGCTTGCTGGTCGGCGGCGATGGACTGCTGGAAGGGCTTCATCAGCGTCCAGTGCAGCTTGGGCCGGTAGTGGTGCTCGGCGTGGTAGCCGTTGTTGAGCCACAGCCAGTTGTAGAGCTTGTTGTGGGTGCTCACGCCCCACGCCATCGGCGTGTCCGGGTCGCCCTTGAAGTGCTCGTAATAGCCGTTGAGCGAGGACAGCGAGTGGCCGAGGTAATAGAACGGCACCAGCGCGAGGAAGGCTTTCCAGTCGAAGATCGCGCAGGCCAGATAGACGATCACCACCAGCACGATCTCGATGCGAATCCAGCGTGCGCGCGCGGGGAACTTCTCCTTCACCCGCCGATAGACATCGCCGATGTCGTCGCGGAAATAGCTGTAGAACGTGTACGTCCACGGGCTTTCCGGCGCGCCGTCCTTGCCGTGGCGGTAGATCGACAGCGGGTCGATGGTGGTGCCGTCCTTGACCCGATCCATGTTTCCGACGTGATGACGCAAGTGGACGTGGTGATAGAACTCCTGCGAAAAGCCGTCGGTGAGCGACAACACGAGGCTGTACGCGCGGTTGAGCCAGTGCCAGCGGAAGAACGGGTTGTGGATCAGGTTGTGGCTGGAGCCGTTGATGCTCCACGAGATGCTGATCGAATACACCAACGCCAGCGGAATCCACAGCGCCCACGGGATGCGATGGAAGGCGAAGAACAAGGTCGCGACGAACGCGAGGTGGCCGAGCACCATCAGCGCGGGCACCACGTCCCAGCGCGAGTAGGCGAAGAAGCTGTGCGCCGGCATCGGCGGCAGGGTGGGGATGCTCATGACATCGAATATCGTGGCAGGGCGTTGATTTTACAGCGTGTAGCGTTAAGGCTGCGGTATCCCGCGCGGGGGCTGCGCGGTGGCGAATGGATTCAGGCGCGGCGCAGCGCGAGCACGGCGTTCAAGCCGCCGAAAGCGAAGGAATTGGAAAGCGCCGCGCGCAGGGATTTTTCGCGCGGGGTGTTGGGAACGTAATCCAGGTCGCAGGCCGGATCGGGGTCGATGAAGTTCGCGGTCGGCGGGATCACCCCCTCGCGCAGCGCACCGATCGCGGCGACCAGTTCGATCGCCCCGGCTGCACCGAGGGCGTGGCCGTGCATGGATTTGGTGGACGACACCGCGAGCGCATCGGCGTGCGCGCCGAACACCTGGCGGATGGCGCGGCTTTCGGTGGGATCGTTGGCCGGCGTGCCGGTGCCGTGGGCGTTGATGTAATCGATGTCCGACGGTGCCATGCGCGCATCGGTCAGCGCGCCGGACAGCGCACGCGCCGCGCCGTCGGCCGAAGGCAGGACGATGTCGGCGGCATCGGCGGACATGCCGGCGCCGGCGAACTCGGCGAGGATGGTCGCCCCGCGCGCTTTCGCGTGTTCCCATTCCTCCAGCACGAAGATCCCCGCACCCTCGCCCAGCACCATGCCGCGGCGTTGTTTGCAGAACGGCCGGCAGGTGTCGTCGGCGGTCACGCGCACCGCTTCCCACGCCTTCACGCAGGTCACGGTGATGCAGGCTTCGCTGCCGCCGGTCACGGCGAAATCCACCCGCCCGCTGCGCACCATGTCGAAGGCCTGCGCCAGCGCGTGATTGGCCGAGGCGCAGGCGCTGACCACCGCATACGACGGCCCGGTGATGCCGAATTCCATCGTCACTTGGCAGGCCGGCGCATTGGCCATCAGCCGCACGATGGTCAGCGGGTGCACGTTGGCCTTTTGTTCGGCGTAAAACCGCTTGGCGGTCTGGTCGTGGGTGTTCTCGCCGCCGATGCCGGTACCGATCAGGCAGGCGGTGCGCTCGCCACGGCCGTCACTGCGAAAATCCAGACCCGACTGCGCGATCGCCTCGCGTGCGGCGACCAGCGCGAACTGCGACACGCGGTCGAGAAAAGTCAGACGTTTGGAATCGAAGTGCGCGAGCGGATCGAAACTGCGCACTTCGCCGGCGATCTTCACCTGCAACAAGTCGGTGGGGATGTTGGCGATCGGGCCGATACCCACGCGACCCTCGCGCAGCGCCTGCCAGCTCGTCGCCGCATCGTGGCCGAGCGTGTTGATCGTACCCATGCCGGTGATGGCGACGCGGCGCATGCGCAGACTCCCTCGCCGTCAGGCCGCGCCCGGCGGTGCGGCGTTCTTCTCGGCAACCAGTCGATCCACCGCCGCGACCAGCCCGCTGACGCTGTCGGTGTCGATGGATGGATCCTTGTCCGGCAGGGTGATGCCGAAGCGATCCTCGATCTCGAAGATGATCTGCACGATGTCCAGCGAATCGATCTCCAGATCCTTGAGGGTCGATTGCAGGGTGATCTTCTCCAGCGGGGTGTGCGCTTCCTTGGCGATGATCGCGAAGATGGCTTGTGCGGTGTCTTCCATGGGCTACTCCGTGGGGTTCGTGCGGGCGGGCGTTGTGGACGTGGCCTCCACGGCCCGCCCGAGTAGCAGGATACCCGCAACGATGATCGTAGCGCCGATCCACTGAACGGTGGCGATCGATTCGCCCAGCACCAGCAGCGAAGCGACCATCACCGCCACGAACACGATGGCGCTGGCGGGATAGGCGCGCGAAAGCCGCATGTGGCGCAGGATCAGCATCCACGCCAGAAAGCCGGCGCAGTAGCCGCCGACCGCGACCCACAACCACGGCGCACTCGCCGCGCGCGCGAAGGCAGCGCCGCTGAAATCGAAGTCGCCGGTGGCGTGGCCGGCGAACTTGAACGCCAGTTGCGTCACCACCTCGATGCCGACCAGCACCACCCAAGCGGCCACCAGCGCGCTGCGCGAGATGGAGGCGACCGGCAGGCTCTTCACGCCGCGCAATCCCGGCGCAGCGCCGGCTCGCGCAAGCCCAGCGCGCGTTCGGCGATCGCCATGGTGCGATCCACGATGCGGTTGCGATGCCGGTACCACAGGCTGTTGGCTTGCAAGGCGCAGCCCATGCGGCGCTTTTCCTCGGCCAGACCCTGCCCGCTTTGATACACCGGAAGGCCGCGCTCGATGGCGTAACGGATGTTTTCCAGCCAGCTCACGTAATACAGGTTCAGCTCGCGTGCGCGGGCGTAGTCCATGCCGATGTACTTGTCGATCAGGCGCGAGCCTTCTTCGAGCACGAGGTTGAAGGCCACCAGCCGCTCGCCTTCCCAATAGCACACGCAGGACGCGCGCCCGGACATGCCCGCCAGCACGTTTTCGAACCACTCGGCCGGAATTTCCTCCAGACGCATGTCGGCACGCGCCAGAGTCTGCCGATACAGGCCGACGACCTGCTCGCGGATGCCGTCCAGATGCGAACGCCGCTCGATGCGCAACTGCTCGCGGACGCGCCATTTGCGGCGCAGGTCGCGGCGGGTGGCGCGGCTGAGGCTGGCGAAGTAGCCGTCGAGGTCGGCGAAGGGCAGCTCCAGTGCCGCCGTGGCCAAGCCCGACTGCCGACGTAGGCCGCGCGCGAGCAGGGTGCCGTGCAGCGCCGCCGTGGCGTCGTGGTCGGGCAGATCCTTGACCGCGAACAGGCGCACCCGCCGCCGCGCGGCTTCGGCCTCGCAGGCGTCGAGGATCGTTCCGAACAGGCGCGCCTTGTCGTGCGCACCGCAATCCGGCGCGAAACCGACGTGGCACACCTCGCCCACCGGCGAGCCCAGCGCCAGCATGCGTGGCCGCAACAGGCCAGGAGCCGCGCGCGCCAGCCCGCCCACGACGGTGCGCAGCGAGCCTTTCAGGGTGGTGTCCAGCGGATACGGGGTGATGAAGGCCGGAGCCGCGGCGCGCAATTGTCCCTGCTCGCGCACGCCGATGTAGCGCCACTGGAAACCGGGCATGCGCGCACGCTCGGTGGCGCGGTAATACGACCAGTCCTCGGCCTCGCCGGGGAACAGGCGGTTCCATTCGGCTGCGCCGAACGCCTCCACCGAAGGTGCGAGCACGATCTGCATGGCGGGAACTATCAGGCCGGAATCACCGCCACGCGCTCGCCCGATACCCGGGCGGCCGTGCAGCGGGAGAAGAAATCGGCGGAGCGGGCGATCACCTCGCGATGTTCCTGATCGACCGTGACCATGTGGTAGCTGTCGTGCAGCAGCAGGGTTTCGACTTGCGCGTCCACCTTCTCGCGGACGATGTGCGCATTGCGCACGCTGGCGATGTCGTCGTTGGCGGCGTGCACGACCAGGCACGGCGCGTTCACCCGGTCGAGCCGGCGACGCACCCGTGCCGACAGCCGGTAGAACTCGGCCAGCGCCGGCCACGGGTTGCCGGGCAGGCCGCCGGCCGCGCTGTCGCCGGCGAGCATGCTGCCGGCGATGCGCTGGCGCACGCGCTCGGACTTGATGCCGTAGGGCGGTTTTTCCATGAACTTCTTGTTGCGACCGATGCCCAGCCGCACTGCCAGTGGCAGCAGGAAGGACAGCTTGGCGATCGGCGGGATCGTCCAGCCGTCGTAGGCGAAGGTGGTGCCGTACAAGGCCAGCCCGGCGACCTGACGCGGGCGGTCGGCGGCGAGTTTCAGCGCCAGCACCGCGCCCATCGACAACCCGCCGACGTACATCCGATCCACCTGCGAAGACAGGCGATCGGCGGCTTCGGTCACCGAGCGGTACCAGTCGCGCCAGCCCGTGGACAGCAGATCTTTCTCGCTGCCGCAGTGCCCGGCCAGTTGCGCGCCCATCACGGTGTAACCGGTGCGGTTCAAGCCCTTGCCGACGAAGCGCATCTCCGCCGGAGTGCCGGTCAGGCCGTGGATCAGCAAGACCCCATCGCGGCCGCCGGGCAGGAAAAATTCGTTGGAATTGGCCATGGTCAAGAGGATAGTGTCGTTTGCCGGGGCAAAATTAACGTAAGTATAACGGTTGCCAGCAGACCATCGCCACCCCCACCGTGATGGTGGCGGTAGCCCCCCACTCCCTCCAGCCGACCGCTTCGTGCAGGAACCAGCGGCAGGCCAGCACCACGCCGCCGTAGGACAGCGCGGCAAACGCCATCGCCACGCTCAGCGGGGCTACGGTGAGGGCGGCGAACCACAGCACGAACTCGACCGCGTACGCTCCCACGCCCACGCCGATCCACGGCGAACCGGCCAGATCGCGAAAAAACCCGCGCGCGCCTTCCTCGTCATGTTCCGAGCCGTGCGACAGGCCGAGCTTGAAGGCGATCTGCCCGAACACCTCGCAGATCACCGAGCCCAGCAGCAGGAGGAAGGTCAGCATCGGCCCGCCCCCGGGTTGAGCGCGGCCAGCAGAGCGGCATCGACCTGGGCGTTGCGCGCCAGCGCCAGCGCATCCGGCGGCGGCCGCCGCGGCTGGTCGCGGGCGATCTCCCAACGCTTGATCGGGTTGTTGAAGCGTGGTGGGGCGTAATCGCCGCAGATGTCGGCACCGGCGAGCGGGTGCCGCTCGACGATCGCACCGATCAGGTCGAGTACGGCCTGCACCGGCATCTGGCCCTGATCCCAATTGCTGACGACCACGTCCTCCGGGAACACGTCCTTGTCGATGGTGATCCACACCGCTTCGGTGGCGATCTGCGCGAGGATCAGCCGCAACAGCTCTTCGCGCGAAAGCGCGGCAAGATTGTTCCAGTGCAGGCGGCCATCGGCATAGCGCCACGACGGCCCGTCGGGCACCCGTCGCAGCACCCGCGAGGGCGCGTGCGACCACGGGAACAGCCGCAGCCGGCCCGACTCCAGCGCGGGCAGGTTGCCGCCCTTCAGTCCCGGCCACGACAGATCGTCGCTGCATGGCCCAATGGTGACGATGCGCTCCACGCGCGGATTGCGCAGCGCCTGGTTCACCCACGATCCGCAATGCCAGCGCGGTGCCAGCCGCACCCAGTCGGGGTGGTTGTCGAAGTGGATCAGGGTCAGCGGTTCGCGGGCGCGTTCCAGCAGCAGCGGGGTGAGATGGTGGAAATCGCCCGAGCCGACCAGTGTGACCACCGGATCGGGGCGCTGCGGCTGCGCGAGCAGGCGTTCGCGGGCGCGGGCGATGGCGCGCGCACCGCTCCACAGGCGCAGCGCCGGCGCGAGATCGTGCAGGTCGAGGGTGGTCGTCGAGAGCCAGCGCGAGGCGTCGAGCCCGCGCACCGACTCGGGCGCGCCCAGATCGAGCATCTCCAGATGCATCGGCCGCCAGCCGGCATTGGCTGCCACCCGCGGCAAGCGGGTGTCTTTGGGCATCAACGGCGTTGGCTGGGCATGGTTGGGCATGGCGTGGTGGAGCAATGCTGCCTTGCGAGCCGTTAAGCGGGACTCCGGCAAACGTTACGCGATCATTCAGGTTGCTGCGCGTTCAGCGATTCCCGGCGGCAGCAGCCGCAGCGGCAGCCAAGCGTGTTGCAGCGTTCCGAATTCGAGACGCCAACCGTGGCGTTCGCACAACCGGCGCAACATGCCCAGACCTTCGATCTCGTCCGAACGCGTCGGCTTTGACGGACTCTCGACCGCATCGACTGACGAAGGTTCCGCCGGCGCCGGCGCATCGGCCGCCGCCACGACCACCCCGCTGGCGTCGGCATCCAGCCGCAAATCCTGCCCGAAGCTGCCGCTCGCCAGTGCGCGGAACAGCAGCCGCAGCATCACCCGCAGCAATTTCGGCGGCGCTGCCAGGGTCAGCCCGGGCGGGCAGCGCACACCCAGTTGCACCTGCGCGGCTTCCAGATCGGCGCGGTATTCGCTCAAGGTCGCGGCCAGCACGCCGGACAGCTCGACCGCACCCTCGCCCTGATCGCGGGCTTCGTCGGAGGTGGCGACGAGCAGCATTGCATCCAGCAACAGGGCGATCTCGCCGGCGCTGCGACGGATGCGCTCGATCCTGCGCCGCGCCGGTGCCTGCACGGTTTGCGCGTCGAGCAGATCCACCGCGCCCTGCAGGGTGGTCAATGGCGTGCGCAGTTCATGGCCGGCATCGGCAGAAAACAAAATCTCGCGCTCGATCGCCGCGTTCACGCGGCCCTGATAACGGATGAACGCCTTGGCCAGCGCACCGACCTCGTCGTGGCGGTGATCCTCGGCGATGCCGCGCAGCTCCGCGCCCGGGTCGGCACGGTCCACTTCGTGCGACAGGCGCAGCACCGGTGCCAGCATGCCGCCGGCGAGCATGCGCCCCAGCCACGCGCCGAGCACCGCGCCGAGCAGCACCATCGCGGTGAGCTCCTCGAAGAAACGGCGCTCGCGCTGCGGCGAATTGGGCAGGCTTGCGGCGATGGTGACCCGCCCGATCGGCGCTTCGCGAATGCCGACGAAGCGGTCGCTGTCGTCGTCGCTGTCGACCTCGTGCACGCCCGGCGGCAGCGCGCGCAGCGCCGGCGGCGAGGTCGGCGGTTGCCCGGGGCGGTCGATGTACACGCTCTTCCACGCCCCGCGCGCCAGCCACTTGTCGCCCGGATGCTGGCTGTGCAGTTCGATCTGCCCGTCCAGTTCGGCGTTCATCTCCTCGTTGACGAGGATCTTCTGGTACAGATCGGCGATGTGCTCGGAGACGAAAGCCAGGCACAGGCCGATGCCGCCGCCGAGCGCGGCGCAGTACACCATCACCCGCATGCGCAGGGAGGTTTTACGCGGCAGCAGGCGGAACAAGGCGGTACCCGAATCCGTGGACGGTCTGGATCATCGGCTGCTCGTGGTCGCGATCGACCGACGTGCGCAACAGTGAGATGTGGGTGTGCAGACGCGCCGGGTCGTGCTCGGCATCGCCCCACAGCGCCTGCGCGAGGTCGGCGTACAGCAGCACGTTCGGCGAGCGGCGCATCAGCGCTTCGAGCAGGCGGAAGCCCGACGGCGACAGGCTCAGTGCCTGCCCGTCGCGGGTGGCGGCGCGTTGAATCAGATCCAGAATCAACGAGCCCACCTGCACGATCGACGGGAACAGGCGTTGATGCCGGCGGTGCAGCACCTGGATGCGCGCAGCCAGTTCGCGCAGCTCGAAGGGTTTCGTCAGGTAATCGTCGGCGCCAGCCTCGAAACCCAGCAGCTTGTCCTCCAGCCGCTCGCGCGCGGTGAGCATCAGGATCGGCGTGGTCTTGTTCTGCGCGCGGAATCGCCGGCACACCTCCACCCCGTCCAGCCGCGGCAAACCGAGGTCGAGCACGATCATGTCGTAGGCGTTCTCCAGCGCCAGCGCCAAACCGGCCTGCCCATCGGCGGCGTGGTCCATCACCTGGCCCTGCATTTCGAGAAACTCCCAGATGTTCTCGGCCATGGCGCGCTGATCCTCGATCAGCAGCACGCGCAGGTTGGCGACGGCCTGGTTCACGGGCGGTACCGGGTTCATGGGGTGCATTGTAGACAGCCCGGGCGGCGATCGGTTCACGATGTCAGTGATGACATCCAACCACGCCGACCGTACCGGGCTGCTAGAATGCCCGCCCCGCAGGAACAACGCGCTCGTAGCTCAGCTGGATAGAGTATTGCCCTCCGAAGGCAAGGGTCGTGGGTTCGAATCCCGCCGAGCGCGCCAAACCGGGTTGTGACCCAACCATGGTGGGCAATCCACGAAATAGCGGGAGAATTCTCGCTTTTTCGTGGAATTCCGCTCCCGCTTATTGGTGGGACGGAGTCGATCACCCGCGCGCAGCGCCGTCCGAGTGGCTCCTGAGCGCAAGGTCGAGACGCCGGATCCTCGCAGCCTCGTCACGTATGATTTGGCGAAGGGTCGGCGGGGCCAGCCGATCCGTCATGCTGCACTCGGGGGAATCGTGACGCCGGAAGCCAAGTCGCGCCTGCAGATCGACCAGAAGCTCGAGGCGGCCGGCTGGATCGTCCAGGACGTCAAGCAGATCAACCTGGGTGCCGCCGCCGGTGTGGCCGTGCGCGAATACCCGACCGACACCGGCCCCGCCGACTACGTGCTCTTCGTCCACCGCGAAGCCGTCGGCGTGATCGAGGCCAAGCGCGACGAGGCCGGCCACAACCTCAGCGCCCACGAAACCCAGACCGAGCGCTACGCCAACGCCACCCTGAAGTGGCGCGTCGGCAGCCGACCGCTCCGCTTCCTGTACGAGAGCACCGGCCAAATCACAAGCGCACGGAGTCGGAGCGCTTCCGCTTCTTCGACTACCAGACCCTGATCGCACGCGACAAAGCCAGCCTCGACCTGTTCTGGCTCAAGGATGACAGTCTTGATGATCTCGACAATCTTCCGCTGCCGGATGTGTTGGCGCAGGAAATCGTCGATCACCTGGAAGCGGCGCTTGCGGCATTCAGGGATGTTGCGGCCGCTCTGCCAAAGCCATCCTAATCAGACCGATCAGCGATAGCTGCGAAGCCGATCCGACACAATAGCCAAGGCGATGCGAGTCGCTCGCTGTCCCACGCCGAAATCTTCGACCGGGCGATGCACTCAAGGACTCGGTGCGTGCGCTACACGGCGAGATGAGATTGTTCGGCCAAGATTCACCGGCCGGCTGGCCGCAAGAAGCCCTCTCAGCACCCTCGGTCAGCTGGTGCGACATCGTCCGAATTGCGGTGACGAGGAGGATCTCCGGCGGGGTTCTGGATAGGGTCGCCTTGCCGAATCGTGGCGGCAAGACGGCCGCTGGCAACGCGCCGGCATCGGCCACGTTTGCGCATCTGCGCCCCAGCAGCCACTATCGGAACCGGGTACGTCCGGAACCCCGATGCACCACCCGACCTCCCTCATCGCCATCCTCAGCGCCGGCTTCGTGCTCGCCTTCGTGCTGGGCATGGCCGCGCAGAAACTGCGGTTGTCGCCGCTGGTGGGCTACCTGCTGGCCGGGGTGATCGCAGGTCCGTTCACGCCCGGCTTCATCGCCGACCAGACGCTCGCCCCGCAACTGGCCGAGATCGGCGTGATCCTGCTGATGTTCGGCGTGGGCCTGCATTTTTCCCTCGACGATCTGGTTGCGGTGCGTCGCCACGTCGTCCCCGGCGCGCTCGGGCAGATCGTGGCGACCACCGCGATCGGCGCGGGTCTGGCGCATGCGCTGGGCTGGCCGCCCGCGCAGGGGGTGGTGTTCGGGCTGGCGCTGTCGGTGAACAGCACGGTGGTGGTGCTGCGCGCGGTCGAGGATCGGCGCCTGCTGGAAACCCGGCGCGGGCGCATCGCCATCGGCTGGCTGGTGGTCGAGGATCTGGCAATGGTGCTGGTGCTGGTGCTGCTGCCGGCGCTGGCCGGCGCCTTCGGCGGCGCGGCGGCCGCCAAGGCCGGCGGCATGCACCCGGTGATCGCCGCCTTGGCGTGGACGCTGGTGAAGGTGTTCGCCTTCGTCGGCATGATGCTGGTGGTCGGTCGCCGCGCGATTCCGTGGGCGCTGGCGAAGGTCGCCGGCACCGGCCAGCGCGAGCTGTTCACGCTGGCGGTGCTGGCGATCGCGCTGGGGGTGGCGTTCGGTTCGGCGGTGCTGTTCGACGTGTCCTTCGCGCTGGGCGCGTTCTTCGCCGGCATGCTGCTCAACGAATCCGAGCTCAGCCACAAGGCGGCGGCCGATTCGTTGCCGCTGCGCGATGCCTTCGCGGTGTTGTTTTTCGTCTCGGTCGGGATGCTGTTCGATCCGGGCATCCTCACCGCGCATCCGTGGCTGGTGCTGGCCACCTTCGCCATCGTCACCGTCGGCAACGCCGCCGTGGCGTGGACGCTGGTGCGCGCGATGCGCCTGCCCAAACTCACCGCGGCGACCATCGCGGTGAGCATGGCGCAGATCGGCGAGTTCTCCTTCATCCTCGCCGCGCTCGGAGTGGAACTGCACCTGCTGCCGACGATGGCGCGCGACCTGATCCTCGCCGCCGCGCTGCTGTCGATCATCCTCAACCCGTTCTTGTTCGCATGGCTGGATCGCTATCAGGCCAGGATCGAAGCGCTGGAAGCGGCCGCCGCGCCGACGGTGAGCGCGGATTCGGACGCCACCGATGCGGCGGACGATGCGTGCAGCGTGCCGGAGGACATCGCCGACCACGTGCTGGTGATCGGCTACGGCCGCGTCGGCAGCCAGCTCGCGGCGCTGCTGCGCCAGCGCGGCGTGCCGGTGGTGGTGGTCGAGGACGAGGGCGACAAGGTCGCGGCCGCGCGCGCGCAGGGCTTTCCCGCCGTGCGCGGCAACGCCGCCGCCGGGCGCGTGCTGGAGGAAACCCATCCCGAACGCGCGCGGCTGGCGATCTTCGCCATCCCCAACGCACTGGAGGCCGGCGAGGCGCTGGCCCGCCTCAAGCAGGAACTCAACCCGGCGATCTCCGTGCTCGCCCGCGCGCACAGCGAAGCCGAGGTGCGCCACCTGCTCGAACGCGGTGCCGACGCCACCGTGCTGGCCGAGCGCGAGCTGGCGTTCTCCTTGGCCGAAATGGTGATGTCCACTCCGCCGTACCGGCAGATGCGCGCGGCGGGATGAGGCCGGCACCACCGCGTATAGGTGAGATGGTGACGCTGGCTTATCCAACCCCTCCCCGGCCCTCCCCTTCGCCTGCGGCGAAAGGGAGGGAGACAAACGTCGGTGGTTGCCCTGCGGAGCACGCTTGGAAGCGTGCACTGCTGCTCTATAGGGGGCAGCCTCACCCCTTGCGAAATACCAGCGCGCCGCCCTGTGCGTCCACCTGCACGAGATCGCCGGCGCCGAACTCGCCGGCGAGGATGCGCTGCGCCAGCGGGTTCTCCAGTTGTTGCTGGATGGCGCGCTTGAGCGGACGCGCGCCGTACACCGGGTCGAAACCGACGTTGCCGAGCAGGGCGAGCGCCTTGTCGGTGATCGACAAACCGATCTGACGCTCGGCGAGGCGCTTGCCCAGATACTGCGTCTGGAAGCGCGCGATCTGCTGGATCTGCTGTTTGTCGAGCGGATGGAAGACCACGATCTCGTCGAGGCGATTGATGAACTCCGGACGGAAGTGCGACTGCACCACCGCCATCACCGCCGCCTTCATCTGCGTGTAGGCCTGCGCTTCGTCGCCGTCGGTGCCGGCCATCTCCTGGATGGCGTGCGAGCCGAGGTTGCTGGTCATCACGATGACTGCATTGCGGAAGTCCACGGTGCGACCTTGGCCATCGGTGAGGCGGCCGTCGTCGAGCACCTGCAGCAGCACGTTGAACACGTCCGGGTGCGCCTTCTCGACCTCGTCGAGCAGGATCACGCTGTACGGACGCCGGCGCACGGCTTCGGTGAGGTAACCGCCTTCCTCGTAGCCGACGTAGCCCGGGGGTGCGCCGATCAGCCGCGCGACGGAATGCTTCTCCATGAACTCGCTCATGTCGATGCGCACCATCGCATCGGATGAATCGAACAGGAAATCGGCGAGCGCCTTGCACAGCTCGGTCTTGCCCACGCCGGTGGGGCCGAGAAACAGGAAGGAGCCGGTCGGGCGGTTGGGATCGGACAGGCCCGCGCGCGAACGCCGGATCGCATCGGACACCGCCTTCACCGCCTCGTCCTGCCCGACCACGCGCGCGTGCAGCGCGGTTTCCATCTTCAGTAGTTTCTCGCGTTCGCCTTCGAGCATCTTGGACACCGGAATGCCGGTCCAGCGGCTCACGACTTGCGCGATCTCCTCGGCGGTGACCTTGTCCTGCAACAGGGTGAACCCCTTGGTTTCGGCTTCCTGCGCGGCCTTGAGCTGCTTTTCCAGCGCCGGCAGCTTGCCGTACTGGATCTCGCTCATCGCGGCGTAATCCTGCCGACGCTGCGCGGCTTCCAGATCCAATCGAGCGGACTCGATCTGTTCCTTGATTTTCGTCGCGCCCTGCAAGCTCGCCTTCTCGGCCTTCCAGATTTCCTCGAGGTCGTTGAACTTGCGCTCCAGCGTGGCGATCTCGGTTTCCAGATCGGCCAGTCGCTGCTTCGACTCCTTGTCTTTCTCCTTCTTCAGCGCCTCGCGCTGGATCTTGAGCTGGATCAAGCGCCGCTCCATGCGGTCCATCTCCTCCGGTTTGGAGTCGATCTCCATGCGGATGCGCGAAGCCGCTTCATCCATCAGGTCGATGGCCTTGTCGGGCAACTGGCGGTCGGCGATGTAGCGATGGCTGAGCGTGGCCGCGGCGACGATCGCCGGGTCGGTGATCTCCACGCCGTGATGCACCGCGTAGCGCTCTTTCAGGCCGCGCAGGATGGCGATGGTGTCCTCCACGCTCGGCTCGCCGACGAACACCTTCTGGAAGCGGCGCTCGAGCGCGGCGTCCTTTTCGACGTACTTGCGGTACTCGTCGAGCGTGGTCGCGCCGATGCAGTGCAGCTCTCCGCGTGCGAGCGCGGGTTTGAGCATGTTGCCGGCGTCCATCGAGCCTTCCGCCTTGCCGGCGCCGACCATCGTGTGCAACTCGTCGATGAACAAGATGACGTTGCCTTCCTGCTTGGCGAGGTCGCTCAGCACCGCCTTCAGGCGCTCCTCGAACTCGCCGCGGAACTTCGCGCCGGCGATCAACGCGCCCATGTCGAGGCTGAGCACGCGCTTGCTGCGCAAACCTTCCGGCACCTCGCCATTGACGATGCGCTGGGCCAGACCTTCCACGATCGCGGTCTTGCCCACGCCCGGCTCGCCGATCAGCACCGGATTGTTCTTGGTACGCCGCTGCAGCACTTGAATGGTGCGGCGGATTTCCTCGTCGCGGCCGACCACCGGATCGAGCTTGCCGGATTCGGCGCGCGCGGTCAGGTCGATGCAGTATTTTTCCAGCGCCTGCCGCGCTTCCTCGGCGGTCGCTTCGTTGACGTTTTCGCCGCCGCGCAGCTTGCCGATCGCCGCCTCGAGCCGCGCCTTGTCGGCACCGGCCGCGCGCAACAGCTTGCCGGTTTCGCCCTTGTCCTCGACCGCGGCGAGCACGAACAACTCGGTGGCAATGAATCCGTCGCCGCGCTGCTGGGCGAGCTTGTCGGTGATATTGAGCAGGCGCGTGAGATCGTTGGAGGCGTTGACGTTGCCTTCCTGCCCGACCACGGTCGGCAGGCGCTCGAGCGCCTCGCCCAGCCGCGCGCGCAAGGTGGCCACATCCACCCCGGCCTGCGCCAGCAGCGGTTTGGTGCTGCCGCCTTGCTGGTCGAGCAGGGCGGTGAGCAGGTGCGCCGGTTCGATCAGGTTGTGGTCGCGCCCGACCGCGAGCGACTGCGCGTCGGCCAGCGCCTGCTGGAAACGGGACGTGAGTTTGTCCATGCGCATGGCGTGCACTCCGGATGGCGAGGCCAGACGACGGGAATGCGACCGGCCGATGGCGTCCAGATGCGGCCACGACGCCCGGGTTTCAACGGTGGGCAGACGCGGTCATCCCTTTCTCGCGGACAGCGCGAACTGCGCTCCTGCCGGGCACCACGTGAGCCGGGGTTCGATGCCGCGCATGCGCGACAACATGCGCGGGAAAAACAGGATGTAATCGCAGCGCATCGCCGTCAGCCCGGCCCCGGCGAAATGCTGTTTCACTTCCGACGGCCACAGCAGGATGGCGTCGTCGTCGAAATCGCAATGGGCGACGATCCAGCGCGTCAGCGGGTTGAGAGGATTGTGTTCGATCACTAGAAGCATGCCGTTGCGGGCAAGCCGGGCCGCGAGTTCCTGGATGGTGCCCTGGCGCTCTGCCACCGGCAGGTGGTGCATGACATTGGAGACGGCGATCAGGTCGTAATCGTGATCCAGCTCGCCGAGGTCGGCCGTGAACAGGCCGCGCGAGCGCAAACCCTCCTCGACCTGCCCGAGGCTATCGGCCGAGACATCGAATCCATGGATGCAATCTTGCGGCCGCAGCTTCGCGAGAGCCGACGCCAGCAACCCCACGCCGCATCCGAAATCGAGGATTTTCCTGCTTCCGGAACGCCCCAACGCACGGTCGATGTATGCGGCCTTGTAATGCGCGAAATATTCGGACGACTCGCCGCTGAACGCGATCGTGCGATCCAGCGCCGATTTGTAACTGGAAGCAAACCGATCGAATTCGGACATGGACTCTGCAACGCCCCGGCTGCGCTCCTGTTCCATGGTAGCGCATGGCGTCCGCTGCCCGTACTCCCACGGATCGACATATGACTAAAATGCCGCGATCGAATTCCGGCGCGAACGAAAGGCATGGCCAATCCAGCAACCGTCGCAGTGGATGTATCGGTCGTCGTGCCCGTCTACAACGGCGCGGAAGCGCTGAGCGAATTGCGGCAGCGTCTGCGCGACGTGATGTTCGGGCGAGGCTGCACCTATGAATTGATACTGGTGGACGATCGCGGTCAACAAGCGTCATGGCCCATCATCCATGGCTTGGCGATGCGGCACGACGAAGTCGTCGGGATCCGGTTGTCCCGGAATTTCGGTCAGCACGCCGCGACGATCTGCGGCATCGGATTCGCGCGCGGCACGTGGATCGTCACCATGGACGACGACCTTGAGCATCGCCCCGAAGATCTTCCGTCGATGCTGGCCGTTGCCGACGAGAGGCATGCGCTGGTCTACGCGGTGTTCGACGGACGCACGCATTCGGCATTCCGCAACCTCACCTCCGAATTGATGCGGCGCATGCTCAAACGCGCGTTCCCGGAACTCAATCAGCACTACAGTTCCTACCGGGTCATGCATCGCACGCTGGCCAAGAAGCTGGAGGACTTCGGCCGCGCCAAGCCTTATATCGACGGCTATTTGTCGTGGATGACATCCTCGGTCGCGACCGTGCGCGTCCATCACGGCACGCGCGAGCACGGCGCCAGCGCATATACCCTGACGAGGTTGCTCGCGCTCGCGGCAAGCAACTTCGTCACGTTTTCGCAGTTGCCGCTGCGCATCGGCGCATATGTCGGCACATTGCTCGCTTCGGGCAGTTTCCTGTACATGCTCTATATCGTTTACGGAAAAATGAGCGGGCACATCTCGAATCCCGGCTATGCATCGCTGATGTCGGTGATGCTGTTCGCTTGCGGCGTGCAGTTGCTCATCCTCGGCGTGATCGGCGAATACATCGGCAGGCTGATGAGCGCAACCTACCGGCGCCCGGTCTACATCGTCGAATCCACTGCCGCGCGCGGCTCCGAAGCTGGCGCGAATCTCGGCTGATGCCGGACATTCGCGACTGGCCGGCTTGGTGCGTTCGCCATGGATTGGCTGCGCAGTTCGTGCGGTTCGTCGTTGTCGGCCTGACTAACACCGGCATCGGTTATGCCGCATACCTGCTGGCTTTGCGGGTCGCGGGCTTCCAGACGGCATACGCGATCGCGTATGGAGTCGGCATCGTCTCGGCTTATCTGCTCAACTCGAAGTTCGTGTTTCGCCGATCACTCGCGCTGTCGACGGCGGTACGTTACCCGAGCGTCTACCTCGTTCAGTACGTAGCCGGAGCGCTGATGCTGCAGGCGATCGTGCGATGGTTCGGCATGGATCGACGTTGGGCGGCATTGCTCGTATTGGCGCTGAGCGTGCCCGTGTCGTTCGCGATCAATCGTTCGGTGCTGGCGGCAGGCAAACCGCAGCAAGACAAATGACCGCCGACACACGGCGCTGCCTCAAGTACGCTGGACTCTCCAGATCAAGCTCGCCATGCGCCCGGTCGCGCCGTCGCGGCGATAGGAATAGAAGCGCCGCTGATCGCTGATCGTGCATAGGCCGCCGCCGGAAACGCGCTTCACCCCGGCGCGGGCGAGGTGCAGACGGGCCAGCGCGTACAGGTCGCACAGCCAATGATCGGGGCGGGTGGCAATGAAGACAGTTGCCGCATCTGGATCGGTATCGACGAAAGCCGTGCGCACTTCCTCGCCGACTTCGTAGGCGGCCGGGCCGGCCGCCGGGCCCAGCCATGCGAGGATGCGCTCCGGTGCGCAGCGCATCGCCGTCACCGTATTTTCAAGCACGCCGGCGCACATCCCACGCCAGCCTGCATGTGCGGCACCGATTTCATCGCCGTTATCGGTGCAAAACAACACCGGCAGGCAGTCGGCGGTGAGGATCGCCAGCACCACGCCGGGGGTGGAGGTGATCGCGGCGTCGGCGGTGGGTTCCTCTCCCTCCCTTTCGCCGCAGGCGAAGGGGAGGGCTGGGGAGGGGTTGCACGCGCTCGCCGGTTCGATGACCCCCTCCCAGCCTTCCGGCCCTGCCGGGCCTGACTCGCGCCATCCATGGCGCTCGCCCTGCGGGCCAGCGTTGCTGTTCGCATGTGCAATCCTGCACATGCAGTCTTCGGCGCACGAACGGCCACCGGCCGTTCGCAAGCGCGCCTCATCACCCCCTGCTGGCGCAAGGGGAGGAGACAAACGCAGCACCTGCGTGCCATGCACTTGGCGCAACCAGCAAGGTTCCGAGGGCAAGCCGAAGGCGCGGACCAGCAAGGCGCGGTTGGCGTGCACCGCGGCCTCGTCCTCGCCACTGCGCAGGCCGAGGTTGCAGGCATCGAAGGGCGGGCGCGAATGCCCGGGCAGCAGGCGGGTGGTGGTCAGCGCCTGCACGCGAGGCGGTGCGGGCCAATCCGGGCGCAGGATCGCTTCGTCGTCCATGCCAACGGGCGGCGAGACAGCCCAGTCGGGAAGCGGCAGGGCGTCTTCGCCCATGTTCAACGCCCCCCGCGTGAATCCGCAGCGGCATGCTGGCGCGCATCCTCGCGCAACGTCGTCACCAGCGCCTGCATGTCGGCGGGCATCGCCGCTTCCACGGTGATGGTTTCGCCGCTTGCCGGATGCGCGAAAGCGAGCTTCTCGGCATGCAGTGCCTGTCTTCGAAAATCGCGCAAGGCGGCGAGCAATTCCGGCGTCGCCGCGCGCGGGTTGGCCAGCCGGCTGTACACCGGATCGCCGACCAACGGATGTTTGACGTGCGCCATGTGCACACGGATCTGGTGCGTGCGCCCGGTCTCCAGCCGGCATTCGATCAGGGTGTGGGCGCGGTAGCGTTCGCGCACGCGGTAGTGGGTGACGGCCTCGCGGCCGTTCTTCACCACCGCCATGCGCACGCGGTCGGAAGGGTGGCGGCCGATCGGCGCGTCCACGCTGCCGCCGGCGATCATCGCCCCCATCGCCACGGCGACGTACTGGCGATGCACTTCGCGGGCGGCGAGTTGTTCGACCAGCGCTGCGTGCGCGCGCAGGTTGCGTGCGACCACCATCAAGCCCGAGGTGTCCTTGTCGAGGCGGTGCACGATGCCGGCGCGCGGAACTTCGGAAAGTTTGGGGTCGAAGTGCAGCAGGGCGTTGGCGAGGGTGCCGCGCGGGTTGCCGGCACCCGGATGCACCACCAGCCCGGCCGGCTTGTCGATCACCAGCACGTCGGTGTCCGCGTAGGCGATGACGAGCGGAATGGCCTCGGGCTGTGCATCGGTTTCGATGCCGGGCGTGGCGGCGAGCGTTATCGACTCGCCGCCGCGCACGGCGTCGCGCGGCCGCCGCACCGCGCCGTCCAACAGCGCCTGCCCGGACTTGATCCATTCGGCCAGCCGCGAGCGCGAATAGTCAGGGAACAGCTCGGCGAGTACCTGATCGAAGCGACGACCTGTAAATTCGAAGGGCACGGTCGCACGCAGGGTTTCCGCAGCGCCAACGGCGTCGCAGGTCTCGTCCTCGTCGTCGGCAGCGTCGTGCATGGGCATGGCAGTGGGGTTGGATCGGGGTCGCCAGTGTGGGCTAAATCGCGATTCCGTGGGGCAGGGCGGGTGCGTGCTGAACACCGGGGCGGCAACCGCCTGCGGTCAGGCGGGCGGTTTCGGCTATCATGGCCGTCCTTGCCGGCTGCCGGCGCATTCGCCCCACCGTCCGATGACCCCATCTCGCGGCCCGACCCCTGGCCTGATCCGCACCTTGCTGCTGGTCGTTTTCACCGCCGCGCTGCTGGCATCCAGCGGCTGCTCGCATTTCCACGGCATGTTCAAGCACGCCGACCCGGAAACCGAAACCTTGCCGGTGGATCAACTCTATGCGGCCGGCCACAAGCAGGTGGAGATGGGCAACTTCACCCGTGCGCAGACGTACTTCCAGCGTCTGAACGCGCGCTTCCCTTATGGCCCGTACACCGAACAGGCGCAACTGGAGCTGATCTACGCGCAATACAAGGCGAGCAAGTTCGAGGAAGCCACCGCGACCGCGAACCGCTTCATCCGCACCTATCCGACCCATCGCCACGTCGATTACGCCTGGTACATGAAGGCGCTGATCGACTTCAATCGCGATTCGCAGGCGCTGGCGCGGATCGCCCGGCTGGACATGAGCGCGCGCGACCAGGGTTCGCCGCGAGCGAGCTTCAACGAATTCGCGGATCTCATCCGCCGCTTCCCGAACAGCCGCTACGCACCCGACGCACGCCAGCGCATGATCTACCTGCGCGAAGAAATGGCTCGCCATGAGGTCAATGTCGGCCTGTTCTACCTCGCCCATCAGGCTTACGTCGCTGCGGCCAACCGCGGCCAGTACGTCATCACCAACTACCCGCAGAGCCGCTACGAGGGCGATGCGCTGGCGTTGATGGCCGAAGCCTACAAGCGCCTGGGCAACACGAAGTTGTCCGACGATGCCAAGCGTGTGCTGGCGCAAAATTACCCCGACCATCCGTGGCTGAAGGGTCACTGGCCGCCGAAGGAAGGCATTCTGCGCCGGCTCAACCCGTTCGCGCCGGGGCAGTGATGCGAACGTCGGCCTGATCGCGTTCGCTCGACGGACGCGGTCGGGTTTGTGCGGTCAGCCTTGCGAAATCAAGCAAGAATGCGGCGCCGACCGCAAGCCCTCACCAGCGTCCGCAGGTGATCGGATAACGCCGCTCGCGGCCGAACGCGCGTGCCGACACCTTCGGCCCCGGCGCGGCCTGCTGGCGCTTCCACTCGCTGATGCGCAGCAGGCGCAGCACCTTGTCCACCGTCGCCGCATCGAAGCCGGCGTCGATGATCTCCGCCCGCGATTGCTCCTGTTCAACGGCGCGCAGCAGGATCGCGTCGAGTACGTCATACGGCGGCAGCGAATCCTGATCGGTCTGGTTCTCGCGCAGTTCCGCTGACGGCGCGCGGTCGATCACGGCCTGCGGGATGATGATGGAGCCTGCCGTTCCGAGTCCCGGATCCCGAGTCCCGAATCCCGCGGCGTTCCGCCACCCGCACAGCGCATACACTTCGGTCTTGTACAAATCCTTGATCGGCGCGTAGCCGCCGCACATGTCGCCGTAGATGGTCGCGTAGCCGACCGCGTACTCACTCTTGTTGCCGGTGGTCAGCAGCAGGCGACCGGTCTTGTTGGCGAGCGCCATCAACAGCGCACCGCGGCAGCGTGATTGCAGGTTCTCCTCGGTGACATCGGCGGGCAGTCCGGCGAACAGCGGCGCGAGCGCCTCGGTGAAGCCGGCGAAGGGCGCCTCGATGGCCACGGTTTCGATGCGCACGCCCAGCGCCGCGCACTGCTCGGCGGCCAGATCGTTGCTCAGATCCGAGGTGTAGCGCGAGGGCAGGCGCACCGCCAGCACATTCTCAGCGCCCAGCGCATCCACCGCGATCGCCAGCACCAGCG
The DNA here is from genome assembly GCA_018242485.1 of Pseudomonadota bacterium. Taxonomy (GTDB): domain Bacteria; phylum Pseudomonadota; class Gammaproteobacteria; order Xanthomonadales; family Xanthomonadaceae; genus SZAS-103. Next base: position 31,677 of record JAFEBV010000020.1, read on the forward strand.
CCGAATCCACCCCGCCGGACAGGCCCAGCACGACCTTCGAGAAACCGTTCTTGCGCACGTAATCGGCGGTGCCGCGCACCAGTGCGCGCCAAGCCAGCGATTCGCGGCTTTCGTCGGTTTCGAGCGGCCAGTGCACGCGGGAAAACCGCCGCGTGGCCGGATCGAAGTCGGCGACCAACAGATGATCGGCGAACGCCTCCGCGGCCGGATGGATGCGCCCATCGGCATCGGCCAGACACGAAGCACCGTCGAAGACGAGGCTGTCCTGCCCACCCACCGCATTGAGATAAGCGATCGCGACACCCGATCCTGTGGCGCGAGATTCGGCCACGCGCTGCGCGAGCAAAGCATCACGTTGCGCAGCCTTGCCGTGCTCGAACGGCGAGGCATTGGGCACCAGCACCAGTTGCGCGCCGGCAGCGACCGTCGCCGCCAGCGGCTCGGCGAACCACAGATCCTCGCAGATCACCACGCCAACGCTGACGCCATCGAGTTCGAACGTGCAGGCTTCCTCGCCCGGCGCGAAATAGCGGCGTTCGTCGAACACCGCGTAGTTGGGCAGTTCGCGCTTGCGATAGGTGGTTTCGATGCGGCCATCGCGCAGCACACTGGCGGCATTGAACACCACCGCGCCGGCCGCCTGCGGATGGCCGACCACGGCGACAATGCCGTGTGTTGCCGTGGCGATCCGCGCCAATGCGGTTTCGCACGCGGCGAGAAAATCCGGCCGCAGGACGAGATCCTCGGGCGGATAACCGCACAGCGCCAGTTCCGGGAACAGCACGAGGTCGGCGCGCTGTTCGTCGCGCGCCTGTGCAATTGACTCGGCTATGCGCCGCGCATTGGCATCCACCGCCCCGACCGGGAAATCACACTGGGTGAGCGCGATGCGCATCAGGGGATTCCACTCCGGTCTCCTTCCCCCGCTTGCGGGGGAAGGTCGGGATGGGGGTGGGCTTCCGTCAATGCATCGTAGATGGCTTGAGCCACTGATTCGTTCATTGTCAGCACTTCATGGTTCCAGAAGCGCAGCACGCGGAAGCCTGCATTACGCAACCACGTATCACGAGCGGCATCTCGTGCCGAATCCAGATGCTGACCACCATCGACCTCGACGATGAGCTTACGTTCCAGACAGACGAAATCGAGGATGTAGGGCCCCAAAGGATGTTGGCGGCGGAATCGGAAGCCTTCGATTTGCCGCAAGCGCAGGCATTGCCACAGTTTGCGCTCGGCATCGGTCATCGCCGTGCGCAGACGCCTTGCTTGCGAGGTTTTGGCACCTTCACGCACCAGAATCACCCGGTAAAGCCTACCCCCATCCTGCCCTTCCCCCGCCTGCGGGGGAAGGAATCCCTGCATCAAGATTCGTCGCACTCCCATCCTGCCCTTCCCAGCAAGCGGGGAAGGAAACCCTACTTTGAGGTTTGTCGTTACCTTTTCTCAGGAGCTTTTCATCTGTGACCAGCCTGCATCCGCTTCGCCAGTGTGGTGCCGAGGTCGCCCGGCGAGCGCACCGTGGTCACGCCGGCCTTTTCGAGTGCGGCGAACTTGCCGGCCGCGGTGCCCTTGCCGCCGGAAGCGATCGCGCCGGCGTGGCCCATGCGCTTGCCGGACGGTGCGCTGGCACCGGCGATGAAACCGACCACGGGCTTGGTGACGTAATCGGCGATGAACTCGGCGGCTTCTTCCTCGGCGCTGCCGCCGATTTCGCCGACCATGATGATGCCGTGGGTCTCGGGATCGTCCTGAAAGAGCTTCAGGCAGTCGATGAAGTTCATGCCCTGGATCGGGTCACCGCCGATGCCGATGCAGGTGCTCTGGCCCAGGCCCGCCTGCGTGGTCTGGTGCACGGCCTCGTAGGTCAGCGTGCCCGAGCGCGAGACGATGCCCACGTGCCCGGGCTGGTGGATGTGGCCGGGCATGATGCCGATCTTGCACTGCCCCGGGGTGATGATGCCCGGGCAGTTGGGGCCGATCAGCCACACGTCGTCGTAGCCGCGCAGGGTGTTCTTCACCCGCAGCATGTCCAGCACCGGGATGCCCTCGGTGATCGCCACGATCACCCGGATGCCGGCGTCGGCGGCTTCGAGGATGGCATCGGCGGCGAACGGTGGCGGCACATAGATCACGCTGGCCTCGGCGCCGGTTTCATCGACCGCGTCGGCCATGGTGTCGAACACCGGCAGGCCGATGTGTTCGTGGCCGCCCTTGCCGGGGGTCACGCCGCCGACCACCTTGGTGCCGTAGTCGAGCATCTGCTCGGCGTGGAAGGTGCCCTGCTGGCCGGTGAAGCCTTGAACCAACACTTTGGTGTGACTGTTGACGAGTACGGACATCTTGGAATCCCTTTTGCAAATTTTGTGTTTCGGCTTCGGATACTTCGGTTGTTCGCCTCGCGAACAACCGCGAGCCGTGCTTCCACAACCCCCGCTTCGTCGCTTCGCGTCGATGCCGCCCCCTTGACTCAAGGGGGCTGAAAAGCCGGGTTTCGCTGGTCAGCTTTTGGCCGCCGCGACGGCCTTGTGCGCGCCGTCGTTGATGTCGTCGGCGGGGATGATCGCCAGCCCGGAACCTTTCAGCAGCTCCTTGCCGGCTTCCACGTTGGTGCCTTCCAGCCGCACGATCACCGGCACCTGCACGCCGACTTCCTTCACCGCCGCGATGATGCCCTCGGCGATCATGTCGCAGCGGACGATGCCGCCGAAGATGTTGACGAAGATCGCGCGCACCTTGTCGGACGACAGGATCAGCTTGAACGCCGCGGTGACGCGCTCCTTGGTCGCACCGCCGCCGACGTCGAGGAAGTTCGCCGGCTCGCCACCGGCGAGCTTGATCACGTCCATGGTCGCCATCGCAAGGCCGGCGCCGTTGACCATGCAGCCGATGTTGCCGTCCATGGTGACGTAGTTGAGGTTGTGCTGCGCCGCCAGCACCTCGGTGTGGTCTTCCTGCGCCACGTCGCGCATCGCCTGCAAGCGTGGCTGGCGGAAATCGGCGTTGTCGTCGGAATTGATCTTGCCGTCCAGCGCGACGAGTTCTCCGGACTTCACGATCGCCAGCGGATTGAGTTCGACCAGCGACAAGTCTTTTTCGTTGAACAGCTTGTACAGGCCCAGCATGATCTTCGTGAGCTGGCCGACCTGCTTGTTGCCTAGCCCCAGCGCGAAGCCCATCTTGCGGCACTGATACGGCTGCAGACCCTGCACGAAATTGACTTCGAGGATCTGGATCGCGTCGGGGTTGTCGTGCGCGGTTTTTTCGATTTCCACCCCGCCCTCGGCTGAAGCGATGAAGCTGACCGCCTTGGCGCTGCGGTCCACCAGCACCGACAGGTAGAGTTCCTTGAGGATGTCGTTGGCCTCGGTGACCAGCACCACATCCACCGGCAGCGCGCGGCCACCGGACTGGTAGGTGACCATGCCCTTGCCGAGCATCCCGGCAGCAGCGTCCTTCGCCGCCTCGGGGGTCTTCACCAGCTTCACGCCGCCGGCCTTGCCGCGCCCGCCGGCGTGGATCTGCGCCTTCACCACCCACTGCGTGCCGCCCAGCGCGGCCGCGGCAGCGGCGGCCTCGTCGGGGGTGCGGGCGATGCGCCCGGCCGGCACCGGGATGCCGTATTCGGCGAACAGTTCCTTCGCCTGGTATTCGTGGAAGTTCATGCGTCACCTGCGATCGGGGAATCGGGCCGCGCCCCATGCGCGCAGCGGATCGCTATTGTGGGCAAGGCTCCGGGCAAAGGCAAAGCCGGCACCGGCTTTGCATCCTATACTCGCGGCGTGTTAAGCCAAGGTCGGCGCACTTGCGCATGAGGCAGACGATCGCATGAGCTGGAAACTGCGAGCCGCGCCAGCCGGAGAAGTCGGTTTGCGGCGCGAGTTGTACTTCCTGTCCTTGTTCCGCGTGCTCGAAGGCGGGTTGTTCGCCACCGCCGCCTTCAGCCCGCTGGCGATGGGCACGGCGCCGCCGCGCAGCCTCGCCTGGGCGGGCGGGGCGGCGATCGCGCAACTCACCCTCGGCGGCATGCTGTTTCTGGCCGTCCGCCACAGCCAGTGGCGGCCGCGCGACTTGTTCGCCGTAGGCGTTGCGCTGGACATGGCGGTGTTCATGGTCTTGCTGCTCGCCCTGCCGGGTTTCGGTAATGGCGTCAGCCTGCTGATGCTGTTCAACGTCGCCGCCTATGCGCTGCTCACCCGGCTGGGCTGGGGACTCGGGCTTGCCGCCACCGCCACCCTGATCCAGATCGCCACCTTCGTCGCCGCGCAGGTGTTCGCGCTGCCGAGTGAGCGCCCGCTCGCCGAAGCAGTGATGTTCGGCGCCAGTTACCTGCTGACCGCCATGCTCACCCACCTGCTCGGCCGGCAGTTGCGCGAGACGCAGTCGCTGGCGCGCCAGCGCGAGGTGCAAGTGGACAACCTCGAGCGCGTCAACGAAATGATCATCCGCCGCATGCGCACCGGCCTGCTGGCGGTGGATTCGGGCAACACCATCCGCATCTTCAACGAATCGGCGTGGTACCTGCTGGGCAACCCCGCGCCCGAGCACAAGGCGCTGGGCGACGTGGCCCCCGACCTGCTGCGCCGGCTGTGGCAGTGGCGACAGTCGCAGCGGGCCGACACCACGCCGCTGGCGCTCTCGCCCGATACCCCGGCGGTGATCCCGCGCTTCACCGCGATGGGTCGCAGCCACGACCTGACCCTGATCTTCCTCGACGACACCTCGCTGCTCGCGCGCCGCGCCGAGGAACTGACCCTGACCACCCTCGGCCGGCTGGCCGCCAGCGTGGCCCACGAGATCCGCAACCCGCTGGCGGCGATCAGCCATGCCGGACAACTGCTGCGCGAATCGACCATCGAGCCGGAGACCGACCAGCGGCTGGTGGAGATCATCAACTCGCAGTGCCAGCGCATGGACGGCATCGTGCAGAACGTGCTCGGGCTGGCGCGGCGCGAGCGCTCGCGCCCGGAATCGCTGGAACTGGTCGCGTGGTCGCACCATTTCGTCGCCGACTTCCACCGCGTGGCGCCCGACGAGCACGACGAGCTGAAGGTGAGCGCGCCGCAGGGCGCGGTGCGCGCAACGATGGATCCGCAGCAATTGCAACAGGTGGTGACCGTGCTGGTGCAGAACGCGCTGACCTACGGGCGCATGCCTGGCGAGGCGGCGCGGGTGACCCTGTTCGTGCACCGCGACGGCGCGGAGGGCGAACCCATGCTGGACGTGGTCGATCGTGGCCCGGGCATCGCCGCCGGCGTCGTCGCCCAATTGTTCGAACCCTTCTACACCACCAGCGAGCACGGCACCGGCCTGGGCCTGTACATCGCCCGGCAGTTGTGCGAGGCCAATCAGGCCAGCCTCAACTTCGTGCCGCTGCCCGGCGGTGGGAGCTGCTTCCGGATCACGATGGCGCGCACCGAGCCGGTGTCGCAAGCGGCGGTATTCCAACGCCGACCCGCGGCTCCACCGATGGCATGAATCGGTTGCAGGCCGTGCGTCATCCATCGTCGTCAGTCAAACCTTCCGCATGGGCGCCGGGACGTCGAAGCCGCTACAGTGCTTCCGTTCGACCGCAAGCTGCGCCACCCTTACCTCCAATCCCGATGACGGCACATTCATGACAACGACGGGGATGGCCGGCACCGGCGATCGGCGGACTTTCCGCGCATGGGCGCTTGGAACGCTGATCCTTGTCGTCGCGTGTTATTGGCCGGTAGGGCAAGGCGGATTCGTCTGGGACGACGACATCTACATCCACGACAACGCATGGCTCTGGCCCGGAAGCGACTGGCTTTCCACCGTGTTCCACGGGTTCCCGGACTGGGGGCAGTATTTCCGTCCGCTGGGCTTGTTGCTCATCGCGACGGAAATCCGCATCTTCGGCATCGCCGCTGCGCCGATGCACTGGGTGTCCTTGTCCCTGCATCTGGCGAATACCTGCCTCGTGGGCATGCTCGGGCGCAGCCTCGGCTCCAGGCTCTCCGGAGCTACCGATCGCGGTACGAAGGCCGCCGCCGTGGCCATGCTGGTTTATGGCCTGCATCCGGCATTGATCGAGCCGATCGCGTGGATTTCCTCGCAGTTCGATTTGCTGCTGACGTTTTTCATGTTGTCCGGCTTGCAGCTGTACATGTCGGAGCGATCCATCCGGTTTCGCGCCGCTTCGGTATCCGTCTGTTTCTTCCTGGCCGCCTGCACCAAGGAAACCGCCGTGGTATTCCCCCTGCTGCTCGCCGCGATCGATGCATTCATGGTGCGCGCCGACAGGGATGGAGCGACGCGCTCACGCGGCATGCTGGGGGTGGTGCGGCAATGGCCGGTGTATGCTGCCATGTTCGCGGCGGGCATCGTGTATCTGCTGCTTCGGCATGCCGCCCTGATGGGCAAGGGAATATCGGGCGAATGGGAGCCCTTCGCATCGTGGCAACGATTGCATGCGGCATGCCTGTCGTATCTCGCCTACTGGCGGATGCTCGTCTGGCCGTTCGTCGGGCTGTCGCCCGCGCATGTCGTGGACGAGGCCAGGCTCGCACATGCGGATCTGCAGTCCGGCATGGTCGTGGCCGGCGCCATCGCGATCGGCTTGTCCGGGGTGTGGCTGGCATGGAAGGGGCGTGTGCTCGGGATGCTGATTGTGCTCGTCACGCTATCGTTGCTCCCGGTGCTGCACCTCATTCCCATTGCGTTCGACGAAAGCCTGTACCACGAGCGCTATGCGATTCTGGGGGTCGCCTTGGCATGCGCATCGCTCCCGGCGATGTGTCTGGAACGGTCGCGATTCGCGCTGACGGGCCGCGTCGGCGCGCGCGGCGGGATCGTTGCCGCGGCGGCATGGGTGCTGTTGGCCGCGTTCACCATCCGTACCACGCTGCCCTTGTGGGCGGACGACGCCAGACTTTGGCGATGGACGCTGAGCGGCAATCCGGAATCGACGGTCATCCAGGATCATCTGCTGGCGATCCTGATCGAACGCTCGGACTGGTCCGCCGCCGAGCCCCTCGCCCGCAAGATGGCGCCCACGGCGGGATCCTGTGCCAGTTGCATGATCAACATCGCGATCGTGGAAACGGCCAGCGGCAATCTGGATTTTGCGGCACGGGCGCTCGCCAGGGTCAACGCCATCCTGCATCGCGGATCGGCAGCTCCCAGCCTCGTCGTCGGATACGAGATCGTCAACGGCAATCTGCTCTGGGCGCAAGGCGATCTCGCCGGCGCCGAACAGGCCTACAACAACGCCATCGCGCTGGATCCACGACGCCCTGACGGTTATAAATCCCTTGCTTTGCTGCTGCTTCAGCAGGGACGGTTGCCACAGGCCCGCACGATGCTCGACCAGGCCGCATCCCGATCCGCGCCGGACACAGCGCGCTCGATGCGCGCACAGTTCGAAGCCTATTTGCCGCATGCGAAAGATGCCGCCGGATCGCGGCCGGCAGACGCCTCCACAGGTCGCACTGAGCCGGCGCCGTAGCCGCTCAATCGCGCGCCACCCTCACATGCGCATGGCACGCGGGTTGTTCGGGCGGCGGCGGGTTGCCGGGCTCCGCCGATTTGCGTTGGCGTTCCCTGCGGCACGCCAGCGTCCGTATACTTCCCGCGCATGAGCAAACCCTCCGTCCTCGTCGTCGACGACGAACGCGACATCCGCGAGCTGCTCACCATTACCCTCGGGCGGATGGGTTTGCTGGTGGACACCGCCGGCAACGTCGCCGAGGCGCGCGCGCGGCTGGCTGCCGGCCGCTACGGCCTGTGCCTGACCGACATGCGCCTGCCCGACGGCAACGGGCTGGAAATCATCGCCCACATCGTCGCCCGCCACCCGGACACCCCGGTGGCGATGATCACTGCCTACGGTAATGTCGAGGCGGCGGTGGATGCGCTCAAGGCCGGGGCGTTCGATTTCGTCTCCAAACCCGTGGATCTGGCGGTGCTGCGGCGGCTGGTCGGCAATGCGCTGGAATTGCAGCAAAAACGCAGCGCCGCTCCGGCCGCGTCCGGGCTGATCGGCGAGTCGCCCACCATGCTGGCGCTGCGCCAGACCATCGCCAAGCTGGCGCGCAGTCAGGCCCCGGTGTACATCGCCGGCGAATCGGGCGCCGGCAAGGAGCGCGTGGCGCGGCTGATCCATGAACAAGGTCCACGCACGGCAGGGCCGTTCGTGCCGGTCAACTGCGGCGCGATCCCGGCCGAGCTGATGGAAAGCGAATTCTTCGGCCACAAGAAGGGCAGCTTCACCGGTGCCCATGCCGACAAGGATGGCTTGTTCCAGGCTGCCAACGGCGGCACCTTGTTCCTCGACGAGGTGGCCGAGCTGCCGCTGCACATGCAGGTGAAGCTGCTGCGGGTGATCCAGGAAAAATCCGTGCGTGCGGTCGGCGCATCCAGCGAGGCACCGGTGGACGTGCGCATCCTCTCGGCCACCCACAAGAACCTCGCACAACTGGTAGAGGACAACCGCTTTCGCCACGACTTGTTCTACCGCCTGAACGTGATCGAACTGCGCGTGCCGCCGCTGCGCGAGCGGGTGGACGACATCCCGTTGCTGGTGGACGCCATCCTGAAAAAGCTGTCGGCCGAGATCGGCGAGCCGCTGCCGAAGCCCGATGCCGATGCGCTGGCCGCGCTGCGCGACTACGGTTTCCCTGGCAACGTGCGCGAACTGGAAAACATCCTCGAGCGCGCCACCGCCCTGTGCGAGGGCGACAGCATCCGCCGCGAGGACCTGCGCCTGCCGGCCGCATCCGCACGCGCGTCGAATCTTGCCGGCACCAGTCCGGGCGGTTCGGGCGCGGGAGCCGGCAGTCACGCCGGCGCAGGCGAGGCTGCTGCGCCACGCACCACCGATGGTTCCGACGACTTGCCCCGGCATCTGGAGAACCTCGAACGCGAAGCCATCGTGCGCGCGCTGGAGGAATGCCGCTACAACAAGACCCGCGCGGCGGCGAAGCTCGGCATCACCTTCCGCGCGCTGCGCTACAAGCTCAAGAAGCTGGCGATCGAGTAGACGGACGCAAGCCGCCGGGGCCTGACACTTGCAAAACTACTTGCCGCCCAAGGCCGGCAAGCGCAGGTCGGCCCAGGCCAGCAGGTAGGAACGGATCGAGCCATACAGCAGGGAGGGGTGGATTTGCGCGCCCCAGGTTCGCTCGAGGCGGGCCACCTCGTCGAAGTGGCCGTCGACGATGGCGCCGAGCATCGCCAGCACCAGCATCTGTTCGCGCAACACGTCCGGGGCCGCTTTTTCGGTTCGCAATTGTTGCAGCGCCGCCATCGCCGTGGGCGCGAGGCGCGCCCCGTCCCTCCGCGCCGCCGCATCGAAGGCGGCCAGCACGGCCTGCCCGGGTTGCGGCAGCGGGGCGCCGGCCTGGATCCAGACTGGATCGATCCAGATGCCATGCAACTCGTCGGCCGGCAGCACCCCGATGGTTTCGGCGGCGAGGTAGGACACATCCGCATACCAATACGGTGCGGTCTCCTCGGTGAGTCGGCCGCCCATGGCCAGCAGCGAGCGCACATGGCTGGCGCTATCCGGGTCGCGCTGGCGCAATGCCTGCATGTTCGAGGATCGCATGGCATTGACGATGTCGCGGGCGACGAACTGGGACCACACGAAATCGCTCAACCATGGGCCTACCTCCGTGACCGTCCCGGCCGGAGACGGGGAGCGCCCCTCGAGGATATCCAGCACGGGCATGCCGTTGCTCACCAGGCCCTGGAGGGTGGTGGAGGATTCCTTCAGGAACCGGGCACGCGGACCCTCGAGCGCGACCACCGGGTGGAAATCCGAATACGGCTGCGCATCGGCATAGGCCGCGAAGACGCGCAACACGCGCTCGGAGCCGATGCGGCGCACCGCGAAATCCTCCGCCGTGCGCAAGCCGACACTGGCCAGTTCCGCCGCGAGCGGTTGGCCTGCCAGCCGTTTCACGTCGAGATCCGGCAAGGGGCGGGCGCTGGCGACCATCAACAGGTCGGAGGTGTTGGTCAGGTACACGTCCACATGCGCAAATTCATGGGTCAATGCCGCTTGCATCGTCGCCAGCAGATGGTCGTTCAATTCGTAAGTCTGCACCCATTGCACCATCAGCCCGTCGGGTTTCAGATGCCGGCGGGCAAGCCCGTAGAACTGGGTGGTGAACAGGCTCGCCACCCCGCTCACCCATGGGTTGGACGGCTCGGAGACGATGACGTCGAAGCGGCGATGGCCGGTGGAAAACCAGGTGCGCGCATCGTCGATGCGCAGGTGCGAACGCGGGTCGGTATAGGCGTCGGCCACGATCAGGCCGAACAGGCGCGCGCCGTCATGCATGGCCCGCTCGATCTCGATGGTGTCCACGCTGGTGGGTTCGCGGCTGGCAAGGAAGGTCGCGGTGGTCATGCCCGAGCCCCAGCCGATGATCGCCACCTCCCGCGGCTGGGCCAGCAAGGCCAGCGGCAAGGCCGCTGCCATGCGCATGGTGGCTTCATCGGCCGAACGCGGCTGCGCGGGGTTCGTCTGGATTCCGGCGTCTGGCTTGCCATTGGTGGCGATCGCCATGATGCCGGTGTTGGCCCGCATGATGCTCACGGTCGCGGTCTTGCCGTCGCGCTGGTACTTGACGTCGCTCGCCGGAATGTTGAGCAGCCCGGTACGGAACACCCCGGAGGCTTGGGCGCCCGGATCCGGGCGCCCCCAATGCAGGCTGGCGAGCGTGGCCAGCAGCCCGCAGGCGCCGGCGGCGATCCAGCCGCGATGCGTGGCCTGCCGGGCGAAATAGCGCAGCAGGGCCAAGCCGAGCAACACGTCGACGAAGGCGGCCAGCGTGACCGACAAGGCCACACCGATGGCCGGCACCAGCACGTGCATCGCCGTGAACACCCCGGCGATCGCCCCCACCGTGTTGGCGGCATACACGCGGCCGATGCTTGCTTCGCCATGGCCGCGCCGCAGCAGGGCCATGGTCATCAGTGGCAGGGTCATGCCGGCGAAAAACGCGGCCGGGAACATCACCGCCATGGCAATGGCGCCGCTGCCCAGATCGAACAGTGCGTAACCCGAATCGTTGCGCGCCAGCGCCTGCATCATCCAGCCGACCCAGCGGAAGGAATGGGTGAACATCGGCACCGACAGCAAGGCCATCGCGCCCATCAGCACCTGCGCCCAGCCGGTCGCGGTCACCGCGTCGCGCAACCGCGTCGAGCGGCTGCGCACCCACAGGCCGCCGAAGGCCAACCCGGCGATGAAACTGGCCAGCATCAGCTCGAAGGAGTGCACGGTCGTTCCGAGCGACTGATTGAGCAGGCGCACCCAGCCGATCTCGTAGACGAACGAGGTGGCGCCGGTGACGAAGGCCGCCAGCAGAATCCACCCGCCGAACCGCGCATCGCCATGGCCGTTATCCGCTGCATCCGTTGGCGCGCTCGGCAATGTGGCCACGTCCACCGCCGCAACGCGCAGCGCGAGGATCGCCGCGCCCGCGGCAACCGCGAGGTTCAGCATGCCCGCCAGACGCGCCGCGCCCGGCATGCCGATCCACGGCAGCAGCACGAAGGTGCATACCAGCGCCCCGGCCGCCGCGCCGATGCTGTTGGTGAAATACAGCCCGCCCAGCACGCGGCCGTCCTCGTCCGGGGTCATCCGCAGGTAGCCGCCGCTCATCAGCGGGAAGGTCATCCCCAGCAGCACGCTCTGCGGGGCGATCAACGCCGCCGCCGAGCCCCATTGCCAGGCATGCGCCAGCCAGTCGCTGCCGATCGCCGGCAATACCGTTTCCTGTGAAAAATCGGTGTAGGCGAGAAACAGCGGGTGGAACACCACCCCCAGCGCACCGATCGCCCCCTCGACGAGGGCGTAGGCAAGGATCAGGCGTCGCCAACGCACACCGTAACGGCTGGCCAGCCAGGCTCCCAGCGCCATGCCGCCCATGTAGATGGCCAGCACCAGCGCCTGCGCATAGGCCGCGTGGCCCAGGGTCAGGCCCAGATAATGCGACCACACCGATTGGTACACCAGTCCGGCGAATCCCGAGAGCAGAAACAGGAACAACAGGCTGTAGCCGGCAGCGGGTTTGCGCATGGTGGGGCTCGGGTGAAAGGTCGCGAAGAGCCGAAGTCTAGCAAGGCCAAACCACCAGAGTGCATTGCCACGAGCGCACGATGTCGACTACAGCCATGCCGTCTGCGGCCATTTCGGAGGTGCCAAACTGACCTTCCGCGTCACTTTCTGACCCGCAAGCCCGGCGATTGACGAAGCCTCGTGGACAAGCCATCCTGAGCGGGCGATAACCGTGTCCTTCATCACGTTACGGAGGTTGGCACGGCAGTTGCATGTTGGACTTGCGCGCTCCCCATTGGCTGCCGTCGAGCCAGGGACGCAACCCGGCGACAGGCCGGCGGGGCGCGCGAGGTTAGCTAACCCACCACTTGAAGGACACTCACCATGAACCAGATCCAGAAAGGCTTCACCCTGATCGAGCTGATGATCGTGGTCGCGATCATCGCCATCCTCGCCGCCATCGCCATCCCGGCCTATCAGGATTACGTGATCCGCTCGCAGGTTTCGGAAGGCGCTTCCCTCGCCGAGGGCAGCAAGACCGCGGTCGCCGAGTTCTACTCCAACGTCGGCCACTTCCCGGCCTCCAACGCCTCCGCCGGCGTCTCGGCGGCCGCCAGCATCAACGGCTCGTACGTCAAGACCGTGACGGTCACCAACGGCCTGATCACCGTGAACTACTCCTCGGCTGGCCCGCAGAAGGCCAACAGCGCGATCAACGGCAAGAATCTCGCCTTCTCGCCGTTCACCGCCGCCGGCGCCACCAAGTGGAACTGCAACACCGGCAGCACGACCATCGCCGGCAAGTACCGCCCGTCGATCTGCCGTTGATCCGCGGTTCGCAACACGTTGTCGAAAGGCCGCCTCCGGGCGGCCTTTCTTTTGGTGGCAGGCCTTCACGGCTTGCTGTCAAGGCTGATGCCGACGCCAGCGGCGCGCGGAAGCAGGCAGACAGGCCGTGGTGGTCGCCTGTCGCATGGCTGGCCAGTCGTGGCATGGAAATTGCTTCCAATTGGATATCGTTCAGCCAGCAGGGCTGTTCCATCCGACCTTTGCAGGGACTGTCCATGAACCGGACGCATGCCGGCTTCACCCTGATCGAGTTGATGATCGTGATCGCGATCATCGCCATCCTCGCCGCGATCGCCATCCCGGCCTATCAGGACTACGTCGTCCGCTCGCAGGTATCCGAGGGTGCCAGCCTGTCCGACAACGCCAAGATCGCGGTCGGCGAGTTCTACTCCAACGTCGGCCACTTCCCGGCCTCTAACGCGTCGGCCGGCGTTGCGCTGCCGACCAGCATCAACGGCACCTACGTCAAATCAGTGACCGTCGTCAGCGGCAAGGTGCGCGTGCTGTTTTCGAGCACGTTGCCACAGCGGGCCAATTCGGCGATCGATGGCGGCCTGCTCGTACTCTCCCCATTTACCGCCGGGCGCGACTCCACCATCTGGAACTGCACCACCACGGCCGGTTCCACGATTCTTGGCAAGTATCGGCCGTCGATCTGCCGACCATGAATCGGCGGGCGCGCGCCCTCGCGGGTCGCGCCGCGTATCGTTGCTGACGTAGTTCGGCGGTTTTGTATACTCGGCCGATGCGACGACCCGCGATCGTTTCCGGCCTGCCGTGGATGGCGGCCCTCACCCTGCTCGCCGCCGCCGCATTGTGGCCGGGCTTGCATGGCGGCTTCGTCTTCGACGACTACCCGAACCTGCAGGCGCTCGGCGCATGGGGACCGGTCGATTCATTGCCGGCGCTGGCGCGGTATCTCACCTCGGGCTTCGCCGACGCCACCGGCCGCCCGCTGTCGATGCTCAGTTTCCTGCTGGATGCACGCGACTGGCCCGCCGATCCGTTGCCGTTCAAGCGCACCAACCTGCTCATCCATCTGCTGAACGGGCTGTTGCTGTTCGCGGCCACGCGCGAACTGGCCCGCGCCTGGCGGTTCGATGCGCGGCGTAGGGGACGCACGGCGGCGCTCGCGGCCGGATTATGGCTGCTGCACCCGCTGTTCGTGTCCACTGTGATGTACGTCGTGCAGCGCGAGGCGATGCTGCCGGCCACCTTCAGCTTCGCCACGTTCTGGGTCTGGTTGATCCTGCGCCGCCGCCGGTTGGGTGGACAGCGATCGGCCATCGCCGGAATGGCACTGGTGGTGTCGGTCGGCACGCTGTTGGCGATGGCGTGCAAACCCAACGGCATACTCCTTCCGGCCTTGTTGCTGGTGATCGAAGCCTGCCTGCCGCTGTCGGCGGACACACCCACGGCTTGGGCGACAACGCAATTGCCGCCGGCCGGTTTGCCGGAAGCCAGCGACAGCCTGCGGCGGGCACGCTTCTGGCTACTCGCGATCCCCAGCCTGATTCTGCTGGCCGGCATCCTAGCCGCGATTCCCGGCAACGCGGCCTCCTCCGCCCTGCACCGCCCCTGGACACTGGGCGAACGCCTGCTCAGCGAGCCGCGCGTGTTGTTCGATTATGTCGGCCAATTAGTGCTGCCGCGCCCCTTTTCCCGCGGCTTGTTCAACGATGATTACCCGGTGTCGCATTCGTTGTTCGATCCATGGACCACGGCACCCGCACTGGCAGGATGGATCGCGTTGGCATGGCTCGCATGGCTCTGGCGACTGCGATTCCCGGCATTCGCGCTAGCGATCGGCTTCTATCTCGTCGGGCAGTCGATCGAATCCGGCCCACTTCCGCTGGAGCTGTATTTCGAACATCGCAATTACCTGCCGGCGGCTTTTGCCTTCCTGCCGCTGGCATGCTGGCTGACCGGCACCGGCAGTATGGCGTGGCTGCGCGCAGCATTGGCCTTCGCGCTGCCGATGGTGCTGGCCGTACTCACCTGGATCAGCGCCAGCTTGTGGGGCAATCCGCTGCGGCAGGCCCTGGTGTGGGCCGACCGCAACCCCGACTCGCCGCGGGCGCAGGCCTTCGCGGCACAGTTCGAACTCGGGCTTGGCCAGACGGCGCGCGCTGAGCGCCGTTTGCGTGACTCTTTGCGTGCGCATCCGCAGGAAACGCAATTGTGGATCAACCTCGCCGGTACCCGCTGCGTGGAGGGAAGCCTCGCGGCAGACGATGTCGCACACATGGCGCAGGTTTTCCGAACGGTACCCGACCTGACCCGGCTTGCCTCCAAATGGATGCGCGAAGCCTTGCCACTGGCAATATCAGGGCAGTGTCGCGGGTTCGGTACGGAGCAATTTCGACAGCTCGCGCAGGCGTTCGCCGACAATCCGCGCACGGCAGAACTTCCGGGGCGTGCCAGCGATGCACAAGCCCTGTTGGGACAGGTTGCGCTTGCCCAAGGCCGCACAAACGCAGCCTACGTGCATTTCGGGCTCGCTTTCCGGGCCGAGCACAATGTCAATATCGCCCTGACACAAGCCGCGCTGCTGGCATCGGCGCATCAGCCACGACTGGCGCTTGCGCAGCTGGCATTGGCGACGGCCCAGCGACCCAGGGCTTGGTATCGCTGGCGCAGCATCAACGACGTCAACGACTGGGTGATGTACCGTCAGGGCTTCTGGAAGAACCAGATCGACGAATTGCGCGGAAAGATCGAGGCCGACCTGAAGGCAAAGCAATGATCGCCTGCCGCCTGCGCCCGTCATGGCTGATCTTCCTGCTCGCCTGCTGCACCACGATCGCGGTGTACTGGCCGAGCCTGCACGGTGGTTACATCTTCGACGACGGCGTGTACTTTCTCAACAACACCGACGTCCACGTCACCACCTTGCATCTGGCCGACTGGATCCGGGCCGCCCTCCAGCAGGTCGGCACCGGTCAGTTCCGTGCGTTGAGCATGCTCAGCTTCGCCGCCAACTACTATTTCACTGGCCTCGATCCGTTCTGGCCGAAGCTGACCAACCTCGTCATCCACCTGCTCAACGGCTGGCTGCTGTTCCTGCTGTTGCGCGAATTGCTGCGTTTTCGCCAAGCCCTGACGAGCCCACTGGGCGCCGATGAGGATCGCCTTGGCCGGATTGCCGCCCTGATCGCTGCCGCTTGGCTGCTGCTGCCGATCAACCTGACCGGTGTGGCCTATGTCGCCCAACGCATGGAAGCGCTGGCCAACGTATTCGTGTTCCTCGGCCTGTTCTGGTATCTGCGCGCCCGGCGACGAGAGTTCAACGGCAACTGCAACGGCCTCACCCCAGCGGTGGCCATTCTCGTCTGCATCCTGCTTGGCTATGGCGCCAAGGAAACAGCCGTGCTGCTACCGCTGTACACCGCCTGCGCCGAGTTCGCACTGACCGGCTTTCGCAACGCCGACGGCAAAGCCAGCCGATCCGCATGGTGGGCACACATTTTGTTTCTCGGCCTGCCGCTGCTCGTCGGACTGGCCTGGATTTCGACCTGGGTGCTCAAGAGCTGGGCCACATTTCGCACTTTCTCGATCGGCCAGCGCCTGCTGACCGAACCACGCGTATGGGTGGACTACATCCACTGGACTTTGCTGCCGAACATCAACAACCTGACCTTCAACCATGACGACCTGAAAGCCTCGAACGGTCTGCTCGACCCACCGACCACGCTGATATCGATTCTCGCCCTGCTCGCCCTGGCTGCTGTCGCGCTGTGGCAGCGCAAGCAGCGTCCCTTGTTCTGCCTCGGCACCTTATGGTTCTTCGCCGGCCACATGCTGACCGGGACGGTGATTCCGCTGGAACTGGTTTTCGAGCATCGCAACTATTTCCCATCGAGCGGCCTGCTGCTCGCTGCAGCATCGCTGCTGGCGCTGGAACCCGGCCTGCGCAGCCCGTTTGCCAAGGCGGTTCTCACGGCAGCGTTCCTTGCGTGGTGCAGTTTCACCACCTTTCTGCGTTCGGAAGAATGGTCCGATCCGATGCGCCTTGCCTATGCCGAAGCGCTCAAACGCCCGGACTCACCGCGAGCGCAATACGATCTGGCGAACACATTGATCCGTGCTGCCGGCAAGGACTCCAGCTCACCCCTGATCGAACGCGCACGTGCCATCCTCGAAAAAAACGCCTTCCGCAGCGACAGCGGGATTGCCCCCTTGCAGGCACTGATCTACCTCAACAGCCGTGCGCACCGGCCCATCGACCCACGCTGGTGGAGCACCATCGAGGCGCGCCTGCGCACGGGCGGCCCCAGCCAGACCGACATCGGCGCGGTGATTTTCCTGTCCCGCTGCCAAAGAAGCGGCGATTGCCCTGCACAAACCAGCCAGATGCTTGCCACTTTCGTCGCCGCTCTCGAAGCATCCGGCGGCGATCCAAACCTCATGTCCGCCTATGCGGATTTCGCATACGATCAACTCCACGACCCCGATCTGGCCCTGCGCATGGCGCGTGCCGTGGTCGCGGCCAAACCCGGGATCGCCGTCTACCGCTCCAATCTGGTGCAGTTCCTGATCCTTACGGGTCATTTCGAAGAAGCCCGGAAAGCGATTGCCGAGTTGCGCCAACGCGACCGTGGCGGCTCGCACCAGGCATTGATTGCCTACCTGATACGCCTGCTGACACTGGCCCGTGCCCAAGCTGATGACCGTGCAATCCAGCCAGCACCGGCACAACGCGAACCAGCCGTGCTGCCTGCGCCCACCGGTAGCCGCTAGACTGATCGCCCCCGAGCGCGTGCGCCACGCGGCCGACCCATGAAGCTGATCATCCAGATTCCCTGCTACAACGAGGCCGAAGCCCTGCCGGTGACCCTGGCGGCCTTGCCGCGTAGCGTGCCGGGTTGCGATGCGGTCGAGTGGTTGGTGATCGACGATGGTTCGCGCGACGACACCGCCGCCGTGGCGCAGCGACTGGGCGTGGATCACGTCGTTCGCCACCCGCTCAACCGTGGCCTTGCCGCCGCCTTCATGACCGGATTGGATACCGCCACCCGGCTGGGTGCAGACGTGATCGTCAACACCGATGCCGACAACCAGTACGACGCCCGCGACATCGCCGAACTGGTCAAGCCCATCATCGAAGGCCGGGCCGAGTTCGTGATCGGTGCGCGCCCGATCGAAACCACGCAACATTTCTCCTGGGTCAAACGCCGCCTGCAGAAACTCGGCAGCCGCGTCGTGCGCATCGCCTCGCGCACCAACGTGGCCGACGCACCCAGCGGCTTTCGCGCCATGACCCACGACGTAGCCCTGCGCCTGAATGTATTCAACGCCTATACGTACACGTTGGAAACCATCATCCAGGCCGGTCGCAGCAACATCCGCGTGATCTCCGTGCCGGTGCGCACGAATCCCGATCTGCGGCCCTCGCGCCTGGTGAAAAGTTCAGGCAACTACGTGGTGCGATCGCTGACGACCATCGTTCGTATTTTCGCCACCTACCGGCCGATGTTGCTGTTCTGGGCGATGGGTTCGCTGTTGATAGCGACAGGGCTGGCGGCGGGTATCCGTTTTCTTGTGTATTTTTGGTCGGGAGAAGGGGGCGGTCATGTGCAGTCCGTCGTGTTCACCGCCCTGACCATGACATTGGGCTTCCTGTTGCTGGTGCTGGGCTTCCTCGCCGACCTGATGGCGACCAACCGGAGGCTGCTGGAGCGCATCGAATGGCGCATGAGGAAACTGGAACTTTCGGATCAGGTGCATGGCGCCTCCAAGGCAGAAGGAATGGATTTCGCAGCGACACCCCTACCCGGACATGAGGAAGCCTCGTGATCGCAGTCATCCTCGCCGGAGGTCTCGGCACCCGCATCAGTGAAGAAACCTCGCTCCGGCCCAAGCCGATGATCGAGATCGGCGGCATGCCGGTGCTCTGGCATATCCTCAAGATCTATTCCGGGCACGGCATCAACGATTTCATCATCTGCCTTGGCTACAAGGGCTACATGATCAAGGAGTACTTCGCCAACTATTTCCTGCACAGGTCGGATGTCACCATCGACCTGTCCACTAACCGCCTCGACGTCCACCACAAGCATGCCGAGCCCTGGCGCATCACCCTGGTCGATACCGGCGAACACACGCAAACCGGCGGACGCCTGAAGCGGGTGGCGGACTACCTCGACGGCGGGGCGTTCTGCTTCACCTACGGCGATGGCCTGGCCGATATCGATGTCACTGCGGAAATCGCCTTCCACCGGGCGCAGGGCGGTCTGGCCACGATGTGCGCGGTACAGCCCGCCGGCCGCTTCGGCGCGATCGACATCGAGGACAACCGCATCACCCGCTTCGAGGAGAAACCCTCGGGCGACGGCTCCTGGATCAACGGCGGCTATTTCGTCCTCGAACCGGGCGTGCTTGATTACATCGAAGACGACGCCACGATCTGGGAGCGGACTCCGCTGGAAGCGCTGGCCCGCGACGGGCAGATTTCCGCCTACACGCACCGGGGGTTCTGGCATCCGATGGACACGCTGCGCGACAAGTTACGGCTCGAAGAACTTTGGCAAAGCGGGCGAGCGCCGTGGAAGTCCTGGACCTGAATCACCTTTTCGGCGGCGCCTACGTCGGCCGCAACGTCCTCGTCACCGGGCACACCGGCTTCAAGGGCTCGTGGCTGTGCCTGTGGTTGCAAGCACTGGGTGCGAACGTTTGCGGCCTCGCCCTGGCGCCCGAGACCACGCCATCACATTGGGACTTGCTGGGATTGCAAGGCGTGCGCGATCTGCGCGTGGATCTGCGCGACGGCGTCGCCGTGCGGCAGGCCGTCGAAGCGGTTCGCCCCGACATCGTCTTCCATCTCGCGGCGCAGCCGCTGGTCAGGCGGAGTTATCGCCAGCCGATCGAAACCTTCGATACCAACGTGCTCGGGCTGGTGCACCTGCTTGAAGCCGTGCGCGGCAGTGCATCCGTCCGCGCGCTGGTCAACGCCACCACCGACAAGGTGTACCGGGAACACGACACGGCGAACGGCTACCGGGAAGACGATCCGCTGGGCGGCCACGATCCCTACAGCACCTCGAAGGCCTGCGCCGAACTCGTGTCGGCGTGCTATCGCAAGAGCTACTTCGGCGCGAGCGGCCCGCGCAGCGCCACCGCGCGCGCGGGCAATGTCATCGGCGGTGGCGACTGGTCCGAGGATCGGCTGGTACCCGATCTCGTTCGCGCCGCGACCAGTGGCAATGCCTTGCGCATCCGCAACCCCGATGCCGTCCGGCCTTGGCAACACGTGCTCGAACCGCTGTCGGGCTACCTGCTGCTCGGCCGCGAACTGCTTGCCGGGCATGCGGCCGAGGGCGCATGGAATTTCGGTCCAGCGGCCGACGCCACCCTGCCGGTTCACGCGCTCGTCGCGCAGATGCAGTCGCTGTGGCCGGGCCTGCGTGTCGAACACCAACCCGATCCGCTCCTGCGCGAAGCCGATATTCTGCGACTGGATTGCTCGAAAGCCGCGGAACGACTCGACTGGCGGCCGGTGTGGCCCGCCAGCGAGACCATCCGCCGGACGCTGCGGTGGTACCGCACGTTCCACGAGCATGGCAGACTGCCGAGCATCGACGATCTGCAAGACTACGTGCGCGACGCGCATGCCGGCGGACTGGAGTGGGCGACATGAAAATGCATCCCACCCCGCTGCAAGGCTTGACGATCGTGGAGACGGCGCCGATCCGCGACGAGCGCGGCGAGTTCGTGCGCGTGTTCTGCGCGGACGAGTGCTCCGCGATGCGACCGAACCTGCACTGGACGCAGGTCAACATGTCCCGAACCTTTCGCCGGGGTGCGGTGCGCGGGATGCACTTCCAGCGCCCGCCGGCGGCCGAGGCGAAGCTGATCCGCTGCGTGCGCGGGCGGGTGTTCGACGTGGCCGTGGATCTGCGCGAGGAATCGCCCACCTTCCTGCGCTGGCATGGCATCGAATTGAGCGCAGACGAACCCTTGCAGTACTTCATACCCGAAGGTTTCGCGCATGGCTTTCAGGCGCTGACCGACGACGCGCACATGCTGTATCTGCACACCGTGGCATGGGATCGCGCGCACGAGGGCGGCGTGCGCCACGACGACCCGGCGTTGGCGATCGCATGGCCGCTGCCGGTGACGCAGGTGTCCGAAAAGGATCGCGACCTGCCGCTGCTGGATGCGGCCTTCGCGGGAGTCCGCGCATGAAGTGCCGCTTCTGCGCCGCGCCGCTGGAAGACGTCTTCGTCGACCTCGGCAGCGCACCGCCCTCGAACGCGTTCCTGACGGCGCAGATGCTGAACGCGCCCGAGGTCTGGTTCCCGCTGAAGCTGTTCACCTGCGGGCAATGCCGGCTCGTCCAGATCGACGAGGTGCAGTCGCATGCCGAACTGTTCTCCCCGGATTACGTCTACTACTCGTCTTTTTCGCGCTCGTGGCTGGCGCATGCCGAACGCTATGTCGATCTGGCCGTGACCCGGCTCGGACTTGGCCGCGACAACCTGGTGATGGAGATCGCTTCGAACGACGGCTACCTGTTGCAGTACGTTGCCGCGCGCGGCATCCCCTGCGTCGGCATCGAGCCCACCGCCGGCACCGCCAACGCCGCGCGCCAGAAAGGCATCGAGACGATCGAGCGCTTCTTCGGCCGCGAATTCGCCACGGACTTCGTGCGCGAACGCCGCGCCGCCGACCTGATCGTCGCCAACAACGTGCTGGCCCACGTGCCCGACATCAACGACTTCGTCGCCGGCCTCGCCAGCGCGCTTGCGGGAAACGGGACGATCACCCTCGAGTTTCCGCACCTGCTGGAGCTGGTCGCGAAACGCCAGTTCGACACGATCTATCACGAGCACTTCTCGTATTTCTCCCTGCACACCGTCGGCCGCATCCTCGCCGCGCACCGCCTGCGCGTGTGGGATGTCGAACGCCTGCCGACACACGGCGGTTCGCTGCGCGTCTGGGCGGTGCACGCGCGCGATGCGCGCGCGCAGACCGATGCGGTACGCGCTCTGCTGGCGCAGGAAGCGGCCGCCGGCATGCTGGAGGACGGCTACTACCGCGGTTTCCAGGCGCAGGCCGACGCAGTCAAGAACGACTGCCTGCGCTTCCTGCTGGAACAACGCCGCGCCGGTCGCAAGGTCGCCGGCTACGGCGCCGCCGCCAAGGGCAATACCCTGCTCAACTACGCCGGCGTGCGTCCGGATCTTCTGCCTTATGTCGTGGACGCTTCACCGCACAAGCGCGACCACTGGCTGCCAGGATCGCGGATCCCCGTCGTCGCCGAATCGAGGTTGCGCGATGATCAGCCCGACTTCGTGCTGATCCTGCCGTGGAACTTGCGCGAGGAGATCGTCGCGCAACTGGACTACATCCACGCCTGGGGCGGCCGCTTCGTGGTTGTTGTCCCGCAACTGGACGTCTACTGAGATGAAGGTTGCTGTTACCGGTGCCAGCGGGTTCATCGGGCTGCATGTCCTGCGAGAGCTTGCGGCCAGGGGGGCGGAAACGGTCGCAACCGCGTTCCGACACCCGCCGATCGGAGGATTTACGCATGTGTGCGATGTGCATCTGGACATCCACACCCTTACGGACGATCCTTTCACCCTGCTTGGGCGGCCCGATGTTCTCCTGCACTTTGCATGGTCGGGGTTGCCGCATTACGACTCGTCACATCACGTGACCCAGGAATTGCCAGCGCAAAAGGCTTTTTTGTCCAATTGCGTGCGGTCAGGGATAAGACGAATAGTGGTAGCCGGGACATGTTTCGAGTACGGACTGGCTCACGGCGAAATACAGGAAAGCCAACCGCTGCAGCCTGTCACCCGTTACGGCGAAGCCAAGGCATCGCTTTTTGAGCACATGTCGTCGCTTCGGGAATCCCTTCACTACGAGCTGGCTTGGCCACGCATATTTTACCTGTTTGGCCCCGGTCAGTCGCCGAACTCCTTGTACTCGCAACTACACGCAGCCATCGTTCGGGGCGATCGGCATTTCGACATGTCGGGTGGCGACCAGGTACGCGACTACCTTCCGGTCGGCGAAGCGGCGCGTCTGCTAGTGGAGATCGCTTTCCACGCTGGCAACACCGGCTCCGTTAATCTGTGTAGCGGCGTGCCCGTGAGGATCCGGGATCTGGTCGCATCCTGGATCGACGCAGCCGGAGCCGGCTTGCAAATGAATCTCGGGCGCTTTCCATATCCAACCTATGAACCCATGTCCTTTTGGGGCTCCCGTCGCAAGCTCGAGCAGATCCTGGGGGGCGCATGAAGGCAAAGACTCTGTTTGAGGCAAGAGACGTTCCGGCCTACCAGAACAAGATGTTCGAGACACGCGAAGCCTCGCTCGCATGCCCAACCGGCGACATCGTTCTCGTCCAGGATCCAAGCACCGGCTTGGTTTCGAACATTGCCTACGATCCGCTACTCCTGCGGTACGACGAGACCTATCAGAATGAACAGGGGCTCTCCACGCATTTTCGAACCCATCTTGACCAAGTTCTCACAAAGATCGCAACAGCATTCAACAAAGGGCGCATCCTGGAAATTGGTTGCGGCAAGGGCCTGTTCGTCGAGATGATGCGTTCCAACGGACTGGATGCGTATGGCATGGATAAAGCCTACGAAGGAAACGCCTCATTCATTGAAAAACGTCATTTCGGATCGCAGCAGGAGATGCCGGCCAACGCAATCGTTTTGCGTCATGTACTCGAGCATATTCCCGATCCCTTGCAGTTTTTGCAAATGGTCGCCGATGCCAATGGTGGGTGCGGCCAGATCTACATCGAGGTTCCCTGCTTCGATTGGATTTTGCGCCGTCGGGCGTGGTTCGACATCTTCTATGAACACGTGAATTATTTCCGACTGTCGGATTTCCATCGCTTGTTCGGCCAGGTCAGCGATTCCGGCCATATCTTCGGCGGACAGTACGTCTATGCCATAGCAGACATTTCATCGTTGCGCACATGCGCGCGAACAACAAGCGATCAAGCCATCACCTTCCCCACCGACTTCATCCGGCCCCTGGACATGCTGACGGAAGACATCCTTGCTGTGCCCTCACGTCGTCGCGCGATCTGGGGGGGGGGCGCCAAGGGCGTGATGTTCGTTTACCACATCGATCGTCGCGGCGTAAGGATCGACACCGCCATTGACATCAACCCCGGTAAGCAAGGCCGCTACCTCGCCGCCTCCGGCATCTTGGTTTCGTCGCCCGAAGTTGTGCTGCCGACACTCCCTGCCGGTAGCGAAATCTATGTGATGAATTCGAACTATCTCGCGGAGATTTCCACCTTCGGCGGATCTGGATTCAACTACACTTCAGTGGACAACCCATGAACGATTTCGAAAAAGAGACAAGCGCCCGCCTCTCCGCCAATGCGACGAATGTCGATCTCCACAAGGCGGCCGCAGCTTTCATGCGCGAATCCATTCGCGCCCAGTATTCCTACAATTTCCGGGCTCTTGGCCGACCCATCATCCAGTACCCACAAGACATCGTCGCCGTCCAGGAGCTGATTTGGGCGACCCGTCCGGATCTGGTGATCGAAACCGGCATCGCGCACGGCGGATCGCTCGTCCTGAGTGCCTCCATGCTGGCCATTCTCGACTATTGTGACGCAGTGCAATCCGGCAACGCCCTTGATCCGAAGAACCCATCGCGCAGCGTGCTGGGGATCGATATCGACATTCGTGCGCATAACCGAGCTGCTATCGAAGCGCACCCGATGGCTTCGCGGATTCGAATGCTGGAAGGTTCTTCGATCGATGCGGATATCATCTCGCAAGTGCGCAAGGCCGCCAAGGATGCCGCCACTGTGCTTGTGTTTTTGGACTCGAACCATACACATGAACATGTACTGGCGGAATTGAAAGTCTATGCGCCGCTGGCTTCGCCCGGCAGTTACTGCGTCGTATTCGATACCGTGGTAGCGGATTTACCATCAGGAACTTACCCAAATCGTCCCTGGGACAACGACAACAATCCAAAGACAGCTGTGCGCGAATTCCTGGCCGGCCACCCGGAGTTCGAGGTGGACAATGACATCGAAGCAAAATTGCTCGTCACAGTGGCGCCGGGCGGCTACCTCCGCCGCCGTTGACAGGGCACCGAGGGAAACCTTCAGGGAATACGTCGCTCCACGAAAATCATGGCGATCGAACCCATCTGGCAGAAAAGACAACCCATGTCGATTGACACTCAACGGAATCTGCCATTGGTCAGCATCGGCATTCCCGTGTACAACGAGGCGAAGTTCCTGGAGCAGGCCCTCGCCAGCCTGTTGGCGCAAGACTATGCAAGGATCGAATTCATCCTTTCCGACAATGCATCGACCGATGGGACTCGGGAAATTTGCGAACGGACGGCAGCAGCCGATGCACGTGTGCGGGCAATGCGCGCGCTGGTAAACGAGGGCTCCACCGCCAACTTCCAGCGCTGCCTCGATGCTGCGCGCGGCGAATTGTTCATGTGGGCGGGTGGGCATGACCTGTGGTCTTCCAACATGGTCTCGCAGTGCGTGGCCGCGCTGGCGTACCATTCGGGGGCCGTGATAGCCGTCCCCGAGTCACAATGGATCGACCCATCCGATCAGCCCTACGGAGTCCGCGCCTGCATCCTTGATACCCGTGGCATGGATCCACTCGCCAGGATTTTTGCCATGCTCTGGGCCAACATGCATGCCGTATACGGACTGATGCGCATATCTGCGCTGCGGGCCACCGGATCGATTCCAAACTATCCGGCTGCGGATCTCGTCTTGCTGTCGAAAATGATACTGCAAGGCGATTTCGTTCCCGTTCCGGATGCTCTGTGGTCGCGCCGGCAAACGCGAGCAAGCGAGGATTACGCGGCGCGGCAACGCCGTTACCATGGCAGCGATTTCGGTATCCGCAGGCGGATATTCCCGGCGCTGCAGCTATCGTTCGAGTTGTTGCGTGTGGTGTGGTCGTCCGGATTGACACCCCTCGACAAGATCGCGTTCACGTTGGCGTTTCCGGCGCAGTTGCCGGCGCGCTATCTCGTGGCGAAACGTCGCGTCGCATAAACCGCGCCCTGCACATGTGGTTTACGAGAGACATGGCGGCGAAATGGCTTGCGCTGGCCAGGAAGCTGTTCATTCCGATCGCGCTGGGATTCCTGGCGTATTCCGCGTGGCGCGCCAGCGGCCGCCTGGCGCCCCTGTTGGCAACCCTCTCCATTCGCTACCTGCTGCTGGCGTGGGCATGCTGGATCGCTGCGCAATGGATCGGCCCGCTGACCACGGTCGCGTTTGCGCGCATTTTGGGGCTGTCATTGGGCTACCGCGAACTGTCGTTGATCACGGTGCTGCGCCTGCCGGCAAAATACCTGCCCGGCGGCATTTGGCAAAGCGTCGCGCGCTTCGAGGCCTATCGACGGCTCGAAGTGGGGAAATCGGATTCGCTTTCCATCCTCGTGGCCGAACACTTGCTGGCGCTCGGCGTGAGTGTTGCGATCGGCGCCGCTTTGTTGCTCCGCCTCGAGGGCATCGAGTTCCTGCGCGGCGCGGCTGCCTGGGCGCTCGGCGGTGCAGCAATGCTGCTTGCCGGCACGGTACTCGGATTGCTCAAGGCCAGAGGCGGCGGCATCAAGACGTTCGTCGAAATCGTGATGGCGATATTCTCCACCGCATTGTTCTGGGTCGCCGCCACCGCCAGTTTCTGCGCTTACTGGGCGGCGGCGTTCGATCTGGGCGGCGCAGAAGTCATGCGCGTCGCTGCGTGTTACCTGCTGTCCTGGGCTGCCGGGTTCGTGGTGCTGTTCGCGCCGCAGGGGCTGGGGGTGTTCGAGTGGGTGGCCGGCCACCTGATGGCCTCGGCATGGCCGCTGAGCGTCACCGTCACCGCCGTTGCCGGGTTCCGCCTCGTGACCATCTTCGCGGATTTCAGCGCATGGGCCATCGGTCTCGCGCTATCGGGCATCCTGAGGCGCGCCCCCCGATAGCCGCGCCGGCGCACCCGTCTCAGCCCTGCCTGCGGTAGGTCAGCGAGGTGATCTGCTCGGAGATAAGGCCGATCAGGAAAATGACCACCGATGCGGAGAACAGCAGTACGCTCATGTTGGTGAGGCGGTGCATCGTGAGGAACGTGAAAAGGTAATAGCCCACCCCGATCAGGAAGAACGACACCCCGATCGGCGCGAACAACTTCAGCGGCGAGAACAAGGTGGCGATCTTGAAGATGATCAGCAGGAAACGCACGCCATCGCGCAAGGGCCGGATGTGGCTCTTGCCGATTCGTGGTCCGACGGGGATCGGGACATAGGCGACCGGGTAGGCGCTGCGGAAGAAAGCCATGGTGATCGTGGTCGGATACGAGAACCCGTTCGGCAGCAGGTGCAGGAATTCGCGGAACTTGTCCGCGCGCACGGCGCGAAAGCCCGAAGTGAGGTCGGCGATGCGGTGTCCGGTCATCCAGCTTGCCACCCGGTTGTAGAAGCCATTGGCCAGTCCACGGCCGATGCTGGCCTGACCGGCGCCATCGCGGGCAGCCACGACCATGTCGTAACCTTCCTCGAGCTTGCACAGCAACAAGGCGATGTACTGCGGATCGTGCTGGGCGTCGGCGTCCATGAACACGATCGCCCGGCCGCGGGCCGCGGCCGCGCCGCGCTTGATCGCCGCGCCGTTGCCCATGCTGTAGGGCGACGCGAGCACGCGCACGCCCGCCTCCGTGGCGACTCGGGCGGTGCCGTCGGTCGAGCCGTCGTCCACCAGCACGATGTCGGCTTCCGGATATTCCGTGCGCAACATGGGCAAAAGCCGGGACAACGCAGCCTCTTCGTTTTTCGCCGGCAGCACGATGCTCAACGCATCATCCACATTCACCTCCGCAGTATCGCCAGCACTAAGCCTACCCCAGCACTCTTCCGCCGTCTTGTAGCGGAGCTGGCCGCGTGAAGGCAGGGCGGGCTATTGCCGAAGGCCAATTTGCGGTAGATTCCCACCCAGCTTCCGTACTTTGGGGGACGGGTGAGCGCTGCGGTCACCGCAAATCTGGTCGGCATCACCGGCATCGTCCGGCGCTTGGTGCTGGACGGCGCTCTTGCCGAGCCTGACGCGCGCAAGGCGATGGACGACGCGCTGAAGGAGAAAAAGCCCGTCCAGCAGTACCTCCTCGAACGTCGTCTCGTCACCGCCGCGCAGGTGGCCAACGCCAACTCGGTCGAGTTCGGCATGCCGCTGTTCGATGCCGGCGTGCTGGATCTCATGCAGGCGGCCACCAGGCTGGTCAGCGAGGAACTGATCGCCAAGCACGGCATCCTGCCGCTGTTCAAGCGCGGCAACCGCCTGTTCGTCGGCACCGCCGACCCGACCAACACCCCGGCGCTGGACGAGATCAAGTTCGCCTCCAACCTGATGGTGGAGCCCATCCTCGTCGATGCGGACACGCTCAAGCGCACCATCGACAAGGCGATGACCGCCGGCGATTCGCTGTCCACGGACGACAGCGAGGGGCTGGAGAATCTGGAAACCGGCGACATCAGCGACAACGAACCGGAGAACGCCGACCCGAACAAGGCCGACGACACCCCGGTGGTGAAGTTCGTCAACAAGGTGCTGGTGGACGCGATCAAACGCGGCGCTTCGGACATCCATTTCGAGCCCTACGAGACCGACTACCGCGTACGCCTGCGCATGGACGGCATCCTGCGTTCCGTCGCCAAAGCCCCGGTCAAGCTCAGCCCCCGCATCACCGCGCGCCTGAAGGTCATGGCCTCGCTGGACATCGCCGAACGCCGGGTGCCGCAGGACGGCCGCATCAAGTTGATGCTGTCCAAGACCAAGTCGATGGATTTTCGCGTCAGCACCTGCCCGACCTTGTTCGGCGAGAAGGTGGTGCTGCGCATCCTCGACAGCGCGGCCGCCAAATTGGGCATCGACAAGCTCGGCTATGAGGACGACCAGAAGCAGCTTTATCTGGACGCCCTCAACAAGCCCTACGGGATGATCCTCGTGACCGGCCCCACCGGTTCGGGCAAGACAGTGTCGTTGTACACCGGCCTGAACATCCTCAACACCGACGAGCGCAACATCTCCACCGCCGAGGATCCGGTCGAAATCCGCGTGCCGGGCATCAACCAGGTACAGATGAACGTGAAAAAGGGCATGACCTTCGCGGTCGCCCTGCGTTCGTTCCTGCGCCAGGATCCGGACGTGATCATGGTCGGCGAGATCCGCGACCTGGAGACCGCCGAGATCGCGGTCAAGGCCGCGCAGACCGGCCACATGGTGCTCTCCACCCTGCACACCAACGACGCCCCGCAGACCATCTCGCGGCTGATGAACATGGGCATCGCGCCCTACAACATCACTTCCTCGGTGACCCTCGTGATCGCCCAGCGCCTCGCCCGCCGCCTGCACGACTGCAAACGCGAGGTGAAGCTGCCCGAGCACGCCCTGCTGTCGGAGGGTTTTTCCGAGGCCGACGTCAAGCGCGGCATGCACTTGTACGAGCCGGTCGGTTGCCAGGACTGCAACGACGGCTACAAGGGCCGCGTGGGCATCTACCAGGTGATGCAGTTGACCGAGGAAATCCAGAAGATCATCCTCGAAGGGGGGAATGCCATGCAGATCGCCGAAGCCGCACAGCGCGCAGGCATCCGCGACTTGCGTCAATCCGCGCTGCTCAAGGCCAGAAACGGCATGACCAGCCTCGCCGAAATCAACCGTGTAACCAAGGACTAAGCCATGGCCGCCAGCAAAGCCGCGGTACGCACCCAGACCCAGGCCCAGGGGGCTCCGGCGGTGCGCAATCCCAACCCGATGGTCAATTTCATCTGGGCCGGCACCGACAAGCGCGGCAGGAAGATGAAGGGCGAGCAGTTGGCCAAGAACGCCAACCTGCTGCGCGCCGACCTGCGCCGCCAGGGCATCAATCCAAGCATGGTGCGGGCCAAGGGCAAGTCGGTGTTCGGCGCCGGCGGCGCGCGCATCACCGCCCGCGATATCGCCATCTTCAGCCGCCAGATCGCGACCATGATGCAGGCCGGCATCCCGATGGTCAGCGCCTTCGAGATCATCGGCGGCGGGCAGAAGAACCCGCGCCTGAAGAATCTGCTGGGCGACATCCGCAGCCAGATCGAGGGCGGTTCCTCGCTGCACGAGGCGATCGCCAAGCATCCGGTGCAGTTCGACGAGCTTTACCAGAACCTGGTCAAGGCCGGCGAGGGCGCCGGCGTGCTCGACACCGTGCTCGACACCGTGGCCACCTACAAGGAGCGAATCGAGACCCTCAAGGGCAAGATCAAGAAGGCGCTGTACTACCCGGCTGCGGTGATCGCGGTGGCGATCATCGTCTCGGCGATCCTGCTGATCTTCGTGGTGCCGCAGTTCCAGGCTGTGTTCAAGAGCTTCGGCGCCGATCTGCCGGCGTTCACGCAGATGCTTGTGAGCGCCTCGGATTTCATGGTCAAGTACTGGTGGATGGCGCTGCTGATCGTCATCGGCACGATCGTCGGCATCGTGATGCTGCTCAAACGCTCCACCAAGTTCGCCCACTTCGTCGACCGCATGGCATTGAAATTGCCGATCATCGGCAAGATCCTGCACGAGTCGGCCATCTCGCGCTTTGCCCGCACTCTGGCCTTGACCTTCAAGGCCGGCGTGCCGCTGGTGGAGGCGCTGGACACCGTCGCCGGCGCCACCGGCAGCGTGGTCTACTCCGACGCGGTCAAGCAGATCCGCGACGACGTCGCGGTCGGCTACCAGCTCAATCTGGCGATGAAGCAGGTCAACCTGTTCCCGCACATGGTGGTGTCGATGGTCGCCATCGGCGAGGAATCCGGCGCGCTGGACGCGATGCTGTTCAAGATCGCCGAGTTCTACGAGGAGGAGGTCAACAACGCGGTGGACTCGCTGTCGAGCCTGCTCGAACCGATGATCATGATCGTCATCGGCATCCTCGTGGGTAGCATGGTGATCGGCATGTACCTGCCCATCTTCAAGCTCGCCGCGGCGGTTTGACCGCGGCATCGTTCGCATCGTGTGGATCGATGTCCTGCAGCAGCCGGCCTTTCTGGTCGGCTGCGCTTTTCTGTTCGGGCTGCTGGTCGGCAGCTTTCTCAATGTGGTGATCCTGCGCATTCCGCCGCGCCTGGAATGGCAGTGGCGGAGCGATGCCCGCGAGATCCTCGGCGCCGATGCCGCCGCTCTGCCGGATGACGAGGGCGCTCCGGAGCCGCCGGGCATCGTGGTGCAGCGCTCGTTCTGCCCCAAGTGCCGCCACCAGCTTTCGGCGTTCGACAACATCCCGGTATTTTCGTGGCTGCTACTGGGTGGCCATTGCCGCTACTGCAAGGCGCCGATCTCGATCCAATACCCGGCCGTCGAACTGTTGACGGCCGTGGCCAGCGCCGCGATCGTCTGGCATTTCGGGCCGACGTGGCAATCGCTGGCCGCGCTGGCGTTCACATGGATGTTGATCGCCCTGTCCGGCATCGACCTGCACACCACCCTGCTGCCAGATCAGTTGACCTACCCGCTGCTGTGGCTGGGTCTGCTCGCCAGCAGCGTGCCGCTGTTCGCGGATCCGCTGTCGGCGCTGTGGGGCGCGGCTGCCGGCTACTTGAGTCTGTGGTCGGTTTACTGGCTGTACAAGCTGGCCACCGGCAAGGAGGGCATGGGCCGCGGCGATTTCAAGCTGCTCGCCGCGCTGGGGGCGTGGTGCGGGCTGAAAGGGGTGTTTCCGATCGTGTTGATCTCCGCCGGTCTCGGCGCGGTGATCGGCAGCGCATGGCTGCTCCTGCGCGGGCGTGACCGCGCCACCCCGATCCCGTTCGGCCCCTATCTGGCGGTGGCTGGCTGGATCCAATTGCTGTGGGGCGGGTCGATCATTCTGGCGTATCTGCATTTCATGGGGCCGTGATGACTCCCGATTCACCCCGAAGCCGCGGCGATGACATTCGCGCCACAGTCGCCTGTGGCCTGCTGATCCTGTTGCTGATGGCACCCAATCTGGCGCTGTTGTCCTACGGACACACCAGCGGTGTCGGCCTGATCGTGATGCCGTTGATCCTGCTCGTCATCATCGCGGCGGTGCTGGGCAAACGGCCATGGCTGGCATGCTTGTTGTTGCTGCCGTTCGCGTTGCTGGCGCCATTGGATCTGTATTACATCACCCGCTATCACGCCGCGACCACGCCGGCCATCATTGCCTCGATCTTCGCCACCAACTTGCGCGAAGCGCGTGAATACCTCGGTGGAACCTTGCTTCCCTTGGTCATGGCGGAAGCCGCAGTTGCGGTGCTGACGCTTGGCGCAAGCTGGCTGGTGTGGCGCGCACGCTGGCGCTGGACGCATCGTTCCCGCACCCTGATTCTCGCCCTTGCAATAGGCATGCCCGTGCTGGCCATGGCCTTGGCGGCAGGCATCGGCAACAAGGGTACGCGCATGCAACGTTCGATTGCTGCGTTGGGTGCCTTGTCGGATCCGTTCCGCAACGCATTCCCGGTGGCGCCGATCGTGCAATACGCAACTTACCGCCAGGAATTGGAATCGGTACGCCAGGACATGGCCGCGATGGATGCATTCCGCTTCCATGCCCGTCGCGCAACAGCTATTCCACAGCGGCAAATTTATGTGCTGGTCATTGGCGAGGCCAGTCGCCGCGATCACTGGCAACTGCTCGGCTACGGGCGCGCGACAAATCCCGAGCTGTCGAAACTGCCGCAACTCGTGCCGATCACGGACATGCTCGGATCCTGGCCGCAATCGATCACGGCCATTCCACAGCTCCTTACGCGCAGGCCGCCGGATGGCAATCCCCTGACTTTCAATGAGCCATCGATCCTGCGCGCGATGGATGAAGCCGGCTTCGACACCTGGTGGATCTCCAACCAGATGCCGCTGGGTCTGTTCGATTCGATGGTGGCCACCTATGCATTGGAAGCCCGCCATTCGGTCTACGTCAACCACGTTTCGTGGACCGCGCCGGGTGCCTACGACGAAGCTGTGCTGCACCCATTTCGCGATGCCATCGCATCTTCCCATCGCGACTTGTTCATCGTCCTGCACCTGATGGGGAGCCACCAGCGTTACGATTACCGTTACCCGGCTGCATTTCGCCGATTCCAGCCGACCGAAACGGACACTGCGAGCAGCGCGAGCATCGTCGATAAAGAACGCAACAGTTACGACAACTCCATCCTGTACACCGACCATGTGCTGGCCGAGGTCATCGGCATCCTGCAGAAAAGCGGGGCAGTGACGGCGCTATGGTATGAATCCGACCACGGCGAATCGCTGCCGACTCCCACCTGCCCCCTCATCGGGCACGGCAACGGGACGCGCGAGGAATACGAGGTATCCGCCTTCGCCTGGGTGTCGAATGCCTACATGACCGCGTTTCCGCATCGCGTTGCCGCGCTGCGCGAAAATGCCGGCAAGCGCACCCTGAGTGCGGACACGTTCGAATCGCTCATCGACATGGCGAACCTCACCTACCCGGGTCGCGACGCCTCGCATAGTCTGTTCGATCCGGATTGGCAGTACCGGCCACGGATCGTGAATTACCCCGTCAAGATCAATATGGACAACGCTGTATTCGACCCGAATTGCCAGATCGTGGAACCGCCGAGTGGTTGAAAAACTCCCGCGTCGGGTCATCGACCATGCAGTACGATCGACGCGCTGGAAAAATAGCCATTGAATCAACCCACTCCGCCTGATCGCTCTTCGTCCGCATGACGTCTCCCGCACCTTCACGCCCCCCCCGCCGGCTGGCGATCGCCTTGCTGCTCGCCCTGCTGGCCTTGATCCTGCTGCCCAACGCGGTGTGGCTGGCGATGGGCCGCGAGCTCGACCACCCGTGGGTGGCGCCGGTGATCCTGCCGCTGGCGCTGCTGCTGGCGCTGTTCGCCGTGTTCGGCAAGCGCGTGTGGATCGCCTGCCTGCTGTTGCTGCCGTTCGCCGTGCTCTCGCCGATGGAGGCCTTCTACATCAAGGCCTACGGGCGGCCAAGCTTCGCCGAGATCATCGCCACCCTGATCGCCACCAACCCGCGCGAGATGCGCGAGTACCTCGGCCCGTTGTTGATCCCGCTGCTGCTGTGCGTGGCCGTGGCCGCCGCCATCCCGGCGCTGGCGGCGTGGTACAGCCATCGCGCCAGCCTGCGCCTGCCGGGCACGGTGCGAGCGTGGATGCTGGCGCTGGCCATCGCCGCGCCGCTGGCGGTGGGCGTCACCGCGGGTGTCACCGGCAAGGGCGATCTGCATGCGCGCTGGGAAGCGAGCCTGAAGGAAGGCGAAGTGGTCGGCAACCAGTTCCAGTTCGGCTGGCCGTTCGGGCTGATCCAGCGGCTGGTGAGCTATCGCCAGGAATGGAACGCGATGCACGCCAACGTCGCCCGGCTGGACGGTTTCCGCTTCCACGCCCGCCTCGCCACGCCGCTGCCGCAGCGGCAGGTGTTTGTGCTGGTGATCGGCGAGGCCAGCCGCCGCGACCACTGGCAATTGTTCGGTTACGCGCGCCCAACCACGCCGGAGCTGGAAAAAACCGCCAACCTGGTGCCGATCACCGATCTGGACTCGGCCTGGCCCGAATCGATCACCGCCATCCCGATGATCCTCACCCGCAAGCCGGCCACCATCAGCAGCTACACGTGGTGGAAGGAAGCCTCGATCCTGCGCGCGATGAAGGAGGCGGGCTACGAGACGTACTGGATCTCCAACCAGCAGGCGATCGGCAAGTACGACTCGCCGGTATCGACCTTCGCCTTCGAGGCCGATCACGAGATGTTTCTCAACCACGCCTCGTGGAGCGTGCCGGGTGCCTACGACGAGGTGCTGCTGCAAGCCCTGCGCGATGTGCTGCACGACTCGAACAGAAACCTGTTCATCGTCCTGCACATGATGGGCAACCATCAAAGCTACGACTACCGTTATCCGGATGCCTACAAACGCTGGCGGCCGACCCAGTCCGATCCATGGGACGAGGATGCCGACAGTGGCGACGACGACGCTTCGGCATCCGAGTCTTCCGACAGCGCCGCATCGGATTCGGGCAGCGACAGCGATGACGGCAGCGACGTGACCGATGCCGAAGACGTGCAGCGCGGCATCAACAGCTACGACAATTCGATCCTGTACACCGACCACGTCCTCGCCTCGATCATCGGCATCCTGCGCGGCAGCGGCGCGGTGAGTGCGCTGTGGTTCGAGTCCGACCACGGCGAGGCGCTGCCGAGCGCGACCTGCTCGGCCGAGGGGCATGGCCACGGTATCCGCTCCGAATACGAAATCCCGGTACTGTTCTGGTATTCGGATTCCTACCTGGACGCATTCCCGGCGCGCGTGGCCGCGCTGCGCGCCAACGCCGGCAAGCGCACCATGAGCGAAAGCACTTTCGAGTCGCTGGCCGACATGGCCGGAGTGGCCTTCCCCGGTCACGATCCGACGTGGAGCCTGTTCAGCACCCTGTGGCGCTACCATCCGCGCATCGTGAACCGGCCGGCGCAGGGAGACATCGACACCGCCACCTTCAGCAAGGAATGCGATCTGGTGCAACCAAGGAAGGAGCCGATCCCATCGACGCCGCCTTCTGGCCGGGGTTGACGATGGCCTGGACAAGTTTGATCCCGCGACCGCACCGCGCCGGACATTGACGATGGCGCGCTTCGTCGTGGCCGTTACCGGCGGCATCGCTTCGGGCAAGTCCGAAGCCTGTCGTTGCTTCGAACGGCTCGGCATGGCGGTGGCCGATGCCGACGCAATCGCCCGCGAGACGGTCGCGCCCGGGCAGCCGGCGTTGGCGGCGATCGTCGAACGTTTCGGCAACGCCGTGCTTGCGGGTGATGGCAGCCTCGATCGCGCGGTCTTGCGCAAGCTCGTGTTCGCCGATGCCGCCACGCGCCACGAGTTGGAAGCGATTCTGCACCCGCTTATCCGCGAGGCGCTGCGAACGGCCTGTGCGGCCGCGCGCAGTCCGTATGCCATCGCCGCGATCCCGCTGCTGGCCGAAGGCGGCGGACGCAGCGCGTATCCGTGGCTCGACCGCATCCTCGTGATCGACGTGTCGCCCGAGGTGCAGCTGGCTCGCTTGCTCGCCCGCGACGGCGATACTCGCGAGCAGGCGCTGCGCATCCTCGCCGCGCAGGCGACCCGCGACCAGCGGCTGGCGATCGCCGACGATGCGATCGTCAACGACGGCACCCCCGAGGCATTGTCGAAAAACGTCGCGGCCGTGCATGCCCGCTACTTGCTTGCAGCCGCCGCAAATCCATGATCGATGCAAGGCGGTTCTGGGCGGTTCCGGGGACGCCCATCGGGGCGTTGGACGACGATGCGAGCAGACCGGAATCGGTTTCAATGAATCCCGGTAGTCGATTCGCCTGTTCAAGCTCGGGTTCGCATCCGCTCCGCCAGTCCACCCGCGCGTCGCACGCTGTTTTGCAATGCGGCATCGAGCGAGCCTTGCGTGCACCACAACTCGATGCGCTGGCGTGCGCGCGAGAGCGCGGTGTAGAGCAGTTGCCGGGTGAGGATCGGACTGTCGGCGGTGGGTGGCAGCAGCACGGCGACGTGCGCGTATTCCGAACCCTGGCTGCGATGCACGGTGATGGCGAAGGCGCTTTCGTGCGCGAGCAGCGCTTCGGGGGCGAGGGCGCGCACGCCGGCTTCGTCGTCGGATTCGAACCACACCTGCAGGCGACCGTCTGGATCGGCCAGGCACAGTCCGACATCGCCATTGAACAAGCCGGCGGCGTAATCGTTGCGCACCACCACCACCGCGCGGCCCGGATACCAGACATCGCTTTCGGGGACGTGCCAGCGCTTGCGCAAGGCGCGCTCGATGGCGGCGGCGACGGCGGGCGCGCCGAATGATCCTTCGCGCAGAGCGCACAACAGTTGCCGCCCGGACAACGCGCGCAGGGCGGCGCGGGCGTCGGCGGGATTGGAACAAGTCGCGGGCTGGTGGGTGGCCAGTTCCGCGCTCCAATGGCGCAGCACGCGGGCCAGCGCTTGCCGATCGGGTACCGCATGTTCGCGCACGGTCGCACCGGCGACCTGCCACGCCGCTTCGAATGCCGTCTTGTCGCCCACGCGCACGCTCTCGTGCACCGCGGTCAAAGCCTGCTGAGCGCGGAAGCTGTGGCGCAGGCGAACCAGATCGCCGGAGTCTTGGGCTTCCAGCACCGCCGCCAGATCCATCAGCGCCGAGCCGGCGCCGACCGAGGCGAGCTGGTCGGCATCGCCGACGAGGATCAGCGCGGTTTCCGGGCGCAGCGCATCGAGCAGGGCGCGCAGCAGCGACAGATCGACCATCGAGGCTTCGTCCACCACCACCACGTCGGCGGGCAGGCGGTTGCCGCCGTGGTGCACGAAGCCGCCGTTCCAGCGCTGGTAGCCGAGCAGGCGGTGCAGGGTCTGTGCCGATTCGGGCACCTGTGCGAGTGCTATGCGCCATGCTTCGGGCAGGTTCGCGGCGAGCAGGCTGTCGCGTCCCTGCCGCAGCGATTGCGCCAGTCGCTGCGCGGCCTTGCCGGTCGGCGCGGCCAGCGCCATCGTCAATGTTGCGGCGGCGGCGTGTTGCAGGCGCAGCAGCATGCGCAACACGGTGGTGGTCTTGCCGGTGCCCGGCCCACCGGTGAGCACGAACAAACGCCGGCCGCCGACCTGCTGCACGGCCTGCCGCTGCGGGGCGACGGCTGCATCGTTGCGGCCGTCGAACAGTCGATCCAGATCCGCCTCCGACAACGGTTCGGGCGTGGCGGCCGCGCGGCGTGCGCGCAGTGCTTCGATGACACACGTCTCGTCGCGACGGTTGCGCCACAGGTAGAAGCGCCCGGCTTCATCGAGCACGAACGGTCGCGGCGCGCCGGTATCGTCGGCGGCCACCAGGGGTTGTGCACGCAACGAGTCCAGTTCCTCTGCGCTGCACGCCGGCAAGCCATCGTGCGTATCGGCTGCTGCAGCGAGAAACAACGCGGTGTCGCCCTTGCCATCGGCCTCGCAGACTTGCTGCGCCAGATCGGCCAACATCGGTGATCCGCCATGCGCGCGCACCCAGCGCCCGAGAGCGTCTCCCAGCGCGGTCCACGCATCCAGCCCGGTCGATGGCGGCGGTGCCGCGATGAATCGGTAAGCACTCATGCGACCTCCCGCATGCTGAGTGCCAGTTCGGCATCGACCGCCGCGATCAGGTCGTCGTCGAAGCGCTGCGTCCACACGCCCGGGGCTGCGATTGCGACGCCGCTTGCCTGCGCGTGTACGGCTGGCGTCGCGTGCAGCCCGACCGCGCGCACGAACAGGTACACCGCCGCGCCCAGATGCGTCGTTCTGTCGTAGCCGTGAACGCGCTGGCGCAGGTAACGATCCAGCGCGATGGTGTACAGCAGCGCCTGCAGGCGGTA
The DNA here is from genome assembly GCA_018242485.1 of Pseudomonadota bacterium. Lineage (GTDB taxonomy): Bacteria > Pseudomonadota > Gammaproteobacteria > Xanthomonadales > Xanthomonadaceae > SZAS-103. The sequence goes on from JAFEBV010000020.1 coordinate 69,900, forward strand.
GTGGCTGCGATCCATCGCCTTCACCAGCGCCGCGCCCGTGTAGTCGGACAACCGTTCGCCGAGGCGGTTGGTCTTCCAGTCGAGCAGGTGATAGCGCCCGGCGTGCAGGAAGATCAGGTCGATGGCGCCGCCCATCATCCCGTGCAGGTCGGGATGGCGGCGTTCGGGGACGAGGTCGGGCTGCCCGTGCGCGGCGCAGAGCGCCCGCAATCGCGCCATCGACGCGCCGTCGAGGGCGTAGTCGAATCGCATCTCGGCGCGCAGCGCGTGCGCCGGCAGATCTGCCAGTCGCAGCGGCGGCGATCCGGCCACCGGCAGGGTGGCATCCAGCACGTCCTGAACGTGCGCGGCGAGGGTATCGACCTGTTCGGGTTTGGCGGCGATGCCGTATTCGCCCAGGCAGGTTTCCAGCAAGGCGCGCTGTTCGCTCATCGGCACGCCGATGCGGCGACGCTCGAATACCGCGTGCAACGCGCTGCCGAAGTTCGCGCCGCGCCACGCGTCGAGCGTGGCCAAGGTCGCGTGCGGCGTGGCATCGGCTTGAGTCACGGCGGATTGCATTGCGGTATCGACCACTGCGTCATCGGCTACATCGGCATCGACTACAGCGGCATCGGCCACATCGGCATCGACCACATCGGGCACGGCGGCTTCTGGGTCGATCGCGTCATTGACGGCCTCGTCGCTGGCGGCGGTTTCCTCGAGCGTGCCGGTGGCATGATCGGTCAGATTGGAGAAGCTGTAGCGGCCTTCCAGCGGATGCGCACGCGGCAGTTCCAGCAAGACGGGTGTGGAAGTCGGCTGCGTGGGCACGTGGTAAGTGCAGTATTCGGTCGGCCACACCGCATGCTCGATCCATGCCACGTGCGGGCAGGCGTCCTCGACACGGCGGCCATCCAGCGTCGTGCGCATGCGTGCGAGCAGGGCGGTCATCGCCAGGCGTTGCGGATCGACCGCCTTGGATTTTGGATTCGACACCAGCACATGGCAGGCGTACTGCGCGCGGGTGAGGGCGACGTAGAGCTTGCGGAAGGATTCGTCCTGTTCCTCGCACAGCGTCGCCGTCTGCGCCGCCTCGAACTCGGTACCGCCGAGGTCGATCAGGCGCTGGCCATCGGGCGTGCGCTGCGTCGGCAACGACGATTGCTTGATGGCGCCCACGTCGGCCAGCGGCAGGTACACGATCGGGAACTCCAGCCCCTTGGCGGCATGCAGGCTCATCACCTGCACGCGATGGGCATCGGAGTCGATGCGCAGTTCGCGCTCTTCGCCGACGGCTCCATCGCCCGAGCCGCCTTCGCGCTGGCTGGCCAGCCACGCCAGCAGCGCCTGCGGGCCATCGCACTGCGCCGCATGGGCTTGCAGCAGTTCGCCCAGATGGCGCAGGTCGGTGTAGCGGCGTTGTTCATCCGGAGAACGTGGGGTCGCGCGGGTGGCGAGCAGGGCCTGCACGAGGGCGAACACGCCTTGTGTGTGCCACAGACGTCGCCAGTGCGCGAAGCGCTGCATCTGCGTGCGCCAGTCGTCGGGTCGATCGCGCAGACCACGCACGAAATCCAGCCCGCCGAGCAGGTCGGTCGCCAGCGCCGCGCGCACCAGCGCTTCGTCGCCGGCGTGTTCGACGCCATGCAGGATGCATTGCAGATCGCGCGCCACCGCGGTGGCGAACACGCTGCTGCGACCCGGTGCGGCGCAGGGGATGCCGCGCTCACTCAACAGTTCGCGCAGGCTGGTGATGTCATCGTTTTTTGGTACCAGCACGGCGATGTCGCCGGGCTGTACCCGTTTGTCGTCGATGCGATGACGACCTTCGTCCAGCAAGCGGGCGATCTGGTTCGCGCAATGGATCAGCGCGGCCTGTGCCGCCTCCTTCGCAGTGGTATCGGATGGGGCGAGCACCTCGAACTGCAAGGGCCGCGCCAACGGCTGGCCATCGACGGTGAGCGTCGTGCGGCTGGGCGAGTCATCCGCCTGCACGGGTTCATAGACGATGGGCGCCGCGGGCTGCTGGCTCATGGCATGGCCGCTGAGCGCGAACCACTGGTTGAGCGCCTGCACGAGGTGGGGGGTGGAACGGAAGTTGCGCGTCAGCCGCAGACGATGGCTGGCGGACTGGCGCGCGGCGAGATAAGCGTGCACGTCGCCGCCGCGAAAGCTGTAAATCGCCTGTTTGGGATCGCCGATCATCACCAGCCGGCCATGCGCAGTCGCTCCGTCTGCGTTGCTGCCGTAGATGCGCGCGAGGATGCGGAACTGGCGGCCGTCGGTGTCCTGGAACTCGTCGATCAACGCCACCGGCCAATCCTCGCGCAGGCGTTGCGCGAAGGCCTCGCCGGAAGGCCCCTCGACCGCATCGAGGGTGCGTTCGATCAAGGCATCGAAGGTGGTCTGGCCGCGCTCGCGCAAGCGCTGGCGGCGCGCGGCGAGAAGACGTTCGCGGTAGCGTGCCAGCGCGCGCGCGCGGGCGTGCGGGTGAGCCAGCAAGGCGTGCTTGGCCAGCCGGACCAGCGGATGGGTGCCCTGTACTTCCGTGGTGCCGGCCTTGAATTGCTTATCCAAGGGGTTGCTCAGCAGCTTCTTCATGTCGCTGGGGAATGGCGCAAACGGATCGCCGGCGTCGATGTAATCCGCGAGCGCCACCATGCCGGGTTTAATCGCCGAATCCGCGCGAAAGAACGGTGCCGTCGGCAGCCAATCGCGAATCGCCTTGGCCTGCGATGGATCCTTCAACGCCGCAAAGACATCGGCATCGAGGGGAATCTCCTGCACCCCGTAGCCCGCTGTGCAGGCGACCCGACATGCCTCGTTAAAATTCTTGCGACCACCGGCGTACCACAGCCGATCGCCACCATCGAGCGTCGCGGCATCGTCCTGCGCCAGATGCCGCCACAGGTCTTCGCGCAAGGTGTCGTCGAGATCTTTTCCGTCCACCGCCTCGTCGGTGGCGAAACTGCTGCCGCTGTCCAGCGGATGCTCGGCGAGGGCGCGCCCGAACAAGCTGTGCAGGGTGCCGAGCGGGGCGCTGTCGAGCTCGCCCACCGCCCGCTGCAGGCGTTCGGCATCCTGCGTGCGCGCGGCACCGCCCTGCTGCGACCAGTGCCGGTGCAGCCATGCAAGAGCCGCGTCCTCGGGGACGGGCGTGGACGCGCTGAAGTCCTGCGCCAGCGCCCGCGCTTCGCGCAGGCGCGCACGGATGCGCGCGCGCAGGTCGTCGGCGGCAGCATTGGTGAAGGTCGCCACCGCGATCTGTCGCGGGCTGTATTCGCATTCCAGCAGCAGGCGCAGGTACAGCGCGGTGAGCGTCCAGGTCTTGCCGGTGCCGGCGCTGGCCTCGACCAGACCGCAACCGGGGCCTTGCAGCGGCAACGCCTGCCAGTCGGCGCAGTCGATGGGCGAGCGGGTTGGCGCGGCGCTCGTCGGAGTGCTCATGGCTGCGTTCCCGGAACTTCATCGAGGGCGATCGCCGCGTACAGGCGTCGTGCCATCGCATCCAGTTGCGCCCGCGCTTGCGTGCCACGCGAAAAACTTTCATCGCCGGCGAGCAGGCGCGCGTAGCCGGGTGCGTGGGTGCGTTCGCCACTTGTGTGCCCGTCCCAGGCATCAGAGACCTTGTCGCCTGATTTGGCCGGGTCGGCAGTCGCCGCAATCCAACTGGTCTTGGGGAAATACCACTGCGGTTCTTCGCGCAGCTCACTCCAGATATCGAGCAGATGCATTACGCGGCGGCGCAGTTCGTCGAGCAGTTCGGTACGTCGTTTGCGGTTGGCATTCAAGATATCCCGATCGCGTTGCGTGATGGCTTCCTGCCACGCCCCGCGTCCACCCGGGCAGACCAGCAGCACATCCACGCTGTGCTGCGCATGGGCGGGATCCAGCCGCAGCAGGGCCCATTCGAGGAACAGGCCGATGCGTTCCTTGAAGCCCAGATCTTCTTCTTCCTTGTTGGGGTAAACCTCGAACACGTGGTAGCCGCGCGCATCGCCGCGCACCCGCGTCGCCTCGCCCTGCACGCGCCACGGCCCGATGGGCACGTCCACCCGCAGCGGGCACGGCGGCGGCAAGCCCTGCGTCAACAGTTCCGCGACGCTCGCGTCGTCGAGCAACTCGCGCACCTGCTCGGCCTCATCCGCCCACGCCTGCGCGCCCGGCCGCCCGGGCGGCAACAGGCCCGACAGCCGTAGCCAGTCCGGCGCCTGCGCGGGCACGACGGGCGGCGACACCGTGAGCGCGTCGAGGAAGACACGCCGGCCGACGCGCTCGATCGGATCGAATTTCGGCTCCAGCGATTCGCTCTCGCGCAACCCATCCTCGGCGAAGGCGTCCAGCCGCAGTCGCAGGTAGCCAGACAGGTAGTCCCTGGCCGGATCCTTGAAGAAGGCCAGCAGCTCGCGCAGGGTGACGAGGCGCTCGGATGCGGGCACGACGGCGGCATCGCTGTTCGCTGCGGATGCGGGCGCGCGGGTCGCCTTGCCGGTGGATGATGGGTCGGTGGCGGCATCGTCGGTGAATGCGGCCGGCCCCGCCTGCGCATCGCGGTCGCTGCCGGTTTGCGTATCGGCGAAGGCGAACATGGCCGGATCGACGCCATCGCGGTAGCGCGCATCGAAGGGTTGCAGGGGGTGACGCACCAGCCACGGTCGCGGTGGAGATTTTGTTTCTGCATCCGACGCGGCGGCGGTGGCGGGCGCTGGCGTGGCATCGGCGCTATCGCGCGGCGGTGCGGCATCGACGCTGGCAGACACAGGCGTGGCCTCGACGCGAGCAGGCACAGGCACAGCCTCGTCGAGAAAATCCATCAACTCCGCCAGCGGCGCGGCCGGATTGCGCGGCTTGCCGTCGCGGGCGTTGGCGCCGATGTAGCTCAAATGCAGAACCTTGCGCGCCGCCATCAGCGTTTGCAGGAACAGCCAGCGGTCGTCGTTGCGGGTGTCGCGATCGCCGAGGCGGCGATGGTGGATGATCGGATCGATGCCGGCACCGGTGTCGCTGCGCGGCAGCGCGCCCTCGTCCAGCCCGAGCACGGCGACCACATCGAAAGGGATCGCCCGCTGCGGCACCATCCCGCAGAAGGTGATGCCGCCGCGCAGGAAGCGCTGGCGTTCGGGGATCGCGTCCAGCGCCTGCACGATGAACTCGCGCACCACCACGAAGGGCAGTTGCGGATCCAAGCCGCACTGTTTGGGCTGATTGCGCAATTCCCGCACGACCTGCAACAACTCATCCAGCGCCTCCTGCGCGCGGCGCTCGCTGGCATCCACGCGCAGGCTGGCGGGGATGCGGTTTTCGAGTTCCTGCGCCCACGCGCTGGCCGTCAGTTGGCGCTCGCCCAGCGCATGCCAGCGCGCCAGTTCGGCCAGTGCGGCATACAGCGTGCCCAGCCGCGCCGCCTGCGCGCCGGCGATGCCAGGCAGCGGCAGCACCGCCTGCCCATCGGGCCAGGTGAAGGCCTGCGGCGCGTACGCATCCTGCCCCAGCGCATAACCGGCGAGCAGCCGCTCCATGCCCCAGGCGAAGGTTTGATCGGCGATCGGCGGCGCGCCGCAATGGCCGCGGAACGCGCCATCCAGCCCCCACGCCACGCGCGATTGCCGCAGCCAGTCCTCGAGGGTATCCAGATCGTCGGGATCCAGATCCCAGCGCCGCGCCACCGGCGGCAGGGACAGCAGGTCGATGATCTCCGGCGCGGTGAAGCGCGCATACGGCAGTTCGAGCAGGCGGCGGAACGCGGTGTAGAGCGGATCGGAACTGGCCAGGGCGACATCGGCCAACTGCCACGGCAGCGGCCCGCCACTGGAACCGGGCGCGCCGAACACCGCCGGCAGCAGCGGCGCGTAGGCGCGGATGTCCGCCGCCATCACCACGATTTTCGATGGCCGCAGATCGGGATCATGACCCAACTGCCACAGCAGGGCATCGCGCAGCACTTCGAGTTCACGCAAACGGGTGTGGCAGGCGTGCACGCGCAGGGAAGCGTCATCGCGTTGCACAGCCTCTTTCGGCAACGGCAGATCGCGCTCGCCGCGACGGATGCTTTCCTGCAACCACGCCAGCCGCGAGGTCGGCGTTTCCTCGTACCCCAGCGTGTTGCGATGCTCGAGCTGGCGTTCATCCCGATGATCGCGGGTGTCGACCTTCGCCTGCACGTCCTCCAGCATCAGCATCAGGTGCTGGCCGATCCGCCCGGAGTTGCCGAGCAGGGGATGGCGCACCTGCTGCTGGAAGGCGCTCTCGGTCGTGTCCTCGTTCGGATCGCCTTGCCGCAGGACATTGCGCACGCCCCGATCGATCGGCAGCCCCGCCCAGAATTCGCGGCAGGGGTCGGACACATACAACACCACACTGCGATGCCGACTCAGCGCCTGCAACACCGCCAGTTCGGCCGGGGCGATGTGGCTGAGGCCGAACACATGCAGCGGGCTGTCGTCGGAAAGTTTCACGCTGCGCCCCAGCGCATCGACCAGATCCGCCATGCGCTCGCCGCGATGGCGATAGCCGATCTGCCGGCGCAGGCCCTGCCACAGCGGCACGAGGAAGCCGGCCGCGCCGGTCGGATCGCGCCCGCTGTCCCACGCTTGCAACCAGTCAGTTCGATAGACGAGGTACTGCACGAACATCCGCGCCAGCCGGTCGGCGAGCTGGAAGCGGCGGCGCGGGGCGTCCTGCCCCTGCAGGCTCGCGCGCAGCCCGGCATCGTCCAGTTGCGGCAGCAGTTCGTGGATGTGCCAGCGCAGCGCTTCGCGCCGCCACGACGCGATCGCCGCGTCATCGATTTTGAGCACCTCCTGCGCCAAGCGCTCCAGCCACACCCCCGGCAGCATCGATTCGAGATTGGCGACGATGCTGCCGCAACCGCGCCGGCGCGCGATCGCCGCCGTCAGCCACGCGCGCATGCCCGGATGGGTGACGAGCACCGTCTGCGCCGCCAGAACCGAAGCCGGCAGTGCGGCATCGAGCAGCGTCAGCAGCGGATCGAGCAGGTTCTCCAGCCGGCTGGCGCGGTAGACCAGCAGGCCGGGGTCGGCGTCAGTGGTGCGCAATCCAATTCCCATGCCGTGCTCCAAGGAGTGCCACCTTACCCGGTTCGCGTCTCATTAAACGAGACGAGGGCTTGTCCTCGGCAAAACGCCCCGCAGCTCCCGCGCATCCTGCTAGGCTGCTGTGGATGTCCCGCGACGATACCCTCGCCTCCACGCTGCCGCTGGAACCGCCCGTCGCGCCCGCGCGCGGTGGCCTGCAAGCGTACTGGCGGCTGCTGCGCGGGCACCGCCCGATCGGCACTCTGCTGCTGCTGTGGCCGACGTGGTGGGCGCTGTGGCTGGCCGCCGACGGCTTCCCGAGCCTGCGGCTGTGGGCGATCTTCACCGCGGGCGTGTGGCTGACGCGCTCGGCCGGCTGCGTGATCAACGATTACGCCGATCGCTGGCTCGACCCGCAGGTTGCGCGCACCCGCGATCGCCCGCTGGCCACCGGTGCGGTGTCCGGGCGCGCGGCGCTGGCGTTGTTCGCGGTATTGATGCTGGCCGCGTTCGCACTGGTGCTGCTGACCAATCGGCTGACGGTGGAATTGAGCGTGGTCGGACTGGCGCTGGCGATGAGCTATCCCTACCTGAAGCGCTACACCTACCTGCCGCAGGTCTATCTCGGGCTGGCCTTCGGCTGGGGCATCCCGATGACCTTCGCCGCCACGCAAGGTGCGGTGCCGACGCTGGGCTGGCTGCTGTTCCTCGCCAATGTGGTGTGGTCCACCGCTTACGACACCTGGTACGCGATGGTCGATCGCGACGACGATCTGCGCGCCGGGGCGAAGTCCACCGCGATTCTGTTCGGCGATGCGGATCTGATCGCGCAGGGCGTGCTGTATGCGCTGTTCGTGGTGACGCTGGTGCTGGTCGGCGTGCAGGGCAAGCTGGCGCCGGCGTACTTTGGCGCGCTCGCCATCGCCGCGGTGCTGGTGATCGCGGAGTTCCGCATGGCGCGCCGCCGCGACCGCGCGAGCTGTTTCAAGGCCTTCCTGCACAACAACTGGGTCGGTGCTACCGTGTTTGCGGGCATCGTGCTGGGTGTGGCGATGCGCTGACGCCGGGCACACGGATCGGCACCGGGAGATCGCGGTCATGACTACCCACAACACGCTTCGACATTTCATTGCACGCACCGCGTGCGCCGCCGCGCTCGCCGTGACTGGCGTTGGCATCGGCTTGGGCGTGCAGGCCGCGGATGCGCCGGCGAGCGCATCGCTGGATTACCGCCACGACCTCGCCCTCGCCCTGCAAAAAAGCGCCGCGCCGCGCGACTGGGCGCTGGGTGCGCAACTGCTCGCATCGCGCCCACCCAGCGACGCCTTCCTGCGCGAGCGATTGACCATCCTGCGCCGTGCCGCGCATGCCGCGCCCGACGACCGGCTGGTGCAGTCGCTGTGGGCGAACATCGGCATCGACGGCTCCTGCAAGCCGCGCATGGCCTGCGGCGACCCGGCCGCGCTGGCGCGGCTGGAACCGGAAAACGCCGCGGCGTGGCTGCCGGTGGCCGTGCACGCCGCGCGCAGCGGCAACGCCCGCGCCACCGACGCGGCGCTCGCGCGCATGGCCGCCACCGGGCGCTACAACGAACACTTCGGGCAGGCCATCGCCGCGTGGCGCGAGCTGTTCCAGCGTCACCCGCCGGCATCGCTGCACACTGGCATGGCCGCCATCGACGATGGGCATGTGCTGGAGCTGGCCTACGACGCGGCCACTGCGACCGCGCTGCCGCCGAACGATGCGCTGGTGGATGCGTGCAGCAAGACCCGCCATCCACACGCCGGCGCGCGCCGCTTCGCCGATTGCGCACGGCTCGGGCGGGTGCTGATGGATCGTGCGCAGACCCTGCCCGGACGGGTGCTCGGCGTGGCCCTGCTGCGCGCCTCGCGCGACGGCGGCAAGGGCGATGTCGAACGCATCCGCACCGTCACCTGGCAGGCCGAGCAGATGGCGCGGGTGGATGCCGCGCTGGAGACCGACGCGGTGGCGCGGCAGAACTACCTCAACATGATCCAGTCCGGCTACAGCCAGATGCCGGCGGTGAGCTACGAGCTGGCGATCTCCGGCTACGCGCCGACCCCGCCGGCGGACTGGAAGCAGACCGTGGACGGGCACGCGGTCGAGCCGCTGGAGGATGGCAGCGCGAAGCCGTGATGGATTGAACGCGCTGCCGGTGGGGTCGTGTCACGAGGATGGATAAGCTTCGGCCCTCCTGCGGAGCAATCAAGCTCGGGGCGGTCAATTCGAAATCACATTGGCCAGCGCATCGAGCATTATCAACAGCGGCCCCAGACGGTGCGTGCCGGTTTTCTCGTAGATGACTTGCAGGCGTGTCCGCAAGCTACCGCCGGTGATGCCCAAAGACACCGCCGCATGGGATGGATCGCCATCCCGACGCAGCGCCAACAACAGCCGCGCTTCCGCTTCGGTCAGCGAGAACAGCCGGTGCAACTGGAGCATCAGCGCGTCGGTGTCGGCCCATGCCAGTGGACGTACCACCAGCGAATGCAAGTGATATTCCGGATGCTCATTGTTGCCTTCGGCGTGGTGGAGCGCGGCGAAAGCAACCAACGCACCGTTCCGATCGCGAACGGGAAACACCCGTTCGGGCGCTTCGTCGGCGTGGTGATGGCGTGCGCGCTCCCACGCGCCCTGAGTCTGCGGATGGCCGGCATCCAACCGCGCCAGCTTCGATCCTTTCCACCAGCCACGCACGACGAATGCTTCGGCGAGCGCATTGCCGGCGACCCAATTCCAGTGCGCATCGAGCAGGTACACCCCGCTGCGCAGGTTGAGCGTGGCTTGCAACGCCCGCAGTTCTGGCCGATCGCCGTACATGCAAATCGTTTCCCTCACAATCTGGATGGCATTGTCAAGTAACGGATGTGAGTTGTCGCCCCCCCCCGCTACAAAAAAGATGCCAGTGCGTCGCGGTAGCGGCTGCAGGGACAGCCGCCGAATGCGTCGACACTCGTCGATCAAGGGGACAACGATGCGCACTTGCACTGCCACACCGGCGGATCGCCGTTACTCGATGACGGTTCGCATCGTCCTGATCGCCCTGCTGGCGATCATGGCGCTGTGCACGCCCGGGCTCGGTCTGGCGCAGGCGTCGAACCCGCATTTGAGCACCACCATCCAGTTGACCGCCAACACCGACCCCAACGGGCTGGTGCTGGTCGGCGATACCCTCACCTACACAGTCAACGCCCTCAACGACGGCAATGTCGCCCTGACCGGGGTGCAACTGACCTCGGACGCCGCACCGCTCACCCCGGGCAGCTTCAGTTGCCCGTCGGTGGCCGTGGGTGCCAGTTGCGTGATGGTCGCCACCCACGTCGTGACCTCGGCCGACGCCAGCGCCGGGCAGATTTACGTCCACGTCGTCGCGAGCGCTACCCCGACCCTCAACGGCGGAACCGATTCCGGCTACCTCACCGCGGTGTCCACCCCTGCCGGTGCGGGCATGATCATCGGCTCGTTGACCAATAACTACGTCGATGTCGACCACAGCGGCACGATCACGGCCGGCGACACCATCCAGGTCATTGGCACCGTGATCAACACCGGCAGCGTGGTGCTGACCAACGTGCAGATCAGCCAGCCGCAGACCAACCCCAGCTCATTCACTTGCCCGTCGATCTCCCCCGGCAACGCGTGCCAAGGAACCGGCACCTACACCTTCACCGCGGCGGACATCGCCGCAGGACAGGTGACGTTCACCTCCAGCGCCACCTCGACCCAGGTGCCCGGGCCGGAAGTATTCTCAAATCTCATGGACAATTTTGGCAACCTTCCGGGTGGAGGTTACAACTTGGTTCGGGGAGGAGGCGAAGGACAGGTCGGTACGCCCGGCACGACCTTGCCGGTGCCGCTGACGGCGCAAGTCATCGGGCCCACGGGGCCGCAGGCGGGCCAAACCGTCAATTTCAAAGTCGTCTCCGGCAGTGGCCACACCACGACCCAATCGGCCGTCTCCGACATCAATGGAAATGTAAGTACCCAACTCGTGCTCGGTTCCACGCCGGGCGCAGTGGTGGTGATTTTCGGTATCGAGGGGCAGAACGTCCTGTTCACAGCCTACGTCAACGCGCCCGCGGTGCCGCCGGTGCTGAGCATCGTATCGGGCAACAACCAGGTGGTGCCGGTGAACACCGCCTCGGCACCGCTGATCGTGCAACTAACCCACAACGGTGCGCCGGTGTCCGGCGTGACGATCAACTGGAGCGGCAACAACGTCCATCTGACCAGCCCGACCTCGGTGACCGACAGCAACGGCAAGGCCAGCAACACCGCCACCGTGATCGCGGCGGGCGCGGCCTCGGTGTCGGCGGTCTCGGTGTCGCCGGCCGCCGGGCCGGTCTCGTTCGCGCTCAATGGCGATCTGACCAGCATCTCCGGCCTGACCCCGCCGGAGAAGGCCATAGCCGGCGCGCTCAACAACGCCTGCCCGGCGCTGGCGGGGCTGTCCACCCTCACGCCCGCGCAGCAGGACCTGCTGGCGCAATGTCAGGCGCTGGGCGCCAGCGCGAGCGTGAATCCCACGCAGGCCGCCAACGCGCTCAACCAGATGCTGCCGCGCAACACCCTGATCGAGTCCAATGCCTCGGTACTGGTGTCCACCGCGCAGTTCGACAACATCAACGCGCGCTTGGCCGCGTTGCGCAGTGGCATGCACGGGGCCAGCTTCGCGGGTCTGGCGTTCACCTCGCCCGATGGCGCCTTGTCGATCGGCCGCTACGGCGAGACCGCGCTGGGCCTGAACGAAGCGCCCAAGACCGACGATGCAAGCACAGGCAGCGGCTTCGACCGCTGGGGGTTCTTCGTGTCCGGCAGCTTTGGCTGGGGCTCGGCGGATCCGCGCACGGCGACGCCGGGATACGGCTTCCAGACCAGCGGCTTGACCGCGGGCGTGGACTACCGGGTCAGCGACAACTGGGTGCTCGGCGGCAGCGCCGGCTACGCGAAGTATTCCAGCACCGTGGACACGGTCGGTGGCGGCCTCGATACCCACGGCTGGAGCCTGTCGGGTTACACGACGTTCTACCAGAAGGACGACTGGTACATCGACGGCGTGCTGACCTGGACCAGCAGCACCTACGACATCAATCGCCGGATCGTGTATTCGCTGGCCGGGTTGAACGTGGACCAGACCGCGACCTCGAATTCCGGCGGCAACACCATCGCCGGCGCGCTCACCATCGGCAAGGACTTCCACAGCGGCGGCTGGCTGTATGGCCCGTACTTCCGCGGCGCGTGGTCGCACACGAGCTTCGATGCGTATCAGGAAACCGTGGTCGCAGGCCAGTCCGGCAGCGGCTTGGGGCTGGCGGTCGAAAGCCGCAGCCTGAAGTCGCTCTCCACCGTGCTGGGCGCCAAGGTCAACTACAGTTCCAGCCAGAACTGGGGCGTGCTGGGCACCCATGCGGAACTGGAATGGGATCACGAATACGAGGACAACCCGGACACGGTGAACGCGAGCTTCCTCGCCGACCCGACCGCAACCGTATTCCAGATCAAGGGCGATTCGGTGGATACCAACTACTTCCGCTTCGGCCTGGGCCTGTCGTTCACATTTACCCAGGGCCGGTCGGCGTTCGTGTACTACCAGAAGACCTTGGGCATCAGTGGGCTGACGCAGGACAACATCGCCGCCGGATTCCGCATGGAGTTCTGAGCGAAGGGCGATTTGTGAGTATTCCCGCCATGACCAGTCGGACGTGGCGGGAGTGAAGCAGGACTCGTCTGCTGCGTTCTGTCCTCTGTCCTCTGTCCTCCGTCATCTGGCAGGCACCCGCGCCACCACCCACGCTTCCACCCGCTGCACGCCGGCGCGGCGCAGCACCTTCGCACAGGCATGCAAGGTTGCGCCGGTGGTCATCACGTCGTCCACCAGCGCGACATGCGCGGGCAGTTCATCGCCCCCAACCACGAACGCGCCGCGTGGATTGCGCGCCCGTGCCAGCGCGCCGAGGTCGCTTTGCGGGGCGGTATCGCGGATGCGTCGCAGCGCTTCGGGTATGAGCGGGATATCGAAGGCACGCGCCAACGGACGCGCCAGTTCCATGGCCTGGTTGTAGCCGCGCTGGCGTAGCCGGGTGGGGTGCAGGGGCACCGGGATCAGCGCCTGCGGTCGTGAAACCGAATGGGCGAGATCGGCGGCGAGCATGCCGCGCATCGCCTCGGCCAGTTCGCGCCCGGCGGCCAGATCCTGATGGAACTTGAAGCGCGGCAGCAACTGGTTGACCGGGAACTCATAGCGAAACGCCGCGCACACGCGCTCCAGCGGCGGCGGCTTGCGCAGGCAGCGCCCGCAGGCCGGTACGCACTCCGGGGTCGGCAGGCCGCAGCGCTCGCAGCAGGCGTGGTTCCACGGCAGGGCGTCGATGCACGCTGCGCACAGGTCGCGGCCTTGCGCGCCGGGCTGGCCGCAGACCTGACAGCGCGGCGGCAGCAGCACGCGGCCGAAGCGGGCCAACCAGCCGTCAACCGGTTGGCCATCGTTTGAGTTGACAGGCGCAGGCGGCATTCCCAGACTTTCGCATTCCTGATGCCTGCTGGCGAGCTTGTCATGAACGTATCGAACCCCATCGACGATTCCTTGCTGGACGTGCACTCGCATGCCGCCCCCACCCCAACCCTCCCCCGCGAGCGGGGGAGGGAGTTTGTTGCGGAGCCTTTGGGGGAGCCTTTGGTGGAGTCTTTGGGGAAGCCTTTGGGTGAGCCTTTTGTGGAGGCTGCGGGGGAACCTTGCGGAGACCCTTTCGGGAAAACGTCCGCGTCTACGCCCAACCGCACAACCGTCCGCGCATTGTTCGATCTGCCCTTCACCGAACTGGTATTTCGTGCCGCTGAAGTGCACCGCGCGCATTTCGATCCCGCGCAGGTGCAGGTCTCGACCCTGCTGTCGGTCAAGACCGGCGGCTGTCCGGAGGATTGCGCCTACTGCCCGCAGGCAGCGCGTTACGACACCGGGGTGCAGGCGCACAAGCTGATGTCCACCGATGAGGTGGTGGCAAAGGCGCGCGCGGCGAAAGACGCCGGCGCCACGCGCTTCTGCATGGGCGCGGCGTGGCGCTCGCCGAAGGATCGCGACATCGGCAAGGTGGCCGACATGGTCGCGGCGGTGAAGGCGCTGGGGCTGGAGACCTGCGCGACGCTCGGCATGCTCAGCGGCGAGCAAGCCGGCACGCTCAAGGCCGCCGGGCTGGACTACTACAACCACAACCTCGACACCGCGCCGGAGTTCTACGGGCAGATCGTCCACACCCGCGCGTACCAGGATCGTCTCGACACCCTCGCGCACGTGCGCGATGCGGGGATGAAGACCTGCTGCGGCGGCATCGTCGGCATGGGCGAATCGCGCGACGAACGCGCCGGCCTGCTGCATGCGCTGGCGAGCCTGCCCGCGCACCCGGATTCGGTGCCGATCAACCGTCTCGTGCGGGTGGCCGGCACGCCGCTGGAGGATACCGCCGAGCTGGATCCGTTTGAGTTCGTACGCACCATCGCGGTGGCGCGCATCCTCATGCCGCGCTCGATGGTGCGGCTGTCGGCCGGGCGCGAAACCATGAGCGACGAATTGCAGGCATTGTGTTTCCTTGCCGGCGCCAATTCGATCTTCTACGGCGAGAAGCTGCTGACCACCGCCAATCCCGATACCGATCACGACCAGCGCCTGTTCGCGCGGTTGGGATTGCGGCCGATGGATGCGCCCGAAGTGGAAGCGCAGTCCTCGGGCGGTTGCGGTGAAGGCGGCTGCGCCTGCGCGGGAACCGCGCGCGATGCGGCAGCGACCGGCAGCGCCAGCGTGCACGCCGACCTGCTGATCGCCAAGAACGCCGCCGACATGCCGGCCTGAGATGAACACCGCGCGAACCCGTCGCACGTTTTCGGACGAACGGACGCCTATCGCCGACCGGCCGCGCCGGAGTGTGGCGCGCGTCGCACATTCGTCCAGCCCGAATGCGCAAGCATCGGGCCATGCTCCCAGCGAGGAAGCGACGCAAGCCGGGCACGCCATGAACCTGCACCCGCCGCGGATCGATCTACGCCAGCGCGCGCAGGAAGCCGCCGAACAGCGCGCCGAGGCCGGTCTCGTGCGCCGGCGTCGGCAGATCAGCCATTGCCACGGCGCGAAGGTCGGCTGCGATGGCCAGCGCCTGCTCAACTTCGCCAGCAACGATTATCTCGGCCTCGCCCACCATCCGGCGATCGTCAGCGCGATGCAGATCGCCGCGCAGAACTGCGGCGTCGGTGCCGGCGCTTCGCACATGGTCTGCGGCCACCACCACGAGCATGAATTGCTCGAACGCGCGATCGCCGACTGGCTGGGCTACCCGCGCGCGTTGCTGTTCGGCTCGGGCTACCTCGCCAACCTCGCGGTGCCGCAATCGCTGTTGCAGGCGGGCGACGTATGCCTGCAGGACAAGTTCGACCACGCCAGCCTGATCGACGGCGCGCGCTTGGCGCAGGCGCGGCTGGTGCGCTATCCGCATGCCGATGCGCAGGCGGCGCGGCGGCAGGCGCAGGCGCATGCCGATGGCGCGCTGCTGCTGGCCACCGACGGCGTGTTCAGCATGGATGGCGACCTCGCCCCGCTGCCCGAACTGGCCGCGATCGCCGCCGAGCTACGCGGTTTGTTGTACGTGGACGAGGCGCATGCGGTCGGCGTGCTCGGCCCGGACGGTCGCGGCAGCGTCGCCGCTGCCGGTCTCACGCCCGAACAGGTGCCGTTGCTGCTGGTCACCCTCGGCAAGGCGCTGGGCACCTGCGGCGCGGTGCTGGTCGGGCAGGACTGGGCGATCGAGCACATCCAGCAAACCGCGCGACCCTACATCTACACCACCGCGATGCCGCCGGCGCTGGCGGTGGCCGCGCTGGCGGCGGTGAAGATGGCGCGCGAGGAAGGCTGGCGGCGCGAGCAACTCGCCGCGCTGATCGCCCGCTTCCGCGAGGGCGCGCGCGTGCTCGGACTGCCATTGCTGGATTCGACCACGCCGATCCAGCCGCTGCCGGTTGGCGACAACGCACGGGTCATGGGGATCGCGCGGGAGCTGGAACGCCGCGGCTTCCTCGTCGGCGCGATCCGCCCGCCGAGCGTGCCGCCGGGCGGCGCACGCCTGCGCATCACCCTGAGCGCGGCGCATGAAGAACACGATATCGACGCCCTGCTCGACGCGCTCGCTCCGCATGCCGATGCCATCGCCGCAAGCACGCGCGGCAACGTCCATCCCACCACGGCCGACTGATGCACATCGACATTCGCGGCGACGGCCCGCCGCTGGTGATGATCCACGGTTGGGCGATGCATTGTGGCCTGTTCGGCGCGCTGCTCGATCGACTGGCCGCGCAGCGCACCTTGTATCTGGTCGATCTGCCCGGGCATGGCCGCAGCCGCGATGATGATTCGCCGCTGGATCTGGAATCCTGCGTAGCCGCCATCGTCGCGCAAACACCACCCGCACCGTGGCTGGGCTGGTCGCTGGGCGGCCTGTTCGCCCTGCACGCGGCGCTCACCCGGCCCACGCAGGCGACGGCGCTGCTGATGCTGTGCTCGACCCCGCGCTTCGTGCACGCGCCGGATTGGCCGCAGGGCATGGATGTCGAAATCTTCCGGCGCTTCGAGGCCGGCTTGCAGGACAACCTGCACGCCACCGTCGAGCGTTTCCTCGCGCTGGAAACGCTGGGCTGCGAGCATGCGAAGGCCGGTCTGCGCGCCTTGCGAACCGAGGTGTTCGCGCATGGCGATCCGACCTCCACCGCGCTCGCCGACGGCCTGCGTTTGCTGGAGGAAAGCGACTTGCGTGCGGCCCTGCCGACATTGCAGGTTCCGAGCCTATGGATCGGCGCGCGCCGCGACCGCCTCGTCGATCCGCACGCGGTCGCTGCCGCTGCCGCGCTCGCGCCGCAGTCCCGCCATCTGCAACTGGACTCCGGTCACGCACCCTTCCTCACCCATGCCGATGCGCTGGGCGAGGCGATTCTCGGATTTCTCGGCGAACCGTCCGCGTCCGACCTGTCGCCTCTCCCTTTGGGAGAGGCCGACGCGCCAACGGCGCGGCGGGTGAGGGAACGTACAATAAGATCAACCTGTATTTCGGCGTATTCCCGATTCTCGCCCTCATCCGCCCTCCGGGCACCTTCCCCCGGAGGGGGAAGGAAGAAACCATCGGTTTGATCTCGCTTGAAACACGCCAGCCCAATCATCGACACCCCCCGCGTGCGCCGCGCCTTCGGTCGCGCCGCTGCCGGCTATGACGCTGTCGCCGCCTTGCAGCGCGCAGTCGAGACACGCCTGCTCGAACAACTGGCCGCGCTGGAAGACCGCCAGCCCGCGCGCATCCTCGATCTGGGCACCGGCACCGGCCGCGCGGCGCGCACATTGCATACGCGCTGGCCGAAGGCGCAGGTGCTGGCGGTGGATTTCGCCCTGCCGATGCTGCGCCACCTACCGCGCAAGCCGTGGTGGCAGCCCGGCACGGCGCGCCTGCATGCGCTGTGCGCCGATGCGCGCGCGTTGCCGCTGGCCGATGCCAGCGTGGACCTGGTGGTCTCCAACCTGTGCCTGCAATGGGTCGCCGACCTGCCGCTGGCCCTGTTCGGCCTGCGCCGGGCGCTGCGGCCCGACGGCCTGTTGCTGTTCTCCACCTTCGGTCCGGACACCCTGCGCGAGTTGCGCGAAGCCTTCGCCGTGGCCGGTGCCGGCGATCCGGTGACCGCCTTCGCCGACATGCAGCGCATCGGCGATGCCGTTCAATCCGCCGGTTTCCGCGATCCGGTGCTGTACCGCGAACACTTCACCCTGACCTATCCGGATGTGCGCGCGCTGATGCGCGAGTTGCGCGCACTGGGTGCGCACAATGCGCGCACGGATCGCCGGCGTTCGCTGATGGGCAAGGCGCGCATGCAGCGCGTGTTCGACGCCTGCGAATCGCTGCGCCGCAATGGCGCGCTGCCCAGCACCTGGGAAGTGATCTATGTGCAGGCTTTCGCGCCGCCGCCGGGGCAGCCGCTGCGCGGCGATGGCACGGAGATCGCGAGCGTGCCGCTATCGGCGATCCCGATTCGGCGACGAAGAAATTGATCGGCACCACCTGAGCACGACGGCCGGTCGATCCGCTTTCGATCGACGTGCGCGATCAATCTTGATTTGCGCCGATCAACCGCTCACTTCGGAATTGACATCCAGCTCGCGCACACCGCGGGCGATCCGGCGCGCTTCGACCAGACCGCGCAGCTGGTTCCACAGCGCTTCCGGCCCGCGCATGCCGGAGAGCACCACCAGCGGCTCGCTGTCCTGGGTGGTGCGCAACTGGATCGTGCCCAGCCCCAGCAGGCGTTCGACGAAGGGCTGGGTGAAGTGCGAATCCTTGACCCGGTACAGCTCGACGTAATCGGTGACGCGATTGAACACCCCGCGCCGCAGGATCAGGCGCTGGTCGGTGAGGGTGATGTGGTCGCACAGCGTCTGCACATAGCGCTTGCCGGCGATGAAGACAGGAATCACGATCAGCGCCAATGGAATCCACGGCGACACGTGCGTACGCAGCATGATCGAGGCAATCAGTAGCGCCAGCACGATGAGCGTGCACAGCGTGTACAGACCCAGATGCCGCCACTGCGAGGGCGTGCCGCTCCAGACTTCGGTTTCATTGGTCGTTGCAGCCGCGCTGGCATTCATCATCCGACTCCTTCAACAGCAATGGTTGCGTGTTCCCGGCACCCGGGCTTGCCCGTGCAAGACGCAGGCATCCCATCGCGCGGGTAAGCCCCTCTCCCCTTGTGGGAGAGGGGTTGGGGAGAGGGGTGGAAGTGTGCCAGAAATGCACTTGCCTCACGCCTTCCACGGCAACCCGTCCAGATCGACATTGCCGCCGGTCAAGACGACGCCCACGCGCTGCCCCGCGAAGCGTCCGCGCTCGTGCAGCAGTGCTGCCAGTGCCACCGCCGAAGAGGGTTCGACGAGGATCTTCAGCCGCTCCCACAGCAATCGCATGGCGGCGACAGTCTCCTCATCCGAAGCCAGCGCGATGCCTTCCAGATGCCCGCGCAGGAAGTCGAAGGTGATCGGCGCCAGATGCGCGCGCAGGCCATCGCAGAGCGTGTCCGGGACGACCTCCTCGATCAGCCGGCCGGATGCGAGCGAAGCCTGCGCATCGGCCGCACCCGCCGGTTCCGCGCCCCACAACCGCGTACCCGACGACAGGCCGCGCACGGCGATCGCGCAGCCCGACAGCAGGCCGCCACCGCCGACGGGGGCGATCAGCGCGTCGAGTCCATCGACTTGCCGCAGCAATTCCAGCGCGACCGTGCCTTGCCCGGCGATCACGCGCGGGTCGGCATACGGATGCACGAGCTGCGCGCCGGTCTCGGCCAGCACCTGCGCGACGGCCGTCTCGCGCGCGGCCAGCGTCGGTGCGCAGTCGATGATGCGTGCGCCGTGGCGGGCGATGGCCTCGCGTTTGACGCGATTGGCGTTCGCCGGCACCACCACGTGTGCGGGGATGCCGCGCAGCTTCGCCGCCAGCGCCAGCGCCGCGCCGTGGTTGCCCGAGCTGTGCGTGGCCACGCCGCGCGCGGCACTATCGTCCGGCAGCGCGTACACCGCGTTGCAGGCACCGCGGAACTTGAACGCGCCCACGCGCTGGAAGTTCTCGCACTTGAAGTGCAGTTCGCAACCGGCCAGCGCATCGAGGCTGGCCGAGCGCAGCACCGGCGTGACCTGCGCGAACGGCGCGATCCGCGCGGCGGCGTCGAACACATCCGCGAGAGTCGGCGCGTGCGGGATGGCCACAGACTGAATCAGTGCCTGCGCCGCGTGCATGAGCGTGACCGGCGTCGAAACGGGGTTCATGTGCGCATGCTAACGTAATCGTGAAATTTTCCTCGCGGACTTCCTTCCGATGACCGACCTCGGGCCTTCCGGCCAGACCGAGACCCTGCTGTCCGACTATCGCGCGCCGGCGTGGCGCATCGTGCATGCCGAGCTGGTCTTCGAGCTCGACGCCGAGGCCACACAGGTGCTCGCGCGCCTGCATCTGCAGGCCGATCCGGCGCAGCCCGGAGCGGCGCTGGTGCTCGACGGCGAGGATCTCGAACTGCTGTCCATCGCGCTCGATGGGCAGCCGCTGGATGCCTCGCGTTACCGCCACGATGCCCATCATCTGCGCATCGACGCCGCGCCGGCGACTTGCGTGCTGGAAACCCGCTGCCGCATCCATCCGGCGCGCAACACCCGGCTGGAAGGGCTGTATCGCAGCGGCGAGTCGTTGCTCACCCAATGCGAGGCGCAGGGTTTCCGCCGCATCGCGTATTTCATCGACCGCCCCGATGTGATGCCGACGTGGCGCATCACCCTGCGTGGCGACAAGGCGCGTTATCCGGTGCTGCTGGCCAATGGCAATCCGCTCGCGCAGGCCTATCTGGCCGATGGCCGCCACGAGGCGGTCTGGGAAAATCCGCATCCCACGCCCTGCTATTTGTTCGCGCTGGTCGCCGGCCGCCTGCAATGCGTGCGCAAGGACGTGCGCACCGCCGACGGCTGCGCAGTCGCCTTGCAGGTGTGGGCCGCGCCGCACGATGTCGGCCGTTGCGCCTACGCGCTGGGCGCGGTCGAACGCGCGCTGCGCTGGGACGAGCAGCGTTTCGGCCGCTGCTACGACCTGTCGGTGTTCAACGTCGTCGCCGCGCAGGATTTCACCATGGGCGCGATGGAGAACAAGGGCCTGAACATCTTCAACGCCCGCTACATCCTCGCCGACGAGGCCACCGCCACCGATGCCGACTATCAAGGCATCGAATCGGTGATCGGGCACGAGTACTTCCACAACTGGTCGGGCAACCGGGTGACCTTGCGCGACTGGTTCCAGCTCGCGCTCAAGGAAGGGCTCACCGTGTTCCGCGATCAGGAATTCGTCGCCGACCTGCAATCGCGGCAGGTCAAGCGCATCGAGGACGTGCGCCTGCTGCGCGCGCGCCAGTTCGCCGAGGACGCCGGCGCGCTGGCGCATCCGGTGCGGCCCGACCGCTACCGCGAGATCAACAACTTCTACACGCTCACGGTGTACGAGAAGGGTGCCGAGATCGTGCGCATGCTGCATACCTTGCTGGGCGAAGCCACTTTCCGCGCCGGCATGGATCAGTATTTTTCCGAACACGATGGTCACGCGGCCACGCTGGAGGATTTTCTCGCCGCGCATGCGGCTGCCAGCGGCCGTGATTTATCGCAGTTCGCACGCTGGTACGCGCAGGTCGGCACGCCCGAACTGGACATCGCGGACGACTTCGTCGATGGCCGCTACACCCTGCGCATCGCCCAGCGCCAGCGCGATGCGAACGCCGCGCCGCTGTTGATCCCGCTGCGCTTCGCCCTGTACGACGAACACGGCGCGCCGATCCACGCCACCCCGACGGCCAGCGATGCGGCGGTGCGCGAAGGCGTGATTGAGTTGACCGCGCCCGCGCACACGCTGGTGTTCGCGGGACTGTCGGCGCGTCCACTGCCCTCGTTCAACCAGAGCCTGAGCGCGCCGGTCAAACTTCACTACGACTACGCGCCCGCGCAACTGGCGCGGCTGGCGCGTTGCGAGCGCGACGGGCTGGGCCGCTGGGACATGCTGCAACGGCTGGCGACCGGGGTGCTGCTGCGACAGTTCGATGCGCACGCCGAAGCCCTCGGCGCACTGTCGGCCACACTCGGCGATCTGCTCGACGATGCGCATGCCGATCCGGCTTTCGTCGCCGAATGCATGGCGCTGCCGGATTTCGACACCCTCGCCGATGCGCAAGCGCGGGTGGACATCGCCGGCCTGCTCGCCGCGCGCAAGGCGCTGCTGCTGGATCTGGCGCGCAAGCACGAAACCCGCCTGCGCCAGCGCCATGCCGCGCTGGCCACGCGCGCCGCCGGCGGTCTGGACGGTGCGGCGATGGGCGCACGCCGACTGCGCAACGCCTGCCTTTCGTGGTTGACCGAACTGTATCCGGAAGCGCGTCTGGCCAGCGCGCAGTTCGACGCCGCCACGCGCATGACCGATCGGCTGGCCGCGCTGCGCTGCCTCGTGCACGCGGATGCGCCCGCCGCCGCGCGCGCGCAGGAAGCCTTCGCGCAACGCCACGAACACGATCCGCTGTCCACCGACAAATGGCTGGCGGTGGTGGCCACGCGCCCGCATGCGGATGCCGTCGAAGCCGTGCGCGCCTTGCTCGATTCACGCTGGTGGACACCGACCAACCCCAACCGCGTGCGCGCCATCCTCGGCAGCTTCTCGCGGATGAATCCGACTGCCTTCCATCGTGCCAATGGTGCCGGCTATGCGTTGCTCATCGAGCAATTGCCGCTGCTGGATCGGATCAACCCGCAGGTCGCCGCGCGCCTGCTGGCCGGCTTCGAGAGCTGGCGGCGCTGGGATGGGGGCCACGATGCACTCGCCCGCGAACACCTGGAGCGCCTGCACGGCAAGCTGGCCTCGCGCGATGCCAACGACCTGCTGGGGCGGCTGCTGGCGGCGCGCGCGGCCTGAACAGGTCGTCGATGCCGGCGATGGATTAAGCACCGATTCACTGCTGCGGGACAAGACTCGAAGACATCGGGAGGCCCGTCATGAACCGCCTGCGCATTCTCATCACCGCCTTGAGCGCAGTGGCCTTGGCCGGCTGCGCCACCACCGGAAACGTCGGTGGCGTGCAACCTCTGGCCGATGGCAGCGGCTATTACGTCCCGGCCGACAACGGCAACGGCGACTACTACTACAACGACCCGCAGGTCGTGAACAGCTACAGCCCGTGGCAGTTCAGCATGGACTTCGGTTTCGGATCGGGCTGGTATGGCCCCGGATTCGGGCCGTGGGGCTGGTATGGGCCGGGCTACGGCTACTGGGGCTGGTACGGGCCCGGCCCGTGGTGGTATGGCCCGCCGCCGGGTTATTGGCATCACCATCATCACGCGGTGCTCGCGGTCGCCGTCGCCACCACGTGCTGTCAGCGATCATCGGTAGAGGCAAGGCCCGCGCCGCCGGTGCGGGTGCAATGGCGCGCGCCGCCCGAGCGCCGTCCCATGCGGATGGAAGCGCGCGAATCGCGTCGCGACTTCCCGCGTTCCCGCCCGCACGAGCCGCGCTGAGTCCGCGCATCCCCACATGGCGCGCGGGTTTTGCCGCGGTGGGCTGTGCAGTGCGTCGCACGCCGAATGGGCGCGCGGGCGATGCCATCTTGCGAGCACGTCCGAGCGCACCGGAATCGGGTGGGCAGGCTGTTTCTCGCCGATCGGCCAAGCTCTTGCGACTCGACCGAAAGCCCGCTATCATTCCGCCTCTTTGCTATTTCCTTTTCGATTCGTTGGAGCTGTCATGAAGACGTTCAGCGCCAAGCCGGAGACCGTCAAGCGCGATTGGTACCTGGTGGACGCCTCGGGCAAGACCCTCGGCCGCCTGTGTTCCGAACTCGCCACGCGCCTGCGCGGCAAGCACAAGCCCGAGTTCACCCCGCACGTGGACATCGGCGACTACCTCGTGGTCGTCAACGCCGAGAAGATCGCCGTCACCGGCAAGAAGCTCGACGACAAGATGTATCACCGGTTCACCGGCTACATCGGCAACATGAAATCCGAGACTCTCGGCCAGGTGCTCGCGCGCAAGCCCGAGCGCGTCATCGAGATCGGTGTGAAGGGCATGCTGCCGAAGAATCCGCTCGGCCGCGCGATGTTCCGCAAGCTCAAGGTGTACAAGGGCAGCGAGCACCCGCACGTCGCTCAACAGCCGCAGGTTCTGGATCTGTAATTTCGCGGCCGTCCAGCCGCAACCCGCCGCACTTTCGCGTGCGGATTTCCCATCGAGAAGCGATACATGGCAACCCAGCCCCAATACGGCACCGGCCGCCGCAAGTCCTCCACCGCGCGGGTGTTCCTGCGCAGCGGCGGCAGCGGCAAGATCACCGTCAACGAACGCCCGCTCGACGAGTACTTCGGCCGCGAGACCGCGCGCATGATCGTGCGCCAGCCGCTCGAGCTGACCCGTCACACCGAGACCTTCGACGTGCAGGTCACGGTTGCTGGCGGCGGCGGCACCGGTCAGGCCGGCGCCATCCGCCTCGGCATCGCCCGCGCGCTGATCGAGTACGACGAAACCCTGAAGCCCGATCTGCGCAAGGCCGGTTTCGTGACCCGCGACGCCCGCGAGGTCGAGCGCAAGAAGGTCGGCTTGCACAAGGCACGTCGCGCCACGCAGTTCTCCAAGCGCTGAGGTTTTCCGTTCGCGGTGGAGCCTGCCGAACCACGGACGGCAGGCGTAGAGTGCAATTTCACTAGCTCCATAGCCCCGTCGCCAAGCGGTAAGGCACCTGACTCTGACTCAGGCATTCGGTGGTTCGAATCCATCCGGGGCTGCCACCTGCACAGATCGACTATGCCAGCGCAGGTATTCAGCGCAGTCTTGTTTTAGATCGCGCACATAAATGGCCTGAATCTTGCGCTGCTTTCGTGGCCTGTGTCGTATGGACACAGAAGGCGCATCCAAGTCTACTGCTATCAGGATCCGCGCGTGAAATGCGCGGCATGAGGCTGTTTGAGGGCAGGATCAATAGCGCTGGCCATGCATCGTTCCAGCCGCTGCGGGCAGCAGGCAGACAGTTGGAGCAATCCTTCGGTTCCGGGCATGCCAAAGTAGTGCGGTCATCCTGCCCGGAGCCAGCCCATGCCGCACTACACCCCGCCGCTGCGCGACATGCAGTTCGTCCTGCACGAGTTGCTCGACGCCGAGAACGCGCTGCGCAAGCTCGCCCCGCACGCCGACATCGACCGCGCCACCATCGACGCGGTGCTGGAGGAAGGCGGCAAGTTCTGCGCCGAGGTGATCTTCCCGCTCAACCAGTCGGGCGACCGCGAAGGCTGCACCCACCATGCCGACGGCAGCGTGAGCACGCCGAAAGGATTCAAGCAGGCCTACGACGCCTTCGTCGCCGCCGGCTGGCCGGCGCTGGGCGCCGATCCGGCCTATGGCGGGCAGGGCCTGCCGCACCTCGTGCACAGCGCCTTCATGGAGATGATGAACTCGGCCAACCAGGCCTGGTCGATGTATCCGGGCCTGTCGCACGGCGCCTACAACGCCTTGCAAGCCTTCGGCACCGAAGAACAGAAAAACGTGTATTTGCCGAAGCTGGTGTCCGGCGAATGGACCGGCACGATGTGCCTGACCGAGGCGCAGGCCGGCACCGATCTGGGCCTCGTGCGCACCCGCGCGCAGCCGCAGGCCGACGGCAGCCACGCCATCACCGGCACCAAGATCTTCATCTCCGCCGGCGAGCACGACCTGTCGAAGAACATCGTCCACCTCGTGCTCGCGCGCCTGCCGGACGCGCCGGCGGGCACCAAGGGCATCTCGTTGTTCATCGTGCCCAAGTTCCTGCCCGATGCGAATGGCGACGCAGGTGCGCGCAACGGCGTGGCTTGCGGCTCGATCGAGCACAAGATGGGCATCCACGCCAACGCCACCTGCGTGATCAACTTCGACGGCGCGACCGGCTGGATGGTCGGGCAGTCCAATCGCGGCTTGAACGCGATGTTCGTGATGATGAACTCCGCGCGGCTGGGCGTGGGCATGCAGTCGGTGGGGCTGGCCGAGGTCGCCTACCAGAACTCGCTGGCCTACGCGAAGCAGCGCCTGCAAAGCCGTGCGCTCACCGGTGCGAAATCACCCGAGCAGCCGGCCGACCCGATCATCTGCCATCCCGACGTGCGGCGCATGCTGCTCACCCAGAAGGCTTACGTCGAGGCCGCGCGCGCCTTCACTTACTGGGCGGGGCTGGCGATCGACCGCGAGCACAAGCATCCATCGGAAAAGGTGCGCGCCGACAACGCCGACCTGGTCGCCTTGCTCACCCCGGTGATCAAGGGCTTCATCACCGACAACGGCTACGAGTGCACCACGCTGGCGATGCAGGTGCTGGGCGGCCACGGCTACATCGCCGAATCGGGGCTGGAGCAATACGTGCGCGACGCGCGCATCAACATGATCTACGAGGGCACCAACACCGTGCAGGCGCTCGACCTGCTCGGCCGCAAGGTGCTCGCCGACGGCGGCGCGAAGCTGATGAAGTTCGGCAAGGTCGTGCAGGAGTTGCTGGAAGAGCACGCCGACAACCCGGCGATGAAGGAGTTCACCGATCCGCTGGCCGCTCTGGGCATGCAGGTGCAGAAGCTGACCATGGAGATCGGCCGCAAGGCGATGGCCAATCCCGACGAAGCCGGCGCCGCGGCGGTGCCGTTCCTGCGCGTGATCGGCCACCTCGTGTTCTCGTTCTCGTGGTGCCACGCCGCCGCCGCCGCGCTGCGCAAGCTCGACAGCGGCGATCCGTTCTATCGCGCCAAGCTGATGACCGCGCGGTTCTACTTCGCCAAGCTCTACCCGGAGAGCCACGCGATGATCGATCAGGCGCGCTCGGGTGCGACCGCGCTGATGGAGATGGAGCAGGAACTGTTCTGAGTCGGCGCTGCTTTCGAGAAGGCGAGGTTGCGCGATCCGCTGTCGTGCGAATCACCGCTGCTCCGGCAGGCCGCACACACAGGCGCACGCCCCCTGTGCGCGGCGCGCGCTCCTGCGTAACCTGTGCGCATGCACGGTGCCGGCTATCTTGAAATCGCCCTCGTCTTCCTGCTCGCCGCGGTGATCGCGGTGCCGTTGTTCCGCAAGCTCGGGTTGGGTGCGGTGCTCGGCTACCTCGCCGCCGGCGTGGCGCTGGGACCGCAGGGCATGCAGCTCGTGCGCGATCCGCAGCGCATCCTCGGCGCTTCCGAGTTCGGCGTGGTGATGCTGCTGTTCATCATCGGTCTGGAGTTGTCGCCGGCGCGGCTGTGGGTGATGCGGCGCAAGGTGTTCGGTGTCGGCGGCTTGCAGGTACTGCTGACCGCGGCCGTGTTCGCCGGTTTGTTGATCGCCTGCGGGTTGGGCGGCAAGGCGGCGTTCGTGGTCGGCGCGGGGCTGGCGCTGTCGTCCACCGCAGTCGGCCTGCAATTGCTCGCCGAGCGTAAGGAGTTGACCACCGACTTCGGGCGGCTGTCGTTCGCCATCCTGCTGTTTCAGGATCTGGCCGCGATTCCATTGCTGGTGGCGATTCCGCTGCTGGGCGGGTTGAAGGCGGCACACACGGGTGTGCCGATGTGGCAGACGGCGTTGCAAGCGTTGGGCGCGGTCGTCGGCGTGGTGGTGATTGGGCGATTGGTGTTGCGGCAAGTGTTCCGCGTGGTCGCGGCCACCGGCATGCCCGAGGTGTTCACCGCGACCTCGCTGCTGGTGGTCGCCGGCACCGCATGGCTGATGCAGCAGGCCGGGCTGGGGATGGGGTTGGGCGCCTTCCTCGCCGGCGTGCTGCTGGCCGATTCCGAATTCCGCCACGCGCTGGAAGCGCAGATCGAACCGTTCAAGGGCCTGCTGCTGGGCCTGTTCTTCATGGCCGTGGGCATGAGCCTGGACTTGCATCTGGTGCTGCGCCAGCCGCTGCCGATTGTGCTGGGCGTGGCCGTGTTGCTGGCGGTCAAGGGCGCGCTGTTGTTCGTGCTCGGGCGCATCGGCAAGCTGCGCGCACGGGCGGCGTTGATGCTCGCCGCAGCGCTGGCGCTGGGCGGCGAGTTCGCCTTCGTGGTGTTCGCGCAGGCGCTCAGGGCGCGCCTGATCGACGCGGCACTGCATGACGAACTGGTGGCGGTGGTCGGCTTGAGCATGGCCGCCACGCCGTTGCTGGTGATGGCCGCGTCGAGCTGGCTGGCCGCGCATCCGGCGGCGAAGGACAAGCGCGCGTTCGACGCCATCGACAACGAGAATCCGCGCGTCATCATCGCCGGCTTCGGCCGCGTGGGGCAGATCGTCGGCCGCGTGCTGCTGGCGCAGAAGATCTCCTTCACCGCGCTGGAACACAGCGCCGAGCAGGTCGATTTCATGCGCCGCTTCGGTAATCAGATCTACTTCGGCGATCCTTCCCGCGCCGACTTGTTGCGCGCCGCCCACGCCGATCGCGCGGAAGTGTTCGTGGTCGCCACCGACGATCCGGAAACCAACGTGCGCACCGCGCGGCTGGTCAAGCGCCTGTTTCCGCACCTGAAGGTGTACGCGCGCGCACGCAACCGCCAGCATGCCTACAAATTGATGGATCTGAACGTGGACGGCGTGGTGCGCGAAACCCTGCACGGCAGCCTGGAGTTGACCCGCGGCGTGCTCGAAGCACTGGGCTTTGCGCCGGAGGTCGCGGCCGATCGCGTCGAACGCTTCCGCGCCTACGACGAGAAGCTGCTCGCCGAGCAATATCTTGTGCACGACGACGAGAGCGCGCTGATCCAGACCGCACAGGAAGCGCGGCGGGAATTGCAGGATCTGTTTCAGGCCGATGCGCAGTCCACCCCGGCCGCATCCGGCGAACCGGGGTGAATGACGCAGCCGCGCGATGCGGCTGTGAGGTGCGGGCTTACTTGCCGGGCCCGGCCGCGTTCACCGTGCGGTCGTAGAACGACGACAAGTCGGTGTGCAACTGGTGCAGGGCATCGGGGTTGAGATAGATCATGTGCCCCGAGGGGTAATAGCGGAACTCCAGATTCTTCTTCTGCGCCGGCTCAAGCATCATGTGCGCAAGGTCGTACTCGGTGGCGAAGAACGGCGTGGCCATGTCGTACCAGCCGTTGAGCGAGAGCACGTGCAGGTAGGGATTGGTGCGCATCGACGCGGCCAGATCCACCGCCACGTCGGGATTGTTCTGCCGGCCCCATTCGCCCGGCGCGCGGTGCTTGAAGTCCCAGTCGAAGCCCGGCTGGCCGTAGGCGGCCACGAGGTAGGGCATGTCGGTCTTGTAGTTCAGCTCGCGCACGATGTAATCGCTGAAGGTGGCGATGAAGGCGCCGGAGATGGCGGTATCGGAGGCGTCGTAGTCGGGCCTCTCGCCGGCCGCATCGGCGTCCACGCCGGTGTAGCGCGAATCGAAACGGCCCACGGTCAGGCGCTGGTCGCGCAGCAGTTCCTTCTCGAAACGGCCCAGATCTACGCGCAGGTTGGCGCGCTTGATGTAGTCGGCGGAGATGCTGATATAGGCCGACATCTGCTTGGCGATGGCGTCGGTTTCGGCGGGGGTGAGGTTCTGCCCCTTGGATAGCGCTTCGGCATACGGGCCGGCGGCAAATGCGCGCACCTGATCGAGGAACGGCGCCAGTTCGGCCGGCTTGTTGGCGAGCTTGTTGTGGTACCACGCGGTGGCCGCGTAGGACGGCAGATAGCTGATGTAGGACTGGTCGTAACCGCTCTGCTCGACGCCATAGTTGAGGATCGACGACAGCAGGATCACGCCGTTGAGCGCCATGCCGCGATCCTGCAACTGATAGGCCACCGCCGCTGCGCGGGTGGTGCCGTAGCTTTCGCCGAACAGGAACTTCGGGCTGCTCCAGCGGCTGAACTTGCTGGTCCAGCGCATGATGGTGCTGGCGAAGGCGTCTGCGTCCTCGTCCACGCCCCAGAACTGCTTGGCCTTGGCGTCGCCCAGCGGGCGCGAATAGCCGGTGCCGATCATGTCGATGAACACCATGTCGGTCTTGTCGAGCAAGGTGTCGCGGTTGGGGCCGAAGGCGTAGGGCGCCGGGCGGATGGTTTCCGGGCTGGTGGTCTGCACGCGCATCGGCCCGAACGAGCCCATGCGCAGCCAGATCGTCGAGGAGCCCGGGCCGCCGTTCCAGAAGAAGGTGATCGGGCGTGCGCTCGGGTTGGCGCCGTCGAGCGTGTAGGCGGTGTAGAACACGCTGGCGATGGGCTTGGAGCTCTCGTCGCGCAGGGTGATCGTGCCGGCGTGGGCGTGGTATTTCAGCGTGCGTCCGTTGACGCTGATGCTGTGCGCGGTCGCCACGTCGCGCTCGGCCACCGGCGGGCTGGTCCAGGCGTCGCCGACCTCCTTGGCCACGCGATCCTGATACACCTT
This sequence comes from Pseudomonadota bacterium, assembly GCA_018242485.1. Lineage (GTDB taxonomy): Bacteria > Pseudomonadota > Gammaproteobacteria > Xanthomonadales > Xanthomonadaceae > SZAS-103. Next base: position 99,857 of record JAFEBV010000020.1, read on the forward strand.
GGCCGCGCTCCTGCCGCCGTCGCTGTCGCCGGGGCCACCGGGGCCGCCGGGGCCGTCGGGTTTGTCCTGCGCCAGCGCGGGCATGGCCAGCGAGAGGGCGAGCGACAGCAGGCTCAGCGAAAGCAGGCGGGTACGCCGGGACATGGGGATTCCTCGTGACGATGGTGGACAGGTTGGCGCGGCATCGGCCCCCGCCGCGCATCGCGCTAGTTCCGCAAATCGTGCCGGCTGCCGACAGTGCCGGAAGTCCTGTATCGCTAAGTGTGCGACGGCGATCACGAAAACGACCGGTCGGATCGAACCATGCCGGCACCAGCATGTTCGCGCATGCGCATGACGCCAGCCCGCGCGCGGGCTAGCAGAGTGTTGAGAAAGTGCTTTCCTGCACTTTCTCAACTCGCCGAGTCCGGCACATGTCCGGACTCGGCTCCACAGATCAATCATTTGCGTGATAGATCTGTGAGCGATCCATCCTTGGATCGCTCTAGCAGGCTGTTTCTCAACAGCCTGCTAGACTCCGACCATCCCCCGGCGACAGGGACACGGCCATGCGTCCGACCGACATCCGCGATCCGCAGTACTTCCACAAGGTGGTGGACTGCCAATGGGCCTGTCCCTCGCACACGCCGGTGCCCGAGTACATTCGCCTGATCGCGGCCGGGCGCTACACCGACGCCTATCTAGTCAACTGGGAGTCCAACGTGTTCCCGGGCATCCTCGGGCGCACCTGCGACCGCCCCTGCGAGCCGGCCTGCCGGCGCGGACGGGTGGAGGAGCACAACGCCGGCAAGCCGGAACCCGTTGCGATCTGCCGGCTCAAGCGCGTGGCCGCCGACCACAAGGATCCCGCGGTCAAGGCGCATCTGGCGAAAATGCTGCCGGCGACGCGGCCGCGCAACGGCAAGCGCATCGCCTGCGTGGGCGCGGGGCCGTCCTCGCTGACGGTGGCGCGCGATCTCACGCCGCTGGGCTACCACGTCACCGTGTTCGAGGCCGATCCGAAACCCGGCGGCTTCATGCGCACGCAGGTGCCGCGTTTTCGCTTGCCCGAGGCGGTGATCGACGAGGAAACCGGCTACATCCTCGATCTGGGCGTGGAGTTCGTCGGCCATCGCCGCATCGAATCGATGAAGGCGCTGCTCGCGGAACACTACGACGCGATCTTCGTCGGCTGCGGCGCGCCGCGCGGGCGCGATCTGGAGATCCCGGGGCGCAAGGAAGCGGCCGCGCACATCCACGTCGGCCTCGACTGGTTGGCGAATGTGTACTTCGGCCACGTCACGAAAGTCGGCAAACGCGTGCTCGTGCTCGGCGGCGGCAACACCGCGATGGACTGCTGTCGCAGCGCGCGGCGGCTCGGCGGCGAATCGGTGAAGGTGCTGGTGCGCTCGACCTTCGAGGACATGAAGGCCAGTCCGTGGGAGAAGGAGGACGCGCAGCACGAAGGCATCCCGATCCTGCCCTGCCGCGTGCCGAAGGCCTTCCTGCACGAAGGCGGAAAACTGGTCGGGATGAGTTTCCAGATCGTGCAATCGGTGTACGACGAACGCGGCCGGCGCAAGCTGGTGCCGACCGGCGAGCCCGATGAAATCCACGACTGCGACGAGGTGCTGATCGCGGTCGGGCAGGAGAACGCCTTCCCGTGGATCGAGCGCGACTGCGGAATCGAATTTGGTGAATGGGACATGCCGGTGGTGGACAAGACCACGATGCAATCGACCCTGCCCAACGTGCTGTTCGGCGGCGATGCCGCATTCGGGCCGAAGAACATCATCTGGGCGGTGGCGCACGGCCACGAGGCGGCGGTGTCGATCCACGCGCTGCTCTCCGGCGAGAACCCCGCGCAGCGACCGCCGCCGACCACCCATCTGATGTCGCAGAAAATGGGCATCCACGAATGGAGCTACGACAACGAAATCGTGCGCGACGAACGCTATGTGGTGCCGTGGTCGGAGGAAGCGAAGAAACTGGCCTCGATCAAGGTCGAAGTCGAGCTGGGTTTCGATGCGGCCACGGCGTTCAAGGAGGCGCAGCGCTGCCTGAACTGCGACGTGCAGACGGTGTTCGCCGACAAGCTGTGCATCGAATGCGATGCCTGCGTGGACATCTGCCCAATGGACTGCATCAGCTTCACCGGCAACGACGATGAAGCCGCATTGCGCACGCACCTGAGCGCGCCGGCTCTCAACCTCACCCAGGATCTGTATGTGTCCGGCCCGCTGAAAACCGCGCGGGTGATGGTCAAGGACGAGGACGTGTGCCTGCACTGCGGCCTGTGCGCCGAGCGCTGCCCGACCGGGGCCTGGGACATGCAGAAGTTCCTGTTCCGGCAGCCGCATGCTTCGGCTGGATGCGCCGCGAAGGCGAAGGAGGCGGCGTGATGCCTTGTTTTCCCCCTCCCCTTCAAGGGGAGGGCCGGGGAGGGGATGGTGAGATCTCCCTCCGCCGCCCGCGATGCCCCGGCACACCACCGAGACTCAATACCATCCCCACCCAACCCTCCCCTTGAAGGGGAGGGTTATTCAGCAGCCAGCGCATGACCGCCATCAACCCCATCGCCGCCAGCAACGACTTCGTCGTCAAGTTCGCCAACGTCAATGGCTCGGGTTCGGCCTCGGCCAACGAACTGTTTGCCAAATCCATCCTGCGCATGGGCGTGCCGGTATCCCCGCGCAACATTTTCCCGTCCAACATCCAGGGCCTGCCGACGTGGTACGAGGCGCGCGTGTCCGAGGCTGGCTGGCTGGGCCGGCGCGGCGGTGGCGTGGATCTGATGGTGGCGATGAACCCGCAGACCTGGGCCGCCGACGTGGCCGAGATCGCGCCGGGCGGGTATCTGTTTTACGACAGCACCAAGCCGTTGCCGAAGTCGATGTTCCGCGAGGACATCACCGCCATCGGCATGCCGCTGACGGCGATCTGCAACGTGACGTATTCCGATCCGCGCCAGCGCCAGTTGTTCAAGAACATCATGTACGTCGGCGCGTTGGCCTACCTGCTGGGGATCGAGCTGGACGTGCTCGAACAACTGGTCGGCGAGCAATACAAGTCCAAGCAGAAACTGCTCGATGCCAACCGCGAGGCGCTGCGGCTGGCGCACGGGCATGCCGCCGAACACCTGCAACCGATCGGCTTGCGCGTGCGCCGCGCGGACAACGTCGGGCAGCGCATCTTCGTGGATGGCAACACCGCCGCTGCGCTGGGCTGCGTGTATGGCGGGGCGACGGTGTGCGCGTGGTACCCGATCACGCCCTCGTCGTCGTGCGCGGAAGCGTTCGAGAAGTATTGCGGCAAGCTGCGCAAGGATGAGGACGGCCGCAGCCGCTACGCCATCGTGCAGGCCGAGGACGAGATCGCCTCGATCGGCATGGTGGTCGGCGCGGGTTGGAATGGCGCGCGCGCCTTCACCACCACCTCGGGGCCGGGCATCTCGCTGATGACCGAGTTCATCGGGCTGGCCTATTTCGCCGAGATTCCGGTGACCTTGATCGACGTGCAGCGCGGCGGGCCTTCCACCGGCATGCCCACGCGCACCCAGCAGGCCGACCTGTTGTCCTGCGCCTGGGCTTCGCACGGCGACACCAAGCACATCCTGCTGCTGCCGGAGGATCCGCGCGAGTGCTTCGACCACGCCGCCGCCGCGCTGGATCTGGCCGACCGCCTGCAGACGCCGGTGTTCGTGCTCACCGATCTGGACATCGGCATGAACCAGCGCCTGTGCGAGCCGTTCACGTGGGAGGAAAACCGCCGCTACGACCGCGGCAAGGTGATGACCGCAGAGGAACTCGAAGCCGGTCGCGATTTCGGTCGCTACCTCGACGTCGATGGCGACGGCATTCCTTATCGCACCTGGCCGGGCACGCATCCGAGCAAGGGCAGCTATTTCACTCGCGGTACTTCGCGCGATGCCTACGCGCGCTATTCCGAGCGTGGTTCCGACTACATCTACAACATGCAGCGGTTGCTGAAGAAGTTCGACACCGCCAAGGCGCTGGTGCCGCAGCCGATCGAGCACAAGGCGCGTGAACCGGCACGGCACGGCGCGATTTATTTCGGTTCCACCAGCCCGGCGATGGCCGAGGCGGCGGTGTTGCTGGATGCGGCCGGCGTGCATGTGGATACGCTGCGTTTGCGCGCCTATCCTTTCCCCGATTCGGTACACGAGTTCATCGATGCCCATGAGCAGGTGTATGTGGTCGAGCAGAACCGCGACGCACAGATGAAGACCCTGCTGGTGACCGAGTTCGGCATCGACCCGGCGCGGCTGCTGTCGGTGCTGCACTACGACGGTACGCCGATCACCGCGCGCTTCATCGCCAAGGCGATCGGTGGTCAGGCGCTGGCGGTGGCCACGGCGACGGAGCGCGTGGCATGAACCGGTGGATGTCGCCGATGGCGGGGCGGCGATGAGTGCGATCGCACCTGCGGCGGCCGCACCCGTGGATCTGGCGGCGCTGGAGCAGGCTGCCGACAGCGGCGACGAAGCCGCCCGCATCGCGTTGGCGAATCAATGGCTGGCGCGGAACCGCCACGGCACGCCCGAGCACCAGCGCGGCCTCGACCTGATGCTCGCAGCTGCCGAAGGATCGCGCTGGCGCGAGGCAAGCTGGTGTCTGGGCGCGTATTACCTGCAAGTGACGACGTGGCCGGACGCGCACGCGCAGGCCGCACGCTGGCTGACCCGTGCGGCTGCTGCGGGAGTGGCCCCGGCGATCGACCGACTGGCGACCTTGTACCTGCAAGGACTCGGTGTCGATTTCGATCCGGCACGCGCGCATCGTTTGCAGAGCCACCTCGCCGATGCCGGGTTCCAGCAGGCAGCGTGGGAAGCAGGCTACCTTCTGGCCGATGCCGGCGAGGACGCCCGCGCCGCTGCCGCGTTCACGCGCGCCTGCGCGCTCGGTTATCCGCCGGCGTATTACTCGCTCGGTTTGCGGATGGCGGGCGCCGATGCAGCGCAGCGTGATCCCGCCTTCGCGCGCGCCCTGTTGTTGCGCGCCGCCGATGCCGGATTCCCGGATGCGCGGCAGGCCGCCGATGACTACGTACCCGCTGCGATCTGCGGCGATGCAGCGGACGCATGGCATCGTCGTCTCAAGGACAACCTCGCTGCGGCGCGGCCGATCCTGCAACAGCTCGTGCCTGGCGATATCCCGCTCACGCGGTCGTCGCTGCATCCGCTGGTCACGCGCCTGGAAGGCCATTTCGCCAGTCTCGGCCATCCGTCCATCACGCTGGGCGCCGACGGCCGCGTGCGCGCGCTGGCGGCCGCGTGCGGGCGCGTGCGCGCAGCGCCCGGCCCGTTGGAATGGCTGGCGCAACAGCCGCGCATCGCGATCTGCCGCCATCTGGCCACCCGCGAGGAATGCGCGCACTTGATGCACAAGGTGGCGCCGTCGTTGCGCCGCGCCGATGGCTACCTCAAGCAAGACAGTGCCAACGATGCCTCTGAAGGACGCCAGTTCACCGGACAGGGCCATCCCCCGGGCGTGCTGCACGCCGACGCGGTGGTGCGCCTGATCGAGCGGCGCATCATCGCCGCCAGCGGCTGGGATGCCGCCGCACTGGAGCCGCATTCGGTGATCCGCTACCAGCCCGGCGAGGAATACCTGCCGCATGTGGATTCGTTCAGTCCCGATCAGATCCTCGTCAATCGCGCGCGTGGCGATCTGGGCGGTCAGCGTGCGGTGACCTTCCTGCTATGCCTGCATGCGGCAGATGAGGGTGGCGAAACGTATTTCCATCATCCCGCACTGGCGGTGCGCGGCGAGGCCGGGATGGGCCTGCTGCATTACAACGCGCTGCCCGATGGCGGCCTGGATGTGCAATCGCTGCACAGCGGCCGCAAAGTCGTGCGCGGCGAAAAATGGATGTGGCGTTCCACCCTGCGCGAAAACCCGCTGTACCCGACATCGACCGAGCGAGCGCCCGCATGACCTATCTCGCCAAGCCCAAGCTCCACCATCCCAGCCTGACCCGCAACAAGGTCGGCTACACCCGCCGCGATTACGAAGGCGCGGTATCCACCTTGTGCGCCGGCTGCGGCCACGATTCTATCTCCGCGGCGATCGTGCAGGCCTGCTGGGAGCTGGACATCGAACCCCATCGCGTCGCCAAGCTGTCGGGCATCGGTTGCAGTTCCAAAACGCCGACGTATTTCCTCGGCAACTCGCACGGCTTCAACACCGTGCACGGGCGCATGCCCTCGGTGCTCACCGGCGCCAACCTAGCCAACCGCGAGCTGTTGTATCTGGGCGTGTCCGGCGACGGCGACAGCGCTTCCATCGGCATCGGCCAGTTCGTGCATTCACTGCGACGCGGGGTGAACATGGTCTACATCGTCGAGAACAACGGCGTGTATGGATTGACCAAGGGCCAGTTCTCGGCGACCGCCGATCAGGGATCGGTGTCGAAAAAGGGTGTGGTCAACACCGATGCGCCGCTGGATCTGGTCGGGCTGGCCCTGCAGTTGGGCGCCACCTACGTCGCCCGCGGTTTTTCCGGCGACAAGCGCCAGTTGGTGCCGCTGATCATGGGCGCGATCGCGCATCCCGGCGCGGCCTTCATCGACGTCATCAGCCCCTGCGTGGCCTTCAACAACCACGCCGGCAGCACCAAGAGCTACGAGTACGTGCGCGCCCACAACGAGGTCGCCAACCGCATGGATTTCGTGCCCTGCCGCGAGGAGATCGTGGTCGATTACGCCGATGGCGCGGTGGTGGAAGTCGAACAGCACGATGGCAGCATCCTGCGCCTGCGCAAACTCGACGCCAGCTACGATCCACGCAACCACGTCGGTGCCGCGCGGCATGCCGAGGCCGCGCGCGCGGCCGGCGAAATCGCCACCGGGCTGTTGTTCATCGATCCGAATCCGCGCGACCTGCACGCGCACCTGAACACCGTGGCCACGCCGTTCAATCGCCTCGGCGAGGCCGAACTGTGCCCAGGCAACGCGGCGCTGGCGAAGATCAACGCGGCGTTGCGGTAGGCGGTTTGTTCGTTGGATTTCATCCCCGATCCCATCGTGGCGCATTCCCGCAGATTCGTCATTCCGGGGCTGTCCGCGCTGGCTGCGGATAGAACCCGGAATCCAGCGACTTTTCTGGGGATGGCATGACTGGGGATCGCACGCGGGCTGTCTTGGCGGCATTGGCCAATTCCGGAACTGGCTCACGCCCGCGCAACGTGGTGCAATAGCGGCCGAAGCGGGGGTACCGCGCCGATCCGGGCGGTTGAGACACACCCTTCGAACCTGGCCGTGCCCGCAGGGCATGCTCTCACCACGGCGTAGGGAGACTTCGCTGCGACGCCTCGCGCGTTCCGCGCCGTCCTCCCCGCGCCCATGCCGCTCGTCCCGTGCAGACGTGCGCGCGCAGCGCAAGAGGAATCGCGATCATGAATGCAGTACCCAGCCCCCTGCTCGACGACACCCGCCGCCTGTCCACGCAGGTGGTGCGGCCGATCCCGGGCTCGCGCAAGATCTTCGTCGAGGGTACTCAATCGGGCGTGCGCGTGCCGATGCGCGAGATCGCGCTCGCCGACACGCCTTCGATGTTCGGTGCGGAAAAGAATGCCGCGCTGGCGGTGTACGACACCTCCGGCCCGTACACCGATCCGGCGGCGAGCATCGATCTGGCCGTCGGCCTGCCGGCGCTGCGTGCGCGCTGGATCGAGGCGCGCGGCGACAGCGAGGTGCTGGACATCCGCAGCTCCGAGTTCGCGCGCCGCCACGCGCACGCCCCGGAACTGGCGGCGATCCGCTTCCCGCGCCTGCCCGCGCCGCGCCGTGCCAAGGCCGGCGCCAACGTCACCCAGATGCACTACGCCCGGGCCGGGATCGTCACTCCGGAGATGGAGTTCATCGCCATCCGTGAAAACCAACGATTGGAATCCGTGCGCGACGCTGCCTTGCGCGCGCAGCATCCGGGCCAGTCCTTCGGCGCGGCGATCCCGCGGACCATCACCCCGGAGTTCGTACGCGACGAGGTCGCCCGCGGCCGCGCGATCATTCCCTGCAACATCAACCATCCGGAAAGCGAGCCGATGATCATCGGCCGCAACTTCCTCACCAAGATCAACGCGAATATCGGCAACAGCGCGGTCAGTTCGGGGATCGCCGAGGAAGTGGAAAAGATGGTGTGGTCGATCCGCTGGGGCGGCGACACGGTGATGGATCTGTCCACCGGCAAGCACATCCACGAAACCCGCGAATGGATCGTGCGCAATGCGCCGGTGCCGATCGGCACGGTGCCGATCTATCAAGCGCTGGAGAAGGTCGGCGGCGTGGCCGAGGAGCTGACCTGGGAGATCTACCGCGACACGCTCATCGAGCAGGCCGAGCAGGGCGTGGACTACTTCACCATCCATGCCGGCGTGCTGTTGCGCTATGTGCCGTTGACCGCCAAGCGCGTCACCGGCATCGTGTCGCGCGGCGGCTCGATCCTCGCCAAGTGGTGCCTCGCGCACCATCGCGAGAATTTCCTCTACACGCACTTCGAGGACATCTGCGAGATCATGAAGTCCTACGACGTGGCATTCTCGCTGGGCGACGGCCTGCGCCCGGGCTGCATCGCCGATGCCAACGACGCCGCCCAGTTCGGCGAACTCGACACACTCGGCGAACTGACGAAAATCGCGTGGAAGCACGACGTGCAGACCATGATCGAAGGCCCCGGACACGTGCCGATGCACCTCATCAAGGAAAACATGGAGCGCCAGTTGGACAAGTGCGGCGAGGCGCCGTTCTACACGCTGGGCCCGCTGACCACCGACATCGCGCCCGGCTACGACCACATCACCAGCGCGATCGGCGCGGCGATGATCGGCTGGTACGGCACCGCGATGCTGTGCTATGTCACCCCGAAGGAACACCTCGGCCTGCCCGACAAGCAGGACGTGCGCGACGGCATCGTCGCCTACAAGATCGCCGCCCACGCCGCCGATCTGGCCAAGGGCCACCCCGGCGCGCAGGTGCGCGACAACGCGTTGTCAAAGGCCCGGTTCGAGTTCCGTTGGGAGGATCAGTTCAACCTCGGCCTGGATCCGGAAAAAGCCAAAGAGTTCCACGACGAGACCCTGCCCAAGGACGCGCACAAGTCCGCGCATTTCTGCTCGATGTGCGGGCCGAAGTTCTGCTCGATGAAGATCACCCAGGACGTGCGCGACTATGCCGCCTCAGAAGAAGGCGCCGCGCAGGTGGCGGCGATGGAACACGGCATGGCGGAGAAAGCGCGCGAGTTCCGTGAGCAGGGCGCGGAGATCTATCGGGCGGGGTGATGTCTGACGCGCAGCGCGACGCAGCTGTTACCCTCAATCGCGACCTTTCGCCCTTTCCAGCAACGCCAGCCCGCGCTGCTGCTTGCCCTGCCCGCGCTGTACGCGCAACGCGAAATGCGTCTCCGCGTCCGCTTCGGCCAGCAGCAGGGTAGCCATTTCGTCGATGAGCTGGTTGACGCTGGTACGGCGACGGCGCGACAGCGCTTTCAGCCGCTGGTACTTGTCGTCCGGCATGCGGATGGTGAGTGCGCTCATGGCGGGGCATCCTTCAGGAAGTGTTCCGGTGTGACCGTGCTGATTCCAGGAAATCGCAACTGCGCATGGTGCAGGTCGCGCAGATTGCGGCTGACGATGTGGCTGGCGTGGCCTGCCACGGCGAGTTCGATCAGGTGGTTGTCGCCGTCGTCACGCAGATTGGGGCGCCAGCCGAAGTAGATGGGCGTCCAGCGGCAGGCGGCGAGGAAGATGTCGAGCAGTTCGTCGCGTTCCGCCGCGGACAGGCGGGATTTGCGGAACGGGGCGATGCGCCCGAGCACGTCTTCGTACTCCGCCAGCAGCGTGGTGCCCATGAGCGGTGTGTGGATGCCACGGATGCAGTCGCCCACCACGGTACTGGACGCGCCCATGCCGAGACAGGCGCCGATGAAGACGTTGGTATCGACAACGATCAACATATGACGATGGTAGCATGAATGCCACCATCACTTCGCCTCAAGCCACTCGCGCCGCTGGAATCTCTTGTCGATCGAGCATCCTGTCTCGCCCGACAAAAAAACAGGGCGCCCCGATAACGGAGCACCCTGCCTGGATGGTGCTGTCGGACGACGTTGTCAGTTCGATTCGTTGAACTGGATGTAGCCGGGCGAACCGCTGGCCGCGGAGCAGGCGTGCAGGGTGAGGTTGTTGGTTTCGCCGGTGGTGCCGGAGTTGCTCAGGCAGGTCGGCGCGGCGGTGGAGCTGTTGGTCGCCGCCACCTTCACGGTGACCGACGAGCCGGAGTTGAACTGCGCCAGCGAGCCGCCGGCGTTGCCGACCACGTTGAACTCCGATTCGTTCCACGCCGTCGCCAGCTTGAGCACGCTGTCGCTGGCGCTGAAGGTGTAGGCCGTGCTGCCGACGGTGAAGACGACGGTGTCGTTGCCGCTCGCCTTGGCCGAGCCGGAGAGTTTCTCGTTGCCCAGTTGGGTGATCGGCTCATCCGGCGCGGCGACGTAGTTGCTGTTTTTCACGCAGTCGCCCGAGCCGTCGCTGTCCCAGCCGCTGGGGCAGCGGCTGCCGTAGCCGAGCAGCCAGTATTCGATGAACACCGCGGCGCTGCCCTGCACGTCGTAGTCTGGCGCGTACACGTATTGCTGCCAGATGGTGCACGCCGACTTGCGCCCGCAGGCGGTGGTGTGCAGGTTCATCTGCGAATTGATCTGCAGGGTGTATTCGTTGGGGCCGAGGATGCCGCCGCCGCCGAAGGCTGCGACGCCCACGCCGGTTTCGGAGGTCACGCCGGTCACGCTCGGGAAACTGCCGACCGTCTGGCTGATGTTGCCGGAGGTGTGGATGGCGTAATCGTTGCCGTTGCCGACGGTTTCCCATTCGCCGGTGCTCGAACGGTGCGGTTTGGCCATGTAGCGGTGCGGGGTCGGGAAGCACTCGCCCTGCACCCACTGCGTGCTCGGGTAGGTCGCGTGGAAGCAGCCCGCGGCGGGGGCCGGATTGGCGTGGATCAGATCCAGCCAGATCTTGCGGGCCTGTTGCTCGTTGGGCGCGGCGGCGAAGGCGGAAGTGGTCGCGCCGAGCAGGGCCGCGACGAGGGCGATGCGCGCCACGCGGCGCGGAAGACGGTACTGGTTGGAAGACATGGGTTCCCCGGAATGATCGTTCGGATGGTTGAACCAGCAGCACCGGGCGAACAGGCCGCGATGGTTTTGCTGGCATTCGATCGATAGTCGCGGGAAATCCCCTTTCCCTGCGAACAACGACAACTCCGAGTGAACCGTCGACTTGCGATCCGGCATGACGCTAGCAGACGGCCATTTCGTGGTTTGCAGAAAAAATTAACGAACGAGCTTGCTTGCCATAATGCTGCTTTGCGCTGGATGCGGGGCAGCGGCTGCCGCGCTCATCCCTCCAGCAGGCTGCGCAGCATCCACGCGGTCTTTTCGTGGATCTCCAGACGGCGGGTGAGCAGGTCGGTGGTGGGCTGGTCGCGCGCGGTCTCGACCAGCGGGAAGAGTTTGCGCGCGGTGCGGGCGGCGGCTTCCTGTGCGGCGACGAGATGCCGCACCATGTCCATCGCCGCGGGCTGCCCATCGACCTCGGCGATCGTCGCCAGTTTGGCGAACGCGCCGTAGGTGCCTGGCGCCGGGTAGCCCAGCGCGCGAATGCGCTCGGCGATCTCGTCCAGTGCCGTCCATTGTTCGGTGTATTGCGCCATGAACATTTGGTGCAGGCTGTTGAAATGCAAGCCGGTGACGTTCCAGTGGAAGTTGTGGGTCATCATGTAGACGACGTAGCTGTCGGCAAGGAACACTGACAGCCCCCCGGCGATGGCCTTGCGATCCGGGTCGCCGATGCCGATGTCGATGTTCGGGTGGGAACGGCTCATGGGGTTTCCTCCTGATGTGGCGTGGATGCCGCGCTCTCGACGGCGGCGGCGGTCGGGTCGGGCATGGCGTTCGCCGATGGCGCGGATTCCGTCGCTGCCGACGGGGCGGCGCTGGCATGGGCGGCAGGCTGGCTACTGCGATCGATCACCGTGTCCGATGTCAGGATATCGCCGCGATGGTTTGATTGGAAATCGATGGTTCGGAACCATGCGATTGATAGCGTCTATCGCCGTGCGCGGCTTGTGCGCGTTGGATGCGAGCCAATGGCTAGCGGGTGGCGCGTATCGCGGCGCGTCCGCCGATGCGCGCGTACGTTGCCGATGGCGAACATGATGCTGCGCGAAGCCGTGCGGCCGGTTGGTTGCCGCACCGGCGCCGCGCCGATTCGGCTACGCTAACGGTTTTCGCCTGCACGCCCCACGCCGATGACCGCTACCCCCATCCTCACCCGCGAACGCCTGCGCGAGGTACGCTACGAAATCCGCGGCGAACTCGCCCGCCGCGCGCGCGAACTCGAAGCCCGCGGCCATCGGCTGATCAAGCTCAACATCGGCAACCCCGGCGCGTTCGGTTTTCGCGCGCCCCAACACATGCAGCAGGCGATCGCCGAGCACCTGCCGCAGAGCGACGCCTACACCCAGCAGCAGGGTCTGCCGGCGGCGCGCGAGGCGCTGGCCGCGCACTATTCGCGGCGCGACGGCGAGGCGATCCTGCCCGAGCAGGTGTTCATCGGCAACGGCGTGAGCGAGCTGATCGACATCGCCCTGCGTGCCTTGCTCAATCCCGGCGACGAGGTGCTGCTGCCCAGTCCCGACTATCCGCTGTGGAGCGCGGCGACCATCCTCAACGACGGCCGCCCGGTGTACTACGACTGTCGCGCGGAGAACGCCTGGCTGCCCGATCCGGAACAGATCGAGGCGTTGGTGACGCCGCGCACGCGCGCGCTGGTGGTCATCAATCCGAACAATCCCACCGGCGCGAGCTACCCGCGCGAGCTGCTGGAGCGCCTCGTCGCCATCGCTGAAAAACACCAGTTGCTGTTGCTGGCCGACGAAATTTACGAAGGCATCGTTTATGACGAGGCGACGTTCACGCCGCTGGGTTCGCTGGCCGGGCAGGTGCCCTGCCTGAGTTTCGGCGGCCTGTCCAAGCTGCACCGCGCTTGCGGCTGGCGGGTGGGCTGGGGCGTGCTCGGCGGCGACCTGTGGCGGCTGGGCGATTACCTGCATTCGCTCGACCTGCTCGGCGCGCTGCGCCTGTGCGCGAACGTGCCGGGGCAGTGGGCGATCCCGGCCGCGCTCGACGGCCCGGCCACGATCCGCCCGCTGGTATCGCCGGGCGGTCGTTTGTACGAAACCCGCCGCGCGGTGATGGAGTGTTGCGAGGCCAGCCGTTACCTCGATCTGGTCGCGCCGGAAGCCGCGCTGTATGCCTTTCCGTCGTTCCGCCGCGAACTGCTGCCGCATCTGGACGACCACCGCTTTGCGCTGGAACTGCTGGAAAACGAACACGTGCTGATCGTGCCCGGTTCGAGTTTCAACGTGCGCCAGCGCAACCACTTCCGCATCACCCTGCTGCCCGAGGCCGCTACCATGCACGAGGTGTTCGCGCGCATCGAGCGCGCGCTGGCGCGGCATGCGGCGTAATCGCGCGAATGCGCGGCTGGCGCTCGCCGTCGCCGTGAGCGCGCTGGTATCCGCGTGCGGCGCATCGCCGCCATCTTCGACCGCATCCGCGAACAGGGGGCATTCCATGCACGGATTTCTCGCGCTGGGCGATTCCTACACCATCGGCGAAGGCCTCGCGGCGGAAGATCGCTGGCCGGTGCAACTGGTCGCACGCCTGCGTGCTCAAGGCATCACGATCGACGCTCCGCAGATCGTCGCCACCACCGGCTGGACCACCGACGAGCTGGCGGCGGCGATGGATCGGACGAAGTTCGCTCCGCCGTATGCGCTGGTCAGCCTTCTGATCGGCGTCAACAACCAATATCGCGGCCGCGGTCTGCACGAGTACACGCAGCAATTCGATGCCCTGCTCGTGCGCGCCATCCACTTCGCCGGCGGCGACCCGCGCCGCGTGATCGTGTTGTCGATCCCCGACTGGGGCGCCACGCCGTTCGGCCATGCCAGTGGCCGGGATCTCGCTGCCGTTGCTACGCAGATCGACGCCTTCAACGCCGCCGCGCATGCGCAAGTGCAGGCGCGCGGCGCAGCGTGGATCGACATCACGCCGAGCAGCCGGGAGGCGGCGCACGATCCGGCGCTGACCGCGCACGACGGGCTGCATCCGTCCGCCGTGATGTATTCGCGCTGGGTGGATGCGACGTTGCCGGTGGCGCGAGCTGCGCTGTCGCACGCGAATTCGTCCCGATGAGCGAAGCGTATGTTGCCGTCGGAATCCGCGCTATTGCCGCGCGCAGCGCATCGGCGGCGGCATCGGCATGTCGGGTGTGGCACGCCACGGGTTGATGTCGATCCCGCCACGGCGGCTGAAACGCGCGAGCACCGACAGCGATGCGGGACGGCAGCGCGCCATCACGTCCACGAAGATGCGCTCCACGCATTGCTCGTGGAAACCGGCGTGACTGCGAAACGACACGAGGTAGCGCAGCAGTCCGTCACGGTCGATGCGCGCACCGCGGTAGGCGATCTGCACGCTGGCCCAGTCGGGTTGGCCGGTGACCGGGCAGTTGGAACGGAACAGATGCGAGACCAGTGTTTCCTCCACGATCTGCGCATGCGTGTGCAGATGATCGGGGCAAGGCGGGCCGTAGTCGTCGATGGCGATGTCGGCAGCGTCGATGCATTCGCCTTCCGGTTCGCGCACCGGCAATGCACCGGTGATGGGCAACAGATCCACCACGATGTCTGCGCCGGCGGCTGTGGATATGTCGCGCGTGATCGTCGCGCGCACGGCTTCGTCCGCATCCATCCGCGCCTGTGCCAGCGAGTTCAGATACAGCTTGAGCGACTTGGATTCGATCAGGTTCGTTGACGATGCTGGCACGCACAAGCGCGCCATCGCCACGCACGGTTTCCCGCGCGCATCCAGCCACGACAGCTCGTAGGCCGTCCAGTCGTCGTGCCCGACGAAGGGCAGCGCATCGTCACGCAGTCCGAGTTCGGCGCGTGCGCCCGCGCGCGCGATCGGAAACAGCAGCGAAGGATCGTAGCGATACGGCCATACGCTGGTCTTGCCCAATGGAGATTGGTCGGGCGTGTTCATGGTCGATGTTCCAAGGCAAGGTAATCGGCCGATTGCATCTCGATCAAACGGCTTTCGGTACGCGTGAACTCGGCGGCGTGGCGATGGCCGTGGTAGAGGTCGGTCGGCGCGGCGGCCGCGGAGGTGAGCAGGTTGACGTGACGATCGTACAACTCGTCGATCAGCCCGATGAAGCGCCTGGCCGCGTCTTCGTCTTCGCGCGCGAAACGCGGCACGCCGGAGATCAGCACGGTGTGGAAGGCCTTGGCGATCTCGATGTAGTCGGCCACCGCGCGCGGGCCTTCGCACAGCGCGGCGAAGTCGAACCAGACGATGCCGTTGGCGTGCGCGCGCGCGGCGATCGGGCGCTCGTTGATCTCCAGCGTTTCCGGCAGGCGCGGCAGGCCCGCCGCCAGTTGCTCGAAACACGCTTGCAGGTGCAGTTCGCTGGTCTCGTCGGCAGGTACGCTCCAGGTGGCGGCCTGACGCAGGTGACGCAGGCGGTAATCGTGCGCGCCGTCGAGACGGACGATGGCGCAATGGCGCTCGATCGCGGCGATCGCCGGCAGGAACTGGTCGCGCTGCAAGCCATCCTTGTACAGATCGGATGGCGCGATGTTGGAGGTGGTGACGAGGGTGACGCCGTTTGCGAACAGGCCTTCGAGCAGATGCCCGAGCAGCATCGCATCGCCGATGTCGGTGACGATGCACTCGTCGAGTACCAGCAGACGTGCGTCGGCGGCGAGGTCTCGGGCGATGGTCTGCAACGGATCGCGGGTGCCTTGCAGCGCATGCAGGCGCGCATGCACCTGCGCCATGAAACGGTGGAAATGCAGGCGGCGACGCGATGCCAGCGGCAGGTGTTCGCACAGCAATTCGGTCAGGAAGGTCTTGCCGCGACCGACGCTGCCCCACAGGTACAGGCCGCGCATCGGTGCCGGCGGTCGCAGTCGCGCGAGCAGATGTCCCAGCATGCCGGAGCTCGCATGCGCGGCGGCGAGCAGGCCATCGTGGATGCGGTCGAGTTCGGCCAACGCCGGTTGTTGCGCCGGATCGGCCTGCCACTGCCCGGTTGCGACACCGCGCGCGTACCACGCCGAGGGCCGCGTCGCGACGAACGACTCAGCCATGCAGCGGCGGCGGCAGGTTGTGGCGCACGCCGTTCTTGATCGCCCCGCGCAAGTCCATTAGACGTTGATGGAAGAAGTGCCCGGTGTCGGGCATTTTCACGAGGGTCGGCTGGCGATCGAGCTTGCCCAGCCAGTCGTACACCGCCTTGGGCGCGACGATCTCGTCGGCCTCGCCCTGCACCACCAGCCACGGGCAGGTGGGCGCGAGCACGGCGGAGAAGTCCCAGCGCCCGGCGGGCGGCGCGATGGAAATCAATTGGGCGGGGCCGAGGTTGCGCGCACCGAGCAGGCTGATCCACGCACCGAACGAGAAGCCGCCCAGCCACAGCTTGCCGTTCGGGCGCGCGGCCTGCGCCCACTGCGCCACCGCCAGCAGATCCAGCGCCTCGCCGCGGCCATTGTCGTAGCTGCCCTGCGACAGCCCCACGCCGCGGAAATTGAAACGTACCGTGACCAAGCCCAGCTCGCGCAGCGCGCGGCAGGCCATCGTCACGACCTTGTTGTGCATCGTCCCGCCTTCCAGCGGATGCGGATGGCAGAACACCGCCACGCCGGCGCGCGCTTCGGCCGGGTCGGGGTGATCCACGCAGGTCTCCAGCACGCCCGCCGACCCTTCCAGCATCAGGCTGCCGGTGGAAGCGGGGAACGGCGTCGCGGGCTGGGCCATGGCGATGGGTGCGCCGATCTGCGGCTGATAAAGCCCCGTCGGCGCTTATTTGATCTGACCCATCATCCACTTCACCGTCGCCTCGACCTGGGCGTCGGTCAGCGATGGGTTGCCGCCCTTGGCCGGCATGTGGTTGCCGTCCGGGCCGGTGTAGCCGTTGATCGCATGCTGGACGAGGGTGGCCTCGCCCTGCGCCAGGCGCGCGGCCCACGCCGCTTTCTCCAGCTTCGGCGCACCGTTGGCGCCGCTGGTGTGGCAGCCGGTGCACAACTGGCCGAAGATCGTCGAGCCGTCCAGCGTGCCGCCGTAGGCGACCTGGCCCTCGGCGGCCTTCTTTGCCGCTTCGGCCGCGGCCGCCATCGCCGCCTGTCCGGTGGAGCCGGCATACACCGCGCCGACCGGCGCGATGCGCGCATCGACCTTGGCCGCCTTGAGCGGGTTGGCGTCCGGCGGCTGCAGGCTGTACAGATAGGTGGCGAAGCCGATCAGCACGATCGCAACCAGAACCAGGCTGCCGATCACCATCGAAAAGTGCTTCAGGAACGCGATGTCTTGTGGGCTCTGCACGGCAATACCTGCGGCGGTTCGACGATAGGTGGCGGGCAAGTATAACGATAGCAGGGCGCGCAGCGCACCCCGTCGAGTTCGGGCTGTCTCGACTTGCGCGGTTTGCGGCACGGCGCACGGTTCGAATGCCCGCAGCAAACGCCGCGGCAGGGAAAGTTAATGGCACGAAAGTTAGAATGCCACTCCTGCTGCCGAGGAGGCCCCATGTCCGACTGGATCATCCTGTGCGATTTCGATGGCACCATCAGCGTCGAGGACGTCACCGACTCCCTGCTCGAACGCCATGCGCATCCGGATTGGACGCTGATCGAGCGCCAGTGGAAGGCCGGCGCGATCGGTTCGCGGCAGTGCCTGCAGGATCAGATCGACCTGCTGGATGCCGACCCACGCCAACTCGAAGCCCTGTTCGCGACCATGCGCATCGACCGCGGCTTCCCGGCCTTCGTCGAAGCGGCACTTTCGGCGCGCATTCCCATCCGGATCGTCAGCGACGGCCTGGACAAGGCCATCGAATCCATCCTCGCCCGCCACCAGATCGAGCACCTGCCGATCGCCGCCAACCACATCGCGCCCGACGGCCCGCGTCGCTGGCGGCTGGAATTTCCGCACGCGCGCCCCGATTGCAAGGTCGCCAGCGGCCTGTGCAAATGCGCGCAGGTGACGCAGGCACGCAAGCAGCGCCCGAAGGTGCTGCTGATCGGCGATGGCGCTTCGGATTTCTGCGCCGCCAACCGGGTCGATCTGGTATTCGCCAAGCACCGCCTGATCGAGCACTGCCGCGCGCAGGGCCTGCCCTACGTGCCGATCACCGGCTTCGCCGACGCCATGGCCCTGTTGCCCGCGCTGCTGGAAGGCAGCCTCGAACCGGTTCCGCCAGCGCATCCGTCCATTCATACTCCCGCCACCCGTACCCATGCCTGATACCGCCGTGACCCACCAGACCCCCGCCGAACGCGATGCCGCCCTGCTGGCAGATGAAGCCCGCTACTGCTCCTTCGGCGACACCGTGCACTATTCCGAGCCGCCGAAGATCTTCGATCGCGGCGAGGGCAGTTACCTTTACGATGGCGCCGGCACGCCCTTTCTCGACCTGCAGATGTGGTACTCGGCGGTCAACTTCGGCTATTCCAATGCGCGCCTCAACGACGCACTGAAGAAGCAGATCGACACCCTGCCGCAGGTGGCCAGCCAGTACCTGCACCCGACCAAGATCGAACTGGCCAAGGTCGTCGCGCAGGATGCGAAGAAAAAATGGGGGCTGGACGGCCGCGTGCACTTCAACGTCGGCGGCTCGCAGTCCGTCGAGGACTCGATGAAGCTGGTGCGCAACGCCAAGGGTGGCAAGAGCCTGATGTTCGCCTTCGAAGGCGGCTACCATGGGCGCACGCTGGGCGCTTCGGCGATCACCTCCTCGTACCGCTACCGCCGCCGCTACGGCCACTTCGATCGCGCCCAGTTCATCGAATTCCCGTACCACTTCCGCGGCCCCAAGGGCATGTCGAAGGAGGAATACGGCGAGCACTGCGTGGCCAAGTTCGAGCGCCTGTTCGAGACCGAATACAACGGCGTGTGGGATCCCAAGGCCGGGCAGTGCGAGTACGCGGCGTTCTACGTCGAGCCCATCCAGGGCACCGGCGGCTACGTCATCCCGCCGCCGAACTTCTTCAAGGGCATCAAGCGCGTGCTCGACCAGCACGGCATCCTGCTGGTGGTCGATGAAATCCAGATGGGTTTCTTCCGCACCGGCAAGCTGTGGAGCATCGAGCACTTCGGCGTGCAACCCGACGTGTTGGTGTTCGGCAAGGCGCTCACCAACGGCCTGAACCCGCTGGCCGGCATCTGGGCGCGCGAGGAACTGATCAACCCGACCGTGTTCCCGCCCGGTTCGACGCATTCCACCTTCGCCTCCAACCCGCTGGGCACCGCGGTCGGGCTGGAGACGATGAAGATGCTCGCCGAGACGGATTACGAAGCGATGGTGATGGCCAAGGGCGCGCACTTCCTCGCAGGCTTGCAGGATTTGCAGAAGCGCCACAAGGAAATCGGCGACGTCGATGGCCTTGGTCTGGCGCTGCGCGCGGAGATCTGCGAAGCCGACGGTTTCACGCCCAACAAGAAGCTGCTCGACCGCATGTGCGACATGGGTCTTGCCGGCGAGCTCGAGCACGCCGGCAAGAAGATCGGGCTGGTGCTGGACGTGGGCGGCTACTACAAGAACGTCATCACCCTCGCGCCCTCGCTGCACATCAGCACCGAGGAAATCGACCTCGGCCTGAAGCTGCTCGATCAACTGCTGACCAAGGCCAAACGCTGATGCCCGAAGGCCCCGAAGTCGATACCGACAACCTGCGCGAAGCCATCGACAAGGAGATCGAGCGCGAAGGCGGCAAACTGCTGCGCGCCATCGCGCTGAGCACGGCGCTGTTCGCCGCGCTGGCCGCGGTGGCCTCGCTGGAGGCCGGCAGCACGGTCAACGAGGCGCTGGTGCTCAAGACCGAGTCCACGCGCCTGCAGGCGCAGGCCTCCGACCAGTGGGCCTACTACCAGGCCAAGGGCGTGAAAGCGGCCATCGCCCACGACGCGCAAGGCCCGTGGCTGGCGCTCAAGCAAGCCCCGCCGGCCGACCTGCCCGGCAAGGAAGCGCGTTACCTGAAAGAGCAGCAGGACATCGCCGCCAAGGCCCACGATCTGGAACAACAGCGCGACGAGAAATCCGTGGAAGCCGACCATCTGGTGCACCGCCACCACGGCTTCGCGCGCGCGGTCGCCTTGCTGCAGGTCGGCATCGCCCTGGGCGCGGTCGCCGCGCTGACCAAGTCCCGTCCCGTGTGGCTGGGCTCGCTGCTGCTGGGCATCGCCGGTGGCAGTCTGTTCGGCTGGGGACTGCTGTCGGGCTGAGGGCGCGGATCGTTTCGTATTCCTTCCCCCGCGAGGCGAGGGAGGGAATGCAATCGCCGACAGCCGCATGCATGCGTGACGTGCGTTGTGGCGTCTTCGCAGGCGGCAGGGCGCATCGTCAGCGCGTGAACTTGTCCGGGAATGCCTTGATCAACCCCGCGCTGAGCATGTCGGCCAGCATCATCATGTGCGCCTCGGCCTTGCCGTAGGCGGCGATGCCATCGGCGTAATGGCCCTGCAACACGGCGGTGGCGTACACCAGCGTGGTGTCGATGTGGCCCTTGAGCATTTCGCGGATGTCGTCCTTCTTCCAGTTCGGGTTGGCGCCGGCGAGGAAGTCGGCGATCTGCTGCGCGTTCGCGTAGGCGGCCGCGATGGCCTTGTCCAATGCGGGCTTGTCGCCGGCCTTGGCTGCCTTCACCACCGCCACCGCGCCGGCGATGTGTTCCTGCAGCAGCTTGGTCAGCGCATCGCCGGCGGCATCGCCATAGTACGGCTTGATCGCATTGCCGATGTCCACCTGGTTCTGCATCAGGCGCGCGGCCGTGGCCTCGGTGGCCGGCGAATCGCTGGCCAGCGCGGTCACCGCCGCATAGGTCCATTCCATGTGCTGCGCCCACAGGCCCTGCATGGCCGAATACAACGCGCTCATGCTGGACGTGCGGCAGTCGGCCGCGCCGGCATGCATGGCATGCCCGGGATGGGCGTAGGCGGTGACCGGGACGATCGCGGGGGACGCCATCAAGACGGCGGTGGCGCCGGCGAGGACGAGATGGCGGATGGTGGCGAAACGGGCATGCTTCAGCGTGGACATGGCGATACTCCGAAGGCGGTGGGGTTGAGGATCGGTCTGCGTCGGATGACGTATCGGTACCGTCCTGCCCATTCGATGCAGCGACTGCAAGATGTGTTCCCGCCGTTGCAGCATGGCTTGGTTCATGGCGTCGCCCTGCAGGTCACGGTCGATGCGAACAGATTCGCGGCGCGCATGGTTCGGCACGCATAGTGGCAACGCGGCCTCGTGCATGGATGACCTTTACACAGTCGCAGCCATCCCTTCCCGCAAGACGCCGGCTAGAATCGGAACCTTGCGTGTTTCGATGGACGGATGCTGCGATGCGCGTTCTTTGCCTGATCCTGGCCTGCTGCCTTGCTTCCACTGCATGGGCCAAAGGCCTCGCGGTCGGCGCGCCCGCGCCGGAGGTGACGGCGACGACCCTCGACGGCGGTCGTTTCGATCTCGCGGCAGCCAAGAGCAAGGTGGTGCTGGTGCACTTCTGGGCAACGTGGTGCGAGCCGTGCCGGGTCGAGATGCCGGCGATGGATGCCTTCTTCCGTGCGCACAAGGACGAAGGGTTCGCGATGATTGCGATCAGCCTCGATGAGCCTGCCGATCTGGCGAAAGTGAAGGAGGCGATGCGCGGCATGGACTACCCGGCCGCCCTGTTGTCCGCCACGCAGGCCAAGGGTTACGGCCGCATCTGGCGGGTGCCGTTGACCTTCGCGATCGACCGCCGTGGCATCCTGCGCCGCGACGGTTTCAAGTACACCGAGATCCTCGACGCGGCGGCGCTGGATCGCGAGGTGTTGCCGCTGCTGCGCGAGAAGTGATCGCGCACCGAACCAGCGTCGCGCCGATTCAGAACCCCGCGCTGACGCCCGCCGTCGCCGTCCAGCGCGGGAACAACTGGTAGCCCTGCAAATGGCTGTACAGCGGTACTTGCACGAAGCCGTACAGTTGCAGGTTGCTCCGCAGGTTCACGGTGATGCCGGGACTGAGGTAGACCACGGTGCCGGCGGTGTCGAACGTATCGGCGAGCGCGCCCAGATCGCGACTCTTGCGCAGCAGGTTGATCTGCACCTGCGGCACCCAACCGGGGTTGGCTTCGTAGCGCAGGCCGGCGCTCACCGTGAACTGATTGCCCGGACGGTAATCGCCGCCGGCTTGATCGAGTTTGTGCAAGATCGCGGCCTGGAACTGGCCGTCGGCGTAGGCGTCGAAATCCTGGCTGATCGCCTGATACCAGTACGCTCCGACGATGACATCGGTGCTGCCGGTGCCGGCCTGCAGACTGGTGTCGAGCGCGTCGCCGGTCGCCGGGCCGTATGCGAAGCGTTTGGGGTGGCCGTAGATCGTTCCGTCTGAACCTTGCCCGCCGTCGTTGCCGGTCGGCAGCTTCAGCCCGATCTGCACGCCGAGGTTGTGGGTCGGCAGGAATCCCTGCCAGCTCGCCATCAGCTTCACGTCGCCCAAGCCCGAAAGCGCGACGCCGCTGAGCTGGCCGGGCGCGGTCTCGGTCGGGGTGAAGGGAGCATTCTGCGTGCCGTAGGTCGTGTGGTTGCGCGACACCCACGGCAGCACGACGGTGAATCCCCAGTCCGTATTCGGTCGATACGTCAGGCTCAGGTTGAGGTAACGGTTGATGGTGTGCTTCTCGATCTCGCCGCCGCCGGCGGAAGGATCGGAGGGCTGGTTCACGACTTGCGCCGGCGATGCCGGGTCGGTGCCCGAGCGCAACTGGCCCTGGTCGATGTAGCTGTAGTCGAGATTGATCCGCCAGCCTGGTTGCGAGGAATAACCGGCCGCCGCATCCGTGCTGAGCGTGCAACCGCAGGTGGCGCAGGCGAAGGCATCCATCGGAAGCAAAAACAGTGCAGCACACAAGGCTCGCGAAAGCAGCGTCATGAATGCTCTCGAATGGGAAGCAGGAACGAGAACGGCGCGGGCCATCAACCGCCATGATGCGGTGACGCCCTCGTATGCCGGGTTATACATTTGATGCGGCGTTCATGCGCTGCGTTCCCGGGAAACATGATGCGTTTTTTCGCCGGGCTGGCTGGCGTGCTAGAGCGGGTTTCGCTGTTCTGTACGACGTAACTTCTTCCGATAAATGGTGTTCCTGCGATATCAGGTTGCCTTGGGTTCTACCCCCGGAATCTGCCTCGCTGGCGACCCTTGGCCGACCCACACGAAGGCGGTGGCGCAGGTGGTTGGCGGACTACCCCTTTCAGACCGGTGGCTGTATGCCAGACACGATCCCAGCCAGATAGCGATCCTTGAGCTTCACGTAGTGCGCAGCCGAATAGTAAAACTGCTCGATCTGCGCGGAGTCGAGCCGGCGCACGCAGCGCGCGGGGTTGCCCATCCACAACTCGCCCTCGCCGACGATCTTGCCCGGCGCGATCACCGCGCCGGCGGCGACGAAGCCGTGGCGGCGCACGATCGCGCCGTCGAGCACGGTGGCGTGCATGCCGATCAGGCAGGCGTCCTCGATGGTGCAGGCGTGGATCACCGCGGCGTGGCCGATGGTCACGTCGGCGCCGATCAAGCAGGGAAAGCCGTCGCCGGTGTAGGGGCCGGCGTGGGTGACGTGCACGATCGCGCCGTCCTGCACATTGGTGCGCGCGCCGATGCGGATGTGGTGGACATCGCCGCGCACCACCGCAGCCGGCCAGATCGAGGCGTCCTCGCCGAGGACGACATCGCCGATCACGGTCGCGGCTGGATCGACGTAGGCGCGCGCGCCGAGGGTGGGGAAGGTGTCGAGATAGGGGCGCATGGGGTGGGCGAGTAGAGTGGAGAAAGACGAAAGGCATGAGGCGCGAAATGTTCCTTCTCCCACTGGGAGAAGGTGGCGCGAAGCGCCGGATGAGGGAATATCGCACAGGCGCAAAGCAGGTTTGCCTTGACCTGCCACATCCTTCCCTCATCCGCCCTGCGGGCACCTCGCCCCGCGCCCCAGCCTCCGCGCCAGCGCGGAGGCGCTCGATGTTGCGCAAACCCGTGGTTCGCAAACGCAACATCGAGCCCCAAGGGGAGAAGGGATAAGCCGGGATTGGAGTGATTGTACGACTGCGCGGCACTACACTCGGGCGCATGGACACCACCACCGCCACGCCCGTCGCCGATCTGCTGCCCACCCTGAAGAAACTGCGCGCCGCGCAGGCCGCGCGCGTGCCCGATTACGCGCAGCGCCGCGACGACCTCGACCGCTTGCGCAGCGCGTTCCAGCGCCGCGTGGAGGAGATGGCGAAGATCGTCAGCGCCGACTTCGGCAACCGCTCGCGGCACGAGAGCCTGGTCGCCGACGGCATGACCGTGCTGGGCGAGATCGACCACCTGCGCCGGCATCTCAAATCGTGGATGCGCCCGCGCGGACGTGCGGTGAACTGGCTGTTCCTGCCGGCGCGCGCGCAGGTGCGCATGCAGCCGCTGGGCGTGGTCGGGGTGATCTCGCCGTGGAACTACCCGGTGAGTCTGGCGCTCAATCCGCTGGCCGCCGCGATCGCCGCCGGCAACCACGTGATGCTCAAGCCCTCCGAACACACCCCGCGCACCAGCGCCTTCCTGCGCGATCTGCTCGGCGAGGTGTTCCCGGCCGAGCGGGTGGTGGTGGCGACCGGCGGGCCGGAGGTCGCCGCGGCGTTCTCCACGCTGCCGTTCGATCATCTGTTCTTCACCGGCTCGACCGCGCTGGGGCGCAAGGTGATGGCTGCCGCCGCGCAGAACCTCGTGCCGGTAACGCTGGAACTGGGCGGCAAGTCGCCGTGCGTGATCGCGCCGGATTTCCCGCTGCCGCTGGCGGCGCAGCGCATCGCCGCCGGCAAGTGGCTCAACGCCGGCCAGACCTGCATCGCGCCCGATTACCTGCTGGTGCCGCAGGCCGCGCGCGATGCGTTCGTGGATGCGCTGGGTGTGGCGGTGCGCGCACGCTTCCCGCGCATCGACGGCAATCCCGACTACACCAGCATCGTCAACGAAGGCCAGTACCGCCGCTTGCGCGGCTATCTCGATGAAGCGGCATCACGCGGCGTGCGCAGCATCGAACTCGTCGCGTGCGAGCGCGACGCAGCCGACGCGCAACGCCTGATCCCGCCGACGCTGGTGCTCGATCCACCCGACGATCTGGCGCTGATGCGCGAGGAAATCTTCGGCCCGATCCTGCCGATCAAAACCTATCGCAGCCTCGATGAAGCCATCGTCTACATCAACGCCCATCCGCGCCCGCTGGCGCTGTACCACTTCGACAACGACGGCGCGCGTGTGCAGCAGATGCTCGAGCGCACCGTCGCCGGCGGGGTGTCGATCAACGACACGGTGATGCACTACGCGCAAGATCGCCTGCCCTTCGGCGGCGTCGGGCCGTCGGGCATGGGCCGCTATCACGGCTACGACGGCTTCGCGACCTTCAGCCATCCCAAGGCGGTGCTGTACCAGTCGCGACTGTCGTCGATGGCGCTGTTCAAGCCGCCGTATCGTGGGCTGGCGGACAGGCTGGTGAAGTTTTTGACGCGGTGATGGGGCCCCGGTCGGACAAGGCCTCCCTCGACAGCTGATTCTATTCCCGCTGATGACGGTTGCCCATGCCGTCGTCATTCCGGGGCTGTCCGCGCTGTTTGCGGACAGAACCCGGAATCCAGTGGCTTTCTCCTCGACGTAACAAGAGCATGCGCCGGGTTGGGATAGGGCAAGTGGACGTGACGGCTTGCCCCCATCCCATCCCTCC
The DNA here is from genome assembly GCA_018242485.1 of Pseudomonadota bacterium. GTDB lineage: Bacteria > Pseudomonadota > Gammaproteobacteria > Xanthomonadales > Xanthomonadaceae > SZAS-103. Next base: position 125,709 of record JAFEBV010000020.1, read on the forward strand.
CCCGCAAGCGGGGGAAGGTGCCGAAGGCGGATGGGGGCGATTCGCAGGCAGTGGCAGACGCGAACCGCACACCGGCTAGCGCGCCCACCCATCAAGCGAAGGAAGGAGCCGTGGCCAGCGATCGATCATGATCGGGTGGCCCTTGCTGCCGACAGGTTCTGCTGTTGCGACCCCCTGCGCTCGAGGGTTTCCGAACCACAGCAGGTACCATGTCGCCGATGAGACCGGGCCGCCTGCTGCCGCTGATCGTGTCCTGCGCCTTGTTCATCGAGAGCATGGATTCGACCGCGATCGCGACCTCGTTGCCGATGATGGCGCGCGATCTGGGCACCGATCCGGTCGCGCTCAAGCTCGCCCTCACCGCGTACCTGCTCGCGCTGGCGGTGTTCATCCCGGTCAGCGGCTGGATCGCCGACCGCTTCGGCGCGCGCCGCACCTTCATGTCGGCGATCGGCGTGTTCTTGCTCGGCTCGCTGGCCTGCGCGGCCTGCAACTCGCTGGAGACGCTGGTCGCCGCGCGCTTCCTGCAGGGCATGGGCGGGGCGCTGATGGTGCCGGTCGGGCGGCTGGTGCTGCTGCGCGCGATCCCCAAGAACGAACTGGTCGATGCGCTGAGCTGGCTGACCATCCCCGCACTGCTGGCACCGATGATCGGCCCGCCGCTGGGCGGCCTCATCACCACGTATTTCCACTGGCGCTGGATCTTCGGCATCAACCTGCCGATGGGTCTGCTCGGCATCGTGTTGGCGTGGCGCTTCATTCCGGATTTGCGCGAGGCGGTGAAACCGCTGGACTGGCGCGGCTTCGCGCTCTCGGGATTTGGTCTGGCGGCGGCGATGTTCGGCTTCTCCACCCTCGGCCGGCACATGGTGTCTGTGCCGGTGGCGGTGGCCTGCCTCGTCGTCGGGCTGCTGGCGCTGGGTGGCTACGGCGTGCATGCGCATCGTCATCCACACCCGTTGCTCGATCTGCGCCTGTTCCGGCAGGAAACTTTTCGCGCCGGCGTGCTCGGCGGCGGCGTGTTCCGGGTCGGCATCGGCGCGATTCCCTTCCTGCTGCCGCTGATGCTGCAACTGGGTTTCGGCCTCGATCCGCTGCACTCGGGCCTGCTCACCTTCGCCTCGGCGATCGGTGCGATCTTCATGAAGACGATTGCTGCGCGCGTGCTCAAGCGCTTCGGCTTCCGCAACGTGCTGTGGATCAACGCGCTGGTGTGCGCGGCGATGCTCGCCGGCTACGGATTGTTCCGCGCCAGCACGCCGCATGCGTTGATCATCGGCGTGCTGATCGTCGCCGGCTGCTTCCGCTCGCTGCAGTTCACCGCCATCAACGCGGTCAGCTATGCGCAGGTCGAACAGTCCACGATGAGTCAGGCCGCGAGCCTGGCCGGAATGATGCAGCAGTTCTCGCTGGCGCTGGGGGTGGCGGTGGCCGGCTACGCGCTGCAAGTCGTCGGCTGGGTCGCCCACCGCGACGCGACCGCGGCGGCGAACTTCGGCCCGGCATTCGCCATCGTCGGCGCGATCAGCGCGCTGTCGGCGTGGATGATGTTCAAGCTGCCTGCCGATGCCGGCGCGGAGATGGCCGGCCACGCGCAGCCGGGCAAGGAACTGGCCGAACCCAAGATCGAGCAGCGGCCGGCGACGTGAGCGAGTTCAGGGAGCGAACGACCGCAACGCGGTGAGCGCGCGCTCGACGGCCGCATCGTCGATGTCCAGATGGGTGACCATGCGGATATTCGGCAAGTAACCGATCGAGAGTTTCACCCCGGCGGCTTCCATGTGTACGCGGAAGGCGGGCAGGTGCGCGCTGGCGACCTCGATGAACACCATGTTGGTGTGTTGGCCGACGAGTTTGATCGCCGGCAGCCCGCGCAGGCCCGCGGCCAGCCGCGCCGCGCGCGTGTGATCCTCGGCGAGGCGTTCGATGTGGTGGTCGAGCGCGTGCAGGCAGGCCGCGGCGAGCATGCCGGCCTGCCGCCAACCGCCGCCGCAGACCTTGCGCCAGCGCCGCGCCTCGTCGATCAGCGCGCGACTGCCGCACAGCACGGAGCCTACCGGCGCACCCAGCCCCTTGGAAAAACACACCGAGACGGAGTCGAAGAACTGCGCGATGTCGCGGGCGGGAATCTGCAGCGCGACGGCGGCATTGAACAGGCGCGCGCCATCCAGATGCAGGCGCAGACCACGGCGGTCGCACAGCGCGCGCGCATCGCGCAGGTAGTCCAGCGTCAGCGGCCGGCCGTGCCAAGTGTTTTCCAGGCACAGCAGTCGGCTGCGCGCGAAATGCGGATCGAGCGGCTTGATCGCGGCTTCCACCGTCGCCAGCGGCAGGCTGCCGTCGCCGGCGTTCGGAATGGGTTGCGGCTGAATCGAGCCGAGCACCGCCGCGCCGCCGCCTTCGAACTTGTAGGTGTGCGCGTCCATGCCGACGAGGTACTCGTCGCCGCGCTGGCAGTGTGCCATCAGCGCGATCAGGTTGGCCTGCGTGCCGGAAGGCACGAACAGCGCGTCCTCGAAGCCCAGCTTCACCGCGAGCCGGTGTTGCAGCGCATTGACGGTCGGGTCTTCGCCGTACACGTCGTCGCCGACCTCGGCGCGCGCCATCGCCTCGCGCATGGCCGGCGTGGGTCGGGTGACGGTATCGCTGCGCAGATCGATCCAGTCCATGTGCGTTCCTCGGGCGGCCAACGAGCCGCCCATTGACGCGCAGCGTACCGCACTCGCCGGAAGGCGGGGCTGACCGTGGGCTGGGGCGCGTGCGCCTGCCATACTCGGCGCATGAAAATCGCCTCCTGGAACGTCAACTCTCTCAACGTGCGCCTGCCGCACCTGTTGCAGTGGCTGGAGCGCGCCCAGCCCGATGTGGTGGCCTTGCAGGAAACCAAGCTGGAGGATGCGCGTTTCCCCGACACCGCGTTGGCGGAAGCCGGCTACCGCAGCGTGTGTTCCGGGCAGAAGACCTACAACGGGGTGGCCATCCTCGCGCGCGGGCGGGCCATCGAGGACGTGCAGGCGGGCATTCCCGGTTTTGCCGACGAGCAGAAGCGCGTCATTGCCGCAACGGTCGGCGGCGTGCGCATCGTCGATCTGTATGTGGTCAACGGGCAGGCGGTGGGCAGCGAGAAATACGATTACAAGCTGCGTTGGCTCGCCGCGTTGCGTGACTGGCTGGCCGAGGAGATCGCGCGCCACCCGCGCATGGTCGTGCTGGGCGATTTCAACATCGCCCCCGATGATCGCGACGTGCACGATCCGGCGCTGTGGAACGACGAATCCATCCTCACCTCCACCGCCGAGCGTGCCGCGCTGCGCAGGCTGCTCGATCTGGGCCTGCACGACAGCTACCGCCTGTTCCATGACGAGGGCGGGGCTTTCAGTTGGTGGGACTACCGGCAGGCGGCGTTCCGCCGCAACCTCGGCCTGCGCATCGATCTGGTGCTGGTCAGCGAGGCGTTGCGCGCATCCTGCAAAGCCGTCGCCATCGACCACGAGCCGCGCATCTGGGAGCGCGCTTCGGATCACACGCCGGTGTGGGTGGAGCTGGTGCCAGTTTGATCCGAGGCGCTACCAGACGATATCCAAGGAGCGTCCCTTCATGGTCGATGACTTCATCCCGATCTCGCTCGCGTTGGCCGGCATGATCGTATTCTGGAACGCGGCCGAATGGGAGTCGCGCGATGGCAGTCCGCACCACGGTGTGTCGTGGGCCGCGCTGTCACTGTTGGTTTCGTTGCTCGTACTGTTTCTCGCAGGCTGGACAGCTATTCCATGGCTGCTGGCGCAGGCTGGCTTGTTCGTCGCCATCGCCGCCGTGCGCGTGTGGCTGGAAGATCGCGAGCGCAAATGAAACGGGGCGCGCCTTTCAGCCACGCCCCGCGATTCAATACAACCCGATCGGCGACGATCAGTTCGTATCCACCGACTCGTGCAATTCGATGCCCTGATCGGTCAGCTCGACGGTCATGTCCACGCGCTTGAACCAGTTGGCGTACATGTCCATCGCCGTGGCCTGCCGCTGCATCATTTCCTTGGCCTTGGGATCGCTGATCGCATCGGCACCCTTGCGCATGTACGCCGCGATCACGTGGTACAGATCGCCGCGCGCGCCGCCGGCCAGCAATGGCTGCTGCGCCGGATCGAGCTTCATCGCATCGGCGATGCGCGCGTCCTCACCGGCTCCCAGCGAGAGCGCCAGCACCTTGTCGGTCATCGCCGCGAATATCGGCGCATTGATCGGCAGGTTCGGCATCGGCGGCAGCGCCTTCGGCGTGCCGTCGGGCTTCAGACCGATGTTGGCGATCCCGGGAACCATATTGCCGGCCATCGCCAGCAGCGAGGCCGGGTTGTCCGATCCGATCACCGCCACGAGGGACAGATCCGGGATCGGCTGGTCGGGTTTGACGTCGATCTTGTCGGCGATCAGGTTCAGGCCGTGGAACATGCCGGTGTAGCCGGCCAAACCCGGATTGGTCAGCGAATCCTTGGCCTTGGCGGTGGAATCGTTCAGGCCGGCCAGCGCCGGGCACTTCCACGGCGCATTGGCGGTGGCGTTGGCGTACTTGGTCGCCAGCTCCGGCAGCTTGCCCATGTTCACGCTGAAGCCGAAGTTCGCCAACGCGGTCTTGGCCGCGCCCATGCCCGGCATCGGCGCGCGCAGGCTCATCAGATCCTTGGCGATGTCCGGGCGGGTTTCCAGCACCGCACGCACGGCCACGTGCTGGGGCGTGAGCTCGGTGTAGCCGAAGCTGGCGCGCGGCCACGCGGTGGCGATCTGCCCGTATTCGGCGGCGCAGACCGGATCGATCTGCGGTTTCTTCGTACCCAGCACGGCGAGGAAGGAGGACTCCAGCGCGCTCGGCGGAGCCTTGAGTTCATTCAGCAGCTTGGCCGAATCGAAGTAGCCGCTCATGAACGAGCTGTAGCCCATCTTCTTGTTCAGCGCGGCCAGATCGCCGCTGTCGGCCAGCGACTTCTTCGGCTTGTCGATGCCCAGCAAGGTCTTGAGGTCGGCATCGGACGCCTTCACCGGCGCGAGGGTGGCGACGAACTGTTTGCCGGTGATCGCGAACACGCCTTCCACCTTGGCGGAAGGATCGCTGACCTGCCAGTAATCCACGCTGCCGACCTTGCCGGTGTCGAGCTTGGTGCCGGACTTGGTTTCGATGCGACCGATGGCGGCGCGCAGGTTGTCGGGCTTGGCCAGTTCCAGGCGCAGCACCGGCACCAGGCCGATGCCGTAGAAGGCCGTGTGCATCTGCGTGGACAGGCCGAAATTGTCCAGCAGCGATTTCAGATCCTTGCCGGCCACTTCGTCCTTGAACGCGCCGAGCAACTTGGTCGCCTTCTCGCGGCGCGCCACCGCTTCAGCGGAGCACTTGTCTTCGGCCGGGGCGGCGGCATCTTCGGCATTGGCCACGTCGTTCATCGCGCTGGCCATGGCCGAGGCGGTGTCGGTGGCTTCGGGAGATGCGGCATCGCCGCTGTCGGCGGCCGGGCTGTCGGGCGAGGCGACCGCGGGCGCATCCTGCATCGCACCGCCGCCACCGCCGCCGGAAACCGGCGCGGCTGGAGGTGCCGGCTCTGCCGTTGCCGGAGCCGCCGGAGCAGCTGCGGCGCAATTCGCGCCTTCGTCGGCCAGCGCCTTGAGGCCATCGTCGATCGACTGCGCATAGACGTCGCCGATCTTGCCGTTCTTGTCCATCAGCGCGATCCAGTGATCGGACACGGCGGTCGGCTGCGGATCGATGTTGGCGACCACATACGGCGTGTCGGCCGGCACGTAGGTCAATGGGTCGTCGGCGGCAACCACGCCGGCACCGGTCGAACCCGGCCCGCCCAGGCCGAGTTTGCTGCAGCCAGACACAGCGACGATGCCCGCAGCGATCAGGCAGGGCAGGAGTTTGCGCTTGAACATGATGGTTTCCCCGGGAAAGTGGTGCCGCGATTGTGACGCGGTCGACGATCATAGCAAACGCAACTGCGGGCGGGCGCAGGTCATCGCTCGCCATTGAGCCTGTCCCCGACAATCACCGTTGGCAGGCGTAGCGACAGCCCGCGCCCACTTCCATGCAACGATGGGCGATGGCGCAAGCAGGAGTGGATGCCGGGTTACAAAGACGAGCGCCGGGGCAGCATGAAACATCGCCGCGTTTGGCAACCCCCTCCCAGCCTCCCCCTGCCCGCTTCGCGTGCAAGGGGAGGGGTGAAAGCAGGCTGCTTATCTCCCTCCCCTGTTAACAGAGGGTGATGGGCCGAGCGACCCGCTTGTCTCCCTCCCTTGCGCATCAGCGCAGGGGAGGGTTGGGGAGGGGTTCGTGGAGCTATCTTGCCGAAGCGTGCTTCGCAGCGCCCCGCTTGTCTCCCTCCCTTGCGCATCAGCGTAGGGGAGGGTTGGGGAGGGGTTCGTGGATCTATCTTGCCGAAGCGTGCTTCGCAGCGACCCGCTTGTCTCCCTCCCTTGCGCATCAGCGCAGGGGAGGGCTGGGGAGGGGTTTGTGGATCTATTTCGCCGAAGTCTTCTTCGCTGCGACTTTCTTCGTCGCGGTTTTCTTCGCCGCCGCCTTCCCGGCCGACGCTGCGGTCATGGTCTTCTTCACGCCCTTGGACGCCGTCGATTTTTTCGCAACCGGCTTCGCTACGATTTTTTTCGTGGCAGCCTTCGCCGCCGGAGCGGCTTTCTTCGCCACGGCCTTGGCCGGTGCCTTGGCCGCGGCCTTGCGCGCGAAACGTCCGCGCGTGGGGCGGGCCGGGGCGGCGGCGAGGATCGCTTCGCATTCGTCCCGCGTCAGCGAAGCCGGCTCGCGATCCTTCGGGATCTTGCCGTTCTTTTCCCCATCGGTGATGTAGGGGCCGTAGCGGCCGTTGAGGATCTCGATCAGGCTGTCGTCGAACTTGCGGATGAGGCGATTGGCGAGGAAGGCCTCGCGCTCGCGGATCAGATGCAAGGCGCGCTCGAAGTCGATGGTGTACGGGTCGTCGTCCTTGCCCAGCGAGGCATACGTCGCGCCGCGCTTGGCGAACGGGCCGAAGCGGCCGACCGCCACCGTCACCGGTTCGCCGGCATCTTCACCCAGCGTGCGCGGCAGCAGGAACAGCGCCAGCGCATCTTCCAGCCCGATGGTGTGCATGCTCTGCCCGGGGCGCAGGCTGGCGAAGCGCGGCTTCTCCTCGTCCTCCTTGCGGCCGATCTGCGCGAACGCACCGAAGCGCCCGAGGCGCACGCTGACCGGCTTGCCCGTCGCCGGATCCACGCCCAGCTCGCGCGCGCCGGTGGCGTCGCCGCGATCCACCGAATCGGTCTTCTCCGTCACCAGCGCCTTGAACGGCTCCCAGAAGCGCCGCATCAACGGCACCCAGTCTTCCTCGCCGCGCGAGACCGCGTCGAGTTCGTCTTCGAGTTTGGCGGTGAAGTCGTAATCCACGTACTGCGCGAAATGGCTGGACAGGAAATTGCTGACCGCGCGGCCGACGTCGGTGGGACGGAAGCGGCGGTTCTCCAGTTCGACGTATTTGCGGAACACCAGCGTCTGGATGATCGCCGCGTAAGTGGACGGGCGGCCGATGCCGTATTCCTCCAGCGCCTTCACCAGCGAGGCCTCCGAATAGCGCGGCGGCGGCTCGGTGAAATGCTGATCGGTGCGGATGCCGGCCAGCGGCAGGTTGTCGCCGGGTTTCATCGGCGGCAGCTTGCGGCCCTCGTCGTTGTCCTCGGCCGCCGGCGCCACATCGCGGCCTTCCTCGTACACGGCGAGGAAGCCCGGATCGATCACCGTGGTGCCCGACGCGCGAAAGGCGTGCGCGCTGCCACAGGCCAGTTCGATGGTGACGGTGTTGAGCGTGGCCGGGATCATCTGGCAGGCGATGGCGCGCTTCCAGATCAGCTCGTACAGGCGGCGCTCGTCGTCGGACAGATGCCGGCCGACCGATGCCGGCGTGCGCAGCGCCGAGGTCGGGCGGATCGCCTCGTGGGCTTCCTGCGCGTTCTTCGACTTGGTCTTGTAGAGGTTGGGCTTGTCCGGCAGCGCGCCGATGCCGTAATCGCGTGCGATCACGTCGCGCAGTTCGGCCAGCGCCTCGTCGGACAAATGCGTGGAGTCGGTACGCATGTAGCTGATCAGGCCGACCGTGCCCTCCTCGCCCAGCGCGATGCCCTCGTACAACTTCTGCGCCACCTGCATGGTGCGGCGGGTGGTGAAGCCGAGCTTGCGCGCGGCCTCCTGCTGCAGGGTGGAAGTGATGAACGGCGGCGCGGGCCGGCGCTTGCGCTCCTTGCTGGCCACGTCGGTGACGTGCAGGCGGCCGCCGGCGGCCTTGAGCAGGCGCTCGCGCGCGGCGTGCGCGGCGGCGGCATCGGTGAGGGTGAACTGTTCGACCTTGTGCCCGTCGAGCTTCACCAAGCGGGCAACGAAGGCCTGCGCCGGGTGCGCGACATCGGCTTCCATCGACCAGTATTCGCGCGCCACGAAGGCCTCGATGGCTTCCTCGCGTTCGACGATCATGCGCAGCGCCGGCGATTGCACGCGCCCGGCCGACAGCCCGGATTGCACCTTGCGCCACAGCACCGGCGAGAGGTTGAAGCCGACCAGGTAATCCAGCGCGCGCCGCGCCTGCTGGGCGTTGACCAGATCGGCGGCGATCGTGCGCGGATGCGCCACCGCCTCGCGGATCGCGCGCGGGGTGATCTCGGTGAACACCACCCGGTGCAGCTTGCGATCCTTCAGCAGGCCGCGCTCCTTGAGGATCTCCGCAACGTGCCAACTGATCGCCTCGCCTTCGCGATCCGGGTCGGTCGCCAGATACAGGCCTTCGGCGGTCTTCGCCGCCTTGGCGATGGCCTCGACGTGCTTCTCGTTCTTGTCGATGGTGGCGTAGCGCATCGCGAAGTCGCGCGCCGGATCCACCGCGCCCTCCTTCGGCACCAGATCGCGCACGTGGCCGTAGCTGGCGAGGACAATGAAGTCCTTGCCGAGGTATTTGTTGATCGTCTTCGCCTTGGCGGGCGACTCGACGATGAGCAGGTTTTTGGACATTCGGAGAACAAATGACAGATGACAGATGACGGAGATAGCGATGCCGCGACCCGGCTGCACCCATGGCTGCGTGCCGAGCGCAATCGCTCTCCCCTTATTCATTAAGGCAATACGGATGCGGCCGCTGTCAAGCAGGGGGCGGAAGACCCGCGTCGAATTCAGTGCAGCGGCTCGGGCTCGTCGGCGAACATCTGCCCTTCCATCCACGCATACGCGGCCTCGGCGCCGGGCTGGTTGAACAGCACCATCAGCACCACCCATTTCAGGTCGTCCAGGTCGAGCTCATCCTGATCGAGCGCCATCACGCGGTCGATCACCAGTTCGCGCTGCGCCGCGTCGAGGATGCCCTGTTGTTCCAGGAACATCAGGAAGCCCAGCGTTTCCGTGTCGAGTTTGGCCAGCTCAGGTTCGACGTACATCCGCACCGGGCCGATGGTGCCGCGCGGCGGCGCAGCCAGCGGACGCTGCTGCGCCAGCTCGTCGAGCCAGTCGAAGGCCTTGTTGATCTCGGCGGGGGAGAAGCCGGCCTGGAGCAGGCCGTTTTGCAGGGAGTCGCGGTCTGCGACCGCGTCGGGGTCTTCGTAGAAATAATGTTCGAACAGGTAGAGCAGTACGTCGAGTATGGTTTCTTCTTTCATTCCTCATTCCGCCTGCGCGCGGGCGCGGTGGGTGGGGCTGCGGGACTACCTCCTGGCGTACCGGCCGTGCTCGACGGCGACCCGGCCTTGCAACTCCATGAGCAGAAGCATGGAGGACAGTTGCGGCACCGTCAATCCCGTGCGCGCGACGAGGGTGTCGATCGCCACCGGATCGTGGCCGAGCGCGGCCAGCACGTGGCTGTGGTCGGGATCGGCGGTTGGAGCCGGATCGAATGGAGGCGAATCGGATGATGCGGCAATGTGCGGTGCGAATTCCGGCGCTTGCAGGCGCGCGCGCAGGGCATCGGCCAGCTCGGCGGCGACCGGCGCCAGCGCCTCGACGACTTCGCGGGCGTCTTCCACCAGCGCCGCGCCTTGGCGGATCAACCGATGGCAGCCGCGGGCGAGCGGGTTGTGGATCGATCCGGGCACCGCGAACACCTCGCGCCCGGTCTCGCAGGCCAGCCGCGCGGTGATCAGCGCGCCGCTGCGATCGGCGGCCTCGACCACCAGCGTGCCCAGGGCGAGGCCGGCGATGATGCGGTTGCGGCGCGGGAAGTGCTCGCGCGACGGCGGGGTGCCGGGCAGGAACTCGCTGACGATCGCGCCGTGTTCGCGGATGCGCGCCGCCAGCCGTGCGTGGTGGCGCGGATAGGTGATGTCGGTGCCGGTGGCGACCACGGCAATGGTCGGTGCCTGTGCGTCCAGCGCCGCCAGGTGCGCGGCTGCGTCGATGCCTTCGGCCAGTCCGCTGGTGACGACCAAGCCAGCCTGCGCAAAGGCACGGGCGAAGTCGCGGGCGTTGTCGGTGCCGCCAGCGGTGGCATGGCGGCTGCCGACCACGGCGACTTGCGGATGCCAGAGCAGATCCGCGTCGCCTTCGACGAACAGCACGGGCGACGGGCTGGCGATCCGGCGCAGCAGGGCCGGGTAATCAGGATCGTCCCAGCCGAGCAGATGGTGGGTGTCGTGCTCCAGCCACGCCAGGTCGGCCGTCGGGATCGGCTCACCGGCGCGCAGCCGGCGAAGCGCATCGCCCTTTTCGCCGGCCTGTCGCCACCGCGCATCGGGCAGGCCGAGGGCGGCGCTGGCGCTGCCGGCTTCATCCACCAGAGTGCGCAGCGCAGAAACGGCAACGCCCGCGCGGATCAGGGCAATCCAGGCGCGGGCGTTGTCGATGGATCCTTGTGTGTGCATGGCGGGCGGCGCATCCCGCGCCGCCGTCAGAACATCAGCGGGTGGCGTCCGGATGCTTGAGTACGTCGCCGACGTGGATCTCCTTGGTGCCGTCCATCACCAGACCGTAGCTCATCTTGTCGAAGGTACGGAAGATCATGACGTGGCCTTCGTATTCGTCGGCCAGCTTCACCCGATCCATGTCCGCGGCCAGCGGGTTGTGGTGGATGACGTTGTCGGCGGCGTTGCTGCCGATGCGCCACACCGAAAACACCGTACCGTTGTCGACGCCGTCCTGCTTGCCGCCGGAGAGCGCGATCACCTCGTGTGGGCCGGCTGCGGCGATGTTGTCCGGTACGCCGATCACGCGGTAGCGGGTGTAGTCGGCGGTTGTGAATTGCAGCTTCGGAGGATGCGGGAAGAACTGCAGGTCATAGGGCTGCGCCTCGACCGGCACCAGCCGATCGCCGGTGCGCACCTCGCCACCGCCACCGACCAGCAGCAAGGTGGCCGTCTCGATGCCGTGACCCTGCGGGCGGGTCACCTGCGCCAACGACATTTCCTTCAGCTCGGTGCCGAGGTAATCGGGCTGGCCCTTGCGGCCGAACGACACGTCCTGCCAATAGGTGTTCCAATTGGTGCCATTGAGCTTGTTGCCGCGGAAGTCGAGGTCGTCACTGCGCAGCTGGTATTCGCCCGAACCGCGGTGGTTGCGGCCGAAGGCCACGGTGGGACGCACGATGGCGAACATGTCGCCGGCCTTGGCGTCGGGAATGCCGCGCGCGTAGGCAAGTTGCCCGTTGGTGACGCGGATGCCGTCTTCCTCCAGGCCGACGATGTAGGGCAGGGGCTTGGGGTCGTCGATCACGCGCATGTGCTTGAGGAAATCCTCGACCTCCGACAACGGGATCGTGTTGATCGCCGGGCCGGAGTCCATGCTGCGGTGCAGTTCGATCTGCGGGCGGCCGTTGAGATACTTCAGGCTCAGCACGTCGCCCGGGTAGATCAGGTGCGGATTCTTGATCTGCGGGTTGGCCTGCCAGATCTCCGGCCACAGCCACGGCTTGTTGAGGAAGCGGGCCGAGATATCCCACAGCGTGTCGCCCTTCTTGACGACGTAGGTATCCGGATGATCCGTACGCAGATCCGCCGCGACGGCATAGGTGGCGACGGTCAACAGCGACGCGCCCACGAGCGCAAGCATTCGATTCCACATGGCGTTGTCTACCTGAGTTCCCCGGACAGGTTGCCGGGCATATTGACCATTTTCCACAGGCAAATGCAAGCCTCGGCGTTACAATGCACCCGGCCGCCTTGCATCGGCGCCTTCCAGCCCCATCTTTTTCCCGTCATGGCCAAGCTTCCCATCCTCGAGTTCCCCGATCCGCGCCTGCGCACGGTGGCCAAGCCGGTGACCGTGTTCGACGCGGCCTTGCGCACATTGATCGAGGACATGTTCGAGACCATGTACGCCGCACCGGGCATCGGTCTGGCTGCGACCCAGGTGGACGTGCACCAGCGCCTGCTGGTGCTGGACGTGTCGGAGCACGCCGACGCCCCGCAGGTGTTCATCAACCCGGAAATCCTCGCAAAGGACGGCGAGCAGGTCTATCAGGAAGGCTGTTTGTCGGTGCCGGGCATCCATGCCGACGTGCACCGTGCCCAGCATGTGCGCGTGCGCGCGCAAGATCGCCACGGCCAGCCGTTCGAGCTCGACGCCGAAGGCGTGCTGGCGGTGTGCATCCAGCACGAAATGGATCATCTGGCGGGCAAGCTGTTCGTCGATTACCTCTCGCCGCTCAAGCGCGATCTGGTGAAGAAAAAGCTCGCCAAGGCGCGCAAGGAAGCCGCCGCCAAGGCCGCCGAGCAGGCCGAGCCGAAGCTGCCGGCGCGCGCACGCACGGCATGAGCGGCGCGCTGCGGATCGTCTTTGCCGGCACCCCCGAGTTCGCCCTGCCGAGCCTGCGCGCGGCGGCGCGGCACGGGCAGATCGTGGCCGTGTATACGCAGCCCGATCGCCCCGCCGGGCGCGGGCGCGCACTGACCGCCTCGGCGGTCAAGCAGATGGCGCAGCACCACGGCTGGGAGGTGCGCCAGCCGACCAGCCTGCGCACACTGGAAGAACGCCGCACGCTGGCCGCGCTGCAGCCGGATGTGATGATCGTGGTCGCCTATGGCCTGTTGCTGCCGCCGAAGATCCTCGCCATCCCCAAACAAGGCTGCTGGAACGTACACGCCTCGCTGCTGCCGCGCTGGCGCGGCGCGGCGCCGATCCAGCGTGCGCTCGAGGCCGGCGATGCGCAGACCGGGGTGTGCCTGATGCGCATGGAGGCAGGGCTCGACACCGGCCCGGTGATGCTCTCGCTCACCACCCCGATCGATGCCGACGACACCGGCGGCAGCCTGCACAACCGGCTGGCCGAACTGGGCGGGGAAGTGCTCGCCGATGCGCTCACCCTGCTGCGTTCGGGCGTGCGTCCGGTCGCCCAACCGCAACCGGCACTCGGCGCGAGCTACGCGCGCAAGCTCGACAAAGCCGAAGCGCGGCTGGACTGGAACGCAACGGCCACCGTGCTCGCGCGCAAGGTGCGCGCGTTCAATCCCTGGCCGGTGGCAGAAGGCTTGGTCGCCGGCGAGCGCATGCGCATCCATGAAGCGCGCGCGCTGGAGCAGGCACACGCCGCCACGCCCGGCAGCGTGCTCGCCGCCAGTCGCGACGGGCTGGACATCGCCTGCGGACAGGGCGTGCTGCGCCTGTTGGTGGTGCAGCGCGACGGCGGGCGCGCGATGACCATCGCCGAGCATCTCAACGCCCGCGCCTCGCAGCGCGCGTGACCACGGTGGACAGCAGCGGCGCGGGCAGCCGGGCAGTCGCCGCGCGCGCCATCGACGCTGTATTGCACGACGGGCGCTCGCTCAAGGCGGTGCTCGCCGATGCCCTGCCGACGCTGCCCGATCCACGCGATCGCGCCCTCGTTGAAGCGATCTGTTTTCAGGCGCTGCGCCATGCACGGCGCTACCGCTTCGTGTTGCAACAATGGATGCAGCGCCCGTTGCCGGCGCGCGAACATCTGCTCGAATCCCTGCTGCTGGCCGGACTGGCGCAGCTCGACGCGCTGGGCCTGCCCGCGCATGCGGCGGTGGCCGCGACCGCCGAGGCCGCGCGCAATGTGCGCAAGCCGGCCTTCGTCGGTTTGGTCAATGCGCTGCTGCGTCGCGCCGCGCGCGAACCGCTGCCGGTCAGTGAGGATCCGGCCATAGCGCACTCGTATCCCGACTGGTTGATCGCCCGCCTGCGCGCGGATTGGCCGCAGCAGTGGCAGGACGTGCTCGCCGCCGGAAACACCATCGCGCCGATGTGGCTGCGGGTGAACGCCGCAACGATTTCCCGCGATGCCTATGCGCAGCGTTTGCGCGAAGCAGGCATCGACGTGGATGTTCCAACGTGGCCGCCAGAGGCGCTGCGTCTGGACGTGGGTGTGGCCACGGAAACGCTGCCGGGCTGGAGCGAAGGACTTGTCTCGGTGCAGGACGCCGCCGCGCAGGCGGCCGTCGCCGCGCTGGCCTTGCGCGAGGGCGAGCGCGTGCTGGACATGTGCTGCGCGCCCGGCGGCAAGACCGCGGCGATGCTGGAAACCGCCGCCATCGACTTGCTCGCGCTCGATTCCGATGCGCGCCGCATGCGCCGCGTCGAATCCGCACTCGAGCGCCTGCACCTGCGCCGTCGCGTGCGCTTGCGCGTGGCCGATGCGAGCGACGTGGATGCGTGGTGGGACGGCGAACCGTTCGATGCGGTGCTGCTGGACGCGCCGTGCTCGGCCACCGGCATCATCCGCCGCCAGCCCGACATCAAATGGCATCGCCGCGAAACCGATATCGCCGTGCTCACCGCCGTGCAGGATCGCCTGCTGGATGCGGCCTGGCGCGTGCTGCGCCCCGGTGGACGCCTGTTGTATGCCACTTGCTCGATCCTGCGCGAGGAAAACGCCGCGCGCATCGCCGCTTTCCTCGCACGTACCCACGACGCCATCGGACAACCGCTGGATGAATGCTACGGCGAGCCGGCGAACCCCGGCCGCCAGCGCCTGCCCGGCGCGCAGGGCATGGATGGTTTCTACTACGCGTTGCTGGGCAAGGATTCATCATCCGACACGGCATTGGCGGAAAATCCACCACGCAATGCACCACGAATTTCGTCGCTTCCGTGATGAAATCCAGCCGTGACGCGGGCTTGCCCGCCACCCTGAAATTTTGCTGCGATCGCACGTTGACAGACAGCCCGGCTGTGGTACGGTGAACGCCCGTTGCGACCCAAGATGTAGGGGTGTCGGCGGAAGGGTAGCCACTAGCAGTGGTGTTGATGGCGTGTTTCTGATACTGCCGGGGTTGACGTCGGCGAGGTCGCCTCATCAAGGAGCCGGAGTGCAAGCGATGGCACACCTGCTGCATGCGCTCGCCAGCACGTCCCCTGCTGTCTGTCGTGCCGGCGCAGCGTCCTGCGCACGCCCGCACCCGCGACGAAACTGATTCCACCGCGAACGCTCCGCGCGCCATGCGCGGGGTGCTCGTTTCCATCCACGTTGCACGAGTAAGCAAGGAAGTTCCCCGCATGAGCACGGTACGCCTGGAGATCGTCAAACCCGAAGCCACGCAAAGCATTCCGATGCAGCCGGCGTCGCGGGACATCTGGGACAAGAAGTACCGCCTGAAAACCAAGCGCGGCGAAGCGGTGGACGCCGACATCGACGGCACCTACCAGCGCGTGGCGCGCGCGCTCGCCGACGCAGAAGCCACCCCGGAGAAAAAATCCTATTGGTACGAGCGCTTCGTGTGGGCGCTGCGGCGTGGCGCGATCCCGGCCGGGCGCATCACCTCCAACGCTGGCGCGCTCGCGCACAAGCCGGCGACCTCGACGATCAACTGCACCGTGTCGGGCACCATCGAGGACTCGATGGACGGCATCCTCGACAAGGTTCACGAGGCCGGCCTGACGTTGAAAGCCGGCTGCGGCATCGGCTACGAGTTCAGCACCCTGCGCCCGCGCGGCGCCTATGTGTCCGGTGCCGGCGCGTACACCTCCGGGCCGCTGAGCTTCATGGATATCTACGACAAGATGTGCTTCACGGTGTCCTCGGCCGGCGGCCGTCGCGGCGCGCAGATGGGTACGTTCGATGTCTGCCATCCGGACGTGCGCGAGTTCATCCGCGTCAAGCGCGAGGATGGCCGCCTGCGTCAGTTCAACCTCTCGCTGCTGGTCACCGACGGCTTCATGGAAGCCGTGCAGGCCGACGGCGACTGGCCGCTGGTGTTCCCGATCAACCTCAAGGAAAAAGACGAGATCGATCTGGCCGACGCCGCACATGTGGTCTGGCGCGAATGGCCGACGGCGAAGAACTACGTCACCCGCGACGATGGGCTGGTGGCCTGCAAGATCTACGGCCACGTCAAGGCGCGGCACCTGTGGGACATGATCATGGTGTCCACCTACGACTTTGCCGAGCCCGGCTTCATCCTCATCGACCGCGTCAACGAGATGAACAACAACTGGTGGTGCGAGAACATCCGCGCGACCAACCCCTGCGGCGAACAACCCTTGCCGCCCTACGGCGCCTGCCTGCTCGGTTCGGTGAACCTGACGATGTTCGTGCGCGATGCCTTCGGCCCCGATGCGCGCTTCGACTGGGACGAGTACAAGGAAGTGGTGCGCGTGTTCACCCGCATGCTCGACAACGTGGTCGAGGTCAACGGCCTGCCCCTGCAGCAGCAGCGCGACGAGATCATGCGCAAGCGCCGCCACGGCATGGGCTTCCTCGGCCTGGGTTCGAGCATGACCATGCTCGGCATGGCGTATGGCTCGCCCGAGGCGGTCGCCTTCACCGAAGGCGTGTCGCGCGAGATGGCCATCGCCGGCTGGGAGATGGGCCTGGCGCTGGCGCAGGAGAAAGGCCCGGCGCCGATCATGGACGAGGAGTTCACGGTCACCGCGCAGATGCTGCGGCAGCGCCCGGAGATGAAGAAGGACGGCTGGAAACCCGGCAAGAAGATCGCCGGGCGAGTGCTGCACGCGAAGTATTCGCGCTACATGCAGCGGGTGGCCGAAGTCGCGCCCGAACTGGTGCGGCAACTGGCCGAAACCGGCAGCCGCTTCACCCACCATTCCTCGATCGCGCCCACCGGCACGATCTCGCTGTCGCTGGCCAACAACGCATCCAACGGCATCGAGCCCAGCTTCGCCCACCACTATTCGCGCAACGTCATCCGCGAAGGCAAGAAGAGCAAGGAAAAGGTCGAGGTGTACAGCTACGAGCTGCTCGCCTACCGCACCCTGGTCAACCCGAAGGCGATGCCGTTCTCCGAGGATCCGGAAGCGAAGCTGCCCGACTACTTCCGCTCCGCCGACGACATCAGCCCGACCGAGCACGTGGACATCCAGGCCGCCGCGCAGAAGTGGGTGGACTCGTCCATTTCCAAGACCGCCAACGTTCCCACCGACTACCCCTACGCCGACTTCAAGGACATCTACACCTACGCGTGGAAGCAGGGCCTGAAGGGCTGCACCACCTTCCGCTTCAACCCGGCCGCCTTCCAGGGCGTGCTGGTGAAGGAAGCCGATCTGGAGAACACCACCTATCGTTTCGAACTCGAAGACGGCACCACGATCGAAGCCAAGGGCAACGAGGAAATCGAATACGATGGCGAGACGCACACCGCCGCCAACCTGTTCGATGCGCTGAAAGAAGGGTACTACGGCAAGTTCTGACGGGTCTGACGCGGGTGGATGGAAGGCTCACGGCGCGTTCCGACGAGTTGATTGCACGAACGGGAAGACTCGCCACGCGGCAGGGCGATGAAGACAAGGCATTGCAGGCAACCCCCGATACCGACGAGGAGAGCGACATGGGCAAGACCGATGACGTGAAAGCGACGGTGATGGACGCGGTGGGCACGGCTGGCGAGAAAGCCCAGGCCGTGATCGCCGAGGTCAAGCAGGCTGCCGGCGTGGCGGCGGAAAAAGTAAAGGCTCGCGCGGCCGATGTCGGCGAGAAGGTCCGCGCCGGTGCCAAGGCGGTGCGCAAGGCGGTCGGCGACAAGGTCGAACAGGCGCGCCAGCGCGTGGCGGCGGCGAAGAAGGCCGCGGCGAAAAAACCGGCCGCGAAGAAGGCTGCTGGCACGAAGTCAGCGCCGAAGGTCGCGGCGAAGCCTGCCGCGAAGAAGACTCCGGCGGCGAAGAAAGCCGTCAAGAAAGCCGTGAAGAAAGTGGCGAAAAAGGCAGTGAAAGCAGCCGCAAAAAAGAAGTAAGCAACATGTTTGGCACTTGCTCGTCGTTCCCGCGCAAGCGGGGACCCAGCGACTTTCAGGGTGCCCGCAACTACCAGCATCGAACAACAAAGACTCTGGGTTCCCGCCTGCGCGGGAACGACGAGCAACGACGATAAGCAAGAAACCAAGCAACCAGACAACACCGGCGGTCACCCCACGCCCGCCCTCCATTCCCCATTGCAACACCGCAAGCGCGGCAGGAGCAGCACCTTAATGACCATCAAGATCGGCAAGAAAATCAGCGGCTACAGCGTCGTCAAGCCGGAAGACAAGGCCGCGGCGGCGGCGCCGGTCGTCGAGCCCATCGACGAGGCGGCGGGCATCGCGCCCATCGGCATGGCCATGGCCGAGGTCATCCAGTTGCACGAGCGCGTCGAGCGCCCCGAGGTGCTGGTCGGTTCCACCTACAAGATCAAGTCGCCGCTGGTCGAGCACGCGATGTACGTGACCATCAACGACATCGTGCTCAATTACGGCACCGAGCACGAGCAGCGCCGTCCGTTCGAGGTGTTCATCAACTCCAAGTCGATGGACCACTTCCAGTGGATCGTCGCCCTCACCCGCATCATGTCCGCGGTGTTCCGCAAGGGCGGCGACGTGACCTTCCTCGTGGAGGAGATGAAGGCCGTGTTCGACCCGCGCGGCGGCTATTTCAAGGCCGGCGGCGTGTACATGCCCTCGATCGTGGCTGAGATCGGCGCGGTGGTGGAAGAACACCTCAAGTCGATCGGGATGATCGTCAGCGAGGACCTGTCCGAGGCGCAGCGCCGCCTGATCGCCGAAAAGCGCGCCGCCTACGAGGCCCGCGCAAAAAAAAACTCTGAAAATCAGCCCCTGAGCGACACCCCGAGCGGGATTGCCGCCGCCGGCGAGATGGGCGGGGCGATGGTCGTGTCCGCCCAATCGGGTAACGGCGATGGCGTGCGCGTCACCGGCGAGGGCACGAGTTTCCCGCCCAGCGCGGCGATGTGCCACAAGTGCAGCACCAAGGCGGTGGTGATACTCGATGGCTGCGCAACCTGTCTGAATTGCGGGTATTCCAAGTGTGGTGGCTAGCGCTTAGTGGATACTTGTTTCACGCTTGTGAGGGTCATGCTCTGTAGGTAACCAACTCTCCAAGTATCCATGTCTTAGATTCTCCTGTTGTCACTGCACCAAGGGCCTCCATCGCGAGGCCCTTTTTTCTTGACAATGATTTTGCGGAGTAGCAATTGTTCGCGTCGCGACAAGAGTTTCGATGGAGGGCAGGCCAGAACTCAGCATCGAGATTACAAGTGAAACCTTGTGGCGACTGCGGTCTATTCCAGATCATTTGCCAAGCGAAGAAATGAGTGATGACTACAGACCCGCTTCAATTTCGTGTGTTGCCGTTTTCGCTAGGCGGACTAGCAACACGCCATCTGATAGTTGACCGAACGACCTATGCCCCTTCAATCCTCGGATCAGTCTACGAAGCACACCTTGCCGCGAAGAGCGACTCCCCATATACCCGTTTCAACTCTCTAAGAAGTATTTCGGAGCTCCTGACGTGGGCTCGATCGGCCGGAGTTGAGATCGAGGTCGAATTTCTCTCTGGGTCTTGCCTCACAAGCACGCAAGTGGGCGCCTTTTTGGAATGGTTAAGGACCTCGATTCTTCGATGCGAGAGCAGCCCTCTTAGCGTCAACGCTCGAAAGCACTTGAATCGCACGATTTACGATGCAAGAGGGTTGGAGGCCTTTTGTATCAGGCAATATCGAGCCTCCAATCTCACCGTTTCAGAATCCCTAGTGCAGCTTCAAGGCCTGATCAATTTCCAGGTGGCACTTTGGGCAGACTCAACGGTAAAAGTGCGAAAGAAGGCGCTTGCACCCGACCTTCTAGATAAAGAAATCGCGACGATAGAGGCTTACCTCGACCCCAAGGTCAGGTGTGCGACTGTCGGACCGCAGATTGCTGCGAGGGACTACCTGATCTGGCGATTGACGATCGAATTCGGCGTCCGTATCGGGGAGGTCTTGGCACTTCGCATTCAAGACTGTCCTTCGAGAGGAAAACCTTATTTTCAAATCGTTCGAATCGACGAACGAGATAGTCAATTCGATCCCCGCCATCCGTATGCGCCGCGCCCCAAGACTCTTTCCAGGGAGCTGGGGTTTGTGTTGAGCAACACCCGGTTTCCCGGATTGTCTCTTGATTACATTTCGCAGCACCGATTCAAGATGATCGAGCTTCGTGGAAGGATGATCAAGAAATTCAACGTCGGGCATGATTTTCTAATCGTCGCACAAGGTGGCGAGCCACTTTCCCTAAGTTCCACTAAGCGCATTGCGGCCGAAATCCGGAAGCACACAGGTATTGACTTCCACTGGCACCTGGCCCGCCACGCTTTCTTCAATCGGGCCATGGAAGGGGTCCGTCGAGCGCGTGATAGAGACGACGAAATCGCTCGGCGTGCCGATCTTTGCTTTTGGGGAGGGTGGGAACGAGAGAGCAGCCTAGATATCTACACGAGACGCATTAGGAGAGATGCGATGCGCCAGGGGCTGGCCATCTGGCAACTCGGAGAAAACACGTGGGGGGCCCTAAATTGAAGTTCGACTCTTCCAGCAATCTTTGGCGCGACGATCATGGTGGTCAATTCATCTTGTGCGAGTTCGAGCCCGAGCGTCCCGTCCTGATCAGTGTTAGCGAGGATGAATGGCGCGCCACCTATGCCGGCAACGATTGTCGAATCGATTGGAAGAGACTCGATTTGCCAGACTGCCTGGCCGCCCCTCTTAAGGACCTACTGAAGATTAGCTTCCGAAAGCAGGCGGCGTCGTCTTTGGCTTCCTTGGATTGGACGTTGAGAGACTTCATCCAAGCTTGCCATTCCGCTGACGTGGATTTCTCCGGTGGATTCCGGGCTATTGGCGCGGCTCAATGGCGTCTTGTATGGAAGCGCATGCACTCTTACCCCCGAACTCGAATTCGGGAGATTTATCGTCAATTGGCAAATCGAACGCTCGGTGGAGCAAGCCAATTGATCGCGGCCGAAATGAAGGGGTGGAAAGCGCGCAACGAGGTTAAGACGTTGCGACACGTCCTCGAATGGGACACAAAGCGAGGGGCTTTGACAACCGCCGAACTCGAAGTTGTGCGACGGGAATTACGTGAAGCAAGTCGCCCAGAAAGCATAAGGGACAAGGCGGTGAGGCTGTTCACCTGGACGATGTTGGAGACTCTCAAGCGCCCAACCCAAATACTGTCCATGAGTTCAACCGCT
The DNA here is from genome assembly GCA_018242485.1 of Pseudomonadota bacterium. Taxonomy (GTDB): domain Bacteria; phylum Pseudomonadota; class Gammaproteobacteria; order Xanthomonadales; family Xanthomonadaceae; genus SZAS-103. The sequence continues at coordinate 147,121 of JAFEBV010000020.1, forward strand.
CTCACCGTGGTCGGCGGCAAGCCCGCCGACCAAATCGAGTGCTTCTTCCTGAGTATTCCGCCGGCAAAGGCCCAAGCAGGACTGCCGGATGCCCTATGGTCCATCAGTCATGAGCTTGGCGTTGCGCTGAGTTCGCTCTCTTCACACACGTCGATATCCAAGCTACGTAAGAAGACAGGAAAGTTTTTTGTATTCCCATCCCAACGAGGCGAGTCGGTGGCTTCAAGTCGTGGCCGCACATCTACTGCAGTTGCAGGCTCGCAGGTCGCAGAATGGGCAAGGGAAAGACGGATCGTGAGTCCTCGAACGAAATTCGTGCTGCACCTGAAGCCCACGAGGCTACGCCATTCCGGTGCTACTGCGATGGCCATCCAAGGGTTGCCCAGACAGGTCATTCAAGATGTGCTGGAACAAGATCACCCGTCATCCGCAGACGCGTACATTAAGGCCGTCGGTTCGGATCTCTTCCCCGCCATTGAGAAGGCAAGCGAGAGAGGGCTTGGAAAGATCTTTGAAGAGCTATCGGATAGCTTCTTCTTCAAGGGTTCGATAGGCGAAATTCAGTCCAAGGGAAAGGTAGTTATCCCACTCGTGCTTCTTGATTCCACCCCGGCGATTGTTGGGAACTGCCGAAGTGGAGACCCCTGCGCCCGGCACCCATTTTGGTCATGTTACGACGGTTGCCCTCACTTCCTGGCTTGGAAGGAATTCGACCATCGGACCTCCCTTGCCTTTGTGGAGGCCGAGCTATCTCGTTGGAGCAAGGCGGAAGGGAGCAAGGAGCGAAGCAAGTTATTCAAAGATTTCGAGAGAACGGCTGCCGCGATACGGAATGTGATCGGGCAAATTGAGGACCTCGACGGTGAATAAGAAACTGATCTCGGAAGCGCTCGCCAATATGAGTGACAAGAGCGCCTTGAGTGAGCTATCCGAAGTGCTAGCGGCGGAGCTTCCAGAAGCCGTTGACTTCGTAACGGATACTTGGGAAGTCATTGGTTGGGTCAAGCGAATCGGGACGAAGCGATCGGAGAAGCTCCATTTTGGAAAGATTCGGCAGCCGGAAATGCGAAACCTTGCCAAGATTTGGGTTCTTCATGGACGCATGGAGGCTGCAATCGGGGCGGGGTCGGCTCGACAGCGTATTGATGCCGCTTCCGCTCTGTCGTCGCAATTGTCGATCGAACGTATCTGTTCGGTAACAACGGACCACTTCCATGACGCACAACGTTGGCTCTCGAATAGCTTTGGCAAAGGCACTGCCTTTCGGACATCTTCATCCCTCGCACAACTATCGCGCTGGTTGGGCAGGATATTGGGGAAGCCACTGGACTTCCGGTCAACTCTGGTAAATCCGTGCGCACACGGACGAACGGGAACTGACCGAGGACGAGAGGCGAAGCGTGTTCCTGACCAGGTGATTGGAGATCTTCTCCAGGCGAGGAATAGGGGCGACCTCCTTCGAAAGGACTCGTACTTTCTAGACCTAACGATGGTACTTGTCGGCACGGGCTTCAGAATAGCGGAACTGACCCTTCTTCCCTCCAACTGCAAGAGAAAGGAGGACGGCCGATTGCAGATCCTGCATTTTCCGGAGAAGAATGGCGACCCTATTCCGCGTCCGGTAGCAGACCGTCTCGCAACGGCTGTGGAAGCCGCACTGGACAATCTCAAGGGCATCTCCGACGATGCGCGAAAAATACTGAGAGCCGCTATAGAGCGCGGCCAGGTAAATTGGCGGCATGTACTACGAGACGTTCGCGCAACTGAATATTTTGTGGCGAAATGGGCTAGTGATTGGATCAATGACGAGAAAAATTCGTTGTTTCCAACCGATCGAGTATGGTTCAACGCCAAGGGGCGATGGATTGACGCTATCGGCGCTTTGTTCTCGGCCGAAGGGAACAAGGGCAAGGCTGCGAAGCAACTAGGCATTCCTCGCAACGCCTTCTATCAACTGCTCGAAAAGCAACAGGCAGCAATGAGAGGCGAAAGGCGGTTGTCCGGTCGATTGTCTGGCGGCAAACATCGCCAGAGATCAGGGCGACTCAATGCGGACCGGCGCGTCGTTTCGAAAAGGAAATTCGAGGTCGAGAACGACGTCCATCTGTCTTCATTTTCCTGTGGCGGCGTGGCTGCCTCGCTACTCAAGCAGGCCACCGATCTTCAGTTGAGTGGGGCTACCTTCCCGACACCGAGCCCGAACAGAGAGCTCGAGCGGGAGTTTTCTAGGACATCGACTGCGCTGTTGTTGGACGGCAGCGGTAGGACCGTCTTGTCAGAGGAGAACGCACTTCTGCTTGTGCCCAGATGCTTCTTATCGGTGAGTAGAGAGCTTAAGTATCGCGACGTCGAATGGGTAGGATGGAGCGAGTACAGTCGATGGCTTAGCGGTGAGAAGAGGTCGCACGGCACTGGCAACTTTGAGGACAGCGTCTTTGCCCGACTAGGAATCGTGGACCATAGAACAGGAAAAATTGCGAAGTTCACGTCACACGACATTCGGCATTGGCTTAACTCGCTGTATCAAGAGGGTGGACTAACAGATGACCAGATCTCGCTCATCTTCAACAGGAAGTCGCCGCAGCAAACACCTGTATACGATCAGACGCCGCTGAGAACGAGAGTCGAACGTCTGAAACATGCTGTCCGAACCAATCAAGCTGCCGGTGGAGGCGCGACGGTTTATCAATCCTTGGTCGCGGAGTTCTCCCGCGAAGAGGCCGATCGGTATCTCGAAGCAGCGGTCCGCATGGTCAATCCAATGCCTCATGGAGCGTGCACCTTGAATTGGAGCACCGTTCCTTGCCCTCATCATCTGAGTTGTTTCAGTCGCGAAGATGCCAAGGGTGGCTGTTGCGAGCATCTGTTCGTAGATCTAGGAGATCGAATCCAAATGAAAGAAATTGGTCGACTGGCGCCGGAAGCTGATTTGATGATTGAGGTGCTGGAGTCCCAAGGATTGTCCGACTCTCCTTCCTCGGAGCACTCCCGGCGGATCGCTAGGAATACGGGCGCCTTGATTGCGCAGAGCAACGTCGACGCATGTGGAAAGGGCCCGACCTAACGAAGGCCCCCTCTGGGATATCCACATTTTGGAGGAACGATGCCTCAACTCCGAGGAGAGCGGTTGCGCGCACGTATTGCGGAGGTTGTCAATGATCTGGCGCGGCAGTGCGAAGCAGACGGGAGGAAGTATGTATTCAATGCAAGTGATGTTGCACGGCGCGTTCCAACTACCAGGAAGTCGCTGGCCAGGGCAGACGAGGCAGTTTCCGAAATTCTGCAGCAACTTTACGCTCGCAGAAGGAAGGTCAATGGCGATGCGTCGTTTGCGAAGCTCCGTGAGGAAATCGTTCGATTGTCAAGAAAGGCTGAGGACGACCAGCGATTGATCGAACAACTCCGACGGAATCACATTGCAATTTTCTCTGCACTAAGAGGAAGTTCGGTCAATATGGGGGAGATCATTCTTTGCATTCGCAAGTATTGTAACGAGCCGATGCCGGAGACTTGCCCGGCATGCGGCTACTGCACTGTGCCACTCGATTCTCTCCAGCAGTAGCAGGAGCTCGATTCCTGCTCAGTCGGTGCCATTCGTCGGGAGAACATCTCGAAGCGCGCCGCTATCTGCCTGGCGCGCGGCGCGCAGCGATCCGATCCTCGATCGCGCGTGCCGCGGGAAAGCCACACTGCACCAAGATATCGATGATTGACGTTAGCTCTGTGCTTGACAGCACGTCATCCGGGGTCGCTGAGTCCAAAATGATCTTGTCAAGCCAGTCGCATGCACGCTTCCCTACTCCGTGGTCTATCCAAAATTCAGCACTGGGTCCCTGGACGTTCCACCACGAAGTGATCACTTGAGCCAGCAAGGGAAGGCGGCGGTAGCTTGGGTCGACCTCCAACAAGGCCAACACCGCTAAGGCAACGAAGGGTGACCCTGCAACCTGTGTTGCCATTAGGATGAGCGCAGGTAGACAGCATTCGGCGCGGATCATGCCGAGTGGCAGGACATAGCAACGTAGATTCCCGAGTAGATAGCCATTCATGAACACTGCTGCGATCGCCCCAGCGGCATCTGACGTGACGCCCGAGGAGCGACCGTCGGTCAGCCTGCGCCAATGCCACGTCGCTTGAATCCGCTGCGTCACGGCTTCGCGTAAGGCCACCGCATCGGTGTCGGAAATCGCGTGGTCTCCAAGCCAAAGTTGATCGAGTGCACGCAAAGTGGCCTCTGCAGCTCTCAGAAGCCGGTCCTCGGGCAACGGCTCAAGGAATTCGCGTACGAAAGCGATATCAGCTCGGTCGGCGGCGATCGCAGAAGCAAGCGCTGCGGGAAAGTAAGCCTGGTTCCACTCGAAGGCTCGCTCTCCCGGCTCTTCATGAGATCGGCAGTTCACGCCATTCGCAGCCGCTGTCCATGGCCATGCATGACGAACGAGGCTCTCCAGCAGTTCGGGGCGAGAAACGCGCCACAAGTCCGTTGCCAGCGTGAGGACGCCGGAAGCCGCCGAATCATCCAATGCAAACCGACGCGGACGTGCCGGAGTCGCCGGCTCGGCCAACACTATGGAGTCTATCCTGAGGCCGCTCCTGGGCTGGGGCTCTATTGGGTCGGGTAACTCAGGCCAGCTCGGCTCAAGGCCTCGGCCCGCGAGCCATGCGGCTTCCGCTTCCACCGCTGATTCGCGCCGGACGCGCTCAAGGGTTCTACGATCTGACTCCTGGGCTTCATGATGCGCCCGATAGTCAACGATGCGATCCTCGTCGTCGTCACGTTGTCTCACCGCATAAATTGCTGATGACATCGCCAACCGAACAAGGGAGCGCGTGATATCGGCATCCAAGAAGCGCTGCGCATCCATTTCCGCGCGTAGTACCGAGACGATATCTGTACCTCGTTGTGCTGCTAGCTGGAGCAATGGCGTTGGACTGAAGGCCTGCGGATTTTGGCGATGCGCAGATAACAGGCCCATGGCAGCAATGGCCAGCCTATTGAAGCGCAATTGCTGAGGATGTGCCGGGGCGATCTCACTAAGAGCGGCTGCTGTCAACTTTTGCACAGCCCACGCACCATACGCGACCCGTGTCTCAGGCGAGCCATCTCTCATGACCAGCGCCGCGGCGATGAGCTTGGAGCGCTCGATCATTTCCCGCTCGACGTCGTCTTCTGGAGCTTCGCCCTCCACCTGATCTCGCGTGGCCCAGGCTATCCCCTTTTCCAGCAACTGAATTGGACAGCTCTTCTCGCTGATCACTTGTGTCAGCCGAGATACCAGGACGCTCTGGGTGAAAGAAGGAGCGGATCGTCGCTCAAGCTCTGCGAACCTGGCCGCTTCGTCTAGCGGAGGTATGTACTCGAACCCTTGTATCTCGGAATCGCCATCGATCGGCACATAGTTAGTGGCGTCGAGCCTGTTCAGTGCGTGTGCTGCCATCAGGCTCGGATCGGTCAGTCCGTTTCCTTCCTCCGATGGCGGATCGAGTCGAGGTACTTCCGACAAGAGGGCTTCTCGCATTGATTCTCGAATCGACGCTGGGCCGGCCAGCGCGATGCGACCAAGCACCGATTCCAACGAGAACCTCCTGGATGGACGTTGTCGCAGATCAGCCAGGGTGACACCGGCAGCATCTTCCGGATTCACCCACGTCGAGGACAGCCACTCCTGTTCCTGGGCCAGGCGGATGCGGTCAAGCACCAGAAGCTTCGCCGAGGCTGCAAACGGCCAGATGGAATTCCGGGTCTGAGGCCAATGCGACAAGAGCACGTCAACTGCGACTAGCAGATAGGCCGCAGGTGATCCATCCGGTCCCAGGATGTCCTCAATGATGGTTTCTACCGATTCGCCTTGTTCGATTCGCCAGTGACCCCATGCTTCCAGCGCCATGAGCGCGCTCCTGACAACGTCGCTCCCGTCTGAGCGCGACATCAGGAAGGACTGCTTCCAGGGAAAAGCCCGAGTTCTACTCGGAAAAGGGACTTCAATCTGATCCGCGCCTGGCACTCGCTCGCCTGTGCGTCGGCGCACGGCGAGATCAATGACGCCACGGATCAAACGCAGCCCTTGCTGCTTGTCGGCCTTCAGCAGGTCAAGAAAGGGTGGACGGGCAGGCGAGGCCGGCAGATAGTGCCGATCCCAAGGAGCAAAGAGGCCGCGATGCGACCGATGGTCTTCATCCGGGTCTTCTTCTGAAAAGGTTCGGAGGAAGAGATCGGTAAGGGCTTGCGGCGCTGCATAGGGGGCAGTGCCAACGAACGACAACAGCTCGCCGAACACCACATGACGATAACGATGGCCTGCTATTGAACGAAGGTACGAGGCAGCTTCATCAGGGCATAGGCGGCAACATCCCAAGAAGGCCTGGCGAAGACTTCCCAACTGTCTGTCCGATAGCGAGCGAGACAGAACTGAGATCGCAGTGGTCGATTTCGAATTTAGGTCGTGTGGGTAGGAGGCTTCCTCTGCGGCTATCAGCCAACCATGCAATCGCTTCACTAGCAAGGGCGAACAAGGGTCTTGACCAGCTAGAGCATTGCACCACCGCACGTACAACTCGACGAATTGCGGAATCAAGGCCGTCGGAAGGTCTTCGCCCTTTGCCAACGACCAAGCGATCAGGTTGAGCCATGCAGGACCGCGCGCACAGGTGAAATCATCGGTCAGCTTGCTCGTGTCGACACCCGCGGCGGCCCAGAATGGCGCAGCAGGTTGGGAGTCGACAACAATGGCGGCGCGGACGATTTCTGCCAGCAGCTGCGCGTCACTCGAAGCAAGATCAGGGAAGCAGCGATCCAGGACCTCGGTGGATCGCTCAGTGCGCACCAGCGCTAGCAAGACACAGCGGCGCCACGATCCGTGTGCACCCGGCACACTGACGAGTTCGAGCAAGGTTCGCCAGCCTGTCGCATCTGAGCCGAACTCGGCATGGAAACGGGCCGCAATCTCAACGCCGCGAGCCAGACGCATTGGCGCCGGGCTTGAAAGCGGCAATGCGCTGATGCGGTCTGTTTCCTCGAAGAGCAGGCAACCTATCGCCCAATCACCCAGCACGTCATGCGTAGGCTGGGCACGTACACCCGTGATATGGGTTAGCGTGCCGCTGGCGATGAGTGCGGCGACGGCGTCGGGAGGCAAAGCGCTCGTGTCCAGCGGCGACGATGAGGTCAGTAGGTGAACCGCCAACGACTGAAGCACGCGCTGGCGATGCAATCGCCCAGACGATGCCCCATCGCCAGTCTCCCACCACTGTCTGGCCATTTGCGCTTCGCTGAGGACCGAAGCTTGACTTGCGGTGCCGCGCGACAGGCGATCAAGGCGATACAAGTTTCGAACTAGCTTTTCGGCCGGATGTCCAGGACGCAACAAAGATGCAAGTGCTGGGCTGGCTTGACGAAGCTGCGCCATATCGCCGTCGGACAATTCGTCGATAACGAGCGCAGGCGCTTCGCCCATGTCCTGAAGGATCTGCGGTGGAAGCCAATCGCGGGCGTCCGCATCGAAGTCCGCTCGCGCGGTAGCGACAACGCGAAAACCGGGAATTCTTGCAACCTCGTCAAGGAGATCAGCTACCGTATTTCGTTGGCCTAGGTCGTCGAAGCGGTCAATGCCGTCGATGAACGCAATGCCTCCGCCATCACCTGCGATATCGGTCAAGAGCTCGCGTGCGCTTGCATCGCAGCCGAGCTGCGCCCTGAGTGCCGCCCAGCCTCCAGGAGGCACCCGATTGGGGGTCAAGACGATTACGCGGCACTCTTGACCGACGCGTTCGGCGATTTCCTTCAGCACGGCGGACTTGCCGGCCCCTCCAGAGCCTCGAATTTCCAGGTACCGTCCTTGTTCCAGCAATCGAAACGCTTCTTCGACCTTGTCTGTGCGATCTACCCGCACCCCGTTGACGGTGGAACGGATTGAGACCAAAGCATGGTGGGACGCCTCTGAGAGTCTTTCGCGAGCTGTACGCAAGTGAAGGTCGCCCGCGAGTCGATAGCCCTGCTCGGCGACCAGGCGATTGCAGAGAGCGGGTCCGTCCATATCGCCCCCGCTGGCGGCGACGCTTAGTGCAATCTGCTGCAACGAGTTCCACAGTTCGCTTGATCGCCCAGCATCCTCGGCGGTGAGCGCGGCAGCGCACCGATCACGTCCCCACAGTGCACAGAGTGATCCCGGACTCTCGAAGTCAAAAACCAGCACCTGAAACCGGGAAAGCAAACGCCAGACGGCATCATCGTCGTGAGCGGCACCCGCCACCTCCATGTTGTGGCGAAAAGCCGCCACGAAATCCCGCATCTGCTGATGTGCGCTGCCCCCATGGTTCAAGCGGCGAAAGAACGCCTCCGCATCCTGGTAGTCACGTGCCCATTTGAGAACGACCTGCACGAATTGTTCGATCTTGGTAGTGGATCGAGCAACGGCCACGGCTAGTTCGTGGTGCGCCTCACGGAATCCCGGCGTAGCGGCAGCACGACACGCGGATGCGACGACTTGGGCAAACACCGCGTCGCTCGCAGAAAAAGTGACCGTTCGCTTGGCCTGCACTTCAAGGGTCGCCGAGCGCCCCTGTCCATCCACCCCTTTGACGACAATGTCGTCCAACGGATGGCCCATGCTGCCGCGTTGAAAAGCCACGCGCGTGACCGCGACGCCCGGTAGTCCGCGGGCCTCACCTCCCGTTACAAGAGGCAGCAGATACTGGGCGCCAACGTGGCCCTCGAGCAGCGCGCCAGCGGGACCCGTCGCGGCTGGACTGACGGCGGAGGGAGCCTGGTCCGCCGGTTCGCGGGCACGATCTGGCCTTGCAACGCCGGTGGACACTCTTTTGCCGTCCTCGCCTAGACCTAGCGCTTCGTTTTCAGATGACGCGGACACGTGTTCGGACTCGTTTATTTGTCCACACTGTTCCACTCTAACGCGAGCGGAGCCCCAGCATACCTATATCTTCCGACAATGGGCGGCTATAAAAGCCATAGTTTTTCCTCCCGTGCGCGCGCCAGACCTTCACTGGCGCTGAGAGGCCATGATCGAACCCCGCCACAGCGATCGGCCGCTGAAGTAGGCGAAGGGACGCATCCGAATCGGGTCGTTTTGGTCTGACACTAGGATAGTGAGTTGACCGGTGAGGCTGTCACTTGGCTGGCGCGCTAGTAAAGAGCAACGGCTCCGCAGGGTACTTAGCTTGTTGCATGACTGCTCTGCAAAGATCCTCAAGGCTGATGCTCAGCCGTGCTAGTTCCACGAGCGGATCGGCGGCTTGTAGAGAAAGAGGAGTCTTGCTCAGCGGCTCTCCCAATCGAATTCGTGAGACAGGACCTAGAGTGGTTGCTACCTGTTCCAAAACGAGTCCAGCAACGGACTTGTTGGCCGCCATAGGGACACGATGGAGCATTTCGTTCCGAATGTCGCCGAGCCTTCGAAGCCACCCAGGACTTGTCTTTGTGCCTAGTGCTGACAGCAGCAAACCCGCAATAGGATGCGCCTGATGTGAACGATTCGGCGACTTGTCTAGCCACTCCTCGAGCCTAGCACTGCTGTCGATGCGGTCAGGGGCGCCGATGTGGATTGCGACAATTTTGGCTAAGTGATCGCGAGCAGACGAGAGCTCCGAGGCAAGAGAGTGGAAGTTTCCATATAAGTCGTGCAAGGCCGCATTGGAGAACCAGGTCGATGGCGACCTTTTTTCAGCGAACGCCCACGCAAGCTGATTGTGATAGCCATCTGAAACGTCTCTTAGCCGTAGGCCGGCGGTTCTTAGGCTGGTCCCTATGTAAGAAGCCGGTTCCGAGTACGACGTATCACCCGCCAAGTAGGCCCGGTGGCCTACAAACCCCCAAGAATCAGCGGCTCCAAACTCGTTCTTGGGGCCTCTATTTCCAAAGTCCCACACATCCATGGGCGCCGAATGTGTATCAGAGCGGTACTTGACGCAGACGCCCAAAAAACTGACGCCACATTGCTGGGTCGCGAACTGAAAGTGTTCAGTCGAAGTGGGAAAGACAATAGCATCTGAGTTCTTGTCGTCGGACACAGGAAAGAGTGCCCATCCTCGATTTGTAGGCGCTCCCCTAAGGCCGCCGGTGAAGTGAACTTCTCGGGTGGCGTAAGACTTTCCCGATTCAATCTTCAGATCTTTGATTTCCATTCGCTCTTGCTTACCTCTTTCATGCGTTGGCTTGATCTACAAGCTGAAGAGTCGCGCTAATCATACGGGTATTGCGCAGACGATTCGTTGTCGCCCAGTTGCGACGCCCAGTGACGTTACACTTCGGTCAACAACAACGCCTAGTGGGGTAGCGCCATGGCGGCCAACATCTAGATAGGACGCTCTCGGTCATGGCAATTTTGTGAATGCATTGGAGGAGAGACAATGAGCACACCTTCGGAGGTAAACAGCCTGTATCGTCAGATTGCCGACTCAGCCGGCATGCGCTATCTCAATGGCGCCCACAGTCGCAGTTTTTCATTCAACATCTTTCAGATGAACGCACTAGAACTTATTGAGGCGTCGCGCAGGGTGCGCGATCCCGAACTAGGTCTGTCACTCATGCTGGAAAAGAATCGCGAGGCGGGCCAACAGGCCCATCGCGAGTTAAACCGCCATGTGCACAATTTTGTGTCGTCTGCGCTGACTCTTGTCGAACACACCCGGATTTTCATGAGGGAAAATTACGAGTCGACAGAGATACATAAGGCCTACGAAAATTACGTGGAATCGACTTTCGCGACAGAGCCAGTCGCGAATTTCGTGCAGGGACTTCGCAATTACATGCTTCATAGAGGGCTACCTAGCTCTCACATGTTCTTGTCTTTTCAGAGCAATCCCGGCGCTACTGACGGCAGCGCAACACAAGAAACAGGCGTTCGATATGACACCGCTTCACTACTTGAGTGGAACAAGTGGAAGCAACCAGCTCGCAGATATCTCGAAGAGTCCGGAGTGAACCTGGATATTCACAGGTTCGTAGAAGACTACTTGGTTCTCGTCAACCGTTTTCACGCATGGCTGGGTACAGCACTCCAAGCTCACCACCAGACAGATCTGCAAGAGCTAGCTCAGCTGCAGCTCCGCTTGGCGGCAGAGAAACCGCCAACGGAACCCAAGAAGGACTTTCACGATCAGGGAGCCGGTCTCGTTGAATCAGAGCCGTTCGAATTTTCATCTGTCCGCAGCGCACTGATTAGTCAGGCTGCTATTAAGCTGCTGGAGAACCTTCGGGAGCTTCACTTTAAGCCAGCCTCGTCCGACGAATTTCCGAGTCAACGGCCTGTTAATGTCGCGATATCAAGCTCTGACCTTGTTGACACGCCAGTGTTCTGGGGCCTGGATATCAACAGCGAACGCGTAGTCGCGTTCATCGAGAAGGATGGGAAACGTCTTGGTCTCTCTGAACAAGACTTTCGGAGCCTGGATGACTTGATCGACGTGTTACTCGCAGCGTCAGGGACCCGTTCCAGACTGAGCCGGTCGTTTGTAGAAGAGACTTTCATTGGCTGGGCACGAGAGCGATTTGCGGGTGGCGAGAGAACCTTTGTCGATGCAGTGAGCGCCCTTGCGCGCGACAAAGTCCAACAGGTTGAAGTATGGGCGCCAGTTGCTCATCTAGAGATCGAGGAAGCCTTTGAGTTCGGGCCCGTTCGAATTGCACCGATGACGGCAGAGCAGATAGACAAGATGCAAGCGTTACACGCGAATTTTCCGCAGGATCAAGCGCAGCCCGTCAAGGATACATTTGATACGTTCAGAAAGGGGGTTCAAGGCTTCGCTGCCGTTGTAATTTCCATTGAAGCCGAGTGGGGGCTAGCCATGGAGCGCGGCAGACGCGTGGCGCAGGACGTCGTTAGCCTCCTACGATTCTTTTCGCCCGGAGCGATGAGCTCAGCGGAATTTTGTCCTGTGGCACTCATGGGATCGGAATACATTCCTTCGTCAAAGCTACTTCTGTTAGCAGAGACGGGCTTCTGCATGTCAGAAGGTCTAGTGGATCAAAATGTCAGATTTTGGCGCATGCCGTCGAAGCAGCTGGCGCACATTAGAACCAGCGGGCTGGACAACGCATCCCTACTTGTCCTTCCTGATGGGCTAAGTGAATTCGCCTTGGCTGTTCGCTCTAGCCTTATTCTCTACAGCAGAGGAGTGACTCTAACGGATCCACTAGATCGCCTCCGGCATACCGTTTCCGCGTTGGAGAACGTTCTGCTCAAGCATGAAATGGAGCCGGCAGCAGCCAGTGTCGCCGCCCGAATCAGCTTCCTCGTCCCTAAGGAGCGCAGAGACCGTTCCCTCATTGCACATATGGTTCAACAGGTCTACTGGTTGCAAGTTCATCCGCACCTCGAGCCGCTGACCCCACGTGAGAGCGAACTGCTGAATACGTTCACGCAATATTCTTACAGCGCCCTGCAAACGGCGCTCTGCAACATGCAGTCGTTTAACTGGAAAAGGGATTTCGTGAACGCGGTCGACAACATGGCCTCAAGCGGCTCTACCTGCGAGGGCTGAGCCGAGTCGTTCGACTCAGGCCAGGTCCTCGAGCGTATTGACGTAGATCAGGTCGCCCAAATAAACGCGCCAGTCGACCTCATGCTGGCGCAGCCCGTCACGCGCGTTGGCCTTGATGTTCGTGAAATCCAACGGCAGCGCGGTTTGGGTGATAGCGTTTCCCAGTGCCACGTAGGCTCGACGGTGACGCACGCCCAACTCCGCGAGCAATCGCGCAGCGACATTCGGCGCACCAAAGCGTAGCTGTTGCGTGAAATTCGCCGCGCCCGCCGCGAGTTCTAGGCCATCGACCTGCAGGCGACGTGCCAGCAGGCTCAGGCCCTGCTCCACCAGTGTCTGCAGGGTATAGGTGATCGCCCGCGTGTGGAGTGCCAGCAAGTCGTCCATGCCGAGTTGGAGCTGTCGACCGATTTCGACGAACGGCTTTCCCAGCATCCAGCGCCGGACGATCTCGAAGAAGCGCCACTTCGCGATTTCCGCTTGATCTGCTTCGACACGAAACCCCTGTAAGACCGCATGCCGCAGTTCGGCGTGCGACCACGCCCAGTCTAAGATGACCGATCGCAGCCCATCATCAAGGACATCGACCGGATCCTGCCAATTCGGCCGAGCCGGCCAAAGCCCGGCCAAAACAGAGGTGAGCATGCGCACCTTCGCGCCTGTCTCACGTACCCATGCCAACTGGCCGGTCGGCCGCAGGCCAATGAGCCGCCGGGCTCGTAGCGCGAAGACATCGCGAAGCAACTCCGCCTGCGCTGGTTCCAACTGCCTCGCCGCAAAGGTTTGCTCAGCGAGTTCTCGAGCGCGTGCGACGAACAGCTCTTCTCCCACCTCCTCGGAAATAAGGTCGATCAATGTCGAGTCGACGCCGTCAACAACGGGGTAGACGGTGCCGACGCCCTCAAGGAACTCGTTGCTCAGCGCCATTCCCCGTCGTACGAGGAAGATGCTCAATTGCCGGACCAGGCTCACCAATGAGCCGCGCACCGGCTCGCCGGCACCTTGCGCCGCGACCGGCAGCACCAAGCCCCATTGGCCGGGATTGGCGCAGATCACCAAGCCCTTGGTGTTGGCGCCCGCGCGTCCGGCGCGACCGACCAGATTCTTGATGTCCCGCGCGAGCATGGCTTCGGACTGCTGACCACCTGGTCTGCGGCGCTGCACCGAGTACAGGACCAAGCTGCGGATGGGCAGGTTGACTCCCTCGGCCAGCGTGCTGGTGCAGATCACCAGCCGAACAGCGTTGTCCCGAATCAGCGCTTCCAGGACCTCGCGCGTCTCTTGCGGAATATCGCCGTGGTGAAGCACGGCGCCGTGGCGCACAGCCTGCGTGCCGATCCACGCGGCCCCGTACTCGGCTTCAAGGTAAGCGATGCACGGTTGCAAGGCCCCGGGTTGGGCGTAGTCCAGGGGCGCAGGCAACGGCAGAGATTGCGCCAACTGGTTGACGAGCTCACTCGCGAGGCCCTCGGCTCCTTGGTCGCCTCGCTTGTTCGCGGCGAAGATCGCGGTGGTCCCCATCGGCATAACCTTTCGGGCAGCGGCGACGGCCTGCGTCTTGACGGAAGCGAAGCTGTAGGTGTTCTGGCGTCGGGTGATCCGATTGGTGAAGGTGAAGCTGTTGCGATCCAGAAAGCGATCGAGGGTGAAACGTCGTTCGGGCGCTTCGTGCGGATGCATGGCCAGGCGAATCGACGTGGCCGCGCCGTTACCCAGCGGCTGGAGTACGGCGAACTCAGCTGTCGCAGGGCGATAGGTGCTGCGGATGACGGTCTGGTCGGTGCCGCCGAGCCACGCATTGATCTCCTCGATGTTGGGCACGATGGCGGACACGAAGACGAAGCGCGGTGCGGCCCCCGCACGCGACTTCATGCGTGCCAGCAGCAACTCAAGTCCGATGCCGCGCGCGTCGCTGTCCAGCAAGTGGCCCTCGTCGCAAATCACCAAAGAAATTCGTTGAGCGAATGTCGGTTCGGCGCTGAGGATTCCCGATAGCGACTCGGGCGTCGCCACCATGGCCTGGATCTGGTCCAGATCGTGGACTTCGTCGCCCGATGGCACCGTTCCGCCGTATGCGCAACGCGCGGGCAGGCCCATCGCGTTCAAGCGGGCAACGAGCGTCCCTTTCAGTTCCGAGGCGAGGGAGCGGAAGGGCACGAGAAGCACGGCGACGTCGTTGGGATGCGCACCCAGGTGCCAGTAGAGCAGGGTCTCGCACAACGTCGTCTTGCCAGCGCCAGTGGGCATCTGCATCGCGTAGCTGCTGGCGTTGGTCAGCAAACCGCCCTGAATGGCCTGAATCTGCGACGGGAAGAACTCCCAGCTCGAGGGCTGTCGGTCGACCAGCGAACGTACCAGTGGCGTCCAGAACGGGTCGACGCCCTGCGGCAGGACCGCACGCAAGTTGGTTTGTTGGAAACGTTCAAGCAGACCGCGCAGCAGCCGCGCCACTATCCAGACCTCGGGGCCCTCCTCCAAGGCGCGGGTCTCTCGCTCCCGCAGCGCCGCGCCGCGCAAAGCGATGCGGTCAAGGTCACCGGCCCTGAGTTCGTCTTGGACCCCTCTAGAAAAATCGGACTGCAATGTCCCCGGGCGCGCCAAGAAGTCGTAGCAGGCAGCACGCAGGCTAGTCGGGCTAGCCGGCCGTGCGGAATGCCGCATCGCCAGACACGCCGATGCGGGGAAATCGCCGAAATAGAACGCCGCCGCGGCGAACAACGTCGCGTCTTCTCGGGAAATGCCCCGATCACTCAATTGGTCCTCGGCCATTTCGGCCGAGAACTGCAAGAACGCATTGCCCAGCTGCGCCCAATCCGCGGGCGCGACCTCGGGTTGGTGGAGGTTGGCGAATAGCTCCCCGACCAGGGAGATGTAGAAGTCATCGAGGCGATGGTCGATGGGCCCCAGCTCGATCGGCAGTTGCGCGAACTGGAAATGACGCAGGTGCCGGGCGGTATCGGCGTTGTTGATCCACTGCTGCAGGGATGCGCGCATAACTAGGCCGAGGCATGCGCGGCAGCGAATGCCGCCGTGTACGTCTGCTGTAGGTTGGGCACACCGATCACAACGAGGGTGAACTCCGGATCGGCGATGTTCGGCGCCGCGGCGAGTTCGTTGGTCAACAGAGCGCTGCAGATGACGGCCACCGCGCGGAAACGCTTGGCGATCGGCGGGCTGTCTATGGCTTGGATAAATCGATCGAGCAACGGCAAGTCGACGTCACCGAGGTCCGTGGTCAGAGCCCGCTCACGCAACCACACCAGCGTGGCGGCGAGACGGCTGGTTCGATCCTTCTTACAGTCGGCAATGGCATCCGCGATCGGGGTAGACGCGCCCGCGGTGGCCTTGGCCTTGACCTCAGCACACAGGATGGCGTCCGCTGTACTGGCATGAGGACGGTTCGGCATCACGAAATGCACGACGTCCGACTTGGGCGCCGGCTTGGTCCGGTCCTGCTTCAGGCGCCACTTCTTCGGTCCGAACGCGGTGCCCGGTAGCTCGCGGGTCGCCTGATAGAAGTAGCCAAGCACCTCGCCGAAATCGCCGGACATAGTAGCCCCCGCGTCGGGAAGCCTGGAGTGGACGATTTCGGCGCGCGTCACGCCGGTTCTCCGCGTCTCGGCATCGAGATCGGCGTCGGTGATGTAGCAACGTCTGAGTGGTACGCCGATGCTTGCCGCCAGCTGCGCCACACTCGCCGGGCTTACATGGATCAGGACGTACGGCTGATCCTGCGCGTGTGCAAACCACGGCACGGCGTCCACGAAATCAATTCCAAGTTCATCCATGGGGCCGACCTCCTTGCGGTCCTCGTAGGGGCGTGCGATCGGTTCACGGAAGAGCCGACCAAGCACGGCTTGTGGGCGCGGTCGCGTCAGTGTGCCCGAGTTTTCCGAGGTCAGGGGAAGGGTGTCCAGAGGGTGTGGCCTTGCTCAAGGGCAGGTCGCTTTCAGGTTGACCGGCGGTAATCGCAGCTATGGTCTTCCGGAGCGAAAGGATCGCGCTTGTCGATGCGCACGGCCTCGGCGACTGGCTCCCGGCTATCGTGCCGAAATTGGCGCAGAAGGCTGTTCAGTCGCCTTCCGGTTCAATGCCTCAATCAACTCGTTCACTGGCACCTGCACGTGCGCAACTTCAATATGGATGGCTAGAGGTTCGACTGCAGGAAAGGCTAACTCGTCAGCCCACACGGTGGCCTGGATGGACAAATCAACAGTCCGAGTGGCCCGGATAAATAGTTCGTCGCGAAAGAACAGGCCCTGCTTCGCATAGATCTTTGGCATGTCACGATGCACGATCCAGCCCTTGCTCACTCGATCGATGCGCATGGCCGATGTCACATGCGAAACGACAACGATGTTCGTCCGTGCCTGCGGGGCATTTAGGAGTGCGGGTCTGTTAATCAGCTCAACTTCGCCGGGATCACAGAGCAATGTGAGGATGACGCGGACACCATTAGCGGTGGCGTCGCCAATGTTCTGCACGCAACAGTCCAACGGAACGAGCAGTGCATCCTGGGCCAAGAAAGCCGCACCTTGCCGGTAATATTCGCGGTTCCTCGTTACATGACTAATTGCAGATGCAAGATCGGTGGGCTGCTCACCGAGACCAGCGAAATCAGGTATGGAAGCGGGATCCGGAATGACCAACCGCCTCCTCTCGAAAAATTGCGCCTTGGCATTTTCGTCCGTGGTTGGGTCGTGCAATGAGATAGTCAGCATCGGTTGGCGCTGCGTGACTGGCGGCATGTCAGCCCGGGCCATATCGGCAATCTCATCGGGTGAAGCCTCGGCGGTCGATGAGCCGTGCCGCAGGTACACACACCGCGCTTTGACCTTGCCGTAGCCGTCAGATGCCCACAAAGGCCTGCTCTGATGCTTGGCGATCGACAGAATTCCAAGCTCTACGCCGTTGTACGGGATGACCTCGTAAGTGAAGTCCACAGGCCGATTGGTCTTGCTGTTGACGAACTGATGGATGCTCGCGTCATCCAGATGTTCGGAAACACCGACCGCAACCGATTTCCCGCCCCTCACTTCCCGGACTCCAATCAAGATGTGGGCATCGTGCATACGTGAGGTGTTGGCGAACGCCAGGATGTCCTTCAGCAGCTCGCCCTTCTCGTCCTCTGCCCCCTTCTTGAACCGATACGGGCCTTCCTTGAAGTCCAAGTCTCGGCCCTCAGCGCGCTCCAGCAGCTCTTCAATGGCTTGCGCAGTCAGCATCATAGCTTGCGAAGAAAAATCCATCCTTGTCGAACCGTGGACACTGAGTCCATCAGCTGATCGTACGCGCTGCCGCTATCCTGCGTCACACTTCGCAGCGTTGTTGGACTCTAGGTGACCAGTCTGTCGCGCGCAGGCGTGGGATGGCTAGTCAGCTTGTGAGGCATGCTTCCGGTTGATGACAAGCCTCACAGCTTCTTCCGGCTCAAGGCCCAGGGCGGCGGTGATCTGGAGGAACTCCATGATGTCCAGGCGGCGCGCGCCGGCTTCAACCGCCGAAAGGCGCTGCTGAGGCCATCCCAACTCCAACGCTAGCACAGTTTGAGATTTCCCCGCCGCTTCCCGAAGCGCACGGAGCCGCATGACGAGACGTCTATAGGCTGTGGCGTAGATGGTCTTGGACGCCATGGTCGCACCCGATGGAAGCGACCAGAAATCTATGTCACGCTCACCGATTACATGAAAATCATGTGACTTGCCTGTAGGATCGGGGTGCTACTCACGCCTGCGGTTATCGACAGAGAGAGTGCTCGTCATGCCATGCTTCCTCGTATCTCCAGACATGGAGACTGCGATCCAGCTCGTCCTGCCCGATGGGCTTGAACGCTCAATGTCGGCGCAATGGGATCGCCTACGGGAACGTGAGCCACGAGACAAATTTGCTCGCCTCATTGAGACAGGGCTGGTGACGCTGTTGGCCAAGGCAATCGACTGGGATCTCCAGGAGCCAACGCCTGACGAAATTGCCTACCTGATGGTGATGTGGGAGGAGTTCGGCACGGTACCGCCGAAAGAAGCTACCCAGTTCCGTGGGGCTTACTTTGAGTTCCTTGAGAACTTTGAGCCCCGGCAGGGCCAGGAAACTTCGTCGTAAATCCACCACTGACGTTCAATCGGCAACACGGGCGAAAGTAGCTCATTGCATCCTAGGATTGCCATGACCGAGCCTGCCTCTTCTGAAGAGATCCCGCATTGGGACGTGCCCCTGGCACTTCGAGGCGTATTGATCGAGCTGCTTGACTACGCCGAACCGGCAAGGCACCGGAACCCGAAGTCTTGCAACGATGGCACGAATGGATCTACAAGGCAGGGAGGGCCCATATCGGCCTGACGATCACCTGTGAGGATCTCGTCGAACTGGGTGCGACAGACGAGCGACTGGAGAAGATGAAGCAAGCCTTGGCGCGAGCAATGGGTCCGGACCTGTACTGGCCTCGTCGTGATCGGTGGTGAGGGAGTGCTGGCGATTGAGCGCTGGATTTGCGGCAGGCAGGCTCCTCTCGGGAGAATGATCTTGCGACTGGTCTGGCATTCGTAGAAAAGCCCGCTAATCTGCACCCAATGATCGCAGTCCCGATCGTATGGCCCAGACTCCCGAACAGCGTGCCCGCACAACCATTGATCAGTTGCTTGTTGCAGCTGGGTGGATCGTGCAAGACAACATCGACTTCAACCGCAACGCGGGCGAAGGCGTTGCAGTGCGCGAGTTCCAGCTACCCAAGGGTCCTTGCGACTACCTGCTTTTCGTCGGTGGGAAAGCTGCGGGCGTGGTGGAGGCAAAAAAAGCGGGCGTTACGCTAAGCGGCGTTGCCGACCAAGCCGCGAGGTACATGCGAGAAGTGCCAGATCACCTCGCAAGCTGGGCCGACACCCTGCGCTTCGACTACGAATCCACAGGTGAAGAAACCCTGTTTCGCGACGCCGCAGATCCGGCGCCGCGTTCGCGTCGCGTTTTCGCTTTCCACACGCCGCAGACCCTGCATACGTGGCTCAAGGAGGTGGACACGCTGCGCACGCGACTCCAGCACATGCCGCCGCTGGACGCCGCCGGTTTGCGCGACTGCCAGATCGAGGCCGTCCACGGCCTGGAAGCGTCTCTGGCCAAAGACAACCCGCGCGCGCTGCTGCAGATGGCCACCGGCGCCGGCAAGACCTTCACTGCCTGCACCTTCAGCTGGCGTCTGCTCAAGCACGCCCGCGCCCGGCGCATCCTCTTCCTGGTGGACCGCAACAACCTCGGCGACCAGACCCTCAAGGAATACCAGAACTACGATCCGCCTGGCTCGGGCCGCAAGTTCACCCAGACCTACATCACCCAGCACCTACACAGCAACCGCATCGATCCGGATGCGCAGGTGCTCATCACCACCATCCAGCGTCTATACGCCATGCTGCGCGGCGAGGAACTCGACGCGTCCAGCGAGGAAGGCTCTGCGTTCGAGACCTGGAGCAATGACGAGGGCGAGCTGCGTCCGGTCGCCTATAACCCCGACATCCCGATCGAAACCTTCGACTTCATCGTCACCGACGAATGCCATCGATCCATCTATGGCTTGTGGCGGCAGGTGCTCGAATACTTCGACGCGCACCTAATCGGCCTCACCGCCACGCCGTCGGCACACACGCTGGGCTTCTTCTACCGCAACCTCGTCGCTGAATACCCTTACGAGCAGTCGGTGGTGGATGGCGTCAACGTCGGCTTCGAAGTCTTCCGCATCAGCACCAAGGTCAGCGAGCAGGGCGGCCTCGTGGATGCCAGTTTCCATGTACCCGTGCGCGATCGGCGCACCCGCGCGGTCCGCTACAAGCAACTCGACGCCGACCTGCCCTACGCGCGGAACGAACTCGACAACTCGGTCACCAACAAGAACCAGATCCGCACCATCCTCGCCTGCTACCGCGACAGACTCTTCACCGATCTGTTCCCCGGCCGCACCGGGCAATGGGTACCCAAGACCCTGATCTTCGCCAAGGACGACAACCACGCCGAGGAAATCGTGCACGCCGTCCGCGAGGTTTTCGGTCAGGGCAACGACTTCGCCAAGAAGATCACCTACCAGACCAGCGAGAAGCCCAAGGAACTCATCGCCGCGTTCCGCGTCGATCCGTTCCCGCGCATCGCCGTCACCGTCGACATGATCGCCACTGGCACCGACATCCGCCCGGTCGAGTGCCTGATCTTCATGCGCGACGTGAAGTCGGAAGGCTATTACGAACAGATGAAAGGCCGCGGCGTGCGCACCATCAAGGATGCCGACCTCCAGCAGGTCACGCCCGATGCGCAGACCAAAACCCGCTTCGTGCTCATCGACGCGGTCGGCGTCACCGAAGGCAAAAAATCCATCTCGCAGTCGCTCGAGCGCAAACGCGCCGTTCCCTTCGACAAGCTCATCGATCAGATCGCCCAGGGTCGACGCGATGAGGACGCGATCTCCAGCCTCGCCGGGCGCCTCGCCGCACTCGACCGCCAGATCGACGACGAAGACCGCAAGCGCATCACCGAGGCGGCGTGCGGCATAACCGTTAAGGCCTTGGCCGGCAACCTGCTCCGTTGCATCAGCCCCGACATCGTTGAGGCCGAACTCATCGCTCGCCACGGCAGCGCCGAAGCGGCCACGTCGAAACAGGTCAAAGCCCTCGAGGAAGAGCTACGCGACCAGGCCTGCAAGCCACTCGACGATGCGGCGCTACGCAACCTAATCAAGGCCATCAAGAAAAAAACCGACATCGTGATCGACGAACTGACAGCCGATGAGGTCACTGTCGCCGGCTACGACCTAAAGCAGGCGAAGAAGCGCACGACGGACTTCCGCGAATTCATCGAGACCCACAAGAACGAACTGCTGGCCCTGCAGATCCTCTATAGCCAGCCGTTCCCGAAGCGCCGCCTCACCTACGCCAGCATCCGCGAACTCGCCACGCGCCTGTCCGACCCTCCGCACCACCTGACCACCGCCGACGTGTGGCAGGCCTATAGGCGCCTGGAGTCATCACTCGTGCGCGGCGCACCGAGCGACAAGGTGCTCACCGACATCATCTCCCTCGTGCGCTTCGCCACCGGCAGCGCCGACCTGCTCGAACCCTACGCCGCGCGCGTCGAGCAACGCTTCAATCTCTGGATCGGCCGCCAGATCAAGGCCGGCCGCCATTTCAACGAGGAACAGATGCACTGGCTCAAGGCGATCAGGGACTACCTCGCAGCGAACGTGGAGATCGCACCGGCGGACCTAACGCGGGACCATCCGTTTACGGATTGGGGCGGCGTGGTGGCAGCGCGCAGATTGTTTGGGGCGGAGTTGAACGGGATGCTGGAGGAGTTGAATGAGGTGTTGGCGGCATGAGTAATGAACTCCCTCCTGGCTGGCTAAGCGTCCCGCTAAGCGAAATCTGCCTTCCTGTCTCGCAACGAGGTCCTGATCGCAGTAAGGGAACATTTCGATACATTGACCTTGGGGCAATCGACAACAAAAAGCAGCGCATTGCCGATGCGAAGTCTGTTCCAGTTGAAGGTGCACCCTCGCGAGCGAAGCAAAAGGTCAAAGCCGGAGACGTTGTTTTCTCAACGGTCCGCGTCTACCTGGAAAACATTGCGTCGGTTCCCGAAGACTTGGACGGAGAAATCGCTTCTACGGCATTTTGCGTTCTTCGGCCCCCGAGCGCCATTGATCCGCGATTTCTGTACTACTTTGTTACTTCGCGACGGTTCGTCCTCGCGGTGAATAAGCTCCAGCGCGGTAACAGTCCGCCGTCTGTGCAAGAAGGGGACATCCGATCACAAGCGTTCCCGCTGGCTCCAACCATCGAACACCAGTGCATTGCATCCAAGATAGAAGAGCTCTTCAGCCGCATCGAGGAAGGCGAGCACGCGCTGGAAAGGGCGCGAAAGCTCGTGGAGCTTTACAGGCAGTCGGTGCTCAAGGCCGCCGTCACCGGCGAACTTACCAGCGCTTGGCGTGAAGAGCACAAAGACAACCTGGAATCCGGCGACGCTCTGCTCCAACGTATCCTCATGGCCCGCCGTGCAGCGTGGGAAAAGGCCGAGCTAGACGCGATGATGGCTAAGGGCCGGAGGCCCGCTGACGACCACTGGAAACAAAAGTATCAGGAGCCTCCAGCGCTCGACACAACTGGCCTCCCGGCGTTGCCCAACGGGTGGACTTATGCAGGCATTGAGCAGCTGCTCACCCTCGACAAGGACGCCATGAAAACCGGGCCTTTCGGAAGCCTGCTTCAAAAAAGCGAGCACGTTGCTATCGGCGTTCCGGTGCTAGGTATCGAGAACGTCAAGGCGCGGCAGTTCGTATCCGGAAGCAACATCCATATCACAGCCGAGAAAGCCGAAGCGCTCAAAGGATACCGTGCAGCTCCCGGAGACATCGTGATTTCAAGGTCTGGCACAGTCGGTGAGGTATGCGTCATCCCGGATGGAATTGGCGAAGCCCGAATCTCTACAAACTTGATGAAAGTCACCCTAGCCGATAGTGGCTTGCTGCCCGATATGCTTGCGTGTCAGATTTATGGGTCACCAACTGTATTGCGGCGGATCAGAGAAATGTGCAAAGGCAGCACGCGCAATTTCTTAAATCAGTCGATCCTGCGATCACTTCCTTTCGCAGTCCCGCCGCTAAAAGAACAACAGGCAATACTTAGCCTATTGAGCGCAGCGGAGCACAACATAAGTTGTCTTGCGGAGCCACTTTACGCGGAAGCTCTAAAGTCTGCCGCACTACGTCAGGCGGTTCTAGGCTACGCATTCGCAGGAAAGTTGGTGAAACAGGATCCCACTGACGAACCCGCTTACAACGTCCTAGAACGCATAGCCGCGGAGCGCTGCACATTCGATACTTATCCCAAGCACAACAAAAAGAACACTTCCGGATGAACAACTTGAGTTCCACCCACGACAATCTCGTCTCCAAAGTTTGGAACTATGCCCACGTACTGCGAGACCAAGGAATCAGCTACGGAGATTACCTCGAGCAGATCACCTTCTTGCTGTTCCTCAAAATGGACCAAGAGCGTAGCGAGCACTTGGGCGAACCGTCGATCATCCCTGCCAAATGGCGCTGGCAACAGCTTGGGCCGTTATCCGGCGATGATCTTGAGCTGCAGTACCGCCATACGCTGGAAGCACTAGCCAAAGAGAAGGGTCTGATTGGGACCATCTTCCGCAAGGCACAAAACAAGCTCACGGATCCGGCTAAGCTCAAGCGCGTAGTGTCGCTTATCGACGCCGAAACCTGGATCGGCATCGGCGTGGATGTGAAAGGAGCGATTTATGAGGGGCTACTCGAGAAGAACGCGGCCGAGGTGAAGTCGGGTGCGGGCCAGTACTTCACGCCCCGCCCGCTAATCAACGCGATGGTCCACCTCATCGATCCGCGCATCGGCGAAACCGTCCATGACCCGGCCTGCGGCACCGGCGGCTTTCTCCTGTCCGCCTACGATCACATGAAGGTGCAGCCTGGTGCACAGGACCGCGCGCTGCAGCGCAAACTGCGCGAGAAGTCGCTGAGCGGCACTGACATCGTCGATGAAGTGGTTCGGCTGTGCGGAATGAACCTCTACTTGCACGGCATCGGCAACGGCGAAAGCCCGATCATGTCTGGGGACGCGCTGGCCGCCGATTCCGGTTACCGCTACGACGTCATTCTCACCAATCCGCCATTCGGCAAGAAGAGTAGTTACCGTGTGATCGGGGAAGACGGTGGCATAGAGAGTGAGCAGGAAACCTATGAGCGCGGTGACTTCAAGTTCACCACCAGCAACAAGCAGCTCAACTTTATGCAGCACATCTTCACGATCATGGAGAGCGACGGTCGCGCTGCAGTAGTGCTACCCGACAACGTCCTGTTCGAGGCAGGCAGCGCCGGCGAGGGCATCCGCAAACGATTATTGGAGCAATTTGACTTCCACACCTTGCTGCGCCTGCCCACAGGCATCTTCTATAAGCAAGGCGTCAAGGCGAATGTGCTGTTCTTTGACAAGCACCCGCCACGCGCCGACGGCAAGCCTAACTCGAAGGATCTCTGGATTTACGATTACCGCACTAATGTGAGTCACACTCTCAAGAAGAATCCCCTGCAGTCGAGGCACCTGGATGACTTCGCTTCCTGCTATTCGGCCGGCGATCGAAGTCAGCGAAAACAAACCGATCGATTCAAACGCTTCCCGGCTGCGGACCTACTCAAACGCGACAAGCTGAACCTTGATATCTTCTGGCTCAAGGACGAAAGTCTAGAAGACGTGGACAACCTGCCGCCGCCGGATGAAATAGCACTTCAGATTGTTGAGAATCTTCAGGCCGCGTTGGAGGCATTTCAGTCAGTTGCGGAAGAACTGGACAGAAGTCCAAAGACATCGGCTTCGTGACCACCTCCCTCGAAGCGAGCTATCCACACCGAAATCGACCTCTTATCGGAAAAGCACATGCCCGCACTACGTCACAATGGCCTATCCACTTCGACTTCGGCGGCTATCGCAGAACACATCATTGGCGATCCGAACACCGCGAAGATAACTTTTTTCGCAACCGAGCCTATGACGACGGGCGATTTTGACCCGCAACGGGACGGGCCTGAAACGAACCTTCCGCTTATGGTTGCCCTGGCGGAATACAACATCCCGGGGTTCGAACCCATCTATCTCGTTTTTGACGGAAACTTCCTTACTCGAGTGCGCCAGCCTCGGAAAGCGGAAGTTGATGCCGTCCTCGACGTAGCTAAGAATTCAAGCAAAGCTTACTTCTCGTCGACCCGCGCACCCTTTACTTCAGGACTATCACCGGAAGTCGCCGCTAACGTGTTATCTAACTTGGTGAGTTTCCGACTCGACGGATCATCTTTACCTGCCTACGAGCGACTTTTCTAGCTGTTGCAAACGGTGCTATCCGATCTTGGGGTGTCGAAATGAAAGCAGACCGTCGACCACTTTATGCGGATCAATTCAGTTCAATTAAATGGGAAAAGCATGGGACTCGCTTGCGGCTCGATCCTGAGGTCACTGCCCTCTTCAAGTACTCTGTGTACCGTTACGCGACTATTGCAGAAGCGCTGGCACTTCTCGATGGACAAATGACGTTCGCTACGCCAAGTAAGTGGCAGGACAAATATGAGTCGCACCTGGCTGATCAGCTATTTGCGGCTGGAAAGCCGTTGAGTAAGGCGGTGCCGTTTGTAAAGTGCTTCTCTGTTGACTATTCCTCTGAGGCGATGTGGCGCACTTATTCAGGCCCTGGGGGAATCGTCAGAATGAGCATAAAGCTACCCGACTTGATTGCTGGCCTCGATCAATCAGAGTTGCCAAAGGACATTGAGCTCTATGTCGGCAGAGTAAGATACATGGAGCCGAAAAAAATTCGAACGGAAATAGACGCGTTGAAAAAATCTAGTTCCTCAGTTAGACGCGCGAGCACCATGGCTGCTCTTTTGATGAAGCGCCAAGGCTTCTCGTTTGAAAACGAGATTCGCATCGCGTTCACTCCTAGAGCCAAGAGAGGCTCTTCGAGTAGTTTTAGTGTTCAAGGATTTCCGATAACAGCGATGAGTCGAATGTTGCTAGATCCTTATTTGCCTGAATGGCAAACGGAAGAGTTAAAAAAGCTTTTCAAGATGCGGCTCGCCGTGCCATTCAAGGTTCATCGTTCTTCGTTCAATGCGCACCCAGTAGATCTAGAGGATCACCGAGCGTGATGGTCGCGACAGCGCTCCGCATCGTTCGACGCTCCCGGGGCATGTAAGAAAAGTATCCATGGAGGTTGTATGCTCCCAGTACAGCAACTTCTGCCAAGAACCCCCAGCGCCATTGCGGCTGACGGCATGTATCCAGTTGCCAGCTAGCTGCTTGAAGTGCGGGTGACTCGAGTTTCGCATGCGATTGCGCAATCTTTTGTCTGGTCGGAGCCCGCACGGCCGTTGCGTGTCGCGCCCGTTCGTGTTCTTCGTGGCTGGTAGACTCTCCATGCGCACCCCATCCGCTACCGGATCGTAAGTGACCGACATCCTGCGACCTGAGCTGCCGCCACCCGGCGACCCGCTGCGCGAGGCCATCACTGCGGCGTGGCTGCGCGACGAGAACGAGCACGTCGGCGAGTTGCTGGCCGCCGCGCGCTTCTCGCCGCAGGACAGTTCGATCGTCGAGCGCACCGCCGCCGGGCTGGTCGAACGCGTGCGCACGCGCGCGCAGGATCAGGGCGTGATCGAAGCCTTCATGCGCCAGTACGACCTGTCCTCCGAGGAAGGCGTGCTGCTGATGTGCGTGGCCGAGGCGCTGCTGCGCATCCCCGATCAGGCCACCGCCGACCGGCTGATCCGCGACAAGCTCGGCGATGCCGACTGGGAAGCGCATCTGGGCAAGAGCGATTCGTTGCTGGTCAACGCATCGAGCTGGGGGCTGATGCTGACCGGGCGCATGGTCGGGCTGGCCGGCGAGACCCGGCGCAACGCCATCGGCGCCCTGCGCCGGCTGGTCGGCCGCGCCGGCGAGCCGGTGATCCGCCTCGCGGTGCGGCAGGCGATGCGCATCATGGGCCACCAGTTCGTGATGGGCCGCAGCATCGGCGAGGCGCTGGCGCGCAGCCGCAAGGCCGGGGACGACTACCGGCATTCCTTCGACATGCTCGGCGAGGGCGCCTTCACCCGCGCCGACGCCGCGCGTTATCTGGAGGCCTATCGCAAGGCCATCCTCGCCATCGGCGCCAGCGGCCCGAAAGGCAGTTGGCAGGGCTTGGACGTGTTCGCTGCGCCGTCGATCTCGGTGAAACTCTCCGCCCTGCATCCGCGCTACGAGCACGCCAAGCGCGCCCGCGTGCACGCCGAACTCACCCCGCGCGTGCTCGATCTGGCGCAGTTGGCGAAGCAGCAGGGGATCGGCTTCACCATCGATGCCGAGGAATCCGATCGCCTCGAACTATCGCTGGACGTGATCCTCGGTGCCTTCGCCGACGCCTCGCTGGCCGGCTGGAACGGTTATGGGCTGGCCGTGCAGGCCTACCAGAAGCGCGCGCCGTTCGTGCTCGACGCGCTGATCGACGCCGCCCGCCGCGCCGGCCGGCGCATGCCGGTGCGCCTGGTGAAGGGCGCGTACTGGGATTCGGAAATCAAGCGCAGCCAGATCGACGGCCTGCCCGGCTATCCGGTGCTCACGCGCAAGCCCAACACCGATGTCAGCTATCTGGCCTGCGCGAAGAAGATGCTCGGCGCGACCGACGCGCTGTACCCGATGTTCGCCACCCACAACGCGCACACGCTGGCCGCGATCCACCACATGGCGCGGCAGATGCACCGCGACTGGGGCGGCGATCCGCGCGCGGCACCGTACGAGTACCAGAAGCTGCACGGCATGGGCGACGACCTCTACCGCGAGGTGGTCGGCAAGGATCATCTCGGCGTGGCCTGCCGGGTGTACGCGCCGGTCGGCTCGCACGAGGATCTGCTGCCTTATCTGGTGCGCCGGTTGCTGGAAAACGGCGCCAATTCCAGCTTCGTCAACCGCATCACCGATGCAGCGATCGCGCCGTCCGCGCTGGTCGCCGACCCGACCGTGGTGGTCGCCGGTTTCGCCGACTGCAAACATCCCAACATTCCGCTGCCGCGCGCGTTGTACGGTGCCGGGAGGATCAATTCGATGGGCGTCAATCTCGCCAACGATCAGGAACTGCGCGCGCTCGCGCAGCGCATCAACGACGCCAGCGGGCCGTGGACGGCCGCGCCGCTGGTGCCCGGCGCCAGCACCACCGGCACCCAGATCACCACCACCAGCCCGGCCGACCGCCGGCGCATGGTCGGTCACTGGCTGACCTCCGACGCGGCCACGGTCGAGCGCGCGCTGGCCAATGCGAGCGCCGCGCACGCCGACTGGGACGCGGTACCCGCCGCCGACCGCGCGACCTTCCTCGAACACGCCGCCGACCTGCTGGAAGCGCGCCTGCCCGAGTTCATCGCGCTGTGCACGCGCGAGGCCGGCAAGACGCTGGCCGACGGCGTGGCCGAGGTGCGCGAGGCGGTGGACTTCCTGCGCTATTACGCACAACAAGCGCGCGCCGTTCTCGCCGAGCCGGAGAAACTGCCCGGCCCGACTGGCGAATCCAACGAACTGCACCTGCACGGGCGCGGCGTGTTCGTGTGCATCAGCCCGTGGAACTTCCCGCTGGCGATTTTCATCGGCCAGATCGCCGCCGCGCTGGTCGCCGGCAACACGGTGATCGCCAAACCCGCCGAGCAGACCAACCTGATCGGCTATGCGGCGGTGAAGCTGCTGCACGAGGCCGGCGTGCCCGAAGCCGTGCTGCAATTCCTGCCCGGCGACGGCGCCACCGTCGGCGCCGCGCTGACCCGCGATCCGCGCGTGGCCGGCGTGGCCTTCACCGGCTCGACCGAGACCGCGCGTGCGATCAACCGTGCGCTGGCCGCCCGCGACGCCGCGATCGGCGTGCTGATCGCCGAGACCGGCGGGCAGAACGCGATGATCGCCGATTCCTCCGCCCTGCCCGAGCAACTGGTGAAGGACGCGATGACCTCGGCCTTCGGTTCGGCCGGACAGCGCTGCTCGGCCGCGCGCGTGCTGTTCGTGCAGGCCGACATCGCCGACAAGGTGATCGGCATGCTCGCCGGGGCGATGGATGAACTCGTGGTCGACGATCCGGCCCTGTTGTCCACCGACATCGGCCCGGTGATCGACGCCGACGCGCTGAAGATCCTCAGCGACCACGCCGCGCGCATGGATCGCGAGGCCAAACTCATCAAGACCGCCAAGCTCGGCGAAGGCACGGCGGATGGCACGTTCTTCGCTCCGCGCGCGTATGAACTCAAATCGCTCGACCAGCTCACTCGCGAAGTGTTCGGCCCGGTGCTGCACGTGATCCGCTATGCCGCCGGCGATCTGGACAAGGTGATCGACGCGATCAATGCCACCGGCTACGGTCTCACGCTGGGCATCCATTCGCGCATCGACGCCACCGTCGAGCGCATCGCCACGCGGGTGAAGGCCGGCAATTGCTACGTCAACCGCAACATGATCGGCGCGGTGGTCGGCGTGCAACCGTTCGGCGGCGAGGGCCTGTCCGGCACCGGCCCCAAGGCCGGCGGCCCGCACTACCTGCTGCGCTTCGTCACCGAACGCACGCGCACCGTCAACACCACCGCCGCCGGCGGCAACGCCTCGCTGCTGACATTGGGTGAGTGAGCGCGTTTGCGCGGCACTGCTGCGCGCGCTCACGAACCCGAAGCGCGTGAGCGCAGGCCCCAACGCCGTCATTCCGGGGCTGTCCGCGCTGTTTGCGGACAGAACCCGGAATCCAGCGACTTTTTGACAGCCGAAAAAAGAAACCCCGCCGTAGCGGGGTTTCCGGAGTGTCGCGCGGCGCTGACCGCTGGTTCAGAACGCGAACGTCGCCGACACGCCGAACAGGTTGGCATCACCGTTGTAGTTGCCCACCAAGGTGGAGCGGGTGACGGCAAGGTCGTTCACCGACGTCTTGGTGATCGACACGTAGCTGTAACCGGCGTTGAAGGTCACCTTGTCGTTCGGCATCCAGCCCAGTCCGATCGAGTACTGGTTGCGGTTGCCGTCCGGCAAGCGCGGATCGCGCCAGGTGTTGTTGGTCGGGGTCTGGTCATGCCCGTAACCGGCGCGCAGCACCCAATGCGGATCGAACTGCCAGTCCATGCCGATCGCAAAGGCGGTGGTGTCTTTCCAGTTGAAGGTCTCGGTCGAGGTCGGCGTATTGTCGCCAAAAACCACGACCAGATTCTTCAGTGAACTCCAGTTGGTGCGCTCGACGCTGGCCGACAGGGTAAAGGTGTCGCTGAGCTTCTGCGACGCGCTCAGGGTCACCACGCTGGGCGTGGCCACGCTGGTCATCGCCGTCGTTTCGGGGTCGAAAATGCCCGCGGGGAAAAGCGGACTGTACAGCCCCTTGGTGAAAGACGCCTTGCCGTCGATGGAATGGTTGATCTTCGAACGGTAGTTCAGGCCGATGTTGGTGTCCTTGCTCGGGCTGAACAGCACGCCGATGTCCCAACCCCAGTTGCTGTCGTTGCCCTTGATCCGCGCCGTGCCATCAACCTGCGTCTGGCACACCGGGCACCCACCCTTCAAGGCGATTGCACCGAAGTCCACCGCATTGGTCAGCTCGGCGTCGAGGCGCTGGTAGATCACGCTGGCACCGACCGAGAACATGTCGTTGAACTTGTAGGCACCGGCCACGGTGATGTCCACCGTCTTCACATCCGACTTCAATGCCTGATAACGGCCCACCCAATTGATGTCGTTGTATTCGGTTTTCAGGCCGAACGGCGCGGTGACGGATGCGCCGAGGGTGAAACCGTTGCCGAACGGGATGATCGCGTGGAACGCCGGTACCGGCGCGGTATCGCCGAGATCGCCGCCGTTGCCGCCGGTCAGCGGGCGACCGAGGACATCCACACCGCCGCCGGTGAAATGACCGCTCAGATCGATCAGGGTCAGATCGGTCTGCACCGTGGTCTGGCCAAACAGCGACATCGCCGCCGGATTGTTGGCCACCACCGCGGCATCGCCCCAGTCCGAGCCCGAACCGGCCATCGAACGCGACATCGCCTGAATGCTGTCTTCGCGGATCTGGAATCCGCTGGCCATCGCCTGCGTGCAGGCGAGCGCCGCCACGACCGCGATCGCCAGCGTGGAAGCCATCATGGAATGGGATTTGCGCATGTCTGCAATCTCTCCGCTGAATGATGAATCCGGGAAAGGCCGTCGCGTCGGCGCACGGGGCGCCACCTGAAACCGCCTTGCGGTCGGGATCCTCGACCGCGCCGCATACCGCACCGTACTGGAGCGTCTGGCGTATTATGCCTTAACTAATATCTAACATCAAACCAGCGCGTGCAAGTGCCGCGTCGGGGATTCGGATGGCACACTGGCAGGCTCACGTCCTCGGGTCCGCCATCGCCGCCGCCATGTATCTGGATCATTTCGGCCTGCGCGAGCCGCCATTCTCGATCACCCCCGACCCGCGCTTCGTGTTCCTGTCCGAGCGCCACCGCGACGCGCTGGCGCATCTGCTGTACGGCATCGGCCAGGGCGGCGGCAGCGGCTTCGTGCAGCTCACCGGCGAGGTCGGCACCGGCAAGACCACGCTCAGCCGCCTGCTGCTGGAACAGTTGCCCGACAACGCGCGAGTGGCGCTGATCCTCAATCCACTGTTGTCGCCGGCCGAATTGCTGGAGGCGATCGGCGAGGAGCTGCGCATCGATCTGGAAGGCCGGCGCGGCAACCTCAAGGCGCTGGTGGACGCGCTCAACGCGCACCTGCTGGCGGCGCACGCGGCGGGTCTGCGGGTGGTGGCGATCATCGACGAGGCGCAGAACCTGTCGCCGGCGGCGCTCGAACAGATACGCCTGCTGACCAATCTGGAAACCCCCACGCAGAAGCTGTTGCAGATCATCCTGCTCGGCCAGCCCGAACTGCGCGATGCACTGGCACGACCCGATCTGCGCCAGCTCGCCCAGCGCATCACCGCGCGCTACCACCTCGACCCGCTGGACGCGCGCGAGAGCGAAGCCTACCTGCGCCATCGCTGGGCGGTTGCCGGTGGCGGCGCGTTACCCTTCGACGCCGCCGCGCTCAAGCGCCTGCATCGCCACGCCGGAGGCATCCCGCGCCTGCTCAACGTGATCGCCGAGCGCGCCCTGCTGGCCGGCTACGCGCGCGGCACGCGCAACATCGACGAAAAGCTGCTCGAACAGGCTGCGTGCGAAGTCCTCGCGCCACCGGCACGCGCGCGGCATTGGCCACGGACGACCGCCGTCGTGCTGGCCACGCTGGCGCTGGCAGGATGGGGCATGGACTCACTGCACCGCTGGTGGTCGGCACCGGCGCGCGCGCACGCCGCGTCGCCTGCGCGCATGGCCTCCCGCACGGTGCCGATCCCGGCAGCGCCGGTTGTTTCCGGGACGCGCGCGGCTTCGTCATCACCTGCCGTTCCTGCAACCCGGAACGATGCGACATCCGCGCCCATGCTCGACGCCACGCGGTTCACCCAGCGCATCGACGGCAGCCTTGGCGATGCCACCGGCGCATGGCGCGACCTGCTCGGCCTGTGGGCGATTTCGCCCGATCCCAAGCTCGCGGCGTCGAATGCATCCTGCCCGGTGGGCAAACAACCAGGGCTGTTCTGCGCCAGCGGCAAACAGCGCTTGAGCCTGCTCGCCCAGTTCGACCGCCCACTGTTGCTGCACGTGCGCCACGAAAACCACACCGCGTGGCTGATCCTGCTCGGGCTGGGATCCACGCGCGCGCTGTTGCGCATCGACGGGCAGGACGTGCAGGTATCGCGCGCGGTGCTCGAAGCGGCCCTGGAGGGCTACGCCGCCGTCGGCCGAGGCCCGGATACGGTCAGCCCGCCGATCAAGCCCGGCGATGCCGGCCCCGCCGTGGTCTGGCTGCGGCAACGCTTGCACGCGACCGCGACGACGGCAGGCGACGGCAGCACCTACTCCGGCTCCCTCATCGAGGCGGTGCGCTTGTTCCAGCGCGACCTCGGGCTGCGCGCGGATGGCGTGGTCGGGCCGGAGACCCTGCTCGCCTTGCTCGCCTCCGAGCGCGGCGGCCCGCATTTGCGCAAGCTCCCGGAGTAGGCTCAAGCCATGTCGCTGATCCTCGAAGCCCTGCGCAAGTCGGAAGCCGAGCGTCGCCTCGGGCAGGCGCCCGACGTGCTCGCGCCGATGCCGGCCGCGCCGGCCACGAGAGAACCGGCACGACGCCACGGTGTCCGGTTCATCGGCGGCATCGCCGTAGCCATGATCGTGATGGCCGCCCTCGCCGGTGGCTGGTTGTTGCGCGGTGCACGCACGCCGACCAGCGCATCCATTCCAGTTGCCAAGCCTTCCACCGTGAACGACGCAGCCGTGGCGGGCGTCGCTACTTCTTCGCCGGCATCCGCGACGTCGGCACCGCCGCTATCGACGACGACCGCCACGCCAACGACACTGCCCGGTGCGCCGATCGAAGCCGTCGCATCGGCACCACCATCGACTGCTCCACCCAACCCCACCGCGACGACAGCGCCCGCGGGCAACGCCGCGTTGCCCGCACCCGCACGCTCGCCCAGCACCACCGCCAGCGCAACGCCGCATCCACCCGAAACACGCGCCGCACCCGCGACACGACCGGCAACGGAGCGTGCCAGCGCACACGATCTGGCTGCTGCCACCCGCGCCGCCGCATCGCTGCCGTCGTTCGCCAGCGCACCGCCCGTCCCGCCTGCGCCGACGCCGACCACCGCCCCTGCACTCACGAATGCCGCGCCCGCTCCGAATGCGCCGACGTTGTTGCCGCTCTCGGTGCTCTCGCCCTCCGAGCGCGCCGGACTGCCGCCGCTGAAGGTGACCATGCACGTGTATTCCAGCGATCCGGCGGGGCGCTTCATGATCGTCGATGGGCAGCGCGTGACCGAAGGCGCGAAGATCGCCGACGGCGTGGTGCTGGTGCATATCCGCCGCGACGGCGCGCAGCTCGATGTGCATGGCCGCGCGCTGTTGCTGCCCAACCCATGACCGCCCGCACGGTTTTCGTTCGAGGACAGCGCGGGCTTTGCGTACACTGCCCGCCATGACCACCCGCAAGCTCTACAAGATCAGCTTCCTCAGCGCCGGGCGCATCTACGAGCTGTACGCGCGCAAGGTGGCCAGCAGCGAGTTGTGGGGCTTCACCGAAATCTCCGAGCTGGTGTTCGACCACAGCGAGGGCGTGGTGGTGGATCCCACCGAGGAACGCCTGCGCGACGAATTCGGCGCGACCAAACGCCTGCATCTGCCGATGCAATCCATCCTGCGTGTGGAGGAAGTCGAGCGCCGCGGCGCTGCGCGCATCCGCGACGCCGCCAGCGGTGAAGCGGTGGTCACCCCGTTCCCGATGCCGGGCAAGGCTCGGTAGGCGTTCGCCGCTTCGCGGGCAAGCAACCGAAACGTCGTCGCAAGCGGTCTTCAGTGCGTCGAAGTCGCCGTCGCCGCTTTGGCCATCGTCGCCGGCAACTTCTTGAGCGCCTTCAGCCCTTCGGCGATCGCGTAGTCGTCGGCGAACACCACCGCCGACCCGCCTTCGTCGCCGCTGCCGCCGTCGCTGGCGTTGGAGAGGTGCTGCGGCAGGTCGCGCTCGCGAGCGCCGCCATCGTCGGCCGCCAGTTCGCTGCCGTGCGCCTTGAGGATGATGTCCGGCACGATGCCGCGGGACTGGATCGATTTGCCGCTGGGCGTGTAGTAGCGCGCGGTGGTGAGCTTGATCGAATCGCCGTTGTCCAGCGGAATCACGGTCTGCACCGAGCCCTTGCCGAAGGTGCGGCTGCCCACCACCTCGGCGCGGTGATTGTCCTGCAACGCGCCGGTGAGCACCTCCGATGCGCTGGCGGTGCCGCCATCCACCAGTACCACCATCGGCGCGCCATCGAGCACGTCGCCGGGGCTGGCAGTGAAGGTGGCGTTGGAATAGCTCAAGCGGCCTCGCGTTGAAACGATGACGCCGCTGTCGAGGAAGTCGTCGGCTGATTCCACAGCGGCATTGAGCAGGCCGCCGGGATTGCTGCGCAGATCCAGCAGCAGGCCGCGCAGCGGACCGTGATTTCGTGCGACCAGATCGGCCACCTGATGGGTGATGTCGCTGGCGGTATCGACCTGAAACTCGCTCACCCGCACATAGCCATAGCCCGGCTCGAGCATCCGCGAACTCACGCTGGTGAGCTTTACCACGCCGCGCTTGACGAAGATGGTCAGCGCACCTTTCACGCCGTCACGCTGCACGGACAACTTCACCGTGCTGCCCGGCGGCCCGCGCAGGCCGAGGGTCGCGCCCTCGGCGTTTTCGGCATCGACGGGCTTGTCGTCGATCTCGGTAATCACGTCGCCGGCACGCAAACCGGCGCGTGCGGCGGGCGAGCCGTCGATCGGCGCGATCACCCGCAGGCTGCGGTCGGGCAGTTGCATCACCTCGATGCCGATGCCCTGATAGGCACCGTTGGAATCGTCCTGCAACTGCTGGGCTTCCTGCTTGTCCAGATACGCACTGTGCGGATCGAGGTTGGTGAGCAGGCCGCGCACCGAGGCCTGCATCAGGCGACGGTCGCTGATCGGATCCACGTACGCCTGCTTGACCGCGCGAAACACCGCGA
Source organism: Pseudomonadota bacterium (assembly GCA_018242485.1). Taxonomy (GTDB): domain Bacteria; phylum Pseudomonadota; class Gammaproteobacteria; order Xanthomonadales; family Xanthomonadaceae; genus SZAS-103. The sequence continues at coordinate 182,761 of JAFEBV010000020.1, forward strand.
CGTAGCGCTGGATTTCCTCCAGCGGCACGTTGCCATCGCGGTCGGCCTTGCCGGCGCGTTTGGCGGCCTGCGTGGCCTCGGCGATTTCCTGCGGTGTCGGCGGCGCGGCTTGGGCGGCGGGCGCGCCGTCTGGTAACGGTGCGACTTCCGGTGCTGGCGCAGGCGCGGCGTCCTGTGCATGAGCGTTGGGCATCGCCAGCGCGGCAGTCAACACCGTCGCAGTCAGCATCGAGCGGATGGATGGATTCATTGCGTCATCATCGCATTGCCGGGGAAGGAGTGCATGCCGGCTTCGACCGGGCACAGTCGTTGCGGTTCCGGCGCAATCTCAACGCGGGCGCAGCCAGCCGCGCGGATCGACCGCCTTGCCGTTCAGGCGAATCTCGAAATACAGGGCATTGCGACCTTGATCGCCCGAGCTGCCGACGGTGGCCAATGCATCGCCGGTGCGCACCACGTCGCCGGTGTTCTTCAGCAGGGCGTCGTTGTTGGCGTACAGGCTCATCACGCCATGCCCATGATCGACGATCAGCAACAGTCCGTATCCTTTGAGCCAGTTGGCGAAGGCCACGCGCCCGTCGGCCACCGCGTGCACTTCCTCGCCCGCCGTGCCCGCGATCAACAGGCCGTTGCTGTCGCCACCGAAACCGGCCAGCACATGCCCAGCGATGGGCCAGGCGAAATGCCCCGGCGCGCCGGTGAAGGGTTCCACTGCGGGCGGTTCGATGACGGTTGGTCTCACGATGGCCGTTGGATGCGCGGGCGTCGCCAGCTCCGGCGTTTCCGGAGCATGCGTCGGGGTGACCGTCGCCACGTGCTGCGTGGGGTGCGGTGGTTGCACGATGCGTGGCGGCGGTGGAGGAGGTGGAGGCGGCGGCGGAGCGTGCTTCATCACCGCATCGAGTTGCCCGACCAGTCGATCGAGCGCCTGCGAATCGCGGCCCAGAGTCTGCATGCGTGCGGCGCGATCGCGGTAACCGGCATTGAGCGTGGCCAGCACGCGCCCGCGTTGCGCGCGTTGCGCCTGCACCGCCGCCAGCTTCGCGGATTGTTCCTGCCGCGACGCCGCCAGCGCGGCACGCTGCGCATCCACCTGCTTCGACACATCGGCCAGCGTCTGCAATTGCGCAGTGAGGTCGTGAATGCGGCGCAATCGAGCGGCTTGGAAGTAACGGTGGTATTGCAACGCGCGCGCCAGATCGACCACGCGATCTTGCGCCAGCAGCAGCTTGAGTTGTTCGTCGCCGCCCAGCGCGTAGGCCGAGCGCACCAGCACGGCCAGTTGCGCGCGTTGCGCCGCGAGCTGTTTCGTCAGCACGACTTGCTGCGCCTCCAGTGTGGTCAGCTTCGCCTGCTGCACGGCGATCGCCGAGTCGGTGTCGTGCAGGGCACGCGCCGCCGCGCCGAGCCCGGTGTCGGCCGCGCGCAGCGCCTTGCTGGCATCGCTGCGTTGATCGGCGGCTTCCTGCTGCTGCTGCGCCAGCGCATCGAGCTGTCCGCGCAGATCCTGCAAGCGCCCCTCGGCATCGGCTTTGCCGGCAGCGGCCTGCGCCTTCGCCAGCGCATCGGCGGCCCGCGCGGCCTCGTAGCGGATCTGCGCTTCCGACTCCGCGCTCGCCTGCGGCGACGAATGGTGTGGCGGCGCAGCGAAGGCGCCCGCGCACAGCAACAAGGCCGCAACCAGCGCCCTGCGCGGTTTCACGCCAGTTGCACCAACGAATGTCCGCTCATCGCCACCGGTTGCGGCAAGCCCATCAGCATCAGCAGGCTCGGCGCCAGATCGCGCAGCGAGCCGCCATCGCGCAGGCTCGCCCTGCGCCCGAGATAAACGCACGGCACCGGGCCGACCGTGTGCGCGGTGTGCGGCTGGCCGGTGACGGGGTCGCGCATCATCTCCAGGTTGCCGTGATCGGCGGTGACGATCATCTCGCCGCCGACTTCTTCCAAGGCGGCGCGAATCGCACCCAACGCCACGTCCACCGCCTCGGCCGCGCGGATCGCCGCGTCGAGCATGCCGGTGTGGCCGACCATGTCGGGGTTGGCGATGTTGCAGACGATGGCGTCGTAGGTTTGTGCGCGGATCGCCGCGCAGAGTTTTTCCGTCAACTCCGGCAGGCTCATCTGCGGTTGCAGGTCGTAGGTGGCGACCTTCGGCGAGGGAATGAGGATGCGCTCCTCGCCGGCGACCGGCGCTTCCACGCCGCCGTTGAAGAAGAAGGTGACGTGGGCGTATTTCTCGGTCTCGGCGATGCGCAGTTGCCGCAGTCCGTGCGCGGCGAGAACGTCGCCGAGGGTGTCGTGCAGGTCGTCGGGCGGATAGGCGACCGGCGCGGGCAGGCTGGCGTCGTATTCGGTCAGGCACACATAACGCGACAGGTGGATCGTCCGCGGCCGCGCGAAGCCGGAGAAATCCGCGCGCACGAAGCACGCGCTGATCTCGCGCGCACGGTCGGCGCGGAAGTTCATGAACACCACCGCGTCGCCGTCGCGCATCGGCGCGGAGCCTGCGATCACCGTGGGCTTGACGAACTCGTCGTTCTCGCCGCGCACATAGGCGGCGGCCAGCGCGCGCAGCGCGTCGGGCGCAGTGAAGTCGGCCTTTGCTTCGGCAATCGCCGAGTACGCTTTCTCGACGCGATCCCAGCGCTGGTCGCGATCCATCGCGTAGTAGCGACCAATCACGCTGGCGATGCGCGCGTTGCCGGCCTTCGCGCAGGCGTCCTGCAGCGCACGCAGGCTCGGCTCGGCCGAACGCGGCGGGGTGTCGCGGCCATCGAGGAAGGCATGAACAGAAACGCGCTCAACACCGCGCCGGCGCGCCAGTTCCAGCATCGCCAGGATGTGCGTCTCGTGGCTGTGCACGCCGCCGGGCGACAGCAGGCCGAACACGTGCAGGGTGCCGTCATGCGCCGTTGCCGCATCGCAGGCTGCGCACAATTCCGCGTTGTCGAAGAACGAACCATCCTCGATCGCCGCGTCGATGCGGGTCAGATCCTGATAGACGATGCGGCCGGCGCCGATGTTCATGTGGCCGACCTCGGAGTTGCCCATCTGCCCGTCCGGCAGGCCGACGAATTTCCCTTCGGTGTGCACCAGCGTATGCGGGCAGTCGGCCAGCAGGCGGCGCCAGTTCGGAGTGCGTGCTTGCGCGATCGCATCGTCGGGCGCATTGGCCTGTTCGCGATGGCCCCAGCCATCGAGGATCAGCAACAAAACCGGGCGGGGTCGGTGACTTTCGGCACTCACGGAAGGGCTCGCTCGCGGCGCATGGTGTATGGACGAACATTGTAGCCGACACCCTCAAGGACGCTTGCAGCCGTCGCCATGCACGCTCGGTCGCAGCGCAGCTCGCCAGTGTCGGCTCGCCACCGTGGAGAACCCATCATGCGCATCCATCCCTTGCTTCCCATCGCGCTGGGCGCACTGCTGCTCGCCGGTTGCGACATCAGCGGCGCACTCGGCAAGGTCAACGGCAGCGTGAGCGTGCAGGCCGGCACCCATGCCGACCACGCGAGCACGGTCAACGGCAGCATCGACATCGGTCACGACGCCACCGTCGGCAACGCCAAGACCGTCAACGGCACCATCACCCTCGGCGCGAAAGCGGCCGCGCAGGAGCTCAAGACCGTCAACGGCGAAATCACCCTGGGCGAACACGCGAACGCCAGCTCGGCGACTTCGGTCAACGGCGACATCCGCCTGGCGGCTGCGGCGGCGCTGGCGCAGGGCGCGACCTCCGTCAACGGCAGCGTGACGATGGCGAGCGGCAGTCGCATCGGCGGCGGCATCGTGAACGTCAACGGAGCGATCACTCTGGATCACGCCAATGTCAATGGCGGCATCAAGACCGCCAACGGCGATGTCACCGTCGGCACCGGCTCGGTCGTCCACGGCGGCCTGCATGTGGTCAAGCCGCAGGGCATCTCGTTCGGTGAATCGCGCAAGCCGCGCATCGTGATCGAATCAGGGACGACCGTGGAAGGCACCCTGCAATTCGACCGTCCCGTCGATCTGTTGGTCGCCGCCGACGCGAAGATCGGTCGGGTCGTCGGCGCGACGGCGCAGCCGTACGCCGGCAAGTGAATTCCGCATCGCGGCGGCGGCCGACGTGGCGGCGATGCCCGGCGGGAGTGGCTGCTAGCCGGCAAGGTCGCGCCTTGCGCAGTTGATCCAGATCAAGATCGGTCGCTACAATCCGCGCTTGTGCCTGCGTCTTGCGCACGGTGGCGGCCATGATCGAACAGCACCCGGCAATGGCGGGAGGCACGGCGATCCGGCTGGTGTTGCGGCCACCGCGCGTATTGAGCGGGCGCCAGTTCGGCGCGTTGTTCGCGTTGCTGTCGGGCACGATGTGGGTGGTGGCGTTGCTGGGCGCGTGGCAGGGTAATGTGTTCGCCCCGCCGTTCGCGCTGGCGCACAGCCTGATCGTGGCCGGCGCGTTGCGGTGGGTGTGGCGGTTGGGCGAGCGGCGCGAGCAGATCGACGTCGATGCGACGGCGATCAGCGTGCGCAGGCTCGACGATCCGGCGGCCGTGGCCGATGGGCGCACGGTGTTTCAGGCGCATCCGTGCTGGGTGCGGCTGACGGTCGGGCAGGCGGGCCACGAGCCGCATGTGTTGCTGGATTCGAAGGGTGTGCGGGTGGAAGTGGGCGGTTTTCTTGCGCCATTGGAACGCGAGGAACTCGCCGGAAAATTGCAGGAAGCGTTGCAGGTGGCTGCGGGCCGTGCGAAGGCCGCGTACCCGAACGACGCCACGTCACAGACATGATTTGCTCAGGAATGGCCCGAATGAAAGCAGTTCGCAGCATCCGTACATCTGGTCTGGCGCTCGTCGCGGCGCTCGTTGCAGGGGTTGCGCAAGCCAACCCCGTGACGTGGCAGCTCAACCTGCCGCCGGGTGTGACCGACACGGCGAGGGAGATTTACGACCTGCACAATCTGGTCATGCTGATCTGCGCTGTCATCGGCGTGTTCGTGTTCGGGGCGATGATCTGGTCGATCATCCACCACCGCAAATCGAAAGGCGCGGTACCGGCGCAGTTCAGCCACAACACCAAGGCCGAGGTGATCTGGACGGTCATTCCGATCCTGATCCTGATCGGGATGACGATCCCGGCCACGAAAACCCTGTTCAAGATGTACGACACCTCCGATTCGGAAATGACCGTCAAGGTCAACGGCATCCAGTGGATGTGGCGCTACGAATACGTCGGCGAGGGCGTGCAGTTCCTCAGCCGCCTCGACCGCAGCTCCGACCGCGTCCGCACGCTGGATTCGGGGCTGGATCCGAACAAGGTGGTCGATGCGAACGGCAACAACGTCTACCTGCTCAATGTGGATCATCCGCTGGTGCTGCCGGTGGACACCAAGATCCGCTTCCTCGTCACCGGCGACGACGTGATCCATTCGTGGTGGGTGCCGGACTTCGGCTGGAAGCAGGACGCCGAGCCGGGCATCGTCAGCGAGAACTGGACGCGCATCAACAAGCCGGGCATCTACCGCGGCCAGTGCACCGAGTTGTGCGGGCGCGACCACGGCTTCATGCCGATCGTGGTGAAGGCCGTGCCGAAGGCGGAATTCAAGATCTGGCTGGCGCAGCAGAAGGCCGCCGACGCCGCCGCCAACACCGCGTCGGTCGCGCCAGCGACCGCCAACGGCATCACTTCCGCGCCGGCCACGCCCGCTGGAACGGCCGTGGCGCAGGCCACGTCCGCCGCTGCGCAGGCGCTCGCACACTAGTCCGTCACGCACCACGTAACGCGATACCCTTTCGAGGCAGCAAAGCCCATGGCAACCCAGACCGCCGAACATCACGACGACCACGGCCACAAGCAAGGTTTCTTCCGTCGCTGGTTCATGTCCACCAATCACAAGGACATCGGCACGCTGTACCTGATTTTCTCGCTGACGATGTTCCTGATCGGCGGCAGCATGGCGATGGCGATCCGCGCCGAGTTGTTCAAGCCCGGCCTGCAGTTCTTCCAGCCGGAGTTCTTCAACCAGCTCACCGCCATGCACGCGCTGGTGATGATCTTCGGCGCGGTGATGCCGGCCTTCGTCGGCCTGGCCAACTGGATGGTGCCGATGATGATCGGCGCGCCGGACATGGCCTTGCCGCGCATGAACAACTGGTCGTTCTGGATCATGCCTTTCGCCTTCACCATCCTGCTGCTGCCGTTCGTGCTGGGCATGTTCGGGATCGGCGGCGGCGGCCCGGCGGGCGGCTGGACGATGTATCCGCCGCTGGCGATCCAGGGCAGCGACAATGTTGCCTACACGGTGTTCGCGATCCACATGATGGGCATCAGCTCGATCATGGGCGCGATCAACATCATCGCCACCATCCTCAACATGCGCGCGCCCGGCGTGGATCTGCTGAAGATGCCGGTGTTCGTGTGGAGCTGGCTGATCACCGCCTTCCTGCTGATCGCGGTGATGCCGGTGCTGGCCGGCGCGGTGACCATGCTGCTGACCGACAAGTACTTCGGGACGAGTTTCTTCAATGCAGCGGGCGGCGGCGACCCGGTGATGTACCAGCACATCTTCTGGTTCTTCGGGCACCCCGAGGTGTACATCATGATCCTGCCGGCGTTCGGGATCATCTCGGAGATCGTGCCGACCTTCGCCCGCAAGCCGCTGTTCGGCTATCAGGCGATGGTGTACGCGATCGCCTCGATTGCCTTCCTGAGCTTCATCGTGTGGGCGCACCACATGTTCACCGTCGGCATGCCGCTGGGCGGCGAGCTGTTCTTCATGTACTCCACCATGCTGATCGCCATCCCCACCGGGGTGAAGGTGTTCAACTGGGTGTCCACGATGTGGCGCGGCTCGATGACCTTCGAGACGCCGATGCTGTTCGCGATCGCCTTCATCGTCCTGTTCACCATCGGCGGCTTCTCCGGGGTGATGTGCGCGATGGTGCCGGCCGACTTCCAGTATCAGGACACGTATTTCGTGGTCGCGCACTTCCACTACGTGCTGGTGTCCGGCGCGATCTTCGCGATCATGGCCGGCGTGTACTACTGGCTGCCGAAGTGGACCGGCCACATGTACAACGAGACGGTCGGCAAGTGGCATTTCTGGTTGAGCGCGATCTTCGTCAACGTGCTGTTCTTCCCGCAGCACTTCCTCGGCCTGGCCGGCATGCCGCGGCGCATCCCCGACTACAACGTGGCCTTCGCGGACTGGAACATGGTGTCCTCGATCGGCGGCTTCTGCTTCGGTGCCAGCCAGTTGCTGTTCGTGTACATCGTGTGGAGTTGCGCGCGCGGCGGCAAGAAGGCCGAAGCGCGTGCATGGGAAGGCGCGCGTGGGCTGGAGTGGACGCTGCCTTCGCCGGCACCGCACCACAGCTTCACCACGCCGCCGGTCATCAAGGACGGGGATCTCGCGCATGGCGATGTCACCCACTGACCCCAACCAGCAGCGCGCCCGCGCGAAGCGCACCGTGCTGGTGCTCGCGCTGGTCACGCTATCGATCTACCTCGCCTTCATCGCGCATTTCGTGCTGAAGCGGTGAGCGTGGACGAAGGCCAGCGCGAAGTTCGCGATGACGTGCAGGCTGGCGATGCGCCGCCGTCGGCAGCGCCTTCCGAGCCGCCACGCGGCGGCGATACCGCGCGGCTCGTCAAGCGCCTCGCACTGGTGATGGTCGGCGGTTTCGTGTTCACCTTCTCGCTGGTGCCGCTGTACCGCATCGCCTGCGAGAAGGTGCTGGGCATCAAGGTGCAGCCCGGCCCCGCCGGGCAGAACCGCATCGCCGGCATGCGCGTGGACGCCAATCGCTGGGTCACGGTGACCTTCGACGGCAACGTGCATTCCGACCTGCTGTGGGACTTCCGCCCGACCAAGACCAGCATGCGCGTGCACCCGGGCGAGTTGTACAACGCCACCTTCTGGGCGAAGAACGACTCCGACCACGCCATCGTCGGCAACGCATCGCCTTCGATCTCGCCCGACAACGCCTCGCGCTATTTCAACAAGACCGAATGCTTCTGCTTCACCCAGCAGATGCTGCGCCCGGGCGAAGGCCGCCTGATGCCGGTGCGCTTCTACGTCGATCCGGCGCTGCCGGCGAACGTGCACACGCTCACGCTGGCCTACACGTTCTACAATAACGAGCTGGAAACCGCGAAACTGGCCAACCCCAAGGCGATCGCCGACGGGCGCACGGTCGCGGCCGGCGCAACACCGTAAGCCCACTTTCGATCGACGCACAGGAAACCGTCATGGCGCAGTCCCAGACCCCGGATGCCAACGTCTATTTCGTACCGCACGGCAGCCGTTGGCCGATCTTCGGATCGGTGGCGATGTTCACCACCATGTTCGGCGCGGCCAACTGGGTCAACGACCACGAATGGGGTCGTTCGGTGTTCTTCACCGGCATCGTGCTGATGATCGGCACCTTGTTCGGCTGGTTCGGCGACGTGATCCGCGAGAGCCTGCGCAAGAGCTACAACAGTCAGGTGGACATCTCCTTCCGCATGGGGATGCTGTGGTTCATCTTCTCCGAGGTGATGTTCTTCGCCGCGTTCTTCGGCGCGTTGTTCTACGCCCGCAATTTCTCGGTGCCGTGGCTGGGCGGCGCCGGTCACGGCGGCATGACCAACGACGTGCTGTGGAGCCAGTACTCCGCGGCGTGGCCGACCAACGGCCCGGGCAACGTCGGCGGCGCGTTCCAGACCATCGCGCCGTGGGGCATCCCGCTGCTCAACACCATGATCCTGCTCACCTCGGGCATGACGGTGACCATCGCCCACCACATGCTGCGCGCCGGCCGCCGCGGGCAACTGCTGCTGTGGCTGGGCGCGACGGTGCTGCTGGGCGCGTGCTTCCTCGGCTTCCAGGCGCACGAGTACATCGAGGCCTACACCGAGAAGCACCTCACCCTGGGCTCGGGCATCTACGGCTCCACCTTCTTCATGCTCACCGGCTTCCACGGCCTGCACGTCACCCTCGGCGCGATCATGCTTTCGGTGATCTGGCTGCGCTGCCTGCGCGGGCATTTCGACAAAGAGCACCACTTCGCTTTCGAAGCGGTGGCCTGGTACTGGCACTTCGTCGACGTGGTGTGGCTGGGTTTGTTCGTGTTCGTCTACGTGCTGTAAGGCATCGCCGGTTGCGGAGTCGGCCAATTCGAAAGACGACTGCTCGTTTCAGTTGCCGATTCCGTGCGGCTGGATCCAGCCGCTCCAGATGCCCAGCGCGATCAACGCGATCATCAGCATCGACAGCCCGATGCGCCAGGTGAGCGCGCGCACCATGCGATCGCTGCCGCCCTTGTCCACCATCATGTAATACAGGGCGCTGCCGAGGTTGTAGACGATCACCACGAGGAAGGCGATGATCAAGAGCTTTTGCATGGCGTGGTTCCGTTGATGGCTGCGATGGATGCATTATCGCGCGGCGCTGACGGCTTGCGCATGCGCGGATGGAGGGTATCCGCGTGAGCCGGCGCATCCTGTTGCTGCTGCTGTCGATCTCGATGATCGCCGCCTTCGTGCGGCTCGGCTTGTGGCAGGTCGATCGCGCGCACTACAAGGAGCGCCTGCTCGCGCACAGCCGGCAGGTCGTATCCGACCGCAAGCCCGATGTGCTGTACGCCGCAGCCGACGCGCCCGATCAGGTCAACGAGGCCGATGCTTACGAATGGACTGCCGGCAGCGGACACTTCCTGTCGCTGCCGCCGATCCGGCTGGACAACCAGATCCGCAACGGCGTGGCCGGCATCCGCGTGTACCGCGTGTTCCAGCCTGACGGTGCGCAACACGCGATCCTCGTCGAACTGGGCTGGCGACCGCTGCCTTCGCATCTGGATATACCGCCCGAACCCGCGCCGCCGGATCTGACCCAGGTGCGCGGCCTGCTCGCGCCGCCGCCGGTGGGCGGGCTCAAGCTCGGGCCGGAACGGATCGTGCCGCAGAAGGACGGCTCGCTGCTGCTGATGCGGATCACGCCCGACAAGATCGCCGCTGCGCTCAAGCTCAAGAACGGGCTCGCGCCGCGCGTGCTGATCCTGGATACCGGCATGAAAGTCGGCTACAAGCGCGATCTGCAGGTGCTCAGCGGCGCGTTGCCACCGGCCGCACACCGCGCCTACGCGGTGCAGTGGTTCGGGATGGCGATCGCACTGGGGGTGATCACCATCGTGATGGTGCGCCGCTATTGGCGCGAAGCGCGCAAGCCCGAAGGAGATCAGGGCTGATGGTCGAGCCGCCCGTACCCGGTCGCACCCGCTCGCGATTGGTGCTGTTGCTGGTGTTCGCCATCTTCCTCGCCCCGCTGGTCGCGGCGATGGTGCTGTATTACAGCCAGTGGCAGCCCACCCACACGCGCAATTACGGGCAGTTGCTCAAGCCGGTGCGCGACCTGCGGCCGGTGCACTTCACCCGCGCGGATGGCGGCGCGTTCGTGTTCAACCACGAAGACCACGTCTGGCGCCTGCTGGTCGCCGCACCCAGCAATTGCGGTACTGCCTGCGAACGCCTCGAGGACACGCTGGACAGGGTTTGGGTTGGATTGGGCAACAACGCCGATCGCGTGCAGGTGCTGTGGGTCGGCACAGCGCCCACGCACGGTTTCCGCAATCTCGTCGTGGTCGCTGCCGATGCCAGCCTCGGTGCGCATCTGCCGGACGTGAGCCGTCCCGACGCCATTCCAGTCTATCTCGTCGATCCCACCGGTTACCTGTTCATGCGCTACCCGCCGGGCTTCGATCCGGAAAAGCTGCGCCGCGACGTGCTGCTGCTGGTCAAGCAGGCGGGAATGTGAGCGCTCGCGCGCCGATGCCGCGTCCGCTGCCGGTAAAATATCTGCCATGACTTCGCATCGCCATTTCCACCGGCTGGCCTGGTTGGCGGCCGTGTTCGCGCTGGGCCTGATCGTGTTCGGTGCCTTCGTGCGCCTGTCGCAGGCAGGCTTGAGCTGCCCCGACTGGCCGACCTGCTACGGCCATGCGGCGTGGCCGACGCAGGCGCATGACGTGGCGCGCGCCGATCAGGCTTTCCCCGGGCGCCCCTACGAGGCCGCGCTGGCGTGGCGCGAGCAGGTGCATCGCATGCTCGCCGGCACACTGGGCGTGCTGGTGCTGGTGCTGGCCTTGGCGGCGGTGCGTCGGCAACCCAACGGCATCGCCGAAGTGGTCGCGGCCAGCATCGCGGTGGCCCTGTCGGTATTCGCTTACAAGCAGGGCGCGCATGTCGCCGCCGGTGTGGTGGCGATCCTCGGTGAAGCGCTGCTGTTGCGGATCGCCTGCCGCAGGGCCAACGAAACCACCGCGCGGGTGGCCGCGCTGACGCTGGCGACGGTGGTCTTCCAGGCCCTGCTCGGGCAGTGGACAGTGACGTGGCTGCTGATGCCCATCGTGGTGACGGGCCACCTGCTCGGCGGACTGGCGACCTTCGCCCTGCTGGTGGCGATGGCATGGCGCGCCACCCCCGGGGCGTGGTTGACCCTGGCCGGTGCGCCGAAGCTGCGCCGGCTGTTGTGGGTCGGTTTCGGCCTGCTCGTGGCGCAGATCGCGCTGGGCGGCTGGACCAGTTCCAACTATGCGGCCTGGGCCTGCGGTGCGCAGTTTCCCAAATGCCTCGGCGCGTGGTGGCCGCAGACCGACTTCCACCAGGGCTTCATCCTCTGGCGCGGCTTCGGCGTGGACTACTCCGGCGGCGTGCTCGCCAATCCGGCACGGGTGGCGATCCAGCTCAGCCACCGCATCGTCGCCTTCCTCGTGCTCGGTCATCTGGGCGCGGTCGGCGTGCGCCTGCTGCGCACCCCGGGCCTGCGCGGCTGGGGCGGGCTGCTGCTGGCGCTGCTGTTGACTCAGGTGAGTCTGGGCATTGCCAACGTGATGTTCTCGTTGCCGCTGCCGGTAGCGGTGGCGCACAACGCCGGTGCAGCTTTGCTGTTGTTCACGGTGGTGAGCCTGCTGGCGCGCCTGCGCTCGCCGTTGGCTGTGGCGGACGCTCCACAGGAAGCCCCGCCGTGAGCGTCGCCGCGACCGCACGCCAGTACTGGCAGCTCACCAAGCCGCGGGTGGTGGCGCTGATCGTGTTCACCGCCGCCATCGGCATGCTGCTGGCGCGCCCGGAAACCGCGCCCGGTACGCCGATCCCGCCGCCGAGCCTGCCGCCGCTGCGGCCGGCGCTGCTGGGCTTCCTCGGCATCTGGCTGGCCGCGGCTTCGGCGGCGGCGATCAATCAACTACTGGATGCGCGCATCGACGCCAAGATGACGCGCACCTCGTGGCGGCCGATCGTGGTCGGTCAGATCACTCCCGGCAAGGCGCTGGCGTTCGCGCTGGCGCTGGCGCTGGCCTCGATCCTCGTGCTCGATGTGTGGGTGAACCGGCTGACCGCCGCGCTCACCTTCGCCTCGATGATCGGCTACGCGGTCGTCTACACCGTGTTCCTCAAGCGCGCCACCCCGCAGAACATCGTGATCGGCGGGCTGGCCGGTGCGGCTCCGCCGGCGCTGGGTTGGGTCGCCGTCACCGGGCAGTTGCATCCCTACGCGCTGCTGCTGGTGCTGATCGTGTTCGTGTGGACGCCGCCGCATTTCTGGGCGCTGGCGATCTTTCGCCGCGACGACTACGCGCGGGCGATGGTGCCGATGTTGCCGGTCACTCACGGCGTGGACTACACCCGCTGGCAGATGTTGTTCTACACGATCTTGTTGACCCTGGTGACGATCCTGCCATGGGCGACCGGGATGAGCGGCGGCTTTTACCTCGGTGGCGCGCTGGTGCTCGATGCGGTGTTCCTGTATTACGCGATCCGCATGCTCAAACCGCCCGGCGAATTGTTTGCGATGGCGATGTTCCGCTATTCCATCGTCTACCTGATGGCGCTGTTCGCCTTCCTGCTGATTGACCACTGGCTGCTGCCGACCACCGCCGCATCGGCGATGGCGTGGCAGAAGATCGGCTGATGAAAACCTACCTCGTCGGCGGCGCGGTGCGCGATGGCCTGCTCGGGCGCGCGCATGGCGATCGCGATTTCGTGGTGGTCGGTGCGACACCCGCGCAGATGCTCGAATACGGTTTCAAGCCGGTGGGCCGCGACTTCCCGGTGTTCCTGCACCCGCAGACCCATGAGGAATACGCGCTGGCGCGCACCGAGCGCAAGTCCGGGCGCGGCTATCGCGGTTTCGTGGTGGACGCCGATCCGGCGGTGACGCTGGAAGAGGATCTGGCGCGGCGCGATTTCACCATCAATGCGATCGCGCAGGACGCCGACGGCAGCTTGATCGATCCGTTCGGCGGCGTGCGTGATATCGAAGATCGCGTGCTGCGGCATGTCTCGCCGGCCTTCGTCGAGGATCCGCTGCGGGTGCTGCGCGCGGCGCGTTTCATGGCGCGCTTCGCGCCGTTGGGTTTTCGCATCGCGCCGGAAACGCAGGAGCTGATGCGCGCGATGGTCGCGGACGGCGAGATCGACCACCTCGTGCCCGAGCGCGTGTGGCAGGAGCTCTCGCGCGCGTTGGTCGAAGCGCAGCCCTCGGCCTTTCTGTCCACCCTGCGCGATTGCGGCGCGCTGGTGCGGATATTGCCGGAGGTGGATGCGCTGTTCGGCGTGCCGGCGCGCGCCGAGTTCCATCCGGAAATCGACACCGGCATCCACCAGATGATGGTCAGCGACATGGCCGCGCGACTCGCGCCGGGCGATGGTTTGGTGGCCTTCGCCGCGCTCACTCACGACCTCGGCAAGGCGCTCACGCCAGCGCACATCCTGCCGCGCCACCTCGGCCACGAGCAGGCCGGCCTCAAACCCTTGGCTGCGCTGTGCGAGCGACTGAAGGTGCCGTCCGCGCAGCGCGAGCTGGCGGTCGCGGTGTGCCGCGAACACCTCAACGTGCACCGCATCGACGAACTGCGCGACGACACCGTGCACGACCTGATCGCGCGCTGCGACGGCTTCCGCAAACCGGCGCTCATCGCCGGCCTGGCCACCGTCTGCGAAGCCGACAAGCGCGGCCGGCTGGGCCTGCACGACAGCGCCTATCCGCAGGCGGAAACCTTGCGCACCCTGCATCGCGCCGCGCTGGCAGTGGATGCGGGTGCGATCGTGGCCAGCGGTGCGGTCGGGCCGGAAGTCGGCAAGCTTCTGCGCAAGGCGCGGATCGCGGCGATCGCGGCGGTGCGTAGCGGTTGATCGCAGGTCAGCCAGCCACGGCTTGGGGACGCAGGGACGAGTTACTGCGCAAATTTGCTCAGCATTCGCCGTCACGGCAGACGTGAATCAATCCATTGCAGCGCATCGCGCAGCGGTGTCCAGCCTGTCGCCAGCCCGAGCGACGCGCCGATGCAATCGATCAGCGCGTCGTATGCGGACATGTCGCGGTAATCGGTGAACAGGCCCTGTGCCAGCTCAAGCAAAATGCCCAACAGCGCGAACACGACGGTAGAACCGACCCAGGCGTACCTTTCCGATAGCGCTTGCACGCTCATCGCCGTGAGGCAGAAGTAGGCGAATCCGTGGTCGAACTTGCCCAGGGTGAGTGCGTGGGGGATCGGAGCGCCTGGCATCAACGAGAGCACGATCGTGCCGACGATCATCGCCATCCAGAGGGCAAGCCACAGTCTTGGGTAACGCAATGAGCGCATTCACAGCCTCCCGCTGAGATCGCCGAAGGCAAACGCCGGCTCGAAGTCCACCCCGCGCTGGAAACCCATGACCTGAAAGCGCTCGCCCATCGCGTCGGGCAAGGTCAGCCGGCGTGCCTGTCGGGCGAGCGCCAAACGCTGGATTTCGGGAAGACCCTGCGCCGCTTCCAGCGCCTGCGGCAGGCCATTGCCGAGCAGGAAGTGCGCCTGCGCGCAGTAGCCGGCCAGCTCGAAGCCGATGCGCGTGCCGGCCTCGGCCAGCGCGGTGAAATCCACCGAGGCGGTGATGTCCTGCAGGCCCGGCCAGCAGAAGGGATCGGCGTGGGCGTGGTGGCGGTAGTGGCACATCAGGGTGCCGTCGCTGCGGTCGCGCGCGTAAAACTCCCGCCGCGGATGGCCGTAATCGACGAACAGCAGCGCGCCGCGTTGCAAGGTGCCGGCGACGGCGTCGATCCAGTACGGCAGTTGCGGCAGCGCTTCGGAGCGATAGCCGTCGGGCAGGCGGGATTCCAGCCCGCGTTCGATATGGCGCAGCGCATGCGCGAGCAGGGCGTCGGCGGGGCGCGTCGTCCACGTGAAGGCACCGTTCTCGTCGCGACCGACGCATTGCTCCCACGGCTGCCCGTCTTCGATCACGAAGCGCGTGGTCGGCAGTGCGTCGAGCACCTCGTTGGCGAACAGCACGCCATCCCACGGCTCCTGCGGCGGCGCATCGATCCACTCCAACCGGGCAGAGAGATCGGCCGGCAAGGCGGCGAAAAGGCGCTCGCGCTGGCGCTGACGCAGGTCGGCAGAAGGTTCGAGGATGGCGTAGCGCGCCGGCAGCGCCTCGCCAGCAGCCAGCCGCAACAGGGCATGTTCGGCGAACGCGCCGCTGCCGCCACCGAGCTCGAAAAATTCCGCCTGCGCGCCGATCTCGCGCAGCACCGGCGCCAGCGCATCGGCCACGCAGTGCGCGAACAGCGATCCCAGTTCGGGTGCGGTGACGAAGTCCCCGTCCGCGCCGAACTTGCGCGCCCCGGCGCTGTAATAGCCCAGCCCCGGCGCATACAGCGCCAGTTCCATGTAACGCCAGAATGGCAACGCGCCGCCCGCTTGCGCGATCGCCGCGTGGAGCAGCGCCGTCAACCGCGCGCTGTGTTCGCGCGCAGCGGGTTCGGGCAGGGGCAGGTGGGTGATGCGATGCATGGGCGCTGGCCACGTTGGTCGCGTATTGAAACATGCCGCGCGTGGGCGAGGCGTCCGGTCGCATTGGGCGACGTGAAACGTGACGCAATACGCCCACGGATGGGCGAACGCGCTACTATCCTTGGGCAGCCCACCCACCCAGGAGACGCACCATGCGCAAAATCCTGTTGGTCGCCGCCGGCGGCCTGCTCGGCCTGATGGCCTGTGCCACCACCCTCGCCGAGGATCTTTCCTCGCCCATCGGCACGTGGAAGACCGTCGACGACAAAACCGGCCGGGTCAAATCGCTGGTGAAGATCTACGAGATGAACGGCAAACTGTCCGGGCAGGTGGTCGAGGTCTATCCCGAGCCGGGCAAGGATCCCGACCCGGTCTGCGACAAGTGCACCGGCACGCTGCACAACCACAAGATCAAGGGGTTGGTGATCATGTGGGGCTTCACCAACGACGGCGACCAGTGGATCGGCGGGCGCATCTTCGATCCGCAGAAGCCGGGCAACAACGAGGATCCCTACAAGGCCAAGCTGACCCTGACCAATGGCGGGCACAGTCTGGTCGTGCGTGGTTACCTCGGATTCTCCTGGATCGGCCGCAGCCAGACCTGGCAGCGCGCGGCGGAGAAGTAAGCCGTATCGGCCATGCAAGTATCGGCCATGCAGCGAGCGGCATCGCGTCCGCGGCGTCGCTCGCTGTGTGGTGAAGCTGCTCGATCTCCGCTATCCCGCTGACGCAGGAGTTTGCTCGCATGGATGCGCCGCGCCCCGTCGCCCTGATCACCGGCGCCTCGCGCCGGATCGGCGCGGCCATCGCCCGCCGCCTGCACACGGCTGGTTACGATCTCGCCCTTCACCATCGCCGCGACGACGACCGCATGGACGCACTGCTGGCCGAGCTGGAATCGCAGCGCACCGGCAGCACGCTGGAACTGCGCGCCGAACTGGCCGACCTCGACGCCTTGCCCTTGATGGTCGCCGACACGGTGATGCGGTTTTCGCGCATCGACGTGCTGGTCAACAATGCTTCCGCGTTTTTCCCGACGCCGGTGGGTCACGCGACTGCGGAGCAGTGGGACGCCTTGTTCTCCGCCAACGCGCGTGCGCCGTTTTTCCTGTCACAGGCCGCTGCGCCACACCTGCGGGCTGCAGGTGGCTGCATCGTCAACCTCGTCGATATCTACGCGCAGCGGCCATTGCGCGATCACCCGATCTACTGCATGGCCAAGGCCGCGCTGGTGATGCTCACCCGCGCGCTGGCCAAGGATCTGGGCCCGCAGGTGCGGGTGAATGCGATCGCACCCGGTGTGGTGCTGTGGCCGGAAGCCGGGATCGACGACGAGCGCCAGCACAAGCTGCTCGACAGCACCGCGCTCAAACGCGCCGGCGAACCGCAGGATGTAGCCGATGCCGCGCTGTATCTGGTTCGCGACGCGCGCTACACCACCGGCGAAATCCTGCGGGTGGACGGCGGGCGTTCGCTGACGATCTGAAGGGCTGGTTTCGCCGCGTTCGCATCGGATCAAGGAAGCGCTGAATCATTCCATCCTGGAATTACCAGCGCGCGCCATCCTTGGCCGACAGGCAACGCTGAATAAATCAGCGTTGCCTTGATCGACACGCGGTGCGATTCACCTGCCATCGCGCTGCACCTGCCATCATCCGTGCGCAGGCGCAGGGCGTGGAGTGTCGCGGGCATGCTGCTATGCTGGCGGCATGTCCATGCCCGATCCTCCCGCCGCCACCACTTACATCCCGGCGCGCAAGGGCCGTTCGCGTTCGGTGTCCGAGCGCATCGGCGAGTCGATCATCCTGTTGCTTTCGGAGCTGCCGCAGACCGTCGAAGCCGCCAGCCTCGCGCCGGAAGTGCGCGCCCGCGCGATCGGCGAGACCGCCTGCCGCAAGGCGGCGCTGGTCGCCGGCACGCTGGCGTTGCCGCCGGGCCTGGCGGGCTGGCTCACCGTGCTGCCGGAGCTGTACGCGATCTGGAAGATCCAGGCGCAGATGGTTTCCGACATCTCCGGTGCCTACGGCCGGCGCTGGCAGCTCACCCGCGAGCAGATGCTGTTCTGCCTGTTCCGCCACACCGCCGCGCAGGCGTTCCGCGACATCGCGGTGCGCGTGGGCGAGCGCTGGCTGGTGCGCGCGGCCAGTTCTTCGGCAATCCGCGCGATCGCACGCCGCATCGGCGTGCGCCTGAGCGAACGCGGCATCGCCCGCGGTGCCGCCCGCTGGCTGCCGGTGATCGGTGCGATGGGCGTGGGCGCTTACGCCTGGTACGACACCCGGCAAGTGGCGCGCACCGCGATCGACCTGTTCGCGGTCGAGTCGGCCGCCGGCAAGGCCTTCGATTTCGACGAGGGTTCGCTGTACGACTGAGAGCCGATGCGTATCGGACTTGCGCGTTCAGATATGCCTCATATGCCTCACGCCTTGACCCGGAACGCTTCCTGCATCGCATGGCCTTCGAAACCGTCTGGCACCTCGCCGGTGCTGGCGTAGCGGTACAACGCCGCCGAATAGATGCCGGTCAGCGCCGACTGCACCAATCCCACGCCGAGCAGGGCGATCGTGGTGACGATGCCCAGCATGATCGCCAAGGCGGTGACGTGGGCGTTGACGAGGGCGATCGACAGACCGAATCCGCCGAGCAGCACGATCGCGGTGATGATGCCGAACACGACGCCGATACCGCCGTTGCCGATCAGGTTCTCGCCCCAGTTGCGGCGCAGCAGTTCGACGCTTTCCTTGATCGCGTCGATCGGGCCGACATCCTGCGCCACCAGCACCGGCACCACCATCGCGGTGGCCACCGTCCACGCTGCGCCGATCAGGCCGATCACGATCCGTCCGAAGAAGCCGGCGCGTTCTTCCAGCGCGCGCAGGATCATGCCCACGGTCGCCGCGATCAGGGCGTAGCCGAGGATCGGCACGAGCTTGCGGCGGGCGATGGCAAAGCCGTCGGCCAGTGTGGGATTGCCGCCATCGAGGCGGATCAGCGCCGCGCCGACCAGCGCGGTGTTGCAGAAGAAGATCACCGTGTACTGCGCCACGTAGAACAAGAATACCCAGATGTAGTACGGCGCTGGCAGCGGCTGGTGCTGCTGCGCGTGCGCGAACGCACCCGAGGCCCACATCGGCAGGAAGAAGCTCAATCCCACGATGAGGGTGGCGACCGCCGACACCAGCGGGAACACCAGCAATTCCTTGTCCGAGCGCAGCACCGCCGCACTGGCCTTCACCATCTCCCAACTGCGCGCGAACTTGCCCATGGACGTGCCTCGCATTGAATTGCGCGCATCATAACGCCGCCGCGTGAATGCCGATCAATCCAGCGCCCGCATCGCCACCGGCAGTGGCGTGGCATGCTGCGGATGCGCCGCCCACAGTTGCGCCAGCGTGTGCCCGGACAGCGGATCGGCGAAGTCCGGTGCGATCTGCGCCAGCGGTTGCAACACGAAGGTGTGGCGCAATTCCGGGCGCGGAATCTGCAGGTGCGACTGCGGCGTCGGCGCGATCACCCGATCGTCGAACAGCACGATGTCGATGTCGAGCGTGCGCGAGGCAAAGCGCGGCGCGCTGCGATCGCGACCGTGCGCATCCTCCAGCGCGTGCAGCCAGTCATCCAGTGCCTGCGGGGTGAGATCGGTGCGCACGATCGCCGCGGTATTGAGGAAATCCGGGCCGTCGAAGCCGACCGCCGGCGTGCGCAGCACGCTGGAGAAAACCACGTCGCCGAAACGCGCGCGCAGTGCCTGCGCGGCCGCGCGCAGGTGGCGCTCGGGGTCGAGGTTGCTGCCCAGGCTCAGCAACGCGGTGTGGGGAAAAGGGGCCAGAGTAAATTTCCGTTCGAGAGTGGATCGAGCCGCATGCCGAGCAAAAATTTATGCGGGCGGTTTTTTCTCGCGCTCGATGATCACCCCGACCGCGCGCGCGCCGCGCACCGCGCCGGGCTTGCTCAGTTTCAGCCGCAGCCAGCGCACCGGGAATTCGTCGAGCACGATCTGCGCGCAGCGCTCGGCCAGCGTTTCCACCAGCCCGAAATCGGATGCCGACACGAACGCGATCAATCTCTTGCTCACCGCCTTGTAATCGAGCGTGTCGGCGATGGCATCGCTGGCTGCCGGCACGCGGTTGTCGAAGGCCATCTCCAGATCGAACAGCAGCGGCTGGCGGATGCGGCGCTCCCAGTCGTAGATGCCGATCAGGGTGTCTATTTGCAGGCCTTCGATGAACACCTTGTCCATGCTGGAATCACAGCGGCTCGATGAACAAGAGGGCACGAGACCGATCGATCCCGAATGATGGACGCCGATGCACAGGAGCGAGCAACGCACCTCCCTCGTGGCTATGCACCTGTCAACTTCGGTAGCCGTCTACAGGTGGGTGCGGCGCCGGTTGAAACAGTAAGTCTCTCTGACGGGGAGATCAACTACGACGCTTCAAATATTCTACGTCGTGCGTTGAATGATCGGAGCTAGTGGCCGCCCCTCAACCCCCAATGCTCTCAACTTAGGCGTCGTGCGTAGATAATTGAACCAGCGACGACTGCCGCCGACTTGCCCTTCTCCCTACGGGAGAAGGTGGCGCGAAGCGCCGGATGAGGGGCGATCAGGTCTCGATATCCGCGTTTCGACAGCCCCTCACCCCTACCCCTCTCCCGATGGGAGAGGGGCTAAAGTTGAGTGCATTGCCTCAACCCCACCCCATCCCTCCCCTTCGCAAGCGAAAGGGAGGGGGGCAGCGGCGGCAACGTCGCCATCTCCCAGCGCGGATGCACGTCCACGCCGGCGCCGTCGTGCAGCCCGGCGGCAAGACGCAGCGCGCCAGCGTAGGCGATCATCGCGCCATTGTCGGTGCAAAACGCCGGGCGCGGGAAGGCCACGCGGCCGTCGCGCTGGCCAACCATCATTTCCAGTTTCGCGCGCAGGCGCCGGTTGGCGCCGACGCCACCGGCGACCACGAGGATCTGCATGCCGGTCGCGTCCAGCGCGCGTTCGCATTTGATCGCCAGCGTATCCACGATGGCGTCCTCGAAACCACGGGCGATGTCGGCGCGGGTGATGTCGGTCTGGTCGGATTTCTGCCACGCCAGCAGCACCTGCGTCTTCAGCCCGGAGAAACTGAAATCCAGTCCGGGTCGATCGGTCATTGGCCGCGAGAACTTGAACTTGCCCGGCGTGCCGCGTTCGGCGAGCGCGGCCAGATGCGGGCCGCCGGGGTAGGGCAGACCCATCAGCTTGGCGGTTTTGTCGAAGGCCTCGCCGGCGGCGTCGTCGAGGGTTTCGCCGAGCAGTTCGTAATCGCCGATCGCGCGCACGGCGATCAGTTGCGTGTGTCCGCCCGACACCAGCAGGGCGACGAAGGGCGGTGCGAGCTGCGCATCTTCCAGCAGCGGCGCCAGCAGGTGGCCTTCCATGTGGTGCACGCCGATCGCGGGTACGTCCAACGCCCACGCCAGCGCGCGGCCCACGCCGGCGCCGACCAGCAATGCGCCGACCAGCCCCGGGCCTGCGGTATAGGCGACACCGCCGATGTCGCGCACGCTCATGCCGGCTTCGGCGAGGGTTTGTCGAATCAGCGGCAGCAGCTTGCGCACGTGATCGCGGCTGGCCAACTCCGGCACCACCCCGCCGTACTGCGCATGCAGATCGATCTGGCTGTACAGCGTGTGCGCGCGCAGCCCCAGCGCCGGGTCGTAGACCGCCACCCCGGTTTCATCGCAGGAAGTTTCGATGCCGAGGATGGCCTGATTCATGCGCGCACATGGTACGCGCTGTAGTGGATGGAGGGGCGGTGTACTTGCGCCCTCTTGCCCTTATCGCAGGTGTGGGTCGTTGGCGTGCGTATCGTCCGGGCTGACGCCACCGCGGCCAATCTGTGCGCGGTGGTTTGCGCGCGGCGTGCATGTAAAAAACTGCCGAGGGGGCGGGGCCCTCGGCAGTCTCGGAACGGGTGCGTCGGTGTCGCAAGACGTCAGGTGCGTTCAATTCAACTGGGTAAACTGGATGCGCGGCGTGGCACCACCCCAAGCATTGCACATCAGCAAGTTTAGATTGTTGGTTTCGCCGGTTGTGCCTGCCTGTTTGAGGCAGGTGGGGACTGCCGTCGAACCGTCGGTCACGACGAGCTTGACCTGCATGAACGAGCCGGGGTTGAACTGCGCCATCGAGCCGCCGGCATTGCCCACCACGTTGAATTCCGCCTGATTCCACACGGTGCCGATGTACAGGACGCTGTCCGGCTCGCTCAGCGAGTACGCGGTGTTGTTGTAGGTGAAGGTCACCGTGTCGTTGCCGTTGGCAACAGCCGAGCCGGTGAGGGTTTCGCCTTGCAGGGCGGTACCCGGGATATCCGGCGCGCTCACATAGTCGGAGTTGGTGTAGCAATCGGCGCCGCCGTCGCTCCAGAAGCCGTCGGGACAGGCGTTCTGGTAGTTGATCAGCCAGTACTGCATGAACACCGCGGCGCTGCCTTGCACCGCGTAGTCGGGCGAATAGATGAACTGCTGCCAGACGAAGCAGCCCTGCGCGCCGCCATTGCATGCGGCCGTGGCGGGGGCGAAGTTCGTGTTGATCTGCAGCGTGTACTCGTTCGGGCCGAGAATGCCGCCGCCACCGAAGGCGGGAACTCCCACGCTCTGTTCCCACTGCACGCCGCGCACCAGCGGGAAGCTGCCAACCACCTGGCTGATCAAGCCATTCACGGCAAGCGCGTAATCATGCCCGTCGCCGACGATGTCGCGCTGCTTCGCGGCGGCGATGCGCGGGCCAGGCGTGTAGTGGTAGGGCGTTGCATGGCACTGGTCGCGCACCCACATCACGCTGGGATAGGTAGTGTGGAAACAGCCGGAAGCGGGCGCGGGATTCTGCCGCACCGATTTTTCCCACAGCGCATGCGCCATCGCTTCGTTGGGTGCGGCGAAGGCGGACGAAGCCGCGCAGCCGGTCACGGCGGCGAGTGCGATCAGGATCATGCGGCGAATGGTCGATGTTGGCAGCGAATTCATGAGTGTCTCCGGTTGGTAAATCGTTGTGGGTACCATGCCCTCGCCAGATGTGGCGTGAGTGTTGGTTGAAGCTCCGCTATGTTGCGTGATTGCCCCCTGGTTTCGCGGCGCGTTTCGGTGGGTTCTGTCTGCCGCTCATCGTGAGCGGTGGCGGTGGTCGAATTCCCTCGCGTGGTGGCCTTGAAACCGTTCCGTGCCCCGATCTTCGGCATCCGGCGCAATCTGCAAGCCGGTGAAACGGCGGGGTAAAGAAAGCTGAAAATAGCAGTCGCATGCTCCGCTCCAAGAAGAAAAACTTAACAATGAAGGGCCGTGTTTCTGGGCGTGGCGGCTGACCATCTCGGCCCGGCTGGCGGTGGCGATTGGGCGTATGGGTCGGCAGCGGGTCGACTTGCGCCGCCGGGAGCGTACGGGTATCATGCGCGGCTCGCCCGTTCGTCTGGGCGGTTTCCCGTCATCCGGAGTCTTCATGCCGTCCGTCAAAGTCCGCGAAAACGAGCCTTTCGAGTTTGCGCTGCGCCGCTTCAAGCGCACCTGCGAGAAGGCTGGTGTCCTTGCCGAAACCCGCAAGCGCGAGTTCTACGAAAAGCCGACGCAGGAGCGCAAGCGCAAGGCCGCCGCGGCGGTGAAGCGGCAGATGCACCGCAGCGCGCGCGACGTGACCAAGCGCCAGCGGTTGTACTGAGTTTCGCGTTTCCGCAGGAAGCCGGCGCGCGCGAGCGTAGCCGGCTTTTTGTGTTTATGGGGTTCCATCCGCTGACCGCGGCATCTCGCCTGTTGGCGGTAGCGGATGGATCGGACGATGTGGCTGCCCAGCGTGCGATAGCGTCCAACCCATGCTTGCCCCGAACGGAGTGGAGCCTGCGACTGCCGACGGTGAACCAGTCCGTTCACCGTTCGCGATGAGCCGCCTGCCCGAGCCTGTCGAAGGGAACCATGAACGGCAAACCTGGAGTATTGGCATGTCCCTGAAAGCCCGCCTCACCGACGACATGAAGGCCGCGATGAAATCCGGCGAAAAGTTCCGGCTCGGCGTGATCCGGCTGGCCAACGCCGCGATCAAGCAGCGCGAGGTGGACGAGCGCATCGCGCTCGACGACGCGCAGGTACTCGCGGTGCTGGAGAAGATGCTCAAGCAGCGCAAGGATTCGATCACCCAGTACGAAGCCGCCGGACGCGAGGATCTGGCGCAGGTCGAGCGCGACGAGATGGTGGTGATCCAGGCCTACCTGCCGCAGCAGATGTCCGCCGATGAACTCGCCGCCGAAATCGCCGCCGCGATCGCGGCTTCTGGTGCCAAGGGCCCGGCCGACATGGGCAAGGTGATGGCCGTGCTCAAGCCGCGTATCGCTGGCCGCGCCGACATGGGCCAGGCCTCGGCGCTGGTGAAGCAGAAGCTCGCTGGATGATGCAAGATTCCGCACCTTGGGGAGCGCATTTCCGGGGGTGCGGATGAACACGAAACGGCTGTTCGGCGCGGTTGTTGCGGGTCTTGCCCTGCTGGTGACGGGCATCGCGGTGGCCGGCTCACCTGCCACGACGCAGGCGCCTGCGTCGCGCCCTCCGGAGTACCGCGTCGTCCACGGCTGGCCCGTGCTCCCGGCGGGCGAAGTACTCGGTTCCGTCGCCGGCGTGGGCGTCGACTCGCATGGCGAGGTCTTCGTCTTCCATCGCGCCGGACGCACCTGGCCGGCGTCGGACGAACTGGATCTCGCGCCGATCGCCGCCCCCACGATCGACGTCTTCGACGGCCGCAGCGGCGCGCTGGTGACACGCTGGGGAGCCAACACATTCGCCATGCCGCATGGCCTGACCATCGACGACCACGGCAACGTCTGGTTGACCGACGTCGCGCTGCAACAGGTCTACAAGTATTCGCACGATGGACGGCTGCTGCTCACGATCGGCGAGCGCGGCGTTGCCGGGAACGACGCCGGCCACTTCAATCGTCCGACCGAAGTCGCGGTGGCCCCGGACGGCTCGTTCTACGTCAGCGATGGCTACCGGAACACCCGGATCATGAAGTTTTCCGCCGCAGGAAAATTCCTGTTCCAGTGGGGAACGAAGGGCAGCGGGCCGGGCCAGTTCGATCTCCCGCACGGCGTAACACTGGATGCGCACGGCAAGGTTTACGTTGCCGACCGCAGCAACCAGCGCATCCAGATCTTCGACGCGTCCGGCCACTACCTGCGCGAATGGAAAGACGGCCGGATCGGGCGGCCCTATGCCATCGCCATCGATCACGACGGACATGCCTTCGTCGCCGATGGCGGCGACCAGCCGAAAGCGCCGCCGGATCGTTCCGCGTGGGTCGAAGTCGCGCCCGATGGAAGCCCGCTGGCGCGCATCGGCCGGTTCGGCAACTACGACGGGCAATTCGAGATGGCCCACGCGATCGCCGTGGCTGCCGACGGCGCCGTGTACGTGGGCGACATCACCGGTGCGCGCGTGCAGAAGTTCGTCCGCGTCGGTTCCAGCGACGAGCACGCGACGACCACGCACTAGCCCCATGGCCCGCATCCCCGACGCCTTCATCGACGATCTGCTCGCGCGCACCGATCTGGTCGAGTTGATCGGCGCGCGGGTGCCGCTCAAGCGGCAGGGGCGCGAGTATTCGGCGCGCTGCCCGTTCCATGACGAGCGTTCGCCCTCGTTCACGGTCTCGCCGAGCAAGCAGTTCTACCACTGCTTCGGCTGCGGCGCGCACGGCACCGCGATCGCCTTCCTGATGAACTACGACCGCCTCGAATTCCTCGATGCGGTCGAGGAGCTGGCCAAGCGTGCCGGCGTGGAGGTGCCGAAAGATACCCGCGCGCGCAACGCCAGCGGCGAATCGCTCGATCTGTACGCGGCGCTCGAAGCGGCCGCGCAGTTCTTCAAGAGACAACTGGATGCCACGCCGCAGGCGCAGGATTACCTGCGCCAACGCGGTGTCGATGCCGAGAATCGCCAGCGTTTCGGCATCGGCTACGCGCCCGATGCCTGGGATGCGTTGAAGAACGCACTGGGCACCGACGAGCGGCGCATGCGCCTGCTCGAATCGGCGGGATTGTTTTCGAAGGGCGATTCAGGCCGCGTCTACGACAAGTTCCGCAAGCGGATCATGTTTCCGATTCACGACCGTCGCGGGCGCGTGATCGCCTTCGGCGGAAGAGTCACCGACAAGGACGATTCGCCGAAGTATCTGAACTCGCCCGAGACCAGCCTGTTCCACAAGGGCCGCGAACTCTACGGCCTGTGGCAGGTGCGACAGGCGCATTCGAAGATCGAGCGACTGATCGTGGTCGAGGGCTACATGGACGTGGTCGCACTGTTCCAGTACGGGGTGACGCAGGCGGTGGCGACGCTGGGTACCGCGACCACGCCCGAGCACGCCGAGCTGCTGTTCCGCAACGCGCCCGACGTGGTGTTCTGTTTCGATGGCGACAAGGCCGGCCGCGGAGCGGCGTGGAAGGCGCTGGAATCGGCGCTGCCGCGCATGCGCGACGGGCGGCAGGCGTTCTTCCTGTTCCTGCCCGAGGGCGAGGATCCCGACAGCATCGTGCGCAAGGACGGCGCGGCCGGATTCGAGGCACGGTTGGCGCAGGCGATGCCGCTGTCGGAGTTCCTGTTCGCCGAGTTGTCGAAGGACGTGAAGCTCGGCTCGCTCGACGGCAAGGCGCGTCTGGCCGAGCGCGCGCGGCCGTTGCTGGCGCAGATCCCCGACGGCGCCTTCCGCGACCTGATGCACGCGCGACTGACCGAGTTGACGGGTGCGAACCTCGCGAAACCGCAACCGGAAACGCCGCGCGCACCCGCTCCGCAACGTGCGGGCGCGACCGCACGCCGCAGCTTGGTGCGCAGCGCGATCTGCCTGTTGCTGCAGGAGCCGGCACTCGCGCAGGACACGCCGTGGCCGCCGTTGTTCGGTGCGCTGCGTCAGCCCGGCGTGGGCTTGCTGGTCGAACTCGTCGCACTGGTGCGCGAACGCCCGCAGTTGACCACCGGCGCCCTGCTCGAACACATGGCCGGGCGCGAAGAAGAAGCCGCACTGCACAAGCTCGCGCAACAGACATTGCCCGGCGACACGGCCACATGGCGCGAGGAATGGCGCGACGTGCTGGCCCAGCTCGACCAGCAGACCCTCGCGCAGCGGGTGGATGAATTGAAAACGCAGCAGGCGAACGCTGGATTGTCCAACGAGGACAAGGACGAACTGCGCGAGCTGATGAAATTGATCGTGCGGCGCTGATCGGCCATCGGGCTGGAGCGGTTCGCCGAGCGAAGTCGCCGTATCGGCAACGATCGCCTCAAGGCCGCAATTGCAATTGCGCGCGCGGGAAATCGATCGCGATGGAGCCCATCTGCGCGAGCTGGCCGATGCCCAGGATCATCGCCGGCGCATCGTCGATGTCGAGCGCGCGGAATACCGGCATGTCGGCGAAGCGCACGGTCGGCCGCGCGAATGCGACTCCACCGATGGCGATGCGGTTCAGCGTGGCCTGTTCCACGTCGCGCGTGTGCCCGAAGGTGTCGTTGAAGGTGCCGCCGGGGGTCAGGCGCGGGTCGCCGGGGACGATGCCGAGCGCGGCTTGCAGGCGCGGGTTGCCGATGTTGTAAGGCGCGCCGGTATCCACCACCGCCTTCACCGGCACGCCGTCGATGTGGATGTCCACGACAAGGATGCCGTGGCGCAACTGCCCGTCCACCGCCGCGAAACCTTCCGGCGTCGGCACGCTGGGGCCGGACACCAGCGTGGGCGTGCGCAGGTCCAGTTCGATGCGGCCGTGCGCGAACGGCGCCATGCCGAGGATGCCGTCGCCCTGCGCTTGCGGCAGCAGCAGCAAGGGTACGTCGTGCAGGTCGAACAGTTCGCTGCGGAAGCGGCTAACGGTGACGGTCTGCGCATCCGCATGGCCTATGCCGCCGACCACCTGCCGTTCGACGCCGGCGCGCAATCCCAGTCGCGACGCCACCGCCTGCGAAAGCACCGCGCCGGTGGCCGCGGTATCCACGGTGAACAGCAACGGCCCACTGCCGTCGAGGGTGACCTGCGCCTGCAGGCGACCGCTGGCATCCATCCGCAGCGGCATGCTGCGGGTCGGCGCGGTTGTCGTCGATGTCGTTGTAGTTGTATCGCTGGTTTCAACTCCGGCAAATCCGGCTCCCGCAGTCGGTGCGGCGAGTGCGAGCCATATCGACAACGCAAGCTTGAACTGGGCGAATGCAGACATGCGGATGCGATGGCGTCGGTGATGGATGGAGCGCGTGCTCGCAGTATCGCATCGCGGGCTGCGCATCCGTCGCGCACAATGCGTTATTCAATCACCGGATTCCACGCATGAGCGATCCCCTCGGCATGATCGCGATTGGCATACGCGGCGGCATCGGCCCCGCCGAAGCCCTGCATCCGCAGCGCGTTCCGCGCCCGGTTCCGTTACCCGGACAGGTGCTGGTGCGCGTGCGCGCGGCCGGCGTGAATCGTCCCGATCTGCTGCAACGCGAAGGTCGCTACCCGCCGCCGCCGGGCGCGCCGGACACGCTGGGGCTGGAGATCGCCGGCGAGGTGGTCGTCGCGGCGGGTCGCTGGCGGGTGGGTGATCGCGTGTGCGCCCTGCTCGGTGGCGGCGGCTACGCGCAGTACGCGGCGGTCGATGCGCGGCATGCGTTGCCGATCCCGTTCGATGCAAGCATCGACGGCAGCGACTTCGTGCGCGCCGCGGCGCTGCCGGAAACCGTGTTCACCGTGTTTGCCAACGTGTTCGAGCACGGTGCCTTGCGTGCCGGCGAAACCCTGCTGGTGCACGGTGCCACCTCGGGGATCGGTGTGATGGCGATCCAGATGGGCAAGGCTGCCGGTGCGCGCGTGATCGCCACCGCGCGCGGCGCAGACAAGGCGGCGCAGGCGCAGTCGCTAGGCGCCGACCTCGCCATCGACACCCTGACGCAGGATTTCGGCGCGCTGGCCGAACAGGCCGGCGGCGTGGACGTGGCGCTGGACATGGTCGGCGCGCCGTATTTCGAGGCCACCCTCGGCGCGCTCAACACCGGCGGACGCATCGTGTATATCGCCGCGCAGGGCGGCGGCACGCTGCAGGTGCCGGTGTGGGCGCTGATGCGCAAGCGCGCGGTGCTCACCGGATCGACCCTGCGCCCGCGCGATGTCAACGAGAAGGCGCGCCTCGCGGCGCAAGTCGAACGCATCGTGTGGCCGTGGATTCGTGCAGGCCGCGTGCGCGCTGTCGTCGATCGTATGTTTCCGCTGGAGCAGGCCGCAAAGGCGCATGCGTGGCTGGAAGCCGGCCAGCATGTCGGCAAGGTCGTGCTCACCGTCTGATCGATGCGGGTGTGGCTTGCGAGGGGTGTCGCGTGTTGCGTGCGTCGTATGCCATCGGTCACCCAACGTTCGTCATGGCATGACTTCGGACGCATGGCGCGCGATGCGTGGTGGGGTATTTCTGTGCGCACCCCAACCTCGGAGATCGCCATGAACGCCCTCGTCATCCACCAGCGCCGCAATCCTTCCAGCCCCGGCGACAGCGCGCGCGATCGTCGGCAGCCGCGTCCACCGCACCGGCAGCGCGATTTCGGCGTCGGTTACGGCACCAGCGACGGCTACGCGCCGGCCGATGGCCGCCGCTATGTGCGCGCATCGTCGCGGCCGTATTTTCGCTGCGTATGAGAGTGCTTTGACTCGGCACGGACGCACGATGCGAGCTGCGGCTTCGCACGCCGTTCAGGCAGTTGGTGCAAACTGTCGATCGTTGAATTTCCTTCTCGCCGATCCATCAGGAGCCCGTCATGACCCGACCACTGTTCGCGTTGCTCGCCTCCGCCGCGTGCGTGCTGGCGAGCCTCGCCCCGTCGGCGCGCGCCGCCGAAGCCAATCTCGACTGCAAGCTCAGCTACAACCTCAGCGGCTGGTCGCTGATCTACAAGCACACCACCGGCAAGGGCGTGGTGTCGTGCTCCAACGGCAAGAAGATGCACGTGCACGTGAGCGCACAGGCACTGGGCATCACCGCCGGCAAGTGGAAGATCGACCACGGCGAGGGCACGTTCTCCGACGTCAAGGACATCTCCGAGGTGCTCGGCGACTACGTGCAGGCCAGCGCGAATGCCGGCGTGGTCAAGTCCGGCGAGGCGCAGGTGCTGACCAAGGGCCCGGTGTCGCTGGCGCTGGCCGGTGGCGGACGCGGCGTCAACCTCGGCGTGGACATCGGCAAGTTCACGATTTCGCGCTGAAACCTGCGGCACGGCGTGCGCGAACGCATGCCAGAGCGGATGCCGGTAACCGGGGCGTGAGGCATGCGGCGGCGATTGCATGATTGAACGGGCTTGCGCACAGTGAGCGCTCGCATCCTGCGCCGAGCACCGCCCATGCATCCGCCGCCGCGCGACAACCGCCGCGCCATCGTCGTCATGCTCGCTTCGGTGGTGTTTTTCGGGCTGATGGATGGCGGCCTGAAGGCGTTGTCGGCGCGCTACCCGCCGTTCCAGGTTGCCGCCTTGCGCGGGGCCGCCTCGCTGCCGCTGGTGCTGGCATGGGCGCTGGCCAGTGGCGGCTGGCGCGCGCTGCGGCCGGTGCGTTTTTCGCTGCATCTGCTGCGCGGGATCATCGGCGTGGCGATGATGGGTGGTTTCGTGTACGCGCTCAAACGCATGCCGTTGACGGATGCGTATGCGATCAGCTTCGTGGCGCCGCTACTGATCACCGCGATGTCGGGTCCGATCTTGGGCGAGCGCGTCGGCCCGCGACGCTGGGCGGCCATCGTGGTCGGCTTCGTCGGCGTGCTGGTGGCATTGCGCCCGAGCGGCGGCGGCATCGTGAGCGTTGCCGGATTGGCGGTACTCGCCGCCGCGTTGGGTTATGCGGTATCGGCCATCACGGTGCGGGTGCTGGCGCGCACCGACAGCGCGCAGGCGATCATCGTCTGGCTCATGTTGCTGCTCACGTTCGGTGCGGGCGTGTTGGCATGGCTGGTTGGCTGGGTGCCGGTGGCGCGCGCCGATGGGTGGATGATTGCCGAGGTAGGCATGGCCGGCACGCTCGGCCAGTACCTCATCACGGCCGCCTTCCTGCGCGGCGAAGCTTCGGCGCTGGCGCCGCTGGAGTACACCGCGCTGGTGTGGGGCGTGCTGCTGGACTACTTCGTCTGGCACGCGCTGCCGGGAGCGGGTACCTGGGTCGGCGCGGCGATCATCGTCGCCAGCGGCCTGTACCTGCTGCGCCACGAGCGGGTGCATGCGGAGGCCGAGCATCCCTGAGGCGAACGCGCCGATCAGTGTGCGGCGTTCCCTGCTTCCCGCTTCAGCTCGTTATCCAGCGTGGCCTGCGCGGCATCGGCATAGCTGCGACAGCCGGTGGGGTCGAGGAAGGCGTTGTGCGCGGGATCGCGCGCGTTCGTCGCGGCCTTGGCGAACACATTGGTGAAGCCGGGGTGCACGCTCACGATCACATCGCAAGGCAGCCCGCGCACGACATCGATGCTCCGTCGCAACACGTCGGCGGGGCGCGGGTGGCGGGTCGGATCGTCGAAGCGGAAATCGCCGAGCGGCGCGGCGTTCAGGCTGTCGGCATAGACGATGTCGCGGCAGCGCCACGGGTCACAATCCTGCCACGTCCACGTCACCCCGCCGGGCGTGTGGCCGGGGGTGTAATGGGCGGTGACGGCGACTTCGCCGAGGCGGATGACCTCGCCATCGAGGGTGGCGTGCACATGCGCGATCGGCGGGAATCCGCGGCCCTTGCCGCCGTCGTATTGCGGGTCGTCGGCGGGGAGCAGGCCGGTGCGCAGCACGGGCGCGGCCAGCGTGCTGGCGGCCACGTTCGCGCCGCTCAATCGTTGCAACGCGGCGATGCCGCCGGCGTGGTCGAAGTGCGCGTGCGAACTGAGGATCCAGCGCACGTCGTTGACATGGAAACCCAGCGCGCGGATGTGCGCGACGATCAACGGCACCGATTGCGGCAGGTCGCCGTCGAGCAGGATCAGCCCGGCGCGCGTCTGGATCAGCACCGCCGCCACGCCGTGGACGCCCACGTAGTAGGTGTTGCCGATGATGCGGAACGGTGCCTGATCCTGATTCCAGTCGGCACAGGCATCGCAGTCGATCGGCACCATGTCGGAGGCGGTGTCGGCGCGGGTGGCGGGCGGCGTGGCGGTGGCCATGGGCGCGGTGGCCAGCAGCGCGGCGAGGGCAATCTGGATCATGCGATCTCCCGGTTCGGGGGGGATCATTTTACGCCCGCGTCCTCATAGGGTAGGCGCACGTGTTCACGAATGACGATGCGCATGCAACCAAATCGCTCTGGCGTGGTCACAGCGTCTCGCGTGCCGGAGCCACCCAGTGGCACGCCGCGCACAGATCCTGCACTCCCCACATCCATTGCCCCGAGGTGTTGATGCCCCGAATCATGGCGACACTGGCGGCCACTGCCGCACTCATCCTGCCCATGCAGGTTCTGGCTTCCGTCGATCAAACCAACCCGCAACCCGCGGCATCGCCAGCCGCTCAGCGATCACCGGCAAACTCCGGTACGCAGCCGGCAAGCGGAGCGGCAGCAAGCGCGCCCACGGAAGCCCGGGACATGGCACCGATCGTGGTGACGGTGCCCGAGCCGCACATCTGGACGTTCCAGAAGGGCGACCGCAAGGTGCTGGTGCTGGGCACGGTGTATCCCGAGCCCAAGGGGCTCACCTACGTCCCCGCCAGCATCCATCGCGCGATCGCGCAATCCGGCGCGATCATCGGGCCGCCGTGGTTCGACTTCAAGGCGAACGTCAACCTGTTCAACATCTTGCCGATCTGGCACGCGGCTCGTGGCGCACTCTACCTGCCCGATGGCAAGCACCTTGCGGACGTGCTGACGCCTGCGCAGTTGCAGCAGTGGGCGGTGTTGAAGGCGCAGTACCGGCCCGGCGGCGATGTCGAGCGCATGCGCCCCATGTACGCGGGATGGAAGCTCTACGAGGCGGTGATCAAGCATTCGGGCGTGGCGGTGGATTCGTCCATTGGCGGCTTGATCAAGAATGACGCGGCCAAATACAAGCTGCCGACGATCGATGCGATAGCGCACTGGACCGTCAAGGATCCCAAGACGGCCGCCCGCGCCTTCAAGCCCAGCGACGCAGCCGACCTTGCGTGTTTCCAGTCCATCCTCGATGGCACCCCCGCCCTGACTGAAACATCACGCACCATGGCCCGCGCCTGGGCGGCGGGTGATGTGGCGGCGATGAAGGATTATCTGGACAGCCACCAGATCATGCGCGCCTGCTGGGCCACGGCCACCAACGATGCGGTGGCGCGCCAACAAGGCGTGGACAGCGAAGCCGAGCAACGCAAGGCGTGGCTGGCGGCGCTCACTACGGCGGCGGCCAAGTACCCGGTGGTATTCACCAGCGTGCCCGTGCAGAACATCGTCCATCCGTCCCGCCAGATCGCGTGGCTGCAGCAGGAGGGTTACGTGATGGTGGATACGGAGACGGCATCGACGGCGGGTGCTTCCGTGGCTCCTTCAGCGATTGCCAGCGCCACGGTCACGACTCCAACGGATGCGGGGCATGGCGCAAGTCATCATTGAGGCGGGCATCCACGCATAGGAGCACGCATCATGGCTACCACTTCACCGCTGCCATCCGTTTGCTTAGTCGCGTGTGCCTCTGGCGTTGTTCGGCAGCTTGGGCGATGCGTGCCAGAATGACGCACGGGCGTGGTACGGGCACCCCCAGTGGGGCATCCCGCGAAGAAGCGGGTTGCCATGCGGGTATCAAGACTGAACGCCTAGATCACACCCTATGTAAAACAGA
Organism: Pseudomonadota bacterium; assembly: GCA_018242485.1. Classification (GTDB taxonomy): domain Bacteria; phylum Pseudomonadota; class Gammaproteobacteria; order Xanthomonadales; family Xanthomonadaceae; genus SZAS-103. Next base: position 216,338 of record JAFEBV010000020.1, read on the forward strand.
TAAATACACGCCATATGTTGCTGATGATCGACAACTACGACTCCTTCACCTACAACCTCGTGCAGTACTTCGGCGAGCTGGGGCAGGAGGTGCGGGTGCTGCGCAACGATGCGCTGGACGTGGCCGGTATTCAGGCGCTGGCGCCATCGCACATCGTGATCTCGCCGGGACCGGGCACGCCGGACGATGCCGGGGTGTCGCTGGATGTGCTCAAGCAACTTGGTGGACGTATCCCGATCCTCGGCGTGTGCCTGGGCCACCAGAGCATCGGACAGGCGTTCGGCGGCAAGGTGGTGCGTGCGGAGCGGATCATGCACGGCAAGACTTCGCCGGTGCACCACGCAGGCAAAGGCGTGTTCGCCGGATTGCCCGATCCGTTCGAGGCCACCCGCTACCATTCGCTGGTGGTCGAGCACGATTCGCTGCCCGATTGCCTCGAAATCACCGCGTGGACGCAGGACGAGCACGGCGACGTGGAGGCGATCATGGGGCTGCGTCATCGCGAGCTGCGCATCGAAGGCGTGCAGTTTCATCCCGAGTCGATCCTGACCGAGCACGGGCATGCGTTGTTGCGAAATTTCATCGTGAATGGTGAATCGTGAATGGTGAATCGTGAATGGTGAATCGTGAATCGTGAATGGTGAATGGTGAATCGTGAATGGTGAATCGTGAATGGTGAATCGGGAATGGTGAATCGGGAAGCGGGAAGTGGGAAGCGGGAAGCGGAAAGCAGGAAGCGTAAAGCGGAAAGCGGGAAGCAGGAACACAAATCATCAGTTTGGTTGAATGCAGATAGGTGATTGTCTGCTCACAACCATTCACCATTCACGATTCACCATTCACGGCTTTACCCCATGCCCCTCACCCCCCAGGAAGCGCTCCAGCGCACCATCGAGCATCGCGAGATCTTCCATGACGAGATGGTCGATCTCATGCGCCAGATCATGCGCGGTGAGGTGTCGCCGACGCTGGTCGCGGCGATCCTCGCCGGGCTGCGGGTGAAGAAGGAGACCGTCGGCGAGATCGCCGGCGCGGCCAGCGTGCTGCGCGAGTTCGCCACGAAGGTGGACGTGCCGGACGACGGCACGCCGTTCGTGGACATCGTCGGCACCGGTGGCGATGGCTCCAATACCTTCAACATTTCCACCGCCAGCATGTTCGTGGTTGCTGCGGCGGGCGTGCGGGTCGCCAAGCACGGCAATCGCGGGGTGTCGTCGAAGTCCGGTAGCGCCGACGTACTCGAAGCACTCGGTGCGCGCATCGACCTGACGCCGGCGCAGGTCGCGCAGTGTCTGGCGCAGACCGGGATGGCCTTCCTGTTCGCACCCAACCATCACCCGGCGATGCGCAACGTCGCCGCGGTGCGCCGTGAAATGGGTGTGCGCACGTTGTTCAATATTCTCGGCCCGCTGACCAATCCGGCCGGCGCGCCGAACATCCTGATGGGCGTGTTCCATCCCGACCTCGTCGGCATTCAGGCTCGCGTGCTGCAACACCTCGGCGCGCGGCATGCGCTGGTGGTGTGGGGGCGCGATGGCATGGATGAAATCTCGCTGGGCGCGTCCACCCTCGTCGCCGAACTGCGCGATGGCGTGGTGCGCGAGTACGAGGTGCATCCCGAAGATTTCGGCATCGCGATGGCGGCCAGCCGCAATCTGAAAGTCGCCGATGCGGTTGAATCCAAGGCGATGCTGCTGGATGCGCTGGACGACAACCCCGGCCTGCCGCGCGAGATCGTCGCCCTCAATGCCGGCGCGGCGCTGTACGCGGCCGATGCGGTCGCCAGTATCGCGGACGGCATCGTCATGGCGCGGCACGTTCTGGCCAGCGGCGCGGCGCGACGCAAGCTCGATGCGTTCATCGCCACGACGTGCTCACTGGCTGCGATGTCCTGATACGCTTTGCAACCGCATCGCCGCCGCCACGCCACTCCGGGGAGAGAGCATGAGCAGTGAATCCTTCGCCACCACGCCCGAGCCGCCGTACTACGCGGTGATCTTCGCCAGCCAGCGCACCGACGCCGATCCGCTGGGCTACTACGAAGCCTCCGATCGGATGATCGAGCTGGCCGCGCAGCAACCCGGTTTTCTCGGCGTGGAGTCAGCGCGCGGTGCCGACGGTTTCGGTATCACCGTGAGTTACTGGGAGAGCGAGGCGGCGATCCACGCCTGGAAGCACAACGCCGAGCACACCGAAGTGCGCAAGCGCGGCCGGCTGGAGTGGTACGAGCATTTCGAATTGCGTGTGGCGAAAGTCGAGCGCGCCTTCGCCGGCCCGCGCGCGGATCGATGAGCGCGGACATCCTGCAAAGAATCCTTGCACGCAAGGCCGAAGAAGTCGCCGAGCGCGCAACGCGCACACCCATCGCCGAACTCGTCGCACGCTGCGGGCAGATGCCGCCACCGCGCGGCTTCGCCGATGCCATCGAAGCGCGCATAACCGCTGGACAGCCGGCAGTGGTCGCCGAGGTGAAGAAGGCCAGCCCGAGCAAAGGCGTGATCCGCACCGACTTCGATCCGGCCGCGATCGCGCGCAGCTACGCAGCAGGCGGTGCGACCTGTCTGTCGGTGCTGACCGACGAGGATTTCTTTCTGGGTCACGACGACTATCTGCGACAGGCGCGCGCAGCCTGCACGCTGCCGGTGCTGCGCAAGGATTTCGTGATCGATCCGTATCAGGTGTACGAGGCGCGCGCGCTGGGCGCCGACTGCATCTTGCTGATCGTCGCCGCGCTGGATGATGCGATGCTCACGGAGCTGGCGCTGCTCGCATCCAAACTCGATCTCGACGTGCTCATCGAGACGCATGACGCCGAGGAAATGGAACGAGTGCTGGGCATGGATGCCCGAATGCCGCGGGCGCAGGATGCGCAGGAGCGGCCGCTGGATGTACCAGTGCGCCTGATCGGCGTGAACAACCGCAACCTGCGTACCTTCGATGTAGCGCTCGATACGACCATCGCGCTGCGCGAGCGCGTCCCGACCGATCGCATCCTCGTCACCGAAAGTGGCATCGCCACGCGGGAGGATGTCTTCCGCCTGCGGGAAGCGGGCGTGCACGCTTTCCTCGTCGGCGAAACCTTCATGCGCGCCGATGATCCGGGTGCCGCGCTGCGTGAATTGTTCGCGGAGTAGCAGTCGGTACGCTCAGGCATCCCCGAGGTGCTTGACGAAGCGCAGCGCGCCATCGCTGTAGCCGCAAGTGCGGTAGAAGGCATGCGCGCGTTCGCGGTGCGCGGCGCTGGTCGCCTCGATCCGTCGCGCGCCGGCCTGCCGCGCCCACGCCTCGGCGGCTTGCAGCAATTCGTGGCCGATGCCCTGACCCTGATGGTCGGCCAAAACCGCCAGCGCGGTGATGCGGCAGATGCGCGTGCCCAAGGGCAGGTAATACATCGCGTCCAGCGCCAGCATGCCGCAGACCTGGCCGCTGCGTTCGGCGATCAGCAGAGCCTGGTCGGCCTCTGCGGCGATGGCGCGGATCCGTTGCAGGGCTTCGGCCTTCTGGCAGGGATAGCCGAGCAGGGTGAGCAGGGCGGCGACGTCGCGTGCGTCGCCGTTTTTCACGGATCTGATGTGCAGCAGCGGGGCGGCGTGTGCGGGCATCGCGGCTTTCAATCCACTCGCCAGTCCTGATCCAGCCCTGTCTCATCCTTGCCCACGCGCAGCGCGTTCAATGCCGCGCTTCCTCGCGGGTGGCGCGGTAGATCACGATGGTCTTGCCGCGCGCATGCAGCAGCTTGTCGGCCTGCATCTGCTTGAGCACGCGCCCGGCCATCTCGCGCGAACAGCCGGCGATGCGCGCCAACTCTTGCCGGGAGACGCGGATCTGGGTGCCCTCTGGATGGCTGAGCGCCTCGGGTTCCTCGCACAGATCGAGCAGGGTGCGCAAGATGCGTCCCGACACGTCCATGAAGGCCAATCGGCTGGCCTTGCGGCTGGTGTCGAGCAGGCGCTTGGCGAGCTGCGAGGCGATCGCGTACATCAGCCGTGGGCACTCGGTGGCCAGCGGGCCCTGGAACAGGGACAGCAGGCGTTCGTAGCTGATCTCGGCCAGATCCACCGGGCTGCGCGTGCGCAACAGCACCTCGCGGTGATCGGTCTTCACGAACAGGCCCAGTTCGCCGATGAAGTCGCCGGGGTTGAGGTAGGACAACACCAGTTCGCGACCGTCGGCTTCCTCGCTGATGATCGACAAGGTGCCGCTGACCACGTAATGCAGGGTGTCGGCCGGATCGCCCGGACGGAACACGTCGGTGCGGTTCGGGAAACGATGGCGGTGGCAGTAGCCGAGGAAGCGCTCGAGCGTGGCCGCATCCGGCGCCAATTCGGAGGAGATCAGCGGGCGCAGCAAGGCGTGCGGCAGCAGGTGGGATACTTTGGCCATGGTCGTGGATTCCCCTTGAATCAGCGCAGCTTAGGCGCTGGGTGAATTTTGGGCAACGCATCGCTTGCATCCGCGGCGCATTGTCCGATAATCGCCGCCCGAATCAGTCCGTCCGGTGGGAGGAACGTCGTGGTCAAGCCGCTGCCGCGCCTGAAGCTCCAGGGCTTCAACAACCTCACCAAGTCGCTGTCGTTCAACATCTACGACATCTGCTACGCGATCAGCGACGAGCAGCGCGGGCGCTACATCGAATACATCGACGAGGCCTACAACGCCGACCGACTCACCCAGATCCTCACCGACGTGGCCGAGATCATCGGCGCGAACATCCTCAACGTCGCCCGTCAGGATTACGATCCACAGGGCGCGTCGGTGACCATCCTGATTTCCGAAGAGCCGGTCATCGACCGCAAGGACGTGGGCACCGAGGCGATCAGCGGGGCGATGCGCGAACACACCGGTGAGGCCAGCGTGGTCGCGCACATGGACAAGAGCCACATCACAGTCCACACCTATCCCGAGACGCATCCGCAGAACGGCATCGCCACCTTCCGCGCCGACATCGACGTGGCCACCTGCGGCGTCATTTCGCCGCTGAAGGCGCTGAACTACCTCATCGAGAGCTTCGAATCGGACATCGTGGTCTGCGATTACCGCGTGCGCGGCTTCACCCGCGACGTGAAGGGCAGGAAGCACTACATCGACCACAAGATCAACTCGATCCAGGACTTCCTGTCCAAGCCGCACCGCGCGCACTACGAGATGATCGACGTGAACGTGTATCAGGAAAATCTGTTCCACACCAAGATGCACGTGAAGGAATTCGACCTCGACACCTATCTGTTCGAGGAGAAGGCCAAGAACCTCTCGTTCAAGGAGCGCCTGCGCATCGAGGCGCAGCTCAAGCGCGAGATCGAGGAGCTGTTCCACGGGCGCAATCTGGTCGATTGACGACGGGACTCGGGACTCGGGACTCGGGACTCGGGACTCGGGACTCGGGACTCGGGACTCGGGACTCGGGACTCGGGACTCGGGACTCGGGACTCGGGACTCGGGACTC
>JAFEBV010000021.1 GCA_018242485.1 Pseudomonadota bacterium
AGATTGCCGCACCCCAACCCATGCAGCGCTTTTTGACGGCCTAACGCCTAAGCTAAGCGGCGCCGGCCGCGAAAGTGGGTTGTGCGGAACGAACGAACCGGCGTCCGCTTGAGCGCATAGTTAGGGCCCACCCGGCACGTCGCCTGGATTGCCCCCCAAAAAGTGCTACCCGTGTGCGTGCGATCAACATAGAAGTGGTGGTTCTGGCTAACGATAGCGTCTATTGCTGCTGCTGCATCTGCCCGCGACTTCGGATCGGGGTGGGCTTGCTGAAGGGTGAGTTGAGGAAGCACGTCGTGGCGCAACGAGTAAGCAAGAATTGAGCAGGCGTATTCCCGAACCAAGTAGGCGCGGTCTGTGAGGGCCGATAGAGCCAAGGACACAACCGCCTGATGGGTCCGTGCGTAGCGCGGCAGCCAGAATAGGATAGACGCGCGGCCAGTGCTGCGGCGGATGTGCGGATAGACCTCTATGAGCAGAGGGACCAGCGGTTCGGTTCCGTGCTTTTGGAACAGACGATGCTCGGACTGGCCGATATCGCTAGCGCGCGATTGACTATAGATCGCGACAAGCTCATCAGCACTTGGGAACGACATGTAGGCCCTAACGCCTAAGCTAAGCGGCGCCGGCCGCCAAAGTGGGTTGTGCGGAACGAACGAACCGGCGTCCGCTTGAGCGCATAGTTAGGCCTGAGGCGTAGACCTACCTACGCCTGCGCCCACTCGTGGCTTCTTTGACGGCGGCCGCAGCCAAACGAGCAGATCGACGATACATGAAGAAACAGATTGCAAATGCAAGAAGAGCCGGGCCTATAACGAGTTCTCCGAAAACCTCACCTTGAGCCTCTGAGGTTAGGCTGGGATGCGCTGAAATGCTTGTCGCAGCAACCGTGCCTGACCAGATTGCTACACCAACAGACAATACGCCAGCGGCAAGACCAGGGTTGATGAGCATTCGGCGAGCGACAGCGTTGGCGATGACTGCGACTGCTGCGCCAACCAAGATCGCAGCCAAATGAATGACAAAGATCGGCATATGAAGCTTTCCTTAGGGATGTGTGAAATGAGGCCTAACGCCTAAGCTAAGCGGCGCCGGCCGCAAAAGTTGGGTTGGTCGCAACAAACGAACCGGCGTCCGCTTGAGCGCATAGTTAGGCCAACATTGCAATGGCCATAAAAACACACCGTGTTATTGCATGAAAACGCCTGTTGCGATGAAGAAGCCCAAGAATAGCAAAGCTGCAGATACGGCTTGAATGACATACAGCTTGCGCGTTTCAGAAGAGTCGAGGCATTTCTTCCAAGCAAACCGCTCCGTCAAGTTAAACGCCAGAGATGACTGCTCAGTGCGGCGCAAGCACTGACGACGAAGTAAGTGCTTACCCACAGCTGAGACGAGACAACCGCAAATCACCACAACTATGCCAAGCACTACCATGATGGCCTAACGCCCAAGCTAAGCGGCGCCCGCCGCCAAAGTGGGTTGTGCGGAACAAACGAACCGGCGTCCGCTTGAGCGCATAGTTAGGCGCTGTTCAAATCATTGGAGTCTTGCTATTGCGTATCGTTGTTCAGTCGATAAATTGCCTCAATCTCCTTCGACGATAACTTGAGTAGAACCGACTCAAGTTGTTCACTGGTTGTCGGGTTCGAAAAATACAGGGTGATGATTTCGCCACCGATACGATTAACTGAGCTGCGCCATGTGTATTCAATATCACACTCTTCAATGAGGTAGTCCTCGATGAAGTCGAACAGTTCGAAATCATCAATGATTAGGGCGACTCCTCCGAGTTCGAGAGATCCAATCTTGATGTGGGGCAGGATCTCTCTCATCTGCTGTGACGCCTAACGCCTAAGCTAAGCGGCCTGCGCGGCCGCAACGTGTGATCGAGCGAGCAGCTTATTCCGCGCAGGTCCGCTTGAGCGCATAGTTAGGTGCGGCTGTACAGGACGGTGAGGTTTGTGGCGAATGCTGGCTGGATGACTTGCGCTCGCCACGACGCTGCCGAAGGAAACAGGGCAATGACTTTCGCCTCGAGCTCCGCGAAGCCTGGCTGCTCCTCACAAACAAGCACAGGCGCTGTATCAGCTCTGAACTGAAACCACACGTCATCAATTGTGAGCATGTCGCGCTTGAACGCCGCGATTTCCGTGACCTCACTCCACTTGACGCGGTTGTTGCCGGAACGAAATCCGTCTGGCTCAAGCACGATTGGCTGCCACTCCGGTTCGGAGCGCTGCGCCACTGCTTTTTTCAGCTTGTCGAAGAGTGTCACAGAGCACCTAACGTCTAAGCTAAGCGGCGCCGGCCGCCAAAGTGGGTTGTGCGGAACGAACGAACCGGCGTCCGCTTGAGCGCATAGTTAGGCAGACAGTCTCAGATTGCCGACGATACCACGAAGCACCGAAAAACAAGCTGCAACCGAAGCCGAGGCAAATATTGCGCGCCCCGCAATGCAGCAGCGTAGCGTGCCCGAAGCGAAGAAGAGACAACCGATCCGACCTGCCGCACACCCTGACCGAACTCTCCGAAGCCTTCGCCCCCATACCTCGCACCCTGTGAGCGCGCAGCGACGACCTGTCCGAAGTTCCGAAGCTGGGTGAGCGACGTTGGTTCAGGTTGCCGCACCCCAACCCATGCAGCGCTTTTGACGGCCTAACGCCTAAGCTAAGCGGCTTGCGCGGCCGCGATGTGGGATTTCTGTACGCAACTTACACCGCGCAAGTCCGCTTGAGCGCATAGTTAGGCTTTGATGCAGCAAGCGACAATGCACGCCCTGCCCCACTTGAAGCCCGAAAAGCCACACGATGCTCCGAACCGGCGCTTGAAGCAAGCGCGACAGGTTGATGCGAACGCCTGAACG
>JAFEBV010000022.1 GCA_018242485.1 Pseudomonadota bacterium
GCTGCATCTTCGCTACGCGCCATAACGGTGCCAAGATACCGGCCATCGTCGTACACATCCCACTCTTTCATTGTTTCCATTGCCCTCTCCAAAAATCGTAGTCCTGTGCTAACTATTCGCTCAAGTCGACCGCTGCGATGCAGCGGCGGCTTAGCTCAAGCGTTAGGCTCTTACTGGCTCCACGAGATCATATCGAGCAATGGAAATTTCTCAGGCCATACTCACTCGCTGGGCAGATGCCTGCCTCCACATGAATCATCTCGGTATTCTTGTCCAAAGAGAGCTGCAAGACGGTAACTTCGCCCGCGCGCAGGACCTGTCGGAACGCGCAAGAGCACGAGCATGGGATCTGCTAAACGAACTCTTCGCAGCCGGCGCCAATAAGCCAGAAGGCTACGCCGAGCCTTCGACATGAGCCTAACTATGCGCTCAAGCGGACGCCGGTTCGTTCATTCCGCACAACCCACTTTGGCGGCCGGCGCCGCTTAGCTTAGGCGTTAGACCGCCGCAAAAGCACCCCTTGCAGTTGCTACGTCATGTATATACAATCCACGCATGGAGTTCTCTTGGTCAGAGCGTAAGCGCTCCCTCAACCTGAAGGAACACGGTCTCGACTTCGTTGACGCCGCGACAGTCTTTCAAGGACTTACCTTCACGTTCGAGGATGATCGGTTCTCCTACAGAGAGCAGCGCTTTGTCACATTGGGCTTGCTCGCTGGGATCCCTGTCTCAGTCGTTCATACGGAAACCGACCATGAAATCCGCATCATCTCGTTCAGAAAAGCGACCAACCGTGAAGCGCGCATCTACTTCAGTCAAATCCAAGACTGATTGGGCACGCCTCAGGTCAGGCACCGCATCACCAGCACCCGATCACCCCGAATCTAACGTGCACCACATCATGCGCGGCGTGGTGCGTCGTGGACTACTCTCGCAACCGACAAAATCAGCAATATCGCTTCGTGTCGATCAGGACGTTCTTGAGTGGTTCAAGACCCAGGGGCCTGGGTATCAGACACGCATCAATGCTGTGCTTCGCGCCTTCCGCGACGCATCGGTCTAACTATGCGCTCAAGCGGGCGCCGGTTCGTTTGTTCTGCACAACCTACTTTCGCGGCCGGCGCCGCTTAGCTTAGGCGTTAGACGTTAGAGACCCTCTCCTATGGCAACCCAAGACAAAGTCATCGCTGGAATTTTAGGAGCTCACAGCCTACAGGGCGTCATATGGGTGTACTTCATGGGATCCCGACTTGGCTTCCCCATAACATTTCTCATTTCTAATTTCATACTAATTGCAATAGGCGTCGTCGCGTGTGTAGGCTGCTTCAAAGGCGCGAGATGGGCCATGTTGGTCGCAATGCTATTTTATGCAGTTCAATTTCTCCACATAATCACTCCGTCCTTCCATTTTTCCTTTACACTTGGCTTTAGTGCCATCATGTCTTTGGGCTGGATAGGTTCTGGCATGTTTGGCATCAATATTTTCGCTTTTGTAATGTTGCTATGGCTTTGCTTCAGGCTTGGGGCATCAAAGCGATTATTCACACAAGCGCGCGGGAGTGCTGGAGGTAACGTCTAACTATGCGCTCAAGCGGACGCCGGTTCGTGAGTCACGCACAACCCACTTTGGCGGCCGGCGCCGCTTAGCTTAGGCGTTAGGCACTACACCATGAACTCTTGGCATCTAAATAGATTCCTTGGTGAGGCCCTGTTGCTCGCGGTGGCAGTAACCATGTCCATGCCGGTACAGGCAGCTTCGACCACGCAATTTACCTCTCCACCACAGGCCGGCGCGGGTGCGCGAACTCTTGTGCTACCAGGGTATTTGCTAAGCCCCGGCGATGCGCTGATGTCACTGTACGTCACAATAGATTGTGGGTACATTTCTTCGTTGCAAACCATCCCTGAGCTGTGGGACATCAATATGGGGTTTGAAATGCCGTCACAGCAGCTATTCCGGGCAACGGTGCGCCTAGGTGCCGCGGCAGCTCAAGGTCTCGGTCCGTGGGCGCGCTCCATCCGGGTTGTATCCACGGATAACAGTTGCTTCAAAGTAAAAGTCCAAGCGGTCGGCCGCGAGCAAGAGTACCACTGGGGTAGCGATCAACTTGGCTGGGCCAAGTAGTGCCTAACAACTCATTCCAGCGGACGCTCGCCTGCGGCTCGCGCCGCTGAATTCGGGCGTTAGGGCTTTATGATCAGTCGTCTAGGTGTATTGATATTTTTCGGGGTTCTTATGTCCAGCCTTGTGCACGCAGCACAACCCATTGCTAAAGTCCGTGTCTCGTCTTCCGGTCAAATATCGCTCAATGGTGTTGCCACAACACAACAGTCGCTCGATAAAGCATTCGCTAAACTCAGCGCAGAGCACGGGGTCGTGTGGTATTATCGCGAGGCGGCAGGGGCTGAGCCGCCTCCGCAAGCTATGGAGGTCGTGCAACTCGTCGTGAAATATCGCTTACCAATAAGCATGTCCACAAAGGCCGATTTCTCCGACACCGTTGACTCCAATGGCAATTCCGTACCACGAAAGCCCTAACTATGCGCTCAAGCGGACGCCGGTTCGTTCGTTCCGCACAACCCACTTTGGCGGCCGGCGCCGCTTAGCTTAGGCGTTAGGCTTGTAAAAGCTCGTTTTGGCTCGGGGAGGCTCATCGGGACTCATCCCGAGTTTCTCGGCAGTCATCCCAAGTATCATCGGCAGTCGTCCCGAGTGATATCGGTTTTTCTGAGAGTCTTGGTTTTGGTTTCTCACCTTGTTCAGTTCTCGCTTCACGCAATTCGTGTGCTCAACATCGCATCAATCGGCTTCAGTCCGTCGCAAAGCGTTCAGGCGTTCGCATCAACCTGTCGCGCTTGCTTCAAGCGCCGGTTCGGAGCATCGTGTAGCCATTCGGGCTTCAAGTGGGGCAGGGCGTGCATAGTCGCTTGCTGCATCAAAGCCTAACTATGCGCTCAAGCGGACGCCGGTTCGTTTGTTCTGCACAACCCACTTTTGCGGCCGGCGCCGCTTAGCTTAGGCGTTAGGCCGCAGCCGTCTGCGGCATATCGGCAACAGAACATGTGCCGCTTGGTACTCCCCCCACCAACAGTTGGTTCGCGTGCATGATTCCATTGCGCGTACCGTCGCCCGCAGCTTGCGTTGATCCATGCCGTCCAAGCGCGCGAACGCGTCGCGCATCGGCACTTCCAGCAACGGCTTTAGCCACTTCACGCGTGATCGTCGCATCGTGTCAGTCATTCGGTTTCTCCTGCGGCCTAACAATTCGTGCCAGCGGACGCCGTACCGGCGCCGCTGCACTCAAGCGTTAGCACTCATCGGTCGCATATGGGCTCGCAATTGCACGTCATGCTCGGGGCGCCATTCCGTCGCCTCAATCTCCGCAGCGCGCTGCATGCCGAGCATTGTGCGCACTGTTTTCCCC
>JAFEBV010000023.1 GCA_018242485.1 Pseudomonadota bacterium
ACTTCCTCCGCCTGCAGGCCCTTCTGGCCCTGCACGACCTTGAAGCTGACCTTCTGGCCTTCCTTGAGGCTCTTGAAGCCAGTGCCCTGGATGGCGCGGAAGTGCACGAACACGTCCTCACCGTTATCGCGGGCGATGAAACCGAAACCCTTGGCATCGTTGAACCATTTCACGGTGCCCATCTGACGATCCGACATAAAAACTCCTGATACTTGCGTTGATTGGCCGTCTCCGGCCGGTGGCACTGGTCATGCAAGGAGTACATCGAGGAAGACGATGGAGCGGATCGGTCGATCAGACACACATCGGGTCACGATCTACAGTGACCTGCAACGCCAGCGCGCGAAGTGTAGTCGAAGACGGGCCGCAATGCGAGCGCCGTTTGCGCCCAAACCCGCGCCGGAGCTGCTGCGGCGCAGCATCGGCAGTGCGGGCGCCGACAGCCGCTCCGCCCATCCGGAAGCGATCCGAATCGCCGTCTCCACGGCCATCGACCGAGCGGCCCGGAACCACCGGCCATGCCGGAATTCGCCGGATCCACGAAATCCACGAAACCCACGTTCTGCCGGCGGTGCTGACGCAGATCATGGTATTTCCCACGTGCGCCGCGCACCGTGCGCACATGCACGCCATGCGGATCCAGTTCGGCTTCGCCCCGCTCCAGCCACTCTGAACGGAACGCGCACATGGCCGATCCCGACGCGAACCGCGCGCTACCCCGTCTGATCCACAACCTGCGCCATTCGCTGGAACGGATGTCGCCCGGCTATTTCAGCATGGTGATGGCGACCGGGATCATTTCGCTGGCCGCGCACTTGATGGGCGTGCCGGCGCTGGCGATGGCGCTGTTCGCGCTCAACTGGGCGCTGTTCGCGATCATCGGCGCGCTCGCCCTGCTGCGCCTGCGCTGGCATCCGCGGCGGGTCGTGGAGGATCTGTTCGATCACCTGCGCGCGCCGGGTTTCTTCACCTTCGTCGCCGCCTGCTCCATCCTCGGCAGCCAGTGTCTGCTGCTCGGCCACAGTCTGGCGCTGGCGGTGCTGCTCGGCGGCACCGGCCTGCTGGCGTGGATCGGTCTGACTTACACCATCTTCACCGTACTCACGGTCAAGCAAAACAAGCCGGCGCTGGATCGGGGCATCAACGGCGGCTGGCTGCTCGCGGTGGTAGCCACGCAATCGATGGCGGTGATCGCGGCGCTGGTGTCGCAGGAGTTCGCCCAGCCGCTGCGGCTGGAACTGAACTTCTTCGCGCTGTCGATGTGGCTGTGGGGCGGCATGCTCTACATCTGGATGATGTCGCTGATCTTCTACCGCTACACCTTCTTCGATTTCTCGCCCGCCGACCTGTCGCCGCCGTACTGGATCAACATGGGCGCGATGGCGATTTCCACCCTCGCCGGCTCGCTGTTGATCCTCAATACCCCGCACGCACCCTTCCTGCATTCGATGCTGCCCTTCCTCAAGGGTTTCACCGTGTTCTACTGGGCCACCGGCACATGGTGGATACCGATGCTGGCGATCCTCGCGGTGTGGCGGCATGGCGTGCGCCGCTTTCCGTTCCAGTACGATCCGATGTACTGGGGCGCGGTGTTCCCGGTGGGCATGTACGCGGTCGCCTCGCTGCGGATGATGCAGGCGATGGATCTGGGCTTCCTCGGCCTGCTGCCGCAGGTAATGTTCGGCGGCGCATTGCTGGCGTGGACGGCCCTGTTCGCCGGCCAGTTGCATGCGCTGCACCGGCACTGGAGCGACCCACCGCACGCATGAGCGCAGCACTCGATGGATGCAGGCATGAACGCACAGACCTATTTCATCCTCTACGTGGCCGACCAGCAGCGCAGCACGGAGTTCTACGCCGCGGTGTTGCAACGCGCGCCGCGCCTGCATGCGCCGGGCATGAGCGAATTCGACCTGCCCGGCGGCGGCGTGCTCGGGCTGATGCCCGAAACCGGGATCCGTCGCCTGCTCGGCGCGGCACTGCCCGACCCTGCCGGCGCCCACGGCATTCCGCGCGCCGAGGTGTACCTGCTGGGCGACGATCCGGCAGCGATGCATGCGCGTGCATTGGCCGCCGGTGCCCGCGAACTGAGCGCCTTGTTGCCGCGAAACTGGGGGCATGAAGTGGCCTACGCCCTCGACCCGGATGGACATGTGCTGGCCTGCGCCGGGGATGCGGGTTCGACCGCAGCTCCTGCGCCATCGTCAGGACACCCCACGACCCGCGCCGATGGTTGCTGAAAGCATGGAGCACGACCCCGAGCGCGCCGGACTACGTCATGGATTGAATGACGATGGCGCAGTACTTCAGATCGACTGTCGCAGCAGACGCGGACGCAGGATCTGCGCACCCAAGCGCAGGTGCGCGAGCAGGCTGGTCGGGCGCGGGGATTCGTCGAGCAAACCCGCTGCGAGCGCGCGGCGAAGCGGCGGCAAACGTCGCCCCGCCTCGATCATCGCGTGCCGCAACGGCTGCATGAGCGGCCGCGCGCTTGCGAATACTTCCACCACGGCCCGCGTGCCGAGGAACAACGGCAGGCTGCCGAGGCGGTGACGGCGTTGATATCGCGCCAACAGCGCCGGGTCGGCCGGATCCCTGGATCGTGCGTGGGCCTCGCCCACCGCCTGCGCCAGATGTTCCACGCTCGCCAAGCCCAGATTGAACCCGTGCGCGGTGACCGGATGCATGCCGACGGCGGCATCGCCGGCGAGAGCGAAGCGATGGCCGACGAAGCGCTGCGCCCAGGTCGCCACCAGCGGATACACATGCACGGTGCTGGCCAGTTCCATGGCGCCGAGGCGGTGCTCGAAGCGCGTTTCGATTTCCCGTGCGAACGCATCGGCAGGCGCTTCGCGCAAGCGCTGGGCTTGCGTGGCGGGCACGGTGAGCACGATCGACGCGAGGTGTTCTCGCAACGGCAGCACGGCGCGCGTCTGCTCGCGACCGAACCATTCCCATGCGTCGCCATGATGCGGCTCGGTGTGGCGCATGCGGCACACCAGCATGGCGCGGCCGAAATCATGCATGCGTGCCGGAATGCCCATGGCGCGCCGGGTTTCGGAAAACCGGCTGTCGGCGGCGATCAGCAAGGGCGCGCGCAGCAACTCACCGTCCGCGAGGCGGATCCATGCGTGATCGTCGTTGCTGCCGGCCGCTTCGACCTTCGCATCGGTGCGCACGCGGATGCCCGGATCGGCGGCGACCGCTTGCCATGCCGCGGCGCGAATCAGGTGATTCGACACCAGCGCGCCGAGACGATCCTGCGCAAAATCGACGGCATCGACCTTGAATTCGTCGGCACCATCCATGATGCGGGCGCGCCGCAACGGGGCGATTTCATCCGTCGGCAGGTGCGTCCACACATCCAGTGCGCGCAGCATCCGCATGGATGCATGCGTGAGCGCGATCTCGCGGCCATCGAACGCCGGCTGCGCCAGCGCATCGCGCGACTGGCGCTCGACGACTTCCACGTTCAGCCCGCGCTGTGCCAGCGCACGAGCCAGACACAGGCCGGCAGGGCCGGCACCGACGATGATGACGTGCGCATCCATGGGCAGCTCCTCGTTTCCGGAAAGCCGCACGGTAGGCCAGTCAGGACGCGAAGCCCATGATCTGGGTCAATCCGGGCCGATGCGCTACACCCGCGCGAACACCAGACTGCCGTTGGTACCGCCGAAGCCGAAACTGTTCGACATCACCGTGCGCAAGGAAGCCTCGCGGCTGGCGCGCACGACCGGGAAACCCTGCGCGCGTTCGTCGAGGTTTTCGATGTGCGCCGAGCCGGCGATAAAGCCCTCTTTGAGCATCAGCAGGCTGTAGATCGCCTCGTGCACGCTGGCTGCGCCCAGCGAGTGCCCGGTCAGGGCCTTGGTCGAGGACAGCGGCGGCACGTCGGCACCGAAGGCCTCGCGCACGGCGTTCAATTCCACGATGTCGCCCAGCGGGGTGGCGGTGCCGTGGGTGTTGAGGTAATCCACCGGCGCAGTGAGCCCTGCCATCGCCATGCGCATGCAGCGCACCGCGCCTTCGCCGGAAGGCGCGACCATGTCGCCGCCGTCGGAGGTGACGCCGTAACCGACCAGTTCGGCGTGGATGCGCGCGCCGCGCGCGCGGGCGTGCTCGTAGTCCTCCAGCACCAGCATGCCGCCGCCGCCGGCGATGACAAAGCCGTCGCGGCTGGCGTCGTAGGGGCGCGAGGCCGTGGCCGGGGTGTCGTTGTGGCCGGTGGAGAGCGCACCCATCGCATCGAACTGCGCGGTCATGCCCCAATGCAGTTCCTCGCCGCCGCCAGCGAACACCACATCCTGCGCGCCGTGGCGGATCAGGTCGGCGGCCGCGCCGATGCAGTGCGCGGAGGTCGCGCAGGCGGCGGCGATGGAATAGCTCAGGCCGAGGATGCCGAACGCGGTGGCCAGCGTCGCCGAGACCGTCGAGCACATCGTGCGCGGCACCATGCATGGGCCGACCTTGCGGATGCCCTTGTTGCGCAACTGGTCGCCGGTCTCGATCTGCCACTGCGCCGAGCCGCCGCCGGAGCCGGCGATCACGCCGATGCGCGGATGGCGGATCGATTCCAGCGCCAGCCCCGCATCGGCGATCGCATCGCGCATCGCCACATAGGCATACGCGGCCGCATCGCCCATGAAGCGCTTCAGGCGGCGATCGATCAAGGCATCCAGATCGATCTGCGGCAGACCGGCAACGTGGCTGCGCAGGCCGCGCTGCACCTGTTCGGGCATGTGGCGGATGCCGCTGATGCCATCGCGCAGGGCGGTGGAGACGGATTGTGCGGCTTGCCCGAGGCAGGACACGATGCCCATGCCGGTAACGACGACGCGGCGCATTACATCCCCTCCGTGCTGCGGAACAGGCCCACGCGCAGATCCTTCGCGACATAGATCTCGCGGTCATCGACGAAGGTGCGGCCATCGGCGATCACCAGCGCCAGCCGCCCGCGCACCACCCGCCGCACGTCGATCACGTAGCGCACGCGTTTCGCGCTCGGCAGCACCTGCCCGGTGAACTTCACCTCGCCCACGCCCAGCGCGCGCCCGCGCCCGGGCTCGCCCAGCCACGGCAGGAAGAAGCCGGTGAGCTGCCACATCGCGTCCAGCCCGAGGCAGCCTGGCATCACCGGGTCGCCTTCGAAATGGCAGCCGAAAAACCACAGATCCGGGCGGATGTCGAGTTCGGCTTCGAGGCAGCCCTTGCCATGCGTGCCGCCGTGCTCTTCGACGCGGGTGATGCGGTCGAACATCAGCATCGGTGGCGACGGCAGGCGCGCGTTGTCGGCGCCGAACAACTGCCCGCGCGCACAGGCCAGCAACTGCTCGTGGTCGAGCGAAACAGGTCGGTTCATGGAATCGGCCATTGCGGCCGGTTGGGAGCGGAGTGTGATGGAACGCGGTTTCGGAGCTGGCGTCAAGCACCGCCGGCGATCCGCAAGGCTACGGTTTGCGGAATGTCGTCCTCGCGCCAGTGCGCGCCGAGGCTGCCGACACGATCGCGAGCGGCCGCCAGCAGCGCCATCGCCAACGTGGATTGCCAGCCCTCGTCGAGTCCGTCGCGGCATTCCTGCAAGGCTTCGTGCAGATGCGCACCCGTGCGCACCGGACCTGCGGCATTCCAGAGCAACTGGCGCAGACGTCCGCATGCTGCGTCGGGCAGGGATGATCCGCGTTCGACCCAGCGCGCCGTACCCTGTGCCGCCGGCACCTCGCGCATCGCCAGCGCGGCGCCAAGGCGGCGGCCGCAGGCCACGCCTTCCAGCAGCGAGTTACTGGCCAGCCGGTTGGCACCATGCACGCCGTTGCAGGCGACCTCGCCGACTGCGTACAGGCCGGGAACGGACGTATTGCCGTGCAGATCCACCGCCAGCCCGCCCATGTGGAAATGCGCGGCCGGGGTGACC
Source organism: Pseudomonadota bacterium (assembly GCA_018242485.1). Lineage (GTDB taxonomy): Bacteria > Pseudomonadota > Gammaproteobacteria > Xanthomonadales > Xanthomonadaceae > SZAS-103. The sequence goes on from JAFEBV010000023.1 coordinate 5,912, forward strand.
GGGATGGGCTGCTGCCGTGGATCGATGCCCTGCGCAAGACAGGCGGCGAGCACGGTGGGAAAGCGTTGCGACCATTCGCCGGAAACCTCGCGCGCATCCAGCAACACCTGCCGCCCCTCGCGTTGCACCCGCCACACCGCGCGGCTGACGATATCGCGCGGGGCGAGATCGCCGCGGGCATCGATGCCATCCATGAGGTAGCGTCCCTGCGCATCGAGCAGGCGTGCGCCGGCACCACGCAAGGCCTCGGTGACCAGCGGCAGGCAGTGCGCGTCGGGCACGTCCAGCGCGGTGGGATGGAACTGCACGAATTCCAGATCGCGCGTGCGTGCGCCGGCTGCCATCCCCAGCGCCAAGCCTGCACCATCGGTGCCGGGCGGATTGCTGGTGCGCGCGAACAGCGCGCCGATGCCGCCGGTAGCCAGCACCACCGCGCGCGCGGCGATTTCGCAGGCGGTGCCGCTGGCATCGCGCACGCGCACCCCGCGCACGCCATCGCCACGCAGCAGCAGCGCATCCACATCCACCCCATCGCAGCAGCGCACATGCGCGCTGGCCTGCGCGCGCCAGCGCAGCGCCTGCATCAGCCGCGCCCCGGTGGCATCGCCGCCGGCATGCACGATGCGCGCAACGCCATGTCCGCCCTCGCGGCCGAGTTGCAGGTTGCCATCGGCGTCGCGATCGAAGGCCACGCCCTGCCGTTCCAGCCAGCCGATCGTGGCCGGGGCCTGCGCGCACAGCCAGTTCACCACCGCCGCATCGTTGTGGAAGGCCCCGGCGACGCGGGTGTCGTGGGCATGCGCGCGCGGTGCGTCGCCGCTGCCGACCGCAGCGGCGATGCCGCCCTGCGCCATCGCACTGGCGGGCCGGTGCTGCCCGCTGCCGCGATTGAGCAGCAGCACCGGCGCCGGTGCCGCGGCGAGCGCAGTCGTCAACCCGGCGATGCCGGCACCGACGATGACGATGGGCTCGTCCATCACACCGTCTCGCGCCGGCCAACCGCGAGCATGCGCTGCAGCGCGCGTTTCGCCTTGCGCGCGATCTCCGGCGGCACCTCCACCGCATGCTGGCGGTGCAGCAGCGCGGCGTGGATCTTCGGCAGGGTGATCTTCTGCATGTGCGGGCACAGGTTGCAGGGCTTGATGAAGGAGGTTTCCGGGAAGCGCACGCGCAGGTTGTCGGCCATCGAGCACTCGGTGATCAACGCCACCCGCGGCGGACGTTCGCGATCGAGCCAGTTCGTCATCGCGCTGGTGGAACCGACGAAATCGGCCTCGGCCAGCACCTCCGGCGGGCACTCGGGGTGCGCCAGCAGCTTGGCGTCGAAGCGTTCGCGCGCGTGCCGCGCCTGCGCGGCGGTGAACTTCTCGTGCACCTCGCAGCGACCGTGCCAGAGGATGATCTCCACCTGCGTGTGCTTGGCCACGTGCGCGCCCAGATACGCATCGGGCAGGAAGATCACCCGCTCGCTGCCCATCGCCTCGACCACCTGCACGGCATTGGCCGAGGTGCAGCAGGCATCCGACACCGCCTTCACCGCCGCCGAGGTGTTGACGTAGCTCACCACCGGCACGCCCGGATGTTGCCGGCGCAGTTCGAGCACATCGGAAGCGGTGATCGAGGACGCCAGCGAACAGCCGGCCTCGGGATCGGGGATCAGCACGGTCTTGTGCGGGGCGAGGATCTTCGCACTCTCGGCCATGAAGTGGACGCCGCACAGCACGATCAGGTCGGATTCGCAGGTGGCGGCGGCCTGCGCCAGCGCCAGCGAATCGCCGGTGATGTCGGCCACGCCGTGGAAGATTTCCGGCGTCTGGTAGCTGTGCGCGAGGATCACCGCGCCGCGCTGCCGCTTGAGCTTGAGGATGGCGTCGATCCACGGCAGTTGCACCTGCCATTCGATGCAGGGCATCAGCGGGTTCAGGCGCTCGCCGAGCGGCGCGTACTCGGTGAGCAGCTCATCGCGCCATTGCGGGTGCGCAAGTGCGGCGGCGATCTCGGGGGTATCGGACGGGATCATGGCGCGGTCTGGACCAAGGTGTGCCTGCCCGGCAACGAGCCGACGCTGTAGCGGACGCGATCGCGGCGCGGCTGGACATGCATGGATATCCGAATGTGCGAGGGATGTGCGGCCGCCCATGCTAGACGGCAGATGCCGACGCGCATTGACCGGCGTCAAGCGCCGGAATCAAACCGGATTCAGCCGCCTTCGAGCGCCATCCAGCGCGCGTAGGATCGTTCCAGTTCCGCCTGAGCCGCCGCCAGTGCGGCGTTGGCGGCGAGGATATCCGCCGCCGGCGCACGATAGAACGCCGGTTCTTGCATCGCGGTCGTGCGCGCGGCGATGTCGGCTTCCAGCGCCTCGATGCGCGCGGGGAGCTGCTCCAGTTCGCGCTGCTCCTTGAAGCCGAGCTTGCGGCGAACAGGTGCGCGCGCGATCGGATTCGCAGCCGCTGCGTTTGCGGTCGGCGGGGCGACGACAGGCGCGGCGATGGCCGGCATGGGCCGCTGCCGCAACCAGTCCGAATAGCCGCCCACGTACTCGCCGATGCGCCCGTCGCCTTCGAAGGCCAAGGTGGAGGTGACCACGCGATCGAGGAACTCGCGATCGTGACTGACCAGCAACAGCGTGCCGGAGTAGTCGGCCAGCAGTTCCTCCAGCAGTTCGAGCGTCTCCACGTCGAGGTCGTTGGTCGGCTCGTCCATCACCAGCAGGTTCGATGGCTGCGCGAACAGTTTGGCCAGCAGCAGGCGGTTGCGTTCGCCGCCGGACAGGCGGGCAATCGGCGCGCGTGCGCGTTCGGGCGTGAACAGAAAATCCTGCAGGTAAGCGAGCACATGCTTGCGGCCGCCGTTGGTTTCGATGAACTCGAGGCCTTCGGAGACGTTGTCGAGCGCGTTCCAGTCCTCGCGCAGCGCGGCGCGGTGCTGGTCGAAGTAGGCCACTTGCAGGTTCGTGCCCAACGTCACTTCGCCCGACTGCGGCGCAAGCTGGCCGAGCAACAGGCGGATCAGCGTCGTCTTGCCCGCACCGTTCGCGCCGATCAGGCCGATGCGGTCGCCGCGCAGGATCGTGGTCGTGAGGTCGCGCACGATGGCGCGGCCGGCATAGGCGAACGAAACATCTTCGACCTGAACCACTTTCCTGCCCGATGCCTGCGTGTCGAGCGTCGCCAGCTTCACCTGCCCCACCTGCTCGCGCCGTTGCGCGCGTTCGCGGCGCATCGCTTCGAGCCTGCGCACGCGGCCCTCGTCGCGGGTGCGGCGGGCCTTGATGCCCTGCCGGATCCACACTTCCTCCTGCGCGAGCAGCTTGTCGAATCGCGCGTTCTCCTGCGCCTGCGCGTGCAGGCGTTCCTCGCGGCGACGCAGGTAGTTGTCGTAATCGCCGGGCCAGCTGGTGACCTTGCCGCGATCGATCTCGACGATGCGCGTGGCCAGCGCACGCAGGAAGCGGCGGTCGTGGGTGACGAAGACGATGGAACCTCGGAAGCCGCGCAGGAAATCCTCCAGCCAGTCGATGGAGGCGATGTCGAGGTGGTTGGTCGGCTCGTCGAGCAGCAGCACGTCGGGCTCGGCGACCAGCGCGCGCGCCAGCAGCACGCGGCGCTTCATGCCGCCGGAGAGCGACGCAAACGCGGCGTCCTCGGACAGTTCGAGCTTGGCGACGACCTGGGTGACGCGGCGGTCGAGATCCCAGCCGTTAGCGCGCTCGATCCTGCCTTGCACTGTCGCCAGCGCGTCGGTATCGATGGGTTCAGCATGGCTGAGATGATGGAACTCGGCCAGCCAGCGTCCGAGTTCGCCCAGACCGTCGGCAACGACGTCGAACACGCTGCCGCCGGCGCCCTCGGACACCTCCTGCGCAAGCCGGCCCACGCGCAGGCCGTCGGCGAACACGATGCGACCGTCATCGGGCACAACCTCCCGCGCGAGCAGGCGCAGCAGGGTGGACTTGCCGGTGCCGTTGCGGCCGACCACGCACACCCGTTCGTCGGGTTCGATGGCGAGAACGACGTCGTCCAGCAGCGCGGGGCCGCCGACGCTGTAGTGGAGGTTCTGCAGGGCGATCAGGGGCATCGGGCTGCGAAATCGCGATTACATGCCGGTACGGCGAGCGGGTGCAATCTTCCCTCACCCGCCGCACCTGCGGTGCGTCGGCCTCTCCCGGAGGGAGAGGCAAGCAATGTCGTCCCGCCGAAAGGAAACCAAATCATCCGCTCAGTGATGATGCCCACCTGCGCCATGCACATGGCCGTGCGCGAGTTCCTCGGCGGTCGCTTCGCGCACCTGCGCAATCTCGATGGCGAAGTGCAGCGGCACGCCAGCCAGCGGGTGATTGCCGTCCACGGTGACGTGTTCGGCATCCACCGCAGCCACGGTCACCAGCATCGGCCCGTGCCCGCCCTGTGCCTGGAACTGCATGCCAGGCTCGATCACGTCCACGCCCTGAAACGCGGCGCGCGGCACTGCCTGCACCAGCCCCTGATCGCGCACGCCATAACCCTGCTCGGGTGAGACGGTCACGTCGAAACGCTCACCGGCACCACGCCCCTCCATCGCTTGCTCCAGCCCGGGCACGATGTTGCCGGCTCCATGCAGGTAAGCCAAGGGCTCGCCCGCCGGAGAGGCATCGATCACCTCGCCGGCCGGATTGGTGAGGGTGTAGTGGAACAAGGCAACGGTACGATCGGCGATCTGCATGGGAAGCCTCGGAGGGAAACGGAACCGCGAGGCGATAAGCGCCGACGCGGGCACGCCGCGCGCAGCGCGCCCGGGAGCTGCGTATTGTAACGGCCTGCAGCGCAGGTTGCTCGATGCCATGCGCGACGCATCCCGGATGCGGCGCGTGACGAATGGGCCCACGGCACTGGCAGCGAACGACACGCCGATGATGCCCGCGTCAGCCTCACGGGCCGACAGGTTTCACAGGTTGTGCCACCACCGCTGGATGAAGTTGCGCCGAGGCGGCTTGCGCTTCGGTCGTGCATGACGGACGCTTTTTTTGGCCTTCGACGACGCATCGGATGCCTGGCTCGACGCTGGCGATGCGGAGGACGTCTCGGCAGGCGGCGATCCGTCCGAAGCCGTATCCGTCGATGTGGCGTCGGTTGCGGAAGATGCGGTTGTGGAAAGCGAGGCGTTGGTCGACTTGCCCGCAGTGCCGTCGCCAGCGCCCGCATCGTTGGGCGGCGTGTTGCCCACGGGAGACGCTGCGATCGCTGCCGGTAGCGTGCCGGCGGTGACGGTCGGCGCGCTCGCGCGTTCGCGCAGGTACCACGCCATTGCAAACACCAGCAGCGCGCCGGCACCCAGCGCGAGCAGCATCTTCCAGCGCCGCGCATTCGCGCCCTGCACCACCTGCATGACCTGCCCGGTGATGCCGCCAGGGCGTTGCACGGCGCGTTCGAGCGCCTGTTCCATGTCCTGCGCGTTGGCGTAGCGCGCATCCCGCGACTTGGCCATTGCGCGGTCGATGAAGGCTTGCCAGTGGCGATGTTCCGGCGGCAGTCGTGGCACCGGATCCTGCGCGTGCATCAACGCCAGCGCCAGAGCGTCGTCCGCCTGAAAGGGTGGATGTCCCGCGAGCAATTCGAAAGCCAGCACCCCCACGCTGTACAGGTCGGCGCGGCCGTCCACCGCTTCGCCGCGCGCCTGTTCGGGAGCCATGTAGTTCGAACTGCCCATGGCCAGACCGGCGGTGGTGAGTCGCACGTCGCTCCTGTGCGAGGTGGCGATGCCGAAATCGGTGAGCATTGGGCGGTCGTCGGCGTCGAACAGCACGTTCTCGCGCTTCACGTCGCGATGCACGATGCCGCGCGCATGCGCGTAGCCAAGCGCGGACAGCAGCGCGCGCAGTACCTGCGCCACGCGCGCCGCGTCGCCGGCGAAGCCGCGCTGCGACAGGTCGCCGCTGGCCAGATAAGGCATCACGTAGTACGGCCGGCCATCGCCGCTGCGGCCCACCTCGTGGATGGCGACGATGTGGGGGTGGCTCAGGTGCGCGATCGTGCGCGCCTCGTTCTCGAAGCGCTGGCGCGCCACCTCGTCGGCCAGCGCATCGCCAGCCATCACCTTGATGCCGACCGGCCGATCCAGCGATTCCTGCGTGGCCAGGTACACGCTGGCCATGCCGCCGCGGCCGAGTCGTTTGCGCACACGGTAGCCGGAAACGACCGGGAAACCGTCGCCATCGTCGCCGTGTGCCGCGGCATCGCGTGCGGAACCGATCGCGGGTGCTGGATCGTGCATCGAAGCCTCGTCGTCCTCTCGCATGCAGTGTAACGCCGCGCGCGTTTCCCACGCGCAAAAGCTGCCGGCTGCACGGCGCCCATCGAAAGCGTCGAACTATTTTGATCCCGATGCTGTCCTATCATGTCGGGCAAACCGGAGCAGCCGATGTCCAATGCTTTCCCCGCCGGGGACGAAACCCGATCCAGCAAGGTGCCGGAGATCGTGCTTGGCTTCTGGATCGTCAAGATCCTCGCCACCACCCTGGGCGAGATCGGCGGCGATGCGGTCACCATGTCGATGAACCTCGGCTACCTCGTCGGCACCATGATTTTCGCGGTCGTGTTCGTCCTGTTCGTGCGCGTGCAGATCGGCCTGCCCCGGTTCAACCCATGGCTGTACTGGGGAACGATCGTCGCCAGCACCACGGTCGGCACCACGCTCGCAGATTTCGCGGATCGCTCGCTCGGTATCGGCTACACCGGCGGCACGACGCTGCTGTTGTCGCTGCTGCTGGGATCACTGTTCGCATGGCATCGCACGACCGGCGACATCTCGGTCACCAGCGTGCGCGATCGCCGTTCGGAATGGTTTTATTGGATCACGATCACTTTTTCGCAGACGCTGGGTACGGCGTTGGGCGACTGGGTCGCCGACACCCACGGCATGGGTTACACAGGTGGCATGCTGGTGTTCGGCGGCCTGCTCGCGGTGGTGCTCGTCCTTTATGTGGCCACCAGAGCGAACCGCACGACCTTGTTCTGGGTCGCCTTCGTCCTCACCCGTCCGCTGGGCGCCGTGGTCGGCGATTTCCTCGACAAGCCACTGGCCAAGGGCGGGCTGGATTTGAGCCGTTACACAGGCTCGCTGGTGCTGCTGGCCGCGATCGTGCTCCTCGTTGCGCTATTGCCGCAGCGGCCTGCGCGGGTCGCGCATTGATGGCGTTCACACACTGCCTTGATGCGCTGGCCGACCACGCATCCCGGCCCATCCGCGAATCGTCGACGGCAGCAGGCATGGCATCGCGGCATGCAACGGCAGCAACGCAATCCTGCCGTCGCCACGCAGGTACAATCGCCCGGCGATGACCAGCCCCTGCATGCGTCCGATCCTGCGCGCCGCGACTGCGCTGGCGGTCGTGTGCCTTGTTGCCTGCAAGCCGCTGGCCACCGTACCGGATCTGCACGCCCCCGTGCCGCCGCAGTATCGCCACGCACCGACATCCACCGACGCCCGCGCGCCGGATCTGCAATCGTGGTGGCATGCATTCGGCGATGCGCGGCTGGACGCGATCGTCACGCAAGCCTTGCAGGACAATGCCGGGCTCGCGCAGGCGCAGGCACGGTTGCGCGCCGCACGGGCGCTCGCCAAGGCATCGGGCGTGCAATTCCTGCCGGAAGTCCATTTCAATTCGCTGACCACCCCCGATCCCGACGCCACCGCGAGCTATCTGCAGATCAACATCGATGCACAGTGGGAAATGGGCCTGTTCGGCCGCGCGCCAAGCACGCGCCGGATCGAGCAGGCCGGCATCGACGCGGCAGCGGCGGATCAACAGGGCGCGCGGGTGAGCCTGGTCGCCGAAGTCGTGCGCGACTATCTGACGCTGCGCGGCACGCAGCGGCAGACGGAGTTGCTGGAGGCCATTCGCGACGCCACCGCCACGCGCGACCGATTGATGCGCCGGCGCAGGGAACTGGGCCTGGCCACCGCTTCCGAGCTGGCGCACGCCGATGCCGAGCTGGCACAAGCTGCGGCGGCGCTGGTCGAGCCACGCGCGCGTGCCGATGCGAGCGCGCAGCAGTTGGCGGTGCTGTGCGGCCTGCCGGAACCACCCGCCGAGTGGCTGGCCACAGCGCCCCTGCCGAAACTCGACGCCGTCGCTCCGGCGGTGGTGCCGGCCGACCTGCTGCGCACGCGCCCGGATATCCATCGCGCCGAAGCCGCCGTGCTGGCAGCGGCCGGCGAACTGGGCGTCGCGCGCGCCGATCTGTACCCGCGATTGAGCTTGCTCGGCGGGATGACCGCATCCTCGATCACCGGCGGTGGCGAGTTCGGATTCGGCCGCGCGGTGCCCGCAATCGGGCCGATCATCGACATCCCGCTGTTCGATTGGGGCGCGCGCCGCGCCCGCGCGAACGCCCGCGACGCCGAACTCGCGGCAGCCGTGCAGGCGTACCGGCAGACCGTGCTCGAGGCGGTGGGCGAAACCGAAACCGCGTTGGCGGCATGGCAGGCGCAAGGCGAACGCAGCGACCGCATCGGCGCGGTGGTCGCCGCGCGCACGCGCGAACTCGAAGCCATCGACGCGGCCCATCGACATGGCCTGGCCGATCGTGCCGATCAGGCTGCCGCGACGATCGTGCTCGCGCAAGCGCGGCTGGATCTGCTCGAAGCGCAGCAGGCGCGGTCGCTGGCTTACGTCGCGCTGTACAAGGCGCTCGGCGGCGCACCGATGGATGCGGGCGCGCACTGATGGTCGCCCTCGCCCGCAAGACCCTGATTCACGAATGGCGACGCTTCCTGCCCGCCGCAGTGAGCGTTGCATTCTCCGGATTGCTGTTGCTGATGATGGCCGCCTTGATGCAAGGCATCTTCGGCAGCGCGGCGGTGTATGTCACCCAATCCGGCGGCGATCTGTGGGTCGGCTATCCGGGCACGCAGAGCATCGAGCTCGGGCGTCCCATCCCGCGCCGTGCGGAAATGAACCTGCTGATGGATCCGGCGGTGCGCAAGGTGGAACCGTTCCGTTGGGTCGGCGCCGACTGGCGCGGGCCGGCCGATCGCGGCGGATTGTCGGTGTTCGTGTCCGGCATCGATCCGCATGCCGGCGGCCTGATGTTTGCGCGCGTGCTCGCACCGGACTTGCGCGCGTTGTTGCAGGAACCCGGCGCGGTGATCGTCGATGCGGCCGATCTGCCCAAGCTCGGCCTGCGCATCGGGCAGAGCGCGTCGATCAATGGTCATCGCGTGCGTCTGGTCGGCGCGGGCAGCGGCTTGCGCGCGCTCGGCGGCATCAACGTACTGGCATCCACCGACACCGCACGGCGTCTGGATACCGACGACGCCGATCCCGACAACGTCGCCTATTACCTCGTGAAACTCGCCGATCCGGCCGCCGCGAAAACCGTCGCCGCGCGCCTGTCGGCGGCGTCCGGCGGGCGCTACGCGGTATGGACGCGCGATCAGTTTGCGCGCCGCGCAGTGTCCTATTGGATGTTCGGAACCGGCGCAGGCTTGGGCGTGCTGTTCCTGTCGGCCATCGTGTTTCTGGCCGGCGCGGTGATCACCAGCCAGACCCTGATGGGCGCGGTGGCTGGCTCGATCCGCGAGTACGCCACCTTGCGCGCACTCGGCGTGAGCATCGGCGGATTGCGCGCGGTGGTGCTCGAACAGGCCGGCTGGGTCGGCGTATGCGGGCTGCTGGTCGGATCGGTCGTCGGCATCGTCGCCCTGCTGCTCGCGCGCGATCAGGACGTGCCGGTGCAATTGACCCTGTTCAGCGCGCTGGCGTGCGGCGCGGTGGTGATGGCCATCGCCTTGCTGTCCGGCCTGCTCGCGGTGCGCTCGTTGCGGCGCGCCGATCCTGCCACGCTGATGCGCTGATACCCGAGAACCACGGCGGACACATGCTCAAAGCCGAATCATTGCGCAAGTCTTTCGGTAGCGGCCGCGCCAGGGTCGAGGTGTTGCGCGATCTTTCGCTGGAAATCGGCACCGGCGAATTGACTTTGATCTCGGGGCCTTCGGGCTGCGGCAAGAGCACGTTGCTGTCCATCCTCAGCGGCCTGCTGTATCCGGATGAGGGTCGGGTGATCGCGCTCGGCGAGGATCTGGGGAAACTCGACGAGCGCCAGATCGAGCGCTTCCGTCTGCAGCACACCGGCTTCGTGTTCCAGGGCTTCAATCTGTTCCCCGCCCTGACCGCGCTGGAACAGGTCGTCCTGCCCTTGAATTATCTCGGTCTGGAAGCTGGCAGTGCGAACCGACTCGCCCGCATGGCACTGGAGGAAGTGGGTCTGGGTCCGCGCATGGGGCTGCGCCCGGCCTCGCTGTCGGGCGGTGAGAAACAGCGCGTGGCCATCGCCCGCGCGCTGGCCAAACAGCCCGACCTGTTGTTCGCCGACGAGCCGACGAGTGCTCTGGATTCGCAAAGCGGGCAGGCGGTGATCGACACCCTGCACCGCATCGCCCGCGAACATGGCACCACCGTGCTGTGCGTGAGCCATGACCCACGGCTCAAGGTGCACGCCGAACGCGTGCTGACCATGGAAGACGGCAAGATCTTGAGCGACCGCCGCCCGGCGAGCGTGGAGGAGACATCGACATGACAAGGCACGTTCGATCCACCGTGGTTTGCGTCGTACTGCTGGCCCTCGGTGCCTGCGCCAAGCCAGTGAGCGACGCCGCAGTGAGCGACGCCGCTCCGACCGCGAAGCCGGCGGACATGGTGGCGGTCGCGCGTGGCCGGGTCGATGTGGAGGGTGGCTTGCTCACGCTCGGCGCGCCGCGCGACGGCGTGGTGCTGGAAGTCAACGCGAAAGACGGCGACCACGTGAAAACCGGCGACACGCTGCTGAAGCTCGATCCACGCGCGGCCGATCTCGCGGTCGCGGCGGCAAAGGCGGAAATCGATCAGGAGCAGGCGCAGGCTGCGGTGGCTGCGGCGAAATTACCTTCACTCACCGCGCAAGCCAAACGTCTGAGTGCCGCCGCGCACGACGGCGCAGCCACCGGTCAGGCGGATACGGAGGCACGCGGCGCACTCGCGGTCGCACAGGCGGAAGCGGACAGCGCCATTGCAGCCGTGGAGGTGGCGCGCCAGCATCTGGCCGCCGCGCAATACGAACGCGAGCAGATGACCTTGCGTGCGCCGGTCACAGGCAGCGTGGTCGCCCGCGACGTGCAAGCGGGCGAGCGCGTCACCGTTGCATCCGGCAAGGATCTGTTCCGCCTGTTGCCCGACCGCCCCTTGCTCATCCACGCCGAACTCGGTGAGGCTTTCGTGAACGCCGTGCGCCCCGGCATGCACGCGCAGGTCATCCCCGATGCGGATTCGCGCACAGTGTTGGAAGCAAGGGTATTGCGCGTAGGTCAGGTGTTCGGAGTTGCCAGGCGCAGCGACGATCCGCAGCAGTCGCCGGATGCCCGTGTGGTGGATTGCGTGCTCGCGCTGGACGGTAGTTCCCTGCGCATCGGCCAGCAGGTGCTGGTGCGGATTCCCCGGCAATGACACGACCGCCGAGTGCACATGCCCCGCCCCTGATCCAATCCGCGCACAACAGCCCCGGTTCGATCTAGACTGGCTCCATCCGGCACCGCCCCACCGCTACGCCCATCTGGAGGACGCAACGATGACCGACTCCCCGAAATACCGTCTGGTGACCCGCAGCGACTTCGATGGGCTGGTGTGCGCGGTGTTGCTCAAGGAAAAGGGTCTGATCGACCGCATCGAATTCGTGCATCCGAAAGACATGCAGGACGGCAAGATCGCGATGGGCCCGGGCGACATCAGCACCAACCTGCCCTACGTGCCCGGCTGCCACCTCGCCTTCGACCACCACGCCAGCGAGATGACGCGGGTGAGCGAACATCCGGCCAACCACATCATCGACCCGCACGCAGCATCGGCTGCGCGCGTGGTGTACGACTACTACGGCGGCGCGGCGGCCTTCCCGAAGGTGTCGGCGGAGATGATGGACGCGGTGGACAAGGCCGATTCGGCGCAATTCAGCCTCGACGAGATCCTGCACCCGAAAGGCTGGGTGCTGCTGAGCTTCCTGATGGATGCGCGCACCGGCCTGGGCCGTTTCCGCGAGTTCCGCATCTCCAACTACGAGTTGATGATGCAGTTGATCGACTACTGCCGCGACCACGCCATCGACCAGATCCTCGCCCTGCCCGATGTCGCCGAGCGCGCCGATCTGTATGCCGCCCACCACGATCAGGCGCGCGCGCAATTGCGGCGGCTGGCCGAGGTGTACGGCAATCTGGTCTTCCTCGACCTGCGCGACGAGGACATCATCTACGCCACCAACCGCTTCACCCTGTACGCGATGTACCCGCAGGTGACGGTGTCGGTGCACGCCATCTGGGGCGTGAAAAAGCAGAACACCGCCTTCGCCATCGGCAAGTCGATCATCAACCGCTCCAGCCCGCTGGACATCGGCGCGCTGTGCCTGAAATACGGCGGCGGCGGCCATACCGCGGCCGGCACCTGTCAGGTCGCCAACGAGGATGCCGACCGCGTGCTGGGCGAGCTGATGGCCGAGATGACCAAGGTGGGATAGGCCACACCGCGGCTGAACCCGGCCCGCAGCGGTTCCGATAACTGCACCTTCGACGAACTTGCGCTGCGGACTTCAGCGCCCCGAGCGCCCCTGCGGCCGTTCGCCCTGCCCGCCGCCTTCCCTGCGGCCTTGTCCATGCCCGCCCTTCGGCCCGGCATGCGCGGGGCGTTGCGGTGCGGCATGTGGGCGGCGCGGGTGTTTGCGCGGGGTCTGTTGTCCGCTTGGACGGCCGCGTTGTGGCATCGGCGCGTCGTGGCCCATGCGGATCGGACGCGACGGCGCGAATCCATCGATCGGCACCATCTCCACGTCCTGCTTGAGCAGGCGCTGGATCTGCCGCAGCAAGCCGCCTTCCTCCGGCGACACCAGCGACAGTGCGAGGCCCTCGGCGCCGGCGCGGCCGGTGCGGCCGATTCGATGCACGTAGTCCTCGGCGACCATCGGCAGGTCGTGGTTGATCACGCACGGCAAGGCGTCGATGTCGAGACCGCGCGCGGCGATGTCGGTGGCGACGAGCACCGTGATGCGCCCATCCTTGAAATCGCGCAGCGCCTTCAGGCGCGCGTTCTGGCTCTTGTTGCCATGGATCGCGGCGGCCTTGAAACCGGCCGCTTCGAGCTGCTTGGCGAGGCGGTCGGAGCCGTGCTTGGTACGCGCGAACACCAGCGTCTGCCGGCGGCTGTCGGCCGCGAGCAGGTGAATCAACAGATCGCGTTTGCGCTCGGCATCGACCGGATGCACGCGATGGGTCACGGTGTTGGCGACCGAGTTGCGCGGCGCGCACTGCACTTCGCCCGGATCGCGCATGAACTGCGCGGCCAGCGCACGGATCGGATCATCGAACGTGGCCGAGAAAAGAAGGGTTTGGCGCCGCGTCGGCAGCTTTTCGAGAATCGTGCGGATCGCCGGCAGGAAGCCCATGTCGAGCATGCGGTCGCCCTCGTCGAGCACCAGCACTTCGAGCTTGGACAGATCCACGCTGCGGCGCTGGATGTGATCGATCAGGCGACCGGGCGTGGCGATCAGCACGTCCACGCCGCGGCGCAGCGCGTCGAGCTGCGGGCCCATGCCGACGCCGCCGTAGATGGTGGTCGAGGCCACGCGCAGGTGGCGGCCGTAATCACGGAAGGATTCGTGCACCTGCGCGGCCAGTTCGCGCGTGGGCGTGAGCACCAGCACGCGCACCTTGCGCGGACCGCGCACGGCCTGCGCATCGGCCGCGGTGTCGATGAACAAGCGTTGCAGGATCGGCAGCGCGAACGCGGCGGTCTTGCCGGTGCCGGTCTGCGCGGTGGCGAGCAGGTCGCGACCCGTCAACACCACCGGAATGGCTTCGCTCTGGATCGGCGTGGGCGTGGTGTAGCCCAGATCGGCGAGCGCACGCACCAGCGGGGCCGCGAGGCCGAGGGTTTCAAAGGACATTGGATGGCTCCGTGAAAGTCAGGATCGAGCCGATCCATCCATGCCGGATGGCATCAGGCTTTCCTGCTCGAAGCGTTCCCTGTGAACCGCGCGACGAGAGACGATGGTGCGGGGCCGCGAATGCAGTCCCCGTCGTTCGCGCGGCGGGCTGGTGGTGATGGCTGACACCCGATGCCACGAAGGCGACCCGTCAAAGGCCGTCATCAGTAGCGAATCGGGTATCGGAATGCCGGGCAGGAAAGCAAGCCACGGCGCGCGAACATGCGCAACTATACAGGCAAATGGTGCGTCGCACCATCGCGCATCACGGCGCGGCAGCATCCCGCAACTGCATGCCGGTGACTTGGGTGAGCAATTTGGCCTGACTGTCGATGGTGACGTTCTGCTTGGCGCGGGCCTGCCGGGCTGCCTCGCTTTGCTTTACACGCTTATTGCATGGCCCATGAATCCTTGAAGACATGCAGAACTCCACAGGTACGCGAACGCTATCCATCACCGGCTGCCCGGCAACTTTTTCCACGGCAAAACGCCAATGTCCTGCACCGGCGATTGCAGCCAACTCGAAATCCTTCTTCGCACAGCTGGAGTTGTTGTTCTCTACCTTGATATCGGTAGGGCTTCCCGAAGCCGCAATATTCATGGTCAAGGTGACAATCCCTTCACAGTCCAACTCCAATGCACGAAACGGGTACTCGGGCGGCTTTGCATCGATAAAACCAACGCCCGTCCATGCGTCGAGCAAGCTGATCGCATACTCGCCATGACCGTCCGGCGTGGCTTCGAGTTGAATGCCGAGATTGGTCTCGGTCGGCATCGGCTGGCCATCGACCATGCCGGGCGCGAACGCCCATTGCCGGATCACCGGCTCCAGCCGGGCATCGAGCTTGGCGAATCCCGGCTTGGCATCGGTGAACGCGATCGCAAGCACCTTGCCATTCGCATCCAGCGACAAATGCGCATTGCGCGTGAACTGCACCGGCTCGCCAGCGCATGCGCTGCCGCACACCGCCATGGCAATCGCTGCGCCAAGAATGCCTTGCAAAAACGTCATCATCGCGATTCGCCTTCGGCATGTAATCGGCGACAGTATATCGTCCTCCACTTCTCCAACCCGCCCATGAAACGCATCGCCTCCATCCTGCTTGGGGTAATACGTTGTGATTGGCGCCACTGCACCCGGCGAATGCGCAAGCAGGCCCCCGCGCCAGCGGGTGCATCCTCCTTCTCGGCCACCGTCAAGGAAACGCTGATGTATTCAGCGTTTCCTGTCGGCCATGGAGGGCCAACCACGAATCGATCACGCAAGTGATTGTTGCGTACGAGTCGAGTCCGGGCGTGTACCGGACTCGACGTGCGCTGATGATTCCCGGAAGGAATTCTTCAGCGCCTTCTTAGTTTCGTCAGTCAATAACGGCTTGCCGGGAATGATCAGAACTGGGGACGCCCCACCCTGCAAGGCAGCCTGAACTGGTCGCACACCAGCGGCTGGTATGCCGGTATCGGCGCATCGGAAGTGAGCCCGCGTTACTTCACGGGCGGGCACATCGAACTCGATCTGTACGGCGACTACAACGGCCAACTCGCCGCGGACAGGAGGGCGCAAGTCAGAATGGTATGTCGTCGTCGACGAAGTCACCTGCCGGCGGCGGAGATGACGGCGTGGGTCGCGCGGCGCGTTCGGCCTGCCCGCCGTAGCCGCCCTGCGGTCGCGGGGCGCTGCGCTCGGGGCGTTCGCTGCGCTCGCCACCGGCGCCCGTTCCGCCGAGCATCTGCATCTCGTCGGCGATGATCTCGGTGGTGTACTTCTCCACCCCGTCCTTGCCGGTGAACTTGTCGTAGCGGATCGAGCCTTCGATGTAGCACTGTTTGCCCTTGCGCAGGTACTCGCCGGCGATTTCGCCGAGCTTGCCGAACAGCTTCACCCGGTGCCATTCGGTGCGCTCCTGGTTGTTGCCGTCCTTGTCCTTGCGCACGCTGGTGGTAGCCAGACTGATCGTGCAGATCGCCATGCCGCCCTGGGTATATTTCACGTCGGGATCGTTGCCGAGATTGCCGACGAGGATGACCTTGTTGACGCCGCGCGCCATGTCGCTGCTCCGTGGTTGATTTCAGTTGTTGGATGATCGCTGTCCGCGGCCGTTGAATCCGCTTGCGCGGCGACCACCGGCACAGGCCCGGTCGAAACCGGAAGGCTGGGGCCATGATACCAGTCCCCCATGCCGACTCCGCCTCGTTCGTGGATCATGTTCGGCGCTGTGCGGACGATGCGCCATCGGGAAATCGCGCGCAGGCGGGTCAGCCGATTCCTACGGCTGGTGCAGGCCAAGCCGGTATAATTCGCCGCCCTTCCCGCGCCCGCGCCCGATGAGTCCCGACGCCGCGACCACCCGCCGAGTCGATACCGCCGCCAATGCGCCGGCCTGCGACCTGCCCGCCATCCAGTCGCTGGTCGCCGCCGACATGGCTGCGGTGGATGCGCTGATCCGCCGCCGGCTAGCCTCGGACGTGGTGCTGGTGAACCAGATCGGCGAGCACATCGTCGCCGCCGGCGGCAAGCGCCTGCGGCCGATGCTGGCGGTGCTGGCCGCGCGCGCGCTGGGTTACGCGGGCACCGATCACCATCAACTCGCGGCGATCATCGAGTTCATCCACACCGCCACCTTGCTGCACGACGACGTGGTGGACGAATCCGACCTGCGGCGCGGGCGCAAGACCGCCAATGCGCTGTGGGGCAACGCGCCCAGCGTGCTGGTCGGGGATTTCCTGTATTCGCGCAGCTTCCAGTTGATGGTCGAACTCGAGCGCCCGCAGGTGATGCAGGTGCTGGCCGACACCACCAACGCGATCGCCGAGGGCGAGGTGCTGCAACTGCTGCACGTGCGCAATCCGGACACCGACGAGGCCGCGTACACGCGGGTGATCGAGCGCAAGACCGCGGTGCTGTTCGCCGCCGCGACGCGGCTGGGCGCGTTGCTGGCCGACGCCGATGCCCACACGCAACAGGCGTTGCACGACTACGGACTGGAACTGGGCTTCGCCTTCCAGATCGCCGACGACGTGCTCGACTACACCGCCGATGCCGGCGCGCTGGGCAAGAACCTCGGCGACGATCTGGCCGAAGGCAAGGCGACCTTGCCGCTGATCCACGCCCTCGCCCATGCCGACGCGGACGCTGCCGCAGCGATCCGCCACGCCATCGCCACCGGCGATCTGACCGCGATGCCGGCGATCCTCGCCGCGATCCGCGGCAGTGGCGGGCTGGACTACAGCGCTGCCAAGGCCCGCGACCACGCCTGTCGCGCGCAGGATGCGTTGCACGTGATTCCGCCATCGCTGTGGCGCGACGCCCTGCACGGACTGGCGCGCTACGCCATCGAGCGCGATCACTGAGCGCCGCGACCGGCTGGTAGGCGGCGACGTTCCCGCAGGAGCGGCGCGTTATTGCTTCGCACTCGCCGCATCGAAGAAGGCATGCATCATTCGGTAGGCGCGCCCGGCGGTGCGGGCGTCGTACCTGCAACCGGGCGAGTTCTCGCCGACCTCGGTGAAACAGTGCACCGCCCCGCCGAAGTTCACGAACTGCCAGTCGCTGCCGCTGGCGCGCAGCTCGGCGAAGAACGGTTCGGTGTCCTTCCACGCGCCCTGATCGTCGGCGCCGTTGAGCACCAGCAAACGCGCGTGGATCGACTTCGCCTTCGCCGAATCGCCCGGATGCAGTCCGGCGTGGAAGGTGACGATGCCAAGGCTCGGTACCACCCCGCTGCGCGCCAGATCGAGCACCGCCGATCCACCAAAACAAAATCCTATTGCGCCCAGCCGCGCCGGGTCGATCGGTGCCTTGCCCTTGTTGGCCTGCAACGCCGTCCACGCCGCGCCCACCCGCCGCTGCATCGCGGCGCGATCGGCATAGAACGGCTGCACCGCCGCCAGCGCCGCCTTGGCGTCGCCCGGCGGCACGCTCTTGCCGTACATGTCGGCGAGCAGGATCACGTAGTCGGTGCCGGCGATCATCTTCGCCTTCGCCACCGCCGCGGCGTTCACGCCATACCAGTTGGGCACCATCAACAAGCCGGGACGTTTGGCCGCGCTGGCGTCGTCCCAGACGAGGTAACCCGAGAGCGTGGTCGTGCCATCCTTCCACTGCACCGCATCAGCGCGGGGCTTGGCATGCGCCGGCATCGAGAGCAGCGCGGCGGCCGTCGCAATTCCTGCGATGATGGATGCGAGCTTGCTGGAAGCGTGCATGGGGCGTACGTCCTGTTTGGCGCCGATCGGCGCGGCGCGGACGAGTGTAACGCCGGGCAGGCACAAGCCGTGCGTGACAAACGAGTCCGCGCGGCCATGTCCAGTCAGGGATGGACAAGCTCCTTTTGCACATCTGCTTCGATGGATCGGGTATCGGACTGGATGGCCCGCATGATCATCACGCCGGTTGATTGGGTAGCCAACCAAAAACGCAACTGTTCGGTCAACGACGCATTTGCACGGTACGCCTCGATGACGGCCAGCGCTCCGCTCTCGCTGACCGGCGACGGGCAGTCGAGCAGATGCTGGGTGACCCCGTTGTCCATGCGGTAGCACTTCGTCCAGATGTATTGCTGGATCGACCATGGCGTCATGCCGCGCACATGCTCGCGATACGCCGGAACCACCCCCAACACTTCCAACGCATGGCTGGCCGAACCCTGGTCATAATGCTCGGAAATGCGGGCACGCAATCCAGCATTACGGATCAGGCGCAGTTCTCCGCTCGAACGCAGTTCGTCGAAGGTCGTGCTCGGCTGACGATAGGGTTGAATCTGACTCGCCTGATAGTAGGCAAGCAGAGTTTTCCACCGCGAACCCTGGTACAGCGTCCCGTCCTCCGCGTAAGCGATCGCTGCCGCCCCGTAAGCGCCGACGTGGCCGCCGAGATCGATCATGTTGTCAAGCAGGATCGATTCCTGCTGCAACTCGACTTGGAAACGTTGCAGGTAGTCCCGGCCGCGTGCGGTTTCCTGCCGGTTCTGATTCCAGTTGCTGACCTGCAAGCCGAAATAGACGCCCGTGAACACGATCAACACTTCGATCACGACGGTGAACCAATCGTGATGCCGGAAGCGATGAGCGATGGAGCGCAGTGCCTTGGGAGTCTTCATTGGTCGGCGCCTCCAATGGGCGATGCGCGGATGGTAGGGGCTTGCCTCAGGCGATGCCAAGCCCCTGGATGCGCCCGATCGCCTCGGCATCGAAGCCTGCCAGCCGCGCGAATGCCTGCCCGCGCGCGATGTAGTTGGGGAACTGGTCGAAGCTGGGCGCGCCCGGCGAGAGCAGGACGACGCCGCCGGGTGGGGTGATGCGGCGAGCGAGTTCCATCGCCGGATCGAGCGCGGCGGTTTCGTGCAAGGCCGCCGGATCGAAACCTGCCGCACGCAGTTGTGCGGCGATCCGCGGCCCGTTGTCGCCTTGCGTGATGATCCGCAACTGCGGCCAGTGCGCCGCGCGTTCGGCGAAGGCGCACCAGTCGATGCCGCGATCATGGCCGCCGAGGATGGCGGTGACATCCCGCCCCGGCAGGCTGCGCAATGCAGCCAGGGTCGCCTCCGGCGTGGTGCTGATGGAATCGTCGATCCAGTGCAGGCCGGCGCGTTCGCCCAGCGGCTGCAAGCGATGCGGCAGCGGCGCGAAGCCAGCCAGCGACTGGTATGCGGCATCGCGATCATCCATCAACCCCGTAGCCTCCAAGGCGGTCAGAGCACCCAGCGCGTTGTTCCAGTTGTGCTTTCCCGCCAGCGTCGCGAACGCTACCGTCACGTCGTCCATAACGTGCCTGCCGTGGCACAAGTCGGGAGATTTCTCGCTGACATGCCATCCGGCGACATTTGGATACAGCACGCGATGCGGGTGCGATGCCGTTCGCGCCAGCAGGCCTGGTTGTCCTGCTCCGATCACTAGCGTCTTTGCGACATCGGCGAGCTTGAGCTTGTCGGCGACGTAGCGTTCGCGCGAGCCGTGCCAGTCGAGGTGTTCCTCGTGCAGATTGGTGATCACGCCGACATCGACCAGCCCCGCTTCGCCGGTCTGGAAGCTCGACAGTTCGATCACCCACAACTGCGCCTGCGCATCGAGCAATTCCAGCAAGGGCATGCCGATGTTGCCGGCCAGCGCGGTGCGCACTCCGAGTTCGCGTGCAATGTGCGCGGTCATCGCGCTGGTGGTGCTCTTGCCCTTGGTGCCGGTGATGGCGATGACCCGCGCGTCGGGTCGTTCGCCGAACCACAACGCGGTGCCGGAAGTGAACACCGTGCCGCGCTGCGCGGCGGCCAGCGCCTCGGGTTTGTAGGCGCTGATGCCCGGCGATTTCACCACCACGTCGAACGTTGCCAAGGTGTCGGCGTCGGCTGTCGTCGCAACGCGCAGCAGCGGATCGCCGAGGGCGACGACGCCGGCAGCTTCGGCTTCGAGACACAGCACGGTCAGCGCCAGCGTCGGCAGGCGCTTGCGTAACGCCGCGTATGCGGCGCGGGCCTCGTGGCCCCAGCCCCACAGTGCAACTTTGCGGCCGTCAAGCTCCGAAATGCGCATGCAGGCGATCCCACAACGCGGCGGGGATGTGGTGTTCCGCATGCGGCGACAGCAGCGCATCGAGCGACGGGATCGCGCCCAGTTGCGGGGCGATCTCGCGCGCAAAGCGCTTGATCAGCGCGTCCTCGCGCCACGCCGGACGCTGCGCCAGCGCCGCGAACGCCGCGCGCGCCTCGCGGCCCTCGCCCACGCACTCGAAAGGCTTGTGGTCGCGGTATTCGATCAACGCATCGAAGCCCGCCGCCAGCGCCGGCTCGTCGAGCAGGTTGCGCCCGAAGATGCCCATCAACCGCGGCTTGGGCATGAACGGTGCCAGCGCAAGGAACACGAAATGGCACTTCGGGCACTGCCCGCACCAGCGGTTGGCCGGGCGCTCGCCGAGGATGTGGAAATTGCGGTTGCAACTGGAAAAATGCGTGTCGTAACGGTCGCTGCGCGCGAACAACCGCGCCACCGCCAGTTCCGACAGCGGCCGCAGCAGCGAGTAGTAATGCAGGTCGGCGGCGATGTGCGCGTGCACATAGGCGCCGAAATCGCGTTCGAACGCCCAGCCCTTGGACCACTGGTGGTTGACCTGCGCCAGAACCTTGCCGTCGGCATCGAGAATCTGGCTGCCGTAACTGGCCGAGCGTTCGTTGGCGAACACCACCTGATCGGAACCGTGCAGCACCGCGGCGAGTACGAGGATCGCCGAGTTGATCGCGGTGACCGGGATATGGCCGTTGTACGCGCCCTGCCGGTTGAACTCAAACAAGGCCGGCGCGATCTGCCGGCCGATGTTGAGGGTGGGCAGACCGGTGCGCGCCGCGCAGGCGGCGATCAACGGCGAGGAACCGATCCACGCCACCGTCTGCTCGACACCCACCGCGCGCAGCGCTTCGATCGCAACCAGCGAATCCTTGCCGCCGCCGATGGCGGTGAGGGCTTCGGCACCGCGTTCGGCCGATGCCCTATCGGCATCGGCCGCGGTGCCGAAGGCCCGGCCAGGGATGGCCGGGCGGGACGGTCCGGATTCGACGTCGTCTCGCCATGGATGGCAGTCTTTATCCACATCATGCGAGGGAAACCGTATCCGCCCACGTAGATCGATCCCATTGCGATACGCGAACTCGCCCAGTCCGTTCTCGTAGATCGATCCCAGCAAGTCCGCCGTATCCGCATCGATGGTGTACCCGTCGATGCGGATCTCCCGTGGCACCGCAGCCTTGTAATAACTCACCCCGGCGATCAGGTGCAGCAGACGCAGCGCGCGTTCGATCGCAGCAGCACGCGCAGCATCGAGCACGAACGGCGCACCGGGAATGCTGATCGTCTCGACCAGCTCCGCGCCATCGTCGAAGGCGTACACCAGCCGCGCCACACCGGTGGCGGCATCGAAGCTGCAACGGACGAATCGGAATACTTGTACCGCATCACGCTGGAAGGCGCTCATGGCACATCTCCGGCCTGCGTGCCCCGCATCTGCGCGGCGTCGCTGTGCACGCCGATCGCATGCCTCCCGTCCACGTTTTCGTCCATGCCCTGCCCGTTTGCCGCACGCCCATCGACGGCATGCCCATCCACTGCCGATACGCCCTCATCGAGCACGCTCTCCGCCGGCAACCCACGCATGTTGTAGTTGGATGCCATCACCGCACCGTAAGCGCCCGCATCGGCGATCAGCAACACGTCGCCTTCGGCGGTCGCCGCAGGCAGGCGGCGGCGGCGTGCGAGCACGTCGCCGCTCTCGCAGATCGGCCCGACCACGTCGCACACCATGGTGTCGCCGGCATCCTCACGTGCGAGGTTGGCGATCTGGTGGAACGATCCATACAGCGCCGGGCGCAGCAACGTGTGCATGCCTGCATCCACGCCCACCCGGCGCACGCCGGCCTTCTCGATCACCTGGGTCACGCGCGCCAGCAACACCCCGCATTCGGCGACCAGCCAGCGCCCGGGTTCGACCCACAATTCGTACTGCGGCCACGCCGCCTGCACCTGCGCCAGCGCGGCACCATACGCGGCCAAGTCGAAGGGTTCGGCATCGGCTTCGTAAGGCACGCCGAGACCGCCGCCGACATCGATTGACGCCACCGTGCCGATGCCGTCGGCGATCCGGGCCAGTTGCGCGAACACTTCGGCCCAATGCGAGGTTTCGGCGATGCCGCTGCCGATGTGCGCGTGCAGGCCGACGATCCGCGCCCCGGCCGTGCGCGCGGCTTCCAGCAAGCCCGGCAACTCTTGCGCATCGAGGCCGAACTTCGCGCCCTTGCCGCCGGTGCGTACCTTCTCGTGGTGGCCGTGGCCGAAACCCGGGTCGATGCGCACGATGATCTCGCGCCCTGAAAAAAGTTCCGGCCAACGCTGTAATGGCACCGCGCTGTCGAGGGTGACGTGCACGCCGCGCGCGATGGCATCGGCGTATTCGCTGCGCGCCGCGAAGCTCGGCGTGAACAACACGCGCCGCGGATCGAGACCCGGCAGCACCGTGAACACGTGCGCCAGCTCGCCGCCGGAAACGCATTCCAGCCCCAGGCCTTCCGCAACCAGCGTGCGCAGGATGTCCGGATGCGCGTTCGCCTTGAGCGCATAGAAGCGCCGCCCGATCGCCGGCAGCGCGGCCAGTGCGCGCGCACGTTCGCGCACCGTCGGCAGGTGATAGACGTAGCGCGGCGTGCCCTGTGCGGCGAGCGCCAGCAGTTCGCCGCGGGCCGCGCGCCACCACGGTTGCGCACGCTGCGTGACCGCCCCTTGCAGGTCGCGCCAGCTCGGCCCGAACACCGTGGCCTCGTCCACCGGCATCGCGCCCGAACCGATCAGCAGCGCATGCAGGCGCGCCATCGTGCCCTGCGGGCCAGCGTCGTCGAGCAGTGCTTCATCGACCACGAAAGTGAGGTTGAGATCGTTGGAGGACTGCGAGATCAGGTGCACGCGCTCGCGCCCGAATTGTTCCCACACCGCGCCCAGCTTGTGCAGCAGCGAACGCATACCGCGCCCGACGAGGGTGATCGCCGCGCACGGCGCGATCACCTTGACCTTGCACACCTGTGCCAGATCCGCGCACAACGCTTCGAGCACGTCGGAATTGACGAGGTTGTCCGACGGATCCAGCGAAACGGTGACGTTGGCCTCCGAGGAACCGATCAAGTCCACCGACAAACCGTGGCGCTTGAAGCGCTCGAAGGTGTCGGCAAGGAAACCGACCTGCTGCCACATGCCGATGGTCTCCATCGACACCAGCACGATGCCGCGCCGCGAACTGATCGCCTTCACCCCCGGCACCGTCGAGGCACTGCGCTCGATGGCGGTGCCGGCCATGTGCGGCTGCGCGGTGTCGAGGATGAGGATCGGCACACCGACGTCGCGGCAGGGATGGATGCAGCGCGGATGCAGCACCTTGGCGCCGGTGGTGGCGATTTCCTGCGCCTCGGCGTAATCCAGCCGCGACAACAGGCGCGCATCGGGCACGAGGCGCGGATTGGCGCTGAACATGCCCGGCACGTCGGTCCAGATCTCCACCCGCAGCGCGCCGAGCAGGGCGCCGAAATACGCCGCCGAGGTATCCGAGCCACCACGGCCGAGGATCGCGGTGCCGCCATCGCCGTGGCGGGCGATGAAGCCCTGGGTGATGCGCAGCGGTGCGCCCGCCGCGAGGCGTTCGCGCAAGCGATCATCCGCTGCGGCATCGCAGGACACCGACAGCCGCCGCGCCCACGCGCTCTGGTTCGGCAAGGCCAGCGCGCGCAATCCCTCGCGCGCGTCCAGCCAATCCACGTCCAGCCCTTGCGAACGCAGGTACGCCGCGCCCAGCGTGGAGGACAACAATTCGCCCTGCGCCAGCACCTCGGCTTGCCAGTCGAGATCGGCCGCGTCGCGGCGCGGATCGGTGGACAGTGCGTGCAGCGCGCGCAGGCGTTCGCCGAGCACCGCGTCCACATCCAGATTCAGTTCACCGCAAAAATCACGGTGCCGTTGCGCGATCGTCTCGGCTTGGCGTGCGCAGGCATCCGCATCGGCGTGCGCATCGACCAGCGCCTGCAAGGCATTGGTGACGCCCGACAGCGCCGACACCACCACCAGCACGCGCGCATCCTCGCTCGCGGCTCGCGCGCGCATCAGCGCACCGATGGTGTCCCAGCGCGCCCGCGCGGACACGCTGGTGCCGCCGAACTTGAGCACGATCCAGCGCGGCGCGGCTGGATGGGGACCGGCGCCCGCCGGAGTAGCTTGGAAAGACATGAGGAACCCGCGTGAACAAACAGTGCGCCGATGGCGCGAGCGACCTTGCATGATAAGCCAAGCAAGGGCTTGAATCCCCCGATTCATGCGCAACCGCCATGACCTCGCGGCATGATCACAAGCCACGCCCACCTGCCGCGTGGCCGCGGCGTATGCTTGGGCGGAAATCCGACCTCGCCACGTCCACAATTCTTCGACCGGAGAACCCCCATGCCCGCCCATGCCACCGCGCAAATCCGCAACCTCGCCCTCGTGGGCCACAACGGCGCCGGCAAGACCACCCTGTTCGAAGCCCTGCTGCATGCCGGCGGCGTGATCCAGGCGGCAGGCAGCGTCGAGCGCGGCAGCACGGTATCCGACTTTGATCCGATGGAGCGCGAGCGCCAGCACTCGATCAACTCGGCGATCGCTTCGATCGATCACGGCGATGTCCACATCAACCTGATCGACACCCCCGGGTACCGCGATTTTCGCGGTGCGTCGTTCTCGGCGCTGGATGCGGTGGAAACCTGCGCCATCGTGGTCAACGCCGCCAGCGGCATCGAGCACACCACCCGCCGCATGATGGAGCAGGCCGCCCAGCGCGCACGCTCGCGCATGATCATCGTCAACCGCATCGATGCCGAGGGCGCGGATCCGGGCCGGGTCATCGACGCTCTGCGCGATGCCTTCGGCAACATCTGCCTGCCGATCAACCTGCCGGCGAACGGCGGCCGCGACACCGTCGATTGCTTCTTCAACCCCGGCGGCGATTCCGACATCGGCCCGGTGGGCGAATGGCACCAGAAAATCCTCGATCAAGTGGTGGAGATCAACGAAACGGTGATGGATCACTATCTCGATCTGGGCGAGGAGGGCCTGAGCCCGCAGGAACTGCACGACGCCTTCGAGCAATGCCTGCGCGAGGGCCATCTGGTGCCGATCTGTTTCGCTTCCGCGCGCACCGGCGCGGGCGTGAAGGAACTGCTCGACATCGCCGCGCGCCTGCTGCCGCACCCGGGCGAGGCCAATCCGCCGGCGTTCGTGAAGGGCACCGGCGAGGAAGCGCAACCGATCGTGGCCGAGCCCGATCCGGGCAAGCACGTCATCGCCGACGTGTTCAAGATCGTCAACGATCCCTTCGTCGGCAAGCTCTCGGTGCTGCGCCTGTATCAAGGAACCATCCGCCGCGACAGCCAGTTGTTCATCGACGACGGACGCAAGCCGTTCAAGGTCGGCCACCTGTTCAAGCTCAAGGGCAAGGATCACGTCGAGATCGAGCACGCCATCCCCGGCGACATCGTCGCGGTGGCCAAGGTCGAGGAAATCCACTTTGATGCGGTGCTGCACGATTCGCACGACGAGGATCAGATCCATCTCAAGCCGCATGCTTTTCCGCATCCGATGTTCGGGCTGGCGATCGAGGCGGCCACCCGCGGGCAGGAACAGAAACTCTCGATGGCCCTGCACAAACTCGCCGAGGAAGATCCCTGCTTCCACGTCGAACACAACAAGGAAATGAACGAGACCGTGATCCGCGGACTGGGCGAACTGCACCTGCGGGTGATGCTCGAGCGCATGAAGGCGCGCTACGGCGTGGAGGTGACCTCGCACCCGCCGCGCATCGCCTACCGCGAGACGATCTCGTTCAAGGCCGAAGGCCACCACCGCCACAAGAAACAGACCGGCGGTGCCGGCCAGTTCGGCGAGGTGTACCTGCGCATCGAACCGTTGCCGCGCGGCAGCGGCTTCGAGTTCCGCGACGAGGTCAAGGGCGGCACCATCCCCGGCCAGTTCATCCCGGCAGTCGAGAAGGGCGTGCGCATGGTGCTCGACGGCGGCGCGATCGCCGGCTACCCGCTGCAGGACGTGCGCGTGATTGTGTACGACGGCAAGTACCACACGGTGGATTCCAAGGAAGTCGCCTTCGTGTCCGCCGGCAAGAAGGCCTTCCTCGACGCCATCGCCAAGGCCGGGCCGCAGGTGCTCGAACCGATCGTGGTGGTCGAAGTCGCCGCGCCCGAGCAGCACATGGGGGATATCACCGGCGGCCTGTCCGGCAAGCGCGCGCGCATCAACGGTACCGACAGCAGCGGCGATGGCGAAATCCTCATCAAGGCGCAGATGCCGTTGTCGGAACTGGAAGGCTACGCCGCCGAACTCAAGGGCATGACCGGCGGCCGTGGCCGTTACACCCTCGACTTCAGCCATTACGAGCCGGTGCCGGCGAGCGTGCAGAAGCAGTTGGTGGAGGCCTTCAAGCCCAGGCACGAGGAGGAGTGAGGGCGATGCACCGGCAGATCGTCGCCGCGCTCGCAGCCGGCGCTCGCGAACAGCCGTAGGGCGATTCCTACCCTGCATTGCAGGTTCGCCTGATAGGAACGGGGCAGTCGGGTGGCGACACTGTGCGCATCGCCCCCCGCTGCCCGGAACCACCATGATCGCTCGCCCACCCTGCCTGTCGCTGGCCCTCATCCTCGCGCTGGGCATCGCCCTGCCCGCCCATGCCACGCATGCCGCGCACGCGACCCAGCACGCACGCCCTGCGCCCGCCACATCGACCGCAATCCATCGCGTCGTCGTCAAACCCTCCCGCACGACGAGGCCGTCGCACCAGCGAGCGTCGCACGACGACGGCGCAAGCACGACACAAGCATCCACACCATCGCAACGCGGCACCCATGATCGACAACACGTGTCGGCAAGCCCCGCCACCCGCACGGCCGAGCACCGCACCCTGCTGCGCCTGTTGGAACGGCAGGAACGCGCGCAACAGCGCGAGCAGGCTGCCGCCGCCGCACGCGCAGCGCATATCTACGCCGTATCGCAGACCAACGCGCCGATCCTCGCCGACACCCGCGCCTGCAAGCGCACCGGCGCGCATGGCGAATCGATCTACGAGAACTGCGCGCTCACGTCGGCTGCCCAGCCGCCGCGCTGAGACGTTGCGAAGGATTCCATCCGAACAGCACGAGCCCCGGTGCCGTCGGGCCGATTGCAAGGTAGCTCGGGTTGAACGAAAACCGGGCTGAAGGAACTTTTGACATCTCACATGGCATGATTAGTAATTCACATATGTGAATTGCAACGGCAAAATTCATGCAGAGCGATCCAACCGGGACGGCAGGTGGCGCAACACCAGCGGACGGCCATTGCCCAAACGATGCGCAGGCGTGGCTGGCACAAGGCCGTGACTGCGTGCGTCGCGGCGACCGCGCTGCGGCCATCGTGGCCTTCCGTGCGGGCTTGCGACTGCAACCGGATCACACGGATCTGATGGTCGAGCTCGCCGATGCGTTGTGCGTGAACGGCGACAGCGAAAGCGCGATCCCGATCATGAAAAAGGCCACCTCACTGGCACCTGATGCGCGCGATGCGTGGATTGGCCTCGGCAAGGCGCACATCGCCAACGCCGACCCGAAACAGGCCAAGCCCGCGTTCGAGCGCGCGCTGGAATGCGATCCCAGCTACACCGTCGCCCGCAGCGCACTGGGCAATGCGTTGCGACAACTCGGCGACATCGACGGTGCCATCGCCTGCTTCCGCAGTTGCCTGGGCGATCGCACGGTGGCGCCACGCGCATGGTTCAACCTGTGCAATTGCAAGACCCTGAAATTCACCGCGCGCGACATGGCCACGCTGCGCCTGCTGCACGACGACCGCAGCATGAGCGACGCCGACCGCGTGTTCGTCGGCTACGCGCTGTCCAAGGCGCTGGAGGATCAGGGCGTGTACCGCGCGGCGTTCGGCATCCTGTGCGAGACCAATCGCCTCGCGCGCCATCGCATCACCTGGGATGGGCCGAAGTTCAGCCGCCAGGTCGCGGCAGTCGGCGATGCCTTCACCGGCCCGTTTCCGCCGGCGAACGATGCGTCCATCGGGCGCGAGGTGGTGTTCCTGATTTCCATGCCGCGCTCGGGCTCCACGCTCACCGAGCAGATCCTGTCGATGCACCCGCAGATGGAAGGCGCAGGGGAACTGCCCGATCTGGACATCGTGCTGACCGCCGAAACCAACCGCCGTCGCAAGGATTTTCCGGACTGGGTGGCCGATGCGAGCGCCGAGGATTGGCGACGGCTGGGCGATGAGTACCTGAGCCGCACCGCGCGCTGGCGCAGCGAAAAACCCATCAGCCTCGACAAGAGTTTGCAGAACTGGCTGCTGGTGGGCGCGGCGGCGATGATGCTGCCCGGCGCGCGCTTCATCGATTGCCGGCGCGACCGGGTGGAAACCTGCCTCGCCTGTTTCCGCCAGTTGTTCGCCTTCGGCACCTACTACAGCTACGACATCGACGAACTGGCACGGTACTGGCACGACTACGACCGCCTGTGCCGCATCTGGCATCAGCGCCTGCCCGATCGTTTCACGACGCACTCCTACGAGGATCTGCAACTCGATCCGGAAGCGCAGACCCGCCGCCTGCTGGATTTCCTCGGCCTGCCCTTCGACCCGGCCTGCCTCGATTTCCACCGATCCGAACGCGCCGTGCGCACCTTCAGCGCCGCGCAGGTGCGCGAACCGCTGCGCCGCGACACCGCCCGCGCCCCGCGCTACGGCACCACCCTGAATCCGCTGCGTGCCGCACTGGCGCGCGGCGATGGGATCTGAACTGTCGAACGCGTCGAAATTTCAACGCATCCCGATCATTCGCCGCGTGCGCGGCGCTTGGGCTGCAACATCGTCCCGGTGCACTGCGGCGAGCCGCAGCGGCAGGCCCAGATCGCCTTCAGGCGCGCGGTCTGGCGTTCTTCCAGGGTGATGCCGTAGTTGTAGGTCAGTTCCTCTCCCATCCTGATGTCGCGCTTGGCCTCGATGAACACGCGATCAGCGCGCCGATCGCGACCGTCGGCCTCCTCCAGCACCGCCTCGCAATTCGGATCGCAGCCGTGGTTGATCCAGCGCGCGTCGTTGCCGTCGAGGTTGGCGTCGATGATGTAACGATCGTTCAGCGTGAACAGGAAAGTGTGGCCCGTCTCGGTGCTGCCGTCGTACTGGTGGTCGGCCTGCGCGTGGGTCATTCTCCGCCCTTTGTACTCGATCAGCCGCGTGCCCGCCTGAATGTCGGCAACGGCGAACATGCCGTTGCCGTGGATGGCGGAATGGCGAACCTGGATTTTGCTGGACGCCCGTTTGCGGGACATGGACTGGCCGGACATGCGCACCTCGCTGCGAAGGCACGCATTGTCGCCGTTCGTGGGCGCATGGCAAGCCCGAGGCGAAGTAGCGTAGGCCAGGATGCAGGTCGCAATCTGGAACTTTCACAACCACATGCATGTGGATCCGCAAATGAACGCAAATGAACGCGAAGGTTCTCAGGAACCATTGCAGCATGCTTCATTGGCGTTGATTGGCGTTCATTTGCGGACTGCATTTTTGCACCGAAGTTATCGAAGATCGACATTGGGATCGAGGCAACCGAGGAAAATAGGTTGATCCAGATCATCCATATCCCGGCATCATGGCTGGCGTGGGCCCGCACCAAAGCGTACAATTCTGGTACTGATTCAAGCCCGCCCGGCCCTTTGCCATGCTCCGCGTCACCAAACTCACCGATTACGCCAGCGTGGTGCTGACCTTGCTGGCCACCGCGCCGCAGCGGGTGCACAGCGCGGCCGAGCTGGCCGAACGCGCGCATCTGGAAGCCCCGACGGTGAGCAAACTGCTGAAGTCCCTGGCGCAGGCGGGATTGGTCGAAGCCTTCCGCGGCGCCAACGGCGGCTACCGGCTGTCGCGCTCGCCCGAGGCGATCAGCCTGATTGCGATCGTCGAGGCCATCGAAGGCCCGCTGGGGATGACCGAATGCAGCCTGCACGATGGCGATTGCGGCATCCAGGACTACTGCGGCGTGCGCGGCAATTGGCAGCGCATCAACGAGGTGATCGCCGAGGCCCTGCGCGGGATCACGCTGGCGCACCTTCTCACTCCGCCAACCTCACGCCAGCCATCGCGGTCGCGCCGGCAGAT
The DNA here is from genome assembly GCA_018242485.1 of Pseudomonadota bacterium. Taxonomy (GTDB): domain Bacteria; phylum Pseudomonadota; class Gammaproteobacteria; order Xanthomonadales; family Xanthomonadaceae; genus SZAS-103. Next base: position 36,580 of record JAFEBV010000023.1, read on the forward strand.
CGCCGTGCAGGTGGTCGGATGAACACGACCCTGCCCTCTGCCCGCACCGTCGAACCGGGAAACCCATGAGCGTACAACCATGAGCGCCCAGCCCAACGAGATCCAGCGCCAGCTCGAACGCCGCTACGACGCCGGTTTCGTCACCGACATCGAATCCGAGTCGCTGCCGCCGGGACTGGACGAGGACACCGTGCGCGCGATCTCGGCGCGCAAGGACGAGCCGGAATGGATGACGCAGTGGCGGCTGAAGGCCTACCGCCACTGGCTGACGATGCGCGCGCCGCAGTGGGCGAAACTGCGCATCGCGCCGATCGACTTCCAGGCGATCAGTTATTTCTCGCGCCCGAAGAATCGCCCGAAGTCGCTGGCCGAGGTCGATCCGAAACTGATCGAAACCTACGACAAGCTCGGCGTGCCGCTGCACGAGCGCGCCAAGCTCGCCGGCGTGGCGGTGGACGTGGTGTTCGATTCGGTCTCGGTGGGTACCACGTTCCAGAAGGAACTGGCCGCGGTCGGCATCATTTTCACCTCGATGAGCGAGGCCATCCGTTCGCATCCGGAACTGGTGAAAAAATACCTCGGCACCGTGGTGCCGACCACCGACAACTACTTCGCCGCGCTCAACTCGGCGGTGTTCTCCGACGGCAGTTTCGTGTTCATCCCGAAAGGCGTGCGCTGCCCGATGGAACTGTCCACCTACTTCCGCATCAACGCCGGCCACACCGGGCAGTTCGAGCGCACCCTGATCATCGCCGAGGAAGGCGCCAGCGTGTCGTATCTGGAAGGCTGCACCGCGCCGATGCGCGACGAAAACCAGTTGCACGCCGCGGTGGTCGAACTGGTGGCGCTGGACGATGCCAGCATCAAGTATTCCACCGTGCAGAACTGGTACCCCGGCGACGAGAACGGCGTGGGCGGCATCTACAATTTCGTCACCAAACGCGGCGCGTGTCGTGGCAAGCGCAGCAAGATCGTGTGGACGCAGGTCGAGACCGGCTCGGCGATCACCTGGAAGTATCCGAGCTGCGTGCTGTTCGGCGACGATTCGGTCGGCGAGTTCCATTCGGTGGCGCTCACCCACCACTGCCAGCAGGCCGACACCGGCACCAAGATGATCCACATCGGCAAGCGCACCAAGTCGAAGATCGTCAGCAAGGGCATCAGCGCCGGCCGCGGGCAGAACAGCTATCGCGGGCTGGTGCGGATGGCCAAGACCGCGCAGGACGCGCGCAACCACACCCAGTGCGACTCGCTGCTGATCGGCAAGCGCTGCGGCGCGCACACCTTCCCCTACATCGAGGTGATGAACCCGAGCGCGACGGTGGAACACGAGGCAACCACCTCGAAGATCTCCGAGGATCAGTTGTTCTACTGCCGCAGCCGCGGCATCGGCGAGGAAGACGCGGTATCGATGATCGTGGACGGCTTCTGCAAGCAGGTGTTCCGCGAACTGCCGATGGAGTTCGCGGTGGAGGCGAAGAAGTTGCTGGAGGTGTCGCTGGAGGGGGCCATTGGCTGAGGTTCATCCATGGACACACAACACCGAATCGAGCGGATCTCACGCAAATGTCGTGTCGGCGAAGAGCCCAGCCTGGTGGACGAATACGCGCGATTTACCGTGGACGAACGGTTGGAACTGTTTCTGAGGTTGCGCAAAAGGAGCATCGAGGATCGCCATGGAACTGATCCAGGATTTCAAAGACTTCATTCGATTGTTCGAAGAGCATGACGTGCATTACATGATCGTCGGCGGCGTGGCAGTCAACGCGCTGGGCTTCGTGCGCATGACCGAGGACATCGATTTCTGGCTCGAACGGTCACCGGAAAACGCCGACAAGACGCTCGCCGCATTGCAGGATTTCGGCTTCGGAGAATTCACCAAGGATGACTTGCTCGACCCGAAGGCCGTTTTGATGATGGGCCGCCCACCGAACCGGATCGACCTGCTCACATGGATTTCCGGTCGCGACTTCGAAGACTGCTATCCGCGCCGGACGCATGCGCTTCTGGGCGGCGTCCGCATCCCGCTGATAGCGCTCGAAGATCTACTCATCAACAAGAAAGCCTCTGGCCGACCCAAGGATCTGGGCGATCTCGACGAATTTGAACGCAGGAAAGACAGGAAGTGACACCCATGCTATCCATCCACAACCTCCACGCCCGCATCGCCGGCAAGGACATCCTCAAGGGCCTCTCGCTCGATGTGCAGCCCGGGCAAGTGCACGCCATCATGGGCCCGAACGGCGCGGGCAAATCCACTCTGGGCCATGTGCTCGCCGGGCGCAGCGGCTATGAGGTGACGGAGGGAACGGCCACGCTCGATGGCCGCGACCTGCTCGCGCTGGTACCCGAAGAACGCGCCGCGGCCGGATTGTTCCTCGCCTTCCAGTACCCGGTCGAAATCCCGGGCGTGAACAACACCTATTTCCTGCGCGCGGCGTTCAATGCGCAGCGCAAGGCGCGCGGCGAGGCGGAACTGGATTCGATGCAATTCCTGCGCCGCGTACGCGAAAAGCTCAAAGTGCTGCACCTGAAGGACGACCTGCTCAACCGCGGCGTCAACGAAGGCTTCTCCGGCGGCGAGAAGAAGCGCAACGAGATCTTCCAGCTTGCCGTGTTGGAACCCAGGCTCGCCATTCTCGACGAGACCGATTCCGGGCTGGACATCGATGCGCTCAAGAGCGTGGCCGATGGCGTGAATGCGCTGCGCTCGCCCGAGCGCGCCTTCGTGGTCATCACCCATTACCAGCGTCTGCTCGATTACATCAAGCCCGACGTGGTGCATGTGATGGCCGACGGACGCATCGTCGAGAGCGGCGGCCCGGACCTGGCGCTGCAATTGGAGCAGCACGGCTACGCATGGATCCGCGAGCGCATCGCGCCGGGGGCGGCGGCGTGAGCACTGCGCGCTCGTGCTTCAAACCCCTCACCCACCGGGAGAGGGGCAGGGGTGAGGGAACGCAACCATGAGCGCCCTGCTCGACTCCCTCGCAAGTGGCTTCAGCGGCAACGACGCGCGTCGTGCAGCCCTCGATGCCGCGCTGGCCTGCGAGCTGCCCACGCGCAAGTCCGAGCGCTGGAAATACACCTCGCTGCACGCACTCGCACAGCGCCGCTTCGAGCGCGTGTCCGCTACCACGATGCCGGTCGATGCCACTGTGCTGGCGCACATCCCCGCCCCGCGCATCGTGTTCGTCAACGGCCGTCATGATGCCGCACTCTCCGACACAACGGCTCTGCCTGCCGGAATCGAACTGCAACCGCTGGATTGTCACGCGAACCTCGACGGAACCACAGCAAACCACCTGCCAGCCCCGCTCTTCGATCGCGCCGACGAGGTCTTCGCACGTCTGAATGTGGCGCTTGCCGAACAAGGCGTTGCGTTGCATGCGAAAACAATAGCGCGTGCAACGGTTCCGATCCATCTGGTTTTCCTTGGCGCCCCCACTGCCACCGCCAACGCCTGGCATGCGCGTGTGCAGATCGTGCTCGATGCCGGCGCACACATGGATCTGGTCGAACACCACCTCGCCGCAGGCACACACGCCCACCTCGGCAACCTGCTCACGCAGGCGCGGCTGGATGATGGCGCGCGCCTGCGCCATCTGCGCATCCAGCACGAATCCGCCGCGGCGAGCCTGATCGCGCGCACCGATGCTTCGCTTGCCCGCGATGCCGAATACCGCCGCCTCGATCTGGAACTCGGCGCCGGCCTGTCGCGTCACGAGTTCAACGTCCGCCTCGACGGCAACGCGGCGCGCTTGTTCGCCAACGGCGTGCTGCTGGCCGATGGCGCCCGGCATCTCGACACCCGCCTGAGCATCGAGCACATCGCCCGCGACACCGCCTGCGACCTGCTCTGGCGCGGCATGGCCAGCGACCGCGCGCACGCGGTGTTCCACGGCGGCATCACCATCCATCCCGGCGCCGATGGTGCCGATGCGCGCTTGTCGAACAAGAACCTGCTGTTGTCGGCGAATGCGGAAATCGACACCCAGCCGGTGCTGGAGATCCACGCCGACGAGGTCAAGGCCGCGCACGGTGCCACCGTCGGCCAGCTCGACGAAACCGCGCTGTTCTACCTGCGCTCGCGCGGCATCCCTGCGGCGCAGGCGCGCGCACTGCTGACCGGCGCGTTTTGCCGGCAGGCGCTGGCGGTGCTGGAGGATGCCGGCATGGCCGAACTCGCACGGCAGGCAGTGGATGCCGCGCTGGAACGCATCGAGGCAGCCGCGTGAACGCAAACATGGACAACACACGACTCCACCCAGACCATCCAACACAAGCGGGGGAAGGAGCCCATCGCGTGGACTGGAATCGCGTGCGCGCCGATTTCCCGCTGCTGCGCCGCGAGGTTCACGGCAAGCCACTGCTGTATTTCGATTCGGCCAATACCGGGCAGAAGCCCGAGCCCGTCATCGCCGCGGTGGATGCGTATTACCGCCAGTACAACGCCAACGTCTCGCGCGCCGTGCATGCGCTGGGCGAGCAGGCCACGTCCGCCTACGAGGCCGCGCGCGACCGCCTTGCCCGTCACCTCAACGTCCATCGCGACGAGTTGATCTTCACCAGCGGCACCACGATGGCGATCAACCTCGTCGCCTACAGTTGGGCGCTGCCGCGGCTCAAGCCCGGCGACGCGATCCTGCTCACGCGCATGGAACACCACGCCAACATCGTGCCGTGGCAACTGGTCGCGCAGCGCACCGGCGCGACGATCAAGGTCGCCGAGATCACTCCCGAGGGCGTACTCGATCTGGATGCCTTGTACTCGGCGATGACGCCCGAAGTCAAACTGCTCGGCGTGACCCACGTCTCCAATGTGCTTGGCACCATCAACCCAGTGCGCGAGATCTGCCGGCAGGCGCGCAAGCGCGGCATCGTCAGCATGGTCGATGGCTCGCAGGCGGCGCCGCACCGCGCGCTGGACATCACAGCCATCGGCTGCGATTTCTACGCCCTGACCGGGCACAAGATGTGCGGCCCGACCGGCACCGGCACGCTGTGGGCGCGGCGCGAGCACCTGCAGGCGATGCCGCCATTCTTCGGCGGCGGCGAGATGATCCGCGAAGTACGCTTCGAGGGCACGATCTTCAACGACCCGCCGCACAAGTTCGAGGCTGGCACGCCCAACATCGCCGGCTTCATCGGTCTGGGCGCGGCGGTGGATTACCTCGATGCGCTGGGCATGGCGAACGTCGAGGCGCACGAGGCGGAATTGCTGGCGCACGCGACCGAGGAAATGCGCAAGCTCGACGGCCTGCGCATCATCGGCACCGCGCCCGACAAGGCGGCCGTGATCTCCTTCCTCGTCGCCGGCGCGCACGCGCACGATCTGGCCACCTTGCTCGATCTGGAAGGCGTGGCGGTGCGCTCGGGTCACCACTGCGCGCATCCGTTGATGCAGTTCTACGGCGTGCCGGCGACCTGCCGCGCCTCGCTGGCCTTCTACAACACCCACGCCGAGATCGAACGCTTCATCGTGGCGCTGCGCAAGGTGCGCGGGATGCTGGGAACATGATCGACTTCCGATTTCGCTCCGCCACGACCGCCGACGTGGACGCCATCGTCGCCCTCGTCGAGTCGGCCTATCGCGGCGACTCCAGCCGTGCCGGCTGGACCACCGAGGCCGACTTTCTCGATGGCCGCCGTACCGGCGCCGAAGAAGTGCGTGCGCAGATCGAGCGACCACGCAGCCGCATGCTGCTGGCCGAGTCTGCCATGGCACGGTCGGATCGGGATGGTGCGCTGCTCGCCTGCGCGCACGTGGCCGATGAGGAAGGCGCGGGCTACTTCGGCATGTTCTCGGTGCGGCCCACACTGCAAAACGTCGGCATCGGCAAGGCGATGCTGGCGCGGGCCGAGGCCATCGCCCGCGAGGAGTGGTCGCTGCCGACGATGCGCATGACCGTGATCGACATCCGCAACGAACTGATCGCGTGGTACGAACGCCGGGGCTATCGGCGTACCGGCATCACCAAGCCGTTTCCCTACGACGATGCCAACTTCGGCCTGCCGCGACGCGATGACCTGCGCTTCGAGATACTGGAGAAGACGCTGTGAGTTTTTTCCTGCCTGGTCTTGGCGACCATCCCCAAGTGCTCTACCCGAGGCCGGGTCAGAGCGCTCCACTGCGATGTCCTCGAGACCTTCACCGCGTCCAGCCCGACTGCAAATGGCTGACGCTCAAGTGCTGCCCTTGAAGGCTTTGATCACGACACGTCTACTGCTCCACGAAGACATACTCATGCTGGTCATCGCGCAAGGTCAGGGTGCGCTTGTGATCGAGCTCGCCAACCGTGTACACCCGCCCCCTTGCCAGATTCGGCGAGATCACGATGAAACTGGTGCTTCCATCGTCGTTCCTGCGCGACGCAACCTCGGCATTCAACATGCCGGCATGGAAATAGACATCCGCGCCATTGTGCGTGACCACGATCGGCCCAAGCACCGGGTTGACGTAGCGTGCAGCCAGCTTTCCACTGGCGACAGGATCGGCGGGCACCTGCAAGCGCACACGATATAGTGCGTCTTGGATATCGTTGTCGGCAACGGCGGCCGCGATCTGTCCGTCGGCTTCCAATTTGCCGTCGAACAGCAGTTCGGCCAGCTTGCGCCGGAACGGACCCAACAGATCCTCGCCATGGTTGGAATTGGTCAGGATGACCGCACCGACGTTGTAGTCGGGAAACCAGATCATGTCGCTCTTGTAGCCTGCCATGCTCCCGCCGTGATGTATGACAGTGACTCCCCAGCTCTTGTCGATCTCCAGGCCCATACCGTAGTCGTCGTCTTCGCCCTTGACCACATTCGGCACGCGTCGTTGCAGCAGGTTTTCTTCGGACACCAGCCGCTGTCCGTTCGGCAGTTTGCCCTTGGCCAGTTCCAGCATCACGTACTGGCTCAGGTCGTGGGCACTGGTCCACAGACCATTGCTCGGCCGCAGTGGAATGCCTGCGTAGTTGTACGTGATCGGAGTGACGACGGTATCTCCGTCGATATCCTGGTCGTGCGGTCGCGCGTAGTCACCCTGCATCGCCTTGGCATAGTCGAAGGTGCTACGGCTCATGCCGAGCGGATCGAGAATCCTGCGTTGCATGGCTTCGTCATAGGCAGCCCCGAGCTCCTTGCCGGGGATCGCGATCGACGCTCCGACGTAACCGGCTGCGGCAGCCATCGTGTTGCTGTACTGGAAAACTTCGCCGAATTTGCTGGTCGGTTGCATCGTGCTCAATGACTGCATCATCGTTTCGGGTGTTCCGCGCCCGTCGTCGAACAGCCATTCGAAATCTCGTCGCGGCATCCCGGTACATGCGCATACCAAATCCTTGATCCTGACCGTGCGCGTGATCGTTGCGTCCCCCAGCTTGAATGACGGATAGGCTTCGACGACCGGCTCGTCCCAGCGCAGCTTCTTTTCATCGACCAGTTCGGCGAGCATCAATGTCGTCAGCGCCTTGGTGTTGGACGCGGCGAGGAACAGCGTGTCGGCATCAATTCGATCGGCCTTGCCCAGCTCGCGCACGCCAAGGCCGCCCTCGTAAACGATCTTGCCGCCATCGATCAAACTGAATGCGACGCCTGGGATCTGCAATTGGCGCATGGCATTCCTGAGGAACCGCCTCATCGAGTTGATGATCTGCGCATCAATCGGGTGTGCGGCGCGGCCGGCGAATGATTCGCGCTGGTAGCCCTTGGGCCGTAAACTGCTGGCAAGAAGACCGAACGGCCCCCTGCGCCTGGCCAGCGTCGCATCGCTCGACTCCAGCATGGCAACGAACCATTTCGTGCCAGCGCGCCAAGTCCATGCCTCGATGTCGAGCTTCTCATTGGGCGAGACCTTGTAGTGAAAAGTCTCGTGTTCGTCCCAACCATTTCGCGGAGCCATGGGCTCCGTGTCCAGCAACGGACGCTGGAAGCCCGGATCGAACGCGATCCAGCCCGCGGCGACAGCCGAGGCTGAGTCCTTCGCGTCCACATCGATCAGCGCGAACTTGAAGTCAGGTTCAACCGGACTCAGCACGACGAGAGAACCCTTCGTCGTCATCCTCCATCCGTCTGGAATAATGAATGTTGTACCGGCGGGTGTGCTGCCGGGCGTGCCTGCTTCGACCTGCTGCTTGCCCATAGTTGGCGAAACCGGAGGGGACGACGTAGTGTCTGCCCATACCGGTTGAGTGCCGAAAAGAGCCATCAACTGCAAACACAACAGTTTTTTGCGCATGCACCATCCTTCACCATGTGAATGTTGCACCCTTGCGAACACTTGAACGGAACACTTTGATGTGGCCGCGAGTGATGCAGTCTAGATGGCCGCCGGGGTGCCAAAAGTGCTGGATCCCGGATTCTGTCCGCAGATCACACGAACAGCCCCGGAATGACGATGGCGTGAGCTTACGCCACGATTGATCCAAGAATGAAACATAACCCACGCTCGCTTCGACGACTGCCAAGTTGCTTGGCGTGACGGATGCTGGCGCGTTGACGCGCAAACGCGCAGTGAAACATCAACCCAACCGCCGCTCGATGCGCACCAACAGCGCTTCGCCGGCACCATCCAGAATGCTGCGCAAAGACGTATTGCCTTCGATGTTGTCGAGCAGTGCGGTATCGCCGGCCTGCAAGCGCAAGCGGGTGGCATCGGATTTCACGCTCGCCCAACCGGCGAGCAGGTGGATCGCCCACAGCACGCCGGCCTCGGCGAAGAACACCATCGAGCCCACCAGCGGGCGGTGGTGAACCTGCAAGGCGCAGCGGTCGCGATGGACGATGGCGTTGAAGTCGGTGGTCGGCCCATCCAGCAAGCTGCATTGCACGCCACGCTCGCCGGCGAACGCGATGCGTCCGTGCGGCGGCTCCAGATCGACGATCGTCGCATCGGCGCGTTCCACATCGGCACGCTCTGCATCGGCACGCCCCACATCGGCGAGCTCCACATCGGCAGGATTCGCATCGACGTGTCCAGCGCCGGCAACACCCGTGCCGGTGAAGTTCAAGCGCATGCCATTGCCCGACAGAAGCACCAGTACGCGGTCGCAGCCGGCGAACTCGGAAAACGGGCCGTCACGTTCGATCTCGGCGATCGACAGGCGCCAGTCCCAATCGCCCGTCGGCATCGACGTGGCAACCGACTCGACCGGCATGCGCCCGCTGGCGATTTCGCGCGTCCAGCCGCCGCCGTTGCGCCAGCGCACGCGGCGGTATTCATTGGCGGGAATCGACCGCAAGGGCATCTGGCGATTCTACGACAGGCCACTGGCCGAGCCGACGTCCGCGGCGTGGCCCGCCCGACCGCCATGCGCGGCCGAGCGGGTCTAGCGACATCACCTCAACGCTTCGCCGGGGCCGAGGCGCTGCCGAGCACGATGTAGTTGCGATTTTTGTCGATGGTCTTCAGGCCGATGCCCTTGACCTGAGCCAACTCGTCGGCGCTGCGGAAAGCGCCATGACTCTTGCGCCAGGCCACGATGGCGGCGGCCTTGGACGGGCCGATGTTGACCAGCGACTCGTGCAACTGTTTGGCGTCGGCGGTGTTGACATCGACCTTCTTCGGCGCCTTCTTCGCCGCACGGGTTCCGGCATGCCGTGCATGGGCGGCGTGGCGCGCCGGCGCAGCGCCGACGACGGCGGCCTTGCTGGCGGGTGCCGGATGGCTGGCCGTGCCGGCGTGGGCGCCGCCGATCAGCAGCACGGACAGGGCGAGGGATTGCAACAGGGTGGTCATGCGGTTCATGGGATTCTCCGGGGTGGTTGGCTGGACGCCGGCACGCAGCGCGCCGGACGTAGTCAGTGTCGGCATCGCCACCGCGCCATCCCATCGGGCGATCGCGTGGACGCGTGTCGGCCTGCGTCTGGATTCCGTGTCGGATTTCTCCTACACGCCCATCGCCGCGGGTTAGACTGGCTGCTTATGCCTCAGGGACGGATCGCCATGAATCACGCAGGAAACGACCACACCGGACTCGACAAGAACCGCGCCGAGCGCCTCATCGGTGAGCTGTGGGACGATTCGATCGTCCCGCAACTGGTCGATTACATCCGCATCCCCAACAAGTCGCCGATGTTCGATGCCCACTGGGCCGAGCACGGCCACATGGACGCCGCGGTGCGGCTGATGGCGACGTGGGCGCGCGCGCAACCCATTGCCGGCATGCAACTCGAAGTGGTGCGCCTGCCCGGCCGCACGCCGCTGATCTTCATCGACATCCCCGCCACCGATGCCGCATGCGGCGAGGATTGCGTGTTGCTGTACGGCCATCTGGACAAGCAGCCGGAGATGACCGGCTGGGGCGATGGACTGGGTCCGTGGCAGCCGGTGATCCGCGGCGACAAATTGTTCGGGCGTGGCGGCGCGGACGACGGCTACGCGATCTTCGGCTCGCTCGCCGCGATCATGGCGCTGGACGCGCAGAAGCTGCCGCGCGCGCGCTGCGTGGTATTGATCGAGGCCTGCGAGGAATCGGGCAGTTACGACCTGCCCGCCTACGTCGATCACCTCGCCGCGCGCATCGGCAAACCCTCGCTGGTGGTGTGTCTGGACTCGGGCTGCGGCAACTACGACCAGCTCTGGTGCACCACCTCGCTGCGCGGCTTGGCCGGCGGCAATCTCGTGGTGAAGGTGCTCGCCGAGGGCGTGCATTCGGGCGACGCCTCCGGTGTGGTGCCGTCGAGCTTCCGCATCCTGCGGCAACTGCTCTCGCGACTGGAGGACGCCGCCAGCGGTCGCATCACCGTCGATGGCCTGCACGTGACGATTCCCGAGGATCGCCTCGCGCAGGCGCGCAAGGTCGCCGCCGTGATGGGCAGCGCGGTGTACGACAAGTTCCCGTTCCTGCCCGGCATGAGTCCGATGTCGTCCGACCTCACCGAGCTGGTGCTCAATCGCACCTGGCGGCCGGCGTTGTCGATCACCGGCGTGGACGGCATGCCGCCGCTGGACAACGCCGGCAACGTGTTGCGCCCGCATACGGCGGTGAAACTCTCGCTGCGCCTGCCGCCGACGCTGGATGGCGAGGTCGCCGGCAAGATCGTACGCGACCTGCTGCTGGCCGATCCGCCGTACGGCGCGCAGGTGCAATTCGAACTGGAAAAATCCTCGACCGGCTGGAATGCGCCGACGCTGAGCGACTGGCTCGGCCATGCCATCGACCACGCCTCGCAGGATTTCTTCGGCCGCCCGGCGGTGTTCATGGGCGAAGGCGGCACCATCCCGTTCATGGGCATGCTCGGTGCGAAGTTCCCCGGCGCGCAGTTCCTCATCACCGGCGTGCTCGGCCCGCACTCCAACGCGCACGGGCCCAACGAGTTCCTGCACATCCCCACCGGCAAGCGCGTCACCGCCTGCATCGCGCGTGTACTCGCCGAACACCACACGGCCAGCCGCAAGGGCCTGACCACCGGCGTGGCGGTCGCCGACGGCGATGCGAAGATGGCGGCGACAAGCTGCTGCTGAAATCGGAACGCGCGCCATGGTCGTCCTCTACACCATCCTGATCGGCTTCTTCATCGGCCTGATCGCGCGCGCGCTCAAGCCCGGCGATGACCGCATGGGCATCCTCGCCACCACCGCCTTCGGCATCGGTGGCGCGCTGATCGCCCAGTACATCGGGCATACCATGGGCTGGTACCACGACAACGATCCGCTGGCGTTCATCACCGCGGTGGCTGGCTCCATCGTGTTGTTGACGATTTATGCGATGGCGAAGCCGAAGCGCAAGCGCTGAATCGCGATCGCACATCGATCATTGCGGCGGGCAGCCGCCCGCTGCGTCGTGCTCGCCGCGCGCCGCCTCCCAGACTTCCTTCGCGGCGTCGAGGTTCATCGCCGCGATGCCAAGACCGACGACGATGTCCGGCCAGATCGAGGGATGCAGCGCGGTCGCCACGCCGGCACCGACGATGGCGATGTTCGCCAACACGTCATTGCGCGCAGACAGGAAGGCCGCGGTGGTGAGGCTGCCGGCGTGCTTGTGATAGCGCGCCAGCAGCAGCGCGCAGGCGAGGTTGACGAGCAAAGCGCCCAATCCGGTGATGCCGAGCGAGACGGGTTCCGGTGGCGTCGGTGCGACGAACTTGTGCCACAGCGCGACCCCCATCGCCAGCGCAGGCACCAGCAGGATGCCGGCCAGCAGCATGCCCACACGAGCCCGGCGACGCGCGCCCCACGCGAGGGCGATGAGGATCAAGGCATTCACGGCCGCGTCCTCGAGGAAATCCACGCTGTCGGCCAGCAGCGAAACCGATCCGATGCGCAGCGCCACGCCGAACTCGACACCGAAGTAGACCAGATTGAGAACCGCCACGATCACGACCACGCGACGCAGGCCGGCATGATCCACGCCGTGCGCCGCGCCATTCATCGCACGCGCCCCGACACCGGCCCTACCCCTTGCCGTGGCCGATCCGCTCCACGACCTGATCCACCAGCCTCTGCGCCAGCGCCTCGGCGGCGACATCGACATTGTGCAGGGTGATGTCGGCGTGCTCGGGCAACTCGTAAGGCGAGTCGATGCCGGTGAAGTTGCGGATCTGTCCGGCGCGCGCCTTGGCGTACAGGCCCTTGGCATCGCGCGCCTCGCAGACCTCGATCGGGGTATCGACGAATACTTCCGCGAACTCGCCGTCGGCGAACATCTCGCGCGCCATCTGCCGCTCGGCGCGGAACGGCGAGATGAAGGAGACGATCACGATCAGGCCGGCATCGGTCATCAATTTCGCCACCTCGGCGACGCGGCGGATGTTCTCCACGCGATCCTCGGCGGTGAAGCCCAGATCCTTGTTCAGGCCATGGCGCACGTTGTCGCCGTCGAGGATGTAGCTGTGATAGCCGAGCGTATGCAGGCGGCGATCGACGAGATTGGCGATGGTGGATTTGCCCGAACCCGACAGGCCGGTGAACCACAGGCATAGCGGCGCCTGACCCTTGCTCGCCGAACGCGCGTGGCGGTCGATCTCGAGCTGGTGCCAATGGATGTTGGACGCGCGGCGCAGGGCGAAGTCGATCACGCCGCAGGCCACGGTGGCGTTGCTCGCGCGGTCGATCAGGATGAAGCCGCCGAGCGCCTTGTTGCGCGCGTAGGGCTCGAACGGGATGGGTTGATCGAGGTTGAGGTTGCAGAACCCGACTTCGTTGAGGTCGAGTTTCTTCGCGGCCAGATGTTCCTGGGTGTTGACGTCCACCTTGTGCTTGATCTCGGTGACGCTCGCCGGCACCGTGCGCGCACCGATCTTCATCCAGTACGGCCGGCCGGGCAGCAAGGGCGCGTCGCTCATCCACAGGATGTGGCCGGCAAACTGGTCGGCGACCTCGGCCGGATGCTTGCCGGCGCAGATGACGTCGCCGCGGCTGATGTCGATTTCGTCGGCGAGCGTGAGCGTGACCGCCTGTCCCTCGCCAGCGCGTGGCAGATCGCCGTCGAAGGTGACGATGGACGCGACGGTCGAACGCCGGCCCGAGGGCAGCGCGATGACTTCCTCGCCCACCGCGATGGAGCCGGCGACGATGCTGCCGGCGAAGCCGCGGAAATTCTGATTGGGCCGGTTGACCCACTGCACCGGCAGACGCAAACCGATGTCCTGCACGTCGCGCTCGATGGCGACGTTTTCCAGATGCTCCAGCAATGCGGGGCCGGCATACCAGCCCATCGCCTGCGAGCGGCGCATCACGTTCTCGCCGGCCAGCGCCGACAACGGGATGCACTGCACCTCGGGGATGCCCAGTTGCACGGCAAGTTCGCGGTAGTCGCGCTCGATCGCCGCGAACACGTCCTGCCGATAGTCCATCAGATCCATCTTGTTCACTGCCAGCAGCACCTTGCGGATGCCGAGCAGGGAGACGATGTAGCTGTGGCGGCGGGTCTGCGTGAGCAGACCCTTGCGCGCATCCACCAGCACCACCGCCAGATCGGCGGTGGACGCACCGGTGGCCATGTTGCGGGTGTATTGCTCGTGGCCGGGGCAATCGGCGACGATGAACTTGCGCTTCTCGGTGCCGAAGAACCGATAGGCGACGTCGATGGTGATGCCCTGCTCGCGCTCGGCGGCGAGGCCATCGACCAGCAGGGCGAAATCGATCTGCCCGTTTTGCGTGCCGTAGCGCTGGCTGTCGCTTTGCAACGCGGCGAGCTGGTCGTCGAACAGCAGCTTGCTGTCGTGCAGCAGCCGGCCGATGAGCGTGCTCTTGCCGTCGTCCACGCTGCCGCAGGTGATGAAGCGCAGCAGATCCTTGGTTTCGTGCAGGCGCAGGTATTCGTGCAGGTCGAGCGCTGCTTCGCTGGCGGGAATCATCAGAAATAGCCCTCGCGCTTCTTCTTCTCCATCGACGCCGCCTGATCGTGGTCGATCACCCGACCCTGGCGCTCGGAGGTGCGTGCCACCAGCATTTCGGAGATCACCTGCTCCAGCGTGGTCGCCTCCGACTCCACCGCGCCGGTCAGCGGATAGCAGCCCAGGGTGCGGAAGCGCACCATCTTTTGCATCGGCACCTCACCTTCGTGCAGGGGCATGCGTTCGTCGTCGACCATGATCAGCACGCCGTCTCGCTCGACGACCGGCCGCAGCTCGGACAGGTACAACGAAGGCACCGGGATCTGTTCGCGGAATATGTACAGCCACACATCCAGTTCGGTCCAGTTGCTGATCGGGAACACGCGCACGCTCTCGCCCTTGTGGATGCGCGCGTTGTACAGATTCCAAAGTTCAGGACGCTGGTTCTTCGGATCCCAGCGGTGCTGCGCGGAACGGAACGAGAACACGCGCTCCTTGGCGCGCGACTTCTCCTCGTCGCGGCGCGCCCCGCCGATGGCGGCATCGAAGCCGAACTTGTCGAGCGCCTGCTTGAGCGCCTGGGTCTTCATGATGTCGGTGTGCACCGCCGATCCATGCGTGAACGGGCCGACCCCGTCGCGCACGCCGTCGGGGTTCTTGTGCACGTGCAGGGTGACGCCGGTTTCGGTCGCGCGCTGGTCGCGGAAGGCGATCATCTCGCGGAACTTCCAGCCGGTGTCCACGTGCAGCAGCGGGATGGGCGGCTTGGCCGGATGGAATGCCTTCAACAGCAGGTGCAGCAATACCGAAGAATCCTTGCCGATCGAATACAACATGACCGGATTGGCGAACTCGGCAGCGACCTCGCGCAGGATGTGGATGGCCTCGGCTTCGAGGCGGTCGAGATGGGTCAGGTGATGATCGTTCGGCATTGTGGCTGAGGTTGCGTGGCTCTGATGAATGTCGTTATCGGTCACTTCGTCTGGTTCCTCGTTCGCAGGCACTCAGGCGCGTCCGTACACGTCCTGGAAACGTACGATGTCGTCCTCGCCGAGGTAGTCGCCGGATTGCACTTCGATCAGTTCCAACATCTGCGTGCCGATGTTCTGCAAACGATGTTTCGATCCGAGCGGGATATAAGTGCTCTGATTGGCGGACAAATCGAACACGGCGTCGTCGCAGGTTACCCGCGCGGTACCGCGCACGACGATCCAGTGCTCGGCGCGGTGGTGGTGCATCTGCAGGGACAGACTGGCACCGGGTTTGACCGCGATGCGCTTGACCTGGAAACCGGGGCCGGCCTCGATGCCGTCGTAGCTGCCCCACGGGCGGAACACCTTGCGGTGCAGTTTCGACTGCGGACGCTCGTCGCGCTGCAGGTGCTCGACCACGCGCTTGACGTCCTGCACGCGATCGCGGCGCGCCACCAGCAAGGCGTCGTCGGTATCCACCACCATCAAGTCGTCGACGCCGACCAGCGCGATCAGCCGCCGTTGCGACCACGCCAGCGAGTTGCGGCTGTCGATCGCGACGACATCGCCACGCGTCGCATTGCCCTGCGCATCGTGCGCGGACAGATCCGCCAGCGCCGACCACGAACCAACGTCGTTCCAACCGACCGCCATCGGCAGCACGCAGCCGCGACGGGTCTTTTCCATCACCGCGTAGTCGATCGAATCCGACGGACAGGCCGCGAACGCATCGCGATCCAGGCGCAGGAAATCCAGATCGGCCTTCGCATCCGCAAGCGCCAAGCGGCACTGCGCGAGCATCGCCGGCGCCTGCGCCTGCAATTCCTCCAGATAGCGCGAGGCACGGAACAGGAACATCCCGCTGTTCCAGAAATAATTCCCCGACGCAAGATAGTCCTGCGCGGTGGCCAGATCGGGTTTCTCGACGAAACGCTCGATCGGCCGCACGCCGGCGTCCGGTGCTGCCTTGATGTAACCGTAGCCGGTTTCCGGCGAGCGCGGCACGATACCGAACGTGACCAGCCCGCCACCCTCGGCCACGGGCAAGGCTTCGAGCACAGCGGCACAGAAGGCTGGCTCGTCGGCAATGACGTGATCGGATGGCAACACCAGCAGCAGCGGATCATCGCCAGCAGCCATCGCCTGCAAGGCCGCCACCGCGATCGCCGGCGCGGTGTTGCGGCCGACCGGCTCGAGGATCAGCGCTTCGGCCTGCGTGCCCAACGCCTGCAACTGTTCGGCAACGAGGAAACGGTGTTCCTCGTTGGCGATCACCAACGGCGCGCCGACGCCCGGCAGATCGCGCACACGCAACCACGTCTGCTGCAACAGCGAATGTTCGCCCAGCAACGGCAGAAACTGCTTGGGGAAACTCTCGCGGGACAGCGGCCACAGGCGCGTCCCGGCGCCGCCGGAAAGCAGCACGATCTTCAGCTTCGACATGGTCACACGCAGGGCACGGGTCGCTTATGATGCCAGACGATGGCGCGCGGCACGAACCGCGCACCGCATGTGCACATACCCTGCGCGACACGTCCGCATGGATGTCGCGCGAACAATGGCACCCGATCGACGAGGAACTTGGATGAACGAGGATCCCCGCGCCGCAGCGCGGCTGGCGTGGGCCCGACAGGCGCTGCGTGAACCGCAGGCGGAACTGGTGCGCGCATCGATGGATGCCGGCTTCCGCAGCTACTGGCGCAGCGACAGCACGCCCAGCCGGATCGTGATGGACTCACCTCCCGACAAGGAAGACGTACGCCCGTGGCTGCGCCTGCGCGAGTTGCTCGAGCACGGCGGGGTGCGCGTGCCGCGCGTGCTGGCGCAGGATGTCGATGCCGGCTTCCTGCTGCTGGAGGATCTGGGTCGCGATACCTACCTGCAGGTGATCGACGCGGAAAACGCCGATGCCTTGTTCGATGCGGCAATCACGCAATTGCTGCGCGTGCAGGCCATCGTCCCGCCCGCCAACCTGCCCTGCTACGACGAAGCCCTGCTCCGTCGCGAACTGCACCTGTTCGACGAATGGTTCCTCGGCCGGCATCTGGGCATGGCGCTCGACGACCACGATCGCGCGATCCTCGATGAGGCCTGTCGCGGCCTGATCGATGCCGCACTGGCACAACCCAGGGTGCTGGTGCATCGCGATTTCATGCCGCGCAATCTCATGCCGACTAGCGACGGCCCGGCGGTGCTGGACTTCCAGGACGCGGTGCTCGGCCCGCTCGCCTACGACGTGCTGAGCCTGTTCAAGGATGCCTTCCTGAGCTGGCCGGAAGGTCGCGTGGGCATCTGGTTGGATCGCTACCACGCACGCGCCAGTGCGGCAGGGCTGCCGGTGCCGGAACGTATGCATTTCCATCGCGATGCCGACTGGATCGGCGTGCAACGGCACCTGAAGGTGATCGGCATCTTCGCGCGATTGAACCACCGCGACGGCAAACCGAAATACCTCGCCGACGTGCCGCGATTCTTCGCCTATCTGGATGCCGTGCTGCCGATATATCCGGAACTTGTGCCACTGGCTGATCTGATCGACCGCAAAGTGAAGCCGGCGATGGCAGCCCAGTCGCAAGTCTCGACCGCATGAAAGCCTTGATCTTCGCCGCTGGCAAAGGCGAGCGCATGCGCCCGCTAACCGAGCGCACACCCAAGCCGTTGCTGGAGGCCGGCGGGAAACCGCTGATCGTCTGGCATCTGGAAAAACTCGCCGCGATGGGCGTGCGCGAGGTCATCGTCAACACCGCATGGCTCGCCGACCGCTTCCCCGCCGTGCTCGGCGACGGCTCGCACTGGGGCCTGCGCCTGCGCTACTCGCACGAGGGTGCCGAGCCGTTGGAGACCGGCGGCGGCATGCTGCACGCGCTGCGATTGCTGCGCGAGGGCGTGCCCGCCGATGCGCCCTTCCTCGCCATCAACGGCGATATCTGGACGAATTTCGACTTCGCATCGCTGCCACGCGAGCCTTCTGGGCTGGCGCATCTGATGCTGGTGGACAACCCGCCGCAGCATCCCCGTGGCGACTTCGGCGTCACGGCGGACGGACGTTTACATCCGTATCCGGATTCGCCCGCCGTATCGCCGCTACGCGCACTCACTTTCGCCGGCATCGGCGTGTATCGACCGGCGATCCTCGACGACTGGCGCGCGGTCATCGGCGATGCAGCTGGCGCAGCGCTGGAACCACCGCGCTTTCCGCTCGCCCCATTGCTGCGCGCGGCGATGACGCGCGGCACGGTCACCGGTGCGCATCACGCCGGCGCGTGGACGGACGTTGGCACACCACAGCGGCTTGCGGAACTGGATGCGCGACTGCTTGTCAGTGGATGACGTGCGCACAACTCAAGGTATACCTCGGCAGCTTCACGCCGTCGCGCACCGCACGCACGAATTCCCCTTATCATCGCCCCCCTGCATCATCCTGATCGAACCCCGATGACCGATTCCACCCGCGCCAGCTTCCACGGTTTCGAACAGGTGCCGCTGCGTGAATACGCCGAGCGCGCCTATCTCGATTACTCGATGTACGTGATCCTCGACCGCGCCCTGCCCTTCCTCGGCGACGGCCTCAAGCCGGTGCAGCGGCGGATCGTGTACGCGATGAGCGAACTGGGCTTGAACGCCGGCGCCAAGCCGAAGAAGTCCGCGCGCACCGTCGGCGACGTGATCGGCAAGTACCACCCGCACGGCGACAGCGCGTGCTACGAAGCGCTGGTGCTGATGGCGCAGCCGTTCTCGTACCGCTATCCGCTGATCGACGGCCAGGGCAATTTCGGTTCGACCGACGATCCCAAGTCGTTCGCGGCGATGCGCTATACCGAATGCAAGCTCACCCCGATCGCCGAGGTGCTGCTGGGCGAACTGGCGCACGGCACGGTGGACTGGACGCCGAACTTCGACGGCACGCTGGAGGAGCCGACCTGGCTGCCGGCGCGGCTGCCGCATCTGCTGCTCAACGGCACCACCGGGATCGCGGTGGGCATGGCCACCGACGTGCCGCCGCACAACCTCAACGAGATCGTCAGCGCCTGCGTGCGCCTGCTCGACGACCCCGACGCCAGCGTGCGCGACCTGTGCGAGCACGTGCTCGGCCCGGATTATCCGACCCAAGCCGAGATCGTCACCCCGCGCGCCGAACTGCGCGCGCTCTACGAAACCGGCAGCGGCAGCGTGCGCGCCCGCGCGGTGCATGCGCGCGAGAACGGCAACATCGTGATCACCGCCCTGCCCTACCAGGTCTCGCCGGGCAAGGTGATGGAGCAGATCGCGCAGAAGATGCGGGCGAAAAAATTGCCGTGGCTGGAGGACATCCGCGACGAATCCGACCACGCCAATCCGACCCGCATCGTGCTGGTGCCGCGCTCCAACCGGGTGGACATCGACGGCCTGATGGGCCACCTGTGCGCGACCACGGATCTGGAACGCAGCTACCGCGTCAATCTCAACGTGATCGGTCTGGACGGCCGCCCGCAGGTCAAACACCTCAAGGCGCTGCTGGCCGAATGGCTGGAGTTCCGCACCAGCACCGTGCGCCGCCGACTGGAACACCGGCTGGGCAAGCTCGAACGCCGCCTGCACTTGCTGGAAGGCTTGCTCGCCGCCTTCCTCAACCTCGACGAGGTGATCCGCATCATCCGCAGCGAGGACGAACCCAAGCCGGTGCTGATGGCGCGTTTCGCGCTCGACGAGGAACAAGCCGACTACATCCTCGAAACCAAGTTGAAGCAGCTCGCGCGGCTGGAGGAAATGAAGATCCGCGGCGAGCAGGACGAACTGCGCGCCGAGCGCGTGCAGATCCAGAACACGTTGGGCAGCAAGGCGCGGCTGAAGAAGCTGATCAAGGACGAGCTGCTCGCCGACGCGAAGAAATTCGGCGATGCGCGGCGCTCGCCGATCGTCGCCCGCGCCGCCGCGCAGGCCATATCCGAAACCGAACTGGTCGCCAGCGAACCGGTCACCGTGGTGCTGTCGGAAAAGGGCTGGGTGCGCGCGGCGAAAGGGCACGAGGTCAACGCCGCGGAACTGGGTTACCGCGAGGGCGACCGCCTGCTGCAAGCCATCCATGCACGCAGCACGCAGCAGATCGCCTTCCTGGATTCGGAAGGTCGCAGCTATTCGGCGCTCGCGCACACCCTGCCCTCGGCGCGCGGCAATGGCGAGCCGCTGACCGGGCGCTTCACGCCCGCGCCAGGCACGCAGTTCCAGGCCCTCATCAGCGGCGAGGCGGACACCCGCCTCGTGCTGGCCTCGAACGTCGGCTACGGCTTCCTCACCCGCTTCGAGAATCTGCTCGGCCGACAGAAGGCCGGCAAGGCCATGCTCTCCCTGCCCGAAGGCGCGCGCGTGCTCGCCCCGGCGCTGGTGCGCGATCCGGCCAGCGACCGGCTGGCGGTCATCACCACGGCCGGCCACCTGCTGGTATTCGCGGTCGCCGACCTGCCCGAACTGGACAAGGGCAAGGGCAACAAGCTGATCGAGATCCCGCGCGCCAAGCTCGGCACCGAACGGGTGGCGGCGATCGCCGCGATCCCCGAGGGCGGCGCGCTGCTCGTGTACAGTGGCCAGCGCGCGCCGATGCGGCTGGCGTGGAAGGATCTGGACGCCTATGCGGCCGCGCGCGCGACCCGCGGCGGACTACTGCCGCGTGGCTGGCAGAAGATCGACGGACTGGCGGTGGAATGATGGACAGGCAATTCTGGCTCGAACGCTGGCGCGAAAACCGGATCGGCTTCCATCAGGATCGCGTCACCCCGATGCTCGAGCGCCACTGGAACGCGGTGGGCGTGGCGCCCGGCGCCTGCGTGCTGGTGCCGCTGGCCGGCAAGACCCGCGACATCGACTGGCTGGCGGTGCGCGGCCACCGGGTGATCGCGGTGGAGTTGTCCAGTTTGGCGATCGAGCAGTTCTTCGCCGAACGCGGCCTGCAGGCCGAAGTGTTCGAGGACGCCAACGGCATCCACCACCGCGCCGGCGCGATCGACCTGATCTGCGGCGACGCCTTCGCCCTCGACGAACGGCTACTGTCCTCCTGCGAGGCGATCTTCGACCGCGCCGCGCTGATCGCGCTGCCGCCGGATCTGCGCGCGCACTACGCGCAGCAAGTGTATGCGCGCATGCCCGCCGGCTGCCGCGGTTTGCTGGTCACCCTCGAATATCCGCAACAGCAAAAATCCGGGCCGCCGTTCGCGGTCGATGTCGCCGAAGTCCACGCCCGACTGCAACCGGGCTGGTCGCTGGATCTGCTGGAATGCAAGGACATCCTCGCCGAGCAGCCGAGCTTCATCGCCGAGGGCGTGAGCGCGCTGACTACCTCGGCGTGGCGGTTGCACAAGCGCCTTTTGCAGGCTGTTGAAAAACAAGCCTGCTAGCGCGAGCCAAGGATGGCTCGCACACGGATCAAGAGCGTAAGGGATTACTCCGCGGAACCGGGTCCGAACGCACCCGCCGTTGGTGGATTTGAACAGCCGCAGGCTGGCCCCGCGAAGGCGGGAGGAAGCACTTTTTCAACGACTGTTTAGGGCAAGCACGACATTGAAACATTGGCAGCCCCTTCCGCGCGACGGCTCAGCACAGGGGATGGACTTGTCGGGTCGGGAATGGAAGCTCCCGCAGATGACGAAGCGGATCGCAGTCTGAACGGCCGCCGCCTGTCATCCATACGCACGATGAACCGTTATGGCAGGCGTGCTTGTACCCCGCCACTCATTGCCGTATCTGTGGGTACACGCCGAACGCGGGCGTCCACCACCACGATGTCGGCAGACGCTGCCATGAAAACGCTCATCCTGACCCTCACCGCTGCCATCGGACTCGCATCGACCAGCATGGCGCCGGCATCGCCAGCTTATCTCGTGCAGGACACCGAACTGATGTCCGGCCCGGATCAGGGCTATCCGCTGGTGGACAACCTGCCCTCGGGCGATGAGGTGGACGTGCAGGGCTGCACCGACGGCTATTACTGGTGCGACGTGATCGACAACGGCGAGCGCGGCTGGGTGCCGGGCAATGCGCTGGAGTTCGACGACGGCCAGGACGAGCAACCGGTGGCGCTGCCGGACATGGGTTACAGCTACGGCATCCCGATCGTGGTGTTCTCGATCCAGCCGTACTGGAATGCGTATTACAGCGATTACCCGTTCTTCGTGCAGCGCTGGAGCTGGTACTACTGGGCGCCGCCGTATCGTTCCGGGCCGCCGATGCCGCCGCCGCATGTGGTGCCGCTGCCGCATCCGATCCCCGATCCGCCACCGCCGCGCGTGGTGCATCTGCCGACGCCGATCTTCAATCCGCCGCCGCGGGTGGTGCCGCTGCCGCACCCGATCCCCGATCCGCCACCGCCGCGCGTGGTGCATCT
>JAFEBV010000024.1 GCA_018242485.1 Pseudomonadota bacterium
GGGCGGCTGCTGAGCGAAGACGATGCGCGCAGCAACCAGAGCAGCGACTACGTGAGCCTGAACGGCAGCCTGGTCGCCATCCGCCGCGCCAGCCTGGGCGGCACGAACTGGACGACGGCCTACGAACACACCGACGCCCTGCGCAGCCCGGTGCACGAGACCGACGCCAACGCCAACCCGACCACGCGCGGGACGCAGTGGTTCACCCCCTTCGGCGAGCCCGGCAACGGCAGCTACCTGCAAGGCCCGGGCTACACCGGCCACATCAGCGATGCGGCCAGCCACCTCACCTACGCCCAGCAGCGCTACTATGATCCCGTCCTCGGGCGCTTCCTCTCACCCGATCCGGTGCAGGCGGATGACAAGGGTGGGGATTTCAACAGATATTGGTACGCCGGGAATAATCCCTACAAATTCACCGATCCGGATGGGCGAGCCTTTTTCGTAGATGATGGCATCGGGATAGGCGTTGGAGCTGCTCTCGGCATTGGTAAGGAAGAGTTTGTTGATCTTGTCTTCAAAAGAAGGCTTCCGACCTATGGAGAATTTTGGGGTTCGGCCGTATCAGGAGGTATCGATGGCGAAGCAGTCGTAAATGCACCGGAGTCGATGGGCGGTACGTTGGTTTTTGCGGCGGGAGCCGGGGCAGCAGGTAGCAGCGTGCGTCAATTGATTGATGGCGGCCACGTTTCGGCATCAGAAACAGTTAAAGATTCGGTTTTATCCGCAGCAACTGCTGGGGTTGGACGCAAATTAATTCCTGAGACGGGCATCAACGAATGGACAAAGGGTCGCGGAAATTTTGCATCCATGTATAAGGGGCTTTTGACAAAAATGGAGCGCGGACAAATCAAAACGATGTCAACAAAATCCGCTTTGAAAGGAGTTGCTGGCAGACAGGCTGCTGATTTGTATAAATCAGCAGCCGGCTCTGCAGTGGATGCGTTGAAATCTATTTTTAGTTCTAGTGATCGCGCGGTTGATCAGCAGGAGCATTGCAATGGTTCTTGCACTTCTGGTGGCGGTGTGACAATCACCCCATAGCCAAGCATTTGACAAAAACAGATCGCATGGAACTTCACGAGCAAAGAGATTTCGAATTGCATCGAACCATGCAACCGTATGCGGGCATGGCGACGATTTATTTGGTGGTCACAATTTTTTTATTTATTCGTTCATAAGAAAGCCGGATTTCAGTATCATTTGGGCTTCGCTTGCAATATGGGGGCTGTTTGGAGGCGCAATTCTCTTGGCCCGCACTTACAGAGTTTGCTTAACTCGCAACACAATCATGCAATATGGCTTTGGCATCAAAACAATTTCCATTTCCATCGATCAAATTCAGCGCATCAAACTGGAAACCTCGCTTGGCGCGAGGAGAAAGAGTAATTCGTTTTGGTCTTCTCTTTTTGTGGTTGACCGGCCGCTACGGCGAATCGTTATCACACCGAAAGGTGACAAAGAGGGCTACGTCGATGTTTCCCTTAAGCACTTTGCTGTCGATGATATCCGCACACTGATGCGTAGAATCCACGAACAGAGACCTGAACTTGTCTTGCCAAAGGGCTGGGATTGAGAGAATCGACCCCGAAAAGGGATTAACCCCCAAAAGCGGAAACTGGGACACCCATTATTTCCAGCGCCACCCCGCCGCGCCGCGGGGCGATGAATTCCGAGAATCGGGGACACCCACAATTTCCAGCCGCCCCGACGCCCACCAGCGCCTGTGCAAGCGCATCGAGCCGGAGACCGGGTGACCAACCCGCGCGGCCACATCAACAGCATCGCGTATTCCGGCATCCTGATGCGACCTGATCGCTTCAGTGCGCCACGGTCAGCTTGAGCTTCAGGCCCAACGCCTTGGCGATGTTGTGCAGGGTGCCGATGCGTGGATTGCCGTCGGGCGACAGCGCCTTGTACAGGCCCGCGCGCGTCAGCCCCGCCGCCTTGGCGAGCTGGCTCATGTTGCGCGCCCGCGCGATATCCGCCAGCACCATCGCCATCACGGCCGGATCGTCGCCGGCTTCTTCCTGCGCGGCTTCCAGATACAACGCGATGTCCTTCTCGGATTTCAGGTATTCCGCCGCGTCGAAGGCGGTGAATTTCTCGGTCATGTTTCAGTCCCTCCACTGCGTCGCAATGCATTTGGCGTTTGCGATGTCCTGCGCTTGCGTGGTCTTGTCGCCGCCGCACAACACGACGATCAGGATCGCGCCGCGCCGCATGAAATACACCCGGTAGCCGGGGCCGTAGTCGATCCGGAGTTCGGAAAGCCCTTCTCCCACCGGCTGTGCGTCGCCGGGATTGCCAGACGCCAGCCGTCGCATGCGCAACACGATGCGGGCGCGAGCACGGTCGTCGCGCAGCCTTCGCAGCCAGCGCTTGAAAGTCTCGCTCTCGACCACCTCGACCATATGCAAACTATAGTTTTCACATTGACTAGTGTCAATGTAGCGATGATCGGGCGCGCCAGAATCCGTCCTGTGCCAGCTACAACGACGGCGCGCTGCGCACGTTGGGGGCCTGATCTATCCCCATGCCACCAGCCCCCACGGCTACGTCACCGGCACCGCCTACCAGGCTTTCGACGTCCCCGAAGCCGAATCTGCATCAACGTTGAATTATTACCCTATAAGGGTAATATAACGATATGGAGAAGGGCTCACCCCACTACCGGCTGACGGTGATGCAAGCCAAGATCGCCAGCATCGGGCGCGACGCCTTCACGATGACGGCATTGGACGGTGGCCGGGCACTGGGCCTGACGGACACGGACATGCTGGCGGTGATCGCTGGCTTGCGCGGACGCAATTTCCACAAGTCGATGACCACGTACCACGATCATCGGGTGTGGCAGGACGTGTATCACGCCACCTGCCCGAACGGATGCACGGCCTACATCAAGTTGACCGAAGTCGCGCAGCGCATCGTCGTTCAATTCAAGGAGAAGTGACCATGACCCATCTGAAGATTTGCGGCGCGTGCGGTGGCAAGGCGTTCACAGTATTCGTGGACGAGACCTTCGTTGTCGGCGGCGAAACCGCGTTGCACGGCCTGTCGGGCGAACGTTGCGATGCCTGCGGCGAGGTCTATTTCGATCATACAAGCCTCGCGCGCTATGCCGATGCCGGCAATGCGCTGGTGCTGGCCCGGCGCGCAGCCGAGCAACAGTTGCTGGTGCGCGTACGCAAACGGCTGAAGCTCACGCAGGCGCAGGCGGCCAAGCTCACCGGCGGCGGGCACAACGCGTTCAGCCGTTACGAACGTGGCGAGGCCAAGCCAAGCCCGGCGGTGCTGAATCTGTTCCGCCTGCTGGACAGCCACCCGGAAATGCTGCGCGAGTTGCAGGCGAGGTGACGACGGTCTAGCAGGCTGTTGAGAAACAGCCTGCTGGTGCGATCCAAGGATGGATCGCTCCCGAATCAATCACGCAAGTGATTGATTCGTGGAGCCGAGTCCGGACATGTGCCGGACTCGGCGAGTTGAGAAAGTGCAGAGCCTGCCCCCGGCGAAGGCGGGGGAAAGCACTTTCTCAACACTCTGCTAGCCCGCAACCGCGTGCTGAGCGTGAACGTGCCGAACTCGACGGACGATCTGACGTATGCCTATTACAACGACGGCGCGCTGCGAACACTGGGCAATGGATCGGGCGCGTCGGCCATCGTCTGGAACTACGCCTACGACCTGCGCCGGCTGCCGACCACCGAAACCCTCAGCCTCGACGGGCGCACGCGCGCCATCGGCCACGCCTACGACCCCTACGGCCACGAGAAAACCCTGACCTATCCGGACGGATTGGCCATCGCCACCGCGCCCAACGCGCTGGGCCAGCCCACCCAGGCCGGCAGTTATGCGAGCAACGTGAGCTACTTCCCCGACGGCGGGATGAGCGGCTTCAGCTACGGCAACGGCATCGCCCACAGCCTGACCCAGAACGCCCGCGGCCTGCCGCTGCGCAGCCTCGACCAGAAACCCGGCGCCGCCGCGATCCTCGACGACACCTACAGCTACGATGCCAACGGCAACGTCGCCGCCATCGCCGACGGCACCGGCGGCTACAGCCGGTCGATGACGTACGACGGGCTGGACCGGCTGACCCAGACCAACGCCCCGGCGGCGTGGTGGATCACCACGACCACCACCTACGATGCGCTGGACAACATCCGCTCCAACCAGGTCGGCAACACGTCCGCCTACCTGAACACCTACGCCTACGACCCGGCCACGTGGCACCTGACCGCGCTGAGCGGTCACGTCAACTGGGCGCTGTCCTACGACGCCAACGGCAAC
>JAFEBV010000025.1 GCA_018242485.1 Pseudomonadota bacterium
ACACGAATTGCGTGAAGCGAGAACTGAACGAGGCGAAAACCAAAACCAAGACTCTCAGAAAAACCGATATCACTCGGGACGACTGCCGATGATACTTGGGATGACTGCCGAGAAACTCGGGACGACTGCCGATGATACTTGGGATGACTGCCGAGAAACTCGGGACGAGTCCCGATGAGCCTCCCCGAGCCAAAACGAGCTTTTACAAGCCTAACGCCCAAGCTAAGCGGCGCCGGCCGCGAAAGTGGTTTGTGCGAAACAAACGAACCGGCGTCCGCTTGAGCGCCTAGTTAGGCTTGAACTGTTGCAAGCGCTCATGCACGACATGATGCCGCTCGGTGGCCGATGAACGACACGATGCCGCGAACTGGCTGTTGATGCAAGTGCGATGAAATGCCTCGAAGTGAAGGACGCTTTGCGACAGACCATGAGCAGATTGCTGCAACGCTAAGCCGCTGAATGAGTTGAATTTGCGGGGTCTGAACTCATGGCCGAAAGTACCGCGGACTACCGAAACACTGAAAACCGAAGCCTGATGAAACTTGGGATGAGCCGCAAGGACTCTGAAACGGATAAAAACGAGCCGAGCGATCTCAGATTCCGACTGACCCCACGTTGAACAAAGCCGGCTTTTACAAGCCTAACGCCTAAGCTAAGCGGCGCCGGGCCGCGAAAATGGGTTGTGCGAAACGAACGAACCGGCGTCCGCTTGAGCGCATAGTTAGAACTCAGCTGACTGCGCCCAGCTAAGCAACGCCGTTGCCGATTGCATGGCGAACGGGGTGTAGTGACGCTCTGCCAAGATGCGCTCCTGGTCGTAGCGCTCCAGCGCCTCGATTGCCCAAAGATCGCGCACCGGGCCAAGAGGAAATTGGTCGGTCTCCGAGTCGATGCCGACGAATGGGTAGAACAGCGGGTTGTTGTCTTGCTTGAGATCGAAGCGGACTGCTGAAATCTTGCGAGATGCCTCCGTGACACCAAGCCGTGAGCCAAGCAACGCCTCAAGCGTTGCGACGAGCTCGGACAATCTTTCAAATTGCCATGTGCTGGCCATGAGTTCTAACGCCTAAGCTAAGCGGCGCCGGCCGCGAAAGTGGGTTGTGCGGAACGAACGAACCGGCGTCCGCTTGAGCGCATAGTTAGGCTTTGATGCTGTAGACAACAATGCACGCCCTACTGCACTCCGAAGCCCAACAGGCCACACGATGCGCCGAACAAGCTCTTGATGCAAGCGCGACACGCTGATGCTACCGCCTGAACGCTTTGCGACGGACTGAAGCCGATTGAAGCGATGTTGAGCACACGAATTGCGTGAAGCGAGAACTGAACGAGGCGAAAACCAAAACCAAGACTCTCAGAAAAACCGATATCACTCGGGACGACTGCCGATGATACTTGGGATGACT
>JAFEBV010000026.1 GCA_018242485.1 Pseudomonadota bacterium
ACACGAATTGCGTGAAGCGAGAACTGAACGAGGCGAAAACCAAAACCAAGACTCTCAGAAAAACCGATATCACTCGGGACGACTGCCGATGATACTTGGGATGACTGCCGAGAAACTCGGGACGAATCCCGATGAGCTTCCCCGAGCCAAAACGAGCTTTTACAAGCCTAACGCCTAAGCTAAGCGGCGCCGGCCGCCAAAGTGGGTTGTGCGAAACGAACGAACCGGCGTCCGCTTGAGCGCATAGTTAGGCCAAAAGCTCCACATGAATAGTTAGGAATTGCCCTACTTACTGCGAGCCCGCCCCAGCCAAAAGCCACGCATTGGCATTTGACCAGATGCCTCGCCAGCAGCGCAATAAAGATTACCTGCAAATAAACCCAAAGCCGTTGGCGATCCAAAGATGTTGTGCAAATTCATGGCGCCAAGTTTGAAGAGAACATAGTTGATTGCCTGGATGACAAACAAGGCAATCAAGGTAGCTGCGATGTATTTGAACGCGATCTTCTGAAATGGCTGCATGGGTTGCTCCTATGTGGCCTAACGCCCGAATTCAGCGGCGCGAGCCGTAGGCGAGCGTCCGCTGGAATGAATAGTTAGGTGCCGCCCCTAAGCTTAAACAACCATACTGCGCAGTACACACCAACTCCCAAAAACGTAAAGTAGAACTTCGCCGGAAAATCTTTGTTGAGTTTACCATTAATTAAATAGTTAATAGACCACCTGTTTTTGACAATTACGGTTCCTATAGGCAACCAGCGAAGAAGTGAATGGTCGGTTGGGCCGGCAATGTACTCTGTCTTTGTGCCATTGGGACTTTCAACGACGTACACGGTTGCGCAACGATTGTTCTCAGGCTGCATGCAGGTTGTTTGCGATGAAATTACTTTCCCGTCCAGTTGGATGACAGACCTTTGATAGATCTCGCTTATGGCCAAAAGCGACATCATCACTCCAAATAACAGAATAGCTCTATATTGGCCTCGTGTGGCGAACATTTCTTTACGGCACCTAACGCCTAAGCTAAGCGGCCTGCGCGGCCGCGACGTGTGATCGAGCGAGCAGCTTACTCCGCGCAGGTCCGCTTGAGCGCATAGTTAGACGACCCTCGCAGACTCTGCGAATAGCTCGTGACAACCGGTCTCGTCGAGGAATATGCGGTAGTGATGGAGTTGGCTGTATGCCCGACGGCTGGCTCTGTCGGCAGACATGAAGCGCGCGAGCTCAGGCGATTGGGTGCACTCGACTAGCTTGAAGTAAGCGCCTTGTGTTTGCTCGCTAGAACAATTGTAGAGAGCTGTGAACTGGTGCCAGCGAACTTTGGTGAAAGAAAGCGCGATTGAAGGGGTCTCGGCTAGTAGGACGGTGAGGGTTGCTCCGCCACCACGCATTAGAAACTCGCAGCCCTCGTACTGGCCGGTGTCGAAGGGAGGCAAATCGGCAACGGTCTCAAGAGGCATGGCTGTCGTCTAACGCCTAAGCTAAGCGGCCTGCGCGGCCGAAGTGTGTGATCGAGCGAGCAGCTTACTCCGCGCAGGTCCGCTTGAGCGCATAGTTAGGGCTCGAGGTGCCGAGCCATGCGGACGCGCCATTGCTTGAGCGTGAAAGTTTGGAGAGTGCCGATGTCCTCGAACAGGACCCTTTCGGTTGGAAGATGCACGAGAAAGACGTAGCGAAGATCGAGATCCTTGCTCGGCATGACATGATAGACATAGACGGCTTCGTAGCATTGCCCGCTGACTCTCTCGCGCTTTCCCGTGTCATAGACCGCGTCGCTTCCTGTCCAATCGGCCAACTCGGGAAGACGTTGGACAATTTGTGTGGCGTGACGCAGATCGCTCGCGGTGCTGTCGGATGGCTGGCAGTTTGGATAGGCACCAGCGATGCCGCCGATTGCCAGGAGAAATGGAGCAATTCGCCACATGTGGTAAGAGCCCTAACGCCTAAGCTAAGCGGCGCCGGCCGCCAAAGTGGGTTGTGCGGAACTAACGAACCGGCGTCCGCTTGAGCGCATAGTTAGGTGGCGCTCCCCGTAAGCCAGCCGATGCCGCCGCAAACACAAATGATGTTAGCTCCCAAGCCGTTGCCGCCGCATCGTTCGCAGGTGACCGCATCGACTGGACGTTGAGGTACGACCTGTTGAAGGCACGGATAGCGCTTAGCACCTTCAAGCAAGCTGAAGACAACTACGGGCCTTTCCTCGACAAGGCGAAGGCCTTCGTACTCGACGTGATCGCCGTCGGCGGAGAACTTGCGAATTGAACCATCTGGACGAATGCCGACAGTCTCGAACCAAGCAGACCAAAGCGGAAGGATATTGAATTGCCTGACGTACGGGGCCAGCCAGATCTGGTTTTCAGCGCTCTCCTGCTCGAAGCGTGCGATACGCTCGGTCACGAATGACGCGAGGTCGCTCGAAAGAGATATTGAATGACCTTGCATAGCCACCTAACGCCTAAGCTAAGCGGCGCCGGCCGCGAAAGTGGGTTGTGCGGAAGGAACGAACCGGCGTCCGCTTGAGCGCATAGTTAGGCCGACAGACTCAGATTGCCGACAATACCACGAAGCACCGAAAAACAAGATGCGACCGAAGCCGAGGCGATGGGTGCGCGCCCCGCTCAGCAGCAGCGTGGCGTGTCCGAAGCGACAACGGTGACGCCCAACTTGGCTTGCCTCACACCCTGACCGAACTCTCCGAAGCCAGCGACCCCACACCTTGCACTCTGTGAGCGCGCCGCGACGACCTGTCCGAAGAACCGAAGCTGGGTGAGCGGAACCTTCTCAGATTGCCGCACCCCAACCCATGCAGCACTTTTGACGGCCTAACGCCTAAGCTAAGCGGCGCCGGCCGCCGAAGTGGGTTTTGCGGAACTAACGAACCGGCGTCCGCTTGAGCGCATAGTTAGCGCCTACTTCCACGATAGATTGAGCGTGCGATGTTCCGCTGCACAGTCACGCAAGTAGAGATTAATAAGGCTTTGGTAGGGAATGCCAAGTTTTTCTGAGATAGATTTGAAGTAATCGATGGCGTCACCGTCCAATCGGATGGTGATTTGCTTCTTGAGCTGAGAGGCGAAGGGGTTCTTTTTAGCTTTGGAGAAATCGTATTCGTTGCGCATGTTGCACCTGTTAGTACTGTCGCGATTCTGGCCTGGTCGCCTTTCGGGCGGAGATGATACGAATGGAGTTGTTCTGCTCCCGATAGCAATGGCACACCACTAGCAATCTAAGGTGAAGACTGATTCCGAGCAGAATGAATCGATCTTCGTCTTCCGAATGGTCCGGGTCAGGGATAATTTTTGCATGTTCATCTGCGAAGGCGGACTTTGCCTCGGCGAAGTCGATGCCGTGCTTCTTGAGGTTCGCGGCGGCTTTCGCCGGATCCCATTCGAACTGAAGATCGCTCATGTGGCGATTATAACTACAATGTAGTGCAAATGCAAGCGGACGGTTGTAAGCGCTAACGCCTAAGCTAAGCGGCGCCGGCCGCCAAAGTGGGTTGTGCGGAACGAACGAACCGGCGTCCGCTTGAGCGCATAGTTAGGGCTATGGTTTAGGAGACGAAGGAGTCATAGGTAGTGTCATGAAAGATTCTACGACTGAATGCGGCGTATATTCGCTGCATCCGCTGACACATCGATACTCATGGACATCTTTGTTGGGGTTGTTGTCATTGTACAAAAACATTGCGCCGCTAAAATATTTTGATAAGTATTTTGAATTAAATGGACAAATAAGCGATTTGCGAAATGTAAATTTACAATCGACCACTATGCCAAATATATAGGTGTTTTGTTTGAGGCCAAATCCATCAAATTTATCAAGTAGTGTTCCGTTGTATTGTTCTTGCGAAGAAAATTTAAAATTTAAGTGCAGTTCATACCCGTCTGGCGCTATTGCCGATAGTCCGAAGTATTGAGGCGGGCCATCACAATACGCGCTACTGATGGTGAAAAATGCCGAAAGAAAAATCCAGGTGTGAAAAATTCTTTTCATAGCCCTAACGCCTAAGCTAAGCGGCGCCGGCCGCCAAAGTGGGTTGTGCGGAACGAACGAACCGGCGTCCGCTTGAGCGCATAGTTAGGCTGCTTTTGCTGCGAAGCCCAAA
Source organism: Pseudomonadota bacterium (assembly GCA_018242485.1). Lineage (GTDB taxonomy): Bacteria > Pseudomonadota > Gammaproteobacteria > Xanthomonadales > Xanthomonadaceae > SZAS-103. The sequence goes on from JAFEBV010000026.1 coordinate 4,109, forward strand.
ACCAACGACCACAAAACTCCCGTTGCGCCCGCAGAGACGAACCAGACGAACATGCGCTTTGCTACGACAGCGTAGCGAGCACGCTCTTCGGGCTCAAGAAACCAAAGCCGACTGAATGGTGCGCTGCTTGACCCAATGACAAACATGTAGCCGGGGACGAGGAAGAACACCAGTGCTGCGATGAGCCACAACACATTGCTACTCGCGACTGGCATTGTGTTCTTGTGAAGATCCAGCCAACTCTCGGTAGGAACAAGGCCGAAGCTTGCCCATGCGCCAGCGAGGGCTGCGGACTTTTGTGAGGCTTCGATGGGCATGCTTTTACAAGCCTAACGCCTAAGCTAAGCGGCGCCGGCCGCCAAAGTGGGTTTTGCGGAACGAACGAACCGGCGTCCGCTTGAGCGCATAGTTAGGCTCGGCCTGCGTGATATGGGGTAAGGCTTGCCAACCCGAATAAATGCATATACAATGAGCGCCGCATGAGCCACGACCCCGCCAAGCGCCGAACGAACCTGCGCAAGCACAAGGTAGATCTGCCCGGATGCATGGAAGCCTTTGATGAGCCGATGCTCACGAGGGAGGATGACCGCGAAGACTATGGAGAGCAACGATTCGTGAGCCTTGGTTGGGCACATGGAAAAGTGGTTGTGCTGGTTTGGGCCGACCGTGAGGAAGGCCCAAGATTGATCTCTTGCCGAGAAGCCGAACGCCATGAACGAGAAGCATACTACCGTACGTACCCAAAAAGTTGACGTGCCCTACGACCCCAAGAGCAAGACTGCCACCCTGAAATTTTGGGACGGAGCGGTTGCTCACAAGGGCGTGGCGGAACTTCGTGCCAAGCGCGGGCGCCCTGCCAAGGCAATTGCAGACCGCAAGGAGCAGATTGCCTTGCGCGTGGATAAAGACGTGCTGGAGTGGTACCGAGCCCAAGGAAATGGTTGGCAGACACGAATGAACGCTGTGTTGAAAGCGTTCCGAGATGCGACGGCCTGAACGCCGAGCCTAACGCCTAAGCTAAGCGGCGCCGGCCGCCAAAGTGGGTTGTGCGGTACTAACGAACCGGCGTCCGCTTGAGCGCATAGTTAGGCACTGACTTTTATGACGTTGGACAACTGAGATCGCCCTCTTGGCACTTGGACAGTTCGCGAAGCATGCGCAGCCTCTCTTGGGCTTGAGATGTCATGCACAGATCGAAGACCATTGAATATGCGCTGCCTCCCAAGACTCCGCTCGACTCGAATCTGCAGTGGGACTCACGGTAACGAAGCCAGTCTGAGGTCGCAGACTGGAAGAGCTGAACTTGATCTACGCTTAGGCGTTTGGTGTAGGCGGCATAGAACTTAGCTAACGACGTATCAGCGGCCTTCGCCATCTTTGCTGCGCAATCGTTTAGGTCGGCCTGAGTGTGGCTGTTGGGACAGATGCCAGAAGCCTCGGAAGTGTTGACATCCGATGCAGCCAAACCCAACAAGAGCAAGAGGAACTTCATTTCAGTGCCTAACGCCTAAGCTAAGCGGCGCCGGCCGCCAAAGCGGGTTGTGCGGAACTAACGAACCGGCGTCCGCTTGAGCGCATAGTTAGGGCGCTTTTTGCGCCAGAAGTCACGCATGATGATAAAAACGAGACCCGACACATACAGCACCATGAAGCAAAATTGCCAGAGATGATGTGAGAATGCAGCATCCGGTTGCATTGTTGAGTTGAATGTTGGGTCGTAAATGTTGTAGTTAACCGCGAACGTGTAACCAGGACTTATCTTAGAACACGGTGTCTCAAGCCAAAATGTTTCACCCGCGAACGTGTTCCCTTGCACGTCGAATGCGTAGTCAACGCGGCCATGGTCTCCGCAATGAGTTGAAGTTGCATGCGCTGTTGCCAAGGAATGGTGATTGACGAGTTGCCAATAGCCGATGACCCTATTGTCATGGAACTCAAGAAGTGTGAGCGCGGTCCAGATTAAAGCAAATAATGCTCCAGTAGCGAATGCCAACAACGTATATCGAAGCGCTGGATGCGACATGAAGCCCTAACGCCTAAGCTAAGCGGCGCCGGCCGCCAAAGTGGGTTGTGCGGAACGAACGAACCGGCGTCCGCTTGAGCGCATAGTTAGGCTTTGATGCAGCAGGCGACATTGCACGCCCTGCCCCACTTGAAGCCCGAATAGCTACACGATGCTCCGAACCGGCTCCTGAAGCAAACGCGACACGCTGAGCCAACTGCTTGAACGCTTTGCAACAGACTGAAGCCGATTGGAACGATGTTAAACACACGAACTGTGTGAAGCGCGAACTGAACGATGCGATAAACCAACACAAGACACCCGGGAAATCCGATGGCGCTCGGGATGACTGCCGAGAAACTCGGGACGAGTCCCGATGAGCCTCCCCGAGCCCAAACGAGCTTTTACAAGCCTAACGCCTGAGCTAACCGGCTGCGCCGGAAGGAGAGATTATGACACACGAAAGCACACCGACCGGCAGCAGTCCGGTTGAGCGAGTAGTTAGCCTGCGTAACTTGGCTGACGATGTGCAAGACCTTTACCTTGACCCGTCGAAAGAGCGCGTGCGCAATGATGTGATGCGCGAACTTCGCCGGTTCGCAAACTATGAGCAGAGCATTGCGTTTCTGTTCGACGCCGCAACCGTGGCGAGGGGCTACATAGCGGCTGAATTGGAATGGCAGCGCAGACAGTTTGCAGGGTACGAGCATTGCAGCGAGATACCAGCCTGCGAGGCCGATCTAAAAGCCCTGGATGCTGCGCTGGCGCTGTATAAGCAGGCTAACGCCTAAGCTAAGCGGCGCCGGCCGCGAAAGTGGGTTGTGCGGAACTAACGAACCGGCGTCCGCTTGAGCGCATAGTTAGGCAGACAGACTCAGATAGCCGACGATACCACGAAGCGACGAACAACAAGCTACGACCGAAGCCGAAGCGATTGGCGCGCGCCCCGCTCAGCAGCAGCGCGGCGTATCCGAAGCGAAGCAGCGACAACCGATCCGACATGCCGCACACTCTGACCGAACTCTCCGAAGCCAGCGACCCCACACCTCGCACCCTGTGAGCGCGCCGCGACGACCTGTCCGAAGAACCGACGCATGGGCGAGCGGAACCTTCTCAGATTGCCGCACCCCAACCCATGCAGCGCTTTTTGACGGCCTAACGCCTAAGCTAAGCGGCGCCGGCCGCGAAAGTGGGTTGCGCGGAACGAACGAACCGGCGTCCGCTTGAGCGCATAGTTAGGCGTAACGATGTGATCGCTTCCGATCTGCTGAGGGCTCTATTTGTCGCGCCAGCATTGGCCACGCTGGGGGAAGATAGAAATTAGATATGGCGATGTTAAACCATCCGGATTCGCGCAGGCGAAATAGGCGGCCCGATACCCCGTGTTAACGTTTGATACGTCTTGCGGAACGCTTGCCACAGTTGTCGTGCTACCGAGATAGTAGGCACCGACGACGCCCTGAGCGATTTGACATGCGCCCTGCTGGGTGGAGCACCATGTGACTTCGATCGTTTCTCCGCAATGATTGACAAAGACTTGACCTCGCAACTGATCTGTTTCAATAGACACGCATGAAGATCGGTCGTACGAATTGTCTATGTGTGGACCAGCCGTCGTTGATTGGGCTGCAGGCGACGTCCTTTGTTGAGCTGTCGGCGCAACGCGATAAACATTAGAAGGGCCTGATGGTCGTTGCATCGACATTGTTCGCGCTGCGGTACCAGTAGGGCGGGAAGGCTTCGGGCTCGCCATAGTAGCGGCGACGCCAGCCGCAGCATTGACCATGTTGGCTTGATTCACCTGTTGTTGTTGTTCATATTCTTGTTTCGATCGCTCGTCTGCTTGCTGAAACTCTGCCGCAAGATGATATTGGCCTGCGCTAAAGACATTCGCTACTTCATAGCCGTCGTCTCCTGCTACAAATTGCTTGCCTTCAATCAAGCGCCCTTGAGAGAACGTTCCTTCAAATTTAATTGGAACGGCTCCTCCAGCTTCCACGGTCCCGTATCCGTCAATGTAACCATTAACGCATGCACCATTCCACGTAGGCTCGGTGCTATGTCTAGTCAGAAAATCGTACGGAGGTACAAATTTGCATCCATCCTTAAATATCACAACATTCTTAGGGTCGACGATGCGTAGCCCTTCTGCATGGGCCGCTAATAGACTGAAAATTGCTACGCAGATTCCAGTCCACAGCAAGCAATGTGATGATGTGCTACGGATGCGGGTGTCCATTTTGCTCTCCTTTGACGGTCACAATGAGACGAACACGAGCCTAACGCCTAAGCTAAGCGGCGCCGGCCGCGAAAGTGGGTGTGCGGAACAAACGAACCGGCGTCCGCTTGAGCGCATAGTTAGGGCGCGCTACCGATAACTCTCGGCTATGGCGCTTTTGGCGGCCGCCGCGATTTGCTTGCACAAACTTGAGGCAGATGCTGGACAGTGATGAGTGGCGGAGCGCTGCACGCTGAGTAACTCGTCGGTGTCTGTGGTAGCGTCGATGTGCCGAATGATGAAGGCGCGAAACGCGGGGCGAAGGGAAATAAAGCGCTGAGCTTGGCCGAGTGTGCTCCAGCGGGAGGCGAGCAGATGGACGATGTCATCTGAGAAGCCCTCAACGATAGCGCCATCGTCGCATTGGCTGTACCGCTCGTAGGCGGCAAAGAGGGACGGCCAAGAGTGCCAGTAGTCGGATGCTGCGTCGGCCGCAGCGCCCTCAGACGCAGTGCATTCGTGTGCCCATAGGGGCGCGGCCAGGACGAGCAGAAAAAGTGCGAGAAATCGAATGCCCATCACTAGCGCCCTAACGCCTAAGCTAAGCGGCTGTGCGGGCCGCTGTGTGTGATATTAGCGAGCAACTTCATCCCGCACAGTCCGCTTGAGCGCATAGTTAGGCACTTGCACTGCGCCTTGCCCACGCAAATGAACTGAAGACAAGCCATAAAGCCGCACCATCGGCCATGAAGTCGATGATGTTTGAGCTAAACGTTGCTCGTTCGCCAGCTGACCAATGACCCCAGTGATGAAGAGCACCCAATATAAAGATTGCACAGGCCAGAAGAAGCGACGGCCAACGCCAGACCGATGATTTGGATCGACCAACGATGAACACGTAGATTGGCATCAGCGAAACGACCAAGAACACGTAAAGAAGCACTTGCGCGGCTCCAGGCCCCGGATCTTCGAGAAGTTTCTTAAAGCCATTATTCTCGAAAATGCTAAAGAGGATTGCAGTCGATAGAGAAAAAACTTTGACCAAGAAAAATAACGCCCAACCTACCGCGACTTGCGTAGCGAGATGCCGATCTTCCTGCTGTTCCATAGTATGTGACTCCGATTGAAGTGCCTAACGCTTGAGCTAAGCGGCTTGCGCGGCCGCGATGTGTGATTTCTGCAAACGGCTTGCTCCGCGCAAGTCCGCTTGAGCGAATAGTTAGGTGCCAGGCCGACCCGGCCAAAGGCTGTTCACGAGGCTGCCGACCTCCAATGGCGCGTTGTGCCCCTGCATGGCCTTGCGCCACTCAGGAGGATTGGGGAAACCTTGAGACGGTGCGGCTCCCCAAAGCGATGAGCTGAGGGCAAACACCACAACACCTTGACGCGCTTCGAATGGCGGCACTGCCAATACTGCCTTTTTGAGTTTTGCCGCAGTTGGCTCTGGGAGAGATGGGGTGAAGTCAAGCCAGACCATCGATTGGCCGGCAGGCCTGACAGCGAGAACGAGAAAGCCGCTAGTGGGATGCGGTGTTTCTGTTGAGAGAGCTTGCTGTGCAGCTGCTTGGATGGCCTTGATGTAGTCGGACAGCAATTGAACAGATGGCACGCGCTCCCTAAGCACTGCATCCGGTTGGAGAAGCACGATCTTCTCGGGTTGGTACGGCACGGCGGCAATCGTTGAGAGTGCGAGAAGTGCTGCAGCGATTTTAGCGAGGACTCGCATATGGCACCTAACGCCTGAGTTAAGCGGCTTGCGTGGCCGCGTGATGGTGGAACATGCGTGAAACTTCCACCACGCAAGTCCGCTTGAACGAGTAGTTAGGACTCAACTCCTGCCCAGCTCATTAATTGAAATCTCGTAAAGCAAGCCGTCGTGTAATACAAGTTGCGCGCTGATCGGGCTTTCGGAACGAATCCAATGGAATTTCTTTGACCCGTCA
>JAFEBV010000027.1 GCA_018242485.1 Pseudomonadota bacterium
TCCCGAGTCCCGAGTCCCGAGTCCCGAGTCCCGAGTCCCGAGTCCCGAGTCCCGAGTCCCGAGTCCCGAGTCCCGAGTCCCGAGTCCCGAGTCCCGAGTCCCGAGTCCCGAGTCCCGAATCCCGAGTCCCGAATCCCGAATCCCGAGTCCCGAGTCCCGAATCCCGAGTCCCGAGTCCCGAGTCCCGAAAGAGCGCGCTATTGTCGCGCCATGGCGTCGCATCCGCATCCACTGACTGGCTTCCCCGAGGATTTCGTCGCGCAGGTGCTGGACGAAGCCCTGACCCATCGCGTGCGCGTGCAGGGCGTCGCCGGCTTGCAGGGATCGGGCAAATCGACGCTGGCCGCGCAGGTGGTGCGTTTGGCGAAGCAGCGCGGCCTGCGTGCGGTGGCGCTGTCGCTCGACGACTTCTACCTCGGCCGCCGCGAACGGTTGGCGCTGGGTCGCCGGATCCATCCGCTGCTGGCCACGCGCGGGCCGCCGGGCAGCCACGACCTGTCGCTGGCCTGCGGCACGCTGGACGCATTGCGGCAGGGCCGCGCGACCGCGCTGCCGCGCTTCGACAAGCTCGCCGATCGGCGGCTGCCGCCCTCGCGCTGGACGAAGGCGATCAAACCGGTCGATCTGGTGCTGTTCGAGGGCTGGCTGCTGAAGGTGCCGCCGGAAGCGCCGGCCGCCCTGCACGCGCCGCTCAACGCGCTCGAGCGCGAGGCCGACCCCACCGGCTACTGGCGCGGCTGGTGCAATGGCGCGCTGCGCGCGTATGCGCCGTTGTGGGAGCGCATCGACCGCCTGTTGTTCCTGCACGGACCGGGCTTCGCGGTGGTTCCGGAATGGCGTTGGCAGCAGGAGTGCGCCGCGCAAGCGACGCCGGCGCAACGGCGCGGCATGGATCGCCACGCGGTCGAACGCTTCGTGATGTTCTTCGAGCGCCTCAGCCGGCAGGCGCTGCGCACCCTGCCGGCGATCGCCGAACGCAGCGTGCGCATCGACGCGCAGCGCAAGATTCTGCATGCGTCCACCGGATGACCTGCGCGCGCAACGCGGCGCGTGAGTCCGTATCGTCGCGGGATTACTACTTGACGACGAAGGTGATGCGCAGGTTCACCCGCCACTCGGTCACCTGCCCGTTGGGATCGGTGACGACCTTGATGTCGTTCACCCACGCGCCCTTGATGTTCTTCACGCTCTCGGCGCACTTGTGCAAACCGGACTGGACGGCATCCTCGATGCTCTTGCTGGACGAGGACGTGAGTTCGATGACCTTGGCGACCGACATGGCGTACTCCGCGTGAGGTGAGTTGGGCGTGCTGATCGCGGCATGCCCGCGAGCACACCGGCGCGCCGCGCGCAACGGCGCGGGGCATGCCATGCGGATGCTAGCATCCACCGACTGGCTGTTCAGACACGAGCACATGAATCCGGCTTCCAACCTCGCCTTCGTCGGCCCGATGGGTGCGGGCAAGACCACCGTCGGCAAGCGCGTCGCCGCCTTGCTGGGCCTGCACTTCGTCGATGTCGACCGGCACCTGGAAGAACTCACCGGCGCGCGCGTTCCGTTGATTTTCGAATGCGAGGGCGAGGCTGGATTTCGCGCACGCGAGTCGGCGCTGATCGCGCAATTGTGTTCCCAGGATGGGCAATTGATCGCCACCGGCGGCGGCGCGGTGCTGGATCCGGACAACCGCCGCAGGCTGCGCGAATCGGCCTTCGTCGTGCACCTGCACGTGGATGTGGAGGGGCAACTGGCGCGGCTGGCACGCGACCGCAGCCGCCCGCTGCTGGCCAGCGGCGACCGCCGCGAGAAGCTCACCGCACTCGCCGCACAACGCGACCTGCTGTATGCGCAACTCGCCGACCTGCGCCATGTCTCGACCGGCGGCAAACCCGATGCAGCCGCGCGTCGGCTCGCGGCACTCATAGAAGCTTACTGGCAGCGCGTGGATCATCATGCGACGGTCTGAATCCCGTGAATTGCAGGTGGAACTGGGCGCGCGCGCCTACCCGATCCGCATCGCGCCCGGCCTGCTCGATCGCCGCGACGCCTTCGCCGGCGTGCGCTTTCCGCGCCATGTGCTGCTGGTCACCGATGCGAATGTCGCGCCGTTGTACGCCGATCGTGTGCGCCGCCTCCTGCCCGGTCAGCAGGAGGCTGCATTGCTGGTGTTGCCAGCCGGCGAACAGCACAAGACGCTCGCCACCTGCACGAAAATATTTTCCGCACTGGCCGACATGCAGGCCAGCCGCGATGCGCTGGTGGTCGCGCTCGGCGGCGGGGTGATCGGCGACATGGCCGGCTTCGCCGCCGCGTGCTGGATGCGCGGCGTGCGCTGTTTGCAGATTCCCACCACGTTGCTGGCGATGGTGGATTCCTCGGTCGGCGGCAAGACCGCGGTGGATCTGCCGCAAGGCAAGAATCTGGTTGGCGCCTTCCACCAGCCCTGCGCGGTGGCGATCGACACCGACCTGCTCGCCACCCTGCCCGCGCGCGAGCTGTCGGCGGGTCTTGCCGAAGTGGTGAAGTACGGCGCGCTCGGCGACGCCGCGTTCTTCGGCTGGATCGAGCAGCACGCCGATGCGCTGGTCGCCGGCGATGCCACGACGCTCGTACAAGCCGTGCACCGCAGCTGCGAGCACAAGGCCAGCGTGGTGGTGGCCGACGAAACCGAACAGGGCGTTCGCGCCCTGCTCAATTTCGGCCACACCTTCGGCCACGCGATCGAGGCGGAAACCGGCTATGGCGCGTTGCTGCATGGCGAGGCAGTGGCGATCGGCATGCTGCTGGCGGCGCGCCTGTCGTCCGAGATGGGGCTGGCACCGCTGCTCGATGTCGCAAGGCTGGCCGCGTTGCTCGAACGCCTGCACCTGCCGATTGCGATCCCCGCGAAGATCGCGGCCAGACTCGATCCTTCCGCCCTGCTGGCACGCATGCGGCTGGACAAGAAAACCGTGTCAGGCCGCCTGCGCCTGATCCTGTGGCGGCGCATCGGCCATGCCTTCGTCGCCGAGGACGTGGACTCGCACCATGTGCTGGAGTTGCTCACCGACGCGCTGGCCGACGGCGGCTGAATCGCGGATCACCTCATGCAAAGAACCATCATCGGCTATCACCTCGATGCGGAACTCGACTGGGTCGCGGAGCTGGCCTGCGGCCACTACCAGCACGTGCGCCATCGCCCACCGTGGATCGAACGGCCATGGGTCGTCACCCTCGAGGGTCGCACGAGCATGCTCGGCACCCAGCTGGCATGCAAAAAGTGCGATGTCGGTGCACCGCGTGACGATCGCCAGATCGATCAGGACGATCACCAAGCCGGTTAGAATTCGCACATGCGCCTGCTCCTCCAGCACCCGCCCACGGGGGTCGAAGCTCCACGTTTCGTGCAACTGTCCCTCGAACAGGATCTGTTCGGTGGCTGGCTGCTGCTGCGCGAGAGCGGCCACACCGGCCAGCGCAGCACGGTCAAGAAGGAGCAGTTCATGCAGCGCGATGCCGCCATCGCCGCGTTCGAGCAGGCGCGCGACACGCACATCAAGCGTGGCTTCCGCGTCACCTTCGCGCAGGGTGAGGCGATGCGCTCATGAATCGCCCTATCGGCGATTCATGCGCCGCCGAACACCCGGTCGCAAGACCGGGCCGGAACGAGGCGGTGCGTTGATCCACTCCTCCCCTTGCGAAGCAGGGGGAGGTTGGGAGGGGGTCGCTTTCATCTTCAATCATGCGATCAATATTGCAACCCCTCCCCAACCCTCCCCTTCGCTTCGCGAAAGGGAGGAAGCCCATCCATCCCAACCTCCCTTCGCTGCGCGAAAGGAATGGTGCCGGGTCGATATTCAATCCATAAAACACGAAAGATCATGCCAACCATCGCTCTTCGCAACGACTCCCTGCTGCGCGCCCTGCGCCGCGAGCCCGTCGACCGCACGCCGATCTGGCTGATGCGTCAGGCCGGGCGCTACCTGCCCGAGTATCGCGCCACCCGCGCGCGCGCGGGCAGTTTTCTGGCGATGGCCAAGACGCCCGAGCTGGCCTGCGAGGCGACCTTGCAACCGCTCGCCCGTTTCGATCTGGATGCTGCGATCCTGTTTTCCGACATCCTCACCGTGCCCGACGCGATGGGGCTGGGGCTGTATTTCGTCGAGGGCGAAGGTCCGAAGTTCAAGTACCCGATCCGCAGCGCCGCCGACGTGGACAAGCTCGCGGTGCCCGACATGGGCCGCGAACTGCGCTATGTGATGGATGCGGTCGCGTTGATCCGCCGCGAACTCGATGGCCGCGTGCCGCTGATCGGTTTTTCCGGCAGCCCGTGGACGCTGGCCTGCTACATGATCGAAGGCGGCGGCAGCGACAATTTCTCAATCATCAAGTCGATGATGCTCAACGAGCCGGCGCTGCTGCACCGCTTGCTCGCCGTCGTCACCGACGCGGTGATCGCCTATCTGTCCGCGCAGCGCGATGCCGGCGCGCAGTTGTTGCAGGTGTTCGACACCTGGGGTGGCGTGCTGGCGCCGCACCATTACCGCGAGTTCTCGCTGCCGTATCTGGCGCGGATTGCACGCGGATTGCGCGGCTCGGAGCTCGGGACTCGGGACTCGGAATCCGCGGCTGGCGATCACTTCGCAATCTCGGGCGATGGCCCCAGCTCGATACCGCTGATCCTGTTCGGCAAGGGCAATGCGCCTTACTTGGAAGAACTGGCGGCGACCGGCGCGGACGCCATCGGCGTGGACTGGCTGGTGTCGCTGGAGGAAGCGCGGCGCCGTACCGACGGCAAGGTCGCGTTGCAAGGCAACCTCGATCCCGCGGTGCTTTACGGTTCACCGGCGGCGATCACCCGCGAAGTGCAACGCACCCTCGCCAGCTATGCGAACGGTGGCGATGGCACGCGCACCGGGCTGATCTTCAATCTCGGTCACGGCCTGTCGCCGGACATGGATCCCGAGCATGTGCGCGCGCTGGTGGATGCGGTGCACGCCACGGCATCCACGTAACCGCCATCACCGCTCACCCAGGCGTCCCAATGCTTCGCCCAGCATCTGCCCGGTTACCGGCTTGCGCAGGAATCCATCCATGCCTGCCGCAAGGGCGTCGCGCTCGGCATGGGCATCGGCGCGCGCGGTGACCGCCAGCAAGGGCAGTCGCAGCCCGCGTGCGCGGATCAGGCGGGCGAGGTCGAGTCCGTTGATGCCGGGCAGGTCGAGGTCGAGCAACGCGGCATCGAAGCTCGCGTTGTCCAACTCGGTCAGCGCCGCCAGTCCATGCGGTGCGGACACCACCGCGTGCCCCTGCATTCGCAGCAATCCCTCCAGCACCTGAGCAACCGTCGCATCGTCTTCCACCAACAGCAGTTTCAGCGCGCGCGCGCCAGCATTCAGCGCCGAAGTCGATACCGCCGAGGCTGCGGGTGACTCGGCTTCCGGCAGTGGCAGCAACACATCGAAGCGTGTGCCAACGCCCGGCGTGCTCTGCGCTTGGATGCTGCCGGCCATCGCCGCCGCCAACTCACGACTGATCGCCAGACCCAGACCGCTGCTGCCGTGGAGCGCGACGGCATTCGCGCCATCGCCTTGTTCGAATCGCTCGAACAACCGTTCGACCTGTTGCGCGGACATGCCGGAGCCCGTATCAGTGACGGTGATGCGCAGGCTGCCGCTATCCGATTCACGCGAGAACACGATGCGCACGCTGCCGCGCTGGGTGAATTTGATCGCGTTGTGGCCGAGATTGAGCGCGATCTGGCGCACCCGCACGGCATCGCCGCGCAAGCCGCGCGGCACATCAGCGACGACGTGGACATCCAGCGTGAGCGACTTGTCCTGCGCCTGCGGCACCAGCATCGTCTCGACCTCGCGCAGCAAGGCACGCGGATCGAACGGCGCATCTTCCAGCATCAGCCTTCCCGCCTCGATGCGCGCCAAATCCAGAGCGTCGTTGACGATCCGCAGCAGGTGCCTGCCGGCATGCTCGATGGCCTCGGCGTGGGCTCGTTGCGGCCCATCGAGCGGGCCGGCGAGCAGCAGTTCGGTCATGCCCAGAACACCGGTCATCGGGGTGCGGATCTCGTGGCTCATGCTGGCCAGAAATCGCGACTTGGCCTCCGATGCCTGTTCAGCGAACGCACTGTGTTGCTGCTCCAGCGCCAGCGCATGGCGCTGCTGCAGGCGTCGCCGGTACAACCACGCCAACAGCCCCAGCAACAACAACACACCGATCGCTTCGGCTGCATACACCGTGCGGGTGCGCCACCACGGCGGACGCACACGAAATCCCAATTCACGGATCGCCGACCAAGCACCATCGGCATCGGCTGCCTGCACGTCGAGCCGATAGCGACCCGGATCCAGCCGCGAGTAGCTGCGCTCGCCATCCAAGCCGGCGTCGATCCAGTCGGCATCGTAGCCGCGCAGGCGGAAACGATAGCGGTTCGCTTTCGGATCGGTGAAGGACAGCAGACGCGCGTTCACCTTCAGATCGCGGTCGTCGGGAGCTAGTTCGATGGGTGCGGCAGGATCCAGCGCAACGACGTTCTCGCCACGGCGCAAGGTCACGGAATCGACGACCAGCGCCGGCTTCGCATCGTCGCGCGGCACCTTGGTCGGCTCGAACAACACCAGCCCATCGATGGTCCCGGCCGCAGCGATGCCGGCGGGCGTGAGCAAGGGAGGGTGGCGACCGAACTCCTGACTCGGCAGACCATCGCGCACGCCATACATGCGCACGCCACCAGCACGCGGATCCACCCGCAACAGTCCACGCGTCGTGGTCAACCACACATCACCGTGTGCATCCGCGATCAACCCGCCCGATTCGACCGCCGGCAAGCCCTGCCGCGCATCCACGCGCTGCTGCAAGATCAGTCCATGACCATCCCATCCATAGCGCTCGAGCGCGGACAGCCGATGCAGCCACAGTGTGTGCGCATCGACGAAGGCGAAACCGTCGATACGCTCGGCCGGTGCGCCCGGCACCGGCGAGAAGCGGTGCAGTGCATCGTTCCACGCCAGCAAACCCTGTGAATTGGCCAGCCACAACGCGCCCTGCGGGGTGACGCGCAGGTCATCGGCATCCGCCGTGGTCAGACCCAGATGGTCGGCAGGTTTGATGGAAAACAGCACACGCCCATCGGCTGCGCGTGCCTGCACGCCCTCGCCCAGACTCGACACCCACACCCGACCATCGGGCGTTTGCGCGATCAGGTCGTTCGGCCCGGACAACGGCGCATCGCGCGCCGCGCCCTGCTCCCACACCTGCACCTTGCGCGTGCGCGGATCGGCGCGGGCGATGCCGCTGTTGTAGCCGATCCACAACGGGCCATCGCCCTGCTGGCTCACCGCCCACAGGTACTTGTGCGCCAGTTCCGGCGGCTGCCAGTGCTCGATCGTGCCGGTCGCCGGATCCAGATGATCGATCGCGCTACGCCCGCCGACCACCCACAGCCGCCCATCGCCCGCATCGGCGATACTCTCGGGCTGCGTGGCGCTGAGCGAATCCGCACGGTCGGCATCGTGGCGAAAGGAAGAAAAGCGCAATGCCTGCGGCGAGATTTCGGCCAATCCGCCATTGCGCGTGCCAAACCACAGGTTGCCTTCGCGATCCTGCAGCATCGCCATCACACGCTGCACGCTGGCTCCCGGCAACGCGATAGACCGACTCGTTCCGTCAACCGAGTCGAGCGAGGACTCGTGTCGGCGCAGCAAGCCGGGAACACTCAACCACCAACCGCCGTTGCGGTCGCGCAGGATGCCGGTGACGCGCGGATCGTCCGCGCCAGCGTTCCAGTTCAAAGCTCGCACATGCCCATCGGGTTCGCGTAAAAACAAACCTGCTTTCGCCCCCAGCAACACGGCACCATCGGCCTGCGGGGCGATCGCGAACACCAGCGTGTCGCGCACACCCGGCGCATCCACGCGCTCGAAGTCGCGCCCGTTCCAGCGCGCCGCACCTGCCGTCGTGGCCACCCAGAGCGCACCGCGTGCATCCACCGCCAGCGCGATCACGTTGGAGTCGGGCAGGCTGCGCGGGTCGTCCTTGCGCGGCAGGAAATTCGTCAGCCCGCCGTGCGCGTCCATCCGGTACAGGCCACCGCCGAAGCTGCCGATCCACAGCGCACCATCGGGCGTGGAGTCGATGGCGAACACGTCGTCCTCGCCCAGAGCCGGTGTGTTGTCGTGACCGTATCGGCGAAAATGCCTGCCATCGGGCAGCAGCATCGCCAAGCCGTGGCCTTCCATCGCCACCCAGACACGCCCTTGCACATCCACATGCAAGGCCTGCACGAGGTTGCCGGGCAACGAGGCCGGATCGGCGGGATCGTGCCGCCACACGCGAAAGTCCACGCCATCGAACCGCGCCAGTCCGTCGTCGGTGGCCAGCCACAGGTAACCGTAAGCGTCCTGAGCGATGGCATTCACGCTGCTCGACGGCAGGCCGTCGGCAACCCCGTACACGCGCAGTTTCGGAGTCTCGACGAGAACGCTGCGCGCCGGTTCCAACGCCGTGGCGCGCGACGGCGACGCGCCCGCCACGGCGGCCACGACTAGCATCCACATCAGGCACCCGTACACGATCGCGCGCATGCATTCCCCCGCCTGCATCCTCGCAATGCTGCGTTGCGTCCGCAAGCCTGCACGCATTCAGGCGCACACCCTACAATCGACGCATCACCCCACACCACGGCGCATCGTGAACACGTACCGCGAACCGGACATCCATTGGAACCGCGTCACCCGGATCCTGCACTGGATCATCGGCCTGCTGATCGTCGGCATGGGCTTGGTCGGCCTGTTCATGACGCAGATGGATCCGTCGATGGCCAAGCTGAAGGTGTATGCCCTGCACAAGTCCTGCGGCATCATCGTGCTGGTGCTGGTGGCATTGCGGTTGTTGTGGCGGCTCGCGCACCGCGCGCCGCCGCCCGTGCCGCAACCTCGATGGCAACGCATCGCCGCGCAGGCCATGCACGGATTGCTGTATGTGTTGATGTTCGCCATCCCGCTCGCCGGCTGGCTGTACAACTCGGCGGCAAACTTCCCGCTGCAATGGTTCGGCCTCGTGCAGATTCCTTCGATCTGGCCGGCCGATCCGCAGGTGAAACACCTCGCGCACGCGCTGCACGAATATGGCTTCTGGGCGCTGATGGCGCTGGTCGCGCTGCACGCGGCGGCTGCAATCAAGCATCACTTCATCGACAAGGACGAAACCCTGCGGCGCATGCTGCCGGGGCTGCCGCCGCCTTCGGGAGATGCGCCATGAAAACCATCCTTGCCGTGGCGACGTTCGCCGCGTTCGCGCTTTGCCCGATGGCATGGGCCGCCAGCTGGCACGCCGACGGCAAGGCATCCACGCTGACGTTCTCCACGGTCAGCCAGGGCGCGGCGATCGACGGTCGATTCAAGACCTTCACCGCGATCATCGATTTCGACCCGGCGAAGCTGGCCAGCTCCCGCTTCGATGTGAGCATCACCCTGTCCAGCGCCGACACCGCCGCCGAGGAACGCGACCAGATGCTGCGCGGCACCGATTTCCTCGACGCCACGCACGCACCGACCGCGCGCTACACCTGCACGAAGTTCCGCAGCCTCGGCGGTAATCGCTACGCGGCCGACGGTACGCTGACTTTGCGCGGGGTGAGCAAGCCAGTGACATTGAATTTCAAGTGGACGCCCGGCACGGCACCCGCACTGGTCGGCGATACCACGCTCAACCGGCTCGACTTCAACGTCGGCGGCGGACAGTGGGCCGACACCAGCCAGATCGCCAACGCGGTGAAGATCCACACCGCGCTCAAACTTGAGGCGGCGACGAAATAGCGCGCTTACGCTCCGGTCAGGAACACCCGTACTGCCGCCGCAGCGAACGGCCAGCCCAGTTCGACGCCACGCACATCGTCGCGCAACACCGGCACGCGGGTGCCGTAGCGCGCCTCCAGTTCTGCATCGCCGTCGATCCACACGCTCTCGAACTCCGGTACGCGCGCAGCGGCGAGTACGTCCAGCGCGGCATCGCACAGCGGGCAGTCGTCGCGTTGATACAACAGATAGCGCATGTTCGGTTTCCACGCTGGCGATGGCATCGGGTCGGCATAGAATAGCGGCGGCGGTGTCTGGCGTATTTCAGGAAGGACAGGTCTCAAGATCGCGGCAGCTGCTGTAACCCGCCCTCATCCGGCGCTTCGCGCCACCTTCTCCCGGTGGGAGAAGGGCAACCACAAGAGCGTCCATCCATGGCCGTCAGCACGTTTGATTTATTCAAGATCGGCATCGGCCCCTCGTCCTCGCACACGGTCGGGCCGATGCGCGCGGCGGCGCGTTTCGTCGGTCGCTGGCTGGACGAGGCCAGCTTGCTCGACCGGGTCGCGCGGGTGCGCTGCGAGTTGTACGGCTCGTTGGCGTTGACCGGGCGTGGGCATGGCACCGACAAGGCGGTGTTGCTCGGGTTGGAGGGCGAGAGCCCGGACAGCGTCGATCCCGACGCCATCCCGGCGCAGCTCGAGCGCATCCGCGGCAGCAAGATCCTGCGCCTGCCCGGCGGCCGCCAGATCGCTTTCGACGAAACGACCGACCTGATTTTCAACAAGCGCCAGAGCCTGCCCTTCCATCCCAACGGCATGCGCTTTGCCGCCTTCGATGCGGCCGGCGCTGAAATCGCCACCCGCGATTACTACTCGGTCGGCGGCGGCTTCGTGGTCAATCATGACGAGGCCGCGGCCAACCGCATCGTCGCCGACACCACCGAGCTGCCCTATCCGTTTCATTCGGCCGACGCACTACTCGCGCATTGCGCGCAGCACGGCCTGAGCATCGCGCAGGTGATGTTCGCCAACGAGCGCGCGTGGCGCGACGAGGACGCCATCCGCGCCGGCCTGCGCGCGATCTGGCAGGCGATGCAGGACGGCGTCAAGCGCGGCATGCGCAGCGACGGCACCCTGCCCGGCGGCCTGCACGTCAAGCGTCGCGCGCCGGTGCTGCATCAGGATCTGCTCGGGCGGCCGGAGGCGGCGATGCGCGATCCGCTGACCGTGCTCGACTGGGTCAACCTGTACGCGCTGGCGATCAACGAGGAGAACGCCGCCGGCGGGCGCGTGGTGACCGCGCCGACCAATGGCGCGGCGGGCATCGTGCCGGCCGTGCTGCATTACTACGATCGCTTCTGCCCGGGCGCGAACGAACAGGG
Organism: Pseudomonadota bacterium; assembly: GCA_018242485.1. Taxonomy (GTDB): domain Bacteria; phylum Pseudomonadota; class Gammaproteobacteria; order Xanthomonadales; family Xanthomonadaceae; genus SZAS-103. The sequence goes on from JAFEBV010000027.1 coordinate 11,174, forward strand.
CGTGTTCGATTTCCTGCTCACCGCCGCGGCGATCGGCATCCTGTACAAGGAGAACGCCTCGATTTCCGGCGCCGAGGTCGGTTGTCAGGGCGAAGTCGGCGTGGCTTGCTCGATGGCCGCCGGTGGCCTGACCGCCGCGCTCGGCGGCAGCCCCGGGCAGATCGAGAACGCCGCCGAGATCGGCATGGAACACAACCTCGGCCTGACCTGCGATCCCATCGGCGGGCTGGTGCAGATCCCGTGCATCGAGCGCAACGCGATGGGCTCGGTGAAGGCGATCAACGCCAGCCGCATGGCCCTGCGTGGCGACGGCAAGCACAAGGTGTCGCTGGACAAGGTCATCAAGACCATGCGCGAAACCGGCCGCGACATGCAGGACAAGTACAAGGAGACCAGCCGTGGCGGGCTGGCGGTGAACGTGATCGAATGCTGAACGCTGCGGCTTGCTGCAACGACTCTTCAAGACTAGAATCCTGACCAGATTTCAATCAGGTAGCGATCATGAAGACTTGGCAGGTACAGGAAGCCAAGGCCCGTTTCAGCGAATTGCTGCGCGCGAGCACCGAGAATGGCCCGCAACTGGTGAGCCTTCACGGCAAGCCGGCCGCGGTGGTTGTCCCCATTTCTCAATGGCAGCGCATGCAGCAAGCGGCCGGCCGCAGTGCCAAGGACTGGCTGCTTGCCCCGGAAGCGCGCGGCACGCTGGAAATCCCCGCGCGCGGCGCTGCGACCAGCCGCAAGCCGCCGACGTTCGCCTGACCTGCGCGCGGCATGTTCCTGCTCGATACCAACGTCGTCTCGGAACTACGCAAGAACAAGCCTCACGGTGCCGTGCTGGCGTGGTATCGGCAGGCTCCCGAGCACGGCCTGTACCTGTCTGCGGTGACGCTCGGCGAGATCCAGAAAGGTATCGAACTCACGCGCGTACCGGATGCAGCCAAGGCCGCGGAAATCCAGGCGTGGCTGGATGGATTGGCATACAACTTCCCGATCCTGCCGGCCGATACCGCGGTGTTCCGGCGATGGGCCTTGCTGATGCACGGCCGCGCCGATCACCACATCGAGGATGCGCTGATAGCGGCCACTGCACTGGCCCACGGGCTCACCGTCGTCACTCGCAACGTGCGCGACTTCAAGCCGTTCGGCGTGGCCGTGTTCGACCCATTCCGGTTCGGGCGCTGATGCTTCCCGTCCCGCAGTCGGTTCAACAACGGCCGCATTGCACACAACGCCCCGCCAGAAAGCCACCCGCTGTTCAACGACTGATCCATCCATGAAAAGAACCCTCGCGCTCGCCAGTTGCCTCGCCCTCGCCGCCTGCTCGCATCTTTCCATGCCGCATATCGGCATGCCGCATTTCCCGGCGCAGCCGGTCTCCGGCACAGTCGTGGGCGTGGTCGAGTACGACACCGGGTTGACGACGTTCTCCACCGTCAGCGGCCATTACCATCAGGACATGTGCTCCAGCGCCAAGGGCGATGCCGACGTGCACCTGAGCGACAAGGAAATGCGCAAGATCCTCGCGCAGGCCGAAAAGGACGGGTTCTATACCGTGCCGGCCGATCTGACGACAACATGGTCGGATCCGGCGCGACGCCCGCCGCACTGCGCCAACTTCCGCCTGCACATCGCTGCGGGCGATCGCCACAACGAGGCGCGCTGGGATTGCGGTGCGGATGGATCGAACACTCCGCCGGCGCCGGTCGCACCGCTGGTGCGCACGATCCAGCAGATCCTGCGCTCGCGCAAAGAGGTTAGCGGCATGCCGTGGTCGAGTTGCCCGGTGCGCTGACACGAGTTCGCGAGAACTCCAAACATGCACGAACCAATCCTCGAATCGGTGCTGACCTGCCCGCACTGCCAGCATCGGCAGACGCTGACGATGCCGGTCGATGCCTGCCGGTTCTTCCATCAATGCGCCGGCTGCGGGTGCCTGCTGCAACCGCGCACCGGCGATTGCTGCGTGTTCTGCTCCTACGGCTCGGTCAAGTGCCCACCGATGCAGCAGCACCGCGGTTGTTGCGGCTGAGCGCCACGGGCGCGGGCTGGCGCGCCGATTCGATCACACGGCACTCGCCGATTCACGGGCGATGCGCAACACATCGTCGAGCAGGGCCGCGGCGGTGACCTGCGCGCCGGCGCCCGGGCCCTGGATCAACAACGGCTGCTCGCGGTAGCGATCCGACCAGATCGCCAGCCGGTTGTCGGTGCCGGCGCCGCCGGCCAGCGGATGCTCCGGCGGCAACGCTTCCAGCCCCACACGCGCGCGCGGCAAACCGTCGGCATCGCGTTCCAGTCGCGCGATGAAACGCAACTTCTCGCCACGTTTGTAGGCTTGTGCGTAGCGCTCGCGCAGCGGCGCATCCAGCTTCGTCAGGCGCGCATCCACATCCTGTCGATCCACCTCGCGCAGGGTTGGCGGCACCAGCGAATCCACCGCGACCGCATCGGCTTCCAGTTCGAAGCCGGCGCTGCGGGCGAGGATCAGCAGCTTGCGGCGCACATCCTCGCCGGACAGATCCTCGCGCGGATCGGGCTCGGTGTAACCGGCCTCGCGCGCGGCGCGCACGAGGGCAGAGAACGGACGCATGCCGTCGTAGTGATTGCACAGCCATGCCAGCGAACCCGACAGCACGCCGGCGATGGCGTGGATGCGATCGCCGCCGGCGCGCAATTCGCGCAGGGATCGCAGCAACGGCAGGCCGGCACCGACGGTGGCCGCATCGCCGTAGTGGGTGCCGGCTTGCGCGCAAGCCGCGCGGATCGCCCGCCAGCGCGCCAGTGCGGTGCCCTGCCCGAGCTTGCAGGCGGTAACGACATGGATGCCCTGCGCGAGCCAGTGCGCATGCTGCTCGGCCACCGCATCGCTGGCGGTGGCGTCGATGAGGATGCGCGGGCCATGAGTCCCGAGAGCGCCGGCGACCGCATTGAACCCCTCTCCCTCCGGGATGAGATGTTGCGATTGCGAACCACCGGTTCGCGCAACATCGAATGCCTCCGCGTTGACGCGGAGGCCGGGGCGCGGAGCGAGGTGGCGCGAAGCCCCGGATGAGGGAAGGCAATTGTCTGCGACGAGAGATTTCGCAACCTTAAACACCTTTCCCTCATCCGCCCTGCGGGCACCTTCTCCCGGAGGGAGAAGGAAAAGCTCGTCAGTCGCAGCAAGAGGGAAGTGCTTCGCGATTCGCTGCACTTTTCCCTCATCTGCCGCTGCGCGGCACCTTCCCCCGGCGGTGGAAGGGAGAAAACAACTCGTGGAATTGGCGATGTGCACAAATTGCAATCGATGGGTGAGCGGCGATCCAGCCAGATCCTGCAAGCGTTGCAGCAGCGCTTTGCCGACCGTGCCGGTTCCGAGCAAGGCGATGCGCACAGGTGCGATGGATGGCGCGATACATGTGCGTGCAGCGGCATCGGTCGATGCCGAATCATCCTGCAACGAATCGCCACGCGACGCATCGCCACGCCGACAGGCCGGTTTTCGCGCGAGCGCATCCACTTCGACGACGCCAGCGCCAGGCTCCACCACCGCCGCGGTCAACACGACACCTGCTCGCGTTGGAGACACGCCGTTGCATCGGTCGTCCGTGCAGCGTCATGCGTCGCCGCATCCACCACCGCCTGCGCGCGCTCCAGCGCCGCGGTGAGATCCGCCGTGAGGTCGTCGACGTGCTCGATGCCCACCGACAGCCGCAGCAGGCCGTCGGAGATGCCGGCCACCGCGCGCGCCTGCGCGGACATCGCCGCATGCGTCATCGTCGCCGGGTGCGCGATCAGGCTTTCCACGCCGCCCAGCGACTCGGCCAGAGTGAAGTGTTGCAGGCCATCGAGGAAGGCGCGCACCACGTGCTTCGTATCGACCCCTTCGCTGCCGCGCAATTCGACGCTGAGCATCGCGCCATAGCCGTATTGCTGGCGGGTGGCGAGCGCGTGCCCCGGATGCGTGAGCAGGCCCGGGTAGTGCACCGCGGCGACCGCCGGATGCGCGGCCAGCAACTCGGCCAGCGCGGCGGCGTTTTCCTGATGCACGCGCAGGCGCGCATCCAGCGTCCGCAACCCACGCAACGTCAGGAAGCTGTCGAACGGGCTGCCGGTCAGCCCCAGCGCGTTCGCCCACCACGTCAGCGTGGTCGCCAGTTCGGCATCGCGCGCCACCACCGCGCCGCCGACCACGTCGGAATGGCCGTTGATGTACTTGGTGGTCGAATGCAGGACGAGGTCGGCACCCAGTTCCAGCGGGCGTTGCAGGGCCGGCGAGAGGAAGGTGTTGTCGACCAGCACCAGCGCGCCAACGCGATGGGATGCTTCCGCCACCGCGCGGAGGTCGGTGATGCGCAGCAGCGGGTTGCTCGGGGTCTCGATCCATACCAGCTTCGGCCCGGCGCGCAGTGCCGCATCCAGCGCCTGCGGATCGTTGAAGTCCACGGTATCGACGTGGAAGTGCTGCTTGCGCGCCAGTGCGTCGAACAGCCGCCAGCAGCCGCCGTAGCAATCGTGCGGCACGATCACGCGATCGCCCGGCGCCAACAGCGCATTGAGCACCAGCGTGCAGGCGGCCATGCCGGTGGCGGTCACCACCGCGCCGGCGCCGCCTTCCAGTTCGGCCAGAGCCTGCGCGAGCAGGTCGCGGGTGGGATTGCCGCTGCGGGTGTAGTCGTAGCGGCGCTTGCGCTCGAAGCCCTCGAAGCTGAAGTTGCTCGACAGCACGATCGGCGGGGTGACCGCACCGTAGGCCGGATCGGAGTCGATGCCGCTGCGCACCGCCAGCGTGGCCGCACAGGGACGGGCGCTCATGCCACACCCCCGGCGACCGGCTCCAGCGCGGCGCGCACGATCGCGCCGATCGCGGAGGTTTCCTTCAGGAAAGCATCATGACCGTAGGGCGAGCGCAGCACGCGCACGCGCGCATCGCCGCGCAGCCGGTTGGCGAGTTCGTAGGCGTCCTCGGGCGGCACCAGCCGGTCGCCCTGCACCACCACGATGGTCGCCGGCACGCGGATGGACTCGGGGCGCACGCGGTGCAAGTCGATCGACTCGGACAGGCGCAGGAAGGCGGTCGGCGACCAGCGCTGCGCGTAGCGCGTGCCCTGCGCCTCCAGATAATCCTCGGCAGCGCAGCGCGCGCGCCCGCCGTCGAGCGCGGCCGGCGCAGCGAAGCGCTGCGCGAATTCCTCCGGCGCGCGGTAGGTCAGCATCGCCAGTTGCCGCGCCAGCGACACGCCCAGTTCGTCGGCGCACTGCAACTGGCCCAGCGCGACCACCTTGCGTTGCAGGGCGCGCAGCGCGCTGGCGTAGGGATGCGGACGGTGCGCGCCGGAGATCGCCAGCAGCCGGCGCAGGCGCGCGGCATGCCGCGCGGCGAACTGCCAGCCGACCAGTGCGCCGTAGGAGCAACCGATGAACGCCTCGATGCGGTCGATGCGCAGATGCTCGAGCAGGGCGGCAATCGCGTCGGCCTGATCGGCGGTGTCGATCGGCGCATCCAGCGTGCCGTCGCTGCCGATCCAGTCGATCGAGATCACCTGCACGCGGCGTGGATCCAGCGCGCGACCGACGCCGACCTGCGCATCCCACCAGCCGTGCAGTTCGTCGCCGGCGATCGCCGCAACACGGCGGTCGGCAGAGATCCCACCCTGCACCACCACCGCCGGCAGGCGCGGATCGCCCAGCCGCTGCCACGCCAGGTTCAGTTCACGCACGCCGGCATGGCGCAGGGGCAGGGTGAGCTCCAGTTCGCCGCGCGCGCAGGGATAGGGGTCGCGTGCCGGTTCGACACTTGCAGCTGCGTTAGCCGCAGTTTCAGCGAACGCCTGCTCGACGCGGGCATGCTCGCTGCGGGTGTCTTCGACCAGCAGCGCATCGTCGCCGGCAGCCGCCGCGGTGCGGGCACAGGAGAGGGTTTCAGCGGGAACGGTGGCAAGGCTCATGGCGATCTCCGGGTGGTGGATGCAGCCCAGCGGGATCGCGCGGTGTGCGGTCAACGATGCCGTCCACGCCTGACGGCGAAGACGACCCATCTTCCGGTGGACGCGAACGTCCCCGCAGGATTTGGCACCGCCCGACGCTTGCGCGTCGCGGTTGCCCCGGCTTCCAAGGGCCTGTCCCTCAGCCGGTCTCGATGGGATTGCGGGATGGATGCTGCGCCAGCGTTCCGAACTTGTCAATCGCTTTATCCGCATGAAGCGATGAATATGACGAATCGTCATGAGCAGGCGCGCGCACCGGAACCCTGCCGAGGGCGTATCCGCAGGAACGAACGACACGCTAGACTGGCCACGACCACAAGGGGGACGTCGATGCGTCGACGCGGTGGATGGATGGCGACGTGGCGGCGCTGGGCAGGCGTATTAGCGCTCCTGGCCGCGTTGTTGTCTGCCCTGCCCGCGTTCGCGCTCGACCCCAGCAAGCCGTTCGAGCAGTACGTCGCCCATCACTGGTCGATCCAGGACGGACTGCCGCAGATCAGCGTGATGGCCATCGCCCAGGACAACGATGGCTACCTGTGGGTGGGCACGCAGGACGGGCTGGCGCGTTTCGACGGCGTGCACTTCACCACTTACACGCCCGAATCCGAACCGGCGCTGCCGGGCATCTGGATTCGCGCCCTGACGACCGACCGTCACGGCCGCGTGTGGATCGGTACCTACAAGGGCTTGGCGTCGTATGCGGGCGGGCATTTTTCCACCTATCGTCTGCCCGGTGCCGATGCCCGCCGCGAACTGGATGTGTTCGCCATCGCCACCGATGCCAAGGACGAGGTATATGCGGCCACCGATCAGGGCGTGCTGCGGGTGGCAGGCGATGGCTTGGTGCGCACGTCCATCGCCTTCGCGCCCGCGTTGTCGCTGCTGATCCGCAGCGACGGCCAGTGGATCGGCGGTAAAAGCGCGGTGCTGCACGTGCAGGGCGGCAAGAGCGAGAACCTGCCGCTGCCCGGCGATGCCGCCAACATCGCCGTTACCCGCCTCGTGGAGGCGCAAGGCCGCCTGTGGGCGGGCACCTCGCAGGGGTTGTACTACCTGCAAAGCGGCGCGTGGATCAAGCTCGACGACCCCAGGCTGGACAACTCCCCGATCGGCGCACTCTACGAGGATCGCGACGGTAACCTGTGGGTGGGCACCAATGCGGCGCTGGTGCGCATCCGCGACGGGCAAGTGGTCGAATCCTACGCCGGCAACCCGCGCGACAACTACCGCAACGTGATCAGCGCCTACGAAGACCGCGAAGGCGATCTGTGGCTGGGCAGCCAGGTGGAAGGCGTGATCCGCGTGTGGAACGGCTGGACACGGCGCTACAGCACTGCCTACGGGCTCAACGACCCGGTGGTGTGGTCGCTTTCACGCGGGCCGGATGGCACCGTCTGGGTCGGTACCAGCAACGGCTTGAGCGTGCTCGACCACGGCCGTTTCCGCACCGTGCTGGAAGGCTCCCGCCTGCCGCATCCGCACGCCTACAACCTGCTGGCCGAACGCGACCGGGTGTGGATCGGCACCCGCCACGGCCTGGCGGTCCTGAATGCCGATGGCAGTGTGGAAACCTCGCAATTGTTCGCGCCGATGGCCGGCGCACAGATCAACGGCATCGTCCGCGGGCCCGACGGCGCGCTGTGGTTCCCGACCACCGACGGCCTGTTCCGCCTCGAGCACGAAGGCCAGCCCGACGCGCACCTGCGCCGTTACGGCCCCGCCGACGGGCTGGGCGACCCGCGCGTGCGCGCCATGCTCTGGCAGCGCGACGGCCGCCTGCTGGTCGGCACCCAGTCGGGCCTGTTCGTCATGCAGGGCGAACGCTTCGTCCCGATCGGCGTGGATGCCGGCCTGCCTCCCGGTCTGGACATCACCGCCCTCTACCAGTTTCCCGGCGGCGAACTCGCGGTCGGCACCATGGCCGAACAGATGTACGTGCACGGGAGCGGCCGCTGGCTGTCGCTGGGGCCCGAGCAGGGCCTGCCGCACAACGCCACCTTCTTCATGACCGTCGGCGACCGCGGCTACCTGTGGATCGCCGGCATCCGCGGCATCGAGCGGTTGCCGGTGGCCGACATCCTCGCCGTCGCCCACGGCCACGCCAGCCATGTGCGCGGCGAGATGATCCTCAACGAGCGCGGCGACCGCGACGCCGGTCAGCAGGGCTACTGCTGCAACGGTGCCGGCATGTCCAAGGGTTACATCGAGGACGGCCACGTGCTGTGGCTGCCCTCACGCGACGGCGTGGTCGCGCTGGACACCCACGGCATCGTCAAGAATCCGGTGCCGCCGATCCCGGTGATCGAACGCGTGGACACCCGCGACGGCTCGTTCACGCCAGCCACCCTGCCGGCCATGCTCGCCGCCGACCAGCGCGACCTCGGCTTCGAGTTCACCGCGCCCAGCTTCCAGGATCCGCACAGCGTGCAGATCCGCTACCGGCTGCGCGGCTACGACACCGAATGGCACGACTTTACCGAGACCGGCCAGCGCCGCGCCAACTACACCAACCTACCGCCGCGCGCTTACGTGTTCGAGGTGATGGCCGCCAACAACGCCGGCCTGTGGAACCCGACTCCGGCACGCCTGTCGTTCGCGATCCGCCCGCACTTCCACGAGACCCATCTGTTCGACGCCCTGATCGCCCTGCTGATCCTCGCCATCTTCTCCGGCGGCTACCACCATCAGCGGCAGAAGCACGAAGCGCAGCGCGTCGCGTTGGAGCGCATGGTGGTCGAGCGCACCGAGCAGTTGAACGTGTCCAATGCACGCTTGGAGAACGCCAGCCAGTCCGACCCGGCCACCGGCCTGCGCAACCGCCGCTACCTCGCCAACCAGATTCCCGCGGACCTTGCTTTCTACGATCGCGAGCAACAACGCGAAGGCAAGCTCGATCAGGCGATGCTGTTCGTGCTGGTGCGGCTGGCGCGACGCGACCGTGACGCGCCCGGCGCGGAATCGCCGCCCATCGGCGACCGATCGATGCAGCAAATTGCGCAGGTGCTCGGCGCGCTGGTTCGGGCCGGCGATTATCTTGCGCGTTGGGATCAGGCGGAGATCCTGTTGATCCTGCGCCCGATGGGCAGCCGTCACATCGACGTGATCGGCGAACGCATCCTCGGCGCGATCCGCAACCATGCCTTCGACGGCGATGGTGGCGCGCCACTGTCGCTGGGCTGCGCGGTAGGCATCGCCGAATTCCCGCTCTACCGCGACGCCCTGCGGCGCCCGGGCTGGGAACAGGTGGTCGGGCTGGCGCGGGCGGCCATGCTGTGGGCGGCGCGACAGGGCACCCATGCATGGAGCGCGTTCCGCCCCACCCTGCGCTCGGATCTGGGCAACCTGGTGAACGAGATGGGCGACGACCCGCAGCCGCTGATCGACAACGGTCGCATGCAGGTATTGGGCGCACACACACCGGGCGACGGTGACGCCGGCGCGAACCGGCGTTAAGCTGAGCCCGTGAGCAACGCCTACAAGTCCGTTGCAACGTTCCTCGCGCTGGTGGGGCTGTATCTGGCCTGCACCGCGTATGCGACGAACTTTGCCCGCGCCTCCGCCGGCTATGCCCTGTTCTGGCCGGCCGCAGGCTTGGCCTATGCAGCCGCCATCCGCCTTGGCCTGCGCTGGGTGTTGCTGATTCCGGTCGGCGCCCTGCTCGATCACCTGCTGCGGGAGCGCATGCCGTGGTCGTATGTGGGCATCGCCACCCTGGGCGACACCCTTTCCATTCTCGCCGGAGCGTGGATCGGCCGGCGCGGACGGGTGCCGGCGTATCCGGAGTTCCGATCCGCCTACCGCATGCTGGCGGGCGCCGTCGTCGCCGCCGTGATGAGCGCGGTATTCGGAACGGCGGCGATGCTGGTTGCCGGAATGATCCACGAGCCGGCCACCATCGATGCGCTGGTGCGCTGGTCGATGGGCAACCTGCTGGGCATCACCGCGGTGGCGCCAGCGCTGGTGCTGTTCTCTTACCGCAAGACCCAGCTACCGTCGATGGAACCGGGGCAGATCGCCGCGCGCAAGGACGAGCAGTCGCTGTGGAACATTGCCCTGCTGCTGAGCTTCCTGTTGATGGGCTGGGGCGCGAGTGAGGGCGGCCGTTACCCGCTGGGCCTGTCCAGCCTGCCGCTGGCGGTGATGGTGTGGGGGGCGTTGCGCTTCGAGCCGCTGCGCACGGCGGTGGCGGTGCTGCTGACCGTGACCCTGATCGGCAGCTTCGCCGGACTGGGCCTGCACGGCTTCGAGCCGTCCACGCAGACGCTGGATTACGCGATGCTGCTGTCCTACTTGTGCGTGCTCTCGGTGCTGCCGGTCACCCTCGCCCTCGTCGTCAACGAGGGCCGCATCGCCACCCGCAAGCTGTTGCGTCGCGCCACCGTCGATCCCTTGAGCGGCCTGCCCAACCGTCCCGCCTTCGAAACGGCGGTACGGCGCGCGCTGGCCAACCCGGCCACGCCGCCGCTGGCGCTATGCTATTTCGATCTGGACAACATCAAGCTGGTCAACGACACCGCCAGCCACGCCGCCGGCGACGCGCTGATCGTGGGCATCGCCGGGCTGATCAACGCCAGCCTGCAGGAAGGCGACGCGCTGGCGCACTTCGGCGGCGACGAGTTCGCCCTGCTGTTGCACAACGTCAGCCCGACCATCTCCCGCGACCGCACGCAGACGCTGGTGCGCTCGATCGAGGCGTATCGCTGCAATTGGGAAGGGCGGATGTTGAACACCACTGCCAGCGCCGGCGTGGTGCCCTTCCGCGCCGGCGAGGCGGAATTCGCCGGCCTGCTCTCGCAAGCCGACGCGGCCTGCTACACCGCCAAGGAACAAGGCGGCAACCGGGTGTGCCTGGCCGGCGCGATGCCCGGCGACGTGCTCGACCGCACGGTGGCGATGCGCTGGGCGGTGCGCATCCGCGAAGCCATCGACCGCCGCGCTTTCAGCCTGTATGCGCAGTCGATGCTGCCGCTGCACGCGGGGCTGGACACCGGCCGCCACTTCGAGATCCTGCTGCGCATGCACGACAGCGACAGCAACAAACACCTCACACCCAACTATTTCATGCCCGCCGCCGAGCGCTTCCGCCTCGGCGTGTCCATCGACCGCATGGTGGTGGGGATGACCCTGGACTGGCTGGAATCGCATCCAGTCGAGGCCGCCACCATCAGCACCTGCGCGATCAACCTCTGCGGCGAAGCGCTGGTGGACGAACCCTTCATCGGTTTCGTGCTCGAGCGCCTCAGCCGCAGCAGTTTCCCCGCTTCACGGATCTGTCTGGAGATCACCGAGACCAGCGCGGTGCGCGACCTCGGGCGCGCGCAGCGTTTCATCGACCAGTTGCGCGGCATCGGCTGCCGCTTCTCGCTCGACGATTTCGGCACCGGCTTCTGCTCGTTCAGCTACCTGCGCTCGCTGGACGTGGACTACTTCAAGATCGACGGCAGCTTCGTGCGCGAGATGCACAGCTCGCCATTGTCGGCGGCGGTGGTGCGCTCGATCACCCAGATCGCCCACGTGCTGCACAAGCAGACCATCGCCGAACACTCCGAGAGCGAAACCCTGATCCGCGCGCTGACCGAACAGGGTGTGGATTACGGCCAGGGGTACGCCATCGACCGCCCGCAACCACTGGCCGAGTACTTCGCCCGCCCGCTGGCCGTGCCGCGCTTCGATACGCTGGCGGTCGATCGCCTGCGCGCTTGACCTCGCCCCGGCTCCGCCGCGGGTGTGGGCTATAATTCCGCGATCCCGCAACAGCCTTCAGCGCGAATCCCGCGCCCGCCCGCATGTCCGACCACCTGCGCGAAACCCTGCGCCGCCGCACCTTCGCGATCATCTCCCACCCGGACGCCGGCAAGACCACGCTGACCGAGAAGCTGCTGCTGTTCGGCGGGGCGATCCAGATGGCCGGCAGCGTCAAGGGCCGCAAGGCCGCGCGGCATGCGACCTCCGACTGGATGGCGCTGGAAAAAGAACGCGGCATCTCGGTCACTTCCTCGGTGATGCAGTTCCCCTACGAGGGCCGCATCGTCAACCTGCTCGACACCCCCGGCCACGCCGATTTCGGCGAGGACACCTATCGCGTGCTCACCGCGGTGGATTCGGCGCTGATGGTGATCGACGTCGCCAAGGGCGTGGAGGAGCGCACGATCAAGCTGATGGAGGTGTGCCGCCTGCGCGACACGCCGATCATGAGTTTCGTCAACAAGCTCGACCGCGAGGGCAAGAACCCCATCGACCTGCTCGACGAAGTCGAATCGGTGCTGGGCATCGCCTGCGCGCCGGTGACCTGGCCGATCGGCATGGGCTCGCGGCTGAAAGGCGTGGTGCACCTGCTCAGCGGCGAGGTGCATTTGTTCGAGCAAGGGCGCAATTTCACCCGCCAGGATTCGACCATCTTCGCCTCGCTCGACGATCCGGCGCTGGCCGCGCGGATCGGCGCGGACATGCTCGCCGAGGTGCGCGAGGAACTGGAACTCGTGCACGGCGCATCGCATCCGTTCGACGCGGAAAAATATCTGGCCGGCGAGCAGACGCCGGTGTTCTTCGGCTCGGCGGTGAACAACTTCGGCGTGCAACTGCTGCTGGATTTCTTCGTCGAACATGCGCCGCCGCCGGCGCCGCGCGCCACCACCACACGCATCGTGCAGCCGCAGGAGGAAGCCTTCAGCGGCTTCGTGTTCAAGATCCAGGCCAACATGGATCCGGCGCACCGCGACCGCGTCGCCTTCCTGCGCGTGTGCTCGGGCCGCTACAGCGGCGGCATGAAAGCCCTGCACGTGCGCGCCGGCAAGGAAGTCAAACTCGCCAATGCGCTGACCTTCATGGCCAGCGATCGCGAGATCGTCGATAGCGCGTATCCGGGCGACGTGATCGGCCTGCACAACCACGGCACGATTTCCATTGGCGACACTTTCAGCGCCGGCGAAAATCTTTCCTACACCGGCATCCCGCACTTCGCGCCCGAACTCTTTCGCCGCGCACGCCTGCGCGATCCGCTCAAGCTCAAGCAATTGCAGAAGGGGCTAGCGCAGCTCAGCGAGGAAGGCGCGACGCAATTCTTCCGCCCGCTGATGAGCAACGACCTGATCCTCGGCGCGGTCGGCACCTTGCAGTTCGACGTGGTCGCCTACCGATTGAAGGACGAGTACGGCGTGGACGCCAGCTTCGAGCCGGTCGGCGTGACCACCGCGCGCTGGGTGAGCTGCGAGGACGCGAAGAAGTTCGAGGAGTTCCGCGACAAGAACGCGCTCAACCTCGGCCTCGATGCCGCCGGGCATCTGGTCTACCTCGCGCCCACGCGGGTGAACCTGCAACTGGCGATGGAACGCGCCCCCGAGGTGCGCTTTGCCGCCACCCGCGAGCACGCCCACGCGCTGGAGGGGTGAGGCGGCTTGGATGGGGTTCTACCCCGATGAGCGCGAACACGCCTGCAAGCCCCTCTCCTCTTGCGGGACGCTCGTCGCTCGACATTGCAGCCAGTACTTTGTCGTGGCCATCGCCTGCAAGCCCCTCTCCCCTTGCGGGAGAGGGGTTGGGGAGAGGGGTGATTCGAAGTTCGGCATTCTCACGAGACCTTTCCCCCTCTCCCGGCCCTGCGGGCCACCCTCCCCCACAAGGGGGGAGGGGAAATGCATGGCCGGATCCGCATGTCCAGCTCCCGGCCGGTTGAGGCAAAGACAACCCGCAAGTGAATGAAGGAATTTCGGTCTGGGGTAGCAATGGCAACACCTTGCAAGGTCTGGCACGCCTGTGATGATCGACACGGGACAAGCAACCATTCGCTTGCGCTGGAAATACTGCACGTAACACTGGCTTGCCCATGCCGATCGGCACGGGACAAGCCACCGTAGCCGATGTGCACAATGGCCCAGCCGTGATCGCCGGAGCCTTCGATGTTCGCACCCAACTGGCAAGTCGCTTACACCACGCCTGCCGATGCCGCGCGCTGGAAACGCTGGCTGCTGTATTCGCCCGGCGCACGCCTGCTGTATTTCATCGCCGTGCTGGCGGCTGTCGCGATCGCCTTGCAGTTCGGACTGGCGGCGTTGTTTCACGGCTCGCTGAAAGGTGCCCCGTCCGCCGAACGCGCGGCGGTCGGGCTGTTGATCGAGCTCGCCCCCGCGCTGCTGGCCTATTTGTTCGTGGTGCGGCTGATCGAGCGTCGCTACCCGGCTGAACTGGCGCCCGAAGCTTTGCCGCGCAACGCCCTGATCGGACTGGGCGCAGGCTTCGGTTTGTTCACGTCCGTGGTGCTGGTGTTGTGGCTGGCCGGCAGCTACCACCTGATCGGCGGCAACGACCATCCCGATTGGCTGCCGCAACTGGCGGCGATCGGCATCGGCGCCGGTCTGGGCGAGGAAATCCTGATGCGCGGTGTGCTGTTCCGCATGGTCGAGGAAGGCTTGGGCACATGGGCGGCGCTGGCGGTCTCGGCGGCGGTATTCGGCGCCCTGCATCTGGGCAATCCGCACGCGACGTGGTGGGCGGGCGCGGCGATCGCCATCGAGGCCGGCCTGCTGCTGGGCATGCTTTATCACGTCACCCGCTCGCTGTGGACCTGCGCCGGGCTGCACGCGGCGTGGAACATCTCGCAGGGGTTGATTTACGGCATCCCGGTGTCGGGTACGCACGCCGATGGCTTCCTCGTTTCCACCCGCAGCGGCCCGGACTGGCTCAGCGGCGGCGATTTCGGCGCCGAAGCCTCGGTGGTCGCGCTGACGCTGTGCCTGTTGTGCACCGTCGCGCTGGTCGTGGTCGCGGTACGCCGCGGCACGATCGTGCCGCCATCGTGGAAACGCAAACCTTTGGCGGCAGCCGATCCGTGGGACAGGCTCGACCGCATCCGTTGAAACCGCGAATGCATGGGCTGCGGTCAGCTCATCGACGCGCCTACCGCATCGTCCACGCTGTAGTGACCCAGCGCGACCGGCGGCAGTTGCTCGATTTCGGCACGCTGCAATGCGTCGCGCACGCCATCCTTCAATCGCGCCAGCCGCAACGCAATCCCGCGGCCTTCCAGCCATGCGGCGAATTCCGCCAGCGACTCCAGTGTGGTGCTGTCCAGATCGGGCGATTCCTCGAGACTGAGCACCACCGCGCGCAGGTCGGTGCGCTCGCTCGTGCGCGTGCGCGCCAACGCGAAGATCGCCTCGGCATTGGCGAAGAACAGCGGCACCTCCGGGCGCAGGACGAGGACGCTAGGCGGCTGCAAGGTATCCGGGTGGGAGACATCGACGAAATCATGCCCGCCATCGAGCCGGCCGAGCACGCTCAGCCGCGGCGTGGCCAGTTGTCGCAGCAACAGCACGAGGCTCAGCCCGATCGCCAGCAACAGGCCGTGCAGGATGCCCATCGCCAATACCGCGATCACTGCGGACAGCGCCAGCAGGCGGTCGCGGTGCCAGCGCAGGTAGGGCGCGAATGCCGATAGCCGCCATGATTTGCTCACCGCGTGGATCACGATCGCCGCCAGCACCGGCGACGGCAGCCGCTCGATCCAGCCCAGCAACAACGCCAGCATCAGCAGAATGCAGATCGCCGACGAAAATCCGGCCAATCGCGATCTCGCACCGGCGGCATCGTTGGCAGCGGTGACCGAATAACCCGCACCGACCGGAACGCCGTGCAGCAACCCCGAGACGGTGTTGGCGATGCCAAGCGCGAACAGGTCGCGGTTGGCATCGACCGCGTCGCCGTGACGCAGCGCGAAGGTGCGGATCGATCCATACGATTCGGCGTACAGCACCAACACCAACGCCGCGCCCAGCTCGATGCTCGGCAACCATTGATCGCGAGAAGGCATGCTCGGCCACGCCCACGTCGGAAGCAGATCGATCCGCCCGGTGACCGCGACGCCGTGCGCCACCAGCCACGGCGAAGCGGCGATGCCCAATGCGATCACCAGCAGGCCGCCCGGCACGCGACGCAGACGTTCGCTGGCGAACAGCAAAGCCAGCGCGGCCAGCCCGCAGCCCAGCGACCACGGCTGCACCGCGTGCGCCGAACGCGCCAATTGCCACACCAGCCCCGGCACGAAATCGCCATGCACCGCCGGCAGCCCGGCCAGGTGCGGCACCTGCCCGATCGCGATCACCCACGCCAGTCCGAACGCGAAACCGCGCAGCACCGGTCGCGCGACGAATTGCGACAGCCCGCCCAGGCGCAGACCCGCCGCCAGCAGGAACAACACGCCGGTGATGAGAACCATGGTCGCCGCGACCGCTGCGCGCGAAGCGCCGTCGAGGCTGGCCAGCGCCAGCGTGCCCGCCGCCAGCACCGCCGACGACGAAGACGTGGCCATGACGATGGCGTAGCGGCTGCGCCCCAGCGCCGCGTAGCACAGCAGGCCGGCCAGCAGGCCGATCACGCCCGCCTGCGGCGGCATCTCGGCGATGCCCGCGTAGGCGATGGCTTCCAGCAACAGCAGCCCGGAGATCGACAACCCGGCGAGCAGGTCGGCGCTGACGTGTTGCGTCGCCGGTGCTGTATCGACGGGGGCTGCGGTGCTCACGCGATGGTGCCGGCCCAGCCGGGCAGGAAGGCCGCTTCGTGGCTGCGTGCCAGCAACGTGGCTTCCTGCATCGCTTTACCCGGAATTTCTCCGCCGCGCAGCTTCAGCCGCCGCCGGTAGAACTCGGCCCACATGAACTCCGCGTACGGGATGGCGTCCTTGGAATACCCGCCGGCTTCGCGCACGCGCGCCGCGAGAGTTCGGTACGGATCATCGACCAATTTGTCCAGACTCGCGGGAATCGCCTCGTAGCCCATCCGTGCGCCGTGCTGGTCGTAGGGATGCGCCCAGCGATTGAACTCCATCGTGCGCCAGAACATCTCCGGTTCCAGCCACGAAAAATCGCGCTGGATCATCACCGGCACCTCGTCCACGTCCTCCTCGGTCAAGGCCAGCCCGAGGTGGTGGTGATCGACGATGTACACGCCGCGCTTGGGACCGAGCACGCCGGGGAACCAGTGCGACGCCAGCAGTTGCCGGCGCTTTTTCTTGCCGAGCTGCGACCACTGCTCGCGCTTGGCCTGCACCTCGGCCATGCCGACGGTGACCTGGGTCGGGCGCAGCTTTTTCGGCGCGATCGACAGCAAGGGATGGTGGGCTTGCACGGCCTGCTCCGCTTGGATTCGGGGAAGGCAGACTAGCGCAAAGCAGCAGCACTGCGATGGACTGTCGAGAAGGCGGCGCGCCCAATGGTGCCGCGCGTCAGTACAAATCCATTGGATCCACATCGAGCGACCAGCGCACCTTGCGCGCCGACGGGAGCGCATGCACCTGCGGCAGCCACGCACTCAGTGCGGCTTGCAAAGCCGGGCGATGGGATGCGGACAGGTGCAACTGCGCCCGCGCCCGCCCCGCACGGCGCGGCATCGGCGCCGGCAGCGGGCCGTGGATCGCCACTGCGCCATCTGCAGAAGTGAATGCATCGCGGGCGGCGACGAGAAAGGCATTCACTTCCGCCTCGTGCGGGGCTTCCGCACGCAACAGGGCGAGACCGGCATACGGTGGAAAACGCGCAGCCTCGCGTTGCGCCAGTTCCAGCGCTGCAAAGGCCGGATAACCGCCGGCGAGCAATGTCGTGAGCAGCGGATGTTCCGGGTGGTGCGTCTGCAGCAGCACGCTGCCGGGCTTGCCGGCGCGGCCGCCGCGGCCGGCGACCTGGATCAGCAACTGTGCGAGTTTTTCCGGTGCGCGAAAGTCGGCCGAGAACAGGCCTTCATCGACGCCGACCACGACCACGAGGGTGAGGTTGGGCAGGTCGTGACCCTTGGCCAGCATCTGTGTGCCGACGAGGATGCCGGGGCGATCGCCCAATACCGCGAGGTGTTTTTCCAGCCCCTCGCGATGACGGGTGGTGCCGCGATCCACCCGCAGCAACGCTGCTTGCGGGAAACGTGCGGCCAGCGCTTCCTCGATGCGCTCGGTGCCGTTGCCCTGCGGCGTCAACCCCAAACCGCCGCAATCCGGGCACGCACGCGGTGCCGGACGGCGCGCGCCGCAGTGGTGGCACAACAGGGTGCGGCCGCCGCCGTGCACGGTCATCGCCACGCCCTGATACATCCGGCCCTCGACCCGGTCGAGGGCCGACCGATTTCCCTCCCCTGCTGCAGCGGTGGAGGGCAAAAGTGGAGGCAATGGATCCGGTTCGAGTTTCCTCGATTTTTTCGGATCCATCGTCGCCGCATCGCAACGCGCGCAGCGCGCGCTCCAGCCGCAGTCGTGGCACAGCAGCACCGGCGCGTAACCGCGACGGTTGCGGAACACCAACGCCTGTTCGCCGCGCGCGAGGCAGTCGGCAATGGCGGCGTAGGCCTCCGGCGACAAGCCGCCGACGAGGTTGCGCCCGCGCACATCGAGCACCCGTACCGCCGGCGGCTGCGCCACGCCCGCACGCTGGCGCAAGGTCAAATGGGTGTAACGGCCGGCAAGCGCGTGGTGCAGCGATTCCAGCGACGGCGTCGCGCTGCCCAGCAGCACCGGCACGCGCAACGCCTTGCCGCGCACCAGCGCCAGATCGCGCGCGTGGTAGCGCACGCCCTCGTGCTGCTTGTAACTGGCGTCGTGTTCTTCATCGACCACGATCAAACCGGCTTCGGGCAGCGGCGTGAAGATCGCCGAGCGCGTGCCGATCAACACGCGGCCTTCGCCGCGCCACATCGAGGCCCACGCGCGCGCGCGTTCGCCGTCGGCCAGACCCGAGTGCAAGGCGTGGATCGGCACACCCAGGCGCGCACGGAAACGCCGCAGCATCTGCGGCGTCAGGCCGATCTCGGGGACGAGCACCAGCGCCTGCCTGCCGCGCGCAAGGCAGTCGGCGATCGCTTCCAGGTACACCTCGGTCTTGCCCGATCCGGTGATCCCTTCCAGCAGCAGGGGCGCGAAGCGGTCGCGTGTGGCCAGCACCGCATCCACCGCACTACGCTGCGCTGGATTCAGCGCATGCAGTGGCTGGCCGTGGTCGCCGTGCAACCCGGGCGGCACAGCCACGCGCTGCGCAAATCCGCGCCGTTGCAGGGCGCGGGCTGCTTCGCGCCAACTTTCCATTGCCACGCGCAGCACTTCCTCATCGACGGCCAATTCGGCGATGCGTTCGGCGAGCGCGCGCGTGCGTGTGTTGCGACGCAGACTGGTTGATCCTGTGCGGCCCGCTTCGGTGAGCACCCAGCCATAAGCGCAGGTTTCCGGCAGCGACTCACCCTCGCGCAACGCCGCCGGCAGCGCGGTCGCGACGACCTCGCCCAACGGCGCGTGGTAATAGCGCGCGCACCAACGCAAGCTGGCGAGCAATTCGCCGTGCAACAAGGCTTCGTTATCGAGCCGTGCGAGCACGCGGCGCAACTCCGGGGCATCGCCTGCCGGCGCGCCGATGCTTTCGACACAGCCGACCTGTTCGCGATGGCCGAACGGCACGCGCACGCGGCAGCCGACCCACCCCGAATCGAGCGTGGCACCCTCCGGCGGCAGATAGTCGAAAACGCGCGGCAACGGCAGCGGCAGTGCGACACGCAAGCACGAAGTGGCGATCGGCGAGGGCATCCGCCGAGTGTAACAACGCATCCCCGGCACACCGTTTCCTGCGCCGAAACGGCCACCGCGGGCGGCAACAGCGATTCATTGAGTTACCGGCGCAAGCTGCAATCGCAGGCACAAAGTTCAGCCAACGCCATGTAGCTACTGGAGATTTTTCCTTATCCACACGATCTGTGGATAAATCTGTGGAATCGCTGCTCCCGCCCACTGCGCAGGCCAACAAACAGCGCCCCTCGGGCAGTTTGGCGGAATTTTGACCGATGCAGCTTAATCCCGCAAATTCAATAACTTGAGTGAGTGTCGTGACATTCATCAGCCGTATCGAAGGGCTCATCGCAGCCATGCACGCGGCAATTGGCGTGCTGTGCACAACGTGCAATCCGCAAAGCCCCATGTTGCCTTGCTCTCGGAGCCATGCCCCTGCTGTCAAGCTTTTTTTTCATGCTGCGATCTGCCGGATTTTCCAGCAATCAAGCCCCTCCATCGACGCCCACAGGGGCCATCGAAGCCGTTAAAATCCACCCATCGCGGACACCCACCGCCCGCCTCGTTCCCGGATGTCCCCCCATGCAGGCATGAACGCCCGCCTCGCCGATTCCACGCGCACGGACGCCGAGGCCGCGCTGTTCATGCGCGACATGGAGCGCCGCGGTCTCAAGTTCGCCATGCAGCAGTGCGGCCACGCCGGACGCGCACGCAGCGCGCTGGGCTTCGTCCAAACCGCATTCCGTGAGCACGCTGCCGCGCACGCATCGGAAGCCTGGCCGATGTTGTACTGGCGCACCCTGCTGACGCATCCGTCGATGCGCGCCCGGCTTGCGCGCGACCCGCGCAATCCGGCATCGCTGCTCGACGCCGCCCCCCGCGCGACCCTGTTGCTGCATTGCGTGGCCGAGGTGGACGCGGAACTGGGCGCGCATGCACTCGACGTGTCGCTGGAAGCGTATCGGCACGCCCTGGCGCGCGCGATGAACGTGCTCGGCGCACAGGGCATCGACTCCGCCAGCTTGCGCATGGCACCCGAGCCATCGCGGGAAGAAGCCCGTCCGCAGCGCAGCGAACCCACGCCCATCGGCCATATCCAGCCGCAGAGTCGTGCCGATAGGCCGGCGACCGACCGAGCGTCGACGGCACCGCCCGCGTGGCTGCGCCCGGCGCTGATGGGCGCGTTGGCACTGCTGGTCGCCATCGGCATCGGCAGCTATTTGTGGCCGGAGTTGTTCGGCTTTGGCGGCGGTTCGTTCCACGGCGTGCGTGAGTTGCGCGAGCATCGACCTGCCGACACGCTGTCGCCGGCTGCGCAGGCGATCGCCGGCGGCGATTTCGACCTGCTCATCGACCCACATCGTGCCGCCATTGCGCGTGACCTCGATCTGTACTCCTGGTACGCGGCCACCGCCGGTGCGGAGCGCACGCCGACACAACCTGCCACCTCGCTACCGGAAGACAAAACGCCGGAAACATCCGCGCCGGAAGCCGACACCGAGGGCAACGGAGGCGAACATGCGCCGTGATCGAATGCTCGGCTGGCTCGCGGGCATCGCCTTGCTGGCGACGACCTTGCCGGCACTCGGCGGTTCCGTCGATTGGGGATCGCTGGATCCCGGCACGCAGACGCTGCTGTCGCCATGGCAAGGCGCGTGGAACACGCTGGCCGACGACGATCGTCAACGCCTGCTCGCCAACGCGCATCGCTGGCAGTCCATGAGCGCAGCCGATCGTACCGCGTTGCTGCAACGTCAGACCCAATGGGATGCACTGCCGCCCGCCGAGCGCGCTCACCTGCGTGCGCGCAACGCTGCATGGCGGCAGTTGCCAGCGTCCGAACAGGCACAGATCAGCAATGCGGCGACGCGCTTCGACGCCCTGCCGACCACGCAACAGGCGGCGTTACGCGCACGCTTCGCCGCGCAACCGGCGGAATGGCAGGCATCGTGGTTGCTGGGGCCTTCCATCGGCGCGTGGCTGGATCAAGCCGGGACGTGGTTCGCCTACGTGCCCGCCAGCGACCGCGACGCCACCTTGCGCATGCTGCAAGACCTCACGCCCGATGCCCGCGCGCAGTTGTTCGAAGTCTCCCGCCGACTGCCGTCGCCGCAACGCGAGCGCTTGCGCGAAGACCTGCTGAACACCCCGCAGGCGCAACGTGCCGCGCTGATCGCCCGGCGCTTGGAATGATGCGTCAGCGCGCCAAAGGCGCGAGCACGCGCCGCTGCGCGCGCATGCCATCGCCGAATCTCGCCAAGCCTTCCGCGCGCATGCGCGGCGCATGCTCGCGCAGATAATCCTCGAGCGCGTCGCGGTCACGCAGACGGTAACGCACGCAATATCCGCGCTCGCCCGGCGTTTCGTCGAGTAGCGCTTCCATCGCGGCGCCTTCGAACCCCGGCAGCGCCAGCATCTGCGCGACATGCTCGCGCAGCCACGCAAGGTAGTCGGCGGCGCGCGCCTCGGCCACATGCACGGTCACTTCGTAGATCACAGCCATACCAGTTTCACCATGAAAGCGATCGCCGCGCCGAAGGTCAACACGATGAGATACAAAAATCCGATCGTGGCGTACTTGATGCTGGTCATCAGCCAGCCCTGTCCGTAGACGCGCCGCTGCATCAGCCACAGGTATACCGGCATCCACAGCAGGATCGCGGTCTGCGCGATGCCGGCGCCATCGGCCAGCCAGCCTCGCGGAGCGGCCGCCGCCATGTCGTTGAGCAGCAGCGCCAGCAACAGGGCGAGGCACAGAAAAGCGTGGCTGTGCAGGGCGACGATGAAGTGCTCCATGTACAACCGCCGCTTGAACAGGTACGCGATTTTCAACAGCAAGGCGAACAGCGGCAACATCACGAACAGCGTGGAGGGCACCGCGCTCAGCCAGGCATCGACGAGCAAGGTCGGATCCTTGCGGATACGCTGCAGGTTTCCGCGGGTCTGGCCGGCGAGTTGGTTGAGCCAGCGGTTCGCGAACGCAGGCAGGGCGTGAATCTTGATCGGATTCGCCACCGGATCCCACGGCTGGCCATCGCCGAAGGTCAGCGGGTCGGCATGCTCCGGCGGCGGCGTGCCGGCAGCCTGCGCGGCCTTGATCTCGGCAATGCGCTGGTCGGCCTGCCGACGCAGCCTGGCTTCGTCCTTCGCCACATCCTGCGTCAACGGCAGGGCCGGCGCCTTGTCGGCAGCCTGCCGAACCTTGCGCAGTCCGGCGAGGGTGAGCTCGCGCTGGCGTTCGACCTGCGCGATCGTGGTCGCGTTGGCGATCGGGTTATCGTCCATCTGCACGAGGTCGCGGCCGCCGATCTGGCCCACGCTCCACTGCGCGACGAGGAACGCCAGCACGCTGAAGAAGAAGAACAGCCGTACCGGGCTGACGTAGCGCACACGCCGGCCGGCGAAGTATTCGGCGCTGAGGTAACCGGGGCGCAGCAGCAGCGGCGTGAGCGTGCGCGTGAGCCGGGTGTCGATCTGCAACACAGTGTCGGCCAGATCGCCCAGGATGCTGGAGAAGTGCCGCACCAGTCCGTGGTCGGGCTGGCCGCAGCGATAGCAATGCTCGCCGAACAGCGCCGCGCCGCAATTGCCGCAGTATTCGCCGGTGGGCGCTGGCAACGGTTCGGACGTCGCAGGCGCGACCGCGGCGCTCACGCTCGCGGCATGGGCGTCCGACGTTTGCGCAGGTTTCACCGATTCCGGATCGGAATTCATGCCGTCCCCATCCGCGGCAGGCTAGGATGCACGAATTGTCGAGGTTTTACGTCGCGATGTCCCCTCCCGAACGTCATTCCCGGCGCCTCCTGCGGGAGATGCGCACCACTGCGCTGCTCGCCTTGCCCTTGGTGCTCGGGCAGGTGTCGGCAGTGGCCATCAGCCTGATCGACACCATCCTCGCCGGCCACCACGGACCGCTCACCCTCGCCGCGGTCGCGGTGGGCGGCGCGGTGTGGACGCTGGTGCTGCTGGTGCTGATCGGTGTGCTGATGGCGGTGCCGCCGTCGGTGGCGCAGTGCAACGGCGGCGGCCGCCGCGAACGCATCGGCCCGATTTTCCGTCAAGCGCTGTGGCTGGCGCTGGTACTGGGCGTGGGATTGTTGATGCTGGCGCAGGCCGGCAGTGGATGGTTGCTGACGGCAATGAACGTCGGCCCGGAGGTGCGCCCGGAAGCGGAAGGTTTCGTGCACGCCATCGCCTGGGGCGCGCCGGCGTTCGCCCTGTACGTCGCCTGCCGCTCGCTCAGCGAGGGCTTGGCGTGGACGTTGCCGACGATGGCGTTCGGCGTGCTCGGGGTGGCCTTGCTGGCACCGCTGGGCTACGGTTTGATGTTCGGCGCATTCGGACTGCCTGCGCTGGGCGCGGTTGGGCTTGGGCTGGCCTCGGCGCTGGTGATGTGGGCGCAGTTGCTGGGCATCGTCGTCTACCTCGCACGCGCGCCGCGCTTCGCCGACCTGCGCCTGTTCAGTCATCTCGAACCGCCGCGCTGGGCGCCGATCCGCGAACTGCTGCGCATCGGCCTGCCGATGGGCTTTTCGGTGTTCATGGAAGGCAGCTTGTTCGTCGCCACCCTGCTGTTGATCGGCAGCATGGGCGCAACCCCGGTAGCCGCGCACCAGATCGCGATCAACGTCGCCAGCCTGTGCTTCATGGTGCCGCTGGGGGTGGCGATGGCGACCACGGTGCGCGTCGGCCACGCCGCCGGCGCCCATGACCCACGCGCGCTGCGCTGGGCTGCGGCTGGCGGCGCGGCGATCGTGTTGATCACGCAGACGGTTTCGGCGCTGCTGATGGGGTTCGGGCGGCACGCCATCGCGCGCATCTACACCGACGATCCGGCCATCGCCGCGCTGGCCGCGACCCTGTTGCTGTACGCGGCCGCGTTCCAGTACCCCGACGGCATCCAGACCCTCGCCGCCGGTGCCCTGCGCGGCCTGAAGGACACCCGCGCGCCGATGTGGATCACCGCCTGCGCCTACTGGGCGCTGGGCATGCCGCTGGGCTGGTGGCTGGGCGTGCACCTGCACGAAGGCGCTCCGGGCATGTGGTACGGGCTGATCCTCGGCCTGCTCGCCGCGGCGGCCTTGATGGCGGCGCGCTTCGCCCACATCGCCCGCCATGACCATCGGCTGATGGCCGCGGTGGCGCGATCGGCTACGATTCATTGATGATTCGAATATGCGGAGTCCATGATGTCCAGCACCCCACCCGCCACCCAGCCCAGCCTGCTCTACCGCTTCGTGCGCGGCTGCTGGCTGTTCGTCGATTACTCGCGGCGGCTGGCGATGAATCTGGTCTTTCTCCTCATCGTGTTCGCGGTACTGGCCGCGCTGCTCGCCCAACGCCCGGCGTTGCAGGATCGCACCGCGCTGGTGATCGCGCCTGACGCCCGTCTCGTCGAGCAGTACAGCGTCGATCCGGGGGCGATGGCACTGCAACGCGCCTTCGGCCAGGGCGCGAAAGAAGTGCGCCTGCGCGACATCCTGCGCGCGCTGGAGGCGGCGAAGACCGACCGCCGCATCGAGCGCATCGTCATCCGCCCCGACCTGATCCAGGCCGGCGGAGGCTTGGCGCAATTGCGTGAAGTCGCGCGCGCGCTGCGCGAGGTGCGCGACTCGGGCAAGGAAGTCATCGCCTATGCCGACAACCTCGACCAGAAGAGCTACCTGCTCGCCGCGCAGGCCAACACCGTCTACCTCAACCCGTATGGCAGCCTCATGATGCAGGGGCTGGGCAACTACCGCCTGTATTACCGCGAGGGTTTGCAGGACAAGCTCGGCGTGGACGTGCACCTGTTCCGCGTCGGCGAGTACAAGTCGGCCGCCGAGCCCTACATCCTCGATGCCGCCTCCGACGATGCCAAGCAGGCCGACCTGTACTGGATGAACGATCTCTGGCAGCGCTACCTCGCCGACGTCGGCAAGGCGCGCGGCATCGATCCGGGCAAGCTCGCCACCGACATCGACGGGCTCGCCGCCGGCGTGCAGGCCGCGCATGGCGACATGGCGCAGTGGGCGCTCGACGAGCACCTCGTGGATGCACTCAAGACCGAGGATCAGGTCGAGGCGATCCTCGAGAAGAAGGGCGTGGCCGATGCCAGACAGCACAGCTTCCGGCAGGTCGGCCTCGACGATTACCTCGCGCGCATCGGCCCCACTTACCCAGGCTCGGCCGGCAACACCATCGCCATCGTCGTCGCCGCCGGCGAGATCAGCAGCGGTATCCAGCCGCCGGGCAAGATCGGCGGGCAATCCACCTCAGCACTGATCGAGCAGGCGCGCAACGACAAGCGCACCAAGGCGCTGGTGCTGCGGGTGGATTCACCCGGCGGCGAAGCGTTCCCCTCCGAACAGATCCGCCGGCAGATCGAGCTCACCCGTGACGCCGGCATCCCGGTGGTGGTGTCGATGGGCAACGTCGCCGCCTCGGGCGGCTACTGGATCTCGATGAATGCCAACCGCATCTATGCCGACCCTTCCACCATCACCGGCTCGATCGGCATCTATGGGCTGGTGATGAACGCCCCGCGCGTGCTCGACAAGCTCGGCATCCATTCCGACGGCGTGGGCACCACGCGCTGGGCCGGCGCGTTCGACGCCACCCGCCCGCTCGATCCGGCGGCCGCCGCATTGATCCAGGCCGGCATCGAGCACGGCTACGCGCAATTCATCGGCAACGTCGCCAGGGCGCGCGAACGCACGCCGGCGCAGATCGATCAAATCGCGCGCGGGCGCGTGTGGACGGGCGCGCAGGCGAAGGATCGCGGGCTGGTGGACGACTTCGGCGGCATCCGCGAGGCCATCGCCGGTGCCGCCGATCTGGCGCATCTGACCAAGGGCAGCTACCGCGTGAGCTATGTCGAAAAGCCGATGACCGCCTTCCAGCGCTTCTTCACCAATTTCGACGACAGCCAGAGCCGCGCCCACGCCTTGCTCGCCGCCAGCGGCATCGGCAATCTGGTGTTGCCGGTGCAGGCGCAGGATCAACTCGCGCAAACCCTGGACTGGCTGCATGATCTGCGCGGCAAGCCCTACGGCATGCTCGCGCACTGCCTGTGCGGGCTGTAAGCGCCGTTATGGCGATGCAGGCGACGCCGAACTCGCCGGGCTGGCACCCTCGGCCGCATCGAGCTGGCGGTTTTGCGACTGGAAGGATTGCTCGACCGTGCCCTCCACACCCTTGGCCTTGTCGAGCGGCTTCTGGATGCTGTCGCGCAGTTCGGTGGTCTGCGGCGATGCCGGCTGTGTGGATGCGGCAGGGGGCGGACTGGAGCCGCAGGCAGCCAGCAGCAACACCAGCGCGATCGGCAACGATGTACGGACGCGACGCGGCATGACGGTGTCTCCGATGCGTGATCGACGGCTATGCTAGCGCACACACGCACACGGGACGAACGATGAACAACCCACGCTGGCGATTGGATGGGCAGGTGGCGCTGGTGACCGGCGCGAGCGCCGGCATCGGCCGGGCGGTGGCGCGCGAGCTGCTCGGCTTCGGCAGCGATGTGCTGCTGGTCGCCCGCGACCCCGACCATCTGGAAGACGCGCGCGCCGAGTGCGAGGACGAGTTCCCCGAGCGCATCGCCCGCGCCTTCGCCGGCGATCTGGCCGACGACCAGACCCGGCGCGAACTGTTCGACTGGATCGAAGACCTCGACTGCGGCCTGTCGATCCTCGTCAACAACGCCGGCACCAACCAGCGCAAGCCGACCATGGATTACGCCGACGACGAGTGGCGCGCGTTGTTCGAGCTGAACCTGTTCGCCGCTTTCGAGCTGTGCCGCTACGCCTACCCGCTGCTGACCCGCCACGCCGCGTCGAGCATCGTCAACATCGGCTCCGTCTCCGGTGCCACCCACGTGCGCACCGGCTCGCCCTACGGCATGAGCAAAGCCGCGCTGCACCAGTTGACCAAGAACCTAGCCTGCGAATGGGCCGAGGACGGCGTGCGCGTGAACGCGGTGGCGCCGTGGTACATCCGCACCCGCCGCACCTCGCCGGCGCTGGCCGACCCGGAGTATTACGACGAGGTGGTCGAGCGCACCCCGCTCCAGCGCATCGGCGAACCCGAGGAAGTGGCCGCCGCGGTCGCCTTCCTGTGCCTGCCCGCGGCCAGTTACATCACCGGCGAATGCGTGGCGGTCGACGGCGGCTTCCTGCGCTACGGGTTTTGAGCGTTTGCGACCTGCAAACTCGAAGTTCCGCAATGGATGGTCGAGCGAGGATCGGACACGCCCCGGCCGTCAATGGGTGCCGCCGCCTGCGTGTGCCGCAGGTGGTGTGGCGGGCTGCGGCCGATTGCGCGGCGTCATCGCGGGCGGTTCATCCTCGCCATCGCCATCGGTCGATTTCACCACCGGCAGCACCGCCGCCTGCGCGGTGGCGCGGCCGATGCGTTCGGCGGGGATCATGGTGTACACCGAATCGCCCATGTCCATGCCGATGCTGCCCTGCTCGCCGCGCGAGCGCACGAGGCCCGCGAGATCGACATCGACGTAGCCGGCCGGGTGGCCGTCGCCGTCGAAGGCGATGCCCGGCGAGCCGTCCACCAGCCACTCGTGTCGCGGCACGGCGGTTTCGCCCAGCACATAGCCGGCGCGCACGATCGGCACCGAGCCGAACTGGTCGGAGGTGCGCATCACGGTGTACAGCTGCGAGCCGACCGCGACCTTCGCCGGCTCCTTGAAATCCACGAACGACAACGCGCCTTTCGGATGGCGCAGGCGCAGCCACGCGATGCCCAGCTCGGTGTCGCGGGTGACCAGATCGGCGGGCACCCATTCGTCGCTGCCCGGCAGCCGCACACGGAATTGCCCCGATTTCGCCGATGGCGCCGACCCACCGAAACCACCGCGGCTCATCGCGCCAAGATCGAGGCTGACTACCCGCCCCGGCACGAGGATCAGGCCGTCGGCGGACACCAGCGTGCCCTGCGTCTGGCCTTCCTGCTGCCGTTCGGAGCCGCCGCTGGATACGGTCATCACGAACTTCACCGGCGCGGCAGTGTCGCCACGTCGCGCCAGCACGGTCTTGAACTGTCGCAGTTCATCGTCTTGCGTCGATGCAGCGGCATGCGCTGGCAGCAGCGCCGGCGTGACCGTCAGCAAACAGGCGGCGAGAGCCGCGACGGCGGCGCGGGACGTGCGTGTCGTCATCATGGGATCGCATCCTGCAGCCAGCTGCGGTCGAGGAACAACAGGCGTACTTCCGCTCCGCGCACCACGAGAATGGGTATCGACGAAGCAGGCGACGCCAGCGCATGACTGAGCGCGGCGCTGAAGGCATCCAGATCGGGCGTGGGTGTGCCGCCGAGCGACAGGACGATGTCGCCGCCGTCCAGATGCGCCAGGCCGGCCGGCCCGCCGCGTTCCACGGTGGCCACGTACACGCCCTTCTGATCGGCCTTCAAGTGCCGTGCGACGCGATCGTAGAAACCCAGCTCGCGCACCTGGATGCGCAACTTCGATACCTGCAAGGTCTTCAGCCCACTGGTCTCCACCGGCGAGGCGATCGGCTTGACGGTGAGCGTGCGCGGGTGCGCGCCGCGCAGCAGGACGAACTTCGCCGGCACGCCGATTTCCAGATCGCGCACCGCTTGATCGAACAGGTCGCTGCTGTCGTCGCTGGCCGGCTTGAGGGTGCGGTCGCCGATGCTGGCGACGATGTCGCCGACCTGCGCGCCGGCGGCGGCGAGCGGGCTGCCCGGGTACAAACGGCTGATGCGGAAGCCCTGCCCTGCCGCATCGAAGGCGGTCTGCAACGACGAGGTGACCGGCTGCACTTCCACCCCGACCCAGGCCTGCGGCAGTTCCGGCAGCGGCGTGCGCGAGCGGTCGCCATACGTCGGGCGCACGGTGCTGAGCAGGTTCTCGCCGTCGCGGATGAAACCGATCAGCAACGGCTCGACCTTCGCCGGTTTGTCCAGCCACGGCTTGAGATCGCGGATGCCGCGCACCGGCTTGCCGTCGATGCTGCGGATCACGTCGCCGGGTGCCAGCGCCGGTCGTGCGGTCGCACCCGGACCACCGGGGCGCAGGGTGGTGACGATCAGGCCGTCGTCGAAATCCAGCCCGCGCCGATGCGCCATCGACGCGGTGAGCTCGCGTAGCGACACACCGAACGGCGCATAGCCGACCTCATCGCCGGCATCGCGCGGGTACGCCGCGGTGCTCAGCGCGACCTTGAAGGGTTTGCCATCGCGCTGCATGCCCAGTTCGAGGTGCTGACCCACCGGCATCTGCGCGATGTCGCGTTGCAGACCGGGCACGTCGATGGGCTGCGGCGCATCCACGGGTTTGCCGTCGAGGGTGAGCAGCAGATCGCCGGCGCGCAGGCCGGCGCGGTCGGCCGGGGAATCGCGATCGACCGCATTGAGCAGCACGCCGTGCGCGAAGCCGGTGTCCTTGAGCGAACGCAGGCGGAAGCCCAGCCACGCGCGCGGCACGCGGTGGAAGCGGATCAGCGCATCCACCACGCGCTTGGCGTCGGGGCCGGGGATGGCGAAGGCCAGATCGCCGCCGAGCACCATGCCGCGCGCGTTCACGCCGACGATGCGCCCGCGCATGTCCACCAGCGGGCCGCCGGAATTGCCCGGCGCGATCGGCGCGTCGTGCTGGATCCACGCGTAGTAGCGCCCCGTGGGCAGGTCGGGGCCGAGTCGATCCTCATAATCGGCCTCGTCGTCGAACAGCGACACCAGCAAGCGATGCGGGTTGTTGACGATGCCCGCGCTCATCGAATTGGAAAGACCCCACGGCGCGCCCATCGCCAGCACGGTGTCGCCGGCTTGCAGGTCGTTCACCGGCGCGAAATCGGCGTGGCGGAACACCTCGGGCTTCGGCGGCTGCGCCTGCAGCACGGCCAGATCGGACAGCGTGTCCATGCCGATGAGTTTGGCCGGCAGCTCGCGGCCGTCGGCGAACACCACGCGGAATGCCTTGCCCTTCTCCACCACGTGCGCGTTGGTGACGATGTAGCCCTCCGGCGAAATCACCGTGCCGCTGCCGCTGGCAAGGCTCAGGGTCGGATCGCCCTGCAGGAAACTCTGGCTCACGGTGAGGATGCTCACCACATACGGCATCACCGCATCGCGCGCGGCGGCGATGCGACTGCCGGTCGATTCGGGCGTGGCCGCTTGCGGCGCAGGCGCGGTTGCCGCCGCAGTGGCAGGCGTGTTCTTCGCGGCTGGTGTCGTCGCGGCGAGCACGGGTGTGCTCGCAAAGGCCAAGGTCAGCAGCCACGTCAGTTTGTACTTCATGTCGAATCCTTGCCGATGGCGTTTCGATCAACCTGTAACAGCGATGCACCTTCATCCTTTCCTGCAATCGCAATGTTCTCGTTGCTGGCTCTGTCGCAATCGAGGTTAACGCCCTCATCCGCCTTGACGCGCCGCTCCTGCGGCGCGCCCTGCGGGCCGGCTTCGCCGTTCGCTCCGGCATCCTGCCTTCGCAGTCGGGCATCTTCCCCCAGCGGGGGAAGGAAAAATCGCCTCTCCCTCCGGGAGAGGCCGACGCGCCGCAGGCGCGGCGGGTGAGGGAATGTTGCGACAGGCGCTTTCATCAACCGGCATGACGATGGCTCACCATGCACGCTGGCTGGCTGAAGCAATCGGTTCACGCATCAGGCCGCGGATCGTCGCCTGCGAGCGACCCATCCTCGCCGCCATCGTCCACCGCCGAGGCATCCAGCCGTTGCAGCGCGATGAGTTCCTCGCCCTCGCCCACCCGCATCAGGGTCACGCCCTGGGTGTTGCGACCGACCTGCGAGACTTCCGCCGCGCGCGTGCGCACCAGCGTTCCCTTGTCGGAAATCAGCAGGATCTCGTGCTGCTCGTTGAGCTGGATCGCGCCGACCAGGGCGCCGTTGCGCTCGCTGGTCTTGAGCGCGATCACGCCCTGCGTGCCGCGGCCTTTCTTCGGGAATTCGGCCACCGGGGTGCGCTTGCCATAACCGTTCGCGCTGGCGGTGAGGATGTCGCCATCGCCGTCCAGCACCACCAGGCTCACCACCTGCTCGCCCGCAGCCAGTTTCATGCCGCGCACGCCGATGGCGTCGCGGCCCATCGGGCGTACGCTATCGCCGGCAAAGCGCACCGCCTTGCCGTTGCTGGCGAACAGCATGATGTCGCGGCTGCCGTCGGACAATTCGGCATTCACCAGCGCATCGCCCTCGACGAGGTTGATCGCGATCTTGCCGCGTTGCAGACGGAACGCGTATTCGGACAGCGGCGTCTTCTTCACGGTGCCGTTGCGGGTGGCGAAGAACACGAACTTGCCTTCCTCGTATTCGCGTACCGGCAGCACCGCCTGCACTTTCTCGCCAGATTCCAGCGGCAGCCAGTTGACGATCGGGCGCCCGCGCGCGCCGGGACCGGCATCGGGCAGTTGATGCACGCCCAGCCAGAACACCCGACCGGCGCTGGTGAAGGTGAGCAGGGTGTCGTGGGTGTTGACCAGCCAGAGTTGATCGATGAAGTCTTCGTCGCGGGTGGCGACCGCGTTGCGACCCTTGCCGCCGCGCCGCTGCGCGCGATAGGCCGTCGCCGGCTGACGCTTGGCGTAGCCGGCGTGCGAGAGCGTGACCACCACGTCCTCCGGCGCGATCAGGTCGAGGGTGTCGAGGTCTTCCTGACTGGCGCGGATCTCGGTGCGGCGCGCATCGCCGAATTCGGCCTTGATGTGCGCCAGTTCCTCGCGGATCACCTGCAACAGACGCTCGGGGTTTTCGAGGATGGCGATCAGGCCGGCAATGGTGTCCAGCAGGGCGCGATATTCCTCGGTGAGCTTGTCCTGCTCCAGCCCGGTCAGGCGGTTCAGGCGCATCTCGAGAATTTCCTTTGCTTGTATTTCGGATAGCTGGTATCCGGCCTTGACCGGATGCCCATCGGCATCGACACCGTCTTCACGCAGGCCGCAGGTTTTGTCGAGGTCCTCCGGGCGCGAAGCATCCGCACCGGCGGCGGCGAGCAGCGAGGCCACCAGTCCCGGCTCCCAGCGCCGCGCCAGCAGGCGCTCGCGCGCGATCTGCGCGTTGGCGGAGGTTTTGATCAACTCGATCATCGCGTCGATGTTGGCCAGCGCGACGGTGAGCCCTTCGAGGATGTGCGCCCGTGCGCGCGCCTTGCGCAGCTCGAAGATGGTGCGCCGGGTGACCACCTCGCGGCGGTGGCGCACGAAGGCCTCGAGCATGTCCTTGAGGCTGAGCAGGCGCGGCCGGCCATCGACCAGCGCCACCATGTTGATGCCGAACGCGGACTCGAGCTGGGTCTGCTGGTACAGGTTGTTGAGCAGCACCTCGGCGGAAAATTCCTTGCGCACAGGGATGAAGATGCGCATGCCGTCCTTGTCGGATTCGTCGCGCAGATCCGCGCCGACGCCCTCGATCTTCTTGTCCTTCACCAGCTCGGCGATCTTCTCGATCAACCGCGCCTTGTTCACCTGATACGGCAGCTCGGTGACGATGATGGCCTCGCGGCCGGTACGCTCGTCCACCTCGATTTCGGTGCGCGCGCGCATCAGCACGCGGCCGCGACCGGTGTGGTAGGCGGCGTGGATGCCGGCCGCGCCGTTGACGATGCCCGCAGTCGGGAAGTCCGGGCCGGGGATGTGCCGCATCAGGCCGTCGATGCCGATGTGCGGGTCGTCGATCAGCGCCAGCACCGCATCGATCGTCTCGGCGAGGTTGTGCGGCGGAATGTTGGTCGCCATGCCCACCGCGATGCCCGCCGAACCGTTCACCAGCAGGTTCGGGAAACGCGACGGCATCACCGTCGGCTCGAGTTCCTTCTCGTCGTAGTTGGGCTGGAAATCGACGGTTTCCTTGTCGATGTCTGCCATCAGCTCGTGCGCCAGCCGCGACATGCGCGCCTCGGTGTAACGCATCGCCGCCGGGTTGTCGCCGTCCACCGAACCGAAGTTGCCCTGCCCGTCCACCAGCATGTAGCGCAGCGAGAACGGCTGCGCCATGCGCACTAGCGTGTCGTACACCGCGGTGTCGCCGTGCGGGTGGTACTTGCCGACGGTGTCGCCGACGATGCGCGCGGACTTGTAGTAGGGCTTGTTGCTGTGCGCGCCCAGTTCGCTCATCGCGTGCAGCACGCGGCGGTGAACCGGTTTCAAACCATCGCGGACATCCGGGAGCGCGCGCCCCACGATCACGCTCATCGCGTAGTCGAGGTAGCTCTTGCGCATCTCGTCTTCGAGATTGACGGGGATGATTTCCTTGGCGTGTTCGGTCATGCGTCAGTCCATTCCGGAGCGTGCAGCGAAGCCCCGGCGGAGCGCCCGCCACAGGATCGATTGCGCGACCGCCCATGATAGCAGAACGCGCGCCCCGACTGGCTCTCGCGGTTGCCGGAAACCATGCTGGAAACAGCGGCTTACGCGCCCGATTTCGGCCCGAAAAATGCCGCCATCCGGCTCGCATCAGGCATCGTCACCACCCCGCGTTCGGTGACGATGGCGTCGATCAGCGGCGCGAGGGTCACGTCGAACACCGGATTCCATGCCTGCACGCCATCGGCGACGTGACGCGCGCCGGCCACGCCGGTCAGTTCGTCGGCATGCCGCAATTCGATGTGGATGCGCTCGCCGCTGGCGGTGCCCATGTCCACGGTGGACGAGGGCGCAACGACCATGAACTTCACCCCGAAGTGGCGGGCGACGATCGCCAGTTGGTGGGTGCCGATCTTGTTGGCGACATCGCCGTTGGCGCAGATGCGGTCGGCACCGACGATGACCCATTGCACCTGCCCACTCGCCATCAAATGCGCGGCGGCGGAGTCGGCGATCAGGGTGGCGTCGATGCCGTCCTGTTGCAGCTCCCACACGGTCAGCCGCGCGCCCTGCAACCACGGCCGGGTTTCGCCTGCGAACACGCGCGCGATGCGGTGCTGGGTCACCCCCGTGCGCACCACGCCCAGAGCGGTGCCGAAACCGGCGGTGGCCAGCGAGCCGGTGTTGCAGTGGGTGAGCACGCCCGAGCCCGGCTCGATCAGTTGCGCGCCGGCCAGACCCATCGCATGGTTGGCGGCCAGATCCTCGCTGACGATCTGCTCGGCTTCCGCCAGCAGCCGCGGCAGCCAGTTCACCCGCGCGTCGGCGATGGCGCGGCGCATGCGTGCGATCGCCCACATGAGGTTGACCGCGGTCGGGCGCGCTTCGCGCAGGCGCTCGAGCGCCGGTTCGAGTTGCGCGAGCGCGGCAGCGCCGGAGTCGATGTCCGGATGGCTGCGAACCAGCGCCTGCGCTGCCAGCACGACGCCCCATGCGGCGGCGATGCCGATGGCTGGCGCACCGCGCACGACCAGATCGCGGATCGCGGCAGCCACGGCGTCCGAGTCGGCGCACACGACGTGCTCGACCACGAGCGGCAGCTTGCGCTGGTCGAGCAATTCCAGCCGGTCGCCCATCCAGCGGATCGGGCGAACGTGGTCATGGGCGGCGAATTCGATCATCTCTGCCTGCTCGGATCATGCGTTGCGATCACGATCAACGGTAGTATCCGCCGATCGAGAAATCCGCTCGGCAACCACCGGAAACCCAGATGCCGCGGCGATCCCAGCCCCAGTTCTGGCCTTCGTAACACGGCGTGTTCGACAATTGCCGGCGCAGTTGCACGCCGCCGCGGGTGTAGGCGCCGCAGCGCGCCGTGCGCCCATCGTTGGACTCGCAGCGCACCACCTGCGCGGGGTAGAACATCGACGGCGGCAACGGTTGGTAACCCGAACCCCAACCGCCGCCAACCATGAATTCCGCCTGGCAGCCATCGTCCACCCAGATGCCGCCGCGATCCACGCCCCAACTGCGGCCACGCACGCAGGAGCTGGAGGAAGTCTGACGATACAGGCTCACGCCGCCGCGGGTGTCGATCGGGCAGTACTGCTGCTGGTAGCCGCTGGACTTGCACGCCACGATCTGCCCGCCATTGCCTTGATTCGGCGGATAGCGTGGCGGTCGCCCACGGCCGACGACCTGGAACTCGCCCTTGCAGCCCTGCGTGACCCACACGCCGCGACCGTCGTAGCCCCAGGTGCTGCCTTCCACGCAAGCCGAATCGGACATCTGCCGACGCAGCACCACGCCGTGGCGGGTGTCGGCCGCACAATAATTCTGCCGATACCCGCTGGATGCGCAGACGAACACATCGCCCGGACGCCAATACTGCTGCGCCTGCACCGGCATCGCGATCGATGCCACGGCGACGAGTGAAACCACGAACAGCATGCGATTGACGATGGACATGACGGTTTCCTCCTGCATGGCTCTGTCGATCGACCCATTGCACCCGACTATAGGGCGGTGTGGTCACCATGACAACGCACCAGCAGCGCGTGGGCGGTCAGCACCATGACTGCCGTTCAGGCATGGTCGAAGGTGAAGGCAAGCACATCCGCCAGCGCGTCCACACCGAGCATCGCCGCCAGCAGTCGATCCACGCCCAGCGCCACGCCAGCGCAATCCGGCAGATTCGCATCGAGCGCGGCCAGCAGATTCTCGTCCAGCGGCGGCAACACCTCGCCGCGTTGTGCGCGCCGTGCTCGATCTCGCTCGAAGCGCGCGCGTTGCTCGGCGGCATCGGTCAGTTCGTGGTAGCCGTTGGCCAGTTCGACCGAGCCCAGATACAACTCGAAGCGTTCGGCCACCGGTGGATCGTCGGCGCGAATCCTCGCCAGCGCGCATTGCGAGGCCGGGTAGTCGTACACCAGCAGCAATTCATACGCAGACAAATGCGGCTGGATGCGGTGGGTCAGCAGCAGGTCAAGCCAGTCGTCGCGTTCCAGCCCACCCGGATCGAGCACGCTGCCATCCAGCGGCGCTTGCAATGCAGTCACGTCGGCGGTCAACGGATCGATGCCCAACGCATCCAGAAAGAGCAGGCGATACGTCGTCTCGCGCACGCGCGCATTGCGCCCGACGAGAGCCAGTGCGGCGAGTGCGAGGTCTGCCGTCTCGCGCATCAGTTGTCGATGATCCCAGCCGACCCGATACCACTCCAGCAGGGTGAACTCTGGATTGTGACGACGCCCCGCCTCGCCATTGCGAAACACCCGCCCCAGTTCGTAGCAATCGCCGACACCGG
Organism: Pseudomonadota bacterium; assembly: GCA_018242485.1. Classification (GTDB taxonomy): domain Bacteria; phylum Pseudomonadota; class Gammaproteobacteria; order Xanthomonadales; family Xanthomonadaceae; genus SZAS-103. Next base: position 47,740 of record JAFEBV010000027.1, read on the forward strand.
CGGCGAGCAGGCGCTTGAGCGGGTATTCGGGCGAGGTACGCAACCAGCGTTCGCGCGAGCCGGCATCGCGATGGCCCTCGAACGGCGTGCGGAAACTTTCGATATGGGGATCGGTGTTGCCAGCCTGCGAGAGGATCGGTGTTTCCACTTCGAGCACGCCACGCCGTGCGAAAAAATCGCGGATCGTCGCATTCAACTGCGCGCGCAGGCGTAGAGCTGCAGTCGAAGCGGTGGGCTGCCATGCGTTCATGGGCGTGCGTGGGTAGCAAGCAGTTCGACGAGCCTTGCTTCGTCCCAGACTTCGACGCCCAACTCGCGTGCCTTGTCGAGCTTGCTGCCCGTAGCCTCGCCAGCGATCACCGCCGTGGTTTTTTTCGACACGCTGCCGGCCACTTTCGCGCCGAGGGCTTCGAGTTTTTCTTTCGCCGCATCACGCGTGAGCGAAGACAACGTGCCGGTCAGCACGAACGTCATGCCTTCCAGCGGCGCGTTCACGGTTTCGCCATCGACGATGCTCGCACCGATCGCAGCGATGGCCGCGTCGCAACGCCGGATCAAGGCACGCTCCTCGTCGCTGGCTGCAAACGCCTGCATCGATGTGACGACATCGTCCGGAATTCCGGATGCGTGCACGGCGGCGGCATCGAAGATCGCCGCGATGGATGCATGGTTTGCCGCGAGCTGTTCGGCGCGTTTGCCGGTGATCTTCGGGATCTCCATCGCTTCCAGTACGCGCGGCAACACCAGCGCGGCGCGCCAACCCGCCGCTGGCGCATGCGCGTCGGCAATGACCACGCCGTGCGCGATCAACTCGTCGATCGCCTGCCGGTTGCCGGGTTGGGCAAAGAAATGATCGATGGCGCGTGCGACCTCGCTGCCGACATCGGGCACCGACTTGAGGATCGGCCACGGCGTGCAACGGATCAGATCGATGCCGCCGAACCACGTCGACAACGCCTTGGCGGTGCTCTCGCCGACGTGCGCGATGCCCAGTGCGTACAGGAATCGCGCCAGCGTGGTGCGGCGGCTGTGATTGATCGATTCGATCAGGTTTTGCGCCCACTTGGTCGCGATCTTTCCGCCCTTCACAGTCTCGGGCGTTGTTCCTTCACGTTCATCCACCCGACGCTTCATCTGCAGCAAATCATCGAGCGTCAGGCGATACAGGTCGGCCACCGATTCCACGAAGCCGAAATCGCTCAAGCCTTCGATCAGGCGCTCGCCGAGGCCGTCGATGTCCATCGCGCGCCGCGAGGCGAAGTGGAAGATCGCCTGCACGCGCTGCGCCGGGCAGCCCAGCCCACCGATGCAGCGGGCAACTGCCTGCCCTTCCTCGCGTTCGATCGCCGAGCCGCAGACCGGGCAATGCGCAGGCATCGTCCACGGCACCGTGCCTGCGGGTCGGCGATCCATCACCACGCCGACCACTTCGGGAATCACGTCGCCGGCACGGCGCACGATCACCGTATCGCCCACGCGCAAATCCAGCCGCGCGATCTGGTCGGCGTTGTGCAAGGTCGCATTGCTCACCGTCACCCCGCCGACGAATACCGGCTTGAGTTTGGCGACCGGCGTCGCCGCACCGCTTCGACCGATGTTGATCTCGATAGCTTCGACCGTGGTGGTCTGTTCCTGCGCTGGAAACTTGTGCGCGATCGCCCAGCGTGGGGTGCGGCCGACGAAACCGAGTTCGCCTTGCAATGCCAGATCGTCGAGCTTGTACACCACGCCATCGATATCGAACGGCAGGCCGTCGCGCTGCACACCGATGCGGCGGAAATAATCCAGGCAGCCTTCGGCACCGATCGCCGTGCCGACCAGCGGACTGACCGGAAATCCCCAGTCGCGCAGTGTGTGCAGCAATTGCGAATGTCGCGGCGGCAGCGGCTCGGCGTGTTCACCAATTGCCACCTCGCCCACCGCATAGGCGTAGAAGGCCAGCGGCCGTTGCGCGGTGATCGCCGGATCGAGCTGACGCAGCGACCCGGCGGCACCGTTGCGCGGATTCACCAGCGGCTTGATCCTGCCATCCGAAGCGCGCGCGGTCTCGTTGTACTTCTCGAACGCCGCGCGCGGCATGTACACCTCGCCGCGTACTTCCAGCACGTCGGGCACGCCCTCGCCACGCAAATGCAAAGGGATGGCGCGGATCGTGCGCAGGTTGGCGGTCACGTCCTCGCCGACTTCGCCGTCGCCGCGCGTGGCACCTTGCACGAACAGTCCACGCTCGTAACGCAACGCGATCGCCAAGCCATCGAATTTCGGTTCGACGGAGAACTCCAGTCCAGACGCGGCCTTGCCATCGAGGCGCGCGTCGATGCGGTTCGCAAAGGCGCGCACCTCCTCATCGGAAAAGGCATTGGCCAACGAGAGCATCGGCACAACGTGGCGCACCTGCGCGAATCCACCGGTCGGCTTTGCACCGACGCGGCGGGTTGGGGAATCAAGGGTCGCCAGCTCGGGATGCGCGTGCTCAATCGCTTCCAGCTCGCGCATCAACGCATCGTATTCGGCATCCGCAATGCTCGGCGCATCGAGGACGTGATAGCGATGGTTGTGCTCGCCGATCTCGCGGCGCAAGGATTGCGCGCGGGCGATGGTTTCAGGCGATATGGATTGGTTGATTATTGGCATGGGATCGCGCGCCGACATGTTGATGCACGTGAAGGATCCATCCACGAAGGCTATCGATGCGGGAATCTTTCGAACCCGAAATAGATGCCCTCATCCGCCCTTCGGGCACCTTCCCCCGGAGGGGGAAGGAGAATTCCACTCTCCCGTTTGGGCAGGAACGTTCGCGTCACTGCGCGACGATCAACGAGCGGGTCGAATCACCTGCTGCTCGCGCCGCCGGTCGTAGGCGCGCATCTCGTCGCGGATGTGGGCGATGCGCTGGCGGCCAAGCGCGTTGCGCTCCTCGTCCAGCACCAGCGCGTCGAGCAGTTCGGCCATGCGTTGTGCCGTCGGCAGCATCGCGTCCCAGGCGTCGAGAGCGCTCAGCGGCCGCGGCGCGGGCAAGGTCAGGAAAAAACTGATTCCCGGCGTGCGCAATTCATGCAGGCGGGTGAGGTCGAAATTGCCCGGCTTGATCATATTGGCGACGCTGAACACCGGGCCGGCCTCGGGCTTGCCATCGACGAGGCGGTGATAGATGCTCATGTGACCGTGCACGAGGCCGGCTTTCTCGGCAGCGACCACCAGATCCGCGCCGGTGAGCATGCGCCCGGCGCGCGCGGCGACGAACAGGGTGACGATGCGATCGAAGGCTTCATCCTGACGGATGCCGAGGTGGGGATGGCTGCCGCGTGGCGATCGCATCGCGGCTGTCGTGGATGACTCGCCGTTCTCGCCATCGCTCGCCGCGTCGGCTGACGGCGCAGTCTTGGCAGTTATCTGACCGCCGGCATCCGTTGCGCGATCTTCCTTCAGGCTGCGCTCGATTTCCTCGCCCAAAGTCGGTTCGGAACGCGCCCCATCCGATGCTTCGGTACGGGCGGCCACACGCCGCCCCTGTTTTGGTTTGCCGGGTCGGAAGAACCAGATCAGGGCGATCAGCAGCAGGCACGCGCCCGCGATGATGATGCGCACCAGATTGACATCGCTCATGCCCTGCTCCGTCCTTCATCGACCAGCAACCCGCTCAGGATAGCCCGAATCGACCCTGTCGATCCGCATGCAGGCGCGCAGGGTTGATTCACGCCACGCCCGCCAGCCGCGCCGCTTCGGCCAGATCCACCGACACCAGTCGCGACACGCCCGGCTCGCGCATGGTCACGCCGGACAGCTGCTGCGCGGCCTGCATGGTGCCCTTGTTGTGGGTGACGAACAGGAACTGCACCTTGGCCGACATCTCCTTGACCATGTTGCAGAAGCGCTCGACGTTGGCCTCGTCCAGCGGCGCGTCCACCTCGTCGAGCAGGCAGAACGGCGCCGGATTGAGCTGGAAGATCGCGAACACCAGCGCCACCGCGGTCATCGCCTTCTCGCCGCCGGACAGCAGCGAGATATGCGCCACGCGCTTGCCCGGCGGGCGCGCCATCAGGGTCACGCCGGTGTCGAGCAGGTCTTCGCCGGTCAATTCCAGATAGGCGTGGCCGCCGCCGAACAGGCGCGGGTAGAGTTCCTGCACGCCGGTGTTGACGCGGTCGAAGGTGTCCTTGAAACGGCCGCGGGTTTCACGGTCGATCTTGCGGATCGCCCCTTCGAGGGTTTCCAGCGCGTTCACCAGATCCTCGTTCTGCGCATCGAGGTATTGCTTGCGCTCGGACTGCTCGCCGTATTCGGCGATCGCCGCGAGGTTGACCGGCTCCAGCCGCCTGATGCGCGCGTCGAGGTCGGTCAGCGCCTTCTGTGCGGCGTCCGCGCTGGCGTCCTCGGGGAGTGCGTCGATCACCGCCTGCAACTCGAACTGTGCCTCGACGATGGCCTGTTCGTGCTGCCCGGCCTGCATCGCCAGCATCTGTTCGTCGAGCTGGCGGCGGGCGATCACCTCGCGTTGCGCGACCGCCTGCGCATCGCGCTGCTGGCGGGTGTGTTCGAGCGCGCGCATGTGCGCGTCGATTTCTTCCAGCGCGCTGCGCGCGGCCGCCAAGTCCTTCTCGACCAGCACGCGCTGCTCCAGACAGGATTGTCGAGTGGCTTCCAGTTCGCGCACCGGGGCGTCGCCTGCGGTCAGTTGCGCGGCCAGTTCCTGTTCGCGCGCAAGCAGTTGCGTGCGCTGGCCGTGCATGCGCGCCAGCCCCTGTTCCAGCGCGCTCACCCGCGCCCGTTGCGATTCCAGCGACAGCGCGTTGCGGTGCGCGACCTCGCGGGCATCGCTTGCCGCCTGTCGCACGCTTTCCAGGCGTTGCGCATGCTCGCGGCGTTCGCCATTGAGCTGTTGGCGCAGGGCTTCGTGGCGGCCCATCGCCGCGACCGCTTCCTCCAGCCGCGCGCGCGCCTGACTGGCATCGGCATGGGCTTGCTGCAAGCCCTGCCCGATCTGACCCAGATCGAGCTCGAGCTGGCGCGAACGCGCACTGGCCGAATCCAGCCGGCCTTGCTGGCTCTGCAACTGCCCGGCCAGCTCGGCGACGCTGCGATGGGCCAGATACAGGGCGCGCTGCGCGTCCTCGCGACGCTGCTCTGCTTCGAGCAGGAGCGAGCGCGAGTTCGCCTGCGCCGCGACCAGCTCCGCTTCGCGTCGCGTCAATGCGGAAATCTCGGCGCGCAAGTGCTGGATCTGCCGCTCGCGCAACAAGCTGCCATGCTGGGCCTCGCCGCTGCGCAGCACGCGCGCCCAGCCGGCACCGATCCACTCGCCGGCGCGGGTGACGATGGCCTCGCCCTCGGCGAGCGTCGGCAGCAGGTCTTGCGCGGCGGCGACATCCTGCGCGCAACGCACGCGGGCGAGGATGCGTCGCGCTGCCAGCGGCCCTTCCACCTGCGCGGCCAGCGAATCGGTCGGCACATCCAGCGCGCCATCGGCGGCATCCATCAACGCGATGCGACCGTCGGCCAACTGCGCCAGCGCCGGCAGATGCGTATCGATGCCATCGACGGTCACCGCTTCCAGCAACCGCGCGAGCACGGTTTCGACCGCGACCTCCCAACCGGCGGCCACGCGCAGGCGTTCGCCCAGTCGTGCCGCGCCTTCCAGCCCCTGCGCCTTCAACCACGCGCGACCGGCCCCGGATTCCTGCCCGAGCGCGGCATGCTGCAAGGTTTCCAGCGATCCGAGCTGGCCGCGCGCGGACTGCACCAGCTGGCGCACGCCGGCCAGATCGGACTGCATCTGCCGCTCGGCGGATTGCAGGTCGGCGAGCGCCTGCTTACGCGCTTCCAGTTCGGCGTTGTGCGCGTCGATCTGCGCGCGCTGCGCGTCGTGGGCGCTGCGCGTGGTCTCCAGCGTGGCGGCGAGCGCGTTCAGATCGAGCCCGGCGCGCTCCTCACTGGCGCGGTCGCGGCGGCGCGCGGCATCGAGCATCTGCCGATCGAGCAGGTCGATGCGCGTGCGCTCCACGTCGGCGCCGCGTGCGGCTTCGGCCTGCGCCTTGGCGCACGCGTCCCAACGGTGTTGCCAATCGCCCAATATCGCTTCGGCCGCGCGCAGGGCATCCTGCTGGGCGGCATCCTCGCGCTTGAGTTCGGCCAGCGCGGGTTCGGCGGCGGCGATGGCAGCGTGCAGTTCGGACAACTGCGTGGCATCGCCGTCGATCAGGTCGGTGGTTTCCTGCAACGCGGCCCGCGCAAGCTGATGGGCTTCGTGCATGCGTCGCAGGGTGTCGCGCTGGTGCTGGATCTGCTGCTCGATGCGCGAAATCTCGCCGCCGACCCGGTACACCGCCGCCTGCGCCTGATTCAGCGACTCGCCGGCCTGTGCGTGCCGGCCGCGCCCAGATTCGATCTGCGCCTCGGCCTGCCTTTGCTCGGCGAGCAGGGACTGCAAGCGCGTGTCCTCGCGCGCCAGCTCGGTACGCAGGCGCGCCAGCTCGGCATCCAGATGCCGCCATTGCAGCGCATGCCACTGCGCCTGCCGCTCGCGCTGGTCGGCCTTGAGCTGCTGGTACTGCTCGGCCTGTCGCGCCTGCTTCTTGAGGTGTTCGAGCTGCTTGCCGACTTCCTCGCGCAGATCCTTCAGGCGCTCGAGATTCTCGCGGGTCTGGCGGATGCGCGACTCGGTTTCCTTGCGACGCTCCTTGTACTTGGAGATGCCGGCGGCCTCTTCCAGATACACGCGCAGTTCTTCCGGCCGCGCTTCGATGATCTGCGAGATCGTGCCCTGCTCGATGATCGAATAGCTGCGCGGACCCAGACCCGTTCCGAGAAAAAGATCGGTGATGTCGCGGCGGCGGCAGCGCGTGCCGTTGAGGTAATAGGTGCTGATCGAATCGCGGGTGACCGTGCGCTTGACCGAGATTTCGTTGAAGCGCGCGAACTCGCCGCCGACCGCGCCGTCGGCGTTGTCGAACAGCAACTCCACGGTGGCCTGGCTGACCGGCTTGCGCGCCGAGGAGCCAGCGAAGATCACGTCGGTGAGATTGTCGCCACGCAAGCGGCTGGCCGAACTTTCGCCCATCACCCAGCGCACCGCGTCGATGATGTTGGACTTGCCGCAACCGTTGGGCCCGACCACGCCGGTGAGATTGCCCGGCAGGTGCAGGGTGGTGGGATCGACGAAGGACTTGAAGCCGGAGAGCTTGATCGTGGACAGGCGCATGGACACCGCGCGACGGGGCATAGAGACGGAACGGGGATGCCGGCCGGAACGAGACAGTCGGCGCCGCTCCGGCCGGCGCGCGGAGTATACCAGCGCAGGCCGATCCGACCCGGACTGGACATCGGTGCCGCCATCGCCGCCATTACAGCATTGCGATGGCACATGACCTGCATCAACACGCCGGGCGCGTGTTTGGCTACAGTGCCGCCCGGGGAACCGCCACACGCCTTCTTCATCCAAACTCAGGGGTCTTCATGCGCACCACTCTCGTCGCTGCCGCGATCGCGCTGGCGCTCGGCCTGCATCCGTCCGCCGCCACCGCTGCGTCGTCCACCCACCGCCATCATGCCGTCCGCAAAACGGCTCCCGCACCGAACGTGCAGGAGGAATTGGCCGCGCGCGACCGCGAAATCGCCGCGCTCAAGACCGCCGTCGCGCAGTTGCAGACGCAGGTGGCCGGCTTGCAGCAACAGCAGACCGCGCAGGCCGATGCCACCACGCAGACACGACAGGACGTGCAGGCCCTGCAAGCCAGCACGACGACCACGACGACGAAAACCGACAAGCTGGAGAAAGTGGTCGACGACACCACCGTCAGCGGGCGCATGTTCGTGGATCTGAGCGACCTCGCGCAGACCCACAACGGCGTGCGCACGCCCGCCGACGGCTATGGACTGGACATCAAGCGCGGCTACCTCACCGTCAACCATCGCTTCGACGACATCTGGTCGGCGACGCTCACTACCGACTTCAACTACGTGGCCGCCAACGGGCAGACGCAGTTGTTCATGAAGAATCTGTACCTGCAGGGCAAGTTCAGCAACGCCTTCGTGTTCCGCGCCGGCGAGATCCCGATGGCGTGGACGCCGTACGTGGAAAACTTCTACGGTTACCGTTACGTCGAGAACACCCTCACCGACCGCGCCAAGGTCGCCAACACCGCCGACTGGGGACTAGGCGCCAGCGGCCAGTTCGGCGATGGCCGATTCGACTACGCCGGGGTGGTGGTGAACGGTGCCGGCTTCAGGAATCCCACCCGCAGCAGCCGGATGGATTTCGAAGGCCGTCTCGCCTACTCGCCGATCGACGGGCTGGGCATCGCCGTGGGCGGTTATTCGGGCACGCTGGGCAAGGACACCGCGACCACCAACGCCATCCACACCGCCACCCGCGGCGACGTGATGGTCGCCTGGGCGCGCGGCAACAACCGCATCGGCGCGGAGTATTTCAGCGCCAGCAACTGGAACACCGTGCTCTCGCCGCTGCGCGACAAGGCCAGCGGCTATTCGCTGTGGGGCAGTTTCGGTTTCAACACGGCGTGGTCGGTGTTCGCCCGCTTCGATCGGGTGGATCCGAGCAAGTACCTCAACCCCAGCCTGCGCGACCGTTATTACAACCTCGGCCTGCAATGGGACGTGCGCAAGGGCATCAAACTGGCGCTGGTGTACAAGAACGACGACCTGCGCGATCTCGTCAACCGCATGCAGACGCAGGAGTTCGGCCTGTTCGGCGACATCGCGTTCTGACGACGGACGCGGGCACGACGATGCAACGGCGGGCTACCTTGGCCCGCCGCTCCCGTCTGCAACGCAACGACCGTCGAAAGATCAGGTCGAATCGGCCACGCCCAGTTCGGCCAGCGCGCGGGCCATCGCATCGCGCGCCTGCTCGCTGATCGCCTCGTGGTCGAGGGCGAAGCGGATCGTCGCCTCGACCAAGCCGATATGGGTGCCGCAGTCGAAGCGCGTGCCCTGGAAACGATAGGCTTCGACGGGTTGCTCGCCGAGCAGGGCGGCGATCGCATCGGTGAGTTGAATCTCGCCGCCCTTGCCGGGCGCGGTACGTTCGAGCAGTTCGAAAATCCGCGCATCGAGGATGTAGCGGCCGACCACCGCCAGCGTGCTGGGCGCGATCGCCGGATCGGGTTTTTCGACGATGCCGCGGATGCGTCCGTGACGGCCGTCGAAGGTGTCGGTGGCAACGATGCCGTAGCTTCCGGTCTGTTCGCGCGGCACCGGCTGCACCGCGATCACGCTGCTGCGCCGGGCCTGCGCCAGATCGGCCATCTGCGCCAACGCGCCGGGGCCGCCGCGATTCCAGATCAGGTCGTCCGGCAGCAGCACTGCGAAGGGCTCGTCGCCGATCACGGGTTGGGCGCACAGCACCGCGTGACCGAGCCCGCGCGCTTCGGGTTGGGTCACGAACACCGCGCGCACCCCGTCGGGCAGCACCTCGCGCACCCGTTGCAGCAGGTCGAGCTTGCCGCCGGCCTCCAGCCGTTGTTCGAGTTCGTAAGCCTTGTCGAAGTAATCGGCGACCGCATGCTTGTAGCGGTTGGTGACGAACACCAGGGTGTCGCAACCAGCGGCGATGGCCTCGTCCACCGCGTACTGGATCAACGGCCGATCCACGATCGGCAGCATCTCCTTGGGCACGGTCTTGGTGGCCGGCAGGAAGCGCGTGCCCAGGCCTGCAACAGGAAAGACCGCCTTGCGGATACGCGGCGCGCGGTGCATGGAAGACGTTGCATTCATCGGGCGTGGCTCCTGCGATCGACCGGCAGCGCGGCGACCTGCGCGCCTTCGGTGGGGACGTATTCGGGAACGGCATCGCGCAGCATCCGCCGCAGGCGCGATTCGTCGACATCGCAAACGGCAACCCGCAACTCGGCAAGCAGATGCTCCACTGCCGTACCATCGACCGGGTGCGTGCGCACCTTGAAGATCGTCGGCTGTGCGGCCAACCCCCGATTCTCCTCGTCGGCATGGTACAGGCACACATGCAGTTTTTCGCCAAGGTGCAGGCCGGAATTGGCGATCTGCACAGCACGGCCCGGCGCCTGCAAATTCGATCCTCGGCGCCAGACTGGCGACGGCGAGTCCAAAGAACCATCATGACACGTGCGCATTCGCAACCATCCGCGCTTCGAGTCGCTCACAACGCCTACGGGAATCGGCAACCCGCCGATGCGAGGATGCTGGCGGACGCTAGCACGAACCCCATCGGCTCATTCGCCCAGCAAGTTGTACTGAGGTTTGATCGTGCCCCAGTTTTTGCAGCTCGGGCATTGCCAGTGGTGGGCGCGTGCGCGAAAACCGCAGCGGCTACAGCGGAAGGCCGGTGAACTGAGCAACAACTGATCGCTGATCTGCTTGAGCGTGGCCAGCGTCGCCGTTGCCTCGGCGGGATCGTCGAGGCTCAGGTCGATCATCGCCGCCTGCCCGCGGATCGAAGGCCGCTGCCGCACTTGGCGGGAGACGAAACGGCGCGCGGCCTCCACGCCTTCCTCGTCGCGCACGATCCGGCTGAGTGCGAGCACCGGCGAGAAGCCCGGATAACGTTCCACCATCTCGGCCAAAAAAGCGCGCGCACGCCCGCTGTCGTGGCCGCGTTGATAGGCATCCAGCAGCGGTTTGAGCACCGCCGGCAGGTAGTCGATGTCCTGCCGCGGCACGCGCTCAAAGGCGCGGATCGCCGCCGCATCGTTGCCGGCAGCAATTTCCAATTGACCTTCGAGGATACCGGCGCGGGTGCTGTGCGGATCGGCCGCATAGGCATCGGCGATGCGCGCGCGCGCCGTCTCGGTATCGCCCTGCATGCGCGCCTGTTCGGCCAGTTCGCACTGGAACTGCGCGATCAACGGGCCCATCGGCTCGTCGGTCGCCTTCTCGTAGCTGCGCGCGTGGGCGATCGCCTTGTCCCAATCGCGTTCGGACTGGTAAATGGAAATGAGATGACGCAGCGCCTGCGGCACCGACACGTCGGCCTGCACGAGATCGGTGAACAGGGTTTCGGCACGATCCAGCAGGCCGGCGCGCATGTAGTCCTCGCCCAGTTCGAGCATCGCGTACTTGCGTTGTTCATCGCTCAACCCGCTGCGTGCGATCAGCCCCTGATGCAGGCGGATCGCGCGGTCGACTTCACCGCGCCGACGGAACAGGTAGCCGAGCGAGAACTGCGTTTCGACGGTGTCCTTCTCGGCTTCGGCCAATTGCAGGAACAACTCGATGGCCTTGTCGGGCTGCTCGTTGAGCAGGTAATTCAGACCACGGAAATACGTGCTGGACAGCCGCCGCATGCGCCGCCCGCTCTGTACCGCGCCGCCGCGCCGGCCCGCGTACCAGCCGCTCAATGCGGCGATCGGCAGCAGCGCGATCAGCAGGTATTGGAAGAAATTCGGCGACATGCTCGTGGATGTGCGGCGACCGCCTGCGCTCAGGCCGCCGCTGCGCTGGCCAACTTGCGCACACGCCTGCGCAATGGCCAGACGATACCGATCGTCACTGCGGCTCCGCCCAATGCGGCACCAAGAAACAAGGCGAACAACAACGCCACGCCAAGGCTGGCATGGGCGATGAACAACTGGAAATCGATGACAACCGATTGCGGGTTGAAGGCGCCGAACAGGATGCCGGCGGCCACGAACACCACGGCCGTGAGCGTTTGTAGCCAGACTCGCATGGTCATGCCTCGTCGCGTTGTCGGGCAAGCTTGGCGCAGGCGCGCGCAACGGTCAACGCAGGCTCGCGTTCAATCCGGTTGCGGTTCGCAGTGGTTCACGCGGTCGCGCAGTTCCTTGCCGGGCTTGAAATGCGGCACGTGCCGCCCGGTCAGAGCCACCGCATCGCCGGTCTTCGGATTGCGGCCGATGCGTGCCGGCCGGTAGTGCAACGAGAAACTGCCGAAACCGCGGATCTCGATGCGCTGCCCGCGGCTGAGCGCTTCGCTCATCATCTCCAGCAGGGCATTGACCGACATGCTCACGTCGTCGGCCTTCAGGTGCCCTTGGCGCAGCGCGAGCAACTCGATGAGTTCGGACTTGGTCATGCGTGGCATCGCTGTACTGGCCGGTCCCCGCCGGCGGATACCGCGACCCGGCGAACCGAGTCACGGACTGATCGGCACCGTGACGGGCAGTACGCCCGCCACGGGATTCCGATGGTGTTGCAGTTGACGCTGGACGAACGGCGGAAGCTGCCGATCATTCGCCCTTGTTCATCTTCTCGCGCAACAGCGCACCGAGCGTCGTGGTGCCGGTGTGCGCCGAAGCCGAGTACTCGTCGATCGCCGCCTGCTGCTCGGCCTCGTCCTTGGCGCGGATCGAGAGCTGCAACACGCGACCCTTGCGATCCATGCCGATGAACTTGGCTTCGATTTCATCGCCGACCTTCAGGTGCGTGGTGGCGTCGTCGACGCGCTCCTTGGCGATGTCGGAAGCACGGATGTAGCCTTCCATGTTATCGCCCAGATCGAGCGTCGCGCCGCGCGCATCGACTTCCTTCACGGTGCCCTTGAGGATGCTGCCCTTCGGGTGCGCGGCCATGAACTGGCCGAACGGATCCTGCTCGAGTTGCTTGACGCCCAGCGAAATGCGCTCGCGCTCCGGATCGACCGCCAGCACCACGGCTTCCAGCGTGTCGCCCTTCTTGAAGTTGCGCGCCAGATCCTCGCCGGTGGAGTTCCACGAGATGTCCGACAGGTGCACGAGGCCGTCGATGCCGCCGTCCAGGCCGATGAAGATGCCGAAGTCGGTGATCGACTTGATCTGCCCGGACACCTTGTCGTTCTTGTTGTGCATCGCCGCGAAGGCTTCCCACGGATTGGGCTGGCACTGCTTCATGCCCAGCGAGATGCGCCGGCGCTCCTCGTCCACATCCAGCACCATCACCTGCACCTCGTCGCCCACCTGCGCCATCTTCGACGGGTTGACGTTCTTGTTGGTCCAGTCCATTTCCGAAACGTGCACGAGGCCTTCCACGCCCGGCTCGATTTCCACGAACGCGCCGTAATCGGTGACGTTGGAGACCTTGCCGAACAGGCGCGCGCCGTTCGGGTAGCGGCGGGTGATGTTGTCCCACGGATCCTCGCCGAGCTGCTTGAGGCCGAGGCTGACGCGGTTGCGCTCGCGGTCGTACTTGAGCACGCGCACGTCGAGCTCGTCGCCGACGTTGACCACTTCGGACGGATGGCGCACGCGCTTCCACGCCATGTCGGTGATGTGCAGCAGGCCGTCGATGCCGCCCAGATCCACGAACGCGCCGTAATCGGTGAGGTTCTTGACCACGCCCTTGAGCACCACGCCTTCGACCAGCTTGTCCATCAGCTGCTCGCGCTCCTCGGAGTGCTCGGACTCCACGACGGCGCGACGGGAGACGACCACGTTGTTGCGCTTGCGGTCGAGCTTGATGAGCTTGAACTCGAGTTCCTTGCCTTCCAGATACGCCGGGTCGCGCACCGGGCGCACATCGACCAGCGAACCGGGCAGGAACGCGCGCACTTCCTTGATGTCCACGGTGAAACCGCCCTTGACCTTGCCGCTGATGCGGCCGGTGATGGTGGCGTTGGACTGCAGGGCTTCCTCCAGCTCGTCCCACACCATCGAGCGCTTGGCCTTTTCGCGCGAGAGCACGGTTTCGCCGAAGCCGTTCTCGAGGTATTCGAGAGCCACTTTCACTTCCTGGCCGACGTGCACGTCGAGCTCGCCGGCGTCGGTACGGAACTGCTCGATCGGCACGATGCCTTCGGACTTCAGGCCGGCGTTGATGACCACCACGTCGGGGCGCACTTCGACGATGGTGCCGATGACGATGGAGCCGGGCTTGAGCTTGGCGATCGTCTGCTGGCTCTGTTCGAACAGTTCTGCGAATGATTCGGTCATGGGTTGAATTTCCGGTTGAACACACGGGCCGCGAGCGCATGGCTCGGGTCTCGGCCCACCCTTGTGCGGCGCGGCTGCGCCTGTTGGTCGAGGACTATCCGCAGCGTCGCCGCCGCGGGGCTGATCTGTCACGATGAAACGACACGCCCGCTGTGCAGGCACGCACACGCCTCAAGGTCGGAACGAATCCGGCAACAAGGTCAGCACGCGCTCGACCACGCGCTCCACCGGCACGTCGGTCGTATCGATCAACACCGCGTCGGAAGCGGGTTTGAGCGGCGCGACCGCGCGTTCGGCATCGCGCGCATCGCGGGCGAGGATCTCACACAACAGATCGTCCATGCTAACGGAAAGTCCTTTTTCTTTCAACTGCTTATATCGCCTTTGCGCACGCTGATCGGCACTCGCCGTCAGAAACACCTTGCACGGCGCATCCGGGAACACCACCGTGCCCATGTCGCGGCCATCGGCTACCAGCCCCGGCGGCGCGCGGAAAGCGTGCTGCCGCGCCAGCAGCGCGTTGCGCACCACGGGAATCGCGGCGATCGCCGATGCCGCCGCGCCGGCGGTCTCGGTGCGGATCGCGTCGGTCGCATCCACGCCATCCACCAGCACCCGCGGTTCGGCGTCGCCCGAGGTCACGAAGCGGATCACGGTGCGTTCGGCAAGCGCGGCCATCGCGGCATGGTCGGCCACATCCGCGCCATCGCGCCCTGCGGCATACCCGACCACCCGGTACAGCGCACCCGAATCCAGATAGTGCCAGCCCAGCCGGGTGGCGACGATGCGGCTGATCGTGCCCTTGCCCGAACCGGAAGGGCCGTCGATGGTCAGTACCGGGATTATCGCGCGCATGCTGTGTCGTCTCCGGGATGAAGCGTGGATTGTGAATGGGGAATGGACTCGGGACTCGGGACTCGGGACTCGGGACTCGGGAAGCGGGAAGCGGGACTCGGGGCTCGAGGCTCGGGATTCGGGATTCGGGATTCGGGATTCGGGATTCGGGATTCGGGATTCGGGATTCGGGATTCGGGATTCGGGATTCGGGATTCGGGATTCGGGATTCGGGATTCGGGACTCGGGACTCGGGACTCGGGAAGCGGGAAGCGGAGAGCGGGAAACCATCAGGGAATAAAGTTGGACACCTCCCGTGGCTGCCGCTAGAATAGCGGATTCACTTGCATCCCCAGTCGAGCCTCCCGCCATGAAAGTCCTGTCCTCCCTGAAGTCGGCCAAGAGCCGCCACCGCGACTGCAAGGTCGTCCGCCGCCGCGGCAAGGTGTTCGTGATCTGCAAGTCCAACCCGCGCTTCAAGGCCCGCCAGCGCTGAAGTCCGCGCGCCCGACGCCGCGCCCTGCGCGGACGCCACGGAACACGGCCAATCGCGTTGCGCTTTGCGGCGGCCCGCGCATCTGCTACAAATCCCGCGTTCACACCAACCCCGGGGAGTACGCCATGAACCGCTTGTTCCTGATCGCGTCCGCGACCGTCCTTGCCGCCTGCTGCCAGCAGGTCGCCCGTGCCGACACCCTGCTGGTCGATCGCGCACGAATGGACGCCTCGGTCGAGCATTCGATGCGCGGCATGGGCATGGCGGCGGTCGAGCACAAACTGGGCGCACCGGCGCAGAAGCTCGAACCGCGCGGCGGCCAGAAGGCGCAGTGGCCGCTGATCCAGCGCTGGGTGTATCCGCAGTACACGGTGTATTTCGCCCACGGCCGCGTCGTCGACGTCGTCCTCAATCACGCCTCGCCCGAAGAAATCGGACCGGCGCCCGCCCACTAAAATTGCATGACTGCTCCCGCCGTTCGTTTTCCCGCGGAATGGGAGCCGCAATCCGCGGTCGTGCTTGCGTGGCCGCACGCAGGCACCGACTGGGCCACGCGACTGGCATCCGTCGAAACCAGTTACGTCGCGCTGGTCGGCGCCATCACCCGCTTCCAGACCGCGCTGGTTTGCGTCCCCGATGCGCAGGTGCGCGAACGCGCGACGCATCTGCTGGCCGGCGCGGACGTTCCCGCCGCGCGCCTGCGCTTCGTCGAAGTCGAGTACGACGACACCTGGCTGCGTGATTCCGGGCCGATAAGCCTGTGCGATCCGCACGGTTTCCGCCTGCTGGACTTCCGCTTCAACGCCTGGGGCGACAAATACGCCTCGGCGCGCGACGACCGTTTGATCGAAAACCTGTTCGCGCGCGGCGTGTTCGCGCATGCGCACCGCGAGCGCGTGGACTTCGCGCTGGAAGGCGGCGCGATCGAGACCGACGGCGACGGCACCCTGCTGTGCCACTGGCACTGCCTGCACACCCGCCATCCCGATCTCGACCGCAGCGAACTGTCCACGCGGCTGGCCGAGACCCTGCACCAGCGCCGCGTGCTGTGGATCGAGCACGGCGCGCTGGACGGCGACGACACCGACGCGCACATCGACACCCTCGCCCGCTTCGCCGCGCCCGATGCCATCGTCCATCAAGCCTGCGACGATGCCGACGATCCGCACTACGGCCCGCTGGCGGCGATGGAACGCGAGCTGGCCGCGCTGCACCGCATGGACGGCCGGCCGTACCGGCTGTTCCCGCTGCCGTGGCCGCGACCCATCCATGACGACGATGGGCGCCGACTGGCCGCGTCTTACGCGAATTTCCTGATCGTCGATGGCGCGGTGCTGATGCCCGCCTACGACGATCCGGCCGACGCCGTCGCCGCCGCCGTGCTGGCGCGCGCGTTTCCCGACCGGCAGGTGGTGCCTGTACCATGCCGACCGCTGATCTGGCAGAACGGCAGTCTGCATTGCCTGACCATGCAGTTGCCGCGCGGCCTGCTGGCGGCCTGAATCGTCCGCCCCCACGCACGCATCGCCCGCCCACCGAGGAAGGAAGTCCACGCCGATGGATCCCCGCCGCATCACCGTCGCTCTCGTGCAGGAGCACGACCACGGCAGCGTGCAGGCCAACCACGCCGCCATCGCGCAGCGCGTGGCCGCCGCCGCCGCGCAGGGCGCGAAGCTGGTGCTGTTGCAGGAACTGCACAACGGCGCCTACTTCTGCCAGCACGAGTCGGTGGAAGAGTTCGAGCGCGCCGAACCCATCCCCGGGCCGAGCACGGACTTCCTCGGCACGCTGGCCAGACAGCACGGCGTGGTGATCGTCGGTTCGCTGTTCGAGCGCCGCGCCGCTGGCCTGTATCACAACACCGCTGTGGTGCTGGATGCCGATGGTTCGCTGGCCGGCAAATATCGCAAGATGCACATCCCGGACGACCCGGGTTTTTTCGAGAAGTTCTATTTCACGCCCGGCGATCTGGGCTTCACGCCCATCGACACCTCCATCGGCCGGCTGGGCGTGCTGGTCTGCTGGGATCAGTGGTACCCGGAAGCCGCGCGCCTGATGGCGCTGGCCGGTGCCGAACTGCTGCTGTATCCGACCGCGATCGGCTGGGATCCAGCCGACGCACAAGATGAAAAAGACCGCCAGCGCGAGGCCTGGATCCTCAGCCACCGCGGCCATGCGGTCGCCAACGGCCTGCCGGTGCTGGCCTGCAATCGCGTCGGCCACGAGCCTTCGCCGCTGGGGGCAGCCGGCATCGATTTCTGGGGCTCGAGCATCGCACTCGGGCCGCAGGGCGAGGTGCTGACGCAGGCAGGCACCGATACGCCGGAATTGCTGATCACCCAGATCGACCTGCAACGCAGCGAGCACGTGCGCCGCATCTGGCCGTTCCTGCGCGACCGCCGCATCGACGCCTACGGCGACTTGCGCAAACGTTACCGGGACTGAAGGCACCGCGATTGAACGTGAATCCATCCGTAGAAGGCCGGAGCCTTCACAACCGCATGCATGATGGCCCGCGAATGAACACAAATGAACGCGAAGGACGGCGGGTTTCTTGGCAGAAGTGTTTCATTGGCGTTGATTGGCGTTCATTGGCGGACTCCATACGTTAGTCGCTTTCATGGCCCATAGCGCCAAGTACGTCGTCAGCAGCATGGAAAGGTTGCAGGTCGCACCAAGGTTTTCGTAGCTCGGATCGGGATCGAGGCAACTGAGGAAAATGGATTGAACACCACCACCGAAGCCGCGATCAGCGCCGATCCGCTCGCCGACCAGCCGCACGCCATCGTCGAACGCGACGGCGTGCGCTACACGCTGCTCGGCACCGCCCATGTCTCGAAAGCGAGCGTGGACGCTGTCGAAACGCTGGCTCGCGATCCGCGCTTCGATGCCATCGCGGTCGAACTCGACACCCAACGCCTGCGCCATCTCACCGAACCCGATGCGCTGCGCGATCTCGACCTGTTTCGCATCCTGCGCGAAGGCAAGACCGGGCTGGTCGCCGCCAACCTCGCGCTGTCCGCGTACCAGCGGCGTTTGTCCGAACAACTGGGCGTGGAACCCGGCGCGGAACTGAAGGCCGCCGCGCTGGCCGCCCGTGAACGCGACCTGCCCTTGCAGGTGATCGACCGCGATGTCGGCATTACCCTGCGCCGCGCCTACAAGGCGCTGGGTTTCTGGGGCCGCATGAAACTGGTCGCAGGGCTGGGCGCCGGACTGTTCGAACGCGAGGAAGTCGATGGCGAGCAGATCGAGAAGCTCAAGGAAGGCGACATGCTCGAGGCCAGCTTCGGCGAGTTCGCCGCCAGCAGCCCGCCGATCTATCAGGCGCTGATCGCCGAGCGCGACCGCTACATGGCCGCGCGCCTGCGTCAGGCCAACGCCGACGGACGCCCACGCGAGGTGCTGGCGGTAGTCGGCGCCGGTCACCTGAAAGGCTTGGCACAGCGGTTGCGTGAAGACGACGATCTACCTTCCAGCGTGCTCGGCGAACTGGACTTGGTCGCCACCGGCAGCCGCGTGCCGTGGATCTCGATCGCAATCGCGGTGGTGGTGCTGGCCAGCTTCGCGTGGGGCTACTGGCATGGCGGCGCGCATCTGGGCACGGCGCTGGTGACGACATGGTTCATCGCCACCTTCATCGGCGGCGGCGTGGGCGCCATTGCGGCAGGCGGCCACCCGCTCTCGGTACTCGCCGGCGCGCTGTGGTCGCCGTTCAAGCCCTTCCACCCCGGCATCGCCTCGGGCACGGTCAGCGCGCTGGTCGAAGCATGGATCCGCAAGCCGACCTATCAGGACTTCCTGCACCTGCGCGACGATGTCGCCACCCTGCGCGGCTGGTACCGCAACCGCGTCTCGCGCACCTTCCTCAACTTCTTCCTGACGTGTCTGGGCACCATCGCCGGCGAGGTCGTAGCGGTTGCGCTGATCTACGGGAAGCTGGGGTGAGAGGCGCACCGTAAAGCGAACAGAGCCAGCGCGCCTGATAGCGCTCCAGTAAAGAAAAGCCCCGCATTGCTGCGGGGCTCGTTCGTGACATCGACCCATCACCCCAACTCTTCTTCCGATGAGAGAGCGGTTTGAAGCGAGGGTGGGCGTTGGAGCAGAAATCCATCCCGTCCATGCCGCCCATTCCGCCGCCGCCACCGCCGTGGCCGGCGTGGGCTTCTTCCTTTTTCGGCAGATCGCCCACCATCGCCTCGCCGCATTCAAATAGTCGCGGCGTCTGTTTCCAGCCCCGCAAACACGAAGCCCGGCGCTAGGCCGGGCTTCGTCGTCACAGCAACTGGCACGCAGGGCTCAGAAATCCATCCCGCCCATGCCGCCCATTCCACCGCCGCCGCCGCCGTGGCCGGTGTGGGCTTCTTCCTTCTTCGGCAGCTCGCCCACCATCGCCTCGGTGGTGATCATCAGGCCGGCGATCGAGGCCGCGTTCTGCAGCGCCGAACGGGTGACCTTGGTCGGGTCGAGGATGCCCATCTCGATCATGTCGCCGAAGTGACCGGTGGCGGCGTTGTAGCCGAAGCTGCCCTTGCCGTCGGCGACCTTGTTGAGGATGACCGAAGGCTCCTCGCCGCAGTTGGCGACGATCTCGCGCAGCGGGGCTTCCATCGAGCGCTTGGCGATGGCGATGCCGTGGTTCTGGTCCTCGTTGGCACCTTTCAGCTCGCCCAGCGCGTGCAGGGCGCGGATCAGGGCCACGCCGCCGCCGGCGACGATGCCTTCCTCGACCGCCGCGCGGGTGGCGTGCAGGGCGTCTTCCACGCGCGCCTTCTTCTCCTTCATCTCCACCTCGGTGGCCGCGCCGACCTTGATCACCGCCACGCCGCCGGCCAGCTTGGCCACGCGCTCCTGCAGCTTCTCCTTGTCGTAGTCCGACGAGGTCTCCTCGATCTGCGCCTTGATCTGCTTGATCCGCGCCTGGATGCCCTCGGCGGCGCCGTGGCCGTCGATGATGGTGGTGTTTTCCTTGCTGACCTGGATCTTCTTGGCGCGGCCCAGATCCTTGATCGTGGCCTTCTCCAGTTGCAGGCCGACTTCTTCGGAGATCACCGTGCCACCGGTGAGGATGGCCATGTCTTCGAGCATCGCCTTGCGACGATCGCCGAAGCCCGGGGCCTTCACCGCGCACACCTTGACGATGCCGCGGATGGTGTTGACCACCAGCGTGGCCAGCGCCTCGCCTTCCACTTCCTCGGCGACGATCAGCAGCGGCTTGCCGGCCTTGGCCACGCCCTCGAGCACGGGCAGCAGCTCGCGCACGTTGGAGATCTTCTTGTCGTGCAGGAGGATGAACGGATCTTCCAGTTCAGCCGACATCGACTGCTGGTTGTTGATGAAGTACGGCGACAGGTAGCCGCGGTCGAACTGCATGCCCTCAACCACGTCGAGCTCGTTGTCCAGACCCGAGCCGTCTTCCACCGTGATGACGCCTTCCTTGCCGACCTTGTCCATCGCCTTGGCGATCAGCTCGCCGATGTGATGATCGGAGTTGGCCGAGATCGCGCCGACCTGGGCGATTTCCTTCGAGGTGCTGCACGGCTTGGAGAGCTTCTTGAGCTCATCGACCGCGCCGAGCACGGCCTTGTCGATGCCGCGCTTGAGGTCCATCGGGTTCATGCCGGCGGCGACCGCCTTCATGCCCTCGCGGATCATCGCCTGCGCCAGCACGGTGGCGGTGGTGGTGCCGTCGCCGGCGGCGTCGGAGGTCTTGGAAGCGACTTCCTTGACCATCTGCGCGCCCATGTTCTCGAACTTGTCGGCCAGCTCGATCTCCTTGGCGACGGACACGCCGTCCTTGGTGATCGTGGGCGCGCCGTAGCTCTTGTCGAGCACGACGTTGCGACCCTTCGGGCCGAGGGTGACCTTGACCGCGTTGGCGAGGACGTTCACGCCCTTGACCATGCGCGAACGCGCGTCTTCACCGAAACGAACTTCTTTGGCTGCCATTTGGAGCTCCGTGAATTGTGAATAGTGAAACGTGAATGGTTGTAAGCAGGTGGCTGGAATCGTGGAGGTCGTCGTCGAACCGGAGAGCGCTTGGGCTTCTCACGATTCACCATTCACCATTCACGATTCACGCGGTGATCGGCTCAGCCCAGCACCGCGAAGATGTCTTCTTCCTTCACCACCAGGTACTCGGTGCCGTCGAGCTTGATCTCGGTGCCCGAGTACTTGCCGAACAGGACCTTGTCGCCGGCCTTGACGCTGGGCGCGCGGTGGCTGCCGTTGTCCAGGGCCTTGCCCGGACCGATGGCGACGACTTCGCCCTTGATCGGCTTTTCGGTGGCCGAATCGGGAATCACGATGCCGCCGGCGGACATCTTCTCCTCTTCCATGCGCTTGATGACGACGCGGTCGAACAGCGGGTGCAGCTTCATGGGAACCTCACGTGTGTTGAACGGATGGGTTGTTGCAAGTGGTTGAAGCGAAAGCAGTCTGGCGCAGTTGTTAGCACTCGCCATCGACGAGTGCCAAGTTTACCCGAGCGCGACGCCCAAGACAAAGGCGACTGCCAGCAGATGGAGACGGCGGCGGGGGATTCAAGTCCCGCGCCCTCGGTTAGCCCCTCTCCCCTGCGCGAGGGCGTGCACGTCGCGCGGCTGGAGGCCCGATTCAAGCCCCGCGCGCGAAGTCAGCCCCTCTCCCACAGGGAGAGGGGTGGGGGTGAGGGGCTGTCGGATCGAAACCATCGAGGGCAGGCCGCCCCTCATCCAGCGCTTCGCGCCACCTCGCTGCGCGCCCCGGCCTCCGCGCTGGCGCGGAGGCATTCGACGTTGCACGAACCTGCGGTTCGCAAACGCAACATCTCATCCCGGTGGGAGAAGGGAAATGGCAGCCTCTCCCTCCGGGAGAGGCCGACGCGCCGCAGGCGCGGCGGGTGAGGGAATGCCATGTCAGATTGCTCGCATGGTTTGGAAGCCCTTTGGCCTCAATACCGGGTAGAGGATTGCCCTCGGCACACGCTGCGCAGCAATCTTCCTGCACATGACAGCAGCCGGCGCGGCCATTACGCTGGGCGATTGCGTAGCGGATCGACCCATGCCGGCCCTGCTGGTTCTTTGCACCTGCCCTGACGAGGCGAGCGCGCTGTCGCTGGCCGAGGCGCTGGTCGGCGAGCGGCTGGCCGCCTGCGTGAACGTCCTGCCGCGATCGCGGTCGGTGTACCGCTGGGAAGGGCGCATCGAACGCGCCGAGGAAGTATTGATGTTGATCAAGACCACCGCCACCCGTTTTCCGGCGCTGCGCGCGCGCATCGTCGCCCTGCATCCGTACACGCTGCCGGAAGTGCTGGCGTTAGAGGCGATGGACGGGCTGGCTGCTTATCTGGGCTGGATCGAGGCTGAAACCACGCCGACCGGGGATGCGGCATGAGGTTCGCCATGCGCGGACGGGTGTGGGCCGCCATGACCGTGATGCTGTCCGCGCTGCTGGCGGCCGCTTTCGCCGCGCCGGCCGCGCGGGCGATCAGCGAGGCCGACCTGCTGCCGGTGGATCAGGCGTTCACGCCCAGCGCGCATGCGCTCGGCCCGGATCGCGTCCAGATTGACTGGGGCATCGCCAAGGGCTATTACCTGTACCGCGAACGCATCCACGCCAGCGCCGACGCGGCTTTCGGCGCGACCGCGCTGCAGCTGCCCGAGGGCATCCACAAGCACGATCCGTTCTTCGGCGACGTGCAGATCTACCACGACCACGTGGTGGCACTGTTGACCGGCGCACCTTCGGCCGCCCCCCACCCCAACCCTCCCCCGCAGGCGGGGGAGGGAGTGTCAGCTGGGGCGCGCACCGTGGCGGTCACCATCCAGTACCAGGGCTGCGCCGACGCCGGGGTGTGCTACCCGCCGCAGAAGCGAGTCTTGCAAGTCGCGATACCGGCGGCGGCCGCTGCGGGGGCGGGTTCGTCGCAGGTCGCATCGACCGGCGCATCGACGGTTTCATCGCTCGGTACATCGACCGATTCATCGCTCGGTACATCGACCGATTCATCGCACGGCGCATCGACGCGGACATCACTCGGGGCATCGACGGGTTCAGCACCCCCGCCCTCGCTGGCGGCATTGGCTACCCACGAAGCCTCTGCCGCCAGTGACGGCCTGCCGCTGCCGCCGGAGCAAGCCTTCGGTGTCGAGGCCATCGTGGACACCCCCGACCGCCTGCTGCTGCGCTTCAGCCCGGCCAAGGGCTATTACCTGTACCGCGACAAGACGAGTTTTTCGACTCGGGGCGAGTCGTCGGATGTGCGCGCCGGTTCGCCGCAATGGCCGGCCGCGAAAACCATCCACGACGCCCACTTCGGCGACGTGGCGGTGTATTTCGATCCGGTGGACGTACCGTTGCCGTTGCAGCGGCAGTCCACCGCCGCGCAGAAGCTCACCCTGACCGTCAACCTGCAGGGCTGTCAGACCGACGGCATCTGCTACCCGCCGATGCAGCGCAGCGTGACGGTCGATCTGCCGGCTGGCGGCAGCAGCGCCGCCATTCAACAGGGTCAGCCCGGCGCGATTGCCGCCGTCCCGCAATCGGGATCGTCCAGCGACGCCGTCCGCGAGCAGCCATCCTCCCCCTCGCTGTGGCTGGCTCTGCTGCTGGCCCTCGGCGGCGGGCTGATCCTGAATCTGATGCCCTGCGTGCTGCCGGTGCTCTCGCTCAAGGCGCTGTCGCTGGCCGCATCCGGCGAAAGCCGCCAGCGCGCGCGCCGCCATGCCCTGTGGTACACCGCCGGGGTGCTGGCCAGCTTCGCCGTGCTGGGCGGCATCGTCATCGGCCTGCGCCAGACCGGCAGCGCGCTGGGCTGGGGCTTCCAGTTGCAGCAACCGCTGGTGGTGGCTGGGCTGGCCTACCTGATGCTGGCGGTCGGGCTGGCCTTGTCGGGGGTGTACCAGTTCGGCGCTGGCTGGGCCGGGGTCGGGCAGAAGTTGACGACGCAAGCCGGGCCGGCCGGGGATTTCTTCACCGGCGCGCTGGCGGTGGTGGTCGCCAGTCCCTGCACCGCCCCGCTGATGGGCGGCGCACTGGCCTACACCTTCGCCGCCCCGGTCGGGCTGGCGCTGGCGGTGTTCCTCGCCCTCGGGCTGGGCCTGGCGCTGCCCTTCCTGCTGATCGGCTTCGTCCCGGCGCTGGCCTCGCGCCTGCCCAAACCCGGCGCGTGGATGGAGATCTTCAAGCAGGTGCTGGCCTTCCCGATGTACCTGACCGCGGCGTGGCTGGTGTCGGTGCTGGCCAGCCAGCGCGGCGCGGCGGGCGTGCTGTACGTGCTGGCCGGCGCGGTGGCGCTGGCGCTGGGTCTGTGGCTGTGGGAGCGCGGACGCTACGCGCGGCGCTCGCGCACCCTGCGCGCCGTGGCGGCAGTCATCGTGCTGCTGGCGCTGGCACCGCTGGCTGCGCTGCCGGGCCTGCCCGCGCCGACGGCCGCATCTGCAACTGCAGGCAGCGTCGGCTATTCGGCGGACAAACTCGCCGAACTGCGTCGAAACGGCAAAGTCGTGTTCGTCGACATCACCGCCGACTGGTGCATCACCTGCAAGGCCAACGAGCGCGCGGTGCTGGCGCGGCCGGCATTCCGCGATGCGCTGGCGCGCGCCGATGCGGTGTACATGGTCGGCGATTACACCAATGTCGATGCGCCGATCACCGCCTTCCTCGCCGAACATCGCGCGGTCGGCATCCCGCTGTACGTGGTCTATCCGCGCAGCGGCGGGCCGGGCGAGGTGCTGCCGAACATCCTCACCCAGACGGTAGTCGATCAAGCGCTGGCGCGCGCGGCGCAGTGAGGGCGCGGGCGGCCATCGTCACGGTGCTGGCGGCGTTGCTCGCCGGAACCGCCGGTTGGTGGGTATCTTCCGGCAGCGTCGGCGAACGCGGGCTGATCGGTACCGGTACCGGTCGCGGGTCGGACGCGCACCCGGCAGCGACGACTGCGCCGACGGACGTGACTCCGGCACAGGCGGGACAGCCGGTCGGCCCGCTGGCGCTGGTCGATCTGCACGGCCAGCCGGCGACCCTGCCGGGCGGGCGGCGCGTGCTGGTCAATCTGTGGGCGAGCTGGTGCCAGCCCTGCCGCGACGAAATGCCGCTGCTTTCGCGCTACGCCGCCACCCAGGGCCATGCCGGCGTGGTGGTGGTCGGGCTGGCCGAGGACGATGCGGCATCCGTCGGCGATTTCCTGCGAAAATACCCGGTCGGCTACCCGATCGTGCTGGATGATGCGCACTGGCACGCCGGCACGCGGCTGGGCAACGGGCTCGGTGTGCTGCCGTACACGGCGTTGATCGGCGCGGATGGCCGCCTGCTGCGGCAGCGCGTGGGCACGTTCGACGACGCGGCGGACATCCAGCGCTGGGTGGATGCGGGCGACTGAGGCTCCGACGGGTCGCCTGTCATCCCTATTCATCCTGTAAAAAACAAGGGGCGTCGCCCAGAAGCCCGGGGTTGTCGTCCTGAGTCATGCTGCAACCCATTGCCACGAAAGGCGCTGGATTCCGGGTTCCGTCGCCAAAAGCTGCGCCGGCCCCGGAATGACGAGCAACAGGGGGCGACTGAGTATTTGCTCCAGCCAGCGGGAAATCCTCGTTCATTTTCCGTGAACTTCGGCGAATCGGGACGGATTCGCTGGACACGAGCCGGCCGACGGGCGACACTGCGCGCCCCGGGAAGCTCCCGTGCCTGCGCCCCTTGATGCCCCGCATCCTCGTCCTGCACGGCCCCAACCTGAACCTGCTCGGCAGCCGCGAGCCGGGCATCTACGGGCATGCCACGCTGGCGCAGATCGACGCCGACCTCGCCGCGCGCGCCAAAGTGGCCGGGCTTGCGCTGGATTCGTTGCAAGCCAATGCCGAGCATGTGCTGATCGAGCGCGTGCAGGCCGCCGCCGGCGACGGCACCGATTTCATCCTGATCAACCCGGCCGCCTTCACCCATACCTCGGTCGCCCTGCGCGACGCGCTGGCCGCGGTGCGCATCCCCTTCATCGAGGTGCACCTGTCCAACCCGCACGCCCGCGAACCCTTCCGCCGCCAGTCATTTTTCAGCGACCTGGCCGTGGGGGTGATCGCCGGCTTCGGCGCCGACAGTTACCGCTACGCGCTGGACGCGGCGATTGCACGGCTGCGCGCCGCCGCCGCATCGACCCCCTGACCGCCCGGAGATGCCATGAAGATCGTGGTCGAAACCCGCGTGCATGCGCCGCTCCCGAAGGTCTGGCACGCCTACACCACCCCGGCCGACATCCTGCGATGGAATGCCGCCTCGGACGACTGGCACACCACCGCGGCGAGCGTGGATCTGCGCGAAGGCGGACAGTTTTCCTCGCGCATGGAAGCCCGCGACGGCAGCATGGGCTTCGATTTCGCCGGCACCTACACCCGCGTCGTCCCGCCGCGCCTGCTCGCCTACGCCTTCGGGGATCGGCAGGCGACGGTCGAATTCGCGCAGGTCGATGACGCCGTGAACGTGCGCGTCGAGTTCGACGCCGAATCCACCCATTCCATCGAACAGCAGCGCGGCGGCTGGCAGGCCATCCTCGAGCGCTTCGCGCGCCACGTCGAGGCGCTCGGCTGACCGCGCCGACGCGATACAAGCACCGAATCCGAATCAGGAACCCACATCATGGATCTGCGCAAGATCAAGAAACTCATCGACCTGCTGGACGAGTCCAACCTCGCAGAAATCGAAATCAAGGAAGGCGAGGAATCCGTGCGCCTCTCGCGCATGCCCAAGGGCGGGCTGGTGCAGGCCGCGCCGACCCCGCTGCATTACAGCGCCCCGCACCCGACCGCGCCCCCGCGCGCGCCGGCATCCGCGCCAGCCGAGGCCGAATCCGCGCCGCTCGCCAAGGGCGGTCGCGAACTGCCCGAAGGCCACGTCCTGCGCTCGCCGATGGTCGGCACCTTCTACGCCTCGCCCAACCCGGAAAGCCCGGCCTTCGTGAAAGTCGGGCAGACGGTCAAGGCCGGCGAAACGCTGGCGATCATCGAGGCGATGAAGATGTTCAACCCGATCGAAGCCGACGTGTCCGGCACCGTCAAGGCGATCCTCGCCAGCAGCGGGCAGCCGATCGAGTTCGACGAGCCGTTGTTTGTGATTGGGTGAATCGTGAATCGTGAATCGGAGAAGCGAACCACGAAGCGCGGGGTGTTTGGCGCGAATCCGTATGCATTTATTCGATTGGCTGAAGTCGTGAATGGTGAATCGTGAATCGTGAATCGGCAAAACGACCCCACGAGACGCTGGACGTCTGGCAGGAATCCATGTCCCTCGTGGAATCCGTCTATGCCTGCTCGCGACGCTTTCCCGATTCGGAACGATTCGGACTGACCTCCCAGATCAGACGTTCGGCCGTGAGCATTCCGTCGAACATCGCCGAAGGCGCGGCGCGCCGTTCCACGCCCGAACTGCTTCGCTTCCTCGCCATTGCGCGCGGATCGCTTTCCGAACTGGACACGCAACTCCAGATTTCGATCCGGCTGAAGTACGTCGAGCCGGAGCCATCCATCGACGATCAGATCGATTCGCTGTTCGCCAAGCTCACATCGCTGATCCACTCCCTCGAAAAACGTGGAGCCGCCAATGCCCGGCCTTGAACGATTCACGATTCACGATTCACAACCGTAGGGTCGCACACATGCTCGACAAGGTAGTCATCGCCAACCGCGGCGAAATCGCGCTGCGCATCCTGCGCGCCTGCCACGCGCTGGGCATCCGCACGGTCGCGGTGCATTCCACCGTGGACCGCAACCTCAAGCACGTGGCGATGGCCGACGAGTCGGTGTGCATCGGCCCGGCGCCCTCGGCCGAGAGCTACCTCAACATCCCGGCGCTGATCGCCGCGGCCGAGGTCACCGACGCGCAGGCGATCCATCCGGGCTACGGATTTTTGTCCGAGAACGCCGACTTCGCCGAGCGCGTGGAGCAATCCGGCTTCGTCTTCATCGGCCCGCGCGCGGAGACCATCCGCCTGATGGGCGACAAGGTCGAGGCGATCCGCGCGATGAAGGCCGCCGGCGTACCCTGCGTGCCCGGCTCCGACGGTCCGGTGCCCGAGGATCACGCCGAGTGCATGGCGATGGCGCGCGCCATCGGTTATCCGGTCATCATCAAGGCCTCCGGCGGCGGCGGCGGGCGCGGCATGCGCGTGGTGCACACCGAGGCCGCGCTGATCAACTCCATCGCCACCACCCAGGCCGAGGCCAAGGCCGCCTTCGGCAATCCGCAGGTGTACATGGAGAAGTACCTGGAGAACCCGCGCCACGTCGAAATACAGGTGCTCGCCGACGGCCAGGGCCACGCCATCCATCTCGGCGAGCGCGACTGCTCGATGCAGCGCCGCCATCAGAAGGTGGTCGAGGAAGCGCCCGCGCCCGGCATCACCCCGGAGCTGCGCGCGCAGATCGGCGGGGTGTGCGTGGACGCCTGCATCCGCATCGGCTATCGCGGCGCGGGTACTTTCGAGTTTCTGTTCGAGGACGGGCGCTTCTACTTCATCGAGATGAACACCCGCATCCAGGTCGAGCACCCGGTGACCGAATGGATCACCGGCGTGGATCTGGTGCGCGAACAGTTGCTGATCGCCGCCGGCCAGCCGCTGTCGATCCGGCAGGAGGATATCGTCATCCGCGGCCACGCCATCGAATGCCGCATCAACGCCGAGGATCCGGACACCTTCATGCCCTGCCCGGGCACGATCAAGCGCTTCGAATCGCCCGGCGGCCCCGGCGTGCGCGTGGATACCCACCTGTACGACGGCTACCGCATCCCGCCCAACTACGACTCGATGATCGGCAAACTCATCGTGCACGGCCCCGACCGCGCCAGCGCCATCGCGCGCATGCGCCTGGCGCTGTCGGAAACGGTGATCGAAGGCGTGAAGTGCAACATCCCCCTGCAGCAGCGGATCATGGCCGACCCGCATTTCCAGCTCGGCGGGCAGAACATCCACTACCTCGAAAAACGCCTCGCCGAGCGCAAGGACAAGGGGATGGGGTTGGGGTGAGATACTGCCGCATCGGCGATCGGGAGCGCGAACATGGCGATACCTGACTATCAGGCATTGATGCTGCCGTTGCTGAAACTGGCGGCGAGCGGCCAAGCCGATACGCTGTCCAAGGCCGAAGCACTGCTCGCCGATGAGTTCGGCCTGACGCCGGACGAATGTGCGGCGCGCCTGCCGAGCGGCCAGCAGAGCATCATCCGCAATCGGATCGGCTGGGCCAGCACCTACCTGAAAAGCGCCGGCTTGCTCGAAAGGCCACGCCGTGGCGTGTTTCGCATCACCGACAAGGGCCAGCAGGTCATCGCCAGCCGCCCCGCGCGCATCGACGTGAAATTCCTTCAGCAATTTCCCGAGTTCAATGCGTTCCACGGACGGGAAGCGACCGGCGAGGACAAACCGCGCAAGAACGAACCAACCCACCCTGCGCCCGTGCAAACGCCGGAGGAGGTGCTGCAAGGCGCGTACCAGACCATCCGCGACGAACTGGCCGGGGAACTGCTGGAACGGCTGACGAAAGCACGCCCGGAGTTCTTCGAGCGCATCGTCGTCGAGCTGCTGGTCGCGATGGGCTACGGCGGATCGCGCGAGGACGCCGGCGAGCGGCTGGGCAGGAGCGGGGATGGCGGCATCGACGGCATCATCAAGGAGGATCGCCTGGGACTGGACGCGATCTACATCCAGGCCAAGCGCTGGCAGGGAACCGTCGGCCGGCCGGAGATCCAGAAGTTCGTCGGTGCCCTGACGGGCCAGCGCGCACAGAAGGGAGTCTTCATGACCACCTCGGCCTTCTCGTCCGAAGCGGTCGACTATGTGTCCCGGATCGACAAGAAGGTGGTGCTCCTCGACGGCGGGCAGATCGCGCAACTGATGATCGACCACGATGTCGGCGTCTCGCTTGCCACGAGTTTCGTCGTGAAGAAGGTGGATTCGGACTACTTCGAGGAAGCTTGAGCGGGATCGACATGGAACGGCGGGATGCACTTGTCAAGACATGATCTGGGCGCTCTTTGTCGCGTGAACCCTTGGTTCACCTTCGCCCCGGCGCGCGAGGGACTGAAGTGGAAGCATTGAGATCAAGACGGCGGCATCACATCCGCCGCGCTCAATACACCGTATCGTGATCCCCGACGTTGATCGGCACGATCTG
Organism: Pseudomonadota bacterium; assembly: GCA_018242485.1. GTDB lineage: Bacteria > Pseudomonadota > Gammaproteobacteria > Xanthomonadales > Xanthomonadaceae > SZAS-103. The sequence continues at coordinate 78,063 of JAFEBV010000027.1, forward strand.
CCGGTCGCGGATGATCAGCTCCAGCGTGATCCGGTACGCCAGGTTGATCGAGACCGAATGCAGGCCGGCGAGTTTTCCGGCCAGCGCGTGCAGGCGCAGGGACGGATGGTGGGGGTTGGCTTCGAGCAGCAGCAAGGTTTTCCGGTAGGGCTCGCGCAAGGGCGGGTGACGCTGGAGGAAGCGTGCGGCGCGGCGGGTGTATTGCGCGGTGAACACCAGCGTGTACGGCAGCGGTCTGGACGGCACTGCCGACGCGCTGCCGACCGCGGTCTTCCGGCCCGATGCCGAGCGTGATCCCGATCCAGCACCCGCGGCCGCTCGCGACCGCCGCGGCGAGCGCTTCATTGCCGTCGCGCCAGCCGCCGCATGTGCGCGTCCACCGACTCCGTCACGTAGCGCCCGGCGGCGATGTCGGCCTGACTCTCGGCCAGCGCCGCGGTCAGTTCGCACTCGCGCAGGTAGCGGTAGTGCTCGATCTCCATCACCACGAAGCGATCCTTGCCGCGCACCGACACGACCGCCTCCGGTGCTTGCGCGAGCGCGTCGGCGATGGCGGAAACGCCCTGTGTCTTCAGACTGTTGGCGCTGATCGAACTCATGGAAGATCATCCATCGGATACGATCCGAAGCATACCATGAACCGTACGATCAACCATGCTATCGTGCGTACCGATGACCGCCGCCCGCCCGCCCCACTTCTCGATGATCCGCGGCTTCCAGCTCGCGGACTGGTTCACCATCGGCAATGCCGCCTGCGGCATGGGCGCGGTGCTGGCGCTGATGGGGCATCTGGCCGGCAACAATCCCGACGGCCTCTTTCACGCCGCCGCCTTGATCCCGCTGGCGCTGGTGTTCGACGTGCTCGACGGGCGGGTGGCGCGCTGGCGGCAATCGCAATCCGCGCTCGGGCGTGAACTCGACTCGCTGGCCGATGCGATCTCCTTCGGCGTCGCCCCGGCGGCGCTGGGCTACGCCTGCGGCCTGCGCAGCCACCTCGACTGCCTGATCCTGATCTATTTCGTCGCCTGCGGAGTGAGCCGATTGGCGCGCTACAACATCACCGCCGACGCGCTATCGGCCAATGAATCGGGCAAGGTGAAATACTTCGAGGGCACGCCGATCCCCAGCAGCGTGCTGCTGGTGGCGATGCTGGCGGTGGCGGCGTGGCAGGGGCGCATCGGCGAGGATCTCTGGTTCGGATCGATCCACCTCGGCGCATGGTCGCTGCATCCGCTGGCGCTGGGCTTCGCGCTGTCGGGTTCGCTGATGATCAGCAAGACCATCCGCATCCCGAAACTCTGATGCCCTTCCTCGAACTCAGCTTGCAGTGCGGGCAGCGCGAACACGCGCGCATCGAGTCCGCGCTGGAGGAACTGGGCGCGTTGTCGGTCACCTTCATGGATGCCAACGCGCAAACGCCCGACGAGCGCGCGATCCTCGAACCGGGCGTGGGCGCGATGCCGTTGTGGCAGGCGCTGACGCTGACCGCGCTGTTCAATGCCGATGCCGATCGCGATGGCCTGCTGCATGCGCTGGAAGCGCTCGCGCCGGATGCGGATTTGTCCAGCGCGCAATTCCGCGAAGTCGCCGATCAGGACTGGGTGCGCGCGTGGATGGACGACTACCCGCCGCTACGGTTCGGGCAATCGCTGTGGATCGTGCCGTGGAATGCCGATCTGCCCGAGGAAGCTGCCGCAATGGGCGAGGCGGCGACGATCGTGCGACTGGATCCGGGGCTGGCCTTCGGTTCGGGCACACATCCGACCACCGCGCTGTGCCTGCAATGGTTGGAGGGCCTCGCGCGCGAAGGACGGCTGCAAGGCCGCCGCGTGCTCGATGTCGGCTGCGGCTCGGGCATCCTCGCCATCGCCGCGCTCAAACTCGGAGCGGCACACGCCGATGGCATCGACAACGATCCGCAGGCGCTGGCAGCGAGTATCGACAACGCGCAGCGCAATGAAGTCGCGCAACGGCTGGCGGTGTTCACGCCCGAGTCTGCGCCGACGCAGACTTACGACGTGGTGCTGGCCAATATCCTCGCTTCCGCGCTGGACGAACTGGCCGCCTCCATCGCCGCGCGGGTGGCACCCGGTGACTTGCTGGCATTGTCAGGCATCCTCGACGGTCAGCAGCACGATTTGCTGAAGCGTTACGGCGCATGGTTCGACGATCTGCGCGTAAGTCAGCAGGGCGACTGGCTGCGGATCGACGGCGCGCGGCGCTGATCGAATCTGCCTGATCGAAGCTGCGTTTCCCTTACACTGCGCGCATGCAGACCTGCTGCCCCCAATGCCAGACGATCATTCCACTCTCGACCGACCATCCGGCGGCCAGTGGTGGTGCATTCGCCTGCCCTTCGTGCGGCAATCCGTTCGACGCCAGCGCGCATCTCGTCAGGGGGCAATCTGCCGCTACCGGCACCACGCAGACGGCAGCCGCCGTCACCGATCCGAATACGCCAGCCGCGCCCGCCGACGACCGCCAGACCGACCTGTTCGCGACCCGCCAGCGCCCGGTGGTGCCGGCCAGCGTGCCGCGATTCGCCCGTGAACGCGTGCGTGCGCAAGCGCCGGGGCAAGGTCGCTGGTGGCTGGCGAGTGTGGCACTGCTCGCCAGCCTGCTGGCCATCATCCCGATCGCCGACCGCAACGAACTGGCGCGCGATCCCGACTGGCGACCACGGGTGGACACCATCTGCCACCTCGTCGGCTGCACGTTGCCGCCGTGGCGGGAACCCACGGCTTTCGAGATCACCGCGCGCGAATTCAATCCGCATCCGAGCGTGAAAGGCGCGCGCATGGTCACCTTGAGTTTTCGCAACAACGCAGCTTTTGCGCAGGCTTGGCCGATGTTGGAGTTGACCGCCTCCGACATCAACGGCCGGGTAATCGGGCAGCGCCGCTTTCGCTCCAGCGAATACCTCGGCAGCGCGCCATCGACGCCGCTGATCCAGCCCGGGCAATCGGCCAGCGCAACTTTGGAGATCGTCGATCCAGGCGCGCTGTCGTGGGACATCCAGTTCCGCTGAACGCACGCCGATCATAACTGTGACGCGCGACACGACGACGTCGTAGCAACGCATCCCTGCGCACACCTTGAATGCACGCATCGCAGAAATCACTCTCGCGCAGCGTGTCAAGAAAAATATTTTTGCTCGCGTGCTTGCATGATGCTGGCAACGCGGGCGTACACTCACTGCCCCGCCGCGCGATGTCTTGCGCATCGTCGACGGCATCGGCAGATACGCGGGCGCAGCCCCGGAGCGCAACACTTCGTGAACACCATCCATGCATTGCGCGACAGCGGCTCGTCCGCGTCCGCATCGGTACAGTCTTCGCTGCGCGATTGCGTCGCCCTCGTCGTGCGCCGCTACCTGCGCGACCTCGGCGACCATCCGGCCGAGGATCTGCATTCGCTGATCCTGCAGGAAGTCGAAAAACCGCTGTTCACCGAAGTGCTGGAGCATTGCGACGGCAACCAGAGCCGCGCCGCCGCCGCGCTCGGGCTCAATCGCGGCACCTTGCGCAAGAAGCTGCGCGACTACAACCTCGCCTGAGCCGGCCGTCACCGGTCGCGATGGCGACCTTCGCTATAATGGCAGCCTTGATATCCCGGGGTTGCCGATGTCCGCGAACGATCCTTCCGCACCGCGCCAGCGCGTGCGCCGCGCCTTGCTGTCGGTGTCCGACAAGACCGGCTTGATCGATCTGGCCGATGCGCTGGTCGCGCAAGGCGTGCAGTTGCTCTCCACCGGCGGCACCGCCAAGGCACTGCGCGAGGCCGGCATCGCCGTGCGCGATGTCAGCGCGGTCACCGGATTTCCCGAAATCATGGATGGCCGGGTGAAGACGTTGCATCCATCCATCCACGGCGGCCTGCTCGGTCGCGAGGACGTGGATGCGGCGGTGATGGCGCAGCATGGCATCGCGCCCATCGACCTGCTGATCGTGAATCTGTACCCGTTCGAGGCGACCATCGCCCAGCCCGGCTGCAGCTACGAAGATGCAGTGGAGAACATCGACATCGGCGGCCCGGCGATGCTGCGTGCGGCGGCGAAAAACCATGCGCGCGTGGCGGTGGTGGTGGATCCGGCTGACTACGGCGCGATCGTGGATGCCATCGGCTGTGGCGGCACCAGCGCCGCGCAGCGCCGCCACTTCGCCGCCAAGGCCTATGCGCACACCGCGCACTACGACGGGCGCATCGCGCAGTGGCTCGCGCCACGGGCGGCGAATGTCGATGCGCCGGAAGCCTGGCCGCAGACGTTCCACCTTTCGCTGCAATTGGCCAGCGCGTTGCGCTACGGCGAGAACCCGCATCAGGCCGGCGCGCTGTACGTCGAGAAAAACGCACCGGCAGGCATCGTCGCCACCGCGCGCTTCCTGCAGGGCAAGGAACTGTCGTACAACAACCTCGCCGATGCCGATGCCGCGCTGGAATGCGTCAAGGCCTTCGATGTGCCGGTCTGCGTGATCGTCAAGCACGCCAATCCCTGCGGCGTCGCGGCCGCGGCGAATCTGCTGGATGCCTACGACCGCGCCTATGCCACCGACCCGACCTCGGCCTTCGGCGGCATCATCGCTTTCAATCGCGCGCTGGATGCGGCGACCGCGAAGGAAATCGTCAAGCGCCAGTTCGTCGAAGTGGTGATCGCCCCACAGATCGAGCCCGACGCGCTGGCCGCATTCGCGAAAAAATCCAATGTCCGTGTACTGGCTTGCGGTGCGTTCGCACCACGCCCACCCGCGCAGGATTGCAAGCGCATCGCCGGCGGCCTGCTGGTGCAGGATGCCGACTCCGATGCGCTCACCATCACCGATCTCAAGATCGTGACCAAGCGCGCGCCCGACGCGGCTGAATTGAACGACCTGCTGTTCGCATGGAAGGTGGCGATGCACGTCAAGTCCAATGCCATCGTGTATGCGCACGATCAACGCACCATCGGTGTGGGTGCCGGGCAGATGAGCCGCGTGGTCAGCGCGAAGATCGCCGCGCTCAAGGCCGAGGAAGCCGGCCTGCCGGTGCCCGGCGCGGTGATGGCCAGCGATGCCTTCTTCCCGTTCCGCGATGGCATCGACGCGGCTGCTGCGGCCGGCATCCGCGCGGTGATCCAGCCCGGCGGCTCGATGCGCGATGCCGAAGTCATCGCCGCGGCCGACGCGCACGGTATCGCCATGGTGTTCACCGGCCGTCGGCATTTCCGCCACTGACGGCACAGCCGCCGTCCTGCCACAGGGATTGTCCCCATGCTTCGCGCCTTGACCATTCTCGCCGCCATCCTCGTCATCGGTGCTTCCTTGGGCGCCTGCAAACCGGCTCCCCTGCCGATCGACCCGCCGCACATCGCGGCGAAGATCCAGCACACCCTGCCCAAGCCCTACAACGATGGGCTAGTGGTGGAACGTGCGCACGCCGAAGGCAAGCGGCTGGTGATCGACATCCGCATCCCCTTCGCCACCGTGGCCAGGATCGATCCGGCCAAACTGCCAATCATGCGCAATCAGGAGCAGGGCGACATCAACATCGCCGCCTGCAACGATCCCGACCTCAAGGCCCTGATGGATCATCACTACGAGGTCTCGCGCCGCTTCCTCGACAAGGACGGCAAGCCGGTGTTCGAGATCGTCGCGATGAAGGCGCCGAACTGCAAACTGCTGGGAACACCCACCCCGTGAAGCTGCTCGTCATCGGCTCGGGTGGACGCGAACACGCGCTGGCGTGGAAGCTCGCGCAATCCCCGCGCGTAACGGAAGTGCTCGTCGCGCCCGGCAATGCCGGCACTGCGACCGAGGGCAAATGCCGCAACGTCGCGGTGAACGCCACCGACATCGATGGCCTGCTCGCGCTGGTCGAACGCGAAGGCGTGGCCGTGACCGTGGTCGGCCCCGAGGCGCCGCTGGTCGCCGGCGTGGTCGATGCCTTTCGCGCGCGCGGGCTGCGCATCTTCGGCCCAACCGCCGCCGCCGCGCAGCTCGAGGGCAGCAAGGCCTACGCCAAGGATTTCCTCGCCCGCCACGGCATTCCCACCGCGCACTACGCGGTGTTCGCGCAGCTCGATGCCGCGCTCGCACACCTGCGCCGCGTCGGTGCACCGATCGTGGTGAAGGCCGATGGTCTGGCCGCCGGCAAGGGCGTGATCGTGGCGATGACGCTGACGGAAGCCGAGGCCGCCGTGCGCGACATGCTCGCCGGCAACGCCTTCGGCGCGGCCGGTTCGCGGGTGGTGATCGAGGAATTCCTCGACGGCGAGGAAGCCAGTTTCATTGCGATGGTCGATGGCACGCACGCGCTGCCGATGGCGACCTCGCAGGATCACAAGCGCGTCCATGATGGCGACATCGGCCCGAACACCGGCGGCATGGGCGCGTACTCGCCCGCGCCGGTGGTGACGCCGGAAGTCCACGCGCGGGTGCTGCGCGAGATCGTCGAGCCGACCGTGCGCGGTATGGCCGCCGATGGCACGCCGTTCACCGGCTTCCTCTACGCCGGGCTGATGATCGACCCATCCGGCGTGGCGAAGGTGATCGAGTTCAACGTGCGTTTCGGCGACCCGGAAACCCAACCGATCATGCTGCGCCTGCAATCCGACCTGCTCGATCTGATCGAGGCCGGGATCGATGGCCGACTGGATCAGGTGCAGGTGCAGTGGGATCCACGCCCCTCGCTGGGCGTGGTGATGGCGGCAGCGAACTATCCGGATACGCCGAAAATTGGCGATGTCATCCACGGACTGGACGCCCAGCAGCCGGCCAGCACGAAAGTGTTTCACGCCGGCACGAAGCTCGACGCGAACGGCGCGGTCGTCACCAGTGGTGGCCGCGTGCTGTGCGCTTGCGCGCTGGGTGAATCCGTCGCCGATGCGCAACGCCGCGCCTACGCAGCCGTCGCGGCCATTGCATGGGATGGCGAGTTTCATCGCCACGACATCGGCTGGCGCGCGATTGGCTGATTCCATGCGCATCTGCATCTACGCCGCATCCAGCGCGCATTCCGATCCGGCTTATCGCGACGATGCGCGCGCATTGGGCGAGACGCTGGCGCGCGCCGGGCATGTGCTGGTGTATGGCGGCGGCGCGGTCGGTTCGATGGGCGCACTGGCCGATGGCGCGCTGGCCGCGGGCGGCGAGGTGATCGGCGTCATCCCGCGTTTCATGGTCGAACTGGAATGGGGCTGGCCTGGGAAAGCCGATGCGCCGGTGCAGGGTCGGACTGATCACGACATGGAATCGAATCCGTCGCGTGAGTGCTCCGATGCCGGGTTGGCTGCGCGCGGTAACTCCCGCATCACCCTGGACATCGTCGAGGACATGCGCGAGCGCAAGCACCGGTTGCTGACCGGTTCGGATGCGGTGGTTGCGCTACCGGGTGGCTGCGGAACGCTGGAGGAATTGCTGGAGGCGATCACCCTCAAGCAACTGGGCATCTATCACCAGCCCATCGTGTTGCTCAACACGCGCGGCTACTGGACACCGTGGGCGGCGTTCATACGCAGGCAGGTGATCGAGGAAGGCTTCATGAATCCCGTCCACGCGTCGATGTGGAGCCTGGCCGAAACGGTGGCCGATGTGTTGCCGGCGATCGCTGCCGCACCGGCGTGGAGCGAGGCGGCGCGCGCGCATGCGGTGGCGCGGCCGCGTTGAAGCGCTGCGTTGCCGTGCTTGCGGAAAACGTCGGAACGACCGAGCCGATCAATCCTCGTCGCCGTGCGCGGATGATTCGTCATGCGAATCGAATCCGTCGTTCGCATAGGGGTCGTCGCGATGATCCGTGTCGTTCCCAGAATCACGATGGCTGGCGTGGCCGCCGTCGTGCGCGCGGGATTCGTCATCCGACCAGATCGTGCGCACCGGCTCGGCCGGCGGCATCGGCTTCCCGCGCGCGGGGGGCGCGGTGGCGCCGGCGGCATCGGCGGCGCTCAACAGTTCACCGCGGCGGCCTTCGGGAAGGTCGCGCCAGTGGCAGTCGAGGATCGCGCCTTCCAGCGCGTACAACAGATTCAGGCCGGGGCGGAATCCGGCGCGCTTGATCTTGATGAAGGCACCCAAGGCGCCGGCCTCGATCAGTTGTTCGCGCGAGCGGATTCCGACCTGACGCAACCATGCCGCGGACTTCGGTCCGACGTTGAGCAGCTTGTCGTTCATGCGCTGGCCTCCAGCCAGATGCGCGCCAGTTCTTCGAGACCGCGCTGGTCGTCGGCATCGAAACGGTTCAATTCCGGGCTGTCGAGATCGAACACGCCGATGAGTTGCGTGTCGCGGTACAAGGGCACGACCAGTTCCGAACGCGATGCGCCGTCGCAGAAGATATGCCCGGGGAAAGCCAGCACGTCGGCCACGCGCTGGGTTTGCCGTGTGGTCGCCGCCGCGCCGCACACGCCGCGATCCAGCCCGATGCGCACGCAGGCCGGCTGCCCCTGGAACGGGCCGACCACGAGTTCGTGACCGTCGTAAAAATAGAACCCGACCCAGTTCAACGACGGCAGCGCGTGGTACACCAGCGCCGACAGGTTGGCGGCATTGGCGATGCGGTCGCGCTCGCCCGCCAGCAGGCCGCGCGCGGCTTGCGCGAGTTGCGCGTACTGCTCGGACTTGCTGCCGGAAAGTGTCGCGTGTTCGTGCATCGCCGCCCGCCTGTGCTTGAATGGGCATTGTAGCTGCACTACTCGCAGACCAACGATCGAGACTGCTGGCACCACTGCGAGAATGGAAGAAACTTCATTACTACCCCTCCCCCGCTTGCGGGGGAGGGTTGGGGTGGGGGAAACCGTCGCGGAGCCCAGCCCCCATCCCAGCCTTCCCCCGCAAGCGGGGGAAGGGGCAAAGCGCGCTTCCCGGAAGAACACCTAGAGCGGCTATCACTTTTCCACATCAAGAGTTTCCCATGTCCAGAGGCGCGTTCATTACCGGCACCGACACTGGCATCGGCAAGACCACCGCGTCGTGCGCGCTGTTGCAGGCACTGCGTGCGCGCGGACTGCGTGCAGTCGGGATGAAGCCGGTGGCCAGCGGCAGCGAACGCACGGCGCACGGCTGGCGCAACGAGGATGCGTTGACGTTGCTGGCGGCGAGTGAGCCGCAACCGGATTACGAACGGGTCAATCCCTATGCGCTGCCGGAACCGACCGCGCCGGAAATCGCCGCCGCGCAAGCGGGCGTGACCATCAAACGCACCGAACTGAGCACGGCTTTCCATGTGCTGCGCGCGCAGGCCGACTTCGTGCTGGTGGAAGGCGTCGGTGGCTGGTGTTCACCGCTGGCGGTGGACATCGAACACGCCGACGTGGCGCGTGATTTCGCGTTGCCGGTGCTGCTGGTGGTCGGCCTGCGGCTGGGCTGCATCAATCATGCGCGGCTGAGCGCGCGGGCGATCCTCGCCGATGGATCGCGCCTGCTGGGCTGGATCGGCAATGCCGTCGATCCGGATTTTTCCCGCAAACCCGAAACCATCGCCATCCTCGATCGCCTGCTGCCAGCACCCCGGCTGGGTCTGTTGAGCCACGGCACCGATGCAACACTGCATTCCATTGAGCTTGCCGAAGCGGCGCGCGTCATCGCCGATGCATGACTTTCGTCCTGTGAATGCAGCCTCGCGAAACCGGTAGACTGCGGCATTCTCGCGTCCAGCCGGAGTTGCGCATGCGCCGATTTCTGCGGCGGTTCGGGGTGGTGATGGTTGCCGGATTGGCCTTGTCCGCCTGTGGCGGCGGCGGCGCGCCGCAACAGCAAGGCGGAAAGATGCCGCCGCCGGACGTGGGCGTGGTCACGGTGAATGCGATCACCGCGCCGGTGTCTCGTGAGTTGGTGGGTCGGCTGTATCCCACCCGCAGCGCGGACGTGCGCGCGCGCGTGGCCGGCGTGCTGCAAAAGCGCGTGTACACCGAGGGCAGCGACGTCGCCGCCGGGCAATTGCTGTTCCAGATCGACCCGGCGCCACTCAAGGCCGCGCTCGATGCGCAGCAGGCCAACCTCGCCGCCGCGCTGGCCACCGCCGCGAACGACCACGTCGCCGCCGAACGCGCGCGTGCGATCGCCGCGAAGAACCTGATCTCCAAGACCGACCTCGACAACGCGCAGGCCGCCGAGCGTACGTCCGCCGCGGCGGTCAAGCAGGCGCAGGCGAATGTCGAACTGGCACGGATCAACCTCGGCTACGCCAACGTCACCGCGCCGATCGCCGGCCGTGCGAGCCAGCAGCAGGTGACCGAGGGCGCGCTGGTCGGCCAAGGCGATACCACCTTGCTGACCACCGTGCAGCAGATCGACCCGATCTACGTGTATTTCCAGGATGCGGTCGGCGACCTGCAGGCGCTGCGCGGCACGGCTGCGGCGTCTGCGTCGGCGAAGGCGAACCTCGTCCTGCTCGGCGACGATGGCGCGCCGCTGGGCGCGCAAGGCACGCTGGACTTCTCCGACAAGGCGGTCGATCCGGCCACCGGCGCGGTGGAGATGCGCGGCATCCTGCCCAATCCCGGGCACAACCTGCTGCCGGGCATGTTCGTGCGCGTGCGCGCCACCTTCGGCGAGCGCGCCGGGGTGTTCCGGGTGCCGCAGGCGGCGGTGCAGCGCGACCCGGGTGGTGCCTTCGTGTGGGTCGTCGGCGGCGACGACAAGGCGGTGCAGAAGCACGTGGAGCTGGGCGCGCAACAGGGCAGCGACTGGTTGGTGAACTCCGGCCTTGCCAATGGCGACCGCGTGATCGTCTCCGGCGTGCAGCGCGTGCAACCCGGGGCCGCCGTCAAACCGACGCCGTGGGCGGCAGACGCCGCCAGCGACGCGGCGCAGGCCCACTGAGCGGCGCACCGACATGCCCAATTTCTTCATCGACCGGCCAATCTTCGCCTGGGTCATCGCCATCCTGATTTCGCTCGGTGGCCTGATCGCGCTGACCAATCTGGGCGTGGAATCCTACCCGGCCATCGCCCCGCCGCAGGTGGTCATCAACACCAGCTACCCGGGCGCGGACGCGACCACGGTGGAAAAGTCGGTCACCCAGGTGATCGAGCAGCAGCTCACCGGCATCGATCACCTGATGTATTTCAGCTCCACCTCCAGCAACAACGGCGGTGCCAGCATCTCCCTGACCTTCGAGCCGGGCACCAATCCGGACACCGCCGCGGTGCAGACCCAGAATCAGGTCTCGCGCGCCACCCCGCGGCTGCCGTCGGAAGTGGTGCAGCAGGGCGTGACGGTGTCCAAGTCCAACCCGGACTTCCTGATGTTCTTCGCGCTGCGCTCGAAGGACAACAGCGTGAACGCCGACCAGTTGAACAACGTGCTGGCCGCCGGCGTGCTCGACCAGATCGCGCGCATTCCCGGCGTGAGCAGCACCTTCCAGGTCGGCGCGCAGTACGCGATGCGGATCTGGCTGGATGCCGACAAGTTGCATACCTACGGACTGTCGGCTGCCGATGCGCTCAACGCGGTGCGCGCGCAGAACGTGCAGGTCGCCGCCGGCGCGGTCGGCGCCGCGCCGACAACGGCCGGAACCGGCATCACCGCCACGGTCGCCGCCGAGGGACGATTCTCCACGCCCGAGCAGTTCGGCAACATCATCCTGCGCGCCAATGGCCTGGGCACGGCGGTGCGGCTGAAGGATGTCGCCCGTATCGAACTGGGTCCGGAGAGCTACGGCGAGCGGGCGATGTACAACGGCTCGCCGGTCGCCGGCGCGGGCGTGCAATTGGTCAGCGGCGCCAACGCGCTCACCGTCGCCAACGAGGTCAAGGCCAAACTCACCGAACTGCAGGCGAGCTTCCCGCCGAGCGTGGAATGGTTCGTGCCCTACGACTCCACGACTTTCGTGCGCGCGGCCATCGAGGAAGTCGCCTTCACCCTGATCATCGCCTTCGTGCTGGTGTTTCTGGTGATGTTCCTGTTCCTGCAGAACCTGCGCGCCACCTTCATCGCCACCATCGTGGTACCGGTGGCCCTGCTTGGCGGCGTGCTCTCGCTGTGGGCGCTGGGTTTCACCATCAACCAGTTGTCGCTGTTCGGCATGGTGCTGGCGATCGGCATCGTGGTGGACGATGCCATCGTGGTGATCGAGAACGTCGAGCGCATCATGCGCGAGGAGGGCCTGTCGCCGAAGGACGCCACCCGCAAGGCGATGGCGCAGATCTCCGGCGCGGTGGTCGCCATCGGCGTGGTGCTGATGGCGGTGTTCATGCCCAGCGCCCTGCAGACCGGCAGCGTGGGCGCGATCTACCGCCAGTTCGCGCTGACGATTGCACTTTCCACCGCGTTCTCCGCCTTCCTCGCGCTGGCCTTCACCCCGGCGCTGTGCGCCACCCTGATCCGCCCCACCCACGAGCACGCGCACAACTGGCTGGTCGCCGGCTTCAACCGCGCTTTCGATTGGGTGCGCGATGCCTACACCGGGCACGTGCGCCGCGCGGTGCGCCACGCGCCGCGCTGGATGGCCGCGTTCGCCGGCGTGGTCGTGGTCTGCGGGCTGTTGTTCTGGAAGCTGCCATCGAGCTTCGTGCCCGACGAGGATCAGGGCTACGCGCTGGCGATCGTGTCGCTGCCCTCGGGGGCAACACTCACGCGCACCAATGCGGTGATGGATCAGGTGAGCGAGATCATCCGCGCCAACCCCGAAGTGGAGCGCGTGTTCGCCATCTCGGGCTTCAGTTTCGTGGGCGACGGCGAGAACGTCGGCATGGCCTTCATCGGCTTCAAGCCATGGGGCGAGCGCAAGTCCAACGTGGCCGAGTTGGTGCCGCGCATTCAGGGCGAGCTGTTCGGCAAGGTGCGCGACGGCATGGCCTTCGTCGTCAACCTGCCCACCATCCGCGGCCTCGGCCGTTTCGGCGGTTTCGACCTGTTTCTGCAGGATCGCACCGGCCACGGCCACGACGCCTTGATCGACGCCCGCAACCAGTTGCTCGCGGCGGCGGCCAAGCACGCGGACACCCTCGTCGGGGTGCGCCCGAATGCGCTGGAGGACGCACCGCAGTTGAAGATGACGGTGGATCGCGTGCAGGCGCAAGCGATGGGGTTGTCGCTGACCGACGTGTATTCGGCAATCCAGTTGATGCTCGCGCCGGTGTACGTGGACGACTTCGATTACGGCGGCCGCGTGCTGCGCGTGATCATGCAGGCCGATGCGCCGTACCGCGCGAGCATCGACGCCCTGAGCCACTTCTACGTGCCCGGCAAGGCACCGGCGGCGGGCGGCCCGGCACCGATGATCCCGCTGTCCAACGTCGTGCACGCGAAGTGGACGCTGGCCTCGCCCAGCATCGCCCGCTACAACGGCTACGAGGCCATCGACATCGTCGGCGCGCAGGCACCGGGCAAGAGCACCGGACAGGCGATGGCGATGATGAAGGACCTCATCGACCACGACCTGCCGCACGGCTACGGCTTCGAGTGGACCGGGCAGTCCCTGCAGGAAATCCTCTCCGGCCAGCAGGCGCCCAAGCTGTTCGCGCTGTCGATCCTCGTGGTGTTCCTGTGCCTGGCCGCGCTGTACGAGAGCTGGTCGATCCCGGTGTCGGTGATGCTGGTGGTGCCGCTGGGCCTGACCGGCGCGTTGCTGGCGACGTGGGCGCGCGGCTTGTCCAACGACGTGTTTCTCAAGGTGGGCCTGATCACCATCATTGGTCTGGCGGCGAAAAACGCGATCCTGATCGTCGAGTTCGCGGTGCAGGAGCAGCGCCGCGGCGTGCCGCTCGGTCAGGCGGTGGTGGACGCCGCACGCCTGCGCCTGCGGCCGATCCTGATGACCAGCTTCGCCTTCATCCTCGGGGTGATGCCGCTGGTGGTGTCCACCGGCGCCGGCGCCAACGCCCGCCACGCGATCGGCACCGGCGTGGTCGGCGGCATGCTGTTCGCCACCGTGTTCGGCGTGCTGCTGATCCCGGTGTTCTACGTTGTCGTGCGCCGCCTGCTGGGCGACCGGCTGGAGACCTGAACGGCGGAATTACGCTCGGGAACGTCATGCGCCTTTGCTTCTGCCCGGAAGCATCGTCGTTTGATGTCGCCGCCTCGGCATGATGGCTTGCGGACGCAGGCGTCGGCAGTCAGCGACTCAAGGGCAGTTCAAATCTTCCTGCGCGCTGTCATCCGCGGTCGATCCCCGATACACTGTCGCCGCCCCGAGTGCTCGGGAAGCCGGTGCGAATCCGGCACTGCCCCCGCAACGGTAAGCCAGACAAGTCCTCCATCACGCCACTGCGCAAGCGGGAAGGCGGAGGACGGATGCCGCAGCGCGATCCATCGCCTGCCGCATCGCTGGCAAGCCCGGAGACCGGCTCGCGGCATCACCGGCGCGTTGCGGAGGGCGACGTGAGCGAGGCTCGCGTCGTCGTGCGTGTCGCCCTCGTTCGTTCTTCCGTTCGCGCTACCCACGGGGTTTTTGCGCCACGGAGTCCGTCCATGATCGTCCAGTCGTTCCAACCACGATCCGCAGCATCGTTGCCGCGCCGCCGCGCCATCGTTGCCGCGCTCGTTTCCATCATCATCCCGACCGCTTTCGCGGCCGACCCACCCACCACCCTCGACACCGTCGTCGTCACCGGCACCCGCCACGCGCAGACGGTGGACGACGCACTCGCCGCGGTCACCGTCATCACCCGCAAGGACATCGACGCCAGCCCGGCGACCGATGTGATTTCCCTGCTCGGCCAGCAGGCCGGCGTGGATGTCGCGCGCACCGGCGGCCCCGGGCAGACCAGCTCGGTGTTCCTGCGCGGCGCCAATTCCAACCAGACCCTCGTGTTGATCGACGGCATCCGCGTCGCCGCGGTCAGCAACGGATTTTTCGATTTCGCCAACCTGCCGCTGGATCAGATCGAGCGGATCGAGATCGTGCGCGGCCCGCGCGCGGCCTACTGGGGTTCGGACGCGATCGGCGGGGTGATCCAGATCTTCACCCGCAACCCGCATGGCTTGTCGGCCAGCGCGCACGCCGGCAGCTACGCGCAGCGCGGCGGCACGGCGTCGTTCGGCACGCCGGCTGACGACGATGCGCATATGGGCATGACCATCGGCTACGACCGCCTGCGCGGCTTTCCCGCCACCGATCCTTTCAATCCCTACGGCAGCCCCGCCGACGATGGCTACCGCAACCGCAACGCCAGCCTCCGCGGCAGCGTCCCGCTGGGCACGCAGACGCTGGGTGTGACCGCGCTGTACACCGATGGCGACGTGCAGTTCGCCGGCGGGCCCGGCCCCGAACCGGCGCAGATGTTCTCGCGCAACACCTCCGGCGGCGCGACGCTGTCCGGCCCGGTCACCGGCAACTGGACGCAGGCGCTCACCGTCGGCGGTGCCGACAACGACATCACCACGCCGGTCTATGCCAGTCGCACCTCCAGCCGGCGCACCAGCGTGGACTGGGTCAACAACGTGAATCTCGGCACCGGGCAGACATTCACCTTCGGCGGCAACTGGCAGCGCGAGCGCGGCGCGTCGTACGAGTTCGGCGGTACCGACTACGCACGCACGATCAGCAACACGGCCGGGTTTGCCGGTTACGACGGCCACTTCGGCAGCCAGCAGATCGAGCTGGCGATCCGCCACGACGACAACAGCCAGTTCGGCGGCGCGACCACCGGCACGGCCGCGTGGGGTTGGCAGATCGACAAGGCATGGAAGTTGCGCGCTTCGTGGGGACAGGGCTTTCGTGCGCCGAGTTTCGACGAACTGTACTCGCCGGGATTCTTCGGCTACTACGCGGGCAATCCGCTGTTGCAGCCGGAACGCTCGCGCAGCGTCGAGGCCGGATTGGAATTCAAGCCGTCCAATGAACATGTGTTCAAGCTCTCCACGTGGCGCACCCGGGTGCGGCAGATGATCGCCTTCGACGGCCCGCAGATGCAGGCGATCAACGTCGATCGCGCGTCACTCGATGGCACCGAACTGTCGTACCGATTCACGCGCGGTGCGTGGAGCGCCGGCAGCGCGATCACCGTGCAGGATCCACGCGACACCGACACCGGCCAGCCGCTGCTGCGCCGCGCGCATCGCAAACTCGCCGCCGATGCGCACTACGATTTCGGCAACGGCTGGGATCTGTCGGTGGACGGTCTGGCGGCGTCCGAACGCACCGACTACGGCGGCGTCCGCCTCGGCGGTTACGCCGTGCTCAACCTCGCTGCTGGCTGGAACTTCCATCCCGGCTGGCGCGTACAGGCACGCCTGACCAACCTGTTCGACAAGGACTACGAACTGGCCAGTGGCTACCGCACACCGGGACGCGGCGTGCTGCTGACCTTCTCCTGGCAGCAGGAGCCCTGACCGCGATCGGCATGCGCAACGCCCCGCCGCTGGTGGCGGGGCGTTGGCTGGACTATGATCGACTGTCCTTGTGCCTGGGTCCGTCGAATCCATGCCCGTTACCGGCTCGCTTGCTTCGAATGGGGCTTCCGACTTGGCGACGTTGTCCTCGCGCGTGCTGCCGCGGCGCGTGCGCACCTTGCTGGAAGGCATCTTCGAGTTGGTCGCCGACGAGATCGACCGCGGCCTGACCGCCACCCTCGACGGCCTCGAACAACAGTTGTTCAAGCTCGCCGATCAGGTGCGCAGCAACGACCTGCAATTACGCTGCCTGGAGGCGCTGGGCACGGTCAAGCATGGCCGCTTCGATCTCATGCCGCGTTTCGTGGCGCTGCTCGAATCCGGGCTGGCGATGGTGCGCGAACCGGATCAACACGATGTGGCTACGATGCAAGCCATCTCCTACAACGATCTCGAACTCGTTGCGGAAGCCGATCTGGACGAGACGACCTTGCTGCACGAGATCGCCGCGCGCGCCGATTCCAAGGTCAGCCTGCCGCTGTTCCTGCTCAGCCAGCGCTTCGGGGTGATCGCCGGCAAACCCGCGCTCGATACCGCCGTGCTGCCGGTCGGCCCGGCGCAACTGTGTCGCCATCTGCGCCGCGCCAGCCAGTGCTTCGAGTTGTTGCCGGAACATCGCCAGCTGTTGTTCCGCCAGTTCGAGCGGCATGTGCTGTTGGGCTACCCGTCGCTGATCGATCGCATCAACGCCTACCTCGTGCATCAGGGCGTGCTGCCGCATCTGACCTATGTGCCGCCGCGACACAAGGCCGGCGCGCGGCCCGAGGAAACCACGCCCGCACCACCGCAACACGCAGACGACCGCAACCGCACCGGTGGGCGCGCGACCTCGCCGGCGCACGTGGCGGCCGAAAGCGGCATGAGCCGACCCAGCGCTTTCACCGGCTGGCCGGGCGATGCCATCGGCATTCCGGTTGCGCTGCCGCAGCGCCGCGCCGAGGACGCGATCTACACCAACCTGCGCGATATGCTGCACAACGCCCGTGGCGTTCCGCCGGCCGGCGCATCCGCGCGCCCGCAAGGGCCCGGCGCGGTCTCCACCAGCGACGTACAGTCCGTGCTCGGCCTGCTGCAACGGCGTCCGCAGGCTGCCATTTCGGTGAACGGGCAGATGCGCCCGCCGAACGTCACCCACATCAAGCAGGATCTGCTCGCGCAACTGCGCCAGGTCACCGGCGCCGAGGTGGCCCCCGTGCTCGCCAGCGAGGACACCGACACCATCGATCTGGTCGGCATGCTGTTCGACCAGATCATGAAGGACGTGCGCCCCAACAGCACCGCCGCGCACCTGCTCAGCCGCCTGCAGGTGCCGCTGCTGCGCGTGGCGTTGTCGGACAAGGCGTTCTTCAGCCAGCAGGAGCACCCGGCGCGGCAGATGCTCGACGCGGTGGCCGAGACCGGCGCGTACTGGGCGGGCGAGGACGCCGCCGACCGCGAGCTGATCGGCAATGTGGAACGGCTGGTGGAACGCATCAGCCAGGAATTCGACGGCGACATCGGCCTGTTCAACACCCTGCTCAGCGAACTGGCCGGGCAGACCCAGACGGTGATGCGCCGCGCCGAGCTGGCCGAGCGCCGCCACGTCGAGGCCGCGCAGGGCCGCGAAAAACTCGCCGTCGCGCAGGCTCACGCCACCCGCATCATGCACGAGATCACCACCGCGCATCCGGTGCCGAAGTTCACCCGCACCCTGCTCACCCAGGCATGGACCGACGTGCTGGCGCTCACTGCGTTGCGGCATGGCGAGGACAGCGACGAGTGGCGCCATCAGGTGGAAACCGCCAACCAGATCGCCACCATGGCGTCGATCACGGCCAGCGATGACGATGCCGAGCATGGCCTGCCCGAAGACCCCGAACAGGCTGCGGCGCTGAGCGAACACGTCGAGCGCTCGCTGATGCAGGTCGGCTACCACGCCGAGGAAGCCGCCGCGATCGGCCAGCGCGTAGGCTCCGGCGAAGCGGAGAGCGACGACAACACCAGCCGTACCGAACTGGCGATGAAGATGAAGACCCGCGGCCGCCTCGGCGACGCAGCGACCGCCGCAGCCGACGAGGTCGAACTGCCGGCATTGACTGCGCACGAACAGCGTTGTCTCGAGCGCATCCGCGACCTGCCATTCGGCACCTGGCTGGAGTTCATCACCAACCAGCAGGGCGACAGCGTGCGCCGCCGCCTGTCGTGGTTCAGCCCGATCACCGGGCATTGCCTGTTCATCAACCATCGTGGGCAGAAGATCGGCGACCACACCCTCGACTCGCTTGCCCGCGCGATGGCACGCAATCAGGTGCGCATTGTCGAGCCCAAACGCGAATCGCTGCTCGATCGCGCCCTGCACCGCGTGCGCGACTTGCTGCGCAGCCCCGCCGACGCCACCCACGAAACCGGCGCGAAGGCATGAACGAACTGCGCCGCAAACCCCGCCGCAATCCCGACCGGATCATCGACGTGCAGGACACGATGACCGAAGCGGTGGTCGGCCGGCTCGGCAACCTGTCCGAGTCCGGCATGTTGCTGCTGGCCGAGCAGGATCTCGTGGAGGACGGCCTGTACCAGTTCCGCTTCGTCCTCGCCGACGCCGAAAGCCATCGCCGCTCGTTCGAGATCGGCTCGCACCACCTGTGGTCGGAACCGGCCGCCACCCCGGGGCAGACCTGGGTGGGTTTCCGCTTCATCGACATTTCCCCGGACGACGCCACCCGTCTGCGCGAATGGGTGGGGCTGGATGCGAATGCGCGGTGAAGCGGTGAATCGTGAATGGTGAATGGTGAATGGTGAATCGTTCAAGCAGATCCGTTCTGCTTCCAGCCTGCAGTCGTCACATCACCGCAACTACCTGCACTTTGTGACATTTACCCCCGCCGTCAGTCCTTGTGGGAATCGCCCCCATCCCAACCTTCCCCCGCAAGCGAGGGAAGGAGCGTAGCGACTCCCGATTCACGACTCCCGATTCACGACTCCCGATTCACGATTCACCATTCACGATTCACCATTCACGATTCACCATTCACGATTCACGATTCACCATTCACGATTCACGATTCACGATTCACCATTCACGATTCACCATTCACCATTCACCATTCACCATTCCCCATCTCTCCCCCATGCACACCACCGCCTACCAGGATCACATCGCCACCTTGTGCATGCGCATGGATCGCGCGCTGGAGCGCTCGGGGCATGACCACGCTCTCATCGCCGCGGGTGTGCAGAAGATGCGCTTCCTCGACGACATGCCGTATGCGTTCGCGGTCAATCCGCAGTTCAAGGCGTGGGCGCCGCTGACCCAGCACCCGGATTGCTGGATCGCCTACACGCCGGGGCGCACGCCGGTGCTGGTGTACGTGCAGCCCGACGACTACTGGCACCTGCCGCCGGCACCGCCAGCGGGCTACTGGACGCACAGCCTCGACGTGCGCGTGGCGCGCACGCCCGAAGAAGCCGTTCGGCACTTTCCGACCGCTGGCCGACTCGCCATCCTCGGCGAGGCCGACGCCGCCCTGCCCGGCTTCGTACCGAACAATCCGCAGCCGCTGCTGGATTATCTGCACTACCACCGCGCCTACAAGACACCCTACGAGATCGCGATGCTGAAGGTCGCGCAGCGTCAGGCGGTGGTCGGCCATCGCGCGGCCGAGGCGTGTTTCCGCGACGGCGGTTCGGAGCTGGACATCCACCGCGCCTACCTCGTCGCCAGCGGGCAGACCGACCTCGACCTGCCTTACGGCAACATCGTCGGTCTCAACGAGCACGGCGCGACCTTGCATTATCAACACCAGCAACCCAAGCCGCCGGAGCGTTCGCGCAGCTTGCTGATCGACGCCGGTGCCGCGCATGCGGGCTATGCCGCCGACATCACCCGCACCTGGCACGCTGGCGACGCACGCTTCGCCGCGCTCGTCGCGGGAGTCGATCGCGAGCAGCAGGCATTGGCCGCGCAGGTTCGACCCGGCATGGACTATCGCGAACTGCACCTGCAGGCGCATCTGCGCCTGGCCGGCGTGCTGCGCGAGGTCGGTGTGGTGGACATGGCCGCCGATACGATGGTGGCGACCGGCGTGTCCGCGGCTTTTTTCCCGCACGGGCTTGGCCACATGCTCGGCCTGCAGGTGCACGACATCGGCGGCTTCATGGAAAGCGATGCCGGCGGCACCCTGCCCAAACCCGAGGGCCATCCCTTCCTGCGCCTGACCCGCACGCTTGAACCGGGGATGGTGGTCACCATCGAGCCGGGGCTGTACTTCATCGACCTGCTGCTGGAAAAGCTCCGCGCCGGCCCGCACGCGAACGCCGTGGACTGGGCCGTAGTCGAACACCTGCGCGGCTTTGGCGGCGTGCGCATCGAAGACGACGTGCACTGCACCCACGGCGAGCCGGAAAACCTCACCCGCGACGCTTTTGCTGCCGCGCATTGAGCTTGCGGGTTGTTGAGAAAGTGCTTTCCTGCACTTTCTCAACTCGCCGATCCTTCCTTGGATCGCACCAGCAGTCTGTTTCTCGACAGCCTGCTTGTGTGTCGCAACCTTCCCATTCCGCGCAGGGAAGGAAAGGTCGGTCATGGCATCGTCGATCAACCGCTCGCCAGCATGGCGATGTCGGCCACTTCGCCGAAGCGATCCGCTATCTGCTTGAGCAGGGCGAGGCGGTTGCCGCGCACGCGCGCGTCCTGCGCGTTGACCAGCACGCCGTCGAAGAACGCATCCACCGGCGAGCGCAAGCTGGCGAGGCGGCGCAGCACGCCGACGTAGTCGCGCCGTTCCAGCAGCGGCGCGGTGTCGCTGGCCGCGTCCTCGACCGCCGCGTGCAGGGCGCGCTCGGCATCGGTCTCGAACAGAGCCGGATCGGCCGTCGCCGGAATCGCGTCGGTGCTTTTTTTCAGGATGTTGCCGATGCGCTTGTTGGCGGCGGCCAGCGCGGGCGCTTCCGGCAGCGCGGCGAATTCGCCGATGGCGCGCAGGCGGCGGTCGAAATCGAGCAGCGACGACGGGCGAACCGTGGCCACGGCGTCGAACTGCGCGCCGGTGAAGCCCTGCTCGGCGTAGTAGCCGCGCAGGCGGTCGAGGATGAAATCGTAAAGCCTGAATACATCGTCCTGACTGTACTCGCTGCTCACATTCACATGCGCCTGCTTGACCGCTACTCCCGCATCAACCGCCTGTTTCATGGCCAGCAGTTTCCGCTCCGCTTCCGATGCCGCGATGGCAACATCGTTGTGATCGAACGATGCAACGAGCAATGGGGCGAGCTCAATCTCGATTCCACCCTCGATCAAAGTACGCGCCAGCCCCAACGCATGGCGCCGCAGCGCGAACGGATCCTTGTTGCCGGTGGGCTTGAGACCCGCGGCGAATCCGCCGGCGAGGGTGTCGAGCTTTTCGGCGATCGCCAGCACCTGCCCCAGTTTCGACGGCGCGATGGCGTCGCCGGAAAAACGCGGCATGTAAGCATGGTCGATGGCATCGGCCACCGCGCCGGGTTCGCCGGCGGCAGCGGCGTAGTAGCGGCCAGCGATGCCCTGCAACTCGGGGAACTCGCCGACCATGCGCGAGAGCAGGTCGGCCTTGGACAGTTCGGCGGCGCGGCGTGCCTGCGCCGGATCGAGGCCAAGCTGTGCGGCGATGGCTTCGGCCAGCGCGGCCACGCGCGCGCTCTTGTCGGCATAGCTGCCGAGCTTTTGTTGATACGTCACCGCGGCCAGCCCGACGCGCATCGCATCCAGACCCTGCTTCACGTCCTCGTCGAAGAAGAATTGGGCGTCGGCGAAGCGCGGGCGGATCACCCGCTCGTAACCCTTGCGGATCTGCGCCGGGTCGGCGCTGTCGAGGTTGGCCACGCCGATGAACCGCGCGGTCAGCCGGTTTTCCGCGTCGAGCACCGGAAAGAACTTCTGGTTGGCCTGCATGGTCGAGACCAGCGCCTCGTGCGGCACGCGCAGGAAGTCGGGTTCGAAACCGCAGGCGATCGCGCGCGGCCATTCGACCAGTCCGTTGACCTCTTCCAGCAAATCGTCGGGGATACTCGCGTGGCCATCGGACTGCGCGGCGGCGGCTTCCACCTCGCTGCGCACCCGCTCGCGGCGCTCGTGCGCATCCACCAGCACGAACGCGCCGCGCAGGGCTTCGACATAGTCGCCCGGCTCACCGATCCACACCGGCCCCGGGTGATGGAAGCGGTGGCCGCGACTCATGCGGTCGGCGCGCACGCCGAAAACGTCCGCCTCCACGACCTGCTTGCCGTGCAGCAGCACCAGCCAGTGCGCCGGCCGCGCGAAGCCGTAATCGTGATCGGCCCAGCGCATCGGCTTGGGGATGGGCATGCCGGCGAGGGCTTCGCGCACGATCTCCGGCAGCAGGGCGGCGGTGGCCGCGCCCGGCTGCACGCGACGCGCGGCAAAGCGCTCGCCCTTGGCATCGGCCACGCGCACCAGTTGCGCGGGATCGACGCCGTTCTTCTGCGCGAAACCGCGCAGCGCCGGCGTGGGTTGCCCGTTCGCGTCCAGCCCGATGTTGAGGTAGGGGCCGAGCACTTCGCTGCGCTGTTCGGGCTGCTCGGCGGCGACGCCCGGCAGCAGCACGGCGAGCCGGCGCGGGGTGTACAGCGGCCTGACGTTCGCATGCTCGACGGCGATGCCGCGCTTGACCAGCCCGGCCAGCACGCCATCGAAAAACGCCTGCGCCAGCCCGGGCAGCGCCTTGACCGGCAACTCCTCGGTGCCCAGTTCGATCAGCAGCGGCTGCATGACGCTCATGCGGCCACCTGCTCACGCCGCAGGCCGGGGAAGCCGAGCTTCTCGCGCTGCGCGTAGTACGCCTCGGCGCAGGCCTTGGCCAACGTGCGCACGCGCAGGATGTAGCGCTGACGTTCGGTGACCGAGATCGCGCGGCGCGCGTCGAGCAGGTTGAAGTTGTGCGAGGCCTTGCAGACTTGCTCGTAGGCCGGCAACGGCAGGCCGAGTTCGACCAGTTTCAGCGCCTGCCTTTCGTGCACATCGAAGGCGTGGAACAGTTCGGCCACGTCGGCGTGCTCAAAGTTGTAGGCGCTCTGCTCCACCTCGTTCTGGTGATAGACGTCGCGGTAGGTCACCGTGCCCTGCGGGCCGTGCGTCCACACGATGTCGAACACCGAATCCACGTTCTGCAGGTACATGCACAGCCGTTCCAGACCGTAGGTGATCTCGCCCAGCACCGGCTTGCACTCCAGCCCGCCGGCCTGCTGGAAGTAGGTGAACTGGGTGACCTCCATGCCGTTCAGCCACACTTCCCAACCCAGCCCCCACGCGCCGAGCGTGGGCGATTCCCAGTTGTCCTCGACCAGCCGCAGGTCGTGCACCAGCGGATCGATGCCCAGCTCCTTCAAGGATCCGAAATACAGCTCGACGATGTCCTCCGGCGAGGGCTTCATCGCCACCTGATACTGGTAATAGCGTTGCAGGCGATTGGGATTGTCGCCGTAGCGGCCGTCGGTGGGGCGGCGGCACGGCTGCACATAGGCGGCATTCCACGGCTCGGGGCCGAGCGAGCGCAGGAAGGTGGCCGGATGGAAAGTGCCGGCGCCGACTTCCAGATCGAGCGGCTGAATCAGCACGCAGCCGCGCTCGCCCCAGTAGGCGTTCAGACGCTGGATGAGTTGCTGGAAGGTGGGTGCGGACGCGGGCATGCCGTGGCCTTGCAAAGAAAGCGGCTAGTATAACGGCCACCTCCTCGCCCTCGTCGGCCCACGCCTTGGAACGCACGGCCTCCGCCCATCCTCCATCCGTACCGAAAAGGCACAAGACCCGACTGCCGCACGGCCGCCTGTCGGTCGAGCGCGTGCTCGACCTGCTCATCGCCGATGGCTTGCTGGCCGCCGACGAGGCCACCCGCGCACGCGCCACCGCGCGCGAGACCAAGGTCGATGTGCACCCGCTGGTGCTGCTGGCCAATCTCAAGCTGCCGGGCTTGAAGCCGCCGGGCGTGGAACTGAGTCTGGAACGGCTGACCGAATGGCTGGCGCAGGAAACCGGGCTGGCCTATGTGCGCATCGATCCGACCAAGGTCGATGTGCCGGCGGTCACCGCGCTGGTCTCGCAGGCCTACGCGCAGCGCTACCGCTTCCTGCCGCTGGAGGTGGGAACGGAAGTGGTGCGCATCGCCACCAGCGAGCCGCTGGCGACCGACTGGCTGGGCGACGTGGCGCGTCTGCTGCGCAAGGACATCGAACTGGCGGTGGTCAATCCGCTGGATCTGAATCGCTACACGATGGAGTTTTTCGGCGTCACCCGCTCGGTGCGCGGCGCGCGCGATGCCCGCGATGCCAAGGACGCCAATGCCGGCATGCCCAACTTCGAGCAGCTCGTCGAACTCGGGCGCGCCGGCGAGTTGGGCGCGGACGACCGCCACGTCGTCCACATCGTCGATTGGCTGTTGCAGTACGCCTATGAGCAGCGCGCCTCGGACATCCATCTGGAACCGCGCCGCGAGGTCAGCCGGGTGCGCTTTCGCATCGACGGGGTGATGCACAAGGTGTACGAACTGCCCAGCCCGGTGATGAACGCGGTGACCGCGCGCATCAAGGTGCTCGGGCGGATGGATCTGGCCGAGCGCCGGCGTCCGCAGGACGGGCGCATCAAGACCCGCTCGCCGGGCGGGCGTGAGGTGGAGATGCGTCTTTCGACCATGCCCACCGCTTTCGGCGAGAAGACGGTGATGCGCATCTTCGACCCGGACACCGCGTTCAAGAGTCTGGAACAACTGGGCTTCGATCCGTCCGAGGCGGCGGCGTGGAACGAACTGGTCGAGCGCCCGCACGGCATCGTGCTGGTCACCGGCCCGACGGGTTCGGGCAAGACCACCACCCTGTACTCGGCGCTGCGCCGGCTGGCCACGATGGATGTCAACGTGTGCACGGTCGAGGATCCGATCGAGATGCTCGCGCCCGAACTCAACCAGATGCAGGTGCACCCGCAGATCGACCTGACCTTCGCCACCGGCGTGCGCACCCTGCTGCGGCAGGACCCGGACATCATCATGATCGGCGAGATCCGCGACTTGGACACCGCGCAGATGGCGGTGCAGGCCTCGCTGACCGGGCACCTCGTGCTGTCCACCCTGCACACCAACGACGCGCCTTCGGCGATCACCCGCCTGCTCGATCTGGGCG
Organism: Pseudomonadota bacterium; assembly: GCA_018242485.1. Lineage (GTDB taxonomy): Bacteria > Pseudomonadota > Gammaproteobacteria > Xanthomonadales > Xanthomonadaceae > SZAS-103. The sequence goes on from JAFEBV010000027.1 coordinate 103,508, forward strand.
TGCCGCATTACCTGATCGCCTCCACCTTGAACGGCGTGCTCGCGCAGCGCCTCGTGCGCACCCTGTGTCCGCACTGCAAGCAGCCGGTGCCGGCGGATGCGGACGGCTGGCAGGCGCTGGAGGATCCGCACGATCCCCTGCCGCTGCCGGCGACGGGCACCTTCGGCCCGGTGGGTTGTCTGGAATGCCGCAACACCGGTTATCTGGGCCGCACCGGTTTGTACGAGTTGCTGGTGCTCGATCCGGGCCTGCGCCGGCTGATCACCGCCGACATGGAACTGGACGGATTCACCCGCGCCGCCGTCGGTCGCGGCATGCACACCCTGCGCGGTACCGGCATGCGCAAGGTCGCCGCAGGCCTGACCACGGTGGCGGAAGTCCTCACCACCCTGCCGCCACGGGATTGATACCGGCATGAGCACGCGCGCGCCCTTCCTCATCATCGAAACCGGCGATCCCGCGCCGACCCTGCGTCGGCGCGGTTCGTTCGCGCACTGGATCCGCGTCGCCGCCGGGCTGGATCGCGACGAGGCGGTGGTGTGCCGGGTTCTGGATGGCGAGAACTTGCCACGGCGCGAAGGCTTCGCCGGCGTGCTGATCACCGGCTCCGGGGCGATGGTCACCGAACGATTGGATTGGAGCGAGCGCAGCGCGCAGTGGTTGGGCGATGCCGCGCAGGCGGGGCTGCCACTGTTCGGGATCTGCTACGGCCACCAGTTGATCGCCCACGCCCTCGGCGGCGAGGTCGGCTGGAATCCGGTCGGGCGCGAGATCGGCACCGTGCGCATCCAGCGCATCGACGGCAGCGCCGATCCGTTGTTCGATGGCCTGCCCGATGCCTTCCACGCCCACGCCACCCATATGCAGAGCGTGCTGCGCCTGCCCGCCGATGCGGTGCGGCTGGCCTGCTCGCAGCAGGACGGCTGCCATGCCTATCGCTGGGGGCGCAGCGTGTGGGGCGTGCAGTTCCATCCGGAGTTCAGCACCGGCATCATGCGCGGCTACATCGCCGCACGCCGCGACAAGCTGTTGCACGAGGGCATCGACCGCCACGCGATCGAGCGCACGGTGCGCGCCGCGCCGCTGGCGCGCCGCGTGTTGCAGCGATTCGTGCGGCATGCGCGTGCGGCGACGAATTGACGAGATAGTTTGGGGGAAAGTACGGATGGAATATCGGATTGCAGCAGCCAGCCGCGGCGTGGCGTGGTTCCAGGGCGGCGTGCGCATGCTCGATCGCAACCCGCGCGGGCTGCTCGCGGTGGTGCTGGTGCTGGCGTTGATCAACCAGATCCCGGGCTTTTTCCTCGGTCGTGCGCCGACGGTGGGCGTGGGGTTGATGATCGCCTTCAACCTGCTCGGACCAGCCCTGCTCGGCGGCGTGTTCTGCGCCATCGACGATGCCGTCCGCGGACGGCCGGTCGGGCTGGTGCATCTGTTCGAGGCCCTGCGTCGGCCCGGCGCACGCGCGCAGTTGCTGGTGCTGGGCGCGGTGATGCTGCTGGTGTGGGCGCTGCTGGGCTATGCCGCGTGGCGGATTCTTGGCATGGACAACTTGCGCACCCTGCAGGACATGGTCGGGCAAGAAGTCAAACCCGATGATCCGCGCGTGCAGGAGTTGATGCTGCCGCTGCTGAAGATGTTCGGTCTGGCCGCCGCGGTGCTGTTCGTGCTGCTGGTGGCCCTGTTCTTCGCCGTGCCGCGGGTGCTGTTCGATGGCCGTGGTGCGCTGCCGGCGCTGGGCGAGAGTCTGGCCGCCTGCGCGGCGAATGTGTTGCCGCTGCTGGTCTACGCACTGGTGGCGGTGGGCGTGTTGTTGGTGGCGGCAGTCGGGCTGGGCATCGTCGCCGCCTTCCTGCATTTGCTCGGATCGGTCGGTGCCTTCCTGCAGGATCTGCTCATGATCGGACTGGCGATGATCTGGACGCTGATCAGCACCTCGGCCAACTATCTGGCGTGGCGCGAGGTGTTCGGGCACAGTGACTCCGCGCCAAGCCAACCGCCTCCGCAGGCAGGCGTGGTGCTTTGAGGGATGGACTTTCCGCGCGCAGCAGGAGGTAGCTGAGACCCTCCTCCCCCGCTTGCGCGGGAGAATTGAGGTGGGGGTGATTTGCAACGAAGATCCACACCCGGCTGGGTGATTGACAGCCGCACGGCGGCACGGTTCTCAATGCGGCGACTGTTCCGCGCCGATCCGCGCCAGCACACCGGCGACGATGCGGTCACAACGTGCGCCGTCGAACGAAAAGGCATCGGCCACCGCGATGTCCACCTCCTGCGCCAGCCCCTCGCGCAGCAGGCTGCGCGCGCGGAACAGGCGGCTGCGCACGGTGGCCTCGGGGATGTCCAGCGCGGCGGCCACGTCCTCCACGCTCATTTCCTCCACCGCGCGCAGCATGAACACGCTGCGGAAGACCTCGGGCAGCAGGTCGATGCGGGCTTCCATCAGTTGACGCAGTTGTGCGCGCATGGCGATGCGCTCCGGTTGCTGGTCGGGCTCGCCGGTCAGCGAGGTTATCGTGTCGGGATCGGTCGCGAGCAAGGCCGCGTCGATGGGGACGACCTGCGCGCCGTTGCGCCGGCGTCGCGCCAGCGCCTCGTTGGCGGCGATGCGCACCAGCCAAGTGGACAGTTTCGCGTCGGCGCGGAAGCTGTCCAGCGCCCTCCACGCGCGCAACCACGCATCCTGCAAGGCGTCCTCGGCCTCGGTGTCGTCCTTGAGAATGCTGCGCACGGTGCGGAACAGCAGGCGGTTGTGGCGGCGCATGATCGGCTCGAAGGCCGTCGCGTCACCGGCAGCGGCGCGGGCGATGCTTTGCGCGTCGTCGGCGTCCCCTGCATTCGGCGCACCGGCTTCACGTTGGCTGCGTTGCATGGGTCAGTCGTCCTTGCGATGGGCGCTTGCCGTGAGCGGAATACGGATTCGCGGCGCGGTTCAATAACCGAAAAACTCCTCGCTGCGCACGTCGTCCTCGTCCACGCCGGCTTCGAGCAGCAGCTTGCGCATCGCCGCAACCAGCCCCGGCGGGCCGGAGGTGTAGTAGATCGGCTCGGGCAGTTCGCGAACGAGATCGCGCACGCGCGCGGCGTCGAGCATGCCGGTCGGGCCGTCCCAAGGCAGCTTCGACAACGGCATTTCGGTCATCGTGGCGTGCAGGTGGAAGCGCGGGTTGCGTTTCTCCAACTCCTGCAACTCGTGCAGGAAGGCGGTGTCCTCGGGGCGACGGTTGGAATACAGCAGCAGCAAGGGCTGCGGCGCCTGCTCGTGCGCGGCCTGGCGCAGGATGCTCATGAACGGGGTGATGCCGATGCCACCGGCGATCAGCACCCCGGCGCGGCTCGCCTTCTTGTGCAAAGTGAGCGCGCCGAACGGGCCATCGACCTGCGCCGGCGCGCCCATCGGCAGTTCGCGCAGGGCGCGCTTGTAGGCGCTGTCGCGCATGCGCGTGGCGACGATCAACTCGTCCTCGAACGGCGCGGCGACGATGGAGAACGCATGCTTGGCATCGTTGGAATCGGCAGCCACGCCGGGGACGGGCAGGATCAGGTCGATGGCCTGCCCGGCACGGAAATCGAAACCCGCCGGCTTGTCGAAATGAAAAGCCATCGTGCCCTCGGCGAGGGTTTCGCGAACACGCAGGTGGACGGTGGGAAGGCTCATGGGGGATACCTCTTGGTGCGGATGCGATGGGTCGTCGATGCAATGGCAACGTGCCCGTTCGATGGTAGCGCCGGCGCGCCGGCAAGGCATGGAACGCTGCGTATCACTCCTCAATCGCCATCCTTGCGCAGCAAGCCGAGAAACTCGCGGCGCAGGTCGGCGTTCTGCTTGAACGCACCGCGCATCACCGCGTTCTGCATGGCCGCATCGGCGTCCTTCACCCCACGCCAGTGCATGCAGTAGTGGTCGGCTGCCATCACCACGGCCAGCCCATCCGGGCGGATGCGACGCTCGAGTTCGTCGGCCAGCATCACCACGGCTTCTTCCTGTATCTGCGGGCGGCTCATGATCCACTCGCACAGCCGTGCGTACTTCGACAGCCCGATCAGATCCGACGACGCATTGGGCAGCACGCCGATCCACACCTTGCCCATGATCGGGCACAGATGGTGCGAACAGGCGCTGCGCACCGCCAGCGGCCCGACCACCATCAATTCGTCCAGCCGGGAGACGTTGGGGAACGCGGTGACCTTCGGCGCGGGCTGATAGCGTCCGTGGAAGACCTCATCGACGAACATCTTCGCCACCCGCCGAGCGGTATCGGCGGTGTTGTGGTCGTTGCCGATGTCGATCACCAGCGCGTGCAGCACCTCGCGCAACCTGCCCTCGACCTCGCTGCGCAACTCGGCCAATTCGCCCTCGCGGACGTACGCGGCGATGTTGTCGTTGGCGTGATAACGCTGCCCGGCGCGCATCAGCCGATGGCGGATGCGGTCGGATGCGGTTTCGTGGGCGAGTGGCTCGGCGGGAACTTCGGCATCGACTGGCGCGAGCGCGGCGAGCGGCGACGGGACGAGCATGGGCGGCTCCGGGGTTCGACAGGTGCTGGATGGATTCGGGACGAACCCGCTACGCCGGGTTCTGAGCATTGGATGCGCGGACCGGCCGCTGCGTTCCCGGAATCTTGCGGGTGTGCTGGATCCTTGGGGAAGAGGACGTGCGCTCCGCGATCAAGCGACCCCCTCCCAACCTTCCGGCCCTACCGGGCGTTCTCCGGCGCGCGAACGGCCACCGGCCGTTCGCAATCACGCCTCACCCCCCTGCTGACGCAAGGGGAGGAGCAAGAGCCGCTTCCCGCATTCCCGCATTCCCTATTCCCTATTCCCTATTCCCTATTCCCTATTCACGATTCACGATTCACGATTCACGAACCCTCACACCTGCCCAGCCGCCGCCACCGCCTGCCACGTTGCCAACATCGTCATCACGATGAGGCCCACGAAAGCCAGCGCGCTGGCGGCCACGAACAGCCAGCCCCACCACGGCATGTCCGGGCGCGCGGGGTCGGCATCCACCACCCGGGTGCCGGCGATGAGATCGTGCAGGGCGCGGTGTTCAGGTGGCAGGGCTGCCATCGCCTGGCCGAGGTTCAACACCGCCCATGACAAGCCGGCCGCGAGGAAGCGGGCAGCGGCGCGGGCACGGCTGATGCGCGCGCCGTCGGCATCGGTCACCTTGATCCCGACCAGGCGTTTGCCTGGCGTGGCCTGCCATGCCGAAGATTCGAACGCGATGAAATACGCGCCGCCAACCAGCACCCATGCCAGCGTGAGCCACAAGGTCCACCGGGTGAGCAAGCCCAGCGCCTGCGTCAAAACGGCTGCCTGCTGCTCGATTCCGGCATTCGGATCGGCGCTGCCCAGCAGCGTTTGCAGGTGCGCAATGTCGCCCATGCCCATACCGGGAAAGAACAGTCGGGCGAGCAACTCCAGCGCAACCCACAGCAGCAGTGCGTCGATCCCGTAGGCAACGTAACGCTTCCAGAATCCGGCGGGCCGGTTCACGGCGCTTGCGTCGTCGGTGCCGGCTTGGCGATGGCCTTGGCCGCCAGCACACCCACCTCGTAGAGCAGGCACAGCGGGATGGCCAGCATCAGCATCGACACCGCGTCGGGCGGGGTGATGAGCGCGGCGACGACCGAGTTGCCGAGGATGGCGTAGGGCCGCGCGGCCACCAGTTGCTTCGGCGTGACCCAGCCCAGCAGCACGAGAATCACCACCGCCACCGGCAGTTCGAAGCTGGCACCGAAGGCAATGAACATCACCCCGACGAAGTTCAGATAATGGCCGATGTCGGTCATCATCGACACACCCTCGGGGGTGACCGCGACGAGGAAGCGGAACGCCATCGGCAGCACGACGAAGTATGCGAACGCGCAGCCGCCGTAGAACAAACCGGTAGCCGATACCAGCAGCGGCAGCGCGGCCTTCTTCTCGTGTTTGTACAAACCCGGTGCGACGAAGGCCCACAACTGGTAGATCACCACCGGCATCGCCAGGGTGAGGGCGGCGAAGAAGGTCAGCTTGATCGGCACCAGGAAGGGCGAGGACACGTCGATCGCCACCAGGTGCGCTCCCGGCGGCAACCGCGAGAGCAGCGGCGCGGCCAGCCACGAGTAGAGCTTCTGCGAGATCGGCAACAAGGCTAGGAAGGCGACCAGCACCGCGCCGATCGCGCGCAGCAGGCGCGAGCGCAGCTCGACCAGATGCGAGATCAGGCCCTGATCGGCGCCGGCCTGCGCGCTGCCCTTGCCGGTTTGCGCGGGCGTGTCGGCCGCGGTGGAAGCGGATGGGTGCTCAGCCATGCCCGCGCGATCCATCGCTGGTCGGCAGCCCGGCTGGATCGAGCAGGCTCAGTTGTGCCGGATCGGAAGTTGCTTGGGTTAACGAAATCTCGGCGCGATCGATCGCCGATATCGCTTCGTGGACCGCCGCCGTGGCTGCGTCAGCGCCGTCCGTGCGCGCGGCGGCGAGCGTGGTCATCTGCCCGCCGGCATCGGCCAGCCCCGCATGCGCAGCGTTCAGCGACTGCGCGCCCTGCCGAACCGCGTCGGCGGCCTCGCGCAGGCTGCGCCGCAGTTCCTCGTCGGCGATCTCATTCTCCAGCTCGGCCTTGACCGCGTTCCACTGGTTGCGCGCGCCGCGGATCCAGCGCCCGAGCAGGCGCGCGGCCACCGGCAGGCGCTCGGGACCGAGCACCACCAGCGCGATCACGCCCAGCAGCAGCAGTTCGCCGAAGCCGAAATCGAACATGCCTGCCCGCCTCGCCCGTGTGGGCGGTCAGCCCTGCCGGGGCGAATCGCCGTCGGTGGACGCCGGTGGCCGCTCGACGCGGGTGACGTCCACCGGCGGCGGCGGCGGAGCTTGTGTCGCCTGCTGCACCGGATCGGTCTTCTTGCCCGCCTCCGGATCGTCGGCCATCGCCTTCTTGAACTCCTTGACCGCCGAGCCCAGATCCTTCGCGCCGCCGGTCAGGCGCTTGGTGCCGAAGATCACCACCACGATGACCAAGACTATCAGCAGATGCCAGATGCTCAGACCGCCCATGGGGGTGCCTCGTTGTGATGATGGTGGGAACCGCCAAGGAAGCGCTGAATAATTCCATCCAGGAATCGTCAGCGCACGCTTCAGTCCGGTACACGCCCGGACTCGACTCTCACGAATCAATCACTTGCCTGATCGATTCGTGGCCGGCCCTCCATGGCCGACGGGAAACGCTGAATAAATCAGCGTTTCCTTAAGGATAACGCACGCGGCTGCGATTCGCCGACGCCGCCTGCCTGTCGCGATTACGCAGGAACCCGATCTTCGGATGCGCGCCAGAACTCCGCAAGCAGCGTTCTGCATGCGCCGCCCCGTACAGCAGGCGCATGCCCGCGCCTCAGCCGCCGTTGAGTGGGGCGGTCTGCGCCGGCTGCGGCGGCGGCAGTTCGCTCCGCTGGTCGGACGAAACGGGATGATAGCGACGGCTGGCGCTGTATTCCTCGAGGCGGTCGCGGAAGTCCACGATCACCGCCGGCGGCTGATGGCCACGCCCCTCGAAGATCGCACGCGGGGTGGCATCGACCCCGTAGATGACCTCGTTGGAGCGGTCGTCCATCTGCAACACCGCGCCGTCCAGTGCCACGCCGGCGAACAGCCCGCGCGAGCGCGACCAGGAATAGATCTCGGCCTTGAGCTTTTCGTCGGTGGAGGCGCTGGCGGAACGCCCGACCGGCCCGGCCGCGACCGAGGCATCCGCACCGAGGGTGAACTTGCCGTGCACGATGGAATCCACGCCACGCCGGGTGGTGAAGACCAGCACCACGTCGGTGCTGTTCACTCCGGCCTGGAAGCCGAAGCTGCCGCCGGCGATGGTGACGAAGCTCGGATTGCTCCACGCGCCATTGGGCCCGCGCACCGCGATCAGGCCGCGACCGAAGCGCCCGCCCACCATGAAGCCGGCCTTGATGACATTGGGGATCACCGCGATCGCATAGGCCTCGTCGAGCATCGACTGCGGAATCGAGCGATCCGGCGTGCGCATGATCTTGTCGAGCACATTGATGGCTTCGCGGGTGCGCTTGAGTTCGGGCGCCGCAGCATAGGAGGGCTGCGGCAACACGGCCACGCAGGCCAGCACGAGGGTGGCGAGGAAGGCGAGGGCTCGGTGCATCGGGACAGCTCCGTCGGAGGATGGATGGGTGCAGTATGGCGCGAAGCGCTGAATCATGGGTGAGCATTCCCCGTACCGGCGTGGTCGTTACAATGCGCGCCGATCTTCGGAAGGTCGCATGTCCACCGCCTCGTCCGCCACCACTGCCGTCTTGCTGGTCAACCTCGGCACGCCCGACGCACCCACGAAAGCCGCGGTGCGCCGCTACCTGTCCGAGTTCCTGCACGATCGCCGGGTGGTAGACCTCAACCGCTGGCTGTGGTTCCCGCTGCTGCACGGTGCCATCCTGCCGCTGCGATCGCGCCCGGTCGCCGAGAGATACGCAGCCATCTGGAGCCGCGACCGCGGCTCGCCGCTGCGGGCACACGGCGAGGATCTGGCAGCCGCGCTGGGGGCCCGTCGGCCCACCCCGCGGGTGGCGCTGGCGATGCGCTACGGGAATCCGTCGATCCCTTCCGCCCTGCGGTCGTTGCGCGAAGCAGGCCTGCGCCGGTTGCTGGTGCTGCCGCTGTATCCGCAGTATTCGACCACCACCACCGAAAGCGTGTTCGACGCGGTGGAAGGCGAACTGGCGCGCTGGCAGGATCGACCGGAACTGCGCTGCATCCGCGACTATCACGATGACGCCGGCTGGATCGACGCGATGGCCGATTCGATCCGCCGCGCCCGCGCCGACGCGCCCGGCGAGCGCCTGCTGCTGTCTTTCCACGGCATTCCCGAACGCTATGCGCGGCGTGGCGATCCGTATCCGCAGCAATGCGAGGCCAGCGCGCAGATCATCGCGCAACACCTGCAACTAGAGCCCGCGCAATGGCAGCTCGCCTATCAATCGCGCTTCGGTCGCGAGCCCTGGCTCGGCCCGGCGACCATCGAGGTGCTGCGCGAATGGGCGCGCGCGGGCGTGCGCCGGGTGGATGTGGCCTGCCCGGGATTTGCCGCCGACTGTCTGGAAACTCTGCACGAAATCGCCATCGAGAATACGACCGCCTTCGTCGCCGCCGGCGGCGAGCGATTGCGCTACATACCCGCGCTCAATGCACAGACCGCGCACGTCACCGCGCTGGCAAGCTTGATCGCACGCCATGCCGTGGACTGGCTGGAGTGATCGCTCCATGCTTCCACGTCAGACTACCGGCTACCACGCAGATGGAAGGCAGCTTCTGATGCAGGAAATCTTCCTCGACAGCCCGCGCGGGCGCATCGCCGCCCTGCGCGCCGGCGATCCCCACGGCTCGCCGTTGCTGGCGCTGCACGGCTGGCTCGACAACGCCGCCAGCTTCATTCCGCTGCTGCTGCATCTGGCCGATTTCGACGTGGTGGCACTCGACATGCCCGGCCATGGTGCCTCCGCGCACCGCGCGCCCGGCTACGACTACACCTTCGTGGACTGGGTGCACGACGCCCTCGATGCCCTCGATGCACTGGGCTGGACGCATGCGCGCCTGCTTGGGCATTCGATGGGCGCAGCGATCGCCACCATGGTCGCTGCAGCCGCGCCCGAGCGGGTGGATCGGTTGGTGTTGATCGAGGCGCTCGGCCCCTTGGCCGGTGCGGCCGAGAACGCCGGCGAGCGCCTGCGCGCGGCGGTGACCGCGCGCCGCACCGCCGCGCAGCGCCCGCGCAAGACCATTGCCAGCATCGACACCGCGGTCAAATCACGCCTCGCCGTGGGCGACATGCACGCCGATGCCGCGCGCCTGATCGTCGAGCGCAACTTGAGTGCCGTCGAGGGCGGCTGGCGCTGGCGCTCCGATCCACGCCTGGCGCTGCCCTCGCACCTGCGCATCACCGAGGAAGCGGTGCTGTCGATCGTGGCCGCGGTGGATGCGCCCACCCTGCTGATCGCCGCCGATCCCGCGCCGCCCTATTTCATGCCGACGATGCGCGATGCGCGCATGACGCGCCTGCGCGATGGCCGCTTGCGCGTGCTGCCCGGCGGCCATCACCTGCACATGGAGCAACCCGAAATCGTCGGGCCGATCGTGCGCGAGTTCCTGCGCGAGGGGCAGCCGTAACGGCGAGCCCGTGCGAAGAAGACCGGTTACTTCGTCTCGGCTGCGGCCTGCAGGTGCACGTCGGTACCACCTTCGCTGGACGTGTTGAACGACACCACCACGTTACGGTTGGCCTTGGTGAAATTGAGCATCGACTCCTTGTCGGAGGTTTGCATCGCCAGTGCCTCGGTCCAGCCGCCGGATTTCATCGCGGCATCGTAGTCCGCATACACCGCCTGCATCGCCGCAGGCGTGTGCAATTCCAACACCACCCCGGTGGGCGCGGTGATCGCGGTCTTGACCGTGTACGAGGCCGGCAAGTGCACGTCGGCGGGGAAATCCTTGGGCAGCGCAACGTTGCCGCCGGCATTCATGTGGATCTCGTTGCCCTTGTCGTCCTTGATCGTCATCTGGGTCTTGTCGCCGGACTGATTGACCTGCACCTTGCCGCCGGTGGCAGCCGACACCATCGCCTCGGCCGCGCTTTGCGAGGGCGACTTGCTGCAACCCGACAGCGCGGCCAGCACGGCGGTGGAGACGATCGAGGCAAGAAACAGGGTACGGGTGTTCATGGACGGCTCCGGGTCAAGTTGCAAGGTGGACGAATGGTAGCGCGCCGGCATGGCGGGCGCTTGCGTGGATCAACGCAGTCGCGTGCGGCGGGCGGCCACGGCCTGCCGCCGCAGCGCTCGCGGCTCAACCGCCGAGCAAGCCGCGCAGCCGCGCCTTGAGCGCCGATCCGTGCGTGCGCAGGTAATCGCGCTGCGCCCGCCAGTCCTGCCCGCGCGCCTCGACCTCGCGCCAGTACGACGGGCGATGGTGGCGATGGGTCAGGTGGCACAGTTCGTGGACGAGGACGTACTCGAACGCCGCCGGCGCGCCGAGCACGAGGGACAGGTCGAGAGACAAGGCATCGCGTGCGCTCAGCGAACCCCACAGCGAAGACAATGGACGGATGCGAATCGCGCCAGGCGCACGCGGCAACGATGGCAAGTACTTCGGCAGCCAGCGGCCGACATCGGCGCGCGCCTCGGCAAGATAGAACTCCTTCAACGCCCGTCGCGCGGACGCATCGCTGGCCTTCGCCGGCAACGACAGCACGATCCCATCATCGTCGAACCGCGCTCGCGCGTAACGGCCGGTTTCGCGGCGCAACGGAAGCTCCTGCCCGCGCAGGGGAAGTATCGTCGTATCCCCATTCAGGCCATTGGCATCGTCGCGCGCCATCCATTTGGGCAACTGCGCAGCGATCCAGTCGCGATGCGCAAGCAGGAAGGCGTCGGCCGCACGCAGCGTAGCGCGCATCGGCAAGGTCAGCCGTACCCCGCGTTCGCTGACCGACAGCTTGAGCCTCCGCGCGCGTGGATGGCGGATGCGACGGACGTCGATCCGGCTGCCGTCGGGCAAGATCAATGCAGCGTGGTCGTCGTCCACGGCAGGTTTTGCCGGAGGCCTCGCAAGCAGACGGTTCAGGAGTTCTCGCATGGCACGGGGATACTATCTCACGCCGACGCGCCTTGTGAGGTTTGTCGTCACTCCACGCGGCTGAGTTCGAACGCCTTCTCCACCATCACGAATACCCGCTTCAGCTCGGCCGACATCAGTGCGAAGCGCGCATCGAGCTCGGCGGCAACCGAATCGCGCTCGTTGTTCTCCAGCGCATCCACCGCGCCATCGAGGAACTTGAGCTTGCGCACGATCAGATCTTCGCCGAGCACGAAGGACACGTGGTCGTCGAAGTTCAGAGCCAGCCGGGTGACCTGCTTGCCGGCTTCCAGATGCTTGGCGATCTCGTCGGACTGCAATTCCTGACGCTGGCATTTCACCACCGCGCCGCGGTCGGCGGGATCCTTCAGCTCGCATTCGTCACCCAGCGCCACGCCTTCGGGCAGCGCATCGCCGGCGATCCAGCCGGTGAGCATGCCGCGCGGACTCGTCTCCGCATTCGGCGGCAGCGCGGGGAAGCTGCCGAGCGCGCGCCGCACTTCGCTAACCACGTTCTCGGCCTGCTTGCGCGAGGACGTGTCCACCGCGATGAAGCCGTGTTCGAGGTCGAGGTAGGCGTCGGTGCGCAAGGGGCGCACGAAGGCGCGCGGCAGCAATTCGTGGAGAACGTCTTCCTTGATCTTCTTGCGCGCCCGGCCGCCGAGCTTGCGGCCCTCGCGCTGCTCGACGGCCTCGATCTTTTTCGCGGCCTCCTCGTTCACCACGACGGAGGGCAACAGCCGCTCTTCGCCACCGACGGTGAGCCACAAACAATCGCCGACACGATGAACGAGGGTTTCGCCATCACGGCCAAACGGCGGCACGAAGCCACGCGAAGACAGCTCCAGCGGACCTGCGGGCTTGAGCGCGCATTCGGGCACGCTGGATTCGAGATGGGTGATGTCGAGCGTGGCGGGGAAACGGAAGAAGGTCAGGTTGCGGAAGAACATTGAAAGGCCGTGAATGGGGATTGAGGGGTGTGAAACGGGATTGGGGATAGGGGGTGTGATGAGGGTTTGGGAAAGTGCTCGACTGTTCTCCCTCCCCTGTTTACAGGGGAGGGTTGGGGAGGGGTTTGCGATGCAAAGCCACCTCCCCCTGCCCGTAGGTGGAGGGGCTGACGATCACGATGCCTGCGCGTCTCCACCCAGCCACGCATGCGCATCCGGCAGCGGCGCATCGCCACGGCGGGCGAGGGCGAGAAAGTCGAACAGTTCCGGATCGGCCAGTTGCGAGGGGCGCACGTCGGTCAAGGCGTTGGCGATCTGTTCGATGCGACCCGGAGCCTGTCGTTCCCATTCCTCCAGCATGCGTTTGACCTGCTTGCGTTGCAGGTTCTCCTGCGAGCCGCACAGGGAGCAGGGGATGATCGGAAATTGCCGGTGTGCCGCATAGGCTTCGATGTCGCGCTCTGCCACCCGCGCCAGCGGGCGGATGACGACATGCCTGCCGTCGTCGCTCAACAACTTGGGCGGCATCGTCGCAAGTTTCGCGTGGTGGAACAGGTTGAGGAAAAACGTGGCGACCAGATCGTCGCGGTGGTGGCCCAGCGCGATCTTGCTGAAGCCTTCGCGCTGCGCGTGTTCGTACAGCGCGCCACGGCGCAGGCGCGAGCACAACGAGCACATCGTCCTGCCTTCGGGGATCACGCGCTTGACCACCGAATAGGTGTCCTGTTCGAGGATCGTGTACGCCACGCCGATCGACTTCAGGTAATCGGGCAGGACATGGTCGGGAAAACCCGGCTGCTTCTGGTCGAGATTGACCGCCACCAGCTCGAAGCGCACCGGCGCCTTCGCCTGCAATTGCAGCAGCACGTCGAGCATCGTGTAGCTGTCCTTGCCGCCGGACAGACACACCATCACCTTGTCGCCGTCCTCGATCATGCCGTAATCGGCGATCGCCCGGCCGACCTGGTGTCGCAGGCGCTTGGCGAGCTTGTGCTGCTCGTGCCGCGCACGCGCCGCATGCGACGCCGAGGCCGATCGCTTGGCGGATGCCGTCGCCATGTCCGAATGACCGTCGTTGATGTAAACGGGAAGTTCCATGGCTGCGCTCATCGACAAGCCGATCATTTTAGCGCGTGCCGGCAGCCGGCTTGGGTGTAAGCTGGCGACGACCCTCGCGCGAGCGCCACGGATGCCCACTTCCGACCCCTCCACGATCGTCGCGCGGTTGCAGGCGCTGCGGCTCGAACACCGCGATCTGGACGCGGCCATCGAACGCCTGTCGGCCGATCTGGCGATGGATGAGCTGCAATTGCGCCGCCTGAAGAAGCGCAAGCTGGCGATCAAGGATTCCATCGCGAAGCTGGAAAGCCGGCTGATCCCGGATCTGGATGCCTGAAACGGACTGATCCCGGATCTGGATGCCTGAAACGGCCGTCGTTCACGGCCTGCGCAGCCATCGCCGGTGCGTAACCGCGCAATACGCCAAGCACCGCGTCGCGCGCCCTATCCCGCCGTCGCCGCCGGCATGTCCGCAGCCGCCGCCCGCGCGGTTTCCGGGGTAATCTTCAGGATCGTGTGCTGCAATTCGCGGCCGAGGATCACTTTCGCGTCCCGCGCCCAGGCTTCGAGCTGTTCGTCGAACGCCAGCTTGCCGTTGGCGTCGGTCTTCACCACGCCCGATTCGCGCAGCCGGTTGATGAAGCCGCGGAACAGCGGTTTGTCGAAGAATTCCGGCGCGGTGTGCGCGTACAGCAACGACAACCGCTGCGCGGTCATCTGGCACAGGTTTTCCAGCTCGCCCACCGACAGCGTGCACGCGCCGTTCTTCACCAGCACCGACACCGCGATGAAATAACGCTCGAAGGCCTGCTGCAACGCGTTGGCGATGGTGCGCAGGCGGAACACTTCGTCGGTCTGCCCGGGCCCGCGCCCGAGGTAACCGCTGTTCGCATCGAATGTCAGCAAGCCTTCCTCGACGAACAGATCCACGGTCGCCTCCACGCGCCGACCGTACTCGTCCACTGTCCACGGCAGGAACAGCTCGCCTTGCAGGAACGGATACAGCGCGCGGCCCAATTGCAGAACGGCGTCGCGGCGCATGCGGCGATTGTGCTGGAAACAACAGGCGATCCACGCGGCGGCGGTGAACAAGTGCAGGACGTTGTTGCGGTAATACGTCTGCAGGACGGCGGTTTCCTCGTCCATCCACAGCACGTCGCCCAGCGGGTGCGCAGTGCGCTGGAGGATGCCCATCGTCTGCCCGTATTCGACGATCTGCGCGGGTTCCATGTGGGTGACGGTGATGCGATCCGAGTACGGGATCGCCGCCAGCAGACGCTTGTACAGCGCCAGCAATTGCAGCAGGTCGGCCTCGGCCATCGCCCGCTTCGGGCTGGACAGCACGGTGAGCGCAAGCAGGTTGACGGGATTGACGTTCGCGCTGCCGTTGACGTTGACTTGTATGCGCACGGCCAGATCCTCCACCGCCTCGCGCATCCACTTCGGGCGCTCGTCGCCTTCCAGCGGCCGCTGCCTCCAGTCCGGCGCATGCACGGCGAGCACGTCCTCCAGCCGCACCGGTTCGCCGAAACTCACCGCCACCCGACCGTGGTTCTCGCGCAGCGCCGCATAACCGCCGCGCACGATGGCCCAGAGCGTCTCTTTCTGTTTCGGCCGCCCGGACAGCTCGTCGAGATAGCTCTTGCCTTCCATCAGCTTTTCGTAGCCCAGATACACCGGCTGGAACACCACCGGCCGCCGCGGCTCGCGCAGGAAGCCGCGCACGGTCATCGCCAGCATGCCGCCTTGCGGCTGCAACAGGCGGCCGGTGCGCGAGCGCCCGCCCTCGACGAAATACTCCAGCGAAAAGCCCTCGCCGACCAGCATCGCCACGTATTCGCCGAGCACCGCCGAATACAGTGCGCTGCCGCGGATGGAGCGGCGGATGTAGAACGCGCCGCCCTTGCGCAGGATGCTGCCGATCACCGGCAAGTTGAGATTGACGCCGGCGACGATGTGCGGCGGCACGATGCCGTGCGCGTACAGCAGGTACGACAGCAGCAGGTAATCCATGTGGCTGCGGTGCGAGGGCACGTACACCACCTCGTGGCCCGGCGCGATGTCCTTGAGCCGGTCGAGGTGGTGCACTTCCACGCCGTCGTACACGCGGTTCCAGAACGGGGTGAGCAGGAAGGACAGCGAACGCACCACCGGGTGCGAATAATCGGCGGCGATCTCCCAGGCCATCGCATGCGCCTTGCGCCACGCATCCTCGACCGGTTTGTTCTCGCGGCGCGCCTGATCGGCGATCGCCTGTCGCACGGTTGGCGTGGCCAGCACCTTGTCCACCAGCAGTCGGCGGTGCGACAGATCCGGCCCGATCACCGCTGCGCGGATGCGCGCGAAGTGCACGCGCAGCACGCGCGAGAGCTTGCGCACGGTGCGCTCGGGCGGCAGATCCTCGCCAATTGCCGAACGCAGCGCCACCGGGGCGGCGAACTGCACGATGGTGTGGCGGCCGTTGAGCAGGATCGACAGGAAGCGGCGGAAGCGCCCGACCAGTTCCCAGTTTTCCGAGAACAGCACCGGGAACCAGCCGGACTGCCGATCCGGCGCACGGCCGACGAAGATCGACACCGGCACCAGCTGGATGTCCAGATCGGGCAGGGCGCGCTGGCGATCGAGCAGGCGGGCGAGGCTTTCCGAATGGGTGCGCGTGCGCGGGCGGCCGAACCAGCGGCCGCGCCGGCGCGACAGGCCGATGTACGCACGCGGCAGCCCCAACGATGGGTTGCCGCCGGCGGCCAGAGGCGAGTCCAGACCCAATTGCCGGCAGGCGCGATCGAGGATCAGCGCGTTGGACAGCCCGTAACGTTCAAGCACGAAGCATCGCGGCCGTGTATCGCCGCCGAGCGTTTGCGCCTCGGCGGCGGGCTCGATGCGCAGACGGATCCACGGATCGAGCAGCCAGCCCAGCAGCCGGAACCACCACGGTGCACGGCGTGGCGAGGGTGTTGCGGCGATGGAAGAATCGGTCATCGGTCAGGCACCGGGGCGGCGCGGTGGCGCACCGCCCCAGCGTAGCGGATGCTCGATGGATCGGCCGGGATCAGGCGCCGGCGTTGCCGGAAGCATCGCTCGCGGCGGACGGGGTCGGCGTTTCAGTAGGTGCCGGCGTTTCCGTCGGAGCAGCCGGGGTGACCGGCGTGGCTTCCTGCGGAGCCGGGGTGGTCTGTGCGGGGGCGGCCGGCGATGCGGCATCGGCAGGCGCGGCCGCAGGCTTGTCGGACAGCGACTCCTCGATGCTCTTGAGCAAATCGGCGCTGTACCAGCGGCCATCGCGGGCGACCATGTCCAGGTCGAACGTCACCGGCGTGTCCATGATCGTGTAATGCACCGTCACCACGGCCTTGTCGCCGTCCTGCGACTTTTTCTCCACGGTCACGCTGTCGAGCATCTTGTCGGTGTCGAATCCGTACACGGCCAGCGCCTTGCGCACGCCGCCGACGCCGGTGCCGACCTTGTCCATGACCTGCGCGAAGCTGAGCTTTTGCGCGTCGGTGAGGGTGGTGAGCTTGAGGCTGCGCGCGGTGGCCACGATCACGCCAATGGCCTGCTTGGCCTTGTCCGGATCGTCGAGCTTGGCCGTGGTCGCCCACTTGGTGACGGCCGTCAGCAGCGCCTTGGCCTGATCCTTTTCGGTCGGCGTGAACTTGGCATTCTGCTCGATCGACTGGCCCATGATGCCGCTCATCATCGCCACGCCCATCGGAATCTGCGGGCCCATCTGCACCAACTGCGGCTGCACCTGCGCGAACAGCTTGGCCTCCGCATCCGGCGCGGTGAGCTTGGCCAGCTGATCGGCGAACTGCTGGCTTTCCTGCGCCGTGGGCGCCGGCGTCTTGGCCTGCTTGTCCTTGTAGTTGGCTTCGAGCTTCGCGTAATCCTCGGGCGGAACCATGATGTGGGTGAGGCGATCGAAATCGTTGGCGCGGAAGGCCGCCGACAGATCCTTGGCGGCGGTGACCGGATCCTTCGCAGCCAGGTTGCCGCCGCCGGTACAGGCCGACAGGGCCAACGCGGTAAGTCCGGCGCAGGCAAGCAGTTTCAGACGGTTCATGGCAAGCTCCAGAAGGCCATCGAGGCCGTGGGTGGCCGGACAGGATACCGGTTGACTGGCTGCCAAGGAAGCCGACCGGACGCGCGCCGGATCAACCGCGCAGCAAGGCGGCGATGGCGTCGAGTTGGGCGCGTGAGCGTTCCCGTTTCGTCAGCGCATCGCGTTGCGGGTCGTCGCCATCGCGGTGCAGGTCGGCGGCCGGCAATTCATTGAGGAAGCGGCTCGGGCGGCGCGATTCGATCCCGCCCCAGCGTTTGGCCTGCCGGCTGTGCGATAGATACAGCGCCTGCTTGGCGCGGGTGATGCCGACGTAGAACAGGCGGCGCTCCTCGTCGAGGCGGCCCTCGTCGAGGCTGGCCTCGTGCGGCAGGGTGCCGTCCTCGCAGCCGACGATGAACACGCAAGCGAACTCCAATCCCTTGGCCGCGTGCAGGCTCATCAAGCGCACCGCGTCGCCGGCTTCGCCGCGATCGGCGTGCGACAACAAGGTGAGCTGTGCGGCCAGCGATCCGGCCGAAGGCGCGGCATCCTTGAACCAGTCGGCGAGTTCGTCGAGGTGGCCCTTGCGCCGCGCGAACTCCGGCTCGCCCTTGCACTGCGCGCGCAGCGCCGCGAGCAGACCGCTGCGTTCGGCGACCTGCCGGCACAGGTCGGAAGGCGACAGCCGTTCGGCCTCGCCCTGCAGGCGCGCGAGGATGGCGGTGAACTCGGCCAATCCGGCCGCGCCGCGCGCCGGCAGGTTCTTCAGCAGGGACGCTTGCATCGCCGCACGCGCCAACGGCAGGTTGGCGTGGCGCGCCAGTTCGGCCAGTTTCGCCAGCGTGCCCGCACCGACTTCGCGCTTGGGCGATGCCACCGCGCGCAGGAAGGCGGCGTCGTCCTCTGGGTTGGCCAGCACGCGCAGCCACGCCAGCAGATCCTTGACCTCGCCGCGATCGAGGAAGGCGGTGCCGCCGGTGAGGTGATAGGGGATGCGCAGCAGTTGCAGTGCCTTTTCCAGCGGGCGCGATTGGTGATTGCCGCGGAACAGCACCGCGAAATCGCCCGGATGCAGTTTGCGCGAAGTGCGCAGGAACTCGATCTCGCCGGCCACGCGCTGCGCTTCGGCCTCGGCGTCCTCGCAGGCCCACACGCGGATCGGCGCGCCCTCGTCGAGCCGGCTCCACAGTTGCTTGGGATGCGCGTGCGGGTTGTTGGCGATGAGTTGGTTGGCGGCGCGCAGGATGCGCGCGCTGCAGCGGTAATTCTGTTCGAGCTTGACGATGCGCAGCTCGGGATAGTCGCGCGCCAGCGCGTCGAGGTTCTCGGGATTGGCGCCGCGCCACGCGTAGATGCTCTGGTCGTCGTCGCCCACGCAGGTCAGGTTGCCGCGCCTGCCGGCGAGCACTTTCAGCAACCGGTATTGCGCGCCATTGGTGTCTTGGCACTCGTCAACCAGCAGGTGGCGGATGCGTTCTTGCCATGCTGCGGCGAGCTCGGCGTCGTTCTCGAGCAGTTGCAACGGCAAACGGATCAGGTCGTCGAAATCCACCGCGTTGAACGCCGACAGGCGCTGCTGATAGCGCGCATAGATCGCCGCCGCCTCGCGCTCGCGCGGGCTGCGCGCGAGCGTGGCCGCCTGCTCGGGCGACAGGCCTTCGTTCTTCGCTCGCGAAACGAGCTGGCGCAGCGCTTCGACCGCGTCCTTGTTCGCGCCGGTGCCGACCAGATCGCGGACCTGCGCCAGCGCATCGTCGGCGTCGAACACCGAGAAGCCGCGGCGCAGTCCGGCGCGCTCGTGTTCGACATGCAGGAAGCGCAGTCCCAGCGCGTGGAACGTGCACACCGTCAGGCCCTCGCCGGCATCGCCGGGCAACAACTTGGCGACACGCTCGCGCATCTCGCGCGCGGCCTTGTTGGTGAAGGTGATCGCGGCGATGTGCCTGGGCGACACCCCGCGTTCGCGTACGAGGAAGGCGATCTTCTCGGTGATGACGCGGGTCTTGCCGCTGCCCGCGCCGGCCAGCACCAGCAGCGGGCCATCGACGTGGCGCACGGCGGCGAGTTGGTCGGAGTTCAATCCGTGCATGGGTTCGACACGATGGGACAGGTGCGCAGTTTACCGGTACGCCTTCCCTGCATTGCCGCGGTGTGTAGCGCAGGCGCTTTCAATGTCCGCAGGCTTGCAACGCCGCCGTCGCTTCGCGTTGCACCGAATCGACCGGCATGGTGGCGGCCATTTCCGTCAGCACGCTCCCCAGCGTCAGCCGCCCTGCTGCGACGCCGTCCGCTTGCGCGCATTGCATTAGCGCAGCGAGGATGCGCGTTTGCCACAACAGGCGACGATGCTCGGCATCGGTAGGCTGGAAGTGGGTTTCGATCTGCGCGATCAGCCGGGCCGCGTCGGCAGCGCGATGCTGCGCGAAGCGCAGCCGCGCGATCGCCAACTGCGCCTGCCCGGTGGCTGTGTGCGCGGCACCATAGTCGGCGACGAGGATCGACTGTGCTTGCAGCAGCAGCGGTTCGGCACCGGCCAGATCGCCCTGCGCCATCCGGATCAGACCAAGCTGGCGCAGGCTCATGCCGACCAATCCATTGTGCGGCCCGAATTGCTTTTCGCGCAGTGCCAGCGCCTGCCGCGCCAGCGTTTCCGCCTCCGCGTCATGGCCGGCATCGTGCAGCACCATGGCAAGATTGAAGACGCCGCCGGACAGGCGCGGTGAATCCTTCCACAACGCGATCGCCCGTCGCAGCCGCGTCTGCGCGGTGGCGATGTTGCCGCGTTGCCAGGCGATGATGCCCAGCGAATTTTCCATCGAACCCAGATCGGGATGATCGGGCCCGAGCAGGCGAGTGAGCTGCGTCTGCGCCTGCTTGAACAAGGCTTCGGCCTGGTCGAGCTTGCCCTGATCGACATAGATCGATGCCAATCCGCGCTCGGCGTCGATCGTGGCCGGGTGGCCTTCCCCGTACAGGGCGCTGGCCAAACGCTCGGAGGTTCGAAAAGCCGTTTCCGCGGCCACCGAATTGCCCATCTCCCGATACAGCATGCCGAGGTTCAACCAGATCGACGCCGCCAACGGTCCCTGGTCGTGGTGCGCCGCACGCAAACGCGCCAGTGCCGCCATCATGCCGTCGAGCGCGACCTGCAGGCGACCGGCATCGGCATCGAGGGTGGCCAGGTCGAACAGGCTCTCGGCCGGCTCAGCGCCGGTATCGACATGCGCCTCGCGCAGGGCGAGCGCCCGCTGGAAGTGCTGGCGCGCGGCATCGCGGTTCTGCAGGGCGCGCTCGCAACGGCCGAGCGCGGATTCGTAATCGGCCGCGTCGCGCTGGGCGGCATCGCCGCGCATATCCAACTGGCTCTCGTGCGCCAGCAGCAGGCCGCGGCACCGCTCCGGTTCGCCGAGCAGGCGCAGGGCGTCGCCGCGCAGTTGCAGGGACTCGATCTGTACCGCCGCCGACGCGCGATCCAGCGCGGATTTCTGCAGATCCAGCGCGGCGATCGCGGCGCGGTAATCGCCCAGACGCAGGCGGATGCGCGCAGTCATCGCCAGCAGTTCGACGCGGGTGGTCGGCTGCCCGGCGAACTCGGTCTGCATGCGCCGTACACCGGCGTCGAGCAGGCTGCCGATGTCCACCGCGCGGTCGGGTCCGGCTTCCTTCTGCGCCTGCTCGAACAGGCCGATCACGAAATCGTGCATGGCTTGTGCACGTTGCGTCTCGGCGCGCGCCTGCAACTGCTGCCGCCACATCACGTACAGCCCCGAGCCGAGCACCGCGATCAGGGCTGCCATCGCCACCAGCGACACCGCGTGGCGACGCACGTACTTGCCGAACCGGTATCCGAAGCCCTTCGCATGCGCCTCGATCGGCAAGCCGGCGAGGTGGCGCTTGATGTCGGCGGCCAGCGCCTCGACCGAGCGATAGCGTTCTTCGGGGCTTTTCTGCAATGCCTTGAGGACGATGGTGTCGAGGTCGCCGGCGAGCACGCGCGACAACCGGCGTTCCGAACGGGTGACCAGATCCGCGCGTTCGTGCGCGACCACCGAAGGCCTGGCGGGCTCCACGCCGACGATGGCCTCCTCCCACGCCGCGTCGGTGTCGCGATCCATGCGGTAGGGTCGGCATCCGGCCAGCAGCTCGTACAGGATCACCCCCAGCGAGTACACGTCGGTGGCGGTGGTGATGGCGTCGCCGCGGATCTGCTCGGGCGCGGCGTAGTACAGGGTGAAAGCGCGCGTGCCGGTGTGCGTGCCGTCGCTGGAGGTGTCGCGGCCGGGCGCATCGAGCAGTTTGGCGATGCCGAAATCCAGCAGACGCACGTCGCCGGCGGGAGTGACCAAAATGTTGGATGGTTTGAGGTCGCGATGCACCACCAGCCCGGCATGGGCATGGCTGACCGCGCTGCACACCTGCAGGAACAGTTGCAGCTTGAGCACCACGGTGAGTTTGTGCGAGGTGGCGTAGCTGGTGATCGACTGGCCTTCGATGTACTCCAGCGCAATGTAGGGCTGGCCGTCGGCGGCGATGCCGGCGTCGAACATGCGCGCCACGTGTTCGTGGCCGAGGCTGGCGAGGATCTGCCGCTCGCGGTCGAAGCGCGCGCGCAAGCCCGCCCCGGCCAGCCCCGGATGCAGCAGCTTGAGCGCCACCTTGCGCTCGAACAGGCCGTCGGCACGCTCGGCCAGCCACACCTGGCCCATGCCGCCCTCACCGATCATCCATTGCAGTCGATAGGGGCCGACCCGCGCGCCGGGCACGGGCGCATGCAGTGAGGCTTGCGGCACCGGGGTGTCGAGCAGGTGCGAATCGGTCGTTTCGAAGGCCAGCAGGCGGCGTAGTTCGGCGGCAAGGGCGGGATCCTCGACGCCGATCGTCTCCAGTCGCGCCTGTCGGTGATCGGGCGGCAGATCCAGCAATTCGTCCAGCTTCGGGCCGACCTTCGCCCACAATTCCGGCTGCACGATCCGGCCCTAACCCGGTTGCAACTCGGCCAGCAGGAACAGCCGCGCCTTCTGCCAATCGCGGCGCACGGTGCGTTCCGAGCAGTCCATCAGCTCGCCGATCTGGGTTTCCGACAGCCCGGCGAAATAGCGCATCTCCACCACCTGCGCCAGCCGCCGGTCGACGGCTGCGAGTTTTTCCAGCGCCCGATCCAGATGCAGCATTTCCTCGCCCAACTCGATACCGGCGGTGATGTCTTCGGGCAGGTCGGTCACCCGGTGCTGGTCGCCGCCGCGTTTCTGGCTCAGGCGCTGGCGCGCGTAGTCCACCACCACCGAACGCATCGCGGTGGCCGCGTAGGCGAAGAAATGCGCGCGGTCGGCGAATTGCGCGTTCTGATTGCGGATCAGCTTGAAGTAGGACTCATGCACCAGCGCGGTGGTGTCGAGGGTGCCGCCGCGCTGGCCGTGCAATTGCCGGCGCGCCATCGCATGCAATTCGCGGTACAACGAAGCGAGCACCTGATCCAGCGCCGTGCGGTCGCCGCCGCGCGCCGATGCCAGCAAGGTCGTGATGTCCGCCTCTTCCACCATCATCGTGTTCTCTCCCCGAGGACACGATCATACCGCGTCGCCGTGGCGGTATCGTTCAGCGCTGGCATCGCGGACACCACACGCTGGCGCGCTGGCCGAGGTTGCGCGCACGCAACGACGTACCGCACACCGTGCAAGCCTGCCCGGCGCGGCCATATACGGACAGTTCCTGCTCGAAATAACCCGGCGCGCCGTCGGGGGCGATGAAATCGCGCAGGGTAGTGCCGCCGCGAGCGATGGCGCGGGCGAGGATCGCCTTCACCGCCGTCGCCAGTGCGGCGTAACGCTCCCGGCTCACCCGGCCGGCGGCGCGTGCGGGATGGATGCCGGCGGCGAACAGGGCCTCGGCGGCGTAGATGTTGCCCACCCCGACCACCACCGACTGATCCATCAGGAAGGTCTTGACCGGCGCGCGACGGCCCTGCGCCAGCCGCCACAGATGGTCGCCGTCGAAGCCATCGTCCAGCGGTTCCGGGCCGAGGTCGGCCAGCAGCGGATGCACGGATCCAGCGGGCTGCCACAGCAGGCAGCCGAAACGGCGCGGATCGTTGAAGCGCAGCACACGGCCCGAGTCGAGTCGCAGATCGACGTGGTCGTGCGCGCCCGGCGCGACGGCTTCCGCCAGCACCCGCAAACTGCCGGACATGCCCAGATGCAGCAGCGCCGCGCCGCTGCGCACGCGGATCAGCAAATACTTGGCGCGCCGCTCGACGGCCTCGATGCGCTGCCCGGGCAGTTCGGCGGCGATCTGCGGGGCGATCGGCCAGCGCAGGTCGGGACGGCGCAGGATCGCCTCGCGCACGCACCGACCGATCAGGTGCGGCGACAGGCCGCGCCTTGTAGTTTCGACTTCGGGCAGCTCGGGCATCGGCGCTATTCGTCGCGATCCTGCAAAGGGGCGTCCAGCATACTGAACACGCCGGCCGGCAGGCGCCGGCCCGGTGGAAAACCCGACCGGCAAGCCCCATCATGTACGACCCCTCCCCGGACGCGCCGCCATGGCCCCCGCCCTGCACCCTGCCCTCTACGACTGGCTCACGCACGGCCTGACGGGTTTCGGCTGGCTCGGCATCGCCATGTATTTCCTGATCGTCACCCAGTTGACGATCTTCTCGGTCACCTTGTACCTGCATCGCAGCCAGGCCCACCGCGCGGTGGATTTCCATCCGCTGCTCGCGCACTTCTTCCGTTTCTGGTCGTGGCTGACCACCTCGATGATCACCCGCGAGTGGGCGGCGATCCATCGCAAGCACCACGCCAAATGCGAGACCGCAGAAGACCCGCACAGCCCGCAGATCCTCGGCATCGACACCGTGATGTGGAAGGGTGCCGAGTTGTATCGCAGCGCGCGCGACGACCGCGCTTCGATCGAAAAATACGGCAAGGGCTGCCCCGACGACTGGATCGAACGCCATCTGTACGCTGCGCATTCCAATTGGGGACCCACGTTGATGCTGTTCATCGACGTGGCGCTGTTCGGCGTAATCGGCGTGGTGATCTGGGCCGTGCAGATGGCGTGGATTCCGTTCTGGGCGGCCGGCGTGGTCAACGGCATCGGCCACTGGTGGGGCTACCGCAATTTCGAGACCGCCGACACCGCCACCAACCTCACCCCGTGGGGCGTGTGGATCGGCGGCGAGGAGCTGCACAACAACCACCACGCCTTCCCGAGTTCGGCCAAGTTCGCCCTGCGCAAGTTCGAGTTCGACATCGGCTGGTTCGCGATCAAGGCACTGGAAACGCTGCGACTGGCGAAAGTGCTGCGCGTCGCGCCCACGCTGGACGTGCGCCCGAACATCGCGCTGCCCGACGCCGAAACCCTCAAGGCCCTGCTGGCGATCCGCTTCCAGGCGATGACCGATTACTGGCGGCACGTCATGCGCCCGGCCCTGCGCGCCGACACCACGCCGGCGCCAGACCGCCTGCCACGCAAGCTGCGCAAGGGTCTGGCCGATGGTGGCCGCTGGCTCGACGGCAGCGCACGCGAGCGCATGCAGGCCTTCCTCGCCCGCCGGCCGCATCTGGCCACGCTGGCCGAGTTCCGCGCGCGCCTGGCCGCCGTGCTGGAAGAACGCTCCACCGATGCGAACGCGTCGTTGCAGCGCCTGCAGGCGTGGTGCGCGGAAGCCGAGGCCACCGGCATCCGCGCCTTGCAGGAGTTCTCCGCGCGCATGAAGGGTTACGCACTCGCCGCGCGCTGAGGCGGCGATGGCCCACGTCAGCACGGCAAGCATCATGTTCCGGACGATGCGCGCAATCAGCTTGCGAAAATCCCTGCCGCTGGTGGCGCTCGTCTTCGCGTTGCTCTGCACGTCCGGCTTCGCCCGCGCGGAAGACCTGCCGCGCACGCCGCGCGAATACCTGCAACGCATGGACACCGACCACGACGGCCGCGTGTCCCGCGACGAGTACGTGAACTACATGATGCGCACCTTCGACCGCCTCGATGTCGATCACAACGGCGTGCTGGAAGGCGACGAACTGCCGCCGGGCGCCAAGCCCGTCACCCGCGCGCAATACCGCCGCAACCTCGAAGCGACTTTCGCACGCATGGATCGCAATCACGACGGTTATCTGGACGCGCACGAACTGGCGCAACCACCGCGCTGATCCTCAGCGTGTGCATTCGCGCGTGCCGCAGGTGCGGGCGCAAGGGCTAGAATCGGCGGGCAGCCTTTGCGGAGCCGCGCCATGTCCGACCTGATCCATCCTGCTTCCGACGACTTCATCGCCCGCGCCGCGATCAAGCCGGATGACTATCGGCGCGAGTACGCGCGCTCGATCGACGATGCGGAAGGCTACTGGCGCGATGCCGCGCGCGATCTGCACTGGCATCACTTCCCCACCCGCATCCGCGAGGTGAGTTTCGACCCGCACGATCTGCACATCCGCTGGTTCGCCGACGGCCAGCTCAACGCCAGCGTCAACTGCCTCGACCGGCATCTGCCCACGCGCGGCGACAAGACGGCGCTGCTGTGGGAAGCCGACGACCCGGCCACGCCGCCGCAACACATCAGTTACCGCGACCTGCACGCGCGCGTGTGCCGGCTGGCCAATGCGTTGCGGCATCTGGGCATCGCCCGTGGCGAGCGCGTCGCTATCTATTTGCCGATGATTCCGGAAGCGGCGGTGGCGATGCTCGCCTGCGCGCGCATCGGCGCGGTGCACACGCTGGTGTTCGGCGGCTTCTCGCCGGATTCGCTGGCCAGCCGCATCGCCGACAGCGGCGCCAAGCTGGTCATCACCGCCGACGAGGGCCGGCGTGGCGGCAAGGCGGTCGCGTTGAAAGCCAATGTCGATGAAGCGCTCAAGCGCCCCGGCACGACCTCGGTGGAAACCGTGCTGGTGGTGCGCCACACCGGCGGCGCGGTGGCGATGCAGATGCCGCGCGACCGCTGGTTCGACGCCGTCGTCGATGGGCAGTCGGACACCTGCGAGCCCGAAGTCATGGGCGCGGAGGATCCGCTGTTCATCCTCTACACCTCCGGTTCCACCGGCCAACCCAAGGGTGTGCTGCACACCACCGGCGGCTACCTGCTGTATTGCGCGCGCACCCACCGCGACGTGTTCGACCTGCGCGAGGACGACATCTACTGGTGCACCGCCGACGTCGGTTGGGTCACCGGCCACAGCTACATCGTGTACGGGCCGCTGGCCAACGGCGCGACCTCGCTGATGTTCGAGGGCGTGCCGAGCTGGCCGGATTTCTCGCGCTTCTGGCAGGTGGTGGATCGCCACCAGGTGACCATCCTGTACACCGCGCCGACCGCGATCCGCGCGTTGATGCGCGAGGGCGATGCGCCGGTGAAGGCCACCTCGCGGGCCTCGCTGCGCTTGCTTGGCAGCGTGGGCGAGCCGATCAATCCGGAAGCCTGGCGCTGGTACTGGGAAGTCGTCGGCGAGCGCCGTTGCCCGGTGGTGGATACCTGGTGGCAGACCGAGACCGGCGGCATTCTGATTTCGCCGCTGCCCGGCGCGATCCCGCAGAAACCCGGCTCGGCGACGCTGCCCTATTTCGGCGTGCAGCCGGCGATCGTGGATGCCGAAGGCCGCGTGCTCGAAGGTGCCTGCGAGGGCAACCTCGTGCTGCGCGATTCCTGGCCCGGGCAGATGCGCACCGTGTATGGCGACCAGCAGCGCTTCGTCGATACCTACTTCAAGACCTATCCGGGCAGTTATTTCACCGGCGACGGCTGCCGCCGTGATGCTGACGGGTATTACTGGATCACCGGGCGCGTGGACGACGTGATCAACGTGTCCGGCCACCGCATCGGCACCGCCGAAGTGGAAAGCGCGCTGGTCGCGCATGCCGACGTCGCCGAGGCCGCCGTGGTCGGCTTCCCGCACGACATCAAGGGCCAGGGCATTTACGCCTACGTCACCCTCAATGCCGGTGTCGAGCCCAGCGATGCGCTGCGCAGGCAACTGGTGGCGCAGGTGCGCACGGTCATCGGCCCGATCGCCACCCCCGACCACATCCAGTGGGCGCCGGGCCTGCCGAAGACGCGTTCGGGCAAGATCATGCGCCGCATCCTGCGCAAGATCGCCGAGAACGCACCCGAGCAACTCGGCGACACCTCCACGCTCGCCGATCCGTCGGTGGTCGAATCACTGGTGCGCGAGCGCAAGATCTGAGGCAGACAACCCACGCGAGGCTCGGCGCATGAGCGAAGACACTCTCCGCCATCAGGAACCCTGGGACGGCGCGCGCAGCGAAGCCGCTGGCACGAACATCGACGCCTACACCCTGCTGCGGCGCATCGGCGAGGGCGGCTTCGGCGACGTGTGGGAGGCCGAACAGTTCGAGCCGGTGCACCGCAAGGTCGCGCTGAAGATCGTCAAGCTGGGCATGGACACGCGCGAGGTGATCGCGCGCTTCGAGCTGGAGCGGCAGGCGCTGGCGATGATGGATCACCCGCACATCGCGCGGGTGTTCGACGCCGGCGCGACGCCATCCGGGCGTCCGTATTTCGTGATGGAGCTGGTCGAAGGCGAGCCGATCACGGCGTTCTGCGACACCCAGACGTTGCCGATCGAATCCCGCCTGCGCCTGTTCGGGCAAGTGTGCGCGGCGGTGCAGCACGCGCACACGAAAGGACTCATCCACCGCGACCTCAAGCCCGGCAACGTGCTGGTGGGCAGCCATGATGGCGCGCCGTTCGCCAA
This sequence comes from Pseudomonadota bacterium, assembly GCA_018242485.1. Lineage (GTDB taxonomy): Bacteria > Pseudomonadota > Gammaproteobacteria > Xanthomonadales > Xanthomonadaceae > SZAS-103. The sequence goes on from JAFEBV010000027.1 coordinate 131,893, forward strand.
GGTGATCGACTTCGGCATCGCCAAGGCCACCAGCGGCGAGCTGAGCGAGCGCACCCACGCCACCCGCATCGATCAGGTGATGGGCACGCCGCTGTACATGAGCCCCGAGCAGGCGCGCGGCAGCGACGACATCGACACCCGCACCGACATCTACGCGCTGGGCGTGATCCTGTACGAACTGCTGACCGGCTCCACCCCGGTCGAACGCAGCCAGTTGCAGGCCGCTTCGCTGGCCGATACCCAGCGGCTAATCTGCGAAGCCGAACCGCAGCCACCGAGCGCACGCCTGCGCAAAGCCGCCGCGACATCCGGTGGCGCGACCGCGACGACGACGGGTTTCCACGCCACCCAGGCGCGCACGCTGGCGCGGCGCGTGCGTGGCGAGCTGGACTGGATCGTGATGAAGGCGATCGAGAAGGATCGCTCGCGCCGTTACGAGACCGCCAGCGCGCTGGGGGCGGATGTGCAGCGATTCCTCGACGGGCAGCCGGTGCAAGCCGCGCCGCCGAGCCGGGCGTACCGCTTCGGCAAATTCGTGCATCGCCACAAGTTCGGTGTCGCCGCCGGCGCGCTGCTGACGGTGTCGCTGGTGGGCGGCATCGTGGCCTTCGCCTGGCAGGCGCGGGTGGCGCGCGAGCAGGCGCAACTGGCGCAACAGCGCGCGGATGAACTGAAACAGGTCGCCGATTTCCAGGCGGCGATGCTCGGCCGGATCGATCCCACGCAGATCGGCAAGCTGCTGTCCGACGATGTGCTCGACCGGTACGGCAAGGCCCTGGCGAAAGCAGGACTGCCACCGATCGAACGCACCCACCAACTTGCTGCCTTCGGTGAACAGTGGGAGCGCGTCAACGCCACCGATTCCGCGGTCGCGCTGATCAATCGCACCCTGCTGGTGCCAGCCATCCACGCGATCGATCGCAAGTTCCGCGACCAGCCGCTGGTGGATGCCTCGCTGCGGCAGGCGCTGGCCGACAGCTATGCGGCATTGGGCCTGTTCGATCAGGCCATGCCGTTGCAGGAGCGGGCGCTGGCCCTGCGCAGACATGTGTCGGGCGATTCCGATATCGACACCGCCGCATCGATGCAGGCCATGGGCACCCTGCTCAAGATGCAAGGCAAACCCGAACAGGCCGAGCCGTGGCTGCGAAAAGCGTTGGCGATCCGCCGGCGTGTGCTGGGCGAGAACCATCGCGACACACTCGCCTCGTTGGCTGCTTTGGGCGAAGCGCTGGACAACGAGGGCGAATTCGACCGGGCCGATCCGATCACGCGCGATGCGCTGGCGCGACGGCAACGGTTCCTCGGCAAGGACGACCCGGACACCATCGAATCGCTCTCGCTCATGGGCGGATTGCTGCTCGACCAAGGGAAACCGACCCAGGCCATTCCCATCATGCGAGACGTGCTGGCGGACAGACGGCGAGTACTTGGCGAGGACGATCCGCAAACCCTCGGCGCGATCAATGATCTGGGAGCGGCGTGGATGATGCAGGGCAAGCCCGATCAGGCCGAACCCTATTTTCGCGAGGCGTGGGAGAAGCACCGGCGCTTGCAGGGCGAAGATCATCCGGACACGTTGCAATCGCTGGCCAACCTCGGCGGCGTGCTGATGGTGGAAGGCAAGGCGGCGCAGGCCGAGCCGGTGTTGCGCGATGCGATCGCCCGTTGCACGCGCATCCTCGGGGCCGACAACGGCACCACCCTGCTGGCGGTGGCCAGTCTCGGCAAGGTATTGCTAGACCAGCATCGGCCCGGCGATGCCGAGCGATGGCTTTCACCTTCGTTGCAGGCGGCGCGCGACAATCTGGCTTCCGCTTCGCCGCCGCAGTTCGGTTTTTTCATGCTGGTGCTTGGCAAGGCGCGCGCGGCGCAAGATGAATTTTCCGCGGCGGAATCGGCCTTGCTGGAGGCACATGCGAGCTTCCAGAAAGCCGCGGGCTCCCAGCGCGGGACCTACCCGATGATGTGCCTGCATGCCTTGGTCGATCTGTACACTGCCTGGGACAAGGCCGAACCCGGCAAGGGCCACGCTGCCAAGGCGGCGCAATGGAAAGCCGCGCTGGCCAAGCTGGACGCACCGGCAACCACGAAATAGCATGCAGTCACACCGATCCTGCGGTGGGTGCCCATTGACATCGACGAGGGAGCACGGCCGCGCGTGAGCGATCCCACCATCCGCGACGACGACACCTGGGAAGGCCCGCGCAGCGAGGCCACGGGTGCGGTGATCGGCCCGTACACGTTGTTGCGCCTGATCGGCGAGGGCGGCTTCGGCGATGTGTGGGAAGCCGAGCAGAGCGAGCCGGTCAAGCGCCGGGTGGCGCTGAAGATCCTCAAGCTGGGCATGGACACGCGCGAGGTGATCGCGCGTTTCGCGCTGGAGCGGCAGGCGCTGGCGATGATGGAGCATCCGCACATCGCGCAGGTGTTCGATGCCGGTGCGACCAGCGCGGGGCGGCCGTACTTCGTGATGGAGTTCGTCGATGGCGTGCCGATCTCCGACTACTGCGCCAGCGCGAAGCTGCCGGTGGATGCGGTGCTGCAACTGTTCGCGCAGGTGTGCGCAGCGGTGCAGCACGCACACACCAAGGGCGTGATCCACCGCGACCTCAAGCCCGGCAACATGCTGGTGGGCAGCCACGATGGTGCGCCGTTCGCCAAGGTGATCGATTTCGGCATCGCCAAGGCGACATCCAGCGACGGCGACGAGCGCACGTCGGCCACACGCATGCATCAGGTGATCGGCACCCCGCTGTACATGAGCCCCGAACAGGCCATCGGCAGCCTCGACATCGACACACGCACCGATGTGTATTCGCTCGGCGTGATTCTGTACGAGTTGCTGACCGGCACCACGCCGGTGGAACGGGAAAAACTCGCATCGGTGTCGCTGGAAGACACCCAGCGGTTGATCCGCGATTTCGAACCGCCACGCCCCAGTGCACGGGTATTGCAGAACGCGACCACGCTCACCGGCAGCGCAACCTTCCGTCCGGCCGACCCCCACAAACTGGCACGCACGATCCGCGGCGATCTTGACTGGATCGTGATGAAGGCGCTGGAGAAGGAACCGGCACGCCGCTACCAGAGCGCGGCCGATTTCGCCGAGGACATCCGTCGTTACCTCGCCGGCGAGGCGGTGTCGGCGGTGCCGCCATCGCTGCGTTATCGTGCGCGCAAGTTCGTGCGACGGAACAAGATGGCGGTGATCGCCGCATCGCTGGTGACGGTTTCACTGCTCGCCGGCATCGTCGCTTTCGCATGGCAGGCACGCATCGCGCAAAAACGTGCCTCCGAACTGGCGCAAGTGGTCGCATTCGAGAGCGCCATGTTCGAACAGATTGATCCTGCCCTCGCGGGTCAACGGCTGTCGGAAGACGTGCGCGGCAAGTTCGCCGATGCGCTGCGCAAGTCCGGCGTGCCTACCGCCGATCAGGCCGCGCGCTTGCAACGATTCGCAGCGGACTGGGATCTGGTCAATGCCACCGATGCCGCCCGCGAGGTGATCGACCAGAACGTGTTGCAACCTGCTGCGGCATCGATCGATGCGAAGTTCGGCAAGCAGCCACTGGTGGCGGCGCAATTGCACGAATCGCTGGTCGGTCGCTACAGCGAAATGGGCATGCCGAACGCTGCGATTTCTCAGGAGGAGAAGGTGCTGGCGATCCGGCGCAAGTTGCTGGGTGCCGACGCCGACGATACCCTCGAATCCGAATACGGGATGGGCGTGTTGCTCCAGCAACAAGGCCGTTTCGCACCAGCGGCCGCGCACTACGAGAAGGTGCTCGCCGTGCTTCATCGGCGCGGACGCGACGACACCCAGGGCGCGTTGAGTGTGCTGGGCAATCTGGCGCTGGTGTATTCCGATCTGGGGCGTTACGAGCAGGCCGAACCCCTGTATCTAAAAGTCATCGAGGGCCGCCAGCGCTTGCTAGGCAAGGATCATCCCGACACCTTGCTGGCGTTGCAGAACATGGGCGCGCTGCTGCGCGAGCAGGGCAAATTCGAGCAGGCGGAAGGCTACATTCGGCAAGCTGCAGCAGCGCTGGATCGTGCCGATCCGAACAGCGAGTCGGCGCTGTACGCACACGGCAATCTTGCCTTGCTGGCGGTCGCTCGTGGCCGTCTGGCTGATGCCGAGCGCGAGATCACCGACGTGCGTGAGCGTGCACGCCGCAGCCTGGGTGAGTACCACCCCACCACCTTGCTGGCCACCATCCTGATGGGCAGCATCCTCGAACGCCGCGGCAAGCACGATCAGGCCGAGCGCTTGTTGGCGGGCATCGAACCGGCAGCCAGCAAAACCCTCACCGGCGACAACGCCTTCTGGTACGGCATGCTGCGCGAGCACCTCGGCCAAGCGCGCGCCGGTCTCGGGCGATTCGCCGAGGCGGAAGCCGACCTGCTGGCCGCGCACGCGCTGCTCGCTACGCCGCATGTCGCCCAAGAACCAAACGATCTGCGCGAATGCACGCAATCGCTGATCGACCTCTACACCGTTTGGGACAAGGCCGAACCGGGCAAGGGCTACGCCGCGAAAGCGGCGCAGTGGCGGGAAAAACTCAAGACGCTGGATACCGGCAAGGCATCGCCAGGCAAGTGATCGCCGGATTCATTCATGCTCCATGCGCCTCGACCCGCATCGGGCGCGTTTCATCATCGCCCCGTGAAGCAGCCGTGCCAAGCGCACGCATCCAACAAGCCGATCGCGCAGGCACGACGCTTGCCCGGCATCGGCAATTGCGTAGCCGCAGTGCCGGCCTACTCCACCGTCACCGACTTGGCGAGGTTGCGCGGCTGATCCACGTCGGTGCCGCGCGCCACCGCGACGTGGTAGGACAGCAGTTGCAACGGAATGGTCGAGACCACCGGCGCGGCGATCTCGCCGCACTCGGGCAGCACGAGGACGTGGCCGAGGTCGGCGTGAACCTTCACCCCGGCATCCACGAACAGGTACAACTGCCCGCCGCGCGCGCGCACTTCCTCCATGTTCGACATCAGCTTGTCGACGAGGTGGTCGTTGGGGGCCACCGCGATCACCGGCATGCGCTCGTCCACCAGCGCCAGCGGGCCGTGCTTGAGCTCGCCGGCGGCATACGCCTCGGCGTGGATATAGGAGATTTCCTTGAGCTTGAGCGCGCCCTCCATCGCCACCGGCCAGTGCGTGCCGCGACCGAGGAACAGCGCGTGCTGCTTGTCGACGAAGCGCTCGGCGAGCTTGCGGATCTGCGCATCGAGCTTGAGCGTCTCGGTGACCAGCCCGGGCAGTTGTTCGAGCTGGCGCACGCCGTCGGCATAGCGCGCGGCGTCCAGCCCCTTGGCACGACCGAGTTCGAGCGCGAACAAGGCCAGCGCCACGAGCTGGGTGCTGAAGGCCTTGGTGGAAGCCACGCCGATCTCCGGGCCGGCGCGGGTCATCAGCACCAGTTCGGATTCGCGCACGATGGACGACTCGGGCACGTTGCAGATCGCCATCCGGGTGACGTAGCTGCGCTCGCGCGCCAGCTTGATCGCCGCCAGCGTGTCGGCGGTTTCGCCGGACTGCGAGATCGACAGGAACAATGTGCCCTCGCGCACCACCGGACTGCGGTAGCGGTATTCGCTGGCGATCTCGGCGGTGCACGGCACCCCGGCCAGCGACTCGATCCAGTACCGCGCCACCAGTCCGGCGTGGTAGCTGGTGCCGCAGGCGATGATGTGCACCGCCTTGGTCTTCGCCAGCAGAGCGGCCGCGTCCACGCCGAAGATCTGGGTGAGGATGCGGCCATCGGCGATGCGGCCTTCCAGCGTGTCGGCCAGCACCTGCGGCTGCTCGTGGATCTCCTTGAGCATGAAGTGGCGGTAGTCGCCCTTCTCGATCGCCCCGGAAACGAAGTGCGATTCCTTCACCGCGCGCTCGACGCGATGGCCATCGAGATCGAACACGCGCAGGCCATCGACGGTGATCTCGGCGATGTCGCCCTCGGCGAGATACACGAACTTGCGTGTCAGCGGCAGCAGCGCGTGGATGTCGGATGCCAGGTACTGCTCACCCTCACCGATACCGGCGACCAGCGGCGAGCCCAGCCGCGCGCCGACCAACCGCCCGGGTTCGCGCGCGCTCATCACCGCCACCGCGTAGGCGCCATGCAGGCGCGGCAGCACGGTGCGCAGTGCTTCCAACAGATCGCGGCCCTGGCGCTGCTGGTGCTCGATCAGGTGGGCGATGACTTCGGTGTCAGTCTGTGAGGCGAACTCGTAGCCTTGTGCGATCAGTTCGGCGCGCAGTTGCGCGTGGTTCTCGATGATGCCGTTGTGCACGACCGAGATCGCACCGGACACGTGCGGGTGCGCGTTGTCGGTGTTGGGCGCGCCGTGGGTGGCCCAGCGCGTGTGCGCGATGCCGCAGTGGCCGCGCACCGGCGCGGATTCCTGCAAGGTTTCCAGATCGCGCACCTTGCCTTTGGCGCGCACCCGCTCGACCTGCCCTGTTGCCGACAACACAGCGACGCCGGCCGAGTCGTAGCCACGGTATTCCAGCGCCTTCAGCCCGGCGATGAGATGTTCGACGACATCGCGCGTCGCGCTGATTCCTACGATTCCGCACATGGGTTTGGGTTCCTGAAAGGGCGGGCCGCAGCCCAGACGCGGATTTTAGCTGTTGCGGCGTTCGCATGTATCCGCTGCCTGTCCAGCGGACAGCGCACGGACGTCCGTTCGCCCAGCCCCGCCAAACGAATCCACGATTTACAAGGCTCGCGCGGCTGGCACGATTCGTGCTGAACAGACCACGACCCCATCGTGCGAGTTCCCATGTCCGGCATCACGCCCCTGCGCGGCCACCCGAAAAACGACCGCGCCGCCGGCATCCGCGACACCTCCGCGCAGGATGTCGCACGCACCGCGCCAGCCCCGCGTGCGTACGCGCGCTGGCTGTGGATCGCGGGGATCATCGGCGGCGTGCTGCTCCTTGGCAGCCTTGCGCGCGGCTGGATGGCGGGCGAGAAGTCGGTGGATGCCTCGCGCCTGCGCATCGCCACGGTGACGCGCGGCCCGCTGGTGCGCGACATCGTCGCCGACGGCACGGTGATCGCCGCCGACAGCCCCACCCTGTACGCGGTCGCGCCGGGCATCGTCACCCTGAACGTCGTGCCGGGCGATGCCGCCAAGCAGGGCCAGCCGCTGGCGAGCATCGACAGCCCGGAACTGCGCAGTCGCCTCGCGCAGGAGCAAGCCAGCCTCGCCAGCGCGCAGGCCGAGGTCGGCCGCGCGCAACTCAACGTACGCATGCAGACGTCGGTGGCGCAAAAATCGCTCGATCAGGCGCAGGTCGATCTGACGGCGGCGTTGCGCGAACAGCAACGCATGCAGCGCGCTTTCAGTCTCGGCGCGACCGCGCAGGTCGAAGTGTTGCGCGCACAGGACAACGTCGCCAAGGCGCGCATCGCGCTCGATCATGCCCAGCAGGATCGTTCGCTGCAGATCGACGAAGCCGGTTTCGACCTGCAAACCAAACGCCAGCTCGCCGACCGTCAGCGCGCGCTGGTCGCCGACCTGCAACGTCAGGTGGACTCACTCGTCGTGCGCTCGCCGGTCGATGGGCAGGTCGGCCAGGTGCTGGTGGCGCAACGCGCGAACGTGGCCGCCAACGCGCCGGTGCTCAGCGTGGTTGATCTGACCCAACTCGTGCTCGAGATCAAGGTGCCGGAGAGCTTCGCCCGCGATCTGGCGATCGGCATGCCGGCGCAGATCAGCGGCAACGGCAGCAGTTTCTCCGGGCAAGTCGTAGCGGTGGCGCCGGAAGTGGTCGGCGGCGAAGTCACCGCGCGCCTGCGCTTCAACGACCAGCGCCCCGCCGGCCTGCGCCAGAACCAGCGCCTGTCGGCGCGCATCGTCCTCGACCGCAAGGCCGATGCGATCCAGGTCGAACGCGGTTCGTTCGTGGACACCAACGGCGGCACCTCGGCGTGGTTCGTGCGCGGCGGCAGCGCCGAGCGCCGCCCGATCCGCATCGGCGTCACCTCGCTGGATGCGGTGGAGATTTTGCAGGGCGCCCAGCCCGGCGACCGCATCGTGGTGTCCGGCGACGATCAATTCGGCAACGCGAAGCAGGTCCGCATCAGCCGCTGAACTTCCTCGCCATCCCCACGGCATCTCCACTTCGACACAACCACACCGACGGAGTCCCCATGCTTTCCATGCAGCGCATCGCCAAGGTCTACCGCACCGAACTGGTCGAAACCCACGCCCTGCGCGCGCTCGACCTGGAAGTGCGCGAAGGCGAGTTCGTCGCCGTCACCGGCCCGTCGGGCTCCGGCAAGACCACCTTCCTCAACATCGCCGGCCTGCTGGAAACCTTCAGCAGCGGCCGCTACGTGCTCGACGGCGCGGACGTGAGCACGCTCGACGACGACGCCCGCTCGAAACTGCGCAACCGCAAGATCGGTTTCATCTTCCAGAGCTTCAACCTGATCCCCGACCTGAACCTGTTCGACAACGCCGACGTGCCGCTGCGTTACCGCGGCATGCCCGCGGCCGAGCGCAAGGCCCGCATCGAGGACGCGCTGGGTCGGGTCGGTCTGGGCTCGCGCATGAAGCACTACCCGGCCGAACTGTCGGGCGGGCAGCAGCAGCGCGCGGCGATCGCGCGCGCGCTCGCAGGCAGCCCGCGCCTGCTGCTCGCCGACGAGCCGACCGGCAACCTCGATTCGCAGATGGCGCGCGGGGTGATGGAACTGCTCGAGGAGATCAACGCGCAGGGCACGACGATCGTGCTGGTGACGCACGATCCGGAACTTGCCGCGCGCGCGCAACGCAACGTGCACATCGTCGATGGCATGGCCACCGATCTGGCGGCGGAACCGCCGCTGGCGCGCGGGCACCGCGATGGTGTTGCGAGTGCCGCCGCCACGTCACGCGACTGAGGTATCGCCATGTTCGGATACTACTTCGATCTCGCACTGCGCAGTTTCCGCCGCCATCGCATGCTCACCGCCCTGATGGTGCTGGCGATCGCGCTGGGCATCGGCGCGGCGATGACCACGCTCACCGTATTCCACGTGCTGTCCGGCGATCCGATTCCGCAGAAAAGCGCGCGGCTGTTCTACGTGCAGATGGAGCCGCGAAACAAGGATGGCTACACGCCGGGCGAAGAACCCGAGACGCAGCTGACGCGCTACGACGCGCAGGCGTTGTTGCGCGAGCGCCGTGGCGACCGGCAGGCGCTGATGTCCGCCGGCGGCGTCGCGGTCGAGCCGACCAAGGCGGGCCTGACGCCGTTCAGCGCCGTATCGCGCTACACCTCGGCCGACTTCTTCCCGATGTTCGACGTGCCCTTCCGCTACGGCCAGCCGTGGGGCGCGGCCGACGACGACGCGCGCGCGCGCGTCGTGGTGATTTCCAAGGCGCTCGACGATAAATTGTTCGACGGCGGCAACAGCGTCGGCAAGACGCTGCGCCTGGATGGAAAGGATTACCGCATCGTCGGCGTGCTGGCCGACTGGCAACCGACCCCGCGTTTCTACGACCTCACCAGCACCCGTTACGGCGACAACGAGCAGGTGTTCGTGCCCTTCTCGACCTCGCGCGATCTGAAACTCGGCACGGGCGGCAGCATGGATTGCTGGAGCGCCAACAAGGATCCGGATGGATCCACCGGGCTCAACGCACCCTGCGCCTGGGTGCAGTACTGGGTGCAACTGGACAGCGCGACGAAGGCGGCCGCGTACAAGCAGTATCTGGACAACTATTCGGATGCGCAGCGCAAGGCCGGGCGATTCCAGCGCCCGACCAACACGCGGTTGAGCGACGTGATGACATGGCTGGATCACAACAAGGTGGTGCCCTCCGACGTGAAGTTGCAGATGTGGCTGGCGTTCGGTTTCCTCGGCGTGTGCCTGCTCAACACGGTCGGCCTGCTGCTGGCGAAGTTCCTGCGCCGCTCGACGGAAATCGGCGTGCGCCGTGCGCTGGGCGCGTCGAAACGCGCGATCTTCGCGCAGTGCCTGGTCGAGGCGGGCGCGATCGGACTCGCCGGCGGCGTGCTCGGACTGGCGCTCGCCGAACTCGGGCTGTGGGCCGTGCGCCAGCAGCCCGCCGACTATGCGTCGCTGGCGAAACTCGATCCGCTCATGCTGCTGACTACCTTCGCGCTGGCGATCGCCGCCAGTTTGCTCGCGGGGATTCTTCCAGCATGGCGGGCGATGCAGATCGTCCCGGCGATGCAACTCAAAAGCCAGTGATTCATACCGATCCGCAATCATATTTTGAAAATGGATTTTTGATCGTCATCCCCGCGAAAGCGGGGATCCAGCGACTTCGATTCATGGGAATGCAAGGACACTGGATGACCAGCCTGCGGCTGTTGTGAAGCACCCCCAGCATTCGCTGGAATGCCGGTCAAAGCAGGGTTTCAAGCGGTTCCCGCAATTCGGTATCACCCCCTTCCCGCTCGCAGGGGAGGGCTGGGGTGGGGGCAACTCCACCGCTGCAAACGACACCAAACGATGCCCTCGCAGTGGGCATGACGGAGCAAGCTCATGGACATCCGCCCCATCCTCTCGACTTTGAGCCGGCACAAGCTGGCCGCCAGCTTGATCGTGCTGGAGATCGCGTTCTCCTGCGCGATCATCTGCAACGCACTGTTTCTGATCGGGCAGCGGCTCGAGCGCATGCAGCGCCCGACCGGCATGGACGAGAACCAGATCGTGAGCATCGCGGTCAACGGCATCGCCAAGGACGACCAGGCGATGGCGACCACGCGCGCCGACCTCGCCGCGCTGCGCGCCATTCCGGGGGTGACGTCGGTCGCCGCCACCAACGAGGTGCCATTCGGCGATTCCTCATGGAACAGCTCGGTGAGGCTCACCAAGGAGCAGACGCACGAGACCCTCAACGCAACCGATTACCTCGGCGATGCGGGTCTGTTCGACACCCTGGGGTTGAAGCTCGTCGCCGGACGCCAGTTTCTGCCCGATGAGTTCATCGATTTCGACGCGCTCAATGCCCCGGACAGCAAGGTCGGCATCCCCGCGGCGATCCTCTCGCGTGTCACCGCCGAAAAGCTCTTTCCCGGCCAGAACCCGATCGGCAAGACGATCTACTCTTGGGGCGAAAAACCCATCCGCGTGGTCGGCGTGGTCGAGCATCTGGCGCGCCCGCGCGACAACGATGCTTCGGGCGCATACGAATACGCGATGATGTTCCCGGTCAACATGCCCTACGGCAATGGCGGCGGTTACCTGCTGCGCACCACACCCGAACGGCGCGAGGAAGTCCTCCGCGCCGCGCGCACCGTGCTCGAGCACAGCGGGCCGACCCGCATCATCGATCCGGACAAGGCGGTCACTCTGGAAAAGATGCGCAGCGACTACTACCGGCAGGATCGCACCATGGCGTGGTTGCTGGTGGTCGTGTGCATCGCCCTGCTGGTGGTGACCGCGCTGGGCATCGTCGGGCTGGCGAGCTTCTGGGTGCAGCAGCGCACCCGGCAGATCGGCGTGCGCCGCGCGCTCGGCGCGACCCGCCGACAGATCCTCCACTACTTCCAGATCGAGAACTTCCTGCTCGCTTCGATCGGCATCACGCTCGGCATGGCACTGGCCTATGCGATCAACAGCCTGCTGATGACGCATTACGAGCTGCCGCGATTGCCGTTGCTCTACCTGCCAGCGGGCGCGCTGGCGCTGTGGTCGCTCGGCCAACTCGCGGTGCTGGCACCGGCGTGGCGCGCGGCGGCGGTGCCGCCAGCGGTGGCTACCCGCAGCGTGTAATCATGGCGCGATGCGCACGGATTCCGGCATGACCCCCACCCTCCTCGTCATCGACGACAACCCCGCCGTCGCCACCGCGCTGGAAGTGCTGTTCTCGCTGCGCGACATCGCCACCCTGCGCGCCACCTCGCCCGACGAGGGCTTGGCGTTGCTGGAACGCGAGCCGGTGGATCTGGTCGTGCAGGACATGAACTTCAGCGCCGACACCACCTCGGGCGACGAGGGGCGCGAACTGTTCGCGCGCATCCGCGCGCGCCACCCCGACTTGCCGGTGATCCTGCTGACCGCTTGGACGCATCTGGAATCGGCGGTCGATCTGGTGCGCGCCGGCGCCGCCGACTACATCGGCAAGCCGTGGGACGACCGCAAGCTGATGACCGCGGTCGCCAACCTGCTCGAACTGGGCGCCAGCCGGCGCGAGTTGCGTCGCCATCGCGGCGAACAGGCGCAGCGCAACGACGAACTGCGCGCACAGCACGACCTGCGCGGCATGGTGTTTGCCGATGCCGCCACCGAACGCCTGCTCGGCATCGCCTGTCAGGTCGCGCGCGCGGATGTGTCGGTGCTGATCACCGGCCCCAACGGCAGCGGCAAGGAGCGCATCGCGCAGATCGTGCAGGCCAACTCGGCGGTCAAGGATGGCCCCTTCGTGACGCTCGATTGCGGCGCGCTGCCTTCCGAACTGATCGAGGCCGAACTGTTCGGCGCGGACGCCGGCGCCTACACCGGCGCGAACAAATCGCGCGAGGGCAAGTTCGAAGCCGCCGACGGCGGCACGCTGTTTCTCGACGAAATCGCCAACCTGCCGCTGGCCGGGCAGGTGAAGTTGTTGCGCGTGCTGGAGACCAGCCGCTTCGCGCGGCTGGGCAGCAACCGCGAGCGCAGCGTGCGCGTGCGCGTGATCAGCGCGACCAATGCCGACCTGCAGGCGAAGATCGCCGACGGCACGTTTCGCGAAGATCTTTATTACCGCATCAACCTGATCGAGCTGCGGCTGCCGCCGCTGGCCGAACGCCCCGACGACATCCTGCCGCTGGCCGAGCACTTCCTGTCCGGGCACGATCAAGGCTCCGGCAAGGCGCTGTCGCGCGAAGCGCGCGAGGCCCTGCGCCGCTACCCGTGGCCCGGCAACGTGCGCGAACTGAAGAACGTGATCCGCCGCGCCAGCCTGCTCGCCGCCGGCGACACCATCGCCGCCGCCGATCTCGATCTGCCCATCGCGAACCACGCCGAGCCCGACCGCATGCAAATCGAACAGGCACTGGCGCGCGCGCAGGGCGTGATCGCGCAGGCCGCCGCGCAACTCGGCATGAGCCGGCAATCGCTGTATCGGCGCATGGAGCGGCTGGGCATCGCGCGCGGATGATGCGCATGGATCGGCACGCTCTCAAGCACGGGCAGCCATGAGCCGCGGCGCGTTCTCGCTGGCCGGCAAGTTCGCGGCGGTGCTGATCGGCACCGCGACGCTGGCGATCGTATCGACGCTCGCCATCGCGCACTTCATCGACAACGCGATCTTCGCCGGCACCGCCGCCTTGCTGTTGATGCTGCCGATCCTGCTGTGGCTGGCACGCAACGGACTCAAGCCGGTGCTGGCGATGTACCGCGCGCTGGCCGGCACGGTGACCAGTTACCGCGACGGCGATTACGGATTCGGCCTGCACTGGCAACGCCGCGACGAACTCGGCGATCTGGTCGCCGCGCACAACGCGCTCGGGCAGGCCCTGCGCGAACAACGGCTCGGACTTGTGCAGCGCGAACTGCTGCTGGACACCATGGTGCAGCACACCCCGGTGGCGATGCTGCTGGTGGACGATGGCGGCCGCGTGGCGTTTTCCAACGTCGCCGCGCGCAAGCTGCTCAACGACGGCCACCGGCTCGAAGGCCATGCACTCGAAGCGCTGCTGGCGAGCGCGCCGGAACCGCTGCGCGAGGCGATCGGACGCGGCGGCGACGGCCTGTTCGCGGTCGGCGCGGACGACGACGAGCAGACCTTCCACCTCGCCCGTCGCGGTTTCCGGCTCAACGGTCGCCGCCATGAACTGTTCCTGCTGCGCCGGCTCACCGCCGAACTGCGCCGGCAGGAAGTGCAGACCTGGAAGAAGGTGATCCGCGTCATCAGCCACGAACTCAACAACTCACTGGCACCGGTGGCCTCGCTCGCGCATTCGGGCGCCGAGCTGTTGCGGCGCGGCCAGCACCAGCGACTGGAGGAAATCTTCGCCACCATCGAGGAGCGCGCACGGCATCTGGAGGGTTTCATCCGCGATTACGCACGCTTCGCCAAGCTGCCCTCGCCGCGACTGGAGCCCGTGCTGTGGCCGGATTTCTGCGCGCGGCTGCGCAGCCAGATCGACTTCGCCCTCGATGGCCCGCTGCCGGAGCAACCCGCGCGCTTCGACCTCGCACAGATGGAACAGGCGCTGCTGAACCTGCTCAAGAACGCGCACGAATCCGGTTCCGCGCCGGATGCGGTCAGCCTGCGCGTGCGCCGTCTGCCCGGCGCGGTGCGCATCGAAGTGCTCGACCGCGGCTCCGGCATGACTCCGGCGGTGCTGGAAAACGCGCTGGTGCCGTTCTATTCGACCAAGCGCAGCGGAACGGGCTTGGGCCTCGCACTGGCACGCGAGATCGCCGAGGCGCACGGCGGCCGTATCGCGCTCAACAACCGCGACGGCGGCGGGCTGGCGGTGGCGATGGTGCTGGATGCGGTTTGATTCGCAGGCATCGCCGCGAACTGGCGGTTGTCATTCGCGGGCATGCACTGCGCACCGGCTTTACGGCGATCAGCCGATCATTGCCTGGTGACCACGATGCCGTATGGGCGGCGTGCAGCCCACCTCACTCCGCGCGCGACGTGGTCTTGCGCACCTGCGCCCAGCCGGGCACGGTCGTCTGCCGCGCGCGCGCGAGCGCCAGATCGCCGTCCGCCACGTCGTGGGTGATGGTGGAGCCGGCGGCCACGGTCGCGCCCGCGCCCACGCTCACCGGCGCGACCAGCGCCGAGTTGGAGCCGATGAAGGCATCGTCGCCGATGCGTGTGGCGTGCTTGTTCACGCCGTCGTAGTTGCAGGTGATGGTGCCGGCGCCGACGTTCACGCGCGCGCCGATTTCGGCGTCGCCCAGATAGGTCAGATGATTGGCTTTCGAGTCCGGCCCCATGCGGACTTTCTTGGTCTCGACGAAATTGCCGATGTGCGCGCCGGCGTCCAGTTCGGTGCCGGGACGCAGGCGCGCGAAGGGCCCGATGACGCAGTTCGCCGCCACGCGCGCACTGTCCAGATCGCAGTGCGCGTGCACCACCGTGCCCGCGCCGAGGCTCACGTCCTTGAGCCGGCAGAACGGACCGATGCGCACGCCATCGCCCAGCACCACATCGCCTTCGAGAATCACGTCCACATCCAGCGCCACGTCGCGCCCGGCGAACACGGTGCCGCGCTGATCGAAGCGCGCCGGGTCGGCGATGCGCACGCCGGCCAGCGCCAGCGACTTCGCCGCACGCAGCTGGTAGGCGCGCTCCAGTCGCGCGAGCTGCCACGGATCGTTGGCGCCCTCGATCTGGATGGGTTCGGCGCAGGTGGCGATCGCCGCCGGCGCACCTTCGGCGGCCGCCATCGCGAACACGTCGGTGAGGTAGAACTCGCCCTGCGCGTTGTCGCAGCGCACTGCGGCCAGCCAGCGCCGCAAGGATGCGGCATCGGCGGCGAGGATGCCGGAATTGATCGTGCGCACGGCGCGCTGCGCCGCGTCGGCATCCTTTTGTTCGACGATCGCAGCGACGCGACCCTCGGCATCGCGCAGCACGCGGCCATAGCCGGTCGGGTCGTCCAGTTCGGCGACCAGCACGGCGAGCGACCCATCGGCGCGCAGCAGGTCGCGCAGCGTCTCGGCGGCAATCAAGGGCACGTCGGCGTACAGCACCAGCACGCGCACGCCATCGGGCACGCCCGGCATCGCCTGCTGCACGGCATGGCCGGTGCCCCGCTGTTGCGCTTGTTCGGCCCATGTCAGATCGACCTGATCGGCGAACGCCGCCTGCACCTGCGCGCCGCCATGCCCGTACACGACGTGGATGCCCGCCGCGCCGAGCGCGCGCGCGGTGTCGAGCACATGCGCGAGCATGGGTTTGCCGGCGATGGGTTGCAGCACCTTGGGCAGATGCGATTTCATGCGCTTGCCTTCGCCGGCGGCGAGGACGACGACGTGCAACGGGTGGGTCATGCGTGGCTCCTGCAAATGCACGACGGCTGGATACACAGTGTAGCAATCGCGAATCGTCCGCCCAGCATGCAAACACCGGCGCGAGGCCGGCGTTCGTGTTCATGCGGGTATGCGTGTCGTCGTCAGTGCTTGACGTTCTTGCGCAGTCGCTCGAGCGCCTGCAACTGCGCCACCGCCTCGATCAGCCGGCGCTGCGCCTCGGCCAGATCGACCGCGTCGCCCTTGTTGGCCAGCGCGCGTTCGGCTTCTTCCTTGGCACGGCGCGAGGCTGCCTCGTCGAGATCCTTGGCGCGGATCGCGGTGTCGGCAAGCACGGTGACGACCTGCGGCTGCACCTCGAGGATGCCGCCGGAGACGTAGAAGAACTGCTCGGAACCGTCTTCCAGATGCACCCGCACCTGGCCGGGCTTGAGCCGGGTGATCAGCGGCGCGTGGCGCGGGGCGATGCCCAGCTCGCCCATTTCGCCGGAGGCGATCACCATCGTCACCGTGCCGTGGAAGATCGCTTCCTCGGCGCTGACGATGTCGCAACGGATGGTGGATGACATGTTTGTCTCTCTCGCTATGCTCGGTCGATGTGAATGGTGAATGGTGAATGGTGAATGGTGAATCGTCAGGGCTAAAACAGGATTTCCACCCCCTGCGCCACTCCACGATCGCCGATCACCTGCTCCTCACGATTCACGAATCACAATTCACGATTCACTGCTTCTCGGCCAGCTTCTTCGCCTTTTCCTGCGCTTCCTCGATGCTGCCGACCATGTAGAACGCCTGCTCGGGCAGGTGGTCGCATTCGCCATCGACGATCATCTTGAAGCCGCGGATGGTGTCCTTCAGGGACACGTACTTGCCCGGCGAGCCAGTGAACACTTCGGCGACATGGAAGGGCTGGCTGAAGAAGCGCTCGCACTTGCGCGCGCGGAACACCGCCTGCTTGTCCTCCTCGGACAGCTCGTCCATGCCGAGGATGGCGATGATGTCCTTGAGTTCCTTGTAGCGCTGCAAGGTCACCTGCACGCGGCGCGCGGTGTCGTAGTGCTCGTTGCCGATCACGTTCGGATCGAGCTGCCGACTGGTCGAATCCAGCGGATCCACCGCCGGATAGATGCCCAGCGCGGCGATGTTGCGCGACAACACGACGGTGGCGTCCAGGTGCGCGAAGGTGGTCGCCGGCGACGGGTCGGTGAGGTCGTCCGCGGGCACGTACACGGCCTGGATCGAGGTGATCGAACCGGTCTTGGTGGAGGTGATGCGCTCCTGCAGCACGCCCATTTCCTCGGCCAACGTGGGCTGGTAGCCCACCGCCGATGGCATGCGGCCGAGCAGCGCGGACACCTCGGTACCGGCCAGCGTGTAGCGGTAGATGTTGTCCACGAAGAACAGCACGTCGCGGCCCTTGCCGGTCTCGTCCTTCTCGTCGCGGAAGTACTCGGCCATGGTCAGGCCGGTGAGCGCGACGCGCAGGCGGTTGCCCGGCGGCTCGTTCATCTGCCCGTACACCATCGCCACCTTCGACTGCTTGAGGTCGTCGATCTTGACCACGCCGGCTTCCATCATCTCGTGATAGAAGTCGTTGCCCTCGCGGGTGCGCTCGCCCACGCCGGCGAACACCGACAGGCCCGAATGCTGGGTGGCGATGTTGTTGATCAGCTCGAGCATGTTCACCGTCTTGCCCACGCCGGCACCGCCGAACAGGCCGACCTTGCCGCCCTTGGCGAACGGGCACATCAGGTCGATGACCTTGATGCCGGTTTCGAGCAATTCGTTGGTCGCCGCCTGCTCCGCGTACTCGGGAGCCGCGCGGTGGATTTCCCAATGATCCGACGCATCGATCGGGCCGACTTCGTCGATCGGACGGCCGAGCACGTCCATGATGCGGCCGAGCGTGCCGGTGCCGACCGGAACCGCAATCGCGCGGCCCGAATTGGTGGCCACGAGGTTGCGGCGCAGACCGTCGGTCGAGCCGAGCGCGATCGTGCGCACCACGCCATCGCCGAGCTGCTGCTGCACCTCGAGGGTGACCTCGGTGCCCTCGACGCTGAGCGCGTCGTACACCTTCGGCACCTGCGCGCGCGGGAATTCGACGTCGACGACGGCGCCGATGATCTGGACGACTTTGCCTTGGCTCATGGGTGTTCCTTTACTCGTGTATTCGATGGTTGTGTTTCGAGAAGAGTTCAGTAAATGCGCTTTCCGTCGACCACCTTGCCCGTGCCCCAGCTGTCGACCGCGGTGACCAGTAGCTTGCCGTCACGCAATTGCACGGTGTCAAGCTGGTTTGACTCCATCCGAGTGGCGTGGCCGTTCACGCGGAATGTGAGAGCCACGTGCAGGCTGACGATCGCTTTGCCTCCGACCACCTTCACGCCGGTGATGATCGAATCGTAGGTAGCTTGGCCGCCCTTCGCCGTGAGGTCATCCAGCCATTTCGTATCGAACAGTGACTGACATGGCAATTTGCTGGTCAAGAGCTTGCCGTTGACATCGCGAACGGTATCCGTGTATTTGCAGTCGGACGAATGGATCGCAGCGGCGGCCTTCATGTCCATGCGTTTCCATCCGTCTTCAGCAACGGATACGACCGCGCGCGCTGATTCGCCGGTGAGATCGGCAGCATGCGCCGAACCCGCGACCACGGCGAACGGGTACATCATGGCGACGACGAGAATTCGCATCCGGCTATCGCCTCAAACCGCTGCCGCGCCGCCCACGATCTCGCTGATTTCCTGCGTGATCGCGGCCTGGCGGGCCTTGTTGTAAATCAAGTTGAGCGTGCCGATCAGCTTGGTCGCGTTGTCCGAGGCGGCCTTCATCGCGACCATGCGCGCGGCGTGCTCGGAGGCGAGGTTCTCCAGCACCGCCTGATAGACCAGCGACTCGACGTAGCGCGTCATCACCTGGTTGAGGACGACATCGGCTTCCGGCTCGTAGATGTAATCCCAGTCGTGGCGATCCTTGAACGACTCGTCGGCCGGCAGCGGCAGCAACGAATCGATGCTCGCCTTCTGCGTCATGGTGTTGACGAAATCGTTGTAGCACAGAGCCACGCGGTCGAGCGTGCCGGCCGCATAGCCATCGAGCATCACCTTGATGATGCCGATCAACTGCTCGATGCGCGGCTTTTCGCCGAGGTGGGTGACCGAGCCGGTCATGTGCACCTTCACCCGGCGGAAGAACGCGGTCGCCTTCTGCCCGATGCACACCACGTCGATCTCCGCGCCCTTTTCCTGCCAGGCGCGCATGTCGGCCACGATCTTGCGGAACAGGCCGGAGTTGAGCGCACCGGCAAGACCGCGGTCGGTGGAGACGACGATGTAGCCCACGCGCTTGACCTGCGGCCGCTCGACCATGAACGGGTGCTTGTACTCGGCGTTGGCCTGCGAGATGTGGCCGATCATCTGCTTCATCAGCCGCGCGTAGGGACGCGAAGCCTTCATCCGCTCCTGCGCCTTGCGGATCTTCGAGGCCGAGACCATCTCCAGCGCGCGGGTCACCTTGCGGGTGTTCTGCACGCTCTTGATCTTGGTTTTGATTTCCCTGCCGCCTGCCATTGCTCGCTCCGCTCGCGTGGGGCCGTGAATCGTGGATGGTGAATCGTGAATCGTCAGCGGCCAAAGCTGGCCATTCGTCGGACTCTCAGTTCGCCA
Organism: Pseudomonadota bacterium; assembly: GCA_018242485.1. Lineage (GTDB taxonomy): Bacteria > Pseudomonadota > Gammaproteobacteria > Xanthomonadales > Xanthomonadaceae > SZAS-103. Next base: position 151,514 of record JAFEBV010000027.1, read on the forward strand.
CTGCCTGCTCTAACGATTCACTATTCACGATTCACCATTCACACCGGCTCAATAGGAGCCGGTCGCCTTGAACTCTCCAATACCCTTCTTGAACGCGCCCTCGATGTCGTCGTTCCAGTCGCCGCTGGCGGCGATCTTGTCCATCAGCGCGCCCTGCGTATTGGCGAAGTGCGCGTGCAGGCCTTCCTCGAAGCCGAGGATCTTGGCCATCGGCACGTCGTCCATGTAACCCTTGTCCACCGCGTAGATCGACAGCGACATCTGCGCCACCGACATCGGCGCGTACTGCTTCTGCTTCATCAGCTCGGTCACGCGCTGGCCGCGCTCGAGCTGCTTGCGGGTGGCCTCGTCGAGATCGGAGGCGAACTGCGCGAACGCGGCGAGCTCGCGGTACTGGGCGAGCGCGATGCGGATGCCGCCGGAGAGCTTCTTCATGATCTTGGTCTGCGCCGCGCCACCCACGCGCGACACCGAGATGCCGGCGTTCACGGCCGGGCGGATGCCGGCGTTGAACAGGTCGGTCTCGAGGAAGATCTGCCCGTCGGTGATCGAGATCACGTTGGTCGGCACGAACGCCGACACGTCGCCGGCCTGGGTTTCGATCACCGGCAGCGCGGTCAGCGAACCGGTCTTGCCGGTGACCTCGCCGTTGGTGAACTTCTCGACGTACGCTTCATTGACGCGCGCGGCGCGCTCGAGCAGGCGGGAGTGGAGATAGAACACGTCGCCCGGATACGCTTCGCGGCCCGGCGGGCGGCGCAGCAGCAGCGAGATCTGGCGGTAGGCGACGGCCTGCTTGGACAGATCGTCGTAGATGATCAGGGCGTCTTCGCCACGGTCGCGGAAGTACTCGCCCATCGTGCAGCCCGAGTAGGCGGCGACGTATTGCATCGCCGCGGATTCGGCAGCCGAGGCGGCGACCACGATGGTGTGCGCCATCGCGTCGTTCTCTTCCAGCTTGCGCACCACGTTGGCGATCGAGCTGGCCTTCTGGCCGATCGCGACGTAGATGCACTTCAGGTCCTTGCCCTTCTGGTTGATGATCGTATCGACCGCCATCGCGGTCTTGCCGGTCTGGCGGTCGCCGATGATCAGCTCGCGCTGGCCGCGGCCAACCGGGATCATCGAGTCCACCGACTTGTAACCGGTCTGCACCGGCTGCGCCACCGACTTGCGCCAGATCACGCCCGGGGCGACCTTCTCGATCTTGTCGGACAGCTTGGCGTTGATCGGGCCCTTGCCGTCGATCGGCTCGCCCAGCGCATTGACCACGCGGCCGAGCAGCTCGGGGCCGATCGGCACTTCGAGAATGCGCCCGGTGGTGCGCGCGGTGTCGCCTTCGCGCAGATGCTCGTAATCGCCCAGCACCACCGCGCCGACCGAGTCGCGCTCCAGGTTCAGCGCCAGCGCGAAGGTGTTGTTGGGCAGTTCGATCATCTCGCCCTGCATCGCGTCGGCCAGCCCGTGCACGCGCACGATGCCGTCGGACACCGAGGTGAGGGTGCCCTCGTTGCGCGCCTCGGAGGCCAGCTTGACCTTCTCGATGCGGTTCTTGATCAGTTCGCTGATTTCGGAGGGGTTGATCTGCATGGTGGCCATTGCTTGGGTTCCTTGGTGCGCGTCGCGATCTGCGGCGCGCGGAGTTCTTTGATGGGGCTTGTGAATCGTGAATCGTGAATCGTGAATCGAAAGAGCGAAGGCTCCTCGGCTTTCACCATTCACCCTTCACGATTCACCATTCACGGCCTTTCAGCGCACCAACGCCGTCTGCAGGCGCGCCAGCTTGCTGCGCAGCGAGCCGTCGATCACCACGTCGCCGGCGTCGATCACCGCGCCGCCGATCAACGCCGGATCGACCGCCGTTGCGATTTCGACCTGACTGCCCAGCCGCTTGGTCAGCGCCGCGCGCAGCTTGGCCAGTTCGGCCTCGTCCAGCACGGTCGCCGAGGTGATCGTCGCCTTGATCACGCGCTCGGATTCGGCACGCAACTGGGCGAAGATCGCGGCGATGTCCGGCAGCACCGCCATGCGGCCGTTGTCGGCCAGCACGGTGAGGAACTGCACGAAATCCGGATCGACCGGGCCGGGTGGCGCGACCAGCGCCACCGCGTCCTCGACCGTCAAGCCGGGATTGCCCAGCAACGCCTGCACGCGCGGGTCGGCGGCGATGCTGGCGGCGAAGCCCAGCCGCACCGACCACAACGGCAGCGCCTTGCGCTCGCAGGCGAGCGCGAAGGCGGCGCGTGCGTACGGACGGGCGAGGGTGAGCGCGTTGCTGCTCATCCCAGCTCCGCGGCCAGTTCGTCGAGCAGCGCCTTGTGCGCGTTCGGATCGATCTCGCGCTGGATCAGGCGCGAGGCACCGGCCACGGCCAGCGCGGAAATCTGCTTGCGCAGCGCCTCGCGGGCACGGTTGGCCTCCACGTCGATCTCGGCCACGGCCAGCGCCTTCTGCCGACCGGCTTCGGCGACCGCCTCATTCTTGGCGGCGTCGATGATCTGGTTGGCGCGGGCGTGGGCCTGGTCGATGATCTCGTTGGCCTTGACGCGGGCGTCGCGGACGAGGGCGTTGACCTGCTCCTCGGCCTTTTCCAGCTCGCTGCGGCTGCGGTCGGCGGCGGCCAGGCCCTCGCCGATGCGGCGCGCGCGCTCGTCCATCGCCTTCATCAGCGGCGGCCAGATGAACTTCATCGTGATCCAGATCAGGACCGCGAACACGATCATCTGGGCGAACAGGGTTGCGTTGATGTTCACGACAACTTCCTCGTGGTCGAGCTAACCGACGGATCGGATCAGTGGGCGACGGCAGCGGCGGCGTGCGCGACGACCTTGGCCGAGAACGGATCGACGAAGGTCAGGTACAGCGCGATGCCCACGCCGATGATCGGAATCGCGTCGATCAGGCCGACCAGCAGGAACATCTTGCCCTGCAGCATCGGCACCAGCTCGGGCTGGCGCGAGGCGCCCTCGAGGAACTTGCCGCCCATCAGGCCCATGCCGATGGCGGCGCCGATGCCGCCCAGTCCGAGCATGAGGGCCGCGGCGAGCGCGGTCAGGCCTTCGACGGAAGCCAGTGCTGCGGTGATGTCCATGTTTGCTCCTTAGGTGGTGCTTGCTTGTTGAGTGAAAGACTACGGGGTGGAAACGAAGGTGGAACTCAGTGGTGGTCGGCGGCCATCGCCATGTAGACGACGGTCAGGACCATGAAGATGTACGCCTGCAGCGAGATGATGAGGATGTGGAAGATCATCCAGCCGGTGCCGAGCAGGATCTGCACCAGCATCCCGAGCGTGCCGCCGATGCCGATCGAGAAGTTCAGGGTGAAGGTGGCCAGCAGGATGAAGATGATCTCGCCGGCGTACATGTTGCCGAACAGTCGCAGGCCCAGACTGATCGGCTTGGCCAGTTCTTCCACGCACTTGAGCATGAAGTTGACCGGCAGCATCCACTTGCCGAACGGATGGAACAGGAACTCGCCGGCGACGCCGCCGAAGCCCTTGGCCACGAAGCTGTAGCCGAAGGCGATCAGGAACACGGTGAGCGACATGCCGATGGCGACGTTGGGATCGGTGGACGGCACCGTGCGCAGGTGATCCACGCCGACCCAGGTGGCCATCTTCGGCAGCAGATCCACCGGCAGCATGTCCATGAAGTTCATGAAGAACACCCAGAACCCCACCAGCAGCGCCATCGGCGCGACGAAGCGCGCGCCGTGGTGGTAGGCGTCCTTCACCTGCGAATCGACGAACTCGATGCACATCTCGATGAAGTTCTGCCACTTGCCGGGCACGCCGCTGGTGGCCTTGCCGGCCGCCATGCGGAACATCACGAGGAAGATCAGCGCCAGCACGACCGAGAAGAACATCGAGTCGAGGTGGATCACCCAGAAGCCGTTGGCTTCCGGATCGATCTTCCACGTGTGCAGATCCAACTGGTAGTTGGTCAGGTGGTGGACGATGTATTCGCTTGCGCTGCCTTCAGCCGCCATGTCTGCCCAACCTGCCCGATCATGCCTTCTTGTGTGTCGTGACCACCAACACCACCCAGTTCATGGCCAGACAGGCCACGCAGGTGAGCATCAGCGGCGCGAAATGTTCGCCGAACCACCGCGCGCCCAGAGCAAACAGCACCGCGGTCAACAACAATTTCATCGCCTCGGCGCGGTAGAAGGTGCGCAGCACCCGGCTCGCCTCGGCGACCGGCCCCAGCGCAGCCACCTTCAGCGCGAAGTACGCCGCCGGAAGGATCGCGATGAGACCACCGAACAACGCGGCCAACGCCGCCGCACCACCCCAGGCCAGCCCGACGAACGCAACTGCCAGCGCCGTCGTCAGCAATTGGGCCACGCACAGCACCCGGGCTGAAGCCACGCCACGCAATTCCACCCGTCACCCCTGCCGAACCGGTTGCGCGGGAACCTGCGACACACCGGGGATGGATGCCGGGCCGATTCAGTCCCGCCTAAGCCGGAAAAGTATAGCAGCCCGGTCGGATTGCGGGCAACCACGGCTTCCCAGCGTGCTGACCGACGTGCTGTGCGGGCGCTTGCTCCCGAATCCGGCCGCATCGGGGCCGGGCAGGAGCGCATCTCAGGCGTCATTCGATGTGCGTCGGAGTACGACATGGGTGGCCATTTCCGATCCCACGACCTGCGCGCATTCGTATCCCGATGCGCGCATGTTCACGCCATCGAACAGTCGCTCGCCCGCACCCAGCAGCACCGGCGAAATCGCCAGATGCAGTTCGTCGATCAGGCCCGCGCGCAGGTACTGCTGGATCGTGTTCGCGCCGCCGCCGATGCGCACGTCGTCCCCGTCGGCGGCATCGCATGCCCGTTCGAGCGCCTCGTGCATGCCGCCGGTGACGAAGTGAAAGGTCGTGCCGCCCTCCATCGCCAGCGGCGCACGCGCATGATGGGTGAGGACGAAAACCGGAACGTGATACGGCGGATTATCTCCCCACCATCCTTTCCAATCTTCGTTCGGCCACGGTCCGCGAATGGGCCCGAACATGTTTCTGCCGAGGATCCACGCCCCGACGTTCCGGAAGCCAAGGGCCGCGAAATCGTCGTCCACTCCGGTCGTGCCGCCGTCGTTACCAAACAGGGTGCGCTGAAACGTGCGTGTTGGAACGAGCCATTGATGCAAGTCCGTCCCGCCCACGCCGAGCGGGTGCTCGAAGTCCTGATCCGGTCCCGCTCCGTAGCCGTCGAGCGAGAGGGTAAAACTTGCGACGCGAACGCGAGTCATCGCTTGCTTCCGTTGGAATGTGCAGCCGCTATTTGCCCGCCTTCTTCGGAATGTACAGATCGGTGATCGTGCCCTCGTACACCTCGGCGGCCATCGCCACCGATTCGCTCAGGGTCGGATGCGGATGGATGGTGTGGCCGATATCGCCGGCCTCGCAGCCCATCTCGATGGCCAGCGCCAGTTCGGCGATCAGGTCGCCCGCGTGCACGCCGACGATGCCCGCGCCGATCACGCGATGGCTTTCCTCGTCGAACACCAGCTTGGTGAATCCCTCGGTGCGGCCGATGCCGATCGCACGGCCCGATGCCGCCCACGGGAACTTGCCGACGCCGACCTTGAGGCCCTTGGCCTTCGCCTCGCTCTCGGTGACCCCCACCCACGCGATTTCCGGATCGGTGTAGGCCACCGACGGAATCACCCGCGCCACCCATTCGCGCTTCTCGCCGGCGGCGACTTCGGCGGCGAGCTTGCCCTCGTGGGTGGCCTTGTGCGCGAGCATCGGATTGCCGATCAAATCGCCGATGGCGAAGATGTGCGGCACGTTGCTGCGCATCTGCCGATCCACCGGAATGAAGCCGCGCTCGCTCACGTGCACGCCGGCCTTGTTCGCATCGAGCTTGCCGCCGTTGGGCGCGCGCCCGACCGCGACGAGCACGCGATCGAACAGCGTCGTCGCCGGCAGGTTCTCGCCCTCGAAGCGCGCGCTCAATCCCTGCGCACCAGCCTCGACCTTGGCGACCTTGGTCTTCAGATGCACGGCCACGCCCTGCTTCTTCAACCGATCGGCCAGCGGCTTGACCAGATCGACATCCGCGCCGGGCATCAGCTGATCCATGAGTTCGACGACGGTGACCTCGCTGCCCAGCGCGCGATACACCGTGGCCATCTCCAGCCCGATGATGCCGCCGCCGACGACCAGCAATTTATTCGGAATGTCGGCGAGCGTGAGCGCATCGGTGGAATCCATCACCCGCGGGTCGTCCCAAGGGAAACCCGGCAACTTCAGCGCCTGCGAACCGGCGGCGATGATGCACTGCTCGAAGCGCAGCAGCTTGCTGCCTTCGTGCGTGGCGATTTCCAATTCATGCGGCGAGACGAACTTCGCGGCGCCGGTGACGACCCGCACCTTGCGCTGCTTGGCCATGCCGGCCAAACCTTTCGTGAGCTGGCCGACGACCTTGTCCTTGTAGGCGCGCAGCGCATCGAGCCCGATCTTCGGAGTACCGAAGTCGATGCCGTAGTCCTTCGCGTGCGCGGCCTCGTCGATCACCGCGGCGGCGTGCAGCAAGGCTTTCGACGGGATGCAGCCGACGTTGAGACAGACCCCGCCGAGGCTGGGATAGCGCTCGATCAATACCGTGTCCAGGCCCAGATCGGCGGCGCGGAAGGCAGCCGTGTAACCGCCGGGGCCGGCACCGAGCACGACGAGGCGGCATTCGATGTCGGGCTGGCGACCGCTGGCGGGAGCGGCAACCGGATTCGTTGCGGAAGCGGGGGCGGGCTGTTGACCCCCTCTCCCTCCGGGAGAGGGTTGGGGTGAGGGGCTGGGCGCCTGCGAACCTTGCGTGCCTTGGGCGATGAGTCCCTCATCCGGCCTGCGGCCACCTCGCTCCGCGCCCCGGCCTCCGCTCTCGCGCGGAGGCGCCTGATGTTGCGCGAACCCGTGGTTCGCAAGCGCAACATCAGGCCCCGGGGGGAGAAGGGAAGCATCGGAAGCCTCGATCACCGCCACCACGCCGCCTTCGGAGATGCGATCGCCGAGCTTCACCTTCAACTCGCGCACCACTCCGGCCAGCGGCGCGGGCACTTCCATCGTGGCCTTGTCCGATTCCAGCGTGACCAGACCTTGATCGGCCTTCACGGCATCGCCCACTTTCACCAGCAGCTCGATCACCGGTATGTCGTGGAAGTTGCCGATATCGGGAACCTTCGCCTCGTGCATCTGGCCCATCGTCCACCTCGCCGGTTCGTTGCCCTGCGGCATTGTCGCCGCGTTGCCCGCGCTTGCCAAACCCCGAAAACGACGATGCCGGGGCAAGCCCGGCATCGTGATTCACGGTTGATCGAGCGGCCGCAGCCGCAGCCGATTGATTACTTCTTCGCCGGTGCCGCGGCCGGAGTGACCGGACAGGCGTCGGCAACCTTCTGGATGGTCACCGCGAAATCGCGCTGCGCGTTGCCGATGTCGGTGCTGCGGGTCTTCGCGCGCGCCATCGCCAGCGCCGAGATGCGCTGATTCAATTCGCCGATGGTGCGGGTGTACTTCTGCCCGGCCGGCGATTGCACGAAGGCCAGGATCTGGCGCATCTCGTCCTCGGTGAACGCATCGGCGAACACCTTGACCGCATCGGCCTTGAACTGCGCATCGGCCATGCCGTTGAAGATCGGATCGAGCTTGCCCTTGAACGCGGCGATATGCGGCTGCACCGCCTGCTGTTGCAGGCCGGGGCAGGTTTCGGCCTTGTTCCCGAGACCCTGACCGATCTCGCTCATGGTGTTGGAGATGATGCTGAACTCCAGGCTCTGGAACACGTTGCCGGCATTGCTCACGTCGTACATCTTCTGGGCCATCTGCAGCTTGGCCGGCGAGGCAGCCGTCTGGGCGAAGGCCAGCGGGGTGGCGGCCAGGCAGGCCAGCGCGATTGCAAGGGTACGGCGCATCGAGGAAACTCCGGGATGGGGTTGGTTGGACGGGACGGCGAATCTTACAGGGTCGCGGGCGCGAAGTGGGGAAAATCCCTGTCCCCGCCAGCCCGCGTTCAGACACGACCCGGGCAGGCAAGTTCCCGCCGATGGAGCCGATTTGTTGTGCCCGGAAGCGCCCGGGCGGAACCCGTGCGCGCCCCGATCAGAGCAACAACAGCCGCAAATCGCCCAGCACCTGCGCCAGGTACGCCGCGAAACGCGCCGCCGCGGCACCGTCGATGACCCGGTGGTCGTAGCTCAGCGACAACGGCAGCATCAGCCGCGGCTCGAAGCCCTCGCCCGTCCACAACGGCTGCATGCGCGATTTCGACACCCCGAGGATCGCCACCTCGGGCGCATTGATGATCGGCGTGAAGGCGGTGCCGCCGATCCCGCCCAGCGAGGAAATCGAGAAGCAGCCGCCGGACATGTCGGCCGGCGTGAGCTTGCCCTCGCGGGCCTTGGCCGAGATCGCCGCCAACTCGTGCGAGAGTTCCAGCAGGCCCTTGCGGTCGGCGTCGCGGATCACCGGCACCACCAGCCCGCTGGGCGTGTCCACCGCGATGCCGATGTGGAAGTACTTCTTCAGGATCAAGCTGTCGCCATCCAGCGAACTGTTGAACGCCGGATACTTGCGCAGCGCCGCGACCGCGGCCTTGATCAGGAACACCAGCGGTGTGACCTTCACGTCCTTGTGGGTCGCGCCGAGCTGCTTGCGGAAGGCCTCCATCGCGGTGATGTCGGCCTCGTCGTGCTGGGTGACGTGCGGGATCATCGCCCAGTTGCGCAACAGGTTCGCGCCGGACAACTTCTGGATGCGCGACAGCGGCCGGCTTTCGACTTCGCCGAACTTGCCGAAGTCCACCTTCGGCCACGGGATCAGGTTCAGCCCGCCGCCGGAAGCGGCCACCGCAATCGGAGCCGCCTGCAATGCGCCCTTCACGAATGCCTGCACATCGGCCTTGGTGATGCGCCCGGCGCGCGCGCTGCCCTTGACCTTGTGCAAGTCCACGCCCAGTTCGCGCGCGAACACGCGCACCGCGGGGGAGGCGTAGGGCACTTGCCCCGGCGCGAGTGCGGCGGCGTCGAACACGACGGGCGGGGAAGAAGGCACTGTGCTGCCTGACGTAGCGCCCGGCAGCTCGACTCCGGCCGGGGTGGCCGGCAACGGCGCAGTCGGCTGCGGCGCAGGCTCTTGGCCCCCTCTCCCTCCGGGAGAGGGCTGGGGTGAGGGGCTGGGTGCCTGCGAACCTAGCGCGTCTTGGGCGATGAGTCCCTCATCCGGCCTTCGGCCACCTTCCCCCAAGGGGGGAAGGGAAGCGTCCATCGCCTCGATCACCGCCACCACGCCGCCTTCGGAAATGCGGTCGCCGAGCTTGACCTTGAGTTCCTTCACCACACCGGCCAACGGCGCTGGCACTTCCATCGTCGCCTTGTCGGATTCGAGCGTGACCAGCCCTTGATCGGCCTTGACCGTATCGCCCACGGCCACCAGCAATTCGATCACCGGGATGTCGTGGAAGTTGCCGATGTCCGGGACCTTGGCTTCGTGCATCTGGCCCATCGCCTGCTCCGTGGGTTGGCGTCGTCGCGAAGCGCCTATTGTGGACGCGCATCGGCCAATGTCCAAGCCGCACGGATCAAGCCAGGGCATTGGCAACGGATTGCTGGCAAATGTCGATTCCACCGCCCCAAAAAAAGACCCTCCCGCGAGGGAGGGTCGGATGCGGGCGCCTGACGTGTGCGCCGCAGACTTCCGACGATCACGGCTCGGGGGAGGAACCGCGTACGCCGTCTTGCTTGAAACCGACCGACCCGGGAGGGGGAGCCCGAGCCGGTCGTTGCCACCACCGATGACTACGACCGGGGTGGGCGTGGAAAGTTCGGCGGTTCAGTGTCTGGAGCCGCTGCCGTTCAGCTTGGAGTCGAACTTCAAGGGCTGCATCGGCGGGGCGATCGGCGCATTGGCAGTGGGGTTGTCCTGATTCTCGCCCAGCCAGATCATCGAGTTGTGCACGCGGGTGTAGCCGCTGGGATGGTCGTAGAAGATCACTTCCTCCCACGGCCCCGGTTGCAGCTTGCGGTAGGTGGACAGGCGCATCGCCGCCATCGCGAAACCGTTGGGCTCGCGCGCGGCATTCAGGCCAAAGGCATCGGCCTCGGCTTCGGCCTGACGGGTGATGGAGTTGCTCACCGGCGTCATCAGGAAGAAGAACCCCGACAGGATGAGCGCCACCAGCGGCAGCGCGGCGGGGTCGTCGCGGCCTTCCAGCTGCAGCCGCCCGCCCCAGCGCGCCAGCGACCAGTCCAGTATCCGGTGGGTGAAGTAGAAGCCCAGCGTCAGCAGCAGGCTGAAATAGATCGTCAGGCGCAGGGCGTGGTTGAGCACGTAATGGCCCATCTCGTGGCCGAGCACCGCGCGGATTTCCGGCAGCGAGGTCTTGTTGACGAGGTTGTCGTTGAGATTGACCCGGGTGGTATTCAGGAAGCCGGAGACGTTGGCGCTCACCCGCGTGGTTTGCCGCGAGGCGTCGAACCATTCGACGTGGTCGGTGGGGATGCGGTTGGCGCGCGCCAGCGACAGCACCGCCTCGCGCACCGGGCCGTTCGGCAAGGGTTTGTAGTCGTTGAACAGCGGCGCGAAGTACACCGGCGCGAGCATCCCCAGCAGCAGGGACAGCACGAAACCACCGAGGCTGGCAGCCACCCACCAGCGCACGCCCAGCCGCCGCACCCAGGCGTACAGCATGGCGATGATCGGCGGCGCCAGAATCGCGTCGACCATCAGATCCTTGAAGCCGTCGCCGAACCACGCTGCCGGGCTCTGCGTGGACAGGCCGTACTGGTGCTCGCGCACATAGCTTTCGTACCAGCTCCACGGCAGGTTGATGAGGTACACCAGCAACAGCCACAGCAGCACATAGATCGCCGTCGACAGCCAGCTACGCCGCGAAATCGCCTGCGCCAGCTCGCGCATGCGCACCGAGATGCCGCTGACCAGCAGCAGCACGCCGATGCCCGCGCCGATCAGGAAGTCCCACAATTGCAGCCAGTAACCGCCCTCGAAGTAATCGTCGGAGAGTTTGCGCTGCGCCGGCGAGAGCAGATCCAGATACGCCTGCGTGGCCTTGTCCACATCGAAATGCGGGCCTGGCCGAGCCGCGTCGGGGATGATCAGCCCGGGCGGGAAGTCGCGGGCGATCGGCGTATTCGGCGTGCTGGGTGTACTCGCCGCATCGGCACCGAAGGCATACGCCGCCGCCAACAGACCCAGCACCAGCAGTGCGCCCCACAGCCAGTTCTTCAACGATCCCATGTGCCCAGTCTCCCCTCTCCGGTGACGATGCCGTTGGCGCCGAAGCGGCGCTCGATCATGCCGATGTCGCGGCAGCCTGCCAGCACCACGCTGCTGCAGCGTGTGCCAAAGGTATCGCCCATGACGAATGGCGGCGACAGACGGCGTTCGAGTTCCAAACCGACGCCGGTATCGGGCAGTTCGGCATCGGGCGCGGGCGACGTATCGGCCAACGCCATCAGCAGCGGCTCGACATTGGCCGTTGCATCATCGTCATCAGGCCGCATCGCCAGCCAATCGGCCAGCGCCGACTTCACCCGCCGCGCTTTCGGCCAGCCGCTGTCGAGGCGCGCATTGGACAGCGTATGCAGCCCCGGCGCGATCGCGGCAGTGTGGAAGACAGGGTGGTTACCCGCCCAGTGCATGCCCGTGCCGTCCCACAACAACAGGTTGAAACGCCCGTACTCATGGGCGACGGGCGCGAGCGCAGTGGCGAACGCGACGGCCTCCATGTCGCCGGCGACGAACGCCTTGACCAGATCGCCACGCGAACGCGGCGCGGTTTCCGGATGCAGACCATCGCGGACGTTGGTGACCGCCGCCAACCGCCGCCGCGTCGAGGCCAGCAGCCAACTGCCGCCGGCGCGCAGGTCGATGCCGCCGAACACGTCCGCCGTGTCGGCGAGGAAAGCAGCCGGCGCACTGGGCCGGCCGTGGAACTCGTCACGATTGGCGATCAGCACCAGCGGCCAGCGCGGGTGCGTGCCCCATGCGAAGGCGATCAGACACATGCGCCAACCGTGGGCTGCCGTCGCGCTACCGCTGCGGCATCACTTCAGCGCTGCCAGCGCCGCATCGTAATTCGGCTCGTGCGCGATCTCGTCCACCAGCTCGGCGTGTACAACCTTGTCGTGCGCGTCGAGCACCACCACCGCGCGCGCGGCCAGACCGGCCAACGGGCCATCGACCATGTCCACGCCGTAATCGCGCAGGAAACTGCGGCCACGCATCAGCGAAAACATGTGCACGTTCTGGATGCCCTCGGCGCCGCAAAAGCGCCCCTGCGCGAACGGCAAGTCGGCGGAGATGCACAGCACCACGGTATCGGTCAGGCCCGAGGCGGCCTTGTTGAAGTGGCGCACCGAGGCCGCGCACACGCCGGTATCCACGCTGGGGAAGATGTTGAGCACCTTGCGCTTGCCGGCGAAGGTCGCCAGCGTGGCTTCGGAAAGATTGCCGGCGACGAGGCGGAAATCCGGCGCGTGGCTCCCGACCGCGGGGAAATGGCCTTCGACGTGGACCGGCTGGCCCTTGAAATGGGTAGTGGACATGGGAACCTCCTGCAAAGGGGTTACCAGTAGAACATGGTCTTGGCCAGGAAAACGATCCCGACCATCAATGCCAGCACGATCCGGTGGGTATGGCGGAAGCGGCAGGCGTTCATCCCCCGCATCCACAAGCACGCCTATCGCAGCGCTACGATAGGTGCCATGCGCAAGATCCTGCATGTGGACATGGATGCGTTCTACGCCTCGGTCGAGCAACGCGACGACCCCGCGCTGCGTGGCAAGCCCGTGGTGGTGGCATGGCGCGGCGCACGCTCGGTGGTGTGCGCGGCTTCCTACGAGGCACGTCAATTCGGTGTGCGCTCGGCGATGCCGGCAGTGCGCGCCGAACGCCTGTGCCCGGACGCGATCTTCGTGCCGCCGGATTTCAATCGCTACCGCGCGGTCTCCAGACAGGTGCGCGCGATCTTCCTGCGCCACACCGAGCTCGTCGAGCCGCTGTCGCTGGACGAGGCTTACCTCGACGTGACGGTCAACAAGCTCGGGCTGTCTTCGGCCACCGAAGTGGCGCAGACGATCCGCGCGGCGATCCGCGAGGAAACCGACCTGACCGCTTCGGCCGGGGTGGCACCCAACAAATTTCTCGCCAAGATCGCCTCGGACTGGCGCAAGCCCGATGGCTTGTTCGTGGTGCGCCCACACGAGGTGGAAGCCTTCCTCGCGCCGTTGCTGGTCAGCCGCCTGCCCGGCGTGGGCAAGGTGATGGAAGGCAAGCTCGCCGCGCTGGGCGTGACCACCGTGGGTGCGCTGGGCAATCTGGCGCAGGACACGCTGGTGAATGCACTGGGCAACTTCGGACGGCGTTTGTACGAACTGGCGCGCGGGATCGACGAGCGCGCGGTGTGTCCGAACCAGCCCACCCAGTCGATCTCCGCCGAAGACACTTTCGAGTCCGACCTGCCGCTGGACGCACTGGTGCCGCATATCGAGCGCCTCGCCGAGAAGACCTGGACTGCGGCGACGCGCGAAAAGACCCGCAGCGCACGCACCGTCGTCCTCAAACTCAAAACCTCCGACTTCCGCATCCTCACCCGCAGCCTCACGCCGAGCCTGCCACCTTCCAGCGCAGCCGAACTGGCGCGCATCGCTCTGGACTTGCGTGACCGCGTGCTGCTGCCGGCACACACCCGTTATCGACTGGTCGGCGTGGGACTGGGGCGATTCGAAGATCATGAAACGACGCTGCCGCAGCCGGAATTATTCAGCTAAAACACCCATTCGGATCGACTGACGCGCCAGCGTCCGAATCGCGACAGGCATCGTGGGCTCGGACGGCGCACTGGCCGATGCGCTTGCTGCCGGAGCGCGCGCATTCGATCTATCGGTGCGGATTCCGCAAAACAATCGCGGGACAATGGATCGTCCATAACAAGGTTCGCCATGACGTCCGACGCAAGCCATCTCACCCGCCTGATCGCCGCGCTCGACTACGCCGCGCGGCAGCACCGCGACCAGCGTCGATCCGTCCGTCCGACCATAGCGGGCTCAGGCCAGCCGCCGCAGCATCCGCGCGGGCAGGAACAGCAACTCGTGCAGCATCTCGAACACCCCGCCCACGGCGATGCCGACGAGGCGGAAGGGAAGCAGCAACAACCACACGAGCGGATACAGCACCAGCGCCAGCAAGGCCAGCGGCCAGCACAGCACGAACAGCAGCAGCCACAGCAGGAAGGTCGTCATCGCGCAAGTTCCGAATACTGGCTACACCATAGCGGCAATCTCCCTGCAAACAAGTGCCACAGGTCACGCCGGCCCGAAGCCGGTGTGCATGGATCCGGATACCGTCAGGGCTTGCGGGCTTTCAGCGTCGCCAAGTACGCGATGATGTCCGCCCGGATTTGCGGGTCGTCGACGCGGTAACCCATACGCTGCCCCGGAACGAGCTTCTCCGGATCGCTGAGCCAGCGATCGAGCAGGCGTGCATCCCAGACGAGGCCGCTTCTGCGCAGCGCATCGCTGTACGCGAAACCCGGCACGCTGCCCGCGCGCCGGCCGACGACGCCGGCATGCCGTGGCCCCACACGATCGCTGTCCACCGAGTGACAGGCGCCGCAACGCGCCTCGTAAGCCTGCTGGCCGCGCACGGCGTCGCCTCCCGCCCATGCAGTGCCGACGGACATCCATGCGACGGCCAGCAGCATCGCGCGCATCGTCAGCCTCCGAAACTCAACGCCTGCGCCGGCAACGTCCGACCCAGCACCTGCGAGAGCGCCGTCCAGTGCATCGTTTCGTCCGCCGCCAGACGCGCGGCCACCTGACCGAGCTTGTTGTCGCGGAACGAGGGGATCACGCCCAGATAGGCGTTCGCCGCACCCAGTTCGAGCCGCGCCGCCAAGTTCAGCACGTCGTTCTGGTTCTTCAGCGATGCGGCATTGAGCGCCTTCGCGTAGTCGTCCAGCGATTTTTCCGCCACTGGTTTGCCGCCGAGCTTGCGGATCGTCGCCAGCAGCGCATCGCGATGCGCCTTGTGGTGCGACTGGAAGGCCACCGCCACACCCAGCACGGGTTTTTGCAGCAGACCGCTGCCGGCGCCGAGCTGGTAGGCGTTGATGGCCTCGTGCTCCAGGCCCAGAGCGACATTGAGGATGCCCACGTCGGCTTCCATCGACGCCGACGACTGCGCGACCGCGGTGCTCACGCCGCCCAGCATGGCGATGGTCGCGGCCGACAGGGCGACCTGTCCGGTGCGGGCAAGGAAGATGCGACGGGCGGGGTCGTTGTTCGAATGCATGTCCAACTCCTGATCGATTTGGCGGAAGTGCCGTGGATGGATACGGCACGGTTGCCGATTCGGATGCAGCCGCACGAGCGGCCTGATGTCGTCAGCGTCCAGACGCCGAAGCCGCGCTCTCCAGATGTCCGCGCAATCCGCTTTCCCCGGCACGCATGACACCGTCGTGATTCCAGCGGAACACCGGTGCGAGCAGCGGTGCCAGCCAGCGCATCCACGGGCGGGTCAGGCGCACGCGCCAGACATAGGTCACGTCGGTGACGCCACCCTCGCTGCGCAGCAACCAGATGCCTTCGCCGACGAGTTGGCCGCGTGAGAGTCCGCGCAGGCGTCGATGAAGTACCGATTCGACCGATTCGACATCGATGGCGAGCCGATACGGCAACCGCGTCGACCAATCGATACGACGCACGCTGCCGACGCCGTCCTTGCCGCCGTCGCGCAGGGTCTGCACGCGCCGCACATAGGGCCACCAGCGCGGCCAGGTCGTCGGGTCGGTGAGAGCCGCCCATACTCGCTCGACGGGCGCGCGGATGCGCCAATGGCTGACAAGGTCGAAGTGGGCCGAAGATCGCGCCTGTTCCGGAGCCGAACCACTGGGGATGATCGACGCAGACCCGCCGCGCGAATAGCCGCGCACTTCGATGTCGTGCTTGTCCTCCAATGTGGCGGCGCGGACTTCGCGGCGGATTTGCGCTTCCAGCAACGGGCGCAGGAGGCGACCGACGACCGGCAGCAAGGGCAGGCGGACGCGGATGTCCACTTGTGTGCCGATGCGCGGCCCTTCGTGTCGCGCCGCAAAACTGAAATCCAGCATCGCGCCACGATTGAACCCTTCCACGGATCGATCGTGCATGCTGCCGTCCGCATCGATGCTGCGCTCGAACACATCGCGCTGGCGGATGCCCAGCAGACGCACCTTCTGCACGAAGCGCGCACCGCCGGGCCACCGCTGCACCACCTCGAAGCGCAGCCGCGGGTGAACGTTGCGGGCGATGTGGTGATCCAGATCCGCGAACTGGTTGCGGACGACCTCCACGGGGGCGGCGATCCATTCGCTGTGATTCACCTCGGCATAGCGTGTCATGCGGCGACTCCGGCAGCGGCGACTGCCTACCCTTACGCACGAACAGGCGATCCGGATGCGCACGGCAACCGGCATGCATCCAGGATCGCGTTTCCTGCGTATCCGTGTCATCGTCGTCCGCACCGTGCGCCCTGCTTGCAGGCGCCCGACCGGGAAAAAACTCTGCGCCATGCTCGCACTTTCAACCGAGTTTCCCCCATGAATGCCGCACCGCGAACAACCCGGATCGCCGACCGCGAAGATCCGCTCTCCGATCTTCCGCAAACACCCGCGGACGCGGAATCGAATGTTGGCGATCCGTTCGCGGATACCGACGTGCCGCATGGCCTGCCAGCGGATCCGGATCGTGGCCGCGGCTTGTCGGCGACCCTCGCGGACGAGCAGTTGTGCGCATGGATCGCGGCCATCGTCGTACACGACGAACGCGCGCTGGCGGCGCTGTACGACGCCACGGTCGGGCGCGTGTTCGGACTGGTGCGGCGCATCGTCCGCGCCGTCGCGATCGCCGAGGAAGTGGTCGAGGATGTCTATTTCCAGATCTGGCGGCAAGCCGCCCGCTTCGACCCCGGGCGTGGCAAGGCGCTGACCTGGCTGCTGTCGATCGCGCGTTCGCGCGCGATCGACGCGCTGCGGCGCGAGTCGCGCTTCCAGAACGAGGAAGCAGACGCCGGGGCACACGCGGACGCAGCCGACCATGCGGCGCCGGAAGCCGACGAACTGCTCGATCTGGCGCGCCGCCAAGCCGATCTCCACCAGGCGCTCGCCCTGCTCGGCGACCAGCCGCGGCAACTGGTGTCGCTGGCCTTTTTCCGCGGGCTGAGCCATGAGGAGATCGCCCACCACACCCGCATGCCACTGGGCACGGTCAAGTCGCAGATTCGGCGCGCGCTGCTGCACCTGCGCACGTTGCTTGGCGAGGAGACCGCCCCGCTTCCGGGTTCATGAGCCTGCCGAACCGCGCGCAACCAGCGCGTTCATGCCGCAATCTGGAGAATCGCACCATGCCGTCCCGTCCCTTGCCGTACCGCATCGATACCGCGCCCGACCCGGTCGATCGCGAACTTGAACCCCTGCTGGGAGAGCCCATCGCAAAGGCTTGCGCCGATTTCGGCAGCGACACTGCCATCGGCCCGCTGCGCACGCGACTGTTGCACCGCGTGGCCGAATCGGCCGCCGCTTCGCGCCGCATGTTCACCGCACGGCCGCAGCGCATGGCCGCCGAGCAACTGGCTCCCGGCGTGTTCGCGCGCACCCTGTACGAAACCCGGGCAGATCATGCCCCGCGACCTGGCGAGCCGGTGCGCGCGCGCTTGATCGAAGTGCATGCGCGTACGCGCTGGGCAATGCCCGGCGACGGACTCGATCGCGAATGGCTGGTGCTCAAGGGCGCAGCACGACTCGACGGCGAGCGGATGGAATTGCGGGACTACCATCTGGCTCCCGGGACGGGTGCCGGCGCGGTGCTGGAATCCGATGAGGGCGCGACCTTGTTCCTGCGCGAGTGCCGCCTGCCGGATGGGGGAGGCGGCAAACCGCTCACGGTGCGCGACGAGGAAGCCGGATGGCCGGAGTTCGCGCCCGGCATCCATCGCCGCGTACTGTGGCAGCACGCGGGACAGGCGGCGATGCTGTATTGCGCGCAAGCCGGCGCGTGCCTCCCGCTGCACAGCCATGGCCGCGACGAGGAATGCCTGATGTTGCAGGGCGAATTGTTTCTGGACGACCTGCTGTTGCGGGAAGGCGATTACCAACTGGCCCCGGCCGGCACCAGCCATCACACCACCGCCACCGACACCGGCGTGGTGATCTACGCGCACGGCGACCTGGATCTCCAGATCACGCCGGCACCGGCTTGATGCCCGCGGGCGCGCCACGCCACGTCGTTCCATCCTTCCATCGCGATTCCGCGATATAATGGCCGCCTACCCCGCCGAGGGGCGCTGCAATCCCGGACTGCGCAACGCAGCCGCTGGAACAGGCTCGGCGTGGTTGACAAAGTTTCCCGCAACCGCGCCCGTTAACCTTTAGCCGCCATCCACGCGGTCATTCGACTAACGGAGCCACCATGAACGCTGTCGCCAAAGACGTTCCATCCCACGACCACAAAGTCGCCGACCTGTCGCTCGCCGACTGGGGCCGCAAGGAAATCGAGATCGCCGAGCACGAAATGCCGGGCCTGATGTCGATCCGCCGCAAGTACGCGCCTGCCAAGCCGCTGGCCGGCGTGCGCGTGACCGGCTCGCTGCACATGACCATCCAGACCGCGGTGCTGATCGAGACGCTGAAGGATCTCGGCGCCGACGTGCGCTGGGCCTCGTGCAACATCTTCTCCACGCAAGACCACGCCGCCGCCGCGATCGCCAAGGCCGGCACGCCGGTATTCGCGTGGAAGGGCGAGACGCTGGAGGAATACTGGGACTGCACCCTCGACGCGCTGAGCTTCCCGAACCACCACGGCCCGCAGCTCGTGGTCGACGACGGCGGCGACGTGACCTTGCTGATCCACAAGGGCTACGAGCTCGAAAACGGCAGCGATTGGGTGAACACCCCGTCGGGCAACCACGAAGAGCAGGTCATCAAGGATCTGCTCAAGCGCGTGGCCAAGGAACGCCCGGGCTTCTGGCACGGCGTGGTGAAGCAGTGGCGCGGTGTCTCCGAGGAGACCACCACCGGCGTGCACCGCCTCTACCAGCTCGCGCAGGACGGCAAGCTGCTGGTGCCGGCGATCAACGTCAACGATTCGGTGACCAAGTCGAAGTTCGACAACCTCTACGGCTGCCGCGAGTCGCTGGCCGACGGCCTGAAGCGCGCGATGGACGTGATGCTCGCCGGCAAGGTCGCGGTGGTGTGCGGCTACGGCGATGTCGGCAAGGGTTCGGCGCATTCGCTGCGCGCTTACGGCGCGCGCGTGGTGGTGACCGAGATCGACCCGATCAACGCGCTGCAGGCGGCGATGGAGGGCTTCGAGGTCAACACCGTGGAGAGCACGCTCGGCCGCGGCGACATCTACGTCACCACCACCGGCAACAAGGACGTGCTCACGCTCGCGCACATGCAGGCGATGAAGGATCAGGCCATCGTCTGCAACATCGGCCACTTCGACAACGAGATCCAGGTCGATGCGCTGTACGCCTCGGGCGCCAAACGCACCAACATCAAGCCGCAGGTGGACAAGTACACCTTCGATGGCGGCAACAGCATCTTCCTGCTCGCCGAAGGCCGCCTCGTCAACCTCGGCTGCGCCACCGGCCACCCGAGCTTCGTGATGTCCAACTCGTTCTCCAACCAGACGCTGGCGCAGATGGACCTGTGGGCGAACAAGGATGCGTACGCGAAGAAGGTCTACATCCTGCCCAAGAAGCTCGACGAGGAAGTCGCGCGCCTGCATCTGGAGAAGATCGGCGTGAAGCTCACCCGCCTGACCGACGCGCAGGCCGCGTATCTGGGCGTGAACGTGGACGGGCCGTACAAGGCCGAGCATTACCGCTACTGAGCGCGATCGGGCTAGCGCACATCCGGCGGCCAGGAGCCGCCGGGTTTTTTCAGGCGAATCCCCGCACGACTCGTTACGATTTACCGCGAACCATGCCGAGCACATCGGCGATGGCTTGGATCACGGCTTGCGGATCACTCGCCTGCATCCGCCGTTTGCGCCGCAGGCATCTGGCATGCCGACGCGGCCAGCAGCGCGGCCGCAAGAAACCCGCGGGTGCGGGCGGCTCGTGCCAGCAAGGGGGCGGAATGGAGCATGCGCGGTCTCCGCGCGGGACTCAGGGAAGTGCGTGGACGCCGGCGTCGAAAGCATGCACGACAGCCACCATGTCGGCATCGCCGCACCCGGATGCGCAAGCCGCACGATACAGCGCGGCGCTTTGGCCGATCAGCGGGGCGTGCGCATGCACACGCGCGCACTCGTCCCGCACCAGTTCGGCAATGGTGGCGACGTCGCGGATTGCCGCCTGCGGACTGTCGTCGGCGCGAACGAGCTTGCCCATCTTGGCCCGCGATACCGCGCTGGCCATCGGCCCGACATCCAGCACCTGTTCGAGCAGCGCCAGATTGAGTCCGCCGCGCACGGCGGCATGCGCAGTCTCGGCGAGCACGGCGACCATGCCGATCAGGAAATGGTTGGCCGCCAGCTTCATGCGCATCGCGCCCGGCACCGGGCCGCAATGGAATACCCGCGTGCACAACGGATCGAGCAACGGCAAAACGAATTCGACCGCCGTGGGTGCCCCGGCGACCATGCCGACCAATTGGCCCTGCTCTGCGGGTGCGCGCGACCCGGAAACCGGAGCCTCGACGTAGCAACCCCCGGCGGCGAGGATGTCGCTTTCCAGTTCCAGCGAATGCGTGGGAGCGATCGTGCCCAACTGAACCACGACCCTGCCGGACATTCGCGCGGCGAAGCGCGGCGTGCGTCGGCCGAGTACGGCATCGAGCGCAGCCGCATCCCGCAGCATCGTCAGGACGACCCGGCTGCGGGCGAACAAGTCATCCACCGAGCAGGCCCGGCGCGCGCCCTGCGCAACCAGTGCATCGCAGCGTTCCGGCGTGCGATTCCATACCACCAGATCGATGCCCGCGCGCAAAAGGTTGCCCGCCATCGGCAAACCCATGTGGCCGATTCCGATGAAGCCCACGTTCACAAGATCGACTCGGGCGCAAAGGTGGGCACGCCATACAGGCGCCGCTGCAGGAACGCCAGCACCTCGTCGCGCGCCTGCACGGTAGGTTCGCCATCGGCATCGATCAGATGGGCGGTGAACACGCTGTGCGGACTGGCAACAATCTGTTTGAAGAACGGTGGCGGGTCGGGATGCGCGGCATCGTCGGGCAACACGCGGCCGATGAAGCGCGGCCCGAGGGCCTCCCGGTAGGCTGCAAAGCGTGCCGCCCGGCAATGCCGATCGCCTTCAAAGCGATAGCCCAGCACGGTCAGATCCTCGCGTTCCAGCCGCTCCCGCACCGCTGCCAGTTCGCCGGCATCACTGGCTACCGCCGCCGGATCGTCCAGCGGCAGGGAAGGCTGCGCCAGCACCGGCGCCAGCATGGCCGGTTCGAGCATCATCGACAATGCGAAATTGCCGGTGAAGCACATGCCGATGGCACCCACACCCGGACCGCCGCATTCATCCATCATCGTGCGCGCCAACGCACGCAGCCAAGCCGCGACCGGACTGGCGCCCTGCCCTGCCAGCGCTCGGAACTCGGCGGAAACGCAGGTGCGGCGCATGATCGCCAGCCCCTCCTGCGCCAGCGGGAAAGCCCCGTCCACGCCGAACAACGATGGCATGTACACGGTGAACCCGGCACGCCGCACCCAGCGTGCGAAGCGCGCCACCTGCGGGCTGATGCCGGGCATCTCCGCCATGACCACCACCCCCGGCCCGCTGCCCGACACGAGCACGCGCCGGGCGACACCCTCCAGGGTGTAGTGGCGAACGACGAAGTCCTCCAGCGCGTCGTCTTCGGCAGAGCGTGAACCTGCGTCCATGGGGTTTCCTTCCTGTCGCGGCGGCTTCGGAATGGCGGAATCGATCACTCCCGTGCATTGAACGCTGGCATGCGGACGCCGCGTAGTGTCCAATACGACATCTTTCGAGCCATATCGGACATGCAGGATTTCGAAATCATCGTCTTCGAAGGCGCCTACCCGAGCAGCGTCGCCATGAGCCGCGACATCCTCGACGCCGCGACGCAAGTGGCCACGACCATGGGCATTCCGAAACCGACGTGGGGCCTGTATTCGCTCGCTGGCGGCTGCCTGCACTTGCGCGACGGCATCAGCGTGCAGACCCGGCGGCTGCCACCACGGCGGCGCGGAGCGCGATCGATCTGCGTGATTCCCGGCCTGGGCGCGGATCCACGGGCATTGCTGGAGCGGATGCAGGCACCGGATGGCATGGCGATCGCGCGTCGCCTGGCGGCGCATGTCGCCTGCGGCGGGCAGGTGGCCGCTTCGTGTTCGGCCGTGTTCGTGCTGCACGCGGCCGGCCTGCTCGAAGGGCGCAGGGCGACAACCACATGGTGGCTGGCACCCACCCTCGCCCGGATCGCACCTGCATGCACGGTGGACGCCGATCGCATGGTGTGCGTGGATGGCCCGATCGTGACGGCGGGTGCCGCATTCGCCCATGCCGATTTGATGCTGCACCTGCTGCGCGAACGCTGCGGGCCCGGATTGAGCGAAACCGTGGCTCGCCTGCTGCTGCTGGAACACCGCCACCTGCAAGCGTCCTTCGTGGTGCCGGAAATCCTTGCCGGCAACCATGCGCTGGTGGCAAGCCTTACCGCCCGCATCGAGCAAGCCCTGCCCAACGTGCCGACGATCCTGCAATTGGCGCACGAGCTGTGCGTCTCCGAGCGCACCCTGGCACGGCATGTGCGACGCGCTACCGGCAAGAGCACGCGCTGGCTGATCCAGAACGTCAAACTGCGCCGTGCCCGCGCCCTGCTGGAAAACAGCCGGATGACGATCGACCGGATCGCCGTCGCGGTGGGTTACCAGGACGCCACGGCCTTGCGCCGTTTGCTGCGCAAAGTCGGCGGTACCAGTCCGACGGCGTTGCGAACCGCCGCCTCGGTCGGCCGGTGATGCAGCACCAGTTGGTTGCGTCATTCCACCACGAACCAAGGAAGCACCCATGCGCGCATGCCTGACCATCGTCCTGCCCATGCTCTTGTTGACCGCCTGCTGCGTTGCCGTCACTTCGGCGGCTCCACCCACGACCGCCCGTGCGGTTTCGCCACTGATCATCGGGCAGGCTTTCACGCTCGATTCGAAGGTGCTCGGTGAGCGTCGCCGCATCAACGTCTTCCTGCCCGATGCCTACACGACCCGGACCGACTTGCGACTGCCCGTGCTCTACATGCCCGACGGCGGCATCGGCGAGGATTTCCTGCATGTGGCCGGATTGCTGCAGGTCTTGATCGGCAACGGCAGCATGCGGCCTTTCCTGCTGGTCGGGATCGAGAACACGCAGCGCCGTCGCGACCTCACGCCACCCACCCACAGCCCGACCGATCGCGCGATCGCCCCGGTGGTCGGTCAGGCCGCCGCGTTCCGGAGCTTCCTCGCCACGGAGTTGATCCCGGAAATCAACGTCCGCTATCGCACCACCGGCGAGCGGGCCATCGTCGGTGAATCGCTGGCCGGCTTGTTCGTGCTCGATACCTTGCAGGAGGATCCCGAACTGTTCGATACCTACATGGCCTTCGATCCCAGCCTCTGGTGGGACGATGCGAGCATGGCAAAATCCTCCTGCACATGGCTGCAACGGCATCCCGACCTGCGGCAAAGCCTGTACATCGCCAGCAGTTCCGAACCCTCGTTGCAGCCTTCGATCCAGCAGATGACCGCCTCCCTGTCGGCCTGCGCTCCACCGGGACTGCACTGGGCCTATCAGCCCATGCCGGGCGAGAGCCACGGCACCATCTACCACCCGGCCGCGCTGCTGGCATTCCGCAAACTGCTTGCACCTCCACCGACACCGCCCTGAAGCCGCGAAAGGCACGCGGCATCAATCTTCTTTCCATGCGGATGAAGAGATATGATGCAATTCCCTGTCGGGAGCAGCCCTGCGCATGGCATCCATCAGTTTCGAGTTCTACCCGCCCAAGACCGACGAGCAGCGCGCGCAGTTGCGGCGCACCGTGGCCAAGCTCAAGCCGCACGCGCCCGATTACGTCTCGGTGACTTTCGGCGCCGGCGGTTCCACGCTCAGCTACACGCCGGATATCGTGCGCGAGCTGCGCGACGTGCACGGGCTGGATGCAGCACCGCACGTGTCGTGCATGGGCGGCACGCGCAAGGAGATCGCCGACCTGCTTGCGCAATATCAGGCGATGGGCTGCCGGCGCATCGTCGCCCTGCGCGGCGACCTGCCCTCGGGCATGGCCAGCTACGGGGATTTTCGCTACGCCAGCGAACTGGTGGAATTCATCCGTCGGCAGTTCGACGGCTTCTTCCACATCGAGGTGGCGTGTTACCCGGAGACGCATCCACAGGCGCGCGATGCGCATCTGGATGTGCGCCATTTCGCAGCCAAGGTGAAGGCTGGCGCGAACGGCGCGATCACCCAGTATTTCTTCAATCCCGACGCCTATTTCCGTTTCGTCGATGAGGCGCGCGCGCACGGCGTGGAGATTCCGATCGTGCCGGGCATCATGCCGATCTCGCAGTATTTCCAGTTGCGGCGGTTTTCCGAACTGTGCGGCGCGGAAATCCCGCGCTGGATCGGCAACCGGCTGGAGGCCTACCGCGACGACGTGGATTCGATCCGCAGCTTCGGTGCCGAGGTGGTGGCCGGGCTGTGCCGCCGGCTCATCGAAGGCGGCGCGCCGGCGCTGCATTTCTACACGCTCAATTTGTCGAAACCGACGCTGGCGGCGCTGGAACGGCTGGACTGACGGAACCGTTTTCGCTCCTGATTGTTCCGCGCC
The DNA here is from genome assembly GCA_018242485.1 of Pseudomonadota bacterium. Lineage (GTDB taxonomy): Bacteria > Pseudomonadota > Gammaproteobacteria > Xanthomonadales > Xanthomonadaceae > SZAS-103. Next base: position 176,351 of record JAFEBV010000027.1, read on the forward strand.
AAGCCGTGAGCGGCACCGATGCGGGTAAGCTGGCCGCATGCGCTTCTTCATCGATCTCGTCGTTCCGCTAGCCTTCGCATGGCTGATGTGCGGCACGGCGCACGCCAAACCCGGCGACATCAATCGCTGCGTCGGCGCGGATGGTCGCGCGATCTTCACCGACCAGCCCTGCGAACAGCTCGGCGCAACGGTTCGGACGACCGCGCCGGAGATCAGCGGCACCCATCGCTTGAGCGGAACCACGCCGACGCGCGTGCATGTGCGCGACTGCGCGCGCACGTTGCCGGCGCTGGTGCAGGGCGTGCAATCTGCGCTGGTAACGGGCGACGTGAATCGCCTCGCCGGCTACTACCAGTGGACGGGCATGGGCGCGGCCAGCGCCGATGCCGTCCTCGACCGCTTGCAGGCCATCGCCGCACGGCCCTTCGTCAGCATGAGCCTGCTGCGTGCGCGTGCAGCACCCAACCGCGATGCCGCCGCGCCGACCAGCGAAGCACCCGCGACGACGGCCGGCACATCGTCGAACACGGCATCGTCGAACACCGCCGGGCCCGTGACCGCCACCGGCATCGCCATCGAACAGACCCGCTCGACGAGCGATCCCACGCCCGTACGCACGGTGTTGTCGGTCAGTGCGTACATGGAATGCTGGTGGGTGAGTTTTTGATGGCTCGGGTTGTTCGGCAGGCGCGCGCGGGCGCATCATGCACGCCTGATTCGCACGGAGCGCCCGCATGAGCCACCACTATCCTCCGCACATCTGGCACAACGGCACGATCAAGCCGTGGGCCGAGGCGACCACGCATGTGATGGCGCACGCGATCCATTACGGCTCGTCGGTGTTCGAGGGCATCCGCAGCTATCCCACACCCGACGGGCAGAAGATCTTCCGCCTCACCGACCACCTCAAGCGCCTGTACGCCTCGGCGAAGATCTACGACATGACGATCCCCTATGCGATCGAGGAAATCGCGATGGCCTGCCGGCATGTCATCCTCGCCAACAAGCTCGAGCGCGCCTACATCCGCCCGGTCGCGTTGCGCGGACTGGGCGGCTTTGGGCTGTCCGCCGAATGCCCGACCGACGTGGCGGTCGCCGCGTGGCACATGGGGCCGTATCTGGGTGCCGGCGCGCTGGAAACGGGCATCGACGCCTGCGTGTCGAGCTGGCAGCGCTTCGCCCCCAACACCATCCCGGCTGGCGCCAAGGCCGGCGGCAATTACCTGTCCGGGCAGTTGATCGCGCGCGAGGCGCGGCGGCTGGGCTTCGGCGAGGGCATCGCGATGGCCTCCACCGGATTGCTGTCCGAGGGTGCCGGCGAGAACCTGTTCCTCGTCTTCGATGGCGCACTGCACACCACGCCGGTCAGCGCCGCCCTGCTCAACGGCATCACCCGCAACTCGCTGATCACGCTGGCGCGCGCCGATGGCATCGAGGTGGTCGAGCGCGACATTCCGCGCGAATACCTGTATCTGTGCGACGAATTGTTCATGTGCGGCACCGCGGCGGAGATCACCCCGATCCGCTCGGTGGACGGCAAGCCGGTCGGCGCCGGCAAGCCCGGACCGGTCACCCATCGCATGCAGGAGCTGTTCTTCGGCTTGTTCGATGGACGCAGGAAGGACGACTGGGGCTGGCTGGAAGCCGTCTGACGCCAGCCACGCTACCGGCCGCGCCGCCTCACCCGGGTGCCTGAAACGTCAGCGTCGCCACCGCGCCACGGGCATCGGTTCGCGGCGCGATGGCGACTTGCCAGCCGTAGAGTTCGCACAGGCGCGTGACGATGGAAAGCCCGATGCCGGCGCCCTTGGTGCCGGTGGAGGTGGTGCCGCGGAAACCGCGCTCGAACAGGTGCGCGGCGTCCTCGGCGCTGATCCCCGGGCCGGTGTCGAACACCCGCACGCAAGACGATTCCACCTGCACCAGCACTTCGCCCTCGGCGGTGTACTTGCAGGCGTTGCCGATCAGGTTGCCGATGGTCACCGACAGGATGGCTTCGGGAGCCACGACGCTCACCTTCGCATCGCCCTCGGCGCGCAGGTTCACCGGCTTGCCAGCCAACTGCGCACGGCTGGCGTCGAGCAACTGGTTCACCAACTGCAACAGGTTGGTATCGCCGGTGCCGCGTTCGTTGCGCGAGAGCATCAGCAGCGCGGTGATCAGGTGGGTGCTTTGCATCGCGGCGCGATCCACGCGCTGCAGGCGCTGGCGCATCTTCGGGGTCATGTCCGGATTGGCCAGCATCAGCTCGGTCGCGCCCTGGATCACCGCCAGCGGCGTGCGCAGCTCGTGGCTCACGTCGGCGTTGAACTCGCGGTCGCGCTTGACGAGGTGGGTCAGGCGCTGCGCGTAGGCGTCCAGCGCCGCAGCCAACTGACCGACTTCGTCGTCGAGGAAGTGCGAGGCCAGCATCTCCGGCTCGCCCTCGGCCGACAGCGCGTTCACCCGCCGCACCAGTTCGGTCACCGGGTGCATCACCCGCCGCGACAGCACCACCCCCACCAGCAACGCCAGCGCCGAGAACACCAGCACCAGCCCGACCATCGCCCACGCGAAGCGCTTCTGGCTTTCGTGCTCCTGCGAATACTCGTAGGCGAGGAAGAACCAGTATTTCGGATCCTTGCGCACCACCAGCTTGTAGATGCGCAGTCCCGTAGGCGTGGTTTCCTGCAATTCGTGCACGCCCGAGGGCAGGTCACGCCACGCCGCCGGCACGTTGCCGATCTTGTTGATGCCGTAAACGTAGCCGGTGATCTTCTCGAACGGCACGCCCACCTTGTCCGGGCTCGCGTAGAAGCCGTCGGCGTATTCGTCGACGTTCTTCACCAGCGCCTGCCCGATCACCTTGTTCTCCACGCTCTGCCGCAAAAAAACCGTGGCTGAAGCGATCAATGCCGCCAGGCCGAAGCCCAGCAGCAGGAAGGACAGAATGATGCGGGTGCGGAGCCTACGCCGGTACAGCATCGGGATCGGCGATGCGGTAGCCGATTCCGTGGCGGGTCTGGATCAGCGCCTTGGGGAAGGGCTTGTCCACCGCCTGCCGCAATCCGTGGATGTGCACGCGCAGGCTGTCGGAGTCCGGCAGCTCCTCGCCCCAGACACGGGTTTCCAGTTCCTGCCGGGTGACCACGGAAGGCGAGGATTCCATCAGCGATTGCAGGATCTTCAGCGCGGTCGGGTTGAGCTGGAGCAGCTTGCCGCCACGCCGCACCTCGAGAGTGTCGAGGTTGTATTCCAGGTCGGCCACGTTGAGCACGCGCGGCTGCGGCCCCTTGCCACGGCGCAGCAGCACGTTCAGGCGCGCGTCCACTTCCTGCAGGGCGAAGGGCTTGACGAGGTAGTCGTCGGCGCCGGCGTCGAAACCCTCCAGCTTGCTCTCCAGCGCATCGCGAGCGGTCAGCATCAGCACCGGGGTCTGCTTGCGCGCCTCGTGGCGCAGCTTGCGGCACACCTCCAGCCCATCCATCCCCGGCAGGTTGAGATCGAGCACGATGGCGTCGAAGTCGTTGACTACCGCCAGATGCAGGCCTGTGACCCCGTCGGCGGCGAAATCCACGGCATGCCCGCGCTCCTCTAGGAAGTCCCCGAGGTTGGCGGCGATGTCGTTGTTGTCTTCGATCACCAGGATGCGCATGGGACGTCAATGATCTTTCGGAGCCATTTGATTTTGCCTGGATTGTTCAGTGCGCATCGCCGCCTGGGAGTCCTGCATGTCACGTCGTCTCTGCGCCACCGTCTTGCAGATGTTCTTGGGGACGTTACTACCCGTCGGAAATTCGCGCTCACAAACGACTCGACTGTCAGCCGCTGCGGAGGACAGAACGCCAATCACCACTTCCTGTTCATTGGCCAATTCGGTCATGTCGGCCTGACTGGGGCTACCCTCACCAGCCGACTGCCAGCGTTGTTCCATGCGGTCGAGCGTCTCGTTCACCTTCTTCTGATCGGCCGTGCTCATTTCGTGGTACTTGCCGGCCGGATCGGCCAGTTGCTTGGTGACGTTGGCGCGCAGGGTTTCGAACTGCGCGTGGGTCTGCAGGCCCTGGATCGAATCGGCCGCGATGGCGGTTCCGGCGGCAAGGCCCAGCGACACCAACAGGATCATCACGTTCTTCATCGGCTACATCCTCATCACTATCAACAAACGGGAGAATCGATTGTGCCAGAGCATCCACGATGCCGCACATGCCACAAGTTGGTTTGCTGATGCCATCACGCGCAGGGCGTGGATAAAAAAAGTCCAGGGAGACAGTCGCTCGCGACCATGCTCGCCTGGACGGAAGGTAAAGCCCCGATTACCGTAATCTGCGAGTCACCGGGCGAAGCCGCCGAGGAGTGGCGGGCAGAAGTACAGTCCGGGCAGCCTACGACCGGCCGAGTTAATCAGTCGTTAAGATTGCCTGAACATTAAAAACAGCCCTTGCGATTCAATCACTTGCCTTGCGTATTGATTTGCTTGCGGCGGCGTCGCGTCACCCGCTGGGCCATGTAGTCGACGATCTGGTCGGCCACGTCGATGCCGGTGGCGGTCTCGATGCCCTCCAGTCCCGGCGAGGAATTGACCTCCAGCACCAGCGGCCCGCGCTTGCTTCGCAGCAGATCCACGCCGGCCACGTTCAAGCCCATCACCTTGGCCGCGCGGATCGCGGTGTCGGTTTCGGCCGCGCTCAGAACAGCCTTGGTTGCGCTGCCGCCGCGATGCAGGTTGGAACGAAACTCGCCCTTGCGCGCCTTGCGCTTCATCGCCGCCACCACCCTGCCGCCGACCACGAAACAGCGCAGGTCGGTGCCGCTGGCCTCGGCGATGAACTCCTGCACGAGGAAGGTCGCGAACAGTCCGCGCAGGGCTTCGATCACGCTGCGCGAGGCGGAAATGCGCTCGGTCAGGATCACCCCCGCGCCCTGCGTGCCCTCGTTGAGCTTGATGACATGCGGCGGCTTGCCGAGCATCGCCAGCAGGTCGCCGGTGTCGTCGGGATTGTCGCCGAACGCGGTGGTCGGCAGGCCGATGCCCTGCCGCGCCAGCAACTGGTGGCAGCGCAGCTTGTCGCGCGCGCGCAAGATCGCGTCCGAGCCGTTGGGGGTGAACACGTTCATCATCTCGAACTGGCGCAGCACCGCGGTGCCGTAACGGGTGATCGAGGCGCCGATGCGCGGCAGCACCGCGTCGTAATCGGCCAGCACCCGCCCCTTGTAGTGCATGTCGAAACCGTCGGGGGCGATCTTCATGTAGCAGCGCAGCGGATCGAGCACGCGCACGGAGTGCCCGCGCGCGCGCGCGGCCTCGACCAGTCGGCGGGTGGAATACAGCTTGCCGTTGCGCGAGAGGATGGCCAGCTTCATGGCGCGACGGCCGCTTTGCGGGCGAGCCGCCCGGCGCGGAACGAGCGCGCCGGATCGACCGTGAAGCGCCGCCGCAGCGCGCTGCGCCCGAGCAGCATCGGAAAGCTCATGTGCTGGCGCGAGGCGAGGTTGATCTCGATCGGGTAGCTGCAACCGGCCAGCGTCATGCGGGTGAGCAGGAAGATGCGCTCGCTGACGTGGCCGCCCGAATCGGTGACCGGTCGGCGGTCGTGCACGGCTGTCTCGACCACCACCGGCGCGGCGCCGCTGGCGTCGGTCGCCACCACGAAGCGCACCCACTCGCGCCCGCCGACGCGGAAGGTTTCCAGCGCATCCACATGCAGAGCCGAGGAACGCGCGCCGGTGTCGATCTTGGCGCGGATGGTCGCGATGCCCAGATCCGGCAGCGCCAGCCACTCCCGCCAACCGATGACGGGCCGTGATTTCGGCGCGGCGGACTTGCAGCGATCGAGCATGTCCACTCCGTGCCACGCGGTGCGCAAAGGCGACTGGAGCGGGTGAAGGGAATCGAACCCTCGTCAGTAGCTTGGGAAGCTACAGCTCTACCATTGAGCTACACCCGCGTGATGACAGATTATGACCAGCGCGCGCGATGCCCGCAACGCACGGCGAGCGAAGCGGGGCGTGCGATCGCCCAGCGGGATCGTCGTCCAATAGAATTGTCGTGCAACGGAGTCGTCGATGCAGATCTTCCTCAACGGCCAAGCGCGGCAATGCGATGCCGCCACCACCATCGCCGATTTATTGGCGGACGAAGGCCATGCACAGCGGCGGGTGGCGGTGGAGGTGAATCAGGCCATCGTGCCGCGCAGCGCGCACGCCAGCCATCGACTCGCCGAAGGCGACCGTGTGGAGGTCGTGACGGCGTTCGGGGGTGGGTGAGCGCCGATGCTTACGACATGCCAGTGGCATGTCGTATCGGCGCGAACGCCCGCAGCAGGATGCGGAGGGCAGGGGTTGGTTAGCGAACGCAGGATGCGTGAGCTTACCAACAGTATCTGCGTTGACGCGATGTTGTCCGCGAAGAATGCGAATAACGCCAATCAAGCGAGATAGACAGCTTCGGTCTTCTTCATTTGCGTTCTTTGCGTTTTTCGCGGACGCCTTGCCCTGTCCGGCAGACTACCCACGACAGCAAATCGCAGATCCGTCCTGAGCGACGATGCAGCATCGGATCCCATCAGCGGTGCTCGCAAACCGATGCCAGACGGGTTGGCATGCGCGATAATCCCCGCATGGACACCCTCGAACGCATCGCCGACCCGCTCATCATCGCCGGCAAGGCCTATCGCTCGCGCCTGCTCACCGGCACCGGCAAGTTCGCCGACTTCGAGCAGACCCGGCTCGCCACCGAGGCGGCCGGCGCGCAGATCGTCACCGTCGCCATCCGCCGCAGCAACCTTGGACAGGACAAGAACGCGCCGAACCTGCTCGACGTGCTGCCGCCGGATCGCTACACCCTGCTGCCCAACACCGCCGGCTGCTACACCGCCGAAGACGCAGTGCGCACCGCGCGCCTCGGCCGCGAACTGCTCGACGGGCACGCACTGGTGAAGCTCGAAGTGCTCGGCGATCAGCAGACCCTGCACCCGGACATCCCGGCCACGCTGGATGCCGCCGCCACCCTGATCGCCGACGGCTTCCAGGTGATGGTCTATACCAGCGACGACCCGATCATGGCGCGCCGCTTCGAGCAGATGGGCTGCGTGGCGGTGATGCCGCTGGCTGCGCCGATCGGCTCGGGACTGGGCATCCGCAATCCCTACAACATCCTCACCATCGTCGAGAACGCCAAGGTGCCCATCCTCGTGGATGCCGGCGTGGGCACCGCATCGGATGCGGCCATCGCGATGGAACTGGGCTGCGACGGGGTGTTGATGAACACCGCCATCGCCGGCGCAAAGGATCCGGTGCGCATGGCGCGGGCGATGCGGCTGGGCGTGGAAGCCGGGCGCGAAGCCTTCCTCGCCGGGCGCATCCCGAAGAAACGCAACGCCAGCGCGTCCTCGCCGATCGAAGGGCTGTTCTTCTGATGGCGAACGCGCGCACTCCAACCGGGGAACCATCGGCATGAGTGCGCGCACCGGTGCCAAGCCTTTCACTGAGGTTGCCGGCCATCGCGCGATCCGCAGTTTCGTACTCAGGGAAGGCCGACTCACGCCCTCGCAGGAACGCGCCGTTCGCGAGCTGTGGCCGCAGTACGGCCTCGACTACACCGGCCAGCCGCGCGACCTGCACGCGACGTTCGGTCGCGATGCGCCCGTCGTGCTGGAAATCGGTTTCGGCAACGGCGATGCCCTGCTGCATTGCGCCGCTGCCGATCCTGCGCGCGATTACCTCGGCATCGAAGTGCACCTGCCCGGCGTGGGTCGCGCGCTGGCGGGGATCGAACGTGCGGGCCTGCGCAATGTGCGGGTGATGCGCCACGACGCCATCGAGGTGCTGCGCCACGAGATCGCGTCCGGCGCGCTCGACGAGGCGCGCATCTGGTTTCCCGATCCGTGGCACAAGAAGCGCCACCACAAGCGTCGATTGATCAACGCGGAAAACGCGGTATTGATCGCCGATCGGCTGCGCCCGGGCGGCCTGCTGCACCTGGCCACCGACTGGGCGCCGTATGCGCAGCACATGTGGGACGTGCTCGACGCCCTGCCCGGTCTGCGCAACCGCGCCGGCGCGCGCGCGGCTTCGCCCAAGCCCGACACCCGCCCGGCGACCCGTTTCGAGCGCCGCGGCGTCGATCTGGGCCACGCGGTGTTCGACGTGCTCTACGAGCGCAACTGACCGCCCCGCCCATGGACGCCTCCTCCAGCCACGGCCTGACCACCGACATGGTGGTGGTGCTGTGCGTGATGGCGTTCACCATGCTGATGTTCGTACTCGACAAGATCCGCGCCGACCTGATCGCGCTGACCGCGCTGATCGCGCTGGGCCTGAGCCGGGTGGTGCCGACCGATCGCCTGTTCGAAGGCTTCGCCGGCAACGCGGTCATCAGCGTGATGGGCACGATGGTGCTCGGCGCGGGATTGGAACGCACCGGCGTGCTCAACCGCCTGTCCGGCTGGCTGCTGCGGCGCTCGCGCGGCAGCGAGGATCGCATGGTGTCGCTGACCTCGGCGATCGCCGGACTGATCTCGCCGACCATGCAGAACCCGGCGGTGATGTCGTTGTTCCTGCCGGTGGCCTCGCGGCTGTCGGCGCGCACCGGCGTCACCCCGGCGCGCATCCTGCTGCCGCTGGTGAGCGCGATCATCATGGGCGGCAGCCTGACCATGGTCGGCAACTCGCCGTTGATCCTGCTCAACGACCTGCTGGTCTCGGCCAACCGCAACATCCCCTCCGGCGTGGCCACCCTGGTGCCGCTGAAGATGTTCGCGCCGTTCCCGATCGGCCTCGCCCTGCTGGTGTCCTGCCTGGTCTATTACCGTTATTTCGGCCGCCGCCTGTTGCAGGAGGGCGAGGACAAGAACGTCACCCCGGGCCGTACCGAGAGTTACTTCGCCGAGGCCTACGGCATCGACGGCGACGTGTTCGAGCTCACGGTCGGTGCCGAAAGCCCGCTGGTGGGGATGTCGGTCGGCGAAATCGAAGTGCAGGCAGGCGCGCCGCTGCTGCTGGCGCTGCGCACGGGTGAGGATTCGCGACTGGCACCGCCTGGCAAGAACATGCTCTGGGTCGGCAGCGTGCTGGGCATGATGGGCCCGCGCGAGGATGTGGCGGCCTACGCGAGCGCCAACCAGCTCAAGCTGTCCTCGCGCCTGCGCCAGTTCGGCGACTTGTTCAATCCCGGTCTGGCCGGCATCTCGGAAGCGGTGGTGCCGCCGACTTCGCGCTATATCGGCAAGACCCTCGGCGACATCCGCCTGCGCAGCGAGAAGGGCATCAGCGTGCTGGCGATCAACCGCGACGCCCGCGTGCACCGCACCGGCATCCGCGACCTGCCGCTGAAGGCCGGCGACATGCTGGTGCTGCACAGCGTGTGGACGAATCTCACCCAGGCCGCGCGCGGCCGCGATTTCGTGGTGGTCACCGACTACCCGAAGGAGGAACAGCGCCCGCACAAGCTGCGCGCGGCGCTGGTCATCTTCGCCATCGCACTGGGGCTGGCGCTGACCGGGGAAATCCCCACCACGCTGGCGCTATGGGCCGGCGCCACCGGCATGCTGCTGACCGGCGTGCTAACCATGGACGAGGCCTACACCGCGATCAGTTGGAAGACGGTTTTCGTGATGGCCTGCCTGATCCCGGTCGGCGCGGCGATGGACAACACCGGTGCCGCCGACTGGCTGGCGCGCGGCCTGCTCGACTTGCTGCCCGAGCACGCCTCGATCTACCTCGTGCAAATCTTGATCGCGCTGATCACGGTCGGCTTCACCCTTGTCATCAGCCAGGTCGGCGCGACCGTGGTGATGGTGCCGATGGCGATCAACGTCGCCATCGCCGCCGGCGGGCATCCCACCGCGTTCGCGATGCTCGTCGCGCTGGCGGCCTCCAACAACATGCTCACCGGCTCCAACCCGGTGATCGGCATGGTGGTCGGCCCGGCCGGCTACAAACCCGCCGACCTGCTGCGCGCCAGCGGCGGCCTGACCCTCGTCTACCTCGCGGTGGTGCTGGTAATGGTGAATGTTATGTTCTGAGGCGGGGGTTGGGGAGTTGTGGAAAGCCGGCCCGTCAGTCGGCGGCAACACCCGAATCCCGAATTCCGCTCAGCGATACACCACCGTCGCCATGCAGCGGTACGCCGGATAACGTCCCGGCAGGATGATCGATAATTGCGCCAGCTTTGGCTTGCTGGCGAACACGGCGGTGACGGTTTCGTGCTGACTGGACGAGAGCACCACGCGGGTGCCATCACGCAGGCTCGCCTGCACGGCCAGATCGTCCTGTCGCGTCATGCCGATCTGGCCATCGGGCTTGCGCACGCGGCGGAACACGTCGTACTGCGCTGCAGCGAGAAGATCAGCCAGGGTGCCGTGTTCCTCCTCACGAGACTCCCAGCGGAAAATGTCCGTGCTGAAACCGTAGTCGTCCGCCACGAAGGTGCCAGCGCGGTCGCGACGACCCAGATCCACGATCCAGCCGTATTCCATGCGATCGGCAAGGCTGTCCTTGCGTTGCCAGCGCCAGGTCTTGCCCGCATTGGCAATGGGCGGGAACACGGCGGTGAAGCGACCGGATTCGACCGCCACCGAGCACGCGCGGCTGACGATGGGTGCGGCCTGCGTCGGATCGGCGACGACGGCGATAGTGAGACTCACGCCAAGAATCGCGAAGTGGCGGTTCATGATCGCCTTCGATTCACGCTCCGTCTGCCACCACCGCTGACTTGGACAGCACCACCCAGCCATCGGCCTGTACCACCGGCACCTCCCTCAGCGAATCGCCGCGGCACGGCCCAGCCACGCAATGCCCCGACATGCGCTCGAAGGTGGCACCGTGCGCGGCGCAGACCAAGCGCCCCTGGTCGATGAGGAAGTTGCCCGGCGACCAGTCCAGCCTGCGCCCTGCATGCGGGCACACGTTGAGGAAGGCGCGCACGGTGCCACCCTCACGCACCACGATCAGCGGCTCGGGGATGCCATCCACCTCGCCTTCCGCAGAACGCACCGCGCCATCCGGCAGGTCAGCCAATGCGATCAGTGAGTGGGGCGTTGCCGCCTGAACGAACCCATCCTTCGTCACTTGTCCACCTCCTGCATCGACCCCATACTCGATCGACATCTTGCCACTTCGCATCGTGTCACGCCCGGAGCCCATGTTCAGCGCCTATCGCGTTTTCACCCTGCTGCGCCCACCGCGCCCGCGTCATCCCTTGCTGCAGGCACTGTTGACGGTGCTGGTCGTGTGCGCCTTCCTCGTGTTGCTGGTGGTCGGTGCGGCGATCGGCTTGGTGGTGTTGCTCGTTGCCCTGATCGGTCGGGCACTGGGGTTCAGCCGGCCATTCGTGTTCACCACCGGTGCCCGGCAGCAGAGCGAATCGTCGTCCGGGCCGCCACCGCAGGCGCGTGCTGCCGACGATGACGTGATCGATGGCGAGTTCCGGGTGGTGGACAAAACACTGCCGCACGGGCCGCAGGCTTGAGCGACACCGTGACTTTCGCGTTGCCGGCAGGCACGCCGAGCGTGTCGATCCGCGGCCGCGATGAAGTCTTTCCGGTGCATCGCATCTACTGCGTGGGGCGCAACTTCGCCGAGCACGCGAAAGAGATGGGCGCCGAGCCGAGCCGGCCCACCGAACCGCCGGCGTTCTTCATGAAACCGGCCGATGCGGTGGTCGCCGACGGCGCGACGATTCCCTATCCACGCGGCACGTCCGAGCTGCATCACGAAGTCGAACTGGTGGTCGCGCTGGGCGCCGGCCACGATGGTGTGATCGCGGCGAGCGACGCACTGGCGCTGGTGTACGGCTACGCGGTCGGCATCGACCTCACCCGCCGCGACCTGCAGGCTCGCGCCAAGGCCAAGGGTTTGCCGTGGGACGTGGCCAAGGGCTTCGACCATTCCGCGCCGATCTCCGCCATCGTGCCCGTGGCCGTGAGCGGGCATCCCTTCGACGCCGAACTGTCGCTGGCCGTCAACGGTCGCAGCGTGCAGCGCGCACCGCTGTCACAGATGATCTTCGGCGTCGCCGACGTGCTGCACGAGCTGTCGAAACTCTACGACCTGCGCGCGGGCGATTTGGTCTTCATGGGCACCCCGGCCGGCGTCGGCCCGCTGCATCAGGGCGATCGCTTCCACGCCGAAGTTTCCGGGCTGGCGACGCTGGATGGTGTGATCGGTTCTTGATGGCTGGGGTTTGGGGTTTGGGGGCTGGGGACAGAAGATAGTTCGCTTCCCCCTCCGGGGAAGGTGCGCGCAGGGCGGCGACGGGAGGACTGTCGAGGCGGCGGCTGTTCCTTCCCCCACCGGGGGAAGGTGGCGCGCAGCGCCGGATGAGGGCACGTCCTACCCGCCTCCACGATCTGCTTCCACCGCGATCTGGGAGGTCTTTCCCTCATCCGCCCTACGGGCACCTTCCCCCGGTGGGGGAAGGAAGAGCTTCCCGATTCCCGAGTCCCGACCGATTTGGCCCCTCCGCCACCCCGGCGTATGCTGCGGCGGTTGTTTCCCGTCCTTCCGGAGTTACGCATGGGCATGGTGTCGGAGTTCAAGGAATTCGCGATGCGCGGCAACGTCATCGACCTCGCGGTCGGTGTGGTCATCGGCGGCGCGTTCGGCAAGATCGTGTCTTCGCTGGTGGACAAGATCATCATGCCGCCGATCGGCATGCTCACCGGCGGCATCGATTTCTCGCAGCTCAAGTGGGTGCTCAAGGCCGCCGACGACAGCGACCCGAAACACAAGATCGCCGAGGTCGCGATCAGCTACGGCGATTTCATCAATACCCTGATCCAGTTCCTCATCATCGCTTTCGCGATCTTCGTCGTGGTCAAGGCCATCAACCGCATCAGCCGCAAACCCGAGCCGGCACCCGCGCCGCCGCCACCGACGCCCGAAGACGTGCTGCTGCTGCGCGAGATCCGCGACAGCCTCAAGCGCTGAAGGCAACGCTCATTGCATCCGCACGCGAGCCGCACCCACCCGCGGTTTGCGCGTCGTTGTTGCTTGCACATTTTTACTTCGATATGGAGCCACCATGTCCCGCTGCCATGCCCTGTCCGCCGCCCTCGCCACCTGCCTGCTCGCCGCCGTGCCCTTGGCAGCATCGATCGCCGCACCGGCCACCGACGGCCTGCTGTCCGCGCAGGACATCGCCACCGCGGTGAAGCTGCGCGAGGCGGCGTTGCAGCCCGATGAGCACATGGCGTGGGACTTGACCGAATCGCTGACCACCGAAGTCGGGCAGCGCCTCGCCGGCACCCCGGAAGCCGAACGCGGGGTGGCGTGGACGCTGGCGAAGTTCAAGGCGCTGGGCTACGACAAGGTCTATACCGAACCGGTGACCCTGCCGCTGTGGATTCGCCGCCCCGAGGATGCCAGCGTGGTGTCGCCGTATCCGCAGCATCTGGTGGTGACCGCGCTGGGACACAGCGTGGGCACCAACGGGCCGATGCAAGGCGAGGTGGTCGAGTTCGCCGATCTGGCCGCGCTCAAGGCCGCCAAGCCCGGCTCGCTGGACGGCAAGATCGCCTACATCAGCCATCGCATGGCGCGCTCGAAGACCGGCAGCGGTTATGGTGAAGCGGTCGGCGCGAGGAGCGACGGCCCCTCGGTCGCGGCCCGGCTCGGCGCCAAGGCATTGTTGATCCGTTCGATCGGCACCGACCACGACCGCCTGCCGCACACCGGCATGCTCGACTACGCCGCCGACGCGCCGAAGATCCCCGCTGCGGCGCTGTCCAATCCCGATGCCGATCTGCTGTCGAACATGCTCCGGCGCGGGAAACCTGTCGTGGTGAAGCTGGATCTGGACTGCGGCGAACAAGGTCTGGCGCATTCGTTCAACGTGATCGGCGAGATCACCGGCAGCGACAAGCGCGACGAAGTGGTGACCATCGGCGGGCACCTGGATTCCTGGGATCTGGGCACCGGCGCGATCGACGACGCGTCCGGGCTGGCGATCACCATGGCCGCCGGCGCGCTGATCCACCGCATGCACCTCAAACCGCATCGCACGATTCGCGTGATCGCCTACATGGACGAGGAATCCGGCGGCATCGGCGCGAAGGCCTATGCCAACGCCCATGCTGCGCAGGTCAAGCAGCACCAGATCGGCGCGGAGAGCGATCTGGGTGCCGACCGCATCTATGCCTTCCACGCCGGGGTGAAGCCTTCCGCGTGGCCGGTGATCGAGCAGATCGGGCAGGTGCTCGCGCCGCTGGGCATCGTCACCGAAAAGGGCGGCTACGGCCCCGGCGAGGATCCCGCACAGATGGCCGCCAAGGGCATGGCCTGGGCGGATCTGTCGCAGGACGCGACCCGCTATTTCGACTGGCACCACACCGCCAACGACACCCTCGACAAGATCGATCCGGCCGCGCTCGGCCAGCAGGTCGCCGCTTATGCCGTGTTCGCGTATCTGTCTGCGCAGGCGCCGGACAGCTTCGGTTCCGGCGAGTTGCCGGCGGGCAAGTCGTATTGAGCCCGCGTCGGGTTTGCAACGCCTGCATGTGGACGCAATTCCCGCGCATGCGGGGATCGCGTGCAGCGTTTCCGTCTGCGCGGCAGGTTGCATGACCACGAAGCGGGTTCATGACGATCGCGTTGCGCGGGCACCGCGTCGCCCGCACGCACCGTGTCGCAGTCCTCGCAGCGTAAAGCTTTTCTGAACATCCCCCCATTACCCTTGGCCGCCCCTCGCGGTGTCGCCACGGCGGGCGGTTCGCGGCATCCATCAAAAAACCAAAACACATTGGGGAAATCCATCATGAACAAGGCTATCAAGCGCTACGCCCTGCTGGGCATGGCGTTCGCGTTCGGCATCGCCAGCGCGCAGGCGCAGGACGACTACAGCATCGGCATCTATGCCAAGTCGAAAGGCGGCAATTTTCCGTGCAACGACACCCAGTTCCTCAACGACCAGAAGGCGTTCGAGAACGGCCAGCTCAGCTCCGATCAACTGGAAAACGTGTGCGGCATCGTGACCGCCGTACTGCCGGAGAAGAAGACCCGCAGCGGCCATCACGGCTATTTCTACGTGCAGGTCGCGCCCGGCCAGACGATCGAGATCGTGTCGGATCTGGATCGCATGACTGCGCCGGCGTGGCCGTGGGTGGCGGTGGGCAACACCGTCACCGTGCGCGGCCGCTACTACTACGACAACGACACCAGTCAGGGCATCGACTGGACGCACCACGGCACCAGCAGCTCGTGGCCGTATGCCGGCTACGTGGTGGTGAACGGCAAGGAATATCAGTAAGCAAGCGCTGCATGATTCCTTTCAGGGATCATCAGCGTTTGCGTAACCGCAGAACCCGACGGCGCGTGGCATTCACCTCAGGTGGATGCCCGCGCCGTCGTCATGTCCGCCCCCGCGCCCATTCAGCGATCAGCAACGCGCTGGCCACCGAGACGTTGAGACTTTCCACCGCGCCGCTGCCGGGAATGCGCAGGCGCAGATCGGCCGCTTCCATCAGCGATTGCGGCAGGCCCTCGCCCTCCGCGCCCATCAACAGCACCAGTCGCGCCGGCAGCGGATTCGCGTACAACGCTTCGCCGCCGCGCACCACGGTCGCGGCGAGGCTGAATCCCGCCGCGCGCAAGCGTTCGCGCGTACGCGCCACGTCGCCGACAGCCACGCACGGCACCGCCTCCGCGCCCCCCTCGGCCACCCGGTACGCGGCCGGCGAAAGCGCGCTGGCGTCGCCGAGCAACGCCGCGCGCACGCCGAAGTGCGCGGCCGAGCGCAGGATCGCGCCGAGATTGTGCGGATTGCCCACCCCGTGCAGCCACAACAGCAGCGCCGGCTTGTCGGCGGGAATGGCGGCCAGCAGGTGTTCCAGCGATGGCGGTTCGCGGCGCAGCAGCGCCATGCACACGCCTTCGTGGTGGCGGCTTTCAGTCAGGCGCGCGATCTCCTCGTCATCGACCACGCGATAACCGATGCGGTGCTTCACGCACCACGCCAGAACCGGCTTGAATGCGGGGATGTTGGACTCGACCAGCCACAGCTTGCGCAGATCGTCCGGGCGTTTGGCGAACGCCGCAAGGCAAGCGTTGACGCCGTGCAGGCGCTGCTCGGCTTCGCGCCGCGCGCGCGGCGGATGCGCCGGCGCAGGCGTTTTCCAGGGCGAATCACGGTGTGGCATGCAGATGCTCCCGGGTGATCACGTACACATGCAGGTCGAGCAGCCGTTCGCCCTTCACCACCTGCCGGCGCAGCACCGCTTCATGGGTGAAGCCGCAGCGTTCGAGCACCTTCATCGATGCCGGATTGTCGGCGAACACCCGCGCCTGCAACCGGTACAGCGGCAGTTCGCGCCAGACGTGCGGCAACACCGCGCACACCGCCGCGGTGGCGATGCCCTCGCCCCAGTACGTCCGCCCGAGCCAGTAACCGATCTCCGCGCTGTGCCGCTCCACGCCCTCGCCCACGCGCACGCCGATGCTGCCCGCAGCCTCGCCATTGATCTGGATGGCGTAGATCTTCTCGTTGCCGGCATGCCGGCCGTGGGCGATGAACCAGCACGCATCCTCGAACGTATAGGGGTGCGGAAAGGCATCGCCGAGGCTGCGCGACACCTGTTCGTCGTTGGCGTGTGCGACCAGCGCGGCGGCATCATCGTCGCACCAGGCACGCAGTGTGAAATCGTTGCCTTCGATGCGTTCGGGCCAAGCCATGCGTTCGATCCGTTGCGACACTGCGCTGCACGATAACAGCGCCGTTGCCGGTGCGCCGTGCATGACTGTCATGGCCGGCTTGAATCCCCGATATCGCGCCGACCTTCAGCGAATCGCGGGATCCATGGCTTGCCAGGGTGCGGGCGAGATCGCCGCGTCAGTCGTCCGCGTCGGTATCCGCTACCCTGCTGACGCCACCCAGCCGCTGCTTGAATGTTGCCATCACCCGCTCGACGGCTTCTAGATCGGCCTGCGGGATGCCAGCGAAAACCTCACTGACCAGTGCATCGGCGATGCCGTCCACGCCGGCCATCACCTGCGCCGACCCGACCGCGAGGTGCAGGCGCCAGCAGCGGCGATCTTTCGGATCAGGCCGCCGCTCGACGAAATCGGCTTTCTCCAGCCGATCCAGCACCCGCCCGACCGCGATCGGTGCCAGTTCCAGATCCTCCGCCAACTCCACCTGCGTCATCCCCTGCGCGCGCCCGATCCGTCGCAGCGCGCGCCATTGCACTCTGGTCAGCCCGTAACGGGCCGCACGGCGGTCGAACTCGCGCCGGTACAGACGGGTGACATCGGCGATCAGGAAGCCGAGTCGGGCATTGAAGGATGTTTCCATGTCCGATTGTATAGCTGCCGCGGATATGATTGGCAAGCGCAGGGCGGGCAAATGATCCTGTATCTATCCGAACATTCGATGCCACGCGCCTTGGAGGAAACATGCGATGCAGTCCGCGAATGAACGCCAATCAACGCAAATGAGGCATGCCGTATTGGCCCCTGTGAGCCTTTGCGTTCATTTGCGTTATTTGCGGACAAACGCTGGTGACGGTTCCGGCCTTCCACCCAGGAATTCGGGCTGATGTCGATTGCCGTGCCTGAATGACCAGGTGCGATGGCTTGCGCGGCGATCAAAATCAAAAATGACAACGCCGGCACGAAGCCGGCGTCGTGAATTGCGAAGCGGTGCTTCGTCTATGGTCTGGCGAGTACGCGTCCTTGCGGCTGGGCGCCGGCCCGCACATCCGTGTGCGGGCGTTCGCGGGGGCGAAGCGGTGCTTCGCCTAGTTCCCGCTCACCCACTGCCCCAGCGCGGCCAGCCCGTTGTCGCGGGCGCGCTCGTGCACCATCTTCTGCGCCGCGCCGACGTTGGCCTTGATGTCCTTGGCCCAGATCTTCAGCGCCGCCGACTGCATCGCGCGGCCGTAGCTGAAGGACAGCGGCCACGGGTGCGGGCCCATGCGGTTCATCGCGTCCAGATGCGCGGTGGCGTCGCGGTCGGACTGCCCGCCGCTGAGGAACACGATCCCCGGCAGCGCGGCCGGCACGGTGCTCTTCAGGCAACGCAGGGTGTATTCGGCGACTTCCTCCACGCCCGCCTGCTCCGGGCAATCCTTGCCGGAGACGACCATGCTGGCTTTCAGGATGG
This sequence comes from Pseudomonadota bacterium, assembly GCA_018242485.1. GTDB lineage: Bacteria > Pseudomonadota > Gammaproteobacteria > Xanthomonadales > Xanthomonadaceae > SZAS-103. The sequence goes on from JAFEBV010000027.1 coordinate 194,427, forward strand.
TGCCTTCGAGCATCACGTTGTGCTCGTACAGCGCGCCGAACAGCGAGCGCAGCACCACCTCGGTGACCTCGTAGCACACGTCGATGTCGTGGCTGCCGTCCATCAGCACCTCAGGCTCCACCATCGGCACGATGCCCGCTTCCTGACACAGCGCGGCGTAGCGCGCCAGCGCGTGCGAGTTGGCCTCGATGCAGGTGCCCGAGGGCATGTCCTCGCCGATGGTGATGACCGCGCGCCACTTGGCGAAGCGCGCGCCGAGCTGGGCGTATTCCTTGAGCCGGTCGCGCAAGCCGTCCAAACCTTCCGTGACGACCTCGCCGGGGAAGCCGGCCAGCGCCACCGGGCCCTTGTCCACCTTGATGCCGGGGATGATGCCGGCCTTGGCCATCACCAGCGCGAACGGCACGCCGTCGGCGGTTTTCTGGCGCAGGGTTTCGTCGTACAGGATCGCGCCGGAAATGTGCTCGCCGAGGTTCGGCGTGGTCAGCAGCATCTGCCGGTAGGCGCGACGGTTTTCTTCGGTGTTCTCCACGCCAACCGAGTCGAAACGCTTCTTGATGGTGTTGGTGGATTCGTCGATGGCGATGATGCCCTTGCCCGCGGCCACCATGGCCTGGGCGGTTTCGGCGAGTTGGTCGATGCTCATGGCAGGTCCGGTCGGTGGCAGGGAAAGCTGGTGATTATACCGGACACGCCGCACCCGGACGCCGTGAGCCCGGGCTGCCGTCTCGTCGCGGGTTACAGTGCCTTGCCGCCGAATTTCCAGGTGATTTGCAGGTTGTAGCTGCGGCCCACCGTATCGAACCAGGAGATGTCGTAATACGGGTAGGACGTGTAGGTCGGATCGCGCGGGGGCATCTTGTCGAACAGGTTGTCGATCGACAGCGCCACGCGCAGGTGATCGGTGATGTCGAAGCGCGCGCCGGCGTTGAAACGCCAGGTGCCGGGAATCCACGCGTCGGAATCGTAGTTGGGGATGCGGCCGAGGTAGTTGCCGAACAGGCTGGCGCCCCAGCGCCCGCGCTCCCAGCTCACCCCGAGGTTGGCCTTGTTGCGCGGGATGTCGTAGCCCGAATCCACCGCGAGCTGGTTGACGACCGGATCGCCCGGGTATTGCTGGCTGGTGTGCTTGCGCACCCAGGTGTAGTTGGCGGTGAAACGGAAATCGCCGGCCGTCTGCGTCTGCAGGCGGTAGTGCGCGGCCAGATCCACGCCGGAGGTGCGTTCGCTGGCGATGTTGATCGGGTTGAAGTGCACGCCCTTGAGCACGTCGTTGTTGGCGGCATCGCGGATCACCCGCGCCAGCGCGTCCTGGCAGGTCGGCGAGTTCACGTTCACCGGCGCGCCGTCCATGGTCGCGCCGAAGCGGCAATCGGCCTCGGCGCGCAGCACGCGGTCGATGCTCATGTCCTGCACCTGATTGAGCACGCGGATGTCGAAATAATCCGCCGACAGGTCGAGGTTGGCGTTGGGCGACCACACGAAGCCGGCGGTGAAGGAGCGGCTGGTCTCAACCCCCAGATCCGGATTGCCGGTGCGGATGTTGGTGACCCGCGCGCGGCGCAGGCTGCTGCGGCAATCGCTGATCGGATCGCCGGGATAGTCCTCGCGGCAGCGGTAGTAATCGGTGGCGCGGGTGCGGAAGAAATCCTGCCCGGCGAACAGGTAATGCAGATCGGGGGCGCGGAAACCGGTGCCGTAGGAACCGCGCACCAGCAAGCTGCTGTCCGGGCGCCATTCCAGCCCGAGGCTGAAGGTGGGCTTGTCGGGACTCTTGCTGGCGTACTGGTACAGGTCGTAGCGCCCGGCCGCGCTGGCGGTCAGAGTGGAGGTGAGCGGCGCGCGCAGTTCGCCGGCCAGGCTCCAGTGATCGCGGCTGCCGTGGCCGTCGCCGTAGCGGGCGCCGAAATAATAGGTGGTCAGCGCCAGCGGATCGGGATTGATGCGATACGACTGGCTGCCGTATTCGAGCACCCCGGCGAAGCCGACCTTGCCCGCCGGCAGGCTGAACAACGCCGGACTGTTGACGGTGAAGGTGGCGGTGTCGGTGCGCGCCTTGGGGTGGAAGGTCGAAGTCGCGGCGATCGAAGCGTATTCGGCCGGCGTCAACGGACGGAACAGCCGATCCGGATCGGCATCGTAGATCGCATATCCATCGGCGTCGTAGCCCAGCCGCGGCCCGAGGAACAGGCTGTTGGCCGCATCGGCACGGATGCGCGCGAAGCTGACGTCGGCGTAGTACTGCGAGTGGTTCCACGCCGCTTCCCAATCCCAGTTGTCGCCGAAACCGCCGCGAAACCCGGTGGTCATGCCGAAGGTCTTTTCGGTGGTGTGGTTCATGGCATTGCGCAGGCCGCCCATTTCCTCGGGCGAGAACTGCCGATCCCAGGATTCGACGCGACCGGTGTGGGCGTTGTAGAAGACGTTCGCGTAGTTGCGGTAGGAGGCCGCGTCCTGGAACGCCCAACTGGTGGTGTCGTTCATCAGCGACACTTTCTGGAAACCCAGTTGCACGTCGGCGAACCAGCTCAGGTTGTCGGAGAACCGGTTCTGCACGGAGGCGTAGGCGGTCGCACCGCGGCGCTCGGTCACGATGGTGCCGTAGGCGATGCCGCGGGTGCTGCCGCAGTACGGGCCGTAATCGGGATCCTGCGCCAGCCCCGTGGTGCCCTCGTTGATGCCGCGCATTGCCGCGCAGTTGTCGGCCGGGCCGATGTTGATGTCGTCGTCGTCGTCGTAGAGCGTGGCGACCGAACGCGGCAACTGGTCGGCGGCATCGGGCGCATTCAGGGTGGAAGCCTGCCTGCGCCGTTGGGTGGCCCACAACGGCCGCTGATTGAGCAGTTGCAGGCCGACCACGCCGCTGAAGTTGCCGGTATCGAAACCGCTGGTCACGGTGAGCTGTTCCGACGCCCCGCCGCCGTGGTCGTTGAAACCGTAGCGATAGTCGAGGGTGGTGCCGTCGGTGGATTTTTTCAGGATGAAGTTGATCACGCCCGACATCGCATCCGAACCGTAGATCGCCGAAGCGCTGCCGGTGAGGATCTCGACGCGGTCGATCATCCCCAGCGGGATGCTGCCGACGTCGGTGAAATTGCTGCGGCCCTGAAAGGGCAGCGGGAAGTCGGCGATGCGCCGGCCGTTGATGAGCACGAGGGTGTGATTGGGGCCGAGGCCGCGCAAATCCACCTGCTGCGCGCCCGGCGTGGTGGCCGCGCCCATCGAGGACTGCTGGCCTTGGGTTTCGCCGCCATTTTGCGAGAGCGAGTGCAGCAACTCCGGCACGCTGGTGAAACCGGCCGCACGAATATCGGCCGCGGAAACCACGGTGATCGGGGCCGCGCCCTCGGTCTTGGTGCGCGGGATGCGCGAGCCGGTGACCTGCACCGCGCCCAGTTCGGTGACGTGTTCGGCCTCGCCGGTGGCGGCCGGCTTGGGCGGATTCACCGGCCGGGGTTTCACCGGCGGCGCAGGCTTGGTGGTCGGCACCGGCACGATCAGCACCGCGCCGGATTCGTCGCGCTGGGCGCGGAAACCGCTGCCCTTGAGCAGCGCGTCGAGCGCCTGCGGGGAGGCGGCCTGCCCGCTCACGCCGGGGCTGTGCGCGCCCTTGAGCTGATCGGCGCGGTACACGATCTGCGCGCCGGACTGGCGTGCGTAGGCATCCAGTGCGCTACCCAGATCGCCGGCCGGGACGTTCACGCTGGAAGCGGTCTGCGCCAGTGCCGAGAGCGCGGCGCAGCAGGCCAGCGCGAGCAACAGCACGCGCAGCGGGCGTGGATGGATCATGGCGTCGCCTCCCCCGGTGGCGCACGACGTGGCGCCTTCAGGGGTAGCAGACGAGGGATCGTTAAGAATCCCTACCCAGCCGGAATCCCTCAGCGGGCATGCAGGACGATGCGCCCGGGCGCGTATTCGACGCGGATCGGGAAGCCGGCCTGAAGCAGGCGGGCGAAGCCGTCCTCGTTGTCCCAGCGGAAGTTGCCGCTGACATGCAACTCGCCCGCGGCCGGATCGGCCAGCACCAGCTTGCGCGCGTTGTAGCGGTTGAACGCGGCCACCGCCTGCGCCAGCGGGATGTCGTGGAAGGCCAGCATGCCCTCGCGCCAGTCCAGCATCTGCTCGACTTGCGCCAGCGGCAGGCTGCGCACCAGCACGCCATCGGCGCGCACCTGCGCCACGCTGCCCGCGGGCAGCAGGGCGGAAGGTTGCGCGTCGCCGCGCGTGGACGGCGATTCCAGCCGCACCGTGCCCTCGGTCACCGCCACCTGCAGGTCGGCGGCGTCGCGGCGCACCGAAAAGCGCGTGCCCACCGCCACCACCCGATAGCCATCGACGGTGACCACGAACGGGCGCCGGTGGTCCTTGACGACCGCGAAGATGGCCTCGCCCCGGCTCAGGGTGATGTCGCGCTCGCCGGCGCGCAGGCGCACCTCGATGCGGCTGTCGCTGTCGAGCGTGGCCTGCGAGCCATCGGCGAGGGCGACCGTGCGCACCTGCCCGAGCGCGGTGTCGTAACGCACGGCCGCAACCGGGGCGACCGGGCGATGCCCGATCCAGAGCGCCAGCAGCGCACTGGCGGCCAGCGCCGCGGTCGCCGCTGCCAGTCCGGCCAGCCGCCGTCGCGGCAGCAGCCGAGGGCGTACCCGCGCGGGCAGCGTCTGCAGCATGCGTTCGTGGCGGTCCAGCGGCGGCTCGCGCCAATGCCCGCGCGGCGGCGGGCCAGCGCCCTGCCAGCCGGCGCCCAGTGCGCGCAGGCGATCGCTCTGTTCCCACGCCGCGTGCAGGCGCAGGAAGGCGACCCGATGTGCGAAATCAGCTCCCAGCCATTGTTCCAGCGCGGCCTCGTCGGCCTCGCCCCAGCCCACGCCGTCGCGCCGCGCCAGCCAATCGGCGGCGGCGCGCTCGATCGTCCGGGCAGACCCCGGCTCGAACTCACTGTGCGCGTTGCCGACCATCGTCGCGATCCTCCTCATCCTCGTCGTGCGAACCGGCGTCTCGATCTGCTCCGCCATACAACCCATCGGCAAGCAGGCGCATGCCGCGGGCGAGGTGCTTTTCCACGGTCTTCTCGCTGATGCCCATGCGCACGGCGACTTCCTTCTGCGACAGGTTTTCCACCCGCCGCAGCCACACCACCTCGCGGCAGCGGTCGGGCAGCCGGTCGAAGGCATCGGACAAGTGCAACAGCGCCTGCCGGCCGCCGCACCAGCGTTCCGGAGAAACCTCATCCACGAGGACGTGCGAATAGTCGAAATCACCCATCGGCTCGATCGACACCACCTGCCCGCGGCGCAGGCGATCGGTCAGCAGGTGGCGGGCGCTGGCGAACAGGAACGCCTTGGGTTGCGTCGGCAATGCCTTGCCCGCCGCCTCGTAGATGCGCGCATAGACTTCCTGCCGCAGGTCGTGGACGTCCTCGCGCTGCGGCCAGTGCCGGTGCAGGAAGCGCGTCAGCGCCTCCTCGTGGATCAGGATTTCCTTGACGAACCAGTGGTCGAGCTCGCTGAGCATCGGCCTACCTTAGCCCAAGTCTCACAGCCGACGGGGGAAATCCGCCCGCCATTCGTCTGCCTCGATACCCGCCGATTGCTGGACTACGCCATGACGAAACGCCGCGCCCGCTGGATTCTGCCCCTCGCCGCCCTGCTGGCGACCTGCCCCGTGCTTGCGTGGGCACAGGCGCACTTCGATGCCTATGTGCTGGGTACGCCGGCCACGCGCACCCCCGATCCGGTGCGGCCCGGACTGCTGCTGATGGGCGGCGGCGACCGCAACTTCGACGCCCTGCGCTGGTTCATGGCCAAGGCCGGGCATGGCCACATCGTGGTGCTGCGCGCCTCGCTGGGCGGGGAGATCGGCGAGGAGTTCTTCCGCAAGGTCGGCGGCATCCAGTCGGTGCAGACCTTCGTGTTCAAGGATCGCGATGCCGCCAGCGATCCGGCGATCCTCGCCGCCTTGCGCCATGCCGACGGCATCTTCATCGCCGGCGGCGACCAGTCGCGCTATGTGCGCTACTGGCGCGGCACCGCGGTCGCGGCGGCGCTGGATGCGCATGTGCGCGCCGGCAAGCCGCTGGGCGGCACCAGCGCCGGGCTGGCGATGCTGGGCGAATACCTGTACGGGTCGATGGATGGCGGCAGCCAGACCAGTCCGGCCGCGCTGGCCGATCCGCTGGGCGACGGCAACACCATCGAAACCGGATTCCTCGATCTGCCCTTGCTCAAGGGCGTGATCACCGACACCCACTTCAGCGAGCGTGGCCGGCTGGGGCGGTTGATCGCTTTCGTGGCCAAGGGCGAGGCGCTGGCCGGGCACCCGCTGCTGGGGCTGGGCGTGGACGAGTCCGCAGCGGTGGCGGTGGAAGGCGACGGCACCGGGCATGTCTACGCCACCGAGCCGTGGGCCGGGGCGACGGTGGTGCACGGCGGCTTCACGCAGAAGCAGACCGAGGATGCGCCGATGCAACTGGCGCGCGTGGAAACGGTCGGCGTGGGCAAGGATTCGACCCTGCACCTGCCTTCCGGCAGCGTCGATCAACCGTCCTTCACCCGCCACTACGCCGTGCGCGATGGCGTGCTGGCACTGCTGGATACGCCGCTGCTGATGATCCACGGCGGCGCCGGGGTCGAGCCGGGCGAACTCAGCGCGGCGGAGGAAGCCGATGCGCGCAAGGCGCTGGAGACCGCGCTGCGCGCCGGCTACGCGAAGCTGCAGGCGGGCGGCAGTTCGGTCGATGCCGTGTCGGCGGCGATCGTGGTGATGGAGGACGCCCCGCAGTTCAACGCCGGGCGTGGCGCGGTGTTCACCCACGACGGCCGCAACGAGCTGGACACCTCGATCATGGACGGCGCCAGCGGCAAGGCCGGGGCGGCGGCCGGCCTGCATCGGGTGAAGAATCCGATCCTGCTGGCGCGGGCGATCATGGAGCATTCCCGGCACGTGATGATGATCGGCGACGGCGCGGAGATCTTCGCCAGGGAACAGGGCGTCCAGCTCGTCGATCCATCCTATTTCCGCACCGAAAAGCGCTGGCAGCAGTTGCAGAAGGCCTTGCAGGAAGAAGCCCGCGCGCAGGCTTCCAACACCCCGCTGGTGCTGCCGGGGCGCGCCTATTTCGGCACCGTCGGCGCGCTGGCGCTGGACGCCCAAGGTCACCTCGCCGCCGGCACCTCCACCGGCGGCATGACCAACAAGCGTTACGGCCGCGTCGGCGACTCGCCGATCATCGGCGCCGGCACCTGGGCGGATCCGCGCTGCGCGTTTTCCGGCACCGGCTGGGGCGAGTTCTACATTCGCGCCGCCGCCGCGCACGAGGTCTGCGCGCGCGTGCGGCTGGCCGGCGAACCGCTGGCGCGGGCGGCCGAGGACGTGATCGACCACGACATCCCCAAGGCCGGCGGCGACGGCGGCGCGATCGCGCTGGGTGCCGATGGCAACGTGGCGTTCCCGTTCAACACCGGCGGCATGTACCGCGGCTGGATCGGCACCGACGGCGTGCCGCACGTGGCGATCTACAAGACCGATGCGCTGCCGTTGCCGGGCAGATAGGCGATCCGCGCCAACGGGGCGTTACAACTCCCCCAGCCCGTCGGCGCTGCCGTCGGCTCCTTGCCCGGTTCGGCGTCGTTGAGCGCGGAGGCGCTACAACGCCCCCAGCCCGTCGGCGCTGCCGTCGGCGGCCACTTCCAGCAACCGCAGGGTGTTGGTCGCCCCGCGCAGCTCCATGGTGTCGCCGCTGGTGAAGATCAGGCGGTCGCCGGCGGCCAGGTGCTCGCGGTCGAACAGCAGCTTCACCGCGGCACGGGCGGCGTCGCGCGGCGGCAGGCCGCGACTGTCGAAAGCGATCGGGAACACGTCGCGCATCATCGCCATCCGCCGGCGCGCGTCGGCATGCCGTGACAGTCCATAAATCGGCACCTGCGAGCGATAGCGCGAGAGAAAACGCGCGGTGCTGCCCGATTCGGTGAGCACCACCACCGCGCGCACGCGGATGTGTTCGGTCAGGAACATGGTCGCCATCGCGATCGCCTGATCGACCAATTTGAGGTCGCGCTGCGCGGCCTCGAAGTCGGTGTCGGCCTCGAACTGGCGCTCGGCGCCGAGGCAGATGCGCGCCATCGCCTCCACCGCCTTCACCGGGTACTGGCCGGAGGCCGTCTCGGCCGAGAGCATCACCGCGTCGGTGCCGTCGATCACCGCGTTGGCCACGTCGAGCACTTCAGCGCGGGTGGGGATCGGATGCTCGACCATCGATTGCAGCATCTGCGTGGCGGTGATGACGACCTTCCCGCGTTCCAGACTTTCACGAATGATCTTTTTTTGCAGGCCGGGCAGCTCGGCATCGCCGATCTCCACGCCCAGATCGCCGCGCGCGACCATCACCACGTCGGAGGCGTCGATGATTTCGCTGAGGTTGTCGATCGCCTCAGCGCGCTCGATCTTGGCCACCATCGCCACCCGCGTGCCGCCGGCGGCGTGCGCCAGCGCGCGCGCCTCGTGCATGTCGGCTGCGGAGCGGCAGAACGAAATCGCCATGAAGTCCACACCGATCTTCGCCGCCTGCGCGATGTCGGCGCGATCCTTGTCGGTGAGCGCGCCCAGCGACAGCCCGCCGCCGAGGCGGTTCAGGCCCTTGCGATCCGACAGCACGCCGTCGGTGAGCACCTCGGTGCGGATGCTGGTGCCCTCGATGGCGGTGACTTGCAGCGCGATCAGCCCATCGTCGAGCAGCAGGGTGTCGCCGATCTGCACGTCGTGGACGAGCCCGAGGTAGCTCATGCCCACGCGGTGGGCATCGCCCGGCGGTGCATCGGCGCGGCATTCGAGCACGAACACCTCGCCACGCTTGAGTGGCACCGATCCCTCCGCGAAGCGTTCGACGCGGATCTTCGGCCCCTGGAAATCGGCAAGGATGCCGACCTCACGCTGCAGACGGTCGGCGATCGCGCGCACCTGCGCGACCCGGCGCGCGTGGTCGATGGCCTGCCCATGCGAGAAGTTCAACCGCACCACATCGACGCCCGCGCCGATCAGGGCTTCGAGCACCCCCGGCGCGTCGGTGGCGGGACCGAGGGTGGCGAGGATGCGGGTGCGGCGCAGTTGGTCGGTCATGGGGGGATGATCGCATGGAGGCGACGACAGCCCAAACGGACTGGCAGCCGTTGACGCCCACAATCGCCGTAGCGCCCCACGCTATCATGTGCGGTCGTGGCGCACGCGCAGTCGCCATCGATTGCCGATCGCCACACCGCAACCTCTGCACGGGATGCTCCGCTGCCCATGACGACTGCCATCCCCGCATCCGCCATCCCCGCATTGACCGCTGCGCACGCGGCACTGTCTCGCGGAGAGTTCCAACAGGCCGACGCGGCGTTCCAACAGCATCTGGCCGCCACGCCGGACGATCCCGATGCCTTGGCTGAATATGGCGAGTTCTGCCTGCGCACCGGCCGCGCCGCCAGCGCCGACTGGCTGCTGGCCAAGGCCGATGCGTTGCGCCCCGGGCAGGCCGGCTGGCTCGCGCAACGCGGCTACGCCATGCTCGAAATCGGCGATGCCAAACGCGCACGCACTGCCTTCGACGCCGCGCTGGCGATCAACCCGACCGATGCCGCTGCGCGTTACGGCCTGGCTCTGTGCCACCAGCGCGACGGCGCTTGGCCGCAAGCCGCGGACGCGTTTGCGGAGGCACTGGCCGCATCCGCGCCCGCCGATGCCTTCCCGATCCTGTTCCATCTTGCGCAGGCAAGCGCTCGCGCCGGCCTCGCCGACGCGGCCGTCGCGCATTTCGAACACGCCGCGCGGCTGGTTCCTGACGACCCGGCGTTGTTGCTGGCCCGGACTCGCTTCCTGCGCGAACGCGGCGAACTCGAACGTGCGCTGTCGTTGCTCGAGCGCGCCCTGCCAAACGATCCGCGCGAGCCGCATCTGCTGCTTGAAAAAGCGCGCTGCCTGTGCGCCTCCGGCGATACCGCGCAGTCACTGAGCGTGCTGGAACACCTGCACCGCAGCTCGCCCGCCATGCCGGAAATACACGAAGCCTGGGGCGAGTGCCTCGAAGATGCGGAATGCGAAGCGCACTGGCTCGTCGCCGCCGAAGCATGGATCGCGCGCAAGGAATTCGATGCGGCGCAACGCCTGCTCAATCGCCTGCTCGCAGCCTTCCCGACTCGCGCTGCCGGCTGGAACCTCTTGGGCCTGCTCGAACAATCGCGGCAACGCCTCGCTGCGGCCGAAGCGGCGTGGCTCAAGGCGTTCGCATGCGACTCCGCGTACCTGCCGGCCGCAGCGCACCTGGCTTTGCTGTACGAGGCCTGCAACCGATTGGACGAAGCCACGCGCATCGCACAGGCGGCCAGCAACCGCATCGATGGAGGCAATCCGCAACCCGCGGCCATCGAACTCCACCTCGTGCAGGCGCGACTGGCACGACGTCGCAAGGACTACCCCGAAAGCCTTGCACGACTCCAGCGCATCGAAGCGCTCGCGCCGAACGACGCGCAACGCATTCACTCCGCCTTCGAGCGAGGCAAGCTTCACGATGCGCTCGGCGAAACCACAACGGCCATGCACGCTTTCACGGAAGGCAATCGCATCGCGCTCGCCGCATGGCAACGCCAGCATCCCGGCCGCAACAAAGCTCTGGCCGGCGCGGACTACATGCTCGGCTTTGTCGGCAAGGGCAGCTTGCAGTCGTGGCAACCCATCCCCGATCTGCCCGCGCATCGCGAGCTTGCCTTCCTCGTCGGCTTCCCGCGCTCGGGCACCACCTTGCTCAATCAGGTGCTCGACGGCCACCCGGCGATCCACACCATCGAGGAAAAACCCACCGCGCAGGCGATCCTCGACGGCGTACGGTGCATGCCGGGCGGCTACCCGCAGGCGCTCACGCGGCTGGACGACTTCGACATCGGCTGGCTGCGCGCCGCCTACGATCACGCTGCGGCTCGTCATGGCGGCGCTGCAGCATCCGGTTTGCTGCTCGACAAGTTCCCGATGAACACCCTGCTGGCGGGCATGCTGCACCGTGTGTTTCCCAACGCACGCTTCGTGTTCGCCCTGCGCCACCCCTGCGATGTGGTGCTGAGCTGCTTCATGCAGAACTTTACCCTCAACAACACGATGGCCAACTTCTGCGCGCTCGCCGACACCGTCGCGCTGTACGTGCGGACGATGGATCTGTGGCAGCGCTACCGCGAGGCATTGCCGCTGCGCGTCCACACCATCCGCTACGAAGACGTGGTGGACGACTTCGATGGGCAAGTGCATGCGCTGTGCGACTTCCTCGGCGTGGGCTGGCAGGACGAGCTGCGCGCTTTTTCATCAAAAGCGCTGGCTCGCGGCAAGATCGATACGCCCAGCTACGAACAGGTCAGCCGCCCGATCTACCGCGAATCGCGCTACCGCTGGCAGCGTTATCGCCGCCATCTGGAACCGCACTTGCCGCTGCTGCACCCGTGGATCGAGCGCTTCGGGTATGCCGAGGAGCCGTGAATGGGGAATGGAGAAGCGATCGTCGTGAGGGTTGCTGTCGACACGCATCCATAACGACAGCTCAGATTTCTTCATCAACCACGTCGCGCAGTGCCGTCGCCAACTCCTGTGGCCACCGGCACAGCTGCGTCGCCTCGCGCAGCTCCTCCGCACCGCCGAAGCCCCACAGCACGCCCACCGAACGCATGCCGTGATGGCGGGCGCCGTCGATGTCCATGTGGCGGTCGCCGATCATCCAGCATTGCGAGGGCGCGAGCCGCAGGCCATCCAGCGCCACCCCGATCAGTTCGGGCTTCTCGCCGATACGGCCGTCGTAACTGGCGCCGGTGATGGTCTCGAACAAATCGCCGAACGGCAGATGCGCAACGATGCGTTCGGCGTGCGGCTGGTTCTTGGCGGTGACCACGGCCAGCCGGTGGCCGTTGGCGTGCAGCCTGCGCAGCGCATCCTCGATGCCCGGATAGATTGTGTGTTCCGACCAACCGATTTCGTCGAATCGCTCTCGGTACAACGCCACCGCGCGCTCGGTACGCGCCGCATCGCCGAGCAGCGGGCCGAAACTGGTGCGCAGCGGCGGGCCGATCCAGCGCCGCAGCGCGTCGGCGTCGGGGATCGGTTCGCCGAGTTTCTCCATCGCGTAAACCACGCAACGGCCGATGCCGAGCGCGGAGTCGATCAGGGTGCCGTCGAGGTCGAACAGCAGGGTGTCGGGCATGGGCTGGATCGGAACGAGAGGCGTTGATTTTCCAGACGACGCGTTGAAACCACCTCTCCCACCGGGAGGGTTCAACGCGCCTTAGGCTCGGCGGGTGAGGACGGCTGCACAAGGCCGCAGTACAGGCCAGAAACCAATGAATGCTTGAGGGTTCTGCCCTCATCTGGTGCTGCGTGCCACCTTCCCCCGGAGGGGGAAGGAAATGCACGGCTCACGGATGTTTCGCCCGCGCCTCCAGCGCCGCCACCGCCGGCAGGGTCTTGCCTTCAAGGAACTCGAGGAACGCCCCGCCGCCGGTAGAAATGTACGAGACCTTGTCGGCGATGCCGTACTTGTCCACCGCCGCCAAGGTGTCGCCGCCGCCGGCGATGGAAAACGCCGCCGATTCGGCGATCGCCTGCGCGAGCGCTTGCGTGCCCTTGCCGAAGGCGTCGAACTCGAACACGCCGACCGGGCCGTTCCACACCACGGTGCCGGCCTTGGCAATCATCGCGGCATAGCGCGCGGCGGTGTCCGGGCCGATGTCGAGGATCATTTCGTCCACGCTGACATCGGCGACCGCCTTCACCGTCGCCGGGGCATCGGCAGCGAACGCCGGCGCGACCACCACGTCGCTCGGCAGCGGGATCTGCGCGCCGCGCGCAGCCGCGTCGGCCATGATGGATTTCGCGGTAGCGAGCAGGTCGGCCTCGCACAATGATTTGCCGACCGGCAAACCCTGCGCGGCGAGGAAGGTGTTGGCGATGCCGCCGCCGACGATGAGCTGATCGACCTTGTTCACGAGGTTGCCGAGCAGTTCGAGCTTGGTCGAAACCTTGGAGCCGGCGACGATCGCCAGCAACGGACGCGCCGGGTGCTGCAGGGCCTTGGCCAGCGCGTCGAGTTCGGCCATCAGCAGCGGCCCACCGCAGGCGACCGGCGCGAAACGGATCACGCCGTGGGTGGAAGCCTGCGCGCGGTGCGCTGTGCCGAAGGCGTCCATCACGAACACGTCGCACAGCGCGGCGTATTTTTTCGCGAGAGCTTCGTCGTCCTTGCCCTCGCCCACGTTCATGCGGCAGTTCTCCAGCAGCACGAGTTGCCCGGGCTGCACGGCCACGCCGTCCACCCAGTCGCGCCGCAGCGGCACCTCGATGCCCAACAGTTCGGACAAGCGCTGCGCCACCGGTGCCAGCGAATCCGCTTCGCTCCATGCACCTTCCTTCGGCCGGCCCAGATGCGAGGTCACCAGCACCGCCGCCCCGGCGGCGAGCGCGGTGCGCAGGGTCGGCAGCGAGGCAAGGATGCGTTGCTCGGAGGTGATGCGGCCGTCGGTGAGTGGCACGTTCAAGTCCTGCCGGATCAAGACGCGTTTGCCGCGCAGGTCGAGGTCGGTCATGCGCAGGATGGACATGCGGAAACACTCCGGACAGGGAAGGCGCGTATTGTCCCCTGCGCGGGCATGGCCGGACAAACGCGATCCTCAGCACCCACGCATCGCCCCATGACCGCGACCGGCAAAAGGACGAAAATGGCAGCTTCCGTCCGAAAGATTCCCCCTATGCGCATGACCCTGTGCATCCTGGGATCCGGAGCACTTCAAGCAGGCCACCGCGAAACTGGCGGCGCAGTACGACGCTTACGAGGTGCTGCCGGGCCTGCACATCAACGGCGAGCAGACGCTGGGCGAGAACATCGCCGACGTCGCCGGGTTGACGGTGGCGTGGGCGGCCTACCAGAAATCGCTCGACAGCAAGCCCGCGCCGGTGATCCACGGCCTGACTGGCGCGCAGCGCTTCTTCCTCGCCTTCGGGCAATCGTGGCGCACGAAGATGCGCGAGGCGGCTTTGCGCCAGCAGGTACTCACCAACGGCCACTCGCCGGGGCGCTGGCGCGCGCGCACCGTGCGCAACCTCGATGCGTGGTACACGGCCTTCCCGGTGCAACCCGGCGAGAGCCTGTACCTCGCCCCGGCCGACCGCGTGCACATCTGGTGAAGCAGGCAGGCCAGCGTCAACGCACGCGGTGATTGCGATCGCCGCTGCGAGGCGTACAGTGTCCACTTCGGCACCTTCACGCCCGGCGGCGGGAGGCTTCCATGCCAGATCGGCAGGTCAAACCCACGAACCCATCCGGCGCGTTGGCCGATGCGCTGTGCATCGGCCTGCCCGACGCGGTGCTGTGCCTGTTCTGCCTGTTTGCGTGGCTGCATCCGCTGGCGCTGGGGCCCGACACGGTCGGGTGCGTGGTGCTGATGCTGCTGCTGGAATTCATCCTCATCAACGCCAACGGCCTGTTCACCGCCCTGCGCCTCATGCTGCCCCGCGGCGGCATGCGGCGGGCGCTGTTCTTCGCCCTGTGCGCGTTGTATCTGGCTTTGGTGGGCGTGTTCGGCAGGCAACTGCATGCCGCGTGGCCCTATGCGGTGTTCGCGTGGATGGTCGGCAACAAGCTCGCGTGGTTGATCCGCAACCGCCGCGTCAGCCGCAACGAGCAGGTCTGGCTGATCGGCTATTGGGCGGTCGCGATTTCCGCCTACCTCGGCGCGGTCGGCATCGGCGCGGCGCTGGACGTGCCGCAATGGGGCATCACCGCGGCCATCGTGTCGCAACTGCACCTGCACGGCACCGGCGAATGGATGAATCAGCCGCACCGGGCGGTGGCCGCAGCGGTGTTCTACTTCGCCATGATCGCCGCATTCAAGTGGTCGTACATCGCCTTCCGCCGCCATCGGCAAGGCCGCATCCAGACCGACGCGATGGCGACCGGCGATTCGTTCGACGCGGCCTGAACATCCGCCAAGACGTCCCCCTGCGAGCACCGCCCATCGTGCAGGTCATGACTCGCACCCCACGAGTCTGCCCGCAACGACTTCCGGCGCACGCCTGAGCGTTGCGACAGTGCGCCGAAGGAAACGAGTTTCGCTTGTTCCAGCCGTTGCGGCCCTTGTCGGCGCTTTCAGGCCATCCCGACCGAACCGTCTTTCATGACGCGGAGGATCCGCCGGGGAACTCGGCCTCGAAGGTGATGAGGTCGCGGATCTCGGGCGTGCGCAGCCCCACCATCATCGGATTGCGGACGTTGGGCAGGAAGCAGATGTCGAACAGCTCCGTGATGTCGCCGTCGAAACGGATCCATTGCTCGACATCGCCGCTGGTCAGCGAAACCAGTTGCACGCCGCACCACGGATCGACGTCGCGACGGGCCAGTTCGGCGTCGAGTTGCAGACCTTCGAAACGCTGGTTGCGCGGCTTGGACAAGCCCACCGCCGCGGTGTTGCCGAAAATCGACAGCCCGCGTGCGAACCCCGGCAGGAACACCAGCGGCACGAAGGTTTTCGTCTTGAAATCGACCCAGCCCAGATGGCCGGTGCCGGCGTTGAGCAGCCACAGCTTGCCGTTGGCCCAGCGCGGCGAGTGCGGCATCGACAGCCCTTCGCAGACAATCTCGTTGGTGTCGATGTCGATCACCACGCCGCCGTCCATGCGGCGGTCGCGCCAGCCATCCACCGCATCGGACCGGGATACGGCAGTGACGTACTTGGGCGCGCCATCGACCATCGCCAGGCCGTTGAGATGGCAGCGATCCTCGGGCGCGAGTTTGCTGATGAAATCCGGTTTCCAGATCGCCTTGAAGCTGTGGGTCAGGCTGAGCTCGGCCACACACGAATACTTGGTGTTGATGAACACGACCCGACCGTCCTTGCGGATGCCGAGTTCGTGAATATCCAGGTCGCCGATCGTCTGCGCGTTGCGCGGGACATAGCATTTGTCGAACTGGCCGTGGATGACCTCGTTCGCGCGCAGCACGTTCTCGAAGCGCCAAAGTTGGTAGAGACCGCCCAGATAGATTCGTTGCGCATTGCCGACGACGCCCATCGCGCGTTCGAAGATGCGCTCGAAGAACGACACGCGGCCGGCCTTGTCGGCACCGACCAGATACACGCGACCGCTCTGGTAGGACGAGATCGCCAACGACACACCCTGACCTGCGAGCCATCCGGCCAGTCCGCGCGAACAACTTTTCTCGACCTTGAGGTTGAACAGATTTACCGGTGGCTGCGTGGCCGCTGTTTCGGGCGCAGTGGCCGGAACGGATGCCTCAGCCGCAGAACCAGGTGCCGGCTCTCCCGCATTGACCGACTCCAGGCCCGCTCCAGCCTCGTTCCTGTCGTTGCTGTCGCGGATCCCGGTGCTGAGCGTCTCGTTGTTGCCAGTCATGTATTCCTCCGCGGATGGGACGATCATCTGACGAAGCGCTGAAGAACTCATTTCCCCATGTCGCAACGCTCTCAACTCAACCGCCGGGATCATGAACCTGCGACAGCCACCTGCTTGCCCTTCTCCCTCCGGGAGAAGGTGGCGCGAAGCGCCGGATGAGGGACGAACCGATGTCTACGCTTCATCGGCCCCTCACCCCAACCCCGCTCCCGAAGGGAGAGGGCTCAAATTGGCAGCATAGTCCCAAGGCGCCCATCTTGATCCCATTGCGCCTTGCATGCCGTGTCTCAGGGTGTCGCCAAAAAAACAACCCCGACGGGTCGCCGCCGCCGGGGCTGCATCCACTCACCACATCCGCGCTCCTACCAACTGTAGCGCAGCCCGAGCTGCCCGCCGAACACGCTGCTCAGCGCGCCGCCGTTCTGCCAGTTCACGCCACCGAACACCGACAGCTTGCCGCTGCGCATCGCCAGCCCACCCTCAAGCAACGTGCTGGTGCCTTGGGTGCTGGTCGATCCGGAGAAGACGTTGTTGATCGTGAACCCGTTGCTGCCATCGAACTCGTGCACCGCGCTTGCCGATGCGTACGGCGTCCACGTCGTGCCGCCCGCTGCGATGTCCTTGCTCAGCAGCACGCCGGCGCGGCCGCGCGAGGATGCCCCGCCGTTCGGCGTGAAGCCGGCCAGCACACCGGTGAGGGTATCGACATGGCTCACCGTGGTGCGGGTGTATTGCAGTTGCGGTACCAGCTTGTAGCCGTCGCCGAGCGCCCACGTCCAGCCCAGCTCGCCGTTGAAGGCTTCGGCCTTGCCGCTCGCACGCGATTCGCCTACCACCGAATCCAGCCGCGCATCGAATCGCATCTGCCGATACGACACATCCAGATAGGCGCCGTTCGCACCGACCCACGTCGCATACGCGCCGTAGGTGTCGCCGGTGATCCGGTTCCGGCCGGTTTGGCCCGAGCCCACGAGACGCTGGCTGGCCTGCGCCTTGCCGAGCACCAGTCCGGCGCTGACGCCGTCGGCGATCGCGATGTCCACGCCCAGTTCCTGGCCGGAGTCGCCCTGGTCGAACGCGACGTTGCCGCCTTGCCCGAAGTTGTTCGCGACATGCGTCGGATTCACCCTGCCATCGTCGGAGAACGCGCGCACCCAGACACCGACATGGCCTTGCGGCTGCGGATCGAGCACGCCCATGCGCTCGCGCCAGGTGCCTACTTCGCTACCCATCAGCCGTTGCACGCCGGGCGCGAACGCGGCCGCGAGCGCACCCGTATCGGTGAGCCCGGTGACCGCGACACCCAGCGAGAACACGTCGGGGTGCGCCGTGCCGGAGTCGATGACACTGGCCTGCAGGGTGAGGAAGCTCTTGCTGGTGTCGAAGTGGACATTGCCGATGACGAACGCTCCGGGCGTGGAGTTGCCGTCCACCTGCACGATCGGAATCGAACTCCAGGCGGTGGTCGGCAGCGTGAGCAGATTGACGTCGACCGCGGTGACGCTTCCGGCCGCGACGCTGCCGGCGACATGCAGGGTGTCGCTGGCGTTGTGCGCGATGTCCACGTCCAGGGCGATCCTGCCGCTGCCGGTCCAATCGCCGAGCACGGTGAGGGCGTCGGTCGGCGCGCCATTGCGGAAGTCGACACTGCCGGTGTTGGCGAACGGATTCGGGTTGCCTGCGCCCATGTCGATGACATTGGCGCCAGAAACCATGATCGTGCCGCTATTGGCGAACACGTTGCCCTGTGCGCCGAAACTGCCCAGCGACAGGGACGTGTTGTGCAGGACGATCGTGCCCGCATTGTCGATCGTGTCGTCGCCCGCACCGAAATTCGAGGATGCGCCGATCGCATTCCAGATGCCGCCGGCCTGATTGTTCAGGGTGTCGTTGCCGCCGCCGGTGACAATCGCCCCGGTGATCGTGCCGGTGTTGACGAGGGTCGCCGTCGCACCGTCGGACGATGCGATGGCGATCCGCGCGCCATCGCCGTAGGCACCGATTCTGCCGCTGTTGGTCAGCAGGTTGTCGCCGTGGGAAAGCATCGACACCGCGGTGGCGGTCGCCCCGGTGCCGTAGGCGCCGGCGGCGATCGTCCCGCTGTTGTCGATGCGGATGCCCTCGTTCTTCCAGCCGGTCGCCTCGATGCCGATGGCGGTGGCGGTGGTGGTGCCCGTGGCTTTGGCCCAGATGTGGCCCTGATTGTCGACCGTTGCCGCCACGTAACTGGTGTTCGCATTGCCGTAGGCCCCGGCGACGAACACGCCGCTGGCACTGGCTGTAGCGCCGCTCGCCATGGCGCCGATACTGCCGCTGTTTAGCACCGTCGCGACTCCGTAGAGGCTGTTGATCGATGCGCCGACGGCGTGCGCGGTATCGGCATCGACGCTTGCGCCGATATGTCCGCTGTTGGTGATCGCCGAGCCGAACGCGCCGAGCACCACGGCGCCATAGGCATCACCCGTACCGCCGTGCGCGGTCGCAACAGCCGAGATCGCGCCGGCGTTGTCCAGCGACGCCGTGCCACCGTTGGGGGTCAAGGTGCCCGGATAGTGACACGTGCCGCTGCTGCAATCGACGTAGTACAACTGGCGCAGCCCTTTCAGGTAGCTGCCGACCGCGAAGGCATCGCCGTGGTCGGCCGATGCAGCGGAGGCGATGCTGCCGTCATTGGCGGTAGATGCAACCACCACGGCGGTGGGATTGTTGCTCACGTCGCGCACATAGGTGCCGAAGGAGGTGGCGCTGGCGTAGGCCGCGGTGGCGCTGGCCTGGATGTCGCCGTGGTTGATTACGGAGCCGGACTCGACTGTCGAATAGGCGCCGATGGTGGCGCCCCATGCCCTGGCCAGGCCGGGGCTGGCGTTCGCCCCGCCGTCCGCGTTGGCGACCGCCTGCGCGACGATGCTGCCAGCGTTGTCGATGACCGCCCGCGTCGCCCCGTAGGCCTTGGCGCCCATGGCGATGGCGCGCCCGCCATAGGTGTCGCTAAGCAGGCTGCCCGTGGTCGCCGAGGCGACGATGCTGCCGCCGGCGTCGTTGACGATGTGGGTGTAGTACTTGCCGCGGTCGCTCACGCCGTAGGCGGCGGCATCGCCCAGATCGCTGCTGGCGATGGCGGAGATCGTTCCGGAGTTTTCGACCACGCCGTTGTACCTGGCGTAGGCATGGATGCCGGTGGCGCCGGCACCGGCATCGAAGAAGGTCACACCGTGTTCGGTCACCGCGTGCGCCGAAATATCGCCGTGATTCACCACCGAGATGTTGCCCTTGTAGTTCGCCTTGGCCTCCACGCCGACCGCGCCGCTGGCACCGGTGTAGCCGTAGACGCCGTTGTCGTAGGCATGCGCATGGCTGTAGACGACGATGTGGCCATCGTTGACCACATTGACGCCGTACTTGCCTCCCGCCTTGATTCCAACCGCATGGGCCAGGCCGAACAATTCCGTGTTCGCCGTGGCGTAGATGCTTGCACCCGCGGCGTTGTCGATGGTGGATCGCGAACCGTAGATGTCCAGCGCGGTCGCTTCCGCCATGTAGCCACCCACGATGGCAGCGTGCGCCTGGATGGTGCCGTGGTTGCTGACACTGGATCCACCCGCGCCGGTCCCGAATCCGTACACCTTCGCTCCGGTTGCGTAAGCCGTCGCCGACGACACGTTGGCGTAGCCCCGTCCGCCCTGCGAGGTCGCGCTGATGTCGCCCTGATTGACGATGGCGGCCGTATCGCCGCTGTGGACATAAGCCCCGAAGGTCACCGAGCCGCCGACCGCCGAGATCGCGCTGCTTGCAATCGATCCGCTGTTGTCGATTTCGGCATCGCCGACGCCATAAGCACCGGATTGGACGACCGCACCCCAGGCCGAGGCATAGCCTTGCGAGGTCACCGCCGACGCGCTGATGTCGCCCGAGTTGCTGATCAGCGCCTGCCCGCCTCCGGAAGCGTTCACCGCCCGCGCGCCGATCGCCTTGGCCACGAGGAAGCCGCTGGTGCCGGTGATGTCGGTCGTGGCGGAAGCCGTCACGGAAATCGACCCGCTGTTGTCGATGCTCGAATCATGCAGCGCGGCGGCGTTGTAGACACCCACCGCCATGGCTTCGAATTGGCCGTAAGGCGCCAGGGTGCCGTCGGCTTCGACGGTGATGGTGCCCGCATTGCGGGTGGTCGCCTGCAGGAACGACACGGTGTCCATGCCTGCCGCGACGGCTTGAGCCCCGGAGGCGGTGGCGGAAATCGTGCCCTGATTGGTGGCATCGGCGGCGTGGTAACCGACGGCAAGGACACCCGTCGCAGTCGCCAGCCCGGTCGTCGAAGTGGCATGGGCGGCGACGTCGCCGGTGTTGTAGAAGGTCGAACCGGCTCCACGACTGTTGAGATGGGCGCCGGTGGCCGAGGCCGTGCCGCCAACGGCGGTCGCCGTGGCACCGAGGTAGCCGTCGTTGCGCAGTTCGGCGCCGACCGGGAACAGTCCGGCAGCAATCCCGCCCTCGACATAGGCACCGACCGCGACGCCATTGCCAGCCAGCGCATCGGCGGTAGCGGCGATATGGCCCGAGGATTCGTTGTGCACATAAGCCTGGTGAACGGAAAGATCCACCACGCCGTAGGCCGTCGCATGGGCGGCGGTGGCATGCACATCGACGATGCCGCTGGTGTCGACCTTGCTCAGGAAACGGTTGGCCGCATGGATGCCGACGGCGTAATAGGTTCCGTAGACATAGATGTTGCCGCTGGATTGAGCGGCCGCGGGACTGTCGCTCACGGCCAACACGTCGCCACCGTTGACGACGGTCATGTCATGAACCCCGGCATTGGCCGGATCGTCGATCCCGTGGTTGTTGCTGCCAGCGGAAACGATGACCGCGGAGTCGCCAGATCTGCCGACGTCGCCACCCGCCAGCCCGAAGGACGAATGCACACTGCTGGGCAACGCGTCGTCCGCCACGACGGTCAGATCCACCGCGGGCGCGAAGCCGGCATCGGTGACGGGGCGAGCGGACTGGCCATGGCGGGCCTGCGTGTTGCCGTGCACGACATGGCTGCCGGCGGCGGCCGCGCAACTGGCCACCGGCATGCTCAGGGTCAGCAGGGTGGCCGAAACGGTCAGGGCAGCGCGAATCGCCCGACTGATCGGCGCGACCGTCGGACTCGGAAACCGATGCGTCTTGCGCGTGAGCTGGCATCGCATGGATGGGTTCATTGACTTCCCCGGTTGTTATGTCGGTTGCAGGACAGACGATGTCCTGACTGGAACTGTGGCAATTCGTCGCACTGCGTCCGCGGCTTCGACCGTGAGGGAAGGGAATGCCTTCCCACGAATCGCATTGGATGCACTCGGGTCAGCACGACAGCGATCAGCGGCAAGATAGGGCAGAACCGTCACCGCGTGGCGTGAAGCAGAGCCGATCCCCCCCGGCCCGGGGGGGCACAGATACCGGAAGGGGCGTCGTCGCCGGTTGTCGCGGCGCATTCGCCCGGGCCTGTCGCATCGCCGGCGGAAATGCGATGCGTCCCAGTGTTCGGGAGCGCAGCGGCCATTAGACTGGCACCACCGGGCCGGGCCGCGCCGCCCCGATACCCACCACCCGCATGCACGACACCGAGTTCGCCCTCAAGACCACACCGCCGCGTCTGCCACGCACGGCAATCGAACGCGCTCGCCTCGAACGCATCTGGGAAGCCATCGGCGATCGCACCGTGGTCACCGTGCTCGCACCCGCAGGCTTCGGCAAGACCGTCCTGCTCGTCCACTGGCGCAAGCGCTGGCTGGCCGAAGGCGCCCAGGTCGCCTGGCTCAGTGCCGACCGCAACGACGACCCGGCGCACTTCCACCTCGCGCTGTTGCACGCGATTCGTACCGCCAGCGGGCGAATCGCGCTCAACACCTCGGCGAACGAGAGCGTGCTGCGCATCGACCAGGGCATCGAGACGCTGACCGGCCTGCTCGCCGAAATCGCGGCACTCGGGCGCCGCACCGTGTTGATCGTCGACGATGCCGAACGCCTGCCAGCGGCCAGTCGCGCCTCGCTCGCCTACCTGCTCAGCAATGCGCCGCCGAATCTGCATGTGGCGATCGGCACGCGCACGCCGATCGATTTGCGCACGGCGGAGTTGTCCGCGAAGGGCCTGAGCGCCGTATTGAGCGCCGACGACCTGCGCCTGCAACCGGAGGAGACGCTGGCGATCCTGCACCACCGCTTCGACGATCGCCTGAGCCTGGACGATGGCATGCGGCTGCACGCGGCGACCGAGGGCTGGCCGATCGGCCTGCAACTGGCCATCGCCACGATCGAATCCGAACGCGACCCCTCGGCCGCGGTGCGCTCGCTGTCCGGGCGACGCGGCGACATCGAACGCTATTTCGTCGAATCGCTGCTCGCCAGCCTGTCGCCGCCTTTGCGCGATTTTCTCGTGCGCATCGCGATCCTCGACCGCATGAACGCATCGATGTGCGCAGCGGTCACCGGCTGCACGCGCGCATCGGATCGCTTGCGGAAACTGCTGTGCGACACCCCGATCCTGATCGGCGCCGAGTTGCAAGGCTGGTACCGCGCGCATCCGCTGGTGCGCGACTTCCTGCTGGGGCGCTTCGAGCGCTTGCCGCGCGCGGAACAGCGCGCGTTGCATCGCCGCGCCTGCGACTGGTTCGCCCGCGAGGAACGCTTTCCGGAAGCCGCCACGCATGCGTTCGCTGCCGGCGAGGAAACGCTCGCCAGCGCGTACGCGGTGAAATCGTTGTGGACCTTGCGCACGCAAGGCAAGTTCGCCGAAGCGCAAGCCTGGCTGCAACGGATCCCGCCCGCGCAGATCGCCGGCGACACCCATCTGCGTCTGCTCGCCGCCTGGGCCGACGCGCTGGGCGAGCGCAACGCCGAGGCCTTCCGGATCGCCAGCGCCATCCTCGACGATCCGGCGACCGCGCCGGCCACGCAATTCGTCGCCGCGCTCGTCGCCTCCAGCGCGACGGGTTACTCCGACCATATCGGTCTGGTTCCGGAACTGTTCGCGCGCTGGTCCGACTATCCCGCCGATGTGACCGAGCCGGTCTGCGAACTGGCCTGGCGCAATGCCATGGCCCACCTGCGGATGCACGCCGGCCGCACCGACGAGGCGCGACGCATCCTCGCCGTGCTGCCCGCCGGCGTGCGTGCGGATTCGGCCATGCTTGCCCTGTCCTACCGCACGATGCTGCTGGGCATGACGCATCTGTGGGATGGCGACGCGTGGAAGACCCAGGCGGTGCTGGAACCGGCGCTGCAGCAGGCCGAACGCGCGGCCGGGCGACGCAGCCTGGTCGCCAGCATGTTCGCCGCGGTGCTGGCCCCGGCCTTGCACGACCTCGACCAGCCCGAAGCGGCGCAGGCGCTGCTGGCCGACCGCCTCGACGTCATCGAGCACACCAGTTTCCCGGACGCGATCATGCTGGCTTATCGCACCCTCGTGCGCATCGCCCGGTCGCGCGGCGAGGAACGGCGCGCGCTGTCCCTGCTCGACAATCTGGGCATGCTCGCCGAGCGTCGCCACCTGCCGCGACTGGCCGCGCAGGCGCTCGCCGAACGCACCCGCATGCATGCATTTCGCGGCAATGCACAGGCCGCATCGCGCGCCGCGCGCGAGCTCGATGCGCTCGCGCCCGAGTTCGATCGGCGCGAGCTGCTGCCCTATCGTCCCCAGTATCGCCTCGCCGCCGCGATCGCGCATGCCTACGCGGCGCTGGCCCGGCACGACCACCCGGCTGCCCTGCGCCAGCTGGCGACGGCCGAGTCCTGCGCCAGCGGCTTGCAACGCCACGGCGGTCTGTTGACCGTGTCCGTGTTGCGTGCCGTTTGCGCACGTCAATGCAACGACGCCGACGCCACCGCGTTGTTGGTGCAGGCGCAGGCGCTCGCACCGGCAGGGGCCGTGTTGCACGCCGTCGGCGAGGTACATCCGCTGGCGCTGCAGATGGCCACCAGCCTGCATCGGGCGACCGCCGGCCTGCGCGCCGTGCAGGGCCCTGCGCAGACCGGCGGCACACACGTCGTCGCGCAAAGCTCGACGCCCGCGATTGCAGCCCGCGGCCCGCTCACGCCGAAGGAATCCAGCGTGCTGGCCCTGCTCGACAAGGGCATGTCCAACAAACAGATCGCACGCGTTCTGGACATCGGCGACGAAACCGTGAAATGGCACGTCAAGAACCTGTTCCTCAAACTCTCCGCCGGCACCCGCAAGCACGCGGTGGATCGAGCCCGCCTGCTGGGGCTGGTTGGCAGCTGACGAGCCCGGATTCGGCAACCACCCGCTTACCGTGGCAGGATGCGTTGCCATCCGATCCAGCATGCGACCCCCGATGAATGCGCCGCCACTATCCCTCCCCAGCCTGCACGGCGAGCGCGTCACCCTGCGTGCGCCCTGCGCGGACGACCGCGATGCGTTGTTCGCGCTGTACTCCGCGCCGGAGGTGATGCGTTTCTGGAGCACGCCGGCGTGGTCGGAACTCGCTGCTGCCGATGCATGGTTCGGCCGGCAGGACAGCGGCTTGCTCGCCGGCAGCGCGATGACGTGGGCGATCGCGCAATGCGACGACGACGCCTTGATCGGTACCGTGAGCTTGCACGCGATTTTCCCGGGACAGGCGCGCGCCGAGATCGGCTACGCCCTGCATCCATCGCATTGGGGCCGCGGCTTGGCGCGCGAGGCGGTGCGACTGGCGCTGCGCTACGGATTCGATGAACTTCGCCTGCGCCGCATCGAGGCCGACACCGATCCGGACAATATCGGCTCGTGCCGCTTGCTCGAAGCGCTGGGTTTCCGCCGCGAGGGTCTGCTGCGCGAGCGCTGGCAGGTCGGCGATCTCACCTCCGATTCCGCACTGTACGGCTTGCTGAAGGACGATCTGCGCTGACGCACTTGCGACACCCCCTCCCTTCGATTAACATTTGTGCATGATCAACGCTCAAGTGCTCAAGCTGTTGACGGAAGCCGACTGTTCCCCCGAGGAATTGGCGGAGGTGATCGGCTGCTCCGGCATGACCATCCGCCGCTGGCTGAAAAAGCCCAAGCAGGAAGTGCCGCGCGTGTACCTGCCGGCGATCCGCGAAGCCTGCTACGCGCTGATCGCCAAGGGCCGGCTGGGTGCGGAGTCACCGAGCGTACGCGATCTGGTGGCGCTGGCGCCGTCGAGCGAGCATGACGCCGCCGTGCAGGCGCTGGGCCTGCCCGACGGCTTCCCGATGCGCGGCGCGATGTCGCAGGACACGATGCTGGGTGGGCTGGCGCACATCGGCATGCAGGAACGCAAGCAGCACGAAGTGAACCGCGGCCGCAAGAAGATGCTGTCGTTCGGCAAGCTCGGCGCGGAGTGGTCGCGGCGCATCGAGGCGCTGTGGCGCATCGTGCGCTCCGACAAGCTTGGCAAGCTCGACAAGACCGTCGCCTATGGCGCGCTGTTCTATCTGCTCAGCCCGATCGACCTGATCCCCGACCACATCCCGTTCTTCGGCCTGCTGGACGACTTCGGCGTGCTCGGCCTCGCGCTGGCCTATTACAACAGCCGCTTCCGCGATCTTGCGTAACGCGCTCTCGCCCCGCACGCCCTCACTTCGCACGAAACTCGCGTAGCACGCTCTCGCCCAGCCGCGCCAGCGTCGGCCATGGCCGACAGGATCCTCGACCATGACCACGGACGACACTCCGACGCCGCCGCGCACGCCGCGCGCCCATCCTCCCGCGATCCAGTGGTTGCTGGTCGGGTTCGGTGTGGCCGCGCTGCTGGGCCTGTTCGTCGTCTACGAAGTCGCCGCGCATTTGCTGGCCAAACCGCCCGCAGCGCAGGCCCCCGACCAGCCCGCCGGAACCTTCCGCCCCACCCGCGAGCAATGGGCTGCGCTCACGGTCACCGCGGTCACAACACACCGCTTCACTACGCAAGTCGTGGCCGACGGCACGATCGCCTACGACGACGACACCTCCACGCCGGTGTTCTCGCCTTACTCAGGACGGGTGACGAAGCTGGTCGCGAATCTCGGCGACGTAGTCAAGCGCGGCGCGCCGCTGATGGACGTGAACGCCGCGGAGTTCGCACAGGGCCGCAGCGACCTGCAGACCGCCTACGCGCAACTGGCGCTGGCGACGAAAAGCGAGCAGCGCCAGCACGCGCTGTACGAGGCCAAGGCCGGTGCGCTCAAAGACTGGCTGCAAAGCCAAGCGGATCTGACTACGGCGCGCAGCGCGCTCGACGCCGCACGCGATCGCCTGCGCATCCTCGGCGTGCCCGATACGCAGATCGCCGCGCTGGAATCCGGCGCGCAGAAGGCCGCCGGGCACGGGACTTCCATCGACGCCGTGGCGACGGTGACCGCGCCGATCGCCGGCACGGTCACCCAACGCCAGGTCGGCCTCGGCCAATACATCCAAGCCGGCGCCTCGAATCCTGCGTACACGATCTCCGATCTTTCCCACGTTTGGCTGGTGGCCAACGCGCGCGAATCCGACGCGCCCGACCTGCACGTCGGCGAGACCGTCGCCGTGCGCGTGCTCGCCTACCCGGGACGCACCTTCTCCGCGCGCATCGCCTGGGTGGCGCCGGCGCTGGATCCGAACACTCACCGCCTGCCGGTGCGGGCGACGATGGCCAACCCCGACGGCGTGCTCAAACCGCAGATGTTCGCCAGCTTCAGCATCGCCGCGGGCGATCCGTCGCAAGCCCCGGCTGTGCCGCGCAGCGCGATCGTCCATGAAGGCGAGCAGGCGCGCGTGTACGTGGCCCGCAACGACGGCACCATCGCCCTGCGCGAGGTGCGCCTCGGCCGTACCGACGGCGACAGCGTGGAAGTGCTGGCTGGCGTGCGCGCCGGCGAGAAGGTCGTCAGCGCCGGCACCTTGTTCATCGATCGCGCGGTGAATCCGGGCTCA
This sequence comes from Pseudomonadota bacterium, assembly GCA_018242485.1. GTDB lineage: Bacteria > Pseudomonadota > Gammaproteobacteria > Xanthomonadales > Xanthomonadaceae > SZAS-103. The sequence continues at coordinate 221,731 of JAFEBV010000027.1, forward strand.
TGAACCGCATCGTCGAGTTCGCGCTGCGGCGACGCCTGCTGGTCGTCGTCATCATGGCGTTCGTGCTGTGCGCGGGCGTGATCAGCTTCCTGCGCTTGAACATCGAGGCCTATCCGGATCCGGTGCCGCCGCTGGTGGACATCAACACGCAGGCGTCGGGCCTGTCGGCCGAGGAGATCGAGCGCTACATCACCATCCCGCTCGAAGTGCAGATGGCGGGCATCCCGCACGTCACCACGGTACGCACGATCTCGCTGTTCGGCCTGTCGGACGTGAAGATCCAGTTCACCTACGACGTGACCTACCAGCAGGCCGAGCAGTTCGTCACCAATCGGCTGGCGCAATTGCCGGCGCTGCCCGATGGCGCACAGCCGCAGATTTCGCCGGAGAGCCCCATCGGCGAGATCTACCGCTACCGCGTGGTCGGCCCGCCCGGCTACTCGGTGATGGATCTGAAAACCCTGCAGGACTGGGTGCTGGAACGGCGCTTCAAGGCCGTGCCGGGCGTGGTGGACGTGACCGGCTGGGGTGGCAAGACCAAGACCTACGACGTGGTCGTCGACCAGCAGCGGCTGGCCAGCTACGGGCTGACCCTTGCGCAGGCGCTCAATGCGATCAACAACGCCAACATCAACGTCGGCGGGCAGACCGTCGACATCGGCCCGCAGTCGGCGGTGGTGCGCGGCGTGGGCATGATCCGCAGCACGGACGACCTGCGCCACACCCTGCTTGCCAACGCCAACGGCGTGCCGGTGACGCTCGCCGACGTCGCCGAGGTACGAGTCGGCCACCTGCCGCGGCTGGGCATCGCCGGCCGCGACGCCGACGACGACATCGTGCAGGGCATCGTGCTCATGCGCCGCGGCGAGGAGAGCATGCCGACCATCGCGCAGGTGGAAGCGGAGGTACGGAAGATCAATGCTTCCGGCGTGCTGCCGCCCGGCGTGCGCCTGGAGAAGATCTACGACCGCAGCGAGCTGATCGCCACCACCACCCACACCGTACTGCACAACATGCTGTTCGGCATCGTGCTGATCTTCATCCTGCAATGGGTGTTCCTCGGCAACCTGCGCAGCGCCCTGATCGTGTCGATGACGATCCCCTTCGCACTGGCGTTCGCGATCATCCTGATGGTGTGGCGCGGCGAATCGGCGAACCTGCTGTCGGTGGGCGCGATCGATTTCGGCCTGATCGTCGATGCCACCGTCATCATGGTGGAGAACATCTTCCGGCGCCTGTCGGAAGGCGCGAAAGCGCATCGCTCGGCGTTCTCCACGGTCACCCGCGCGCATTTCGGCCTGAGCGGGCGCTTCGCCACCATCGCCTATTCGGCGGCCGAGGTGACGCAGCCGATCCTGTTCTCGGCCGGCATCATCATCGCCGGCTTCCTGCCGCTGTTCACTCTCTCGGGCATCGAGGGGCACATCTTCGGGCCGATGGCCAAGACCTATGCCTACGCGATCGCCGGCGGCATCATCGCCACCTTCACCATCGCCCCGGCGCTGAGCGCGTTCCTGTTCACCGGCCCGGTCGAGGACCGCGAGACCCTGGCGCTGCGCTGGATCCGCCGGGTCAACACGCCGCTGCTCCAGTTCGCGCTCGCCAACCGCATCGTCACCCTCGGCGGCGCCGCTGCGCTCGCGCTGTGCGCGCTGCTCGTCGCCCACAACCTCGGCCTGGAGTTCCTGCCCAAGCTGGAGGAAGGCAACATGTGGATCCGCGCGACCATGCCGCAGTCGGTGTCGCTGGAGGACAGCAACGGCTACGTCAACCGGATGCGCAAGCTCATCAAGAGCTTCCCCGAGGTGAAGACGGTCGTTTCCCAGCACGGCCGACCGGACGACGGCACCGACTCGACCGGGTTCTTCAACGCCGAGTTCTTCGTCCCGCTCAAGCCGGCCGGGCAGTGGCCCGCCGGCGTGGACAAGGAGAAGCTCACCGAGCAGATGACCGATGCGCTGCAGGATCGTTTCCCCGGCGTGGACTTCAACTTCTCGCAGTACATCGAGGACAACGTCGAAGAGGCCGCCTCCGGCGTGAAGGGCGAGAACTCGGTCAAGCTGATCGGCAACGACCTGGACACCCTCGAGGCGACCGCGAACAAGATTCGCGACGTGCTCGCCACCGTGCCGGGCATCACCGATCTGGCGGTGTTCCGCGTGCTCGGCCAGCCGACCGTGCGCATCGACGTCGACCGTGCCCGCGCCGCGCGCTTCGGGCTGGCGCCGGGCGACGTCAACGCGGCGGTGCAGGCGGCGATCGGCGGGCAGACGGCCGGCAACCTGTACGAGCCGGGCAGCGACCGCAATTTTCCGATCGTCGTGCGCCTCGCCAAACAGTATCGCAACGATCTGGATTCGATCCGCCGCATCCTCATCGGCGCGCCCAGCCCGAGCGGCAATGGCGTGGTGCAGGTGCCGCTGCAGGACGTGGCGAAGGTGTCGCTGGTCTCGGGTGCATCGTTCATCTACCGCGAACAGCAGGAGCGCTACATCCCGATCAAGTTCAGCGTGCGCGGGCGCGATCTTGGCACCACCGTGCTCGAGGCGCAGCGCAAGATCGCGCAGAAGGTGCAACTGCCCGGCGGTTACCGCGTCGAGTGGGTCGGCGAGTTCGGCAACCTGCAGGACGCCCTGCGCCGGCTGGAACTGTCCGTGCCGCTGGCGCTGCTGCTGATCTGCATTTTGTTGTACGTGAACTTCGGCAGCGTGGCGGACGTGCTGTTGGTGCTCAGCGTGATCCCGATGGCGCTGATCGGCGGCGTGTTCGCGCTGTTCGTCACCGGCACCGCCTTCAGCGTGTCGGCGGCGATCGGCTTCATCGCCCTGTTCGGCATCGCCACCATGGATGGCATCCTCGTGCTGTCGAACTTCAACCACAACATCGACTCGGGACTGGAACGCACCGAAGCGATGTACCGCGCCTGCCAGACGACCATGCGCCCGGTGATGCTCACCTGCATCGTCGCCTGCGTGGGTCTGGTGCCGGCGGCGATTTCCACCGGCATCGGCTCGCAGGTGCAGAAGCCGCTCGCGCTGGTGGTGGTCGGCGGCATCGTGCTTGCGCCGGTGCTGATCCTGTTCGTGCTGCCGGTGCTGGTGGAGATGTTCTCGCCGCGCGGGCGCGCGCTGCCGATCGCCGCGCCGACTGCGGAGGAAGATTGAGCATGCGCGCCCATCGCCTCGCGCAGATCGCCGCGTTGTCGGCCGCAATCGCAGCGTTGACCGGGTGCGCGGTCGGCCCGGACTTCGCGCGCCCCGCGGCTCCGGACACGCCGCGCCTGACACCCGCAACGCCGACGACGGCCGACGCGCGCAGCGCGCTTCCCGGCGGCGGCGCGCAGCGCTGGGCGGCCGGCATGGACATCCCGGCGAACTGGTGGACGTGGTTCGGTTCATCCGCGTTGAACGCGCTGGTCGCCGAATCGCTGCACAACAATCCGAGCGTGCAGTCGGTGCAGGCAGCGCTGCGCGTCGCCCGCGAGGACGTGTCCGCGCAACGCGGCGCATTCTGGCCGCAGGTCTCCGTCGACCTGAACGCCTCGCGGGCCAAGACCGCGCCGGAGCTCTCGCCGGCGCTGAACTCCGGAACCAGCCCGTACAGCCTGCAAACCGCGCAGGTGCTGGTGTCGTATTCATTGGATGTGTTCGGCGGCAACCGCCGCCAGGTCGAGTCGCTGGCCGCGCAAGCCGAATCGGCGCGCTTCCAGCTCGAATCGGCGCGCACCGCGCTGACGGCGAACGTCGTCCAGGGCGTGGTGCAGGCGGCGTCGCTGCACGATCAACTCGCCGCCCTGCAACGCAACGTCGCCCTGCAGGAGGAGCAACTGGGGATCATGCGCAAGCAGGCCGCGCTCGGCGACATCGCACAGGCCGCGGTGATCGTGCAGGAAGCGGCGCTGGCGCAGTCGCAGGCGCAGGTACCGGCCTTGCGCAAACAACTGGCGCAGCAGAACGACGCGCTCGCCGCGCTGCTCGGGCGGCTGCCGGCAGGCGAGCCGATCCCGGCCTTCACCCTCGCCGATCTGCACCTGCCCGATGTGTTGCCGCAGGATCTGCCGTCCGCACTGATCGAGCAGCGCGCGGACGTGCGCGCGGCCGAGGCGCAGATGCACGCGGCCAGCGCCCAGGTCGGCGTGGCCATCTCCAACCGCCTGCCGCAAATCGCCCTGACCGCCAGCGACGGCCGCTCCGCCACCCGCTTCGCGGATCTGTTCGCCAGCAAAACCGGCTTCTTCGGCGTCGCCGCCGACATCGCGCAGCCGCTGTTCCAGGGTGGCGCGCTGCTGCACAGGCAACGCGCGGCGCAGGCGGTCTACGCGGCGGCGAGCGCGCAGTATCGCGCCACCGTGATCGCGGCCTTCCAGAACGTCGCCGACACCATGCAGGCATTGCAACTGGACGCCGAGGCCCTGCGCACAAGCGCGCTGGCCGAGGTGCGGACCCGCGAGGGCTTGGACATCGCCCGCGCGCAACTGAGTATCGGCGACGTCAGTTATCTGTCGGTGCTGCTCGCCGAACAGCAGTACCAGCAGTCCGTCGGCAGCCGCGTGCAGGCGCAGGCCAACCGTTACGCGGACACCGCTGCGCTATTCCTCGCCCTCGGTGGCGGCTGGTGGAACGACGGCAATGCGACAACGTCGCCGAAGGATCCATCCGGCAAACCCTGATCGCGTCGGCAGGCGATCGCCCTCGCTCAGCACCATGAGCCGCGCAGGCGCCCCCACGCGCATGCGCTGGCGTCATGCCGCAATCGCCGTAGCCTTGCCGCATTGATCCGCGTCATGTCGATTCGCGATCTACCGGCGCATAATGCGCTACGCCCATGACCCACGTCGTCACCGAAAACTGCATCAACTGCAAGCACACCGACTGCGTCGAGGTGTGCCCGGTGGACTGCTTCCACGAAGGCCCGAATTTCCTCGTGATCGATCCCGAGGAGTGCATCGACTGCACCTTGTGCGTGGACGAATGCCCGGTCGGGGCGATCTTCCCCGAGGACGACGTGCCAGCCGGGCAGGAAATATTTCTTGGCATCAACGCCGAACTGGCGCCGCTGTGGCCGGTGCTCACCCGCAAGAAGCCCTCGCCTGCGGATGCGGGCGAATGGGACGGCAAGCCGGGCAAGCTGGCGCTGCTGATCCGCACGCCGATGTGAGCTGCCAACAGCAGCGAGCGGCTCGCCATCCTCAACTATGAAGTCTTGCACGAGCGCAAGGCTTCCACCTCAAACAACTGTCGCATCCAAGGTGTGTGCCCTCATCCGCCCTTTGGGCACCTTCCCCCAAAGGGGGAAGGAAGTGGCCGTGCTGCACGGGATGATTTCATCCTGACTGACTGGATCCCGTGTCATCGGCCATCCATGGCCTGCACGGGATGATTTCATCCTGAAATCACCTTCACCATTTCCAGGCACTTGTTCGAGTAGCCCCACTCGTTGTCGTACCACGCCACCAGCTTGACGAAGTTCGCGTCGAGCGCGATGCCCGCTTCGGCGTCGAAGATCGAGGTGCGCGCATCGCCGATGAAGTCGGTGGCCACGACCTTGTCCTGCGTGTAGCCGAGGATGCCCTTGAGCGGGCCTTCGGCCTGCGCCTTCATCTGCGCGCAGATTTCCGCATAGGTCGCCGGCTTGTCCAGTTCGACGGTCAGATCGACCACCGACACGTTCGAGGTCGGCACGCGGAAGCTCATGCCGGTGAGCTTTTTGTCTAGTTCGGGGATCACCTTGCCCACCGCCTTGGCCGCGCCGGTGGACGAGGGAATGATGTTCTCGAGGATGCCGCGGCCGCCGCGCCAATCCTTGTTGCTCGGGCCATCGACGGTCTTCTGGGTGGCGGTGGCGGCGTGCACGGTGGTCATCAGGCCGCGCTTGATGCCCCAGTGGTCGTTGAGGATCTTGGCCACCGGGGCAAGGCAATTGGTGGTGCAACTGGCGTTGGAAACGATCTGCTGGCCGGCGTAGGTGTGGTGGTTGACGCCGAACACGAACATCGGCGTGTCGTCCTTGGAGGGGGCCGACATCAGCACCTTCTTCGCGCCCGCAGCAATGTGCTTGGCGGCGCTGGCCTTGTCGAGGAACAAACCGGTGGACTCGATCACCACGTCGGCATCGACCTCGCCCCACTTCAGGTTGGCCGGATCGCGTTCGGCGGTCAGTCGGATCTTGTGACCGTTGACGACCAGATGCCCGTCCTCGACCTTCACATCGCCGTGGAAGCGGCCATGCACCGAGTCGTACTGAAGCATGTAGGCAAGGTAATCAGGTTCGAGCAGGTCGTTGATGGCGACGATCTGGATATCTTTTGCGAAGTTCTGCACCGCCGCACGCAGCACGTTGCGGCCGATGCGGCCAAAACCGTTGATCGCGACCTTGATCGCCATGGACAAACTCCTCGGATGGGCGTTGGATGCGTGAAACCGTATGCGTCGCGCTGCGCGTCGCCACGGGGTTGGCTATTTTAGCCCGTCCAACCGCCCCATCCCACCCCTGCCGATGAACGCCAAGGCCATGAGCTGATGAGCCCACGTCTCGCCCACATCCTCGTGGCCTTGCTCTGCCCCGCGCTGGCGCTGGCCTGGGGCCAGCACGGTCACCGCATCGTCGGCGAGATCGCACAGCAGCGCCTGACGCCACGCGCGAGCGCGGCGGTGGCCGGCCTGCTGGCTGGCGAACGCGAACCCACGCTGGCCGGCGTGTCCAACTGGGCCGACGCCCTGCGCTGGCGCGATCCTGAATTGTTCCAGCGCAGCAAACGCTGGCACTTCGTGAACTTCCACGACCGCGATTGCCATTACGTGCCGGCACGTGACTGCCCGCACGGCGACTGCATCGTCGCCGCCACGCAGGAGCAATTGCGCGTTCTCGCCGATACCCGGCTGCCGCGCGAGCAGCGTGCGCAGGCGCTGAAGTTCGTCGTCCATTTCATCGGCGACATCCACCAGCCCCTGCACGCCGGCAACCGCGACGACCGCGGCGGCAACGAGTACCAGATCCGCTATCGCGGCCACGGCACCAATCTGCACAAAGTCTGGGATGGACTCATCCTCGGCCAGGCCGGTTTCGATCCCGAAGACGATGCGCAACGATTGGCCAAAACGCAGGTCGCCGCTGCCGAACTGCGCACCGATGCACGCGCACCCGAACGCTGGGCTCGAGAGTCATGCCTGGCCATCGACGCTAACGCCATTTACCCACCCAGCCACCGCATCGACCGTGCCTACCTCGGTGTCCATCGTTCGCTGGCCGAACAACGACTGCTGCTGGCCGGCGCGCGGCTGGCGGCCGAACTCAATGCCATACTCAAGTGAGCGAACCGGTTTACGCGACCGCTAGCAGGATGTTGAACTAGCAGGATGTTGAAAAAGTGCGTTCCTGCACTTTTTCAACTCGCCGAGTCCGGCGAATGTCCGAACTCGGCTCGTCGCGGTTGAGCGGATGGGTCTGGTAGTACTGCTGCCTGGCCATCTCCATCGCGGTGAAGTCGAAATCGGCCTCGACGTTGACGGTGACGGTGCCGCCGCCCTTGTTGTCGGGGCGGCGGACGGCGAGGTGGACGCGGTACTTGGGCATGTGGCGCTCCGTGGCGATGTCCCGGCGCGAGAAGCCGCGCCGATGAATTCACACCACGGTAGTGCAGGGCCGGGACAGGTGGTGTCGCGGAATCAGGGCGTTGCCGGGTCGAGTTCCCCCAGCCAGTTCCGTGGCCGCAGATAGTCCGCCAGCCGTGCCTCGGCGCTGCCCGGCGCGGGCGCGTAGCCCACTTCCCAGCGCACGCGCGGCGGCAAGCTCATCAGGATGGCTTCGGTGCGCCCGCCCGATTGCAGGCCGAACAGAGTGCCGCGATCCCAGACGAGATTGAATTCGACATAGCGGCCGCGGCGGTAGAGTTGGAATTCGCGTTCGCGCTCGCCGTAGGGCGCGTGCTTGCGACGTTCGACGATCGGCAGGTAGGCATCCAGATAGGCATCGCCGACCGCGCGCATCAGGCCGAAGGCGTGGGCGAAGCCGCCTTCGCGGAAGTCGTCGAAAAACAACCCGCCCACGCCGCGCGTTTCATTGCGATGCTTGAGGAAGAAATACTCGTCGCACCAGCGTTTGAAGCGTGGGTACAGATCGGCGCCGAAGGGCGCGCAGGCGGCGTGCGCGGTGCGGTGCCAGTGCAGCACGTCCTCGTCGAAGGGATAAAACGGTGTGAGGTCGAATCCGCCGCCGAACCACCAGACCGTTTCGCCGCGTGGCGGCTGCGCTTCGAAGTAGCGCACGTTGGCGTGGCTGGTCGGCACATAGGGGTTGCGCGGATGCACCACCAGCGACACGCCGAGCGCGCGCCACGGCGCGCCGGCGAGCTCCGGACGGTGCGCGGTGGCCGATGGCGGCAGGCTCGCCCCGCGCACCTCGGAGAAGCCCACGCCGGCCTGCTCGAACACCACGCCCTCGCGCAGCACGCGCGAATCGCCGCCGCCACCCTCGGCGCGCTGCCACACGTCGCTGCCGAAGCGTGCGCTGCCGTCGGCGGCTTCCAGTGCGTCGCAGATGCGCTGTTGCAGTCCGGTCAGATAGGTGTGGACGGCGGCGATGTCGGGGGTGTCGATGGAATCGGGCATGACGGCGCCGCGCGGGAGTGTTGCTGCGCATGATAGTCGTGGCGATGGATCGTTCGTGGTTCGACAAGCTCGCCATGAACGATTCATCGGCAGGTTCTGGGCAGAACCATCCCGCCAAGCAGCATCATCGCCGGGTTCTCCGTGTACGGCCGGTATAATTGGCGTCGTGAACGATCTTGCCGATACTGCCTTGGCGCATCGCAGCCACGTCGATGCGGCGTCGCTGCACGTGGCCTTTTCCGACCAACCTGCCGCATTGCGTTTCGCCTTTGTCGATGGCATCACCGGCGCGGTGCGAGTGGGCTGCGACTGGCTGGCCGGCCCGCGCCTGCCGGAGACATGGCGGTTCGGTGAGGCATGCCGCGCGTTGGTCTTCGACCCGGTCGAAAATTCCGGCGGCATCGCCGACGCAACGCAGTCCGCCTATACCAAGTTGATCGCACAGGTGCGCGGCTCGACGCATCCGCACCTGCTGCGGATCTGGAATTATCTCGACGCGATCAACGACGGCGATGGCGACGACGAGCGCTACCGGCGCTTCTGCGTGGGTCGTGCGGCTGGCGTGGATGCGGATTTCAACGCGACCCCACCGGCGGCGACCGCAATCGGTCACCACTCGCACGGCGCGAATGGCGTTGGCAACGGTGTGTGCGCGAACATCGTGCAGGTGATCGCCCTGTGCGGGCGCGAGCCGGCGATCGCGCTGGAAAACCCGAGGCAGACCCCGGCGTGGAGCTATCCGCGCGAACACGGCCCGGTGTCGCCGGGCTTCTCGCGCGGTGCGTTGCTGGATGCCGATGGCGCTTCGCCGCTGCTGCTGGCCTCGGGCACGGCGAGCATCGTCGGCCACGTCTCACAGCATGCCGGCGACGTGGCCGAACAACTGCGCGAGAGCCTGCGCAACCTCGAAACGTTGTTGTCGGCGGGCAGCGAGCGTTGTACTCGCCGGTTCTCGTTGCGCCGCTGTCAGGCGCTGCGGGTGTACCTACGCCATCCCGCCGACCTGCCGCTGGCGCAGGCGGTGATCGCCGCCAGCCTGCTGCCTGCTGCGCGCGTGGTGTACCTGCACGGCGACGTCTGCCGGCGTGAGCTGGATGTGGAGCTGGAGGGTGTGTTTGCGGGCGAGTGAGCGTCGGCTGAGAGCACCCCTCCCCAACCCGTAAAGACCCCTCCCCTTTCGCGTAGCGAAGGGGGAGGCTGGGAGGGGGTCGCTTTTCGCTGCGCGAGCCCGATGCAGAGCACCCTCTCCAACCCTCCCCCGCAAGCAGGGGCGGGGGTCACCAAGCCGCAGATGCCTTGATCTACTTCAGCGTCGTCTGGAACAACTCATCGATGCGCCGGTATTCATCCAACCACGAATCGGCGTGCTCGAAACCGTGGCGTTCCATCGGGTAAGGCGCGAGGCTCCAGTGGTCCTTGTGCAGCTCGATCAGCCGCTGCGCCAGCCGCACCGAGTCCTGAAAGAATACGTTGTCGTCGAGCATGCCGTGGCAGATCAGCAAGGTGCCCTTGAGGCCGTCGGCGTATTCGATCGGCGAGCTGCGGCGGTAGGCTTCCGGATCGATGTCCGGGGTGTTGAGGATGGCGGCGGTGTAGTCGTGGTTGTACTCGCTCCAGTCCGACACCGGGCGCAACGCGGCGCCGGCCTTGAACACGTCGGGCGCGCGGAACATCGCCATCAGGGTCATGAAGCCGCCGTAGCTGCCGCCGTAGATGCCCACCTTCGCCGGATCGCCCTGCACGTTGGCTTCCATCCACTTCACGCCGTCGCGGTAGTCCTCCAGTTCCGGGTGACCCATGTCGCGGTAGATCGCGGTGCGCCAGTCGCGGCCGTAGCCGGCCGAGCCGCGGTAGTCCATCGCCATCACGATGAAGCCCTGCTGCACCAGCAACTGCGCGAACATCTGCTCGCGGAAGTAATACGTCCAGCGCGCGAAGGTGTCCTGCAGGTAGCCGGCGCCGTGCACGAACATCACGATCGGATAACGCTTGCCCGGTTCCAGCGTCGCTGGCCGGTAGACTTTCGACCAGATCGGTTTCGCGCCGTGGCTGGACGGCACCTGCACGAACTGCGGGGCGAGGAAGTTGCGCGCCTTGTACGCCGCCGTGCGGGTGTCGGTGAGCACGCTCGCCTTGCCGCCACCGGCCGGCACCACCGCCAGTTGCGGCGGCAGGAAGATGCCCGAATAACGCACCAGCACCTGCTTCTGGTCCGGCGAGAGGGTGAAGTCCTCCACGCCGCCCAGCGCGGTGATCTCCTTCACGCTGTCGTCGGTCAGATTTTCCTCGCACACCTCGTAGCCGCCCGGCCACTGCCGGTTGCACACGAACCACGCGCGCTGGCCATCGGCGGAGATTTGCGGCGCGGAAGCCTCCCACGCGCCGCTGTTGCGCGCGCGCGCGGCTTGCCCCGGCACCACCGTGTACAGGTGCGAGTAACCGGATTGCTCGGACAGCAGCCACAGCGTGCGGTTGTCGGGCATCCAGCCGAAATCGCTGTAGGCGAAGGAATTGATCCACGCCGGATCGGTCAGCCGATGCGCGCTACGCAGCGCCTTGCCGGTGAAATCAACGGTGGCGATCCAGCGATCCTTGTCGTCCACCGACAGCAGTTCCAGCGCGGCTTGCCGGCCATCGGCGCTCCACTGCATGCCGGCGGCGCGGAGCGGGCGCGGGCCCTTCAGCGGCTCCTTGTTTGCGGCCTTGCGCAGCGCGGCGAGCGGATCGACGTCGATCCCCGGCAGGCCGGCGATGGACAGGTCGGACACTTTGCCGTCGGTCAGATCCACCAGCTTGAACGCCTCGCCGGGCGGCGGGTTGCGGCCCACGCGGGTGCGCTCGTCTTCCTGTTCCTCGTAGCCGCTTTCGGTGACGAAGCGTTGCAGCTTGCCGATGCGGCCGGCGTCAGCGCCCTTGGGCGAGGTCGCCACCAGCAGCCAGCGGCCATCGGGCGACAGCGCCGTGGCGTCGATGGCCACCTCGTCGCCGAGGTAGATCGGCTCCGGCGCGCGGGTCGGGTCGGCCGCGCGCAGTTGTTTTTCCTGCGCCTGCTTCGCTTCGCGGGCTGCCTTGGCCTCGCGCAGCACGGCGAACAACCGCAACTGTTCGGCGCGCATCCCGTCGGCTTTGGGCGGCGCGTCGGGATCGTTGGCGGCCTTGAGCACGGCCACGGTTTCCACCACGCGGGCAGCAAATCGGTAGCGATACCAGGTATCGCCGACGTGCCAGATCACACCGTCGTCGCCGGCGGTGAAGGCCGGGTCGGCGGCCCTACCCGCGCCGCTGGTGACCTGGGTCAGCGCGCCGCCGTGCAGGTCGCGCACGAACACATCGCCGTTGCGCACGAATACGCTGCGCCGATGCGCGCTGTCGTAGGTCGGATTGATGACATCGAGTTTGCCGCGCTCGCCATCTGCCACACGCGCCATCGGCGCGCCGCCGGACACGTCCACCGCGTACAAATCGCTCACCCCGCCGTGCTCGGGGCTGCCGTCGCGCTTGAGCGGGAACAGCACCTGCCGGCCATCCCACGACCACCACGCCATGTCGATCGGCGGGCCGATCCAGTCCGGATTGGCCATCGCCTGTTCCAGCGTGATCGGTGTGGGCGGCGCAGTGGACGGCGCGGGCTGGGCCAGCGCGGTGGCGACGGCGAGCGACAGCGGCAGCAGGAAGGCAAGGCGCATCGGTGGACTCCCGGGGATCGTCAGGCAACGCGCCAGCCTAGCAGCCCGTCGCCGCCACCGACTGCGCCGGAAGTCACGCCCGCGCTTTATCCGCGCGCCAATTGCGGCCACAATGCGCCATCCGGCCGCGCCCGATCATGCACGCCTACGTCTACAAGAGCCGCCGCAAGGCCGACACCTACGTCTACCTGCGCGAGCGGGAAGGGTTCGGCGCGATCCCCGAGCCGCTGCGCGGCACGCTGGGCGCGCTGGACTTCGTGCTCGATCTGGAACTGACCCCGCAGCGCCGCCTCGCACAGGCGGATGCGGCGAGCGTGCGCGAGAATCTGACGGCGCGCGGTTTCCACCTGCAATTCCCGCCCACCCATCACGAGCTCACCGATGGCACTGCCTGAGCGCCCCGCGCGCCAACCCCTGCGCGCCAGTGTGGCGCTGCTCGCCGGGATCATGTTGTCGCTGGCGCCGTTGCTCGCACCCGGCGCGTGGACACTGGTCGGGCCGTGGCTGGCGCAGCCGCTGTACGCGCTGGGCACGGCGTGGTGGCTGGGCTCGCGACCGGCCGGTGAGGAACCCGGGCGCTGGATGCCCGATGCTGTCGCGCTGGCGGTGTTGTGGGGCGCGGCCGGCGCGCTGGCGGCCTTCGCGATGGCCTGGCCGTTGCCGATGCTGCTGGCCAGCGGCAGCCTCGGTGCGGCGCTCGGTGCCAGTGCTGCGACCGGGATCGCACTGATCGTGTTGTGGCGCTACTGGCCGGTGTTCGCGCGCGCCGAGCGCGTCGGCGGCGGATTGGCCGACCTGTACGAGACCGCGACCGACGACGGCGAAGTCGCCACCGGTGCGGGCCTGCTGATCGCGCTGGCGATCGGTCTGATCCTCGCCCTCGTGCTGTGCGCGTTGTGGGACGGCGTGGCCACGCCCGGGGTGAAAATCGGTTTGCTGGCGGCACAGGCGCTGCTGGCGCCGCTGCTGCACGGATGTGTCCATGTACTCGGCCGCGAAGGGCCACGCAGCCGTTACGTCGAGGTCGCGCCGAGCGCTTCGTCCAGCGCTGCCTCGACGTTCGCAGCGCCTGCACAGGTGCCGTTCGAGGAACTGGTGGATCCCAACCTGCGGGTGTACGCCGCCGCACGCGGTGGCCGCGCCGACGAGGCGATCGCCGCGCTGCGCCGTGGTGCCGACCCGGCACGCCTGCCCGATCCCGACGACCGCGACCAGCGCACTCTGCCGGTGCTGGCCTGCGTGATGCCCGACGTGGCTCTGCTGCGCGAATTGCTCGCCCGCGGGGTGGACATCAACCGCCAGCATGCCGGCCTCACCCCGTTGCTCGCCGCCACCCGCGACAGTTGGCACGGGCGCATCGAAACCGTCACCACCCTGCTGTCCAACGGTGCCGATCCGCGCATCGCCGACCCCGAAGGCAACACCCCGCTGCACCACGCCGCACGCAGCTCCGACGTGGATGTCGCCGCGCGCCTGCTCGACGCGCACGCCCTGCTCGACGCCCTCAACCACGACGGTTTCAGCCCGTTGGGCGTGGCCTGCGAGGCCGGCAACTGGCGGCTGGCGCGCTTTCTGCTCGAAAGCGGCGCGCGCCCGGAACCCGATCGCGGGCAGCCGGCGCTGCTCGCCGCCGCGTCCGGCGAGGACGACGCGGCCGGCGTGCAATTGCTGCTGCGCCATCGCGCCCGTGTGGACTCGCGCGGCGACCATCAAGCCACCGCGCTGATGCTGGCTTGCGCCGCCGACAACCCGGAAACGGTGCAGGCGTTGATCGACGCCGGTGCGCAAATCGATGCCGTCGATACCGAGGGCATGACCCCGTTGATGCACGCCGCCCGCGCCGGCGGCGACGCGGCGGTGGAAAAATTGTCCAGAGCCAACGCCGATCCCGACCTGACCGATCTGCACGGCCGCAACGCGCTGGCTTATGCCTGCGCCTCGCAGAACGCCGAGCCGGCATTGATCCGCGCACTGGTGACGCTGGGCGTGGATCCGCATCGACAGAGCGACGACGGCCGCCGCGCCATCGACCATGCGCTGGCGGCCGGGCGCTGGCGGCTGGTGGTCGAACTGGATCCGAACTATCCGCTGCCCGAGAGCGTCGCCGAGGATCTGGCCGCAGGACCGGTCGAACGCAGCCCTGCGCAACTGTTGCGCGAGGCGCTGGCCACGCGCCGCTTCGATCAGGCCGCGGCGGCGCTGCGGCTGGGCGATGGCCGTGCTCTGGCCACCGCGCAGTTGCTGGATTTCGCGCTGGAAGCCGATCTGCAGGTGTTCGATTGGCTGCTGGCGAACGGGGCCGATCCCGAAGCGCCACAGGCCGGTGGCGGCACGCTCGCCTTCAGCCTGCTCGACAGCGGCGGCAGCGGCACCGGCGCCCTGCAACGCCTACTCGATCGCGCGGTGTCGCCGGCCGGCGCCGGCGGGCTGGCGCGCTATCTGCACGCCTGCATGCTCAGCGAAGCCACAGCACGTTCGCGCGAACAACTCGCGCTGACATTGATCGAGCGCGGCGCCGATCCCTTCGTCGCCAGCGCCGGCACGCCGCCGCTGCATTTCGCCATTCGCCTGGGCTGGCTGCGGCTGGCCGAGCGCCTGCTCACCATGGGCATCGCGCCGGACGCACGCGACGCGCGCGGCATCACCGCCCTGCAACTGGCTTGCACGCTTGGGCGTGAAAGCGCGGTGCGCCTGCTGGTCGGTGCCGGTGCCTCGCCCGACGCGCGCACGCCCACCGGCGAAACCGCGCTGGGCATCGCGCTGGCCGCCGAGCGCAGCGATCTGGTCGCATGGCTGGACTGGCGCGGCTGGCGGTTGCCGCTGCGACCTTTGCACCCGACCGACCTGCCGGCGGCGGCGATGGTCGGCGACGCCGGCGCGGTGCGGCGCCTGCTCGATCTGGGCATGCCCATCGACACCATCGACGCGCAGGGCTGCACGGCCCTGCTGCGCGCGGCCGGCAACGGCCATCTGGTCGTCGTCGGCATGCTGCTGCAACGCGGCGCGGATCGCTCGATCGCCTCGGGCACCGGTGCCACGCCGTTGTCGGCGGCGGTGAGCATGCGCCATACCCAGGTCGTCGAACTGCTGCTGGCGCAGGGCGCGGTGGTCGATCGGCCGCTGCCCGGCGCGGTCACGCCGCTGATGCTCGCCGCCGCGCTCGGCCTGCCTGACATGGTCTCGCGCCTGCTCGCCAAGGGTGCCGATATCGACCTGCGCGACGAGCGCGGTCGCAACGCCCTGCACTGCGCCTGTGGCTATGCCTTCCAGGCTCACGACCGCCAGCGCGTGCTCGCCCTGCTGGATGCGCTGCTGCTCGGCGGCGCGGAAGCCGACGTCGCCGCAAGCGGTGGCATGACGCCGCTGTTGCTGCTGCTGGGAGCGAATGCGGACACCGGCACCGCCGGCGACGAAGAAGTGATCCTCGCCGCCCTCGAACCCTTGTTGGGCGAGAACGTGTCGCTGGAAACGCGCGACGCTCGCGGCTTCACCGCGATGCACCTAGCCGGCATGCATGGGCTCGGGCGGGTGGTGCAGCGATTGCTCGCCACCGGTGCCGACAGGCGCCCGCGCGACACGCTCGGCCGCACGCCCTACGACCTCGCCTTGCAGCATGGCTACGCCGACGTGGCGGCGGAGTTCGAGCCGCTACGCTCGTCGGCACCGCCGATCTCGCGGATGGCACGGGAAGGCTAGGCGGCCGCGCTCGCGCAGCCCAGTGTCGACGCGATCGGTCAGGTCGTCGCCGGCCGCTGCACCCTGAACCACGCCGCATACAGCGCCGGCAGGAACAGCAGCGTCAGCGCGGTGCCGACGATCAGCCCGCCCATGATCGCCACCGCCATCGGCCCGAAGAAGGCGCTGCGCGACAGCGGAATCATCGCCAGCACCGCGGCCAGCGCGGTGAGCACGATCGGGCGGAAGCGGCGCACGGTGGCGTCGATGATCGCCGTCCACGCATCGTGGCCGGCGCGGATGTCCTGCTCGATCTGATCGACGAGGATCACCGAGTTGCGCATGATCATGCCGAACAGGGCGATGGTGCCGAGCATGGCCACGAAGCCGAACGGCACCCGCAGCACCAGCAGGAACAGGCACACGCCGATCAAACCCAGCGGCGCGGTCAGCCACACCATCGCCACCCGCGAGAAGCTGCGCAGTTGCAGCATCAGCAAGGTGGTAACGACGAAGATGAACAACGGAATGCCGGCATTGACGGAGTTCTGTCCGCGCGCCGAATCCTCCACCGTGCCGCCGGTTTCCAGCAGGTAGCCGTCGGGCAGTTTGGCGCGGATGCCATCCAGCGTCGGCAATATCTGCGCGGCCACCGTCGGCGGGGTCACGTCGGGGCGGTAGATGTCGGCGCGCACGGTCACCGTCGGCAGGCGATCGCGCCGCCAGATGATGCCTTCCTCGAAACCGTATTCCAGCGTGGCGACCTGCGACAGCGGCACCGTGCCGCCGTTGGTGGTGGGCACGGCGAGGCTGCCGAGCAGGGACAGGTGCTGGCGTTCGTCGGCCGGGCCGCGCAGCAGGATTTCGATCAGTTCCTTGTTCTCGCGGAAGTAGGACACATGCCCGCCGGACAACGAGTTGCGCAAGAATTGCGAGAGCTGCGCACTGCTCACGCCCAGCGCACGCGCGCGATCCTGATCGACCACCAGCCGCACCACCTTGCTGGGCTCTTGCCAATCGAGGTTGACGTTGGTCACGTTCGGGTTCTTGCGCACTTGCGTCGCGACTTGCAGGGCGAGTTGGCGCACGGCCTGGATGTCCTCGCCGGAGACGCGGAACTGGATCGGATAGCCGACCGGCGGGCCGTTTTCCAGCCGCGTCACGCGCGCCTGCACGTCGCTGAACTGGGTGGCGAAGGTGTCGATCAGCCACTGGCGGATCTGCTCGCGCGAGGCGATGTCGTCGGTGAGCAGGACGAACTGCGCGAAGCTCGTCGCCGGCAATTGCTGGTCGAGCGGCAGGTAGAAGCGCGGCGAGCCGGTGCCGACGTAGGCGACGTAATTCTTCAGCCCCTTGTGGCCCTTCAGCAGGGCTTCGAGCTTGGCCACCTGCGCCTGCGTGGCGGTGAGCGAGGAGCCTTCCGGCAGCTTGATGTCCACCATCAGTTCCAGCCGGGTGGAATCCGGGAAGAACTGCTGCGGGACGAAGCGGAACAGCGCGAGCGCGGCGATGAAGGCGGCCAGGGTGATGGCGATGACGGTCTTGCGGCGGCGCACGCACCAGCCCACCAGCGTGCGGAAGCGCTGGTAGAACGCGCTGCGATAGGGATCGTGCGCGTGCTCGTCGGCGACCGTCGCGCCCTGCGGCCGGTGCGCGAGATCGGTCAGCAGCACACTGCCGATGTAGGGGATGAACACCACCGCGGCGATCCACGACAGCAGCAGGGCAATCGTCACCACCTCGAAGATCGAGCGCGTGTACTCGCCGGTGCTCGATGCCGCGGTGGCGATCGGCAGAAAGCCCGCCGCCGTCACCAGCGTGCCGGTGAGCATCGGGAAGGCAGTGCTGTCCCACGCGAACGCGGCCGCGCGCAGCTTGTCGAAACCCTGTTCGAGCTTCACCGCCATCATCTCCACCGCGATGATCGCATCGTCCACCAGCAGGCCCAGCGCCAGCACCAGCGCGCCCAGCGAAATCTTGTGCAGGCCGATGTCGAACACGTCCATCGCCGCGAAAGTCATCGCCAGCACCAGCGGGATGGTCAGCGCGACCACGGTGCCGGTGCGCAGGCCCAGCGAGAAGAAGCTCACCAGCAGCACGATCGCCACCGCCTCGGTGAGCACCTCCATGAACTCGGCCACCGAGGCGTGCACCGCGGCCGGTTGATCGGACACTTTGGCGAGAGTCATGCCGACCGGCAGTTCCTGTTGAGCAGCGGCGAACGCGGCTTCGAGGTTCTTGCCGAGCTTGAGGATGTCGCCGCCGGGCTTCATCGACACCGCGATGCCGAGCGCGTCGTGGCCCATGAAGCGCATGCGCGGCGCGGCCGGATCGGAGAAACCGCGATGCACGGTGGCCACGTCGCCGATGCGGAAGTCGCGGTCGCCGACGTGGATCGGGAAATCGCGGATCGCCGCGACCGTGTCGAAGCGGCCCGACACGCGCAGACGCACGCGATCCGATGGCGTCTCGAAGAAACCGGCATCGGCGACCGTATTCTGTTCTTCCAGTGCCTGCTGCACCGCCGGCAGCGACACCCCGAGGCTGGCCAGTTTGGTGTTCGACAGCTCGATCCAGATCTTCTCGTCCTGCTCGCCGATCAGCTCGACCTTGGCCACGTCGGGCACGCGCTGCAATTCCAGTTCGATGCGGTCGGCGTAGCGCTTCATCGTGGCGTAGTCGAAGCCATCGCCGGTGAGCGCGTAAATGTTGCCGAAGGTGTCGCCGAACTCGTCGTTGAAGAACGGCCCCTGCACGCCTTCGGGCAAGGTGGCCTTGATGTCGCCGACCTTCTTGCGGATCTGGTACCACAGCTCCGGCATCTGGCTGGAGGGCATCGAATCGCGCGCGGCGAACACCACCTGCGATTCGCCGGGCCGCGAATAGCTGACGATCTTGTCGTAGGCGCCGGTCTGCATCAGCGCCTGCTCGATGCGGTCGGTGACCTGCAACGAGACTTCCTGAGAGGTCGCGCCCGGCCAGTAGGTCTTGACCACCATCGCCTTGAAGGTGAAGGGCGGATCCTCGGATTGACCCAACTGGCGGTAGCCGAGGATGCCGGCGATGGCCAGTACGATCATCGCGTACAGCACCAGGGTGCGGTTGCGCAGCGCCCATGCGGAGAGGTTGAAGCGGCTGGTCATGGGTCAGCGCTCCGCAGCACGAAGCTTGCACCCCTCTCCCCTACCCCTCTCCCGCAAGGGGAGAGGGGTTGCATAAGCGAATTCCAGCGAACTGGAAGGACACCACTTCTCCCTCCGGGAGGAGCCGCTTTACCCTTCCCCCTCCGGGGGAAGGTGCCCGAAGGGCGGATGAGGGCACCCTCTTTGGGTGCGACGTAGCCTGCTGTTCGATGGATTGAGAAAGAATGGATCGTGCCCAGCGGAAATCGCTTCGATGACATCACGGCGAACGATTTCTCGATTTGCCGAATGCCCAACCCCATCCCGTCCCCTTCCCCTGCAAGCAGGGGAAGGGCGATCGTGCCCAGCGGGAATCGCTTCGATGACATCGCGGCGAGGCTTTCCATCGATCACTTCGTTTGTTGTTTTGTGAATGGAACGGGGCGGTTGTTCCGATCCACCGGCTCGACGATCTGTCCCTCGCGCACGAGGTGCACGCCGGCGGCGAGGATCCAGTCGCCGGCGGTGATGCCCGAAAGCACGGGCACGGAATCCTCGCCCCACGGGCCGAGCTTCACCGGGCGCAGATGCAGGCTCGCCAGTGCGGCGCCATCGCGCGCGGTCTGCCCATCGGGAGTGACCACCCACAGCGCGGTCGCGCCGTCTTTTTCATATACCGCCGCGAGTGGCACGCTCAAGCTCGCGCCGGTCGGATCGGCGGCATACACGCGCGCGCTCTGGCCCAGTTCGACGTTGGCGCCAGCGGGCAGTTCCACGCGCGCGGCGTAGGTACGCGCCTGCGCATCGGCGACCGGGGACAGCTCACGGATGCGTCCGGGCATGCGCTGGCCCTGCTGCGCCCACAACTCCACCAGCACCGGTTCGCCAACCCGGAATGCGCCAATGCGTTGTTCGGGAATGCTGATCTGCACTTCGCGGTCGCCATCGGCGGCCAGGGTGAACACCGCCTGCCCGGCCGCGACCACTTGCCCGGCCTCGGCCAGCCGCTGCGCGATGACGCCATCGACGGGCGCGCGCAAATCCGCATAACCGCTCTGGTTGCGCGCGGCGTCGTACTGCGCCTGCGCCTGCTTCACCGCCGCAGCGGCTGCCTGATACTGGGTTTCCACCGTATCCATCTGCGCCCGGCTCACCGCCTGCTGCTGCGCCAATGCCTGATAACGCTTGCGTTGCGCCTGCGCGAGCGCCAGATCGGATTGCGCGGTGGTCAACGTCGCGCGCGCCGCATCGGCCTGCAGGGCCACGTCGCGCGGATCGATCTGCGCCAGCACCTGCCCCTTGTTCACCCGCGCGCCCATGTCCACCAACCGGCGCACGAGGTGGCCACCGATCTGGAACGCCAGCGGCGATTGCTGCCGCGCCACCACCACACCGGCGAAGGCCTGCGCCTGCAGGTCGGGGGTGCCCGGTTGCACCACCAGCGCCGGGCGCGGCGCGCCGGCATCGACCGGGCCGCGACCGCAGGCGGCGAGCAGCAGGCTGGCCGCCGCGGCGACCAATACGGAACGGGACATGGATCGACGCATGGGCGAAATCCCCGAGGATGCCGAAGGCGCGGTGAATTGATATACTGATCGGTATACTAATGATTCCGTACCGATCAGTCCAGTATTTCATCGCGATGTCCGCTGCCCGCACCCCTGCCGCCCGCGCGCCCCATGCCCGCGCCGAAAAATCCGCCCCCCGGGCCGGGCCGGGCCGGCCGAAGGATCCGGAAAAGCGCCGCGCGGTGATGGCCGCGGCCAAGCGGCTGTTCCTGCTGCACGGTTTCGACGGCATCAGCATAGAGGCGATCGCCGCCGAGGCCGGGGTGTCCAAGCTCACCGTGTACAGCCATTTCGGCGACAAGGAAGCGCTGTTCGGCGCGACCATCCACGCCAAATGCGAGGAGATGCTGCCGCCGGCGTTGTTCAAGGTGGCGCCGAAAGGATCGCTGCGCCGCCAACTGGAGACCATCGCGCGCGCCTTCTTCGCGCTGGTGACCAGCCCGGAGGCGATCGGCATGCAGCGCCTGATGGGCGCGCAGCCGATCGGCGACAGCCGCTTGCCGCAGATGTTCTGGGAAGCCGGCCCGCAGCGCATCCACGATGCGTTCGCGGGCTTCCTCGGCGCGAAGGTCGCCGCCGGGCAGTTGCAGGTGGCCGATCTCGACCGCGCCGCCTCGCAGTTCTTCTGCCTGCTCAAGGGCGAGACGCACGCACGCCTGTCCAGCGGCTGCACGGCGAAGCTGGATGCACACCACCTCGACGAGCACCTGCGCGCCACGGTGGACATGTTCTTGCGCGCCTACGCGCCGCGCGAGCCAGCACGCAGGCGCAAACCATGACAGCCGTCACTGTCGCCAGCGCCGCCCCGGCGCGCACACTGGCTGCCGCCATGACGAAGGTCGCGATGACTTCCGGCACTACGCCGCCGCCCCCGGGGCAGGCGATGCTGCCGCACCATCGGCGGCACCTGCCGTAAAATCCGCACCCATTCCGCCCCGCCGAGCACGCGTCATGGACTTCGAAACCGCCCGCGCCAACATGATCGAAAACCAGATCCGCCCGTGGGAGGTGCTCGACCCGCGCGTGCTGGACGCGCTGGCGCAGGTGCGGCGCGAGGATTTCGTTCCTGCCGCCTATCGCAAGCTCGCCTTCGCCGACATCGCCCTGCCGCTCGATCACGACGAGACGATGCTCAAACCCGTCGTCGAAGGGCGCCTGCTGCAGGCGCTGGATCTGGAGGCCACCGACGATGTGCTGGAAATCGGCACCGGCAGCGGCTTCCTCACTGCCTGCATCGCCCAGCTCGCCCACGCGGTGACCAGCATCGACATCCACGCCGACTTCATCGATTCGGCGCGCGCACGACTGGCCGCAGGCGGCATCCACAACACCAGCCTCGCGGTCGGCGACGTATATTCGTGGAATGCCGGCCGGCAGTTCGATGCCGTGCTGATCGGCGGTGCCGTGGACGAAATCCCGGCGCGCGTGTTCGACTGGATTCGCGCCGACGGCCGCCTCGTCGTGGTGCGCGGACAGGCACCGGCGCAGGAAGCGGTGCGCATGACCCGCCGCGACGGCGGCTGGCACGCCGAGACGCTGTTCGAGACCGACATTCCTTACCTGCGCGGCAGCGAACCCCGCGCGCACTTCGTGCTCTGAGCAAACACGCACCGACCGCGCACGATCCCTTGCCCATCCCGCCCCCGGACCGACCTGCATGAACCTGCGCATTCGCACCCTCCCCCTCGCCGTGTTGCTGGCGATCGGCTGCGCTGGCGCGCAGGCCGGTGACCTGCAACAGGCCTACGACATGGCCCGGCAGTCCGACCCGCAACTGGCCGCCGCAGCAGCCAACCAGCGTGCCGGTGAAGCCGGCGTGGGCATCGCCCGCTCCGCACTGCTGCCGCAGGTCGGCGCGACCGCTTCATTGACGAAGACATCCGGCGGCGGCCACCAGGACACCAGCTTTCCCTGCGGTGCAGGTACCTGCTTCGGGCGCGTGAACGGCAGCTCCGACACCACCACGCGCACCACCGGCATCAGCGTCCAGCAAAGCGTCGTCAACATCTCCAACTACGAGTCCTGGAAGGCCAGCAAGAGCCTCGCCCGGCAAGGCGATGCGCAATTCGAGAACGCCAGCCAGACCCTGATAACGCGCGTGGCGCAGGCGTATTTCAACGTGCTCAGCGCGATTCAGGATCTGGCTTCCTCGCGCGCGCAGGAACGCGCGCTCAAGCGCCAGTACGATCAGGCCAATGTGCGCTTGCAGGTCGGGCTGGCGCCGATCACCGACATGCAGGAAGCCAAGGCGCAGTACGACATCGCGCGGGCGCAGACGATCAGCTTCCAGACCGCGCTGTCGGATGCACGCGAGGCGCTGCGCGAGATCACCGGCCAGCCGCTCGATCATCTCAAGGGCCTGGCTGCGGATTTCAACCCGACCGCGCCCACCCCGGGCGATGCCGAGGCATGGGTGAAGATGGCGGTGGATCAGAACCCGCAAGTCATCGCCCAGCAGCGCGCACTGGACGCCGCCGACCAAAGCGTGGACGCCGCTCGCGCCGCGCACCTGCCCACACTGAATTTCAGCGCCAACTACGGCGACACCACGACGTGGGGCAGTTCCACGTCCGCTGGTACGGGCTTTCCCGTCGCCAGCGTGAATTACGGCCCGAGCTATTCGCTCACACTGACGGTGCCGATCTTCGCCGGCTTCGGTATTTCATCGCGCGTGGATCAAGCCATTGCCGCACGCGATGGTGCCGCCGACTCGCTGGAACAGACACGTCGCGCGGTCGAACGGCAGGCGCGCGCCACCTTCAACGCGACCATGGGCGGCATCATCGAGATTCAGGCGCGCAAGCAGGCGCTGCTGTCGGCGCAGACCGCGCTGGAAGCCACCCAGACCGGGCTGGAAGTCGGCACACGCACGATCGTGGATGTGCTGATCAACGAGCAGCAGTTGTTTTCCGCGCAACGCGACTACGCACGCGCGCGCAACAATTTCGTGGTCAACGGCCTGCTGCTCAAGCAGGCCGCCGGCAACGTGCAGGCCTCCGACGTGGCTGCGGTGAATGCGCTGCTGGTCACCGACGCCGAAGCGGCGCTGGATACTCAGGCGAACGACAGCGACACCACGATGCCGGGTCTGCCTTCGCAGCCTGCCAAGGCCGCTGCGCCGACGACGCAAGATGGTGCGCCGGCCAAGCCCGCGCCGAAGGCGAGGCACCACTTGAAGAAGGCCACGACGAAACCTGCGGCTGCCGCACCGCCGGTCACGCCCTGACCGGCAGCCACGCTTCCACGCGCTCAGCCGTGCGCGCCAATGCGCCGCGCTCGCGCTCGACCAAAGCGCGCCCGGCTGCACCCATCGTCCGCACGCGCGCGGGATCGGCCAACAGCTCACCGATGGCCTGCACCACGCCATCGCCATCGCCGGCTTGCAGCATGCCCCCCACATCGCGCAACAAGGCGGTCGCCTCGGTGAAATTCGCGGTATGTGGACCGACTACTGCCGGCACGCCCAGCGCCGCCGGTTCGAGCACGTTGTGGCCGCCGATGGCCTGCACGCTGCCGCCGACGAAAGCAACGTCGGCCGCAGCGTAAAACCCAAGCAATTCGCCGAGGCTGTCGATCACGAAGCAGTCGGTTTGCGCATCCGCCATGCCCTCGGCACTGCGGCTGCATGTGCGCCAGCCGCGCTGGCGGCAGGCGGCAATGGCGAACGGGAAGCGCGCCGGATGCCGCGGCGCCCACAGCAGCAACAATCCGGGAAAGCGCTCGCGCAAGCGCGCATGTGCCTCCACGACGAAAGCCTCTTCGCCTTCGTGGGTGCTGGCGGCGATCCACACCGGCCGCGCCGCGCCCCACGCCGCGCGGCGCTCGCCGGCCTGCGCAGCGAAGCCGTCGGGCAGACGCAAGTCGTACTTCAGATTCCCGCTCACGTGCACGCGATCTTCACGCGCACCCGCACGCACGAAGCGCTGCGCATCGGACTGCGACTGTGCGGCGATCTCATCCACGCAGTTGAGCGCCATGCGGATCAGCGGCCGCACCGGCAGGTAGCCGTTGAGCGAGCGTTGCGACAGCCGGGCGTTGACCAGCAGCAACGGCACCTTGGCGCGTCGCATTTCCAGATAAAGGTTGGGCCAGATCTCGGTTTCCATCACCACGCCGATGCGCGGGCGCGCATGTGCGAGGAAACGCCGTACCGCACCGCGCAGGTCGCCAGGCAAATACAGATGCGCCACCTCGCCTTTCCAGCGTGCGGCCACCTGTGCCGCGCCGGTCGGCGTGGTGGTGGTGACGAGGAAGATCGCATCGGGGTGGCGTGCGCGCAGCGCATCCACCAACGGCGCGACCGCGATCACCTCGCCGACCGACACCGCATGCACCCAGATCGTCGGCGGCAAAGGCGCGACGCCGTACCAGCCGAAGCGCTCGCTCCAGCGACGGAAATATTCGCGATCGCGCAGCCCGCGCCAGACCAGGTGGTACAGCATCGCCGGCACCAAGGCATACATCACGCAGGCATACGCGCCGCGCAGCAGGCGTTGCCAGAGCGTGACGGGCATGCGCGAAGGATACCGGAGCGCCAGGGAGCATGGGTCATCGGCTGGCGACAAGGCACGGCGTCGTGCCTGCGTCTTGGCAGACGTTCGATCAAGGACGGATGACACTTTAGAATCCGCCGATGCAGCTCCCTCCACGCCCCTCGTTCGCGCCGCGCCACTGGATCGGATGGCTGGGCATCGGCATCGGCTGGCTGGCCGGGCAGTTGCCGTGGCCGCTGCAACGCGCGCTCGGCGGCGGCATCGGTCGGCTGGCGTATTTCTTCGCGCGCTCGCGTCGCCGCGCGGCGCGCATCAACCTTGCGTTGTGCTTTCCCGAACTCGATGCAGCCGCGCGCAAGCAGTTGTTGCGCGAACACTTCGCTGCACTCGGCATCGGCCTGTTCGAGTTCGCGCGCGCGTGGTGGGGCTCCATCGCGACGCTACGGCGCACGGT
Organism: Pseudomonadota bacterium; assembly: GCA_018242485.1. Classification (GTDB taxonomy): domain Bacteria; phylum Pseudomonadota; class Gammaproteobacteria; order Xanthomonadales; family Xanthomonadaceae; genus SZAS-103. The sequence goes on from JAFEBV010000027.1 coordinate 247,335, forward strand.
GCGCATCGAGGGACTCGAACACCTGTGCGACGCCGTCGCGCAAGGCCGCGGCGTGCTGCTGGTCTCCGGACATTTCCTGAATCTGGAAATCTGCGGACGGCTGCTGTGCGATCACGTGCCGCTGGCCGGGATGTACCGCCGCCACGCTGGCGCGGTGCTGGAATGGGCGGTGCTGCGTGGACGCCTGCGCTACGCGGCGGCGATGTTCCAGCAGCACGAGCTGCGCGGCGCGATCCGCCATCTGAAATCCGGCGGCGTGCTGTGGTACGCGCCCGACCAGGACATGCACGGCAAGGACACCGCGTTCGCACCGTTCTTCGGCATTCCCGCCGCGAGCATCACCGCCACCCACCAGCTCGCGCGCGTCAGTGGTTGTTCGGTGCTGCCGTTTTTCCATCATCGCGAGCACAACCGCTACGTGCTGCGCATCGCCCCGCCGCTGGCCGATTTCCCTTCGTCCGACGCAGCCGCCGACACCGCCCGCGTCAATGCGCAGATCGAGGCGATGGTGCGGCAGGCGCCGGCGCAATATCTGTGGATCCACCGCCGCTTCAAGCGCCGGCCGCAGGGCGAGCCTGCGGTGTACTGAGCGCAGCGCACGCTACGGCAGCGCGGATCAGCGCCACGCGGAGCGGTATTTCCCCTTGTGCAAAGGATGCGAAATCGGCAGGCAGTGAATGCATTTCCTGCACTCATGGCGTTGTCTGTGTTTTACTTCATGTTATGTATAATTGACATTATGTGATTATTGGTTTACATTTTCATCCACTTCACCACGGAGAGCGCGTCATGCCACACAAGGAACGGATGGCCTGGGTCTGGTTGACGACCCTGCTGCTTTGCATGGGCACGTACTTCGCGGCAGTGGTGGTGATGAAGGAGTTGCGGATCGAGTTGTCGTTCCTCCAGCAGATCGGGCTGCTCGCCGCGGCCACCTCGACGATGGCGGTGGTCGTCCTCGCCGACCGCCTGATCGCCCGGTTCCGCGGCCGTGGGCGCAAGGCGGACGCCGGCGACGAACGCGACCGCCTGATCGAGTATCGCGCGGCCACGATCGCCTACTACGTGTTGATCGCCGGCATGATCCTGGTCGGCTGCATCATGCCGCTGGATCCGACCCAGCACCCATGGGACATCGTGAACGCAGCGCTGTTCTACATCGTGCTGGCCGAAGCGGTGAAGCTGGTGTTGATCGTGCGCGGCTACCGCCGGGGCCTGCATGTCTGAGCGCCGTCTCACCAACACCATCCGCACCTTGCGCTTCCTCGCCGGCGAGATGACGCAGACGGATTTGGGCGAGCGCGTCGGGGTGACCCGGCAAACCATCGCCGCCATCGAGGCCGGCAAGTATTCGCCGACGCTCGAATGCGCCTTCCGCATCGCCGACGTGTTCGGCAAGCCGCTGGGCGAGGTATTTCGCTGGGAGCAGTGATGCCTGGCGCGATCAGCCTCGCCGCTGCGCCTCATGCAATTTCGCGTATTTCAGGAAAGCGTAAAACGCATGCACGCGCGCCGCGGTGAAACCGGCCCAGCCGTTGAGGAAGTAGCGCTTGCCGATGTACATGCGGGCGAACGCGAGCCACGGGTAGAACAACATCCTCATGCCGACGAAGCGCGTGCCACGCTCGCGCTTGCGGCCGACCATGCCGGTCGAATAGCGATTGATCTTGTCAACGCGCGCGGCGATGTCGGTCTCGCCGCGATGACGCAGCGGCGCGCGCAGGTCGCGCACGCGGCCACGCACCGCCGGCTCGGCGTGCACCGGCACCTCGTTCATGCGCGCACACGAGTGTCGGAACAACCGCAGTTGCCAGTTCGGTGCGCAGCGCGGATGCACCCAGCGCCAGAACAGCCATTCGCGACGTGGCAGGCGGTAGCCTTCGGCGCGTGGCGCGGTGAGTTCTTGTTCGATGAGCGCGCGCGCTGGATCGACGAGGGCTTCGTCGGCATCCAGCAACAGCACCCAATCGTGCATGGCCAGATCGATCGCCGCCTGCTTCTGCGCCGAGTAGCCGGCAAAGGGTTGGACGTGAATCTGCGCGCCATGCCGCCGGGCAATGTCCAGCGTGGCATCGGTCGAGCCCGAATCCACCACGACGATTTCCTCGCAGAACGCCAGCGAGGCCAGGCATTCCTCCAGCGTGGCGGCATTGTTGAAAGTGGTGACGACGCCGCTAATCGGCGGGCGGCTCATGGTGGTGGCGCTGGCGTGGCGGCGGCAGGATTCGGCTCCGGCGCATCGCGCCCGAACAGCGCTCCCGCGTACAGGCCGACCAGCAGCAGGAACACCCCGCCCCAGAAACTCGAATAGAACGCCAGATGCGTATTGAGCGGAAATACCGTCACCGCCAGCGCCACCGCCGGCACTGCCGCGCGCGAGCGCGCCGCCGCATCGGCCAGCCGCCACGCGCGAATCGCCAGCGCCGCACCGATCGCCCACAACAGCAGACCCAGCAAGCCGGTCTCGCTGAGTACCTCCAGCACGATCTGGTGCGCGTGCAGCGCACCGCCCTCGCCCCATGGTGGCGGCGTGGCCATTGTCGGCGCGCATTGCGCGTAGTGGTCGCGGTAGCCGCGCACGCCCACGCCGTTGAGCGGATGCTCGCGCGCCATGCACAGCGCCGCGCCCCAGATGCGCACCCGGCCGTTGCTGGCTTCGTCCAGCGCGCCGATGCCGCCATGCAGCACCGCTTCGCTGCGCGCGATGCGCTCGTGCAGCTCCTGCGGGAAGACGACGGCGAGCGCGGCCACACCGACGATGCCGGCGGCAAACACGCCCAGCAGGCGCTTCCAGCCGAGCAAGCGCCAGCCGCCGAACGCCAGCGCCAGCGCGAAGCTCAGCCACGCCGCGCGCGAACCCGCCAGCGCCACCCCAACGCCCAGCAGCAACGCCGCGCCGATCCAGCCGACGATGCCGAGCCGGCGTGCGGCCAGCGCGAGCGGAAACGCGGCCAGACTCGCCAAAACCTGCCCGAGGTGCGGATGCTTCGCGCCGAAGATGCCGCTGATGCGGATCACCCCGCTGCCCGTCTCGACGTTCGCGCTGCCGCCGAGGCTGAATCCGCTCACCGCCTGCACCAGCGCGTCGAGCGTCCACAACAGCGCGATCGCGGCGATGCCGGCATACACGATGCGGCGGTCACGATCACGATGCACGGCGATCGCGCACAGCCACAGCAGCGGCAGGAAACGCAGCCCTGCAAGCACTTCCCACAGCGCGCGCCGACGGTCGGTCGCGTCGATGCAGGAGAACAGTTCCGGCAACCAGTAACTGAAGAACAATGCCGAGGTCAGCGCCCACGCCTCGCGGCTGAGCAGCGCGTCGCCGCCACGAAATCGGCGCAGCGCCAGCCAGCAAATAGTGGCGACTGCGGCCAACGCGAGGACGAGGTTCGCCGGCCCCATCCACGGCCACGACGCCACGCAGGCCAGCACCAGCCACGGCGCCCAGCCCGCGCGCGGCGCGGCGTGGTCGTCAGCGCTGGGCGTCGACGAGATCGGCATACAGGGCGAGCGTGTCGGCTTGCATGCGCGCAAGGGTATAACGATCCGGCAGCGCGATGGCCGGGCGCGGCGCATCCAGCAGCATCCGCGCGCGCTGCGCCAGCGCGGCAGCATCGTGCAACGCGACCGCACCGGCCGGGCACAGCTCGCGCAGCAGTTCGCCGACCCCGCCGTGATCCCAACCCAATATGGGCCGGCCGCAGGACAACGCTTCGAGCACGGTGCGACCGAAGGACTCGGGCCGATCCGAGAGTTGCAGCACCAGATCGGACAGCGCATAGATCGCGCTCAGGCTCGCCAGGGGCTCGGTGAAGGCGACGAACTCGCGCAATTCCAGCGCATCGGCACGCGCCTGCAACTCGCGCAGATAGGACTCGCGCCCGGGCTGCACCACACCGGCGAGCAGCAGGCGTGCGTCGATGCCGTCGCGACGCAGCGCATGCAAAAGTTCCAGTGCATGGGCATGGCCCTTCAGGCGCGTGCCGCGTGCGGGCAGCAACAACACGCGCTCACCGGCCAGTTGCGGATACGCCGCGAACAGGCGTTCGCGTCCTTCCAGATCGGGCTGCGCGGCGGGCAAGATAGCGGCCGGATCGACACCACGCGGGATCACCACCAGTTTCGCTGGATCGGTATCCGGCCACTGGCGCAGTACATGCTCGCGCACGGTCTGCGATACGCAGATCACCCGCTGCCCGCGCCGCATCACTCCGCTGTAGCGGCCGGGCGAATTGAGTCCGTGCACGGTGGTGACAAAGCATGGTCGATCGCGCAGGCCGCGCAACGCAACAAGGCCCATCCACGCCGGCAATCGCGAGCGCGCATGCACGATGTCGGTATGGGTTTCCTGAAACAACTTGCGCAGGGTGCGCGCATGGCGCAGGGTCAGCGGCGACTTGCGACCGATGTCGAGTTCGATATGTTCGGCGCCGGTGGCGCGCAGCGCCGGCAGCATCCGTCCGCCCGCCGACACCACGATCGCACGATGCCCGGCCGCGACCAGCGCGGCGGCGATTTCCAGCGTGGAGCGCTCCACTCCGCCGGCATCCAGCGCCGGCAACAGTTGCACGACGGTGAGCGATCGCGCCACCGCAGGCGCGTTGTCAGTCGATCAGCACATAGTGCGCGCCGCAGTACGGGCAGGCGCATTCACGCTCCTGCTCCAGCGGCAGATAGACGCGCGGGTGCGAGTTCCACAGCGCCATCGACGGCAACGGGCAGGACACCGGCAAGTCGGCGCGGCGCACTTCGTAGCGATTCTCGGTGTTGGCCTGAAAGTTCGTGGCAGTGGCGGTCATGGGACAAGGTTCCGTTCGGCAACGCCCATTGTACCTGCGCGCAGAGAGTGCCCGTCATCCATCGCGCAAATGCAGCCCTCGCGGGTCTAGGCGATTCCGCTATCATCTTGCCGCGCCGTCGCGATTGGGCGCCTTTTCGGCGAGGGGTTGCCGAGAAGATAACTACAATCATCCAAACTCGGGGAATATCCATGCGCCATATTGCGACGCTCGTCGCCTGCATCGTCTTGCTTGGCGGTTGCGCCACCATCACCCGCGGCACCACACAAGCCTGGTCGGTCCAGACCGACCCGGTCGGAGCCGACGTAAGGCTCTCGTCAGGCGAACAATGCAAGACACCATGCACGTTGCAGAAAAAACGCAAGGATCCGTTCCAGGTCACGATCACCAAAGATGGCTACGAAACCGTCGTGACGCAGATCATCACTACGGTCAAGGGCGCCGGCGCGGCTGGCATGGCCGGCAACGTGATCATCGGCGGGATCATCGGTGTGGGTGTTGATGCGGCATCGGGCGCCACCAAGGATCTCATCCCCAATCCGTTGATCGTGAAGTTGGCGCTGACCGGTTCGGGTCAGACCGCCGTGATCAACACACCGCCACCGCCGACAAACGATTCCGTACAAGACGATGGCCGCATGGCTCGCCTGAGTCACATGGGCGATGCCGCCCGGAAAGAACTCGCAGGTTTGCAGTGCGCGAAGGATTTCAAGGAAATCACCGCGGACGGCGAGATCGAGGTCTATCAAGGCACCTGCAACGACGGTCGGGTGCAAAGGGTTTCGTGCGACGAGTTCGCCTGCCGACAGTCGAAGTAATCGCATGGATGTCCGGTGTCGGACCACACCGACACCGGATGTCCTGCTCACGGCAAATCGAACACCAGCACCTCGCTGTCGTCCTGCGCGTGCAGGCTCACGCTGGCGACATCGCTCACCCCGGCCGCATCGCCGGCCGCGAGCAGCATTCCATCGTCGAGTTGCAGGCGGCCAGTCACCACCTGCACCCATGCGCGCCGGCCCGCAGTCAGCGCATGCGTCACGCGCTGACCGGTGGACAGCAAGCCCGCATACATCTGCGCATTCTGGCGAATCGGCAACGAGCCTTTGGCACCATCCGGCGAGGCCACCAGTTTCAGCACCCCACGACGCGATTCCGGCGCGTAGTGTTCCTGCGCGTAGCGAGGCTGCGCGTTGAGGCGGTCGGGCTGGATCCAGATTTGCAGGAAGTGCACCGGCGCATCCTGCGAGGCGTTGAACTCGCTGTGCTCGATGCCGCTGCCGGCGCTCATCATCTGCACGTCGCCGGGCACGATCACCGAACCGTTGCCGATGCTGTCGCGGTGCTGCAAGCCGCCGTCGACGACGTAGGAGAGAATCTCCATGTTGGCGTGACGGTGCGGGGCGAAGCCGCCGCCGGGCGCGACCCGATCCTCGTTGATCACCCGCAGCGGGCCGAAGCCCATCCACTGCCGGTCGTGGTATTCGGCGAAGGAAAACGTATGCCGGCTGTCGAGCCAGCCATGCCGGGCGTGGCCGCGCTCACCGGATCGACGCAGCACGATCATCGCGGCATCCTCACTTCTCTTTCTTCGGCGCGTAGGCTTCCATCGTCGCGTGGATGGTCACCTCGTCGCTGACGTTGGGCACGAGGTAGGCCACGCCGAAATCGCTGCGCTTGACCGTGGTGGTCGCATCCAGTCCCACCATCGGCACGCCGCGCATCGGGTGCGGGCCGATCTTGTTGAGGGTCACCTGAAAGGTCGCCGGCTTGGTGATGCCGTGGATGGTCAGGTCGCCGGCGACGGCGAGGTGGTCGGCATCGATGCGGGTGACCGAACTGCTCTTGAAGCTGGCCAGCGGAAACTTGGCGGCATCGAAGAACATTTCCGAAATCAGTTCTGCATCCAGATCCGGCACGCCGACGCTGATGGTGTCGATCGGGATGTTGACCTGGATGCGCGACTTCGTTGGATCCTTGGCATCGAACAGGAAATCGCCCTCGACCTTGTTCAATCGACCGGTGATGTGCGAGAAACCGTTGTGCGTGTAGGTGTAAAGAACCTGGGTGTGGTTGGGGTCGATGATGTACGGCTCTGCGGCCAGCGCGTTGCCGGCGAGGGCAAGGGAAGCGGCGAGCAGGCTGGCGCGGAACGGGGTGGTGTGAAACAGAAGGGCGATGGACATGGCGTGGGCCGGGTGCTGACGGGTTCGGGGAACTGGCAGTGTAGTGTTGCAGGGCGGGAATGGAAGCTCCCGCGCGGCAACGATCCTTCTCGCACGCGGAACGAGTGCATGGGCGAGCGCATCTGGGTGGTCACCGACGGCAGAGCCGGCAACGAACGCCAGGCGCTGGCCTTGGCGCGTGCGCTGGGCGGTGTGACGGAGTCGTCCGCATCGACAATGCTGTCATCCGACACAGCGCTGCGCGTCTGGCGCTTGCGGGCGTTTGCGCCATGGCAGCAGGCCGCGCCACGCCGGTTACCCGGCAGCGAGCGCGCCTTCGGCGACGAGTTTCGACTGGCCTTGAACGCTCCACCGCGGTTGGCGATCGGCTGCGGCCGGCAAGGTGCGCTGGCCACGCGACTGTTGCGCGAAGCCGGCGCGCGCGTGGTGCAGATCCTCGATCCGCGCATCGACCCGCGCCATTGGGATGCGGTGATCGTGCCCGAACACGACCGCCTGCGCGGCGCGAACGTCATCACCCTGCTGGGCAGCCTGCACGAGGTCGATGCCCACTGGCTGCAGGCGGCACGCTTGCAGCATCCAGCCATCGGCGAACTGCCTGCACCACGCACCGTGTTGTTGCTCGGCGGGCCGATCCGCAACGTGCCGCTGGACGCACGCTGGTGGCGGCGCACCGCCGAGGCCCTGCGCCGGCTGCACGCCCGTGAAGGCGGCAGCGTGAGCGTCTGCGCCTCGCGGCGCACACCGGCGTGGCTGATCGCATCGGTGCGCAAGGATCTGGCCGACCTGCCCGGCCTGCGCTGGCTGGATGCGCGCGATGGCGAAAATCCCTATCCCGGCCTGCTCGGCTGGGCGCAGCGCCTCGTGGTCTCGCCGGACTCGGTGAACATGCTCTCGGAAGCCGCCGCCACCGGCGCCGACGTGCGCATCGCCGGCGCGGAGATCGCACGCGGACGGCATGCGGCGTTCATCGCCAGCCTGATTGCGCGCGGATGCGCGCAAGATTTCGACGCCCAAGCCCCGCTCACGCCAGCGACCGTGCTGCAAGAATTGCCACGGGTGGCGGTGATTTTGCGCGGGCGGTTGGGGGTGTCATGAACAAGCACTCATCCGCGAATGAACGCAAAGGAACGCGAATGGGTGCGATGGAATTGACTTCACATGCAACCGAGGTCACCCACAAACGTCATGCCCCGTCTGGCAACTCGCTGCGAATTGATCGCTGCAAGCATTCCTGTGTTCGCAAGCGCAGCAAATGACGCCTCGTTGACGCGATCCAACTCATCCGCCTTTCATCTGCCTTTCATTCGCGTTCCTTTGCGTTCATTCGCGGACCTTGTCGTTTGGCTCAGCCTACCGCGGCAGTCAAACCCACAGCATCACACCATCGCATCGAACGCCAACCCCTGCCCCCGGCACGCTTCGCGCACCGTCGCGCGAGCGGTTTCGATTTCCGCATCCAGCGTCGCGATGCGCGGGCGGCGGTCGAGGGTGCAGGCCAGTGCGTGACGCAGCAGGCATGCGTGGGCCGCGCGCAACGCCTCGCCTTGCGTGGATGGGAGTATTCCGGCGGCGACGAGGGCGACGAGGATCGCTTCGCTGGCGCGCGGGGCGAGCAACGCCGGGTGTGCATGCGCGTGGGCGAGCACGAGGTATTGCAACAGGAAGTCCAGATCCACCAGTCCGCCCTCGCCCTGCTTGAGATCGAAGCGTGCATCGCGGCTGCGGTCGAGCTCGCCGCGCATGCGTCGGCGCATCGACACCACATCATCACGCAACGCGGTCGGATCGCGCGGGCGCGCGAGCACTTCGCCACGGATCGCCTCGAAACGGGCGATGCCCGCGGGCGAACCGGCCAGCCCGCGCGCACGGATCAGCGCCTGATGCTCCCACGTCCATGCGCGTCGATGCTGGTAGTTGGCGAAGCTGGGCAGGCTGGCAACGAGCAGCCCTTTCGCACCGTCCGGGCGCAGGCGCACGTCCACCTCGTACAGGCTGCCGGCGGGGGTGATGGTGCCGAGCAGGCTGACCAGTTTCTGCGCCAGCCGCGCGCAGCGACGCGGCGTATCCGCATCGGTGCCATCAATTGCGTGCAGGAACACCAAATCGAGGTCGGACATGAAACCCAGTTCCTCGCCGCCGATGCTGCCGTAACCGATGACCGCAAAGCCATCGTCGGCCATGTCTGCACCGCGCCTGACCGCATGCCGCGCCAGTTCCAGCGCGGCGACGAGCACGACCTGCGCGAGCGCGGCCAATTGCTGCGCGCAGGCCAGTGCATCGCTGCGCTGCTTGAGCAAGGCCAGGCCGATGCGGAAGGCGACGCCTTGGCGGAACTCGGCCAGCGCATGCAGGCGCGCTTCCACATCCTCCGGCGCGATGCCCGCCAGCGCCTGCGCGCATTCGCGATGCAGGCCCGCGGGCGTGGGCGCGACGCCTTCGGCGCGCACGTCGAGCAGCTCGTCGAGCAGCAGCGGGTGCGCGGCGATGCGCTCGGCGAGCAGGGCGCTGCGCGCGGCGACTTCGACCAGCCGCGAGGCGGCGGCCGGTTGTTCGTCGAGCAGGGCCAGATAACTGCCGCGACGGGCGATGGCGTGCAGCAGATCGAGCAAGCGCGGCAGCGCGACATCGGCCGCCGCGCTCTGCCCGGCTTCACGCAGCAGGCGCGGCAGCACGCGATCCAGCCGCGGGCGCGAACGCGGCGAGAGCGCACGCACCGCCGGCGAGCGAGCGAAATCGCGCAGCGCGGCATCGTGGGCATCGGCGCGCGCAAAACCGGCATCGACCAGCACCTGCGCGTCGCCACCCTCGGGCAGGGCCAGCCAGTAATCCTGCAAAGCGGTCGATGAGGACGCGCCACGCCGGCGCGCGGCGAGCAGGCGCTCGAATTCGGCCGAGACGATGGCGCGTTGCGCGTCCAGATCCACCTGCAAATCCGCGAGGTTGTCGTAACCCAGCCCGCGTGCGATGCGCTGCGCGATGACCGGATCGACCGGTAGCGCGTGGGTCTGCTGGTCGGTGAACATCTGCACGCGGTTTTCCAGCCGACGCAGGAAGCGATAGGCGTTCGCCAGCGCCTGCGCAGTGTCCGCCGGCAGATGCCCGCCCGCGGCCAGCGCGGCGAGCGCGGCCAGCAGCGAGCGCGTGCGCAGCGCAGCTTCGCGACCGCCGCGAATCAGTTGCAGCGCCTGGGCGAGAAACTCGATCTCGCGGATGCCACCGGCGCCGAGCTTGAGATGGCCGGACAATTCGCGGCGCTCGTCGGCGGCGATCGCCGCCTTCATCTCGCGCAGGCCGTCGAGCGCGGTGTAATCGAGATAACGCCGATACACGAACGGCCGCAGCGTCGCCAGCAGGCGCTCGCCGGCTTCGATGTCGCCAGCCACCGGACGCGCCTTGATCCACGCATAGCGTTCCCAGTCGCGGCCCTCGCTCTGGTAGTACTGCTCCATCGCGCCGAACGACAGCGCCAGCCGCCCGACCCCGCCGAACGGGCGCAGGCGCATGTCCACGCGGTGGCAGAAACCATCCGCAGTGACCTCGTCGAGCAAGTGGATCAGGCGCTGGCCGATGCGCGCGTAATACGCATCGGCTTCCAACGGGCGCATGCCATCGCTGCTGCCGCCGTGTTCGTAGGCGAAAATCAGATCGACGTCGGATGAGAAGTTCAACTCGCCGCCGCCGAGTTTGCCCAGCCCGAACACGACCATGCGTTGCGGCTGCCCGTCGGCAGCACGGATCGCGCCATGCGTGGATTCGTTCTGAGTCTCGACTGCACGCAGCGCCGTCTCGATGGCCGCATCGGCGATGGCGCTGGCACCAGCCAGGGTTTCCTCGACCGTATCCAGCCCGGCCACGTCGCGCCAGATCAGGCGCAGTGAAGCGAGCTTGCGCCAGCGTCGCAGCAGCGCCGGCCATGCGTTGGGCAAGGCGGGATCGAGCGTTGGCGGCGGAAGCGGCGGCCCGAGCATCGCCGCAGCGGCCCCTAGAACATCTCGCAATACGCCGAACGCAAAATCGCTGGCCAGCAACAGACGGTCGAACTTGTCCAGCGGGACGTTCGCATCGACCGGCAACGAACCCAACACCTCGCGGCGTTGTGCCAGCAGGCGGGCGAGATTGGCGTCGGGCGTGGCATCCATGCGCGCATTCTTTCACGCGCCGAGGTCGCCCGAAGCGATCATGGCAACGATCCCGCAGCACTCGCGCATCGCAACGACCTGCTGAAACGCACAGACCCGCAAGCGCTCGCACGCTTGCGGGTCTGTGTCCTCTCCCTCTGACGCTTCCGCCGGGATTCCCCAATCCCTCGCATGGCGGGCTGCCATCATAGCCAGAGCGATCATGACAAGGCGCGCTGCGGTGCAGCACGAATCGCCGGCATCGCCATGACTTGCTCAATCGCTCGCATCCATCATTCAAATCAGCAACGTCGCCAAGCCGAGAAAGAAGCCCATGCTCAGCACATCGGTGATGGTGCTCAGGAAGATGCCCGACGCGGTCGCCGGATCGGCGCCCAGACGCCGCAGCAGCAACGGGATGCCGGCCCCGGCCATGCCAGCGAGCGTGCAACTGCCGACCATCGCTACCAAAATCGCAATCGCCAACGGCACTCCCTGCTCGTGGCGTGCGCTGGCCATCCACCAGATCGCCGCGCCCGCCAGCAAGCCCGACACCAAACCGTTGAGAAAGCCCAGCCAGCCTTCCTTCAGGATCATGCGCCGCGTGCCGCCCCGATGCAGTTCGCCGAGGGTGACCCCGCGCAGCACCACCGCCAGCGACTGGTTGCCGAGGTTGCCCACCTGCCCCGACATCACCGGCAAAAAGATCGCCAGCACTACAATCTTGCTGATCGCATTCTGAAACAACCCGACCACGCCTGCGGAAATCGCCACCGTCAACAAGTTCACCAGCAGCCACGGATGACGGAAGCGGAAGCTGCGCGACCACGGCGTGGCCAGCCGCTCTTCCTTTTCCACACCGACCATGGCGCCGGCCTGCGCGGAGATTTCGAAGGTCTGCTGCTCGAACAACGACGCCCCGCGCACCATGCCCAGCAGGCGCCCGCCGGGCGCGCACACCGGATAGATCGGAAAGTGCCGCGTCACCACTTCGTGCATCGCATCGACGAGTTTCATCTCCGGGGTGAGGAAGAACGGCTCGCGAACCATCACCTCCGACAACGTCTGCTTGCGATCGGCGAACACCAGCTCGCGGAACGCCACCACCCCGAGCAACGTGTTCTGGCCATCGACCACGAACACGTAGACCACCAGTCGCTGCTTGACCACCTCGCGCAACGCCTCGACCACCTCGCCGACGCTGGCGGTGGGGGCGAAGATCGCCGGTGCCGATTCGAGCAGGCGGCCGACCGTGCCTTCCGGGTAGGCATAACCCAGCAGCAGATCGTGTTGCAGATCGGCGCGCTCGATCGCCTCGCGGCGGGCGGCGTCGAAATGCGCCAGCACCTTGTGCGCCTGCGTCAGCGGCAGCTTCTGCAGCACCTGCGCGATGTGCGCATCGCTGGCTTCGCGCAACTGCGCGGCGAGGCTGCGACTGTCGAGTTCGCGCAGGTCGGGTTCTGCGGGCGGCCGCATCGAGGACTCCGGTGGAGGCGCCACGATAGCGCACTGCGCCCGCGCGGGAAACGCACGCGCAAGGCCCGCATCCACATACAAGTTCAAGCCCGCAGGTCAGCAATCAACGCGAGCCTGTCGTGATCGAAGGCGTCGATACTTGCCCCGAAGATGCCGCGGCCCCACAGCAATGGACGCGATGCACAAACGCACCGAGTTCCGTGTCGTACGACGTATCCGCTCAACGACGCCAGACGTGCCCGTGGCCGTACCAAGGCCCGCCGCGATACCAACGATGGCCACCGCTGTAGTAATAGCTCACGCCGATCGACGGGCCGTAATAGCCGCCGTAATAGGCCGGATACGCCGGGGCGCAGTGGTAGTAGCCGTAGTCGTCGTAGTAGCACGAGCGCGGCGGGTAGTACGCGGGCACGCTGTAATAGACCGGGCCGCCGTAGTAATAGCCGCCGCCATACCAGGGCGAGCCGACTCCCACCGAGACGCTGTAGCCGGAGCGATGCCAACCGCCGCCCCAGCCGCCACCGTGGTAGTAGCCGCCGTGACCGTAGCCGCCGCCATAGCCGCCATGGAAATTTCCGCGGGCCAGCGCGGGTTGGGACAGCGCGAAGACACCAGCCATGCCGATGGCCAGAACCGCAAGTCGCGAGGCGATGTTCATGGAACCCTCCTGCACGGAATGATGGTGGCCGGGCATCCATGCCGAAGGTGCATGGACGCCATCGTGGGCGCGTGGGCATGAATGCCGTCTTAGTGGCGCGGCGGGTTTCCTGAACGGATTGGCGATCGGTCAGCGAAATGAATGGCAGAGCTGCAGGGACATCTGGCGCAATGGCGCATATCGCAATGACCCGGATCCAGGTCATCAAGCCGAGGCCGAACAGGACGCGGCGCGCCTTGCTGGGCGCGCGAACAGCAAAAACCGCGCCGTAGCGCGGTTCTAGGGGGCTTACGGGGTACTGCGGTGGAAACAGGCACGAAACATCAGCCGCAAGCCATTGATGTCATTGTGCGTGCGCAGCCAGCTGGTCAACAGCGCGCGCTCGATGGCGACAACAGGAAGCGTGCTCGCACGGGGACGAGCCTGTTCCTTCGGCATCGTCGCCTGTACCGCCAGCGCCGTGTCGCGCAGCGTGGCGAGCGGTTCGCACAGGACGTGCGCCACCATACCGCCCACGTCATCCGCTGGCCGCCTACGCCAATAGCCTTCCTCGATATCCGCGTGCGCGGCGGCATGCGCTGGGTCGCCTTGTGCTTCTATCGCGCACAACAGGGCATTCAGTTCGCCGGTATGATCGGCGACTGCGCGCAGCAGCAGGCACCAGCGCGCGCCGGATATGGGGCAGTGCGTAGCGCAGCTCTTCGACCTGTTCGGGGGCGCAAGCCCCAACGCGAGCAAGTCGCGGCGATGCGCCTTCGTGAAGGACAGTTCCATCCACGCATCCTCCGGCGCCCCCCCAAAGAGACGCCACGGCAACGGATGGAGGAAACCCGCGTTCGGCTGGCCGGCCTAGCCGTGGCGATGTGGTGTTACGTCACGGCCTCCGCATGCAGGTCCAGCTTGGCCGCCTTGCGCCGCAACGCCTTGTCGAAGGTCAGGAACGTGCTGCCGTTCGCCTGTGCAAGATGCAGCGCATCGGCGAAATCCAACCCGGCCCGGTGATGCGACACGGCAACGCGGATGGTGTCTGCATCCTCCAGCACGATGCGCCCGTTGGCATCCATCCATTCCACGAAAGCAACGAACTGCGCGGGCGAGTAGCCATAAACCGAACGCAGCACCCACTCGGTTTCGAGAATCACGGTCGGGAACACGCGCCAAGGTTGTGCTGCCAGCGAACCGATGGCGGCACGGTGTTCGGCTGCATGGTCGCCGGTCGCCAACCGAACCAGCACGTTCGTGTCAACGGCGGCGGGTTTCATGCGACATATCCACGGGGCGGGACAATTCGACGGCGGTCAGTGCCACACCTGCCGGATTCAACGGTGCCCATTCCGGCGCGCCCTCGGGGTGCAGCACGATGTTCCCGCCATCCACGGTGACGCGCAGGCGATTGCCAGCCTTCAACCGTAGCGCGCCGCGCACGCTGGCGGGGATGACAAGCTGCCCCTTGGTGGACAGGGTGACGGTTTCCATGGCGCGCATTCCCGACTCGTAAGACATACCGCGATCCTACGGCTTACCCTGAGGGATGGCAAGGGAACCCGGAGTAACCCGGAGGGTGTTCAATTCGTCTTGCGCTTGATCGGCACCACGTTGGAGCCGGTGCGCAGCACGTCCAGATAGTCGGCCCATGCCTGCATCATCTTCGTGCGCTCGGCCATGTACTGCGCGCGGTTGTACGCGGCGCGGACGGCATTGCGCTCGGCATGCGCCAGTTGGCGCTCGATCACGTCCGGCGGCCAGCCCAGTTCATTCAGGCGCGAGGATGCCATCGCCCTGAACCCGTGGCCGCTCATCGTGTCCTTGTCGAAGCCGATGCGGCGCAGGGCGGCATTCACGGCAGCCTCGGACATGCTGCGGCTGGCGCTGCGCTCGCCGGGGAAAACGTAGGAGCTGCGCGCGGTGAAGGGGTGCAGTTCGCGCAGGATCGCCACGGCTTGCGAGCACAACGGCACGACGTGCTCCTCGCGCATCTTCATCTTGCCGGCGGGGATGCGCCATACAGCCGCGTCCAAGTCGATTTCCTTCCACTCGGCCTTGCGCAGTTCGCCCGGACGCACGAACAGCAGCGGCGCGAGCTTCAGGGCACTGCGCACCACGATCCCGCCGGTATAGGTTTCGATCGCGCGCAGCAGTTCGCCCACCTTGGCCGGGTCGGTGATGGCGGCGCGGTGCTGCACCTTGACCGGGGTCAGCGTGCCGCGCAGTGCGATGGTCGGATCATTGCTCGCGCGTCCGGTGGCGATGGCGTAGCGGAATACCTGCGCGCAACGCTGCTTCGTCCGGTGCGCGGTTTCGTGCGCGCCGCGTTCTTCGATCCGGCGCAGCAGCTTGAGCATTTCCGGCGCGTCGATTCGCTCGACAGGTCGATTGCCGATCCACGGGAACACCAGATCGTCGAACGTCCAGCGTGCTTTCTCCAACGTGGCCGGTGCCATGCGCGGGGCTTGCTTCGTCAACCATTCTTCGGCGATGGCGGCGAACGTATCGGCGGCGGCGACTTTCTCGGCCTGCCGCTTTGCGCCGGGGTCGATGCCGTCGGCCAGCAGGGTGCGCGCCTCCTCGCGGCGCTCGCGGGCCTGCTTGAGGCTCACGTCGGGATAGGTTCCAAGGCTCAGGGTGTTGCGCTTGCCAGACTCCGGGCGGCGATAGTCGAAGCGCCACCAGCGCGCGCCGTCGGGATTCACCAGCAGATACATGCCGCGCTCGTCGGTCAGCTTGTAGGGCTTGTCCTTGGGCTTGGCATTCTGGACGGCGGAAGGTGTCAGCATGGGAGCCTCCTAGACGGGAGTCGCCAACAGGGCGGCGCGGATGGCGTCGGTTTGATGCGGAGTCAGGCACAGGGTGTTGCCGCGTACGGTCACCGATAGCGCACCATCCGTCGCTATGGCGAACGAAAACAGGTAGCGCGCCCGAGTCTCGGCATGCTGGGCTGCGGCGGCGGTTTTCTCAGTCATGCGCTTCACGCCCGGAACAATCCCATGGGCTACCAGCGTGCGGGCTTCCTCGCGTCGCTCGCGTGCCTGCTTCAGCGACACGTCCGGGAAGGTGCCCAACGACAGCAGATTCTCCTTCTTCGACTCGGGGCGGCGATATTTCCAGCGCCACCAGCGCGATCCGTTCGGGTTGACTAGCAAGAACAGGCCGCGCTCGTCGGCGAGCTTGTAGGGCCTGTCCTTCGGTTTGGCATTCCGGACGGCGGACGGGGTCAGCGGAGCAATACGCTTGGGCACCGACGGTAACCTCATCTGACGGTAGGCGGGCTACCGTAGAACCTACCGTAAGACTTGCGGGAACTCAAGAACGGTTCCGGGAGCTTGCAGGACGTGCCGGCAACAAAAAACCGCGCCGTAGCGCGGCTCTAGGGGTGTCGCGGGGTACTGCGGGAACCCTCTTTGGTGCCGGAAACAGGAGTCGAACCTGCGACCTACGCATTACGAATGCGCCGCTCTACCAACTGAGCTATTCCGGCGTGGGAGGCCCGCGAACGCGGGGCGCAAAGTGTAGGCGCGGCGCCGGCGGCGGTCAATCGACGAAGCCGACCCGCAACTCCTTCGGCAGGGCGAAGACCATGTCTTCCGGCTCGCCGCGCAGGCTCTCGACGTGGCCCGCGCCCAGTTCGCGCAGGCGCGCCTGCACGCCTTCGACCAGCACCTCGGGCGCCGATGCGCCGGCGGTGACGCCGATGCGGCGCTTGCCATGCAGCCAAGCCGGATCGATGTGCTGCGCGCCGTCGATCAGGTGCGCCTCCACGCCGTGCTTTTCCGCCAGCTCGCGCAGGCGGTTGGAGTTGGAACTGTTGACCGAGCCGACCACCAGCACGAGGTCGCACTGTTGCGCCAGCGTGCGCACCGCGTCCTGGCGGTTCTGGGTCGCGTAGCAGATGTCGTCCTTGCGCGGCCCGACGATGGCCGGGTACTTCGCCCGCAACGCGGCAACAATCGTGCGCGTGTCGTCCACCGACAGCGTGGTCTGGGTGGTGTAGGCGACGTTGTCATGCTGGGCGATCCGCAGGCGTTCCACGTCTTCCACGTTTTCGACCAGATGGATCGCGCCGCTGCCCGCCGTGGCCTGCCACTGCCCCATCGTGCCCTCGACCTCGGGATGCCCGGCGTGGCCGATCAGCACCAGATCGCGGCCGGCGCGGCATTGGCGCGCGACCTCCATGTGCACCTTGGTCACCAATGGACAGGTCGCATCGAACACCTTCAAGCCACGGCGATCGGCTTCGTGGCGCACGGCTTGCGAAACGCCATGCGCGGAGAAGATCACGGTGGCGCCATCAGGCACCTCGTCGAGTTCCTCGACGAAGATTGCGCCGCGCGATTTCAGGTCGTCCACCACGAAGCGGTTGTGCACGACTTCGTGGCGCACATAGATCGGCGCGCCGAGGGTTTCCAACGCGCGCTTGACGATCTCGATGGCGCGGTCGACGCCGGCGCAGAAGCCGCGGGGGTTGGCAAGGATCACATCCATGGCGCGCATTTTATCTCAGTACGACGTGCCGTCCTTGCGGGTGAACACATAGCGCCCTTGCGCGTCCTTCGCGCAAGCCATGTCCACGTCGGGATAAGCGGCCAGATCGGCGGCATCGCGGTTGCTGATTTCCAGATACACGGCTGGTCGCGAACTGTGATTGATCAACTGGTGCGCGTCGATATCGCCGGCGCGGAAGCCGGCGACCATGCCCGGCCCGAGCGCCTGCTCGCCGTCGTCGGTGACCAGCACGACTTCACCTTCGAGCACGTAGATCAGCTCATCCTCGCGGTCGTGCCAGTGCCGCATCGACGATTCGACGCCCGGATGCAGCACGGTGAGGTTCACGCCGATATGGGTCAATCCGAAGGCATCGCCGAGCGCACGCTTTTCGCGCGGCAGCACGCGCGCACGGAACGGTTCCGGGTACAGCGTCGTGCTGCGTGCGGCAACTTCCATCGCCTTGATGGCTTTCATGCCGATTTCTCCTTGTCCTTGCCATGCGCACCGAACAGCAACAGCGCGATCGCGCCGGCGACGATCGCCGAGTCGGCGACGTTGAAGGTCGGCCAGTAATGGTCGCGCCAGTACCACTGGATGAAATCGACGACGTGGCCGATGCGGATGCGGTCGATCAGGTTGCCCAGCGCGCCGCCGATCACCAGCGCGAACGGCAACGCCGTGCGCCAGTCGCCGCGCGGCGTGCGCGCCAGCCAGAACGCCATGCCCGCGCTCACCGCCACGGCCAAACCGCCGAACAGCCAGCGCTGCCAGCCGGAAGCGTCCCCGAGCATGCTGAAAGCCGCGCCTTCGTTGTAGGCCAGCATCCAGTTCCAGCAGCCGGAGATGAAGGCCACCGGGCGATGCAGTTCGAGATGGCTCAGCACCAGCCATTTCGTCCACTGGTCGAGGGCGATGATCGTGACTGACAGCAGCAGCCACGGTAAAGCGTTGGGTTTGGTGGTCACGGTTTGCTCACGATCTTTCGTTTCGTCTTGATCGATGTGTTTTCACGATCACTGCCTGTTCTCGATCATTGCCTGTTCAACATCACCGCCTGTTCAACATCACCGCCTGATCACCTTCACTAGCCTGTTCGCCATCGTCGCAATGATTCTATTCACCATCGCCGCAAAGATTCGATGGCTGCCGCTTGTCTCCTCCCCCTTCAAGGGGGAGGCTGGGAGGGGGATGGTGTGGCACTTCATTGCGTCAGGGAAAACACCATCCCCACCCTGCCCTCCCCTTGAAGGGGAGGGTCATTCTGTCGATCCATCGTCTCTCTACGCCGGTGCCCCACCTACCTTCCTCTTGAAGGGGAGGGTCATCCCGTCGGTCGATTGACTCTCTCCGCCGGAACCCACCCTGCCCTCCGATTGAAGAGGAGGGTCATCCTCGCAATCAGACCATTGGCTCATTGACTAGAAGTAGCGCCTGACTTCACCCGGCCCTTCGACATTGCCTACGCAGCGTGCGCAGATGTCCGGATGCTCCGGACGCGAACCGACATCGAGGCGATGGTGCCAGCAGCGGATGCACTTGCGATGATCGCTGGCACGGGCGGAGATGCCGATGCGGCTGCCCGCCACCTCGACCGTTTCAGCACCGCCTTCAGTGGCAGCATCCGCGAAGCGCAGTTCCGAGGTGATGAAGAAAAACCGCAGTTCGTCGGCGACGGGTGCGAAGCGCTCACGCTGCGCCGTGTCCGCATGCAGCATCACTTCGGCATCCAGCGCCGCGCCGATGGTGCCGGCATTGCGCATACCCTCCAGCAGCTTCGATGCGCCCGCGCGGATCGCCAGCAGGTCGTTCCAGAACGCGCGCTGTTCCGGCGCGTCCTGCATGGCTTCCAGTCCGTCGTACCAGGTCGTGAACAACACCGATTCGGCGCGATCGCCGGATGCGGGCAGCAACTGCCAGATCTCCTCGGCGGTGAACGCCAGCATCGGCGCCAGCCAGCGCACCAGCGCTTCGGCGATGCGGTACATCGCGCTCTGCGCGCTGCGCCGGCCGTGGCTGTCCGCACGCATCGTGTACAGCCGATCCTTGGTGATGTCCAGATACAGCGAGCCCATCTCGTTGGTGCAGAAGTTCTGCACGCGCTGCACGACTTCCGGGAAATCGTAGCGTGTATAGGCCGCGATGATCGCCTGTTGCGTGTCGAACGCCTGCTGCACCGCCCACTGGTCGAGCAGCAGGCACTCGCCCACTGGCAGCAGGTCGCGATCCGGATCGAAGCCGTGCAGGTTGCCGAGCAGGAAACGCGCGGTGTTGCGCATGCGCCGGTAAGCGTCGGCGACGCGCTTGAGGATGGTCGGCGACAGCGCCATCTCGTTGCGGTAATCGGCCGATGCGATCCACAGGCGCAGGATGTCCGCGCCGTAGTCCTTCATCACGTCCTGCGGCTCGATGCCGTTGCCGAGCGACTTGGACATCTTGCGGCCCTGCTCGTCCACCGTGAAGCCGTGGGTGAGCACTTCGTCGTAAGGCGCGCGGCCGTGCATCGCCACCGAGGTGAGCAGCGATGAATGGAACCAGCCGCGGTGCTGGTCGGAGCCTTCCAGATAGATGACCTTGTCGCCGGGATTGCGCTGCAGGTTCGCGCGCTGGTCGAGCACGCAGTAGTGGGTCACGCCCGAATCGAACCACACGTCGAGGATGTCGGTGACTTTTTCGTAGCTATCGGCTTCGTCGCCGAGCAGTTCGCGCGCATCCAGCGCGTACCATGCATCCGCGCCTTCCTGCTCCACGCGCTGCGCGACTTGCTCCATCAACGCGACGCTGCGCGGATGCGGCTGCTGGCTCGTCTTGTCCACGAACAATGCGATCGGCACGCCCCAGGTGCGCTGGCGCGAAATGCACCAGTCCGGGCGGCCGGCGACCATGTTGGCGATGCGTTCCTCGCCCCAGGCCGGATACCAGGTCACGTCTTCGTGGATGGCCGCGAGCGAATCCGCGCGCAGGCCAGCCTCGTCCATGCCGATGAACCACTGCGGCGTGGTGCGGAAGGCGACCGGCGTCTTGTGCCGCCAGCAATGCGGATAGCTGTGACTGATCTTCGCGTGAGAGAGCAGCACGCCGCGCGCGCGCAGCAGGTCGATGATCGTGTCGTTCGCCTTCCAGATGTACTGGCCGGCGAAGATCGGCGTGCCCGGCAGGTACACGCCATTGCCGCCGACCGGATTGAGCGCGTTGGGCGCGATCGCATCGACGAGGCCGTAGAGCTTGCCGACCGCGAAGTCCTCCGCACCGTGACCCGGCGCGGTGTGCACGGCGCCGGTGCCGTCCTCGGCGGAGACATGCTCGCCGAGGATGAGGGGGATTTCGCGGTCGGGGTAGAAGGGATGCTGCAAGCCTGAAGCCCTCCCCTTCAAGGGGAGGGTTTGGGTGGGGTTGGTGTCGCCTGTGGATGCCGCCCCGATGACACCATCCCCACCCCGGCCCTCCCCTTGAAGGGGAGGGAGAGTAGCGAGCTCGGCACCCTTCGCCCGCCCCAGCACATTGACGGATTCGACGCCGTAGCGCGCCAACACGCGCGTGACCAGCGCTTCGGCGATCACCAGCAGCAAACGATGATCGTCACGGCGTGGGCCTTCGACCAGCACATAGTCCAGTTCCGGACCGAGGGTGACGGCGAAGCTCGCCGGCAGCGTCCACGGCGTGGTGGTCCAGATCGGCACCGCGACGATGTCGTCTGCACCGATGCTCACGCCGAACTTCGTCGCGAACGCGACCGGATCGAGCGCGTCATAGGCCACGTCCACCGCCGGCGAGGTCTTGTCCTGATATTCGATCTCCGCCTCGGCCAGCGCCGAGCCGCAGTCGAAGCACCAGTGCACCGGCTTGAAGCCGCGGGTGATGTGCCCGCGCGCGTGGATCTGCGCCAGCGCGCGCAGCATGTCCGCCTCGTAGCGGAAGTCCATCGTCTGGTAGGGGTTGTCCCATTCGCCGAGCACGCCCAGGCGCTTGAAGTCGGCGCGCTGCACGTCGATCTGCTTGGCGGCGTACTCGCGGCAGAGTTTGCGGAACTGCGCCGCATCGACCTTCTGCCCGACCTTGCCATGCTTTTTCTCGACCGCGATCTCGATCGGCAGGCCGTGGCAATCCCAGCCCGGCACATACGGCGAACGGAAGCCGGAGAGCAGCTTCGAGCGCACCACGATGTCCTTGAGGATCTTGTTGACCGCGTGGCCGAGATGGATCGCGCCGTTCGCATACGGCGGGCCATCGTGCAGGATGAAAGCGTGCGCGCGCGCCGCCGTGTGCGCCTGCAGGGCCGCGTAACGACCCCGTTTTTCCCAGTCGGCGAGCATGCCCGGCTCGCGCTTGGGCAGGTCGGCCTTCATCGCGAAGGGGGTTTGCGGCAAGTTGATCGTGCCTTTGTAGCGATCCGTGTCGCCGCCTTTCACCGTATCGTTCACGCCATCACTCCACGTCGTTGATCCAACTGGCCCGCCGTCGTGCGAGCCAGGATTTCACGCGCCTGTGCGGCGTCGCGGTGCATCTGCGCGGTGAGCGCATGCAGGTCCTCGAAGCGCAGTTCGTCGCGAAGCTTGGCGACGAACTCCACTTCGATGCGGCGGCCGTAAAGATCGCCGTCATAGTCGAACAGATGCGCTTCGAGCAAAGGCTCGTCGCCATCCACCGTCGGCCGCGTGCCGAGGCTGGATACGCTCGGCCAGGCATCCAGCCCCGCGCCATGCACGCGGGTGGCGAAGATACCGGTCAGCGGCGGACGCAAGCGACCCAAGCGCAGATTGGCGGTTGGGAAGCCCAGCGTGCGCCCGAGCTGGCGTCCGCGCACGACCTTGCCACCGATCGCATACGCCTGTCCGAGTTGGCGCGCAGCGGCATCCAGATCGCCGACGGCGAGCATCTGCCGCAGTCGTGAACTCGATGCACGTTCGCCATCCACCTGCACCGGTTCGATCTCGCGCGCAACGAAACCGTGCGTGGCCCCTTCGCGCACGAGCAGGCCCATGTCGCCCGCGCGGCCATGGCCGAAGCGGAAGCCCGGCCCGACCCACACCTCGCGCGCACCCAGTGCGCGCACCAGCACATCGGCGATGAAACCCTGCGCCGACAACGCTGCCATCCGCGCATCGAATCGCAACAGGCCGACGCGATCCACGCCCAGCGCCCACAAGCCTTCGACTTTGGCGCGCGGCAACGACAGCCGCGGCGGTGGCGATCCGCGGGCGAAGTATTCGCGCGGCAGCGGCTCGAAGCTCAGCGCCACCGATTCCGCATCGAGTTCGCGCGCACGCTCCACCGCGCGACCGACCAGTGCGCGATGGCCGCGATGCAGGCCGTCGAAGGCGCCGATGCACACCACGCTTCCACGCGCATCCGCACGGATGCCGGAGCAGTCGCGAAAAAGTCGTGGGGACGGGCGTTTCATAAACTGGTCATCATAACCGCAGCCGCGTGCGCCGCGGGCTTCAATGCTCGCGCAGGTCGCGCGGACGAAAGCCCAGCGCCAGCATCGCCAACCCATAGCTCGCGCCGCCGGCGAGCACCAGCGATGCCAGCCAGACGATGCGCTTGAGCGCCGGCACCGCGGTGAAATCCGGCGCCATGCGCAGGCCGATCACCAGCACGCCCACCATCACCGCGCAGGCCACGACCAGCCGCAGCAGGAAGCGCGACCACCCCGGCTGCCGCTGGTACACGCCGGTCTGGCGCAACCAGTGCCACAGCAGGGCGAGATTGAGGTAGCTCGCCGCCGCGCTGGCCATGCCCAGCGCGAAATGCAGGCCGGGGAAATGCGAAAACATGGTGAAGAAGGATGCCGCGCGCGAGGCGGCGATCTGCGCATCCGACACCGGCGTGCCTGCCGGTTCCCACGCATGCCGCACCACGGCGACATACAACACGCCGATGAACAGGAAGTTGAGGAACATGTTGGCGATCAGGGAGGCCACGCCGGCCTTCACCGGGGTGCGCGTGTCCTGTCGCGCATAGAACGCCGGCAGCACCACCTTCACCAGCGCGAACGCCGGCAGGCCGAAACTCAGGCCGAACACCGACAGCGCCGCCATTTCGCTGTCGAAGGGCTTGTAGTGGCCGTACTGGAACAAGGTCGCCACCAGCGGCACCGACAGGAACATCAGCCCGAGCATCGCCGGCACCGCGATCATCAGCGTGGTGCGCAGGCCCCAGTCCAGCGATTTGGAAAAACCCTCGCGATCGGTGTTGACGTGGTGGCGCGAGAGCGTGGGCAGGATCACCGTGCCCAGCGCGATCCCGAACACGCCCAGCGGCAGTTCGAGAAAACGGTCGGCCTGCGACAGCCAGCTCTGCGAGCCGACGAACAGCAGCGAGGCGATCACCGTGTCCAGCAACAGATTCACCTGCGCGACAGAGGAGCCGAACAGGGTCGGCACCATCAACTTCATCACCTTGCGCACGTCCGGGTGGCGGAAGCCCAACCGCGGCAGCGACAGCAGATCGAGCCTGGCCATCTCCGGCAACAGGCACAGCAATTGCACGGCACCGCCGATCACGATCGCCCAGCCGAGCGCGAGGATGCGCACGTCGAGATGGCTCGGACGCGGCGGCGGGCCCAGATGCGGCGCCAGCCACAGCGCGCAGGCGATCATGCTCAGGTTCAGCAGCACCGGCACCAGCGCCGGCATGGCGAAGCGGTGGAAACTGTTGAGTGCGCCGCCGGCCAGCGCGGTCAGCGAAACCAGCAGAATGAAGGGGAAGGTCAGGCGCAGCAGGTGCACGGTGAGCTCGAACTTGCCCGGATCCTCCAGCGCGCCGGGCGAGAACAGCGTCGCCACTTGCGGCGCGAACACGATGCCCAGCCCGACCACCAGCACCAGCACCGCGGCCAGAGTGCCGGCGGTGCGCGCGACCAGTTCCTTCAGATCGGCGTGGCTGCGTTTTTCCTTGATCTCGGTGAACACCGGCACGAAGGCGGTGGTGAACGAGCCCTCCGCGAACAGCCGGCGCATGAAATTGGGGATGCGGAAGGCGACCCAAAACGCATCGGTGGCCGCGCTCACGCCGAACACGCGGCTGATGACCATGTCGCGCACCAGCCCGAACACGCGGCTGACCAGGGTCATGGAGCTGAAGGACAGCACCGAGCGCAGCATCGACGGACGGCGTCCACCCATCCGGGCCGCAGCTTCGGATGCGGGCAGCGGCGTTTGACTCAAACCCATGGAAACTCCATAATGCGAAGTCTTTTCACGCCATCCCCTTCATCCGTCGCATCGCGACCCGCATTGTCAGGAGTTTTCCCTTGGCCAACATCAAGTCCGCCAAAAAGCGCGCCAAGCAGGCCGAGGTTCATCGCGCCCGCAACGCCAGCGCCCGTTCCATGCTGCGCACCGCCGTCAAGAAAGTGCTCAAGGCCATCCACGCCGGCGACGCCGCCGCCGCACAGACCGCCTTCTCCACCGCCCAGCCGATCCTCGATCGCTACTCGGCCCGCGGCCTGATCCACAAGAACAAGGCCGCCCGCCACAAAAGCCGCCTGACCGCGCGCATCAAGGCCCTGCACGCCGCCTGATCGGCAGCGCATGGCAGTCGATGACGAAAGCCGGCGCAAGCCGGCTTTCGCTTTTCTGGAGACACGCAGCCGGCGCAAGCCGGCTTTCGTTTTTTGGGAAACACACAGCCGGCGAGAATCGGTTTCTACCCCCTCCCCTGCTTGCAGGGGAGGGTTGGGGAGGGGTTGGAACTTGAAGGCATAGCGTCCTCTGGCAGCACACCATCCCCACCCCAACCCTCCCCTTGAAGGGGAGGGAGACATGCGCCGCGTTGCTCGCGCCATCAAGCGTCCGCTCCGCCAGCCATTCCCGGCGCGGAAGCTGAAACCTTGCCGGACGCAGACTCGCCAGCCATTCCCGACGCAGAACCTGAAGCTTTGCCGGACGCAGACCCGCCAGCCATTCCCGACGCATCACCGGAAACCATGCCGGGCGCAGGTCCATCAGCCACTCCGGGTGCAACGGGCGTTTCGTCGTGCTGCGCCTGCGCCGCCAGATATTTCTGCTCGTCGAAGAACTGCTGGATCTTCAGGCACACCTCGCGCGTGCCCTCGCGGCCTACGGCGGAAACGAGGAACCACGGCGCCTGCCAGCCCAGCGCGTGCACGATCTGCGCGGCGCGCTCGGCGGCTTCCTCCGGCAACAGCAGGTCGGCCTTGTTGAGCACCAGCCAGCGCGGGCGCGCCAGCAGTTCCGGATCGTACTTGCCCAGTTCGCGTTCGATCGCATGCACCTGCTCGACCGGATCGGAACCGTCGATCGGCAGGATGTCCACCAGATGCAGCAACAAGCCGGTGCGCTGGACATGGCGCAGGAACTGGATGCCCAGCCCCGCGCCATCGGCCGCACCTTCGATCAGGCCCGGAATGTCGGCGATCACGAAGCTGCGGTGCGCCTCCACGCTGACCACGCCCAGATGCGGTTGCAGGGTGGTGAACGGATAGTCCGCCACCCGCGGCGTGGCCGCCGACACCGCGCGGATGAAAGTGGATTTGCCGGCATTCGGAAAACCCAGCAGGCCCACGTCGGCGAGCACGCGCAGTTCCAGCGCGATCTCGCGCCCCTCGCCCTCGCTGCCCGAAGTCGCCCGCCGCGGCGCGCGCGTGATCGAACTCTTGAAATGGATGTTGCCCTGCCCGCCGCGTCCGCCGTGCGCGACCAGCAGCTTCTGTCCGTGCTCGGTGAGATCGCCGATCAACTCCTCAGTGGCGACGTTGGTCACCGCCGTGCCCACCGGCACGCGGATCTCGATGTCCGCGCCGGCCTTGCCGAACATCTGCCGGCCGCGCCCGTTCTCGCCGCGTTGCGCCTTGAAGCGCCGCTCGTGGCGAAAGTCGACCAGCGTGTTGAGGTTCTCGTCGGCCAGCAGCCACACGCTGCCGCCGTCGCCACCGTCGCCACCATCCGGCCCGCCCAGCGGGATGAACTTCTCGCGCCGGAAGCTCACGCAGCCGTTGCCGCCGTCCCCGGCCTGCACGTGGATGGTGGCTTCGTCGACGAATTTCATGGGAGCCGTGAATGGTGAATAGTGAATGGTGAATCGAAAAATCAAAAACGCAAGACACTGCACGTTTTAACGCAGACTACGCCGACATCGCTTTTCACGATTCACGATTCACGATTCACGATTCACGATTCACGATTCACGATTCACGATTCACGATTCACGATTCACGATTCACGATTCACGATTCACGATTCACGATTCACGATTCA
>JAFEBV010000028.1 GCA_018242485.1 Pseudomonadota bacterium
CGATTCACGATTCACGATTCACGATTCACGATTCACGATTCACGATTCACGATTCACGATTCACGATTCACGATTCACGATTCACGAATCACCAATCACAGCTCTCAAACCGCCTGCGCCGGATGCGCGTAGGAGATCGGTGCCAGCGCCGGATCCTGGAAGGTGACTTCTTCCCACGCCGTGCGGTCGGCCAGCAGGGTGCGCAGCAGCAGGTTGTTGAGCTGGTGGCCGGACTTGAAGCCGTAGAACGCGCCGATCAGGCTGTGCCCGAGCAGGTACAGATCGCCGATGGCATCGAGGATCTTGTGCTTGACGAACTCGTCCTCATAGCGCAGGCCGTCCTCGTTGAGGATGCGGTAGTCGTCGAGCACGATCGCGTTGTCCATCGAGCCGCCGAGCACCAGCTGGCGATCGCGCAGCATCTCGATGTCCTTCATGAAGCCGAAGGTGCGCGCGCGGCTGACTTCCTTCACGAACGAGGTGGTGGAGAAATCGACCTCGGCCGAGGAGGTGGAGCGGGTGATGATCGGGTGATTGAAGCGGATCGTGAAGCCGACCTTGAAACCGTCGAAGGGCTCGAAGCGCGCCCACTTGTCGCCATCCTCCACCCGCACCGGCTTCTTGATGCGGATGAACCGCTTGGCGACGTTCTGTTCCTCGATGCCGGCCGATTGCAGCAGGAACACATACGGGCCGGCCGAGCCGTCCATGATCGGCACTTCCGGTGCCGACAGATCCACATAGGCGTTGTCGATGCCCAGCCCGGCCATCGCCGAGAGCAGGTGTTCGACGGTCATGATGCGCACGTCGCCACGCACGAGGGTGGAAGACAGGCTGGTGTCGCCGACGTGCTCGGCGCGCGCACGGATTTCGACCGGCGGACTCAAGTCCACGCGCCGGAACACGATGCCGGTATCGGCCGCGGCCGGGCGCAGGGTCATGAACACTTTTTGCCCCGAATGCAGACCCACGCCGGTGGCGCGGATGACATTCTTGAGCGTGCGTTGTTTGATCATGTTGTGCGGTCTCCAAGGACGGAGCGCGACAAGGCGGGGCCGAGAATAACATGCGTTTTACCAAATTCAAACAATTCGGTGAGGCATTCGTCCCAATTTTGTCGCTAATGTTCCGTCCAGGTATAAAATAACCACGCGGATGAACCGATAGGCAACTCCTGACAAGCTTCACGCCCCCGGAAAGCCGACGCAGGCCTGTTGATCTGCGTCAGCATCCGGATTCGTGGCCCCCAGCCGCGCCAGCGGCGCGGATGAGGGAGTTTGGGTGGGAACGGGGCTGAAAGTTCCTTTCAACCCCGGATTCGTTTCGATTTCCTCATCGCCGCATCAATCGGCCTGACGACGCAGGAAGGCCGGGATGTCCAGATAGGCGTCGTTGGAATCCAGCGCGGTCTGGGTCGGCTCGATGCGGCGGCCAGCACCGTTGCGCTGGCTGCCGGCAAAGCCCGTGGTCACCGGCGCATCGATCGTATCGACTACCGGGTATTCGGCGCGGCCGGTGGTGGCGTTGCGCACCAGCTTCACCTGCGGGGCGCGCTGCACGTTGCGCTCGGAAGTGTAACCGCGCTCCTCGCGCTCGTTGCCGCGCACCGGCTGGCGCGCCGCCTGCCGATTCAGGCCGGTGGCGACCACGGTCACCCGCACCTCGTCGGCCATGTCCGGATCGAGCACGGTGCCCACGATCACGGTGGCGTCCTCGCTGGCGAACTCCTCGATGGTGCGACCGACCTCGTCGTACTCGCGCATGGTGAAGTCCGGGCCGGCGGTGATATTGACGAGGATGCCGTTGGCGCCGGTCAGGCTCACTTCATCCAGCAACGGGTTGCTGACCGCCATCTCGGCGGCGGTCATCGCGCGCTCGGCGCCGCTGGCGATACCCGACCCCATCATCGCCATGCCCATCTCGCTCATCACCGTGCGCACGTCGGCGAAGTCCACGTTGATCAGGCCCGGGCGCACGATCAGGTCGGCGATGCCCTGCACCGCGCCGAGCAGCACGTCGTTAGCGGCCTTGAACGCCTGCACCATGGTCGCTTCGCGGCCGAGTACGTTGATCAGCTTCTCGTTGGGGATGGTGATCAGCGAATCGCAGTGCTGGGCCAGTTCCTCGATGCCCTTGAGCGCGACCTGCATGCGCCGGCGGCCCTCGAACGGGAACGGCTTGGTGACCACGGCCACGGTCAGGATGCCCAGCTCCTTGGCCAGCTGCGCCACCACCGGTGCCGCGCCGGTGCCGGTGCCGCCGCCCATGCCGGCGGTGATGAACACCATGTCCGCGCCTTCCAGCGCCTCGACGATGCGCTCGCGGTCCTCCAGCGCGGCCTGGCGGCCGACCTCGGGGTTGGCACCCGCGCCCAGGCCCTTGGTGACGTTGCCGCCCAGTTGCAGTTGCAGTTTGGAGCCGGCGCTCTTGATCGCCTGCGAATCGGTATTGGCGGTGATGAATTCCACGCCCTGGATGTTGCTGTTGACCATGTGCGCGACCGCGTTGCCGCCGCCGCCGCCCACGCCGATCACCTTGATGACCGCGTTGGGTGCGATTTTCTCGATGAGTTCGAAATGTGCCATGTCCGTTTCTCCGTGGGTTGAAAGTGTCGTGGTGTGTGAAGTGATGTGTGTGTTTGCTGGTGTTCGTGTGCCGCCGCCGTGCTGCCTGCCCTGCTGTTCGATTCCGCCTTGTCGATCCTGTTTGCCGTGTCCTTTGTCCGCGCCCTTGTCCGTATCCACCGCCACCGGGCATTCCGCGCCGTCGGCATGCCCGAACAGATCCAGATTCCAGTGTTGTCGTCCGCCCATCCCGTTTGCCGCTCCCGTCCCGCCCGTCCTCGTCATTGCCCTCAGAACTGCCCCTTGAACCATTTGCCCATCCGCCCCAGCGCGCCGCCGACCTTGCCGGCTGGTAGCCGCGAACGCTGCGGATGCTCGATCCGGCTGCCCCACAGCAGCAGACCCACGCCGCTGGCGTGCACCGGATTGCCAACCACGTCGCCCAGCCCGATCACCTGCTGCGGGATGCCCATGCGCACCGGCATGTGCAGCATTTCCTCGGCCAGTTCGGCCACGCCTTCCATCTTCGAGGCGCCGCCGGTGAGCACCAGCCCGGAGCGCACGCGCTCCTCGTAGCCGGAGCGGCGCAGCTCGGC
The DNA here is from genome assembly GCA_018242485.1 of Pseudomonadota bacterium. Taxonomy (GTDB): domain Bacteria; phylum Pseudomonadota; class Gammaproteobacteria; order Xanthomonadales; family Xanthomonadaceae; genus SZAS-103. Next base: position 3,161 of record JAFEBV010000028.1, read on the forward strand.
CTGCACCATCTCGAACATTTCCTCGTAGCGGTTCTGCACCGCCTCGGCCAAGGCCTGCCGCGCCAGCCGCCGCGGCGGCCGCTCGCCCACGCCGGGCACCTGAATGGATTCTTCCGCGGTGGCCAGCTGCGCCAGCGCGCAGGCGTAGCGCACCTTGATGTGCTCGGCGTCCGGGGTCGGCGTGCGCAGCAGATGCGCGATGTCGTTGGTGACCTGATCCCCGGCGATCGGCAGCGAGGCGCTGTGGCAGATCGCGCCGTTGACGTACACGGCGATGTCGGTGGTGCCCGCACCGATGTCCACCAGCGCCACGCCCAGATCCTTCTCGTCGTCGGTGAGCACGGCGGTGGACGAGGCGATCGAGCCCAGGATCAGGTCGTCCACCTGCAGGTTGCAACGGTTGATGCACTTGCTGATGTTCTGCATCGCCGACTGCGCGCCGGTGACCAGATGCGCGCGCACTTCCAGGCGCACGCCGGACATGCCGACCGGGTTGCGGATGGACTCGGTGGAGTTGTCGATCACGTAATCCTGCGGAATCGCATGCAGGATCTTCTGATCGGCCGGGATGGCCACCGCCTTGGCGGCCTGCAACACGTTGTCCAGATCGGCGTGGGTCACCTCGCCGCCCTTGATCGGCACGATGCCCGGCGAATTGCGGCACTGGGTGTGGCTTCCGGAGATGCTGGCGTACACCGAGCTGATCTCGCAGCCGGCCATCATCTCGGCTTCCTGCACGGCGCGCTGGATCGACTGCACGGTGGACTCGATGTCCACCACCACGCCGCGCTTGAGCCCGCGCGATTCGTGAGTGCCCAGACCAATCACCTCGACCGGGTTGCCAGGGGAATACTCGCCGACCAGCGCGACCACCTTGGAGGTGCCCACGTCGAGGCCAACGATCAGGGATTTGTCGCCTTTGCGGTTCATGGTTGCGCCTGCATCTGCGTATAGCTGGGGAACATCGTCGAACCGCCTCGATGCAGCCCGACGTCGAGGCCAACGGCGGATGGGGTCTTGTCGCCTTTGCGGTTCATGTACGCGCCTGTTGCTTGGGTTTGCCGCCGGTGGCGGGTCGCTTGGGGGTGGCTTTGGCCGGAACCGGGTCCTGCCAGCTCAGGGAAAATCCGTTGGTGTAGCGTAGGTCGGCGCGCAGCAGGGTCGAACCCTGGCGGGTCGCGATCAGCCGCGGCAGCAGGTGGACGAAGCGTTGCAGGCGCGTCATCGCATCGTTGCGCCCGACCACCACGTCCACGCCATCGCGCAGGTGCACCGTCCAACTGTCGCGATCGGACAGGCTCACCCCCAGCACCGGCCAGCCGGCGGCGGTGAACGGCGGCTGGATCTGGTTGTACAGCGCGACCACGTCCGCCGAGCGCCCATCCGGGCCATCCAGTGCCGGCAGGTTCGCCAGCTCCGGGCTGCCCGGCGCGGAGAACACGCGACCTCGCTCCGACAACAATTTGTCGTGGTCCCAGCGCGCGAAGGCGCGGTGTTCGGTCAGCCGCACCACCAGCTCGTCCGGCCATTGCTTGCGCACTTCCACGTGCTCCACCCACGGCATCGCCGCGATGGCATCGCGAATGGCCTCGATGTGGACGGAGAAGAAACCCTTGCGCACCTGCGGCAGCACCACCGCGCGCACCTGCTCGGCACTGACCTGCCGGAACGGCCCGCTGACCTCCAGCCGGCGCATCGGCCAGTGATCGCCGAACTGGCCGCTGAGCACGAAGGCCACCGGCAGCGCGAACAACGCGATCGCCAGCACCCACGCGAGCAGGCGGACGAGGGCGTTCATGGGTTTCCTCCGCGGGAGGAAACGCCGTGAATGGTGAATCGTGAATGGTGACTGCGGAGGCAGGATGCCGTAGCGAACGGCGAAGCCGGCCCGAAGGGCTGTGCGCAGGAGCGAGTCGTAATCGTGAATCGACGAGCAGAAGCCGGCGACTCCAGGCCTGCCGCAGCAGCCGATGTCCGCTTCTGACGATTCACGATTCCCGATTCCCGATTCACTGCTTTCCCCCCATCGACATCTCCAGGATCTGCCAGCACAGGGTCGGGAAATCGATGCCGACCTGACGGGCGGCCTTGGGCACCAGCGAATGGCTGGTCATGCCCGGCGCGGTGTTGACTTCCAGCAGCCAGAAATCGCCCTTGCGGTCGGCCATCACGTCCACCCGCGCCCAGCCCGAGCAGTCGGCGGCCTTGAACGCCTGCACGGCGAGCGTGCGAATCTTCTCCTCAGGCTCGCCTTCCAGACCGGGGCACAGGTACTGGGTGTCCTCGGCGACGTACTTGGCGTGGTAGTCGTAGTACGCGCCCTTGGGGACGATGCGGATCGACGGCAGCGCGGTGTCGCCGAGCACGGCCACGGTCAGCTCCTGGCCCTCGATCAGTTCCTCCATGAGCATCTCGCCGTGGTAACGAGCCGCCAGTTCCACCGCCGCATCCAGATCGGCTTCGGTGAACACCCGGCTCACGCCCACGCTGGAACCTTCGCAGGAGGGTTTGACGATCACCGGCAAACCCAGGCGTGCCGCCGCCGCGCGCACGTCCTCGCCCACCACGAGACGTGCATGACGCGGCGTCGGCAGCCCCACCGCCATCCACACCTGCTTGGTGCGGATCTTGTCCATCGACAGCGCGCTTCCAAGCACGCCCGACCCGGTGTACGGCACCCCCAGCGCTTCCAGCGCCCCTTGCAACACGCCGTTCTCGCCATCCCCGCCGTGCAGGATGTTGAACACGCGATCGAATTTCTGCTCCGCCAGCGCCTGCATCAGCGCCGGAATGCCATCCACCGCCTGCGCGTCCACGCCGCGCGCGCGCAGCGCTTCGAGCACGTTGCTGCCCGAGTTCAGCGACACCTCGCGCTCGGACGAGCTGCCGCCCAGCAGCACCGCGACGCGGCCGAAGGCGCGGGGGTCGGCAACGCGATTCATGGGTTGCCTCCCCGCGTGCCGTGCTGCGCCAACTCCTGCGCCACATGGCCGATGTCGCCGGCACCGAGCAGCAACAGCAGGTCGCCGTCGGCGAGAACGTCGGGCAGCAGCGCGGGCAGCTCGCGCGCCGGCCCGACCAGCACCGGATCGATGCGGCCGCGGGCGCGGATCGCGCGCGCCAGCGCCTTGGCGTCGGCACCGACAATCGGCAACTCGCCGGCGGCATACACGTCGGTCAGCAGCAGCGCGTCCACGCCGGAGAGCACCTGCGCGAAGTCGTCGAGCAGGTCGCGGGTGCGGGTGAACCGGTGCGGCTGGAAGGCCACCACGAGGCGGCGCTGCGGCCAGCCGGCGCGGGCAGCATCGAACACCGCCTGCAATTCGCGTGGATGGTGGCCGTAATCGTCCACCAGCAGGGCCTTGCCGCGACCGAAATCCAGCACGCCGAGCTGGTTGAAACGCCGACCGACGCCACGGAAGTGTTCCAGCGCGCGCACGATGGCCTCGGCCGGTACGCCCAATTCCCAGCCGATGGCGGCGGCGGCCAGCGCGTTGAGCACGTTGTGCCGGCCGGGCAGGTTCAGCGCGATCTCCACCGGCGCGGTCTGCGGCAGGTGCAGGGTGAAGCGCGTGCGTCCGGCCTGCTGCGCCACGTCGCTGGCACGCACATCGGCAGCGTCGCCGAAACCGTAACCGAGCACATGGCGCGGCATCGTCGCCGCCAGCGCCGCCACTTCCGCATCGTCCACGCACAGCACCGCCAGCCCGTAGAACGGCAGCCGGTGCAGGAACTCGGAGAAGGCCGCGCGCACGCGGTTGAAATCGCCGCCGTAGTTTTCCAGATGGTCGGCGTCGATGTTGGTGACCACCGCGATCTGCGGATTCAGACGCAGGAAGCTGCCGTCGCTCTCGTCGGCCTCGGCGACCAGCCAGCGTCCCTGCCCGAGACGCGCATTGGAGCCGGCGGCGAGCAACTGCCCGCCGATCACGAAGGTCGGATCCAGCCCACCCTCGGACAGCACGCTGGCCACCAGCGAGGTGGTGGTGGTCTTGCCGTGGGTACCGGCGATGGCGATGCCGCGGCGGAAGCGCATCAGCTCGGCGAGCATCTCCGCACGCGGCACCACCGGGATGCGCTGCGCGCGCGCGGCCAGCAGTTCGGGGTTGTCGGCGTGGATCGCACTGGACACCACGATCGCATCGGCACCTTCCACGTTCGCACCGGCGTGGCCGCGCTGCACGCAGGCGCCCAGCGAGGACAGGCGGCGCGTGCTGGCCGAATCGGCCGCATCCGAACCCGACACCGTGTAGCCGAGCGTGAGCAGCACCTCGGCGATGCCGCTCATGCCCACCCCGCCGATGCCGACGAAGTGCACCCGCGCCGAACTGCGCACCGAGTCGTCGGACAGGAGCGGATAACGGATCATGCCCGCGCCTCCTCGATGCAGATCCGCGCGACCGTGGCGGTCGCCTGCGGCAGCGCGGCGGCACGCGCGTTGCGCGCCATCGCCAACAATGCCTCGCGGTTCGGCATCAGCAATTCGCGCAGCGACTGGCGCAGGCGCGCTTCGAGGTCGTCGTGCTGCGGCAGCAGGCGCGCCGCGCCGCGTTCGACCAGATATTCGGCATTGCGGGTCTGGTGATCGTCCACCGCCGCCGGGAACGGCACCAGCAGCGCACCGACGCCGGCCGCGCACACTTCGGCGAGGGTCATTGCGCCGGCGCGGCACACCACCAGATCGGCCCAGCCGTAGGCGGCCGCCATGTCCTGGATGAACGGTTCGATGGATGCGTTCACGCCAGCCTGTGCGTAGGCGGCGATGGCTTCCTCGCGCAGCGCCTGCCCACACTGGTGGCGCACCTGCACGCCCACCCCGGACAGCCCTGCCAATGCTTGCGGCACCGCCGCATTCAATGCGCGTGCGCCCTGACTGCCACCGAGCACCAGCAGCCGCAGCGTCGCCTCGCGACTGGCGAAGCGCTGCTCCGGCGGCGGCAGCGCGGCGACCTCGGCGCGCACCGGGTTGCCGACGGTTTCCGCATCGCGGCGGAAGCTGCCGGGGAAACCGCACAACACGCGCCGCGCGAATCGTGCCAGCACGCGGTTGGTGAAACCCGGTGCGCGGTTGGCCTCGTGCACGATCAGCGGACGGCGCAACAGCCACGCGGCGATCCCGCCGGGACCGGCGGCGAAACCACCCATGCTCAGCACGCTGCGCGGACGCTGCCGGCGCACGATGGCCAGCGCGTCGAGCAGCGCGCGCATCAACTTGAACGGCGCGGTGAGCAGCGCCAGCCCACCCTTGCCGCGCAATCCGCCGATCTTCAGCGTGTCGATGGCGATGTGGTGCTGCGGCACCAGCCGCGTTTCCATGCCGCCGGCCGAGCCCAGCCACACCACCGGCACCTGCAGCGCCTGCAGTGCGTGCGCCACCGCGATGCCCGGGAAGATGTGCCCCCCGGTGCCGCCGGCGAGGATCATCACCGGACGCCCATCCATGCTGGCGAGCGCTGCGCTCAAACCTTCTCTCCGATGCGCGGCTCGACACGATCGCGCGGGTTGGCATGACGCGGGGCGGCGGCCGTTGCGCGCTTGGGCGCGGGCGCGGAAACCGGAGCCGTTGCGGGCGCGGTCGGTGCTGCGGCCGGCTCGACGTTGCCGGCATCGGCGCGCGCGCGCGCCATCTGCCGCTGCGCGCGATCCACCTCGTAGCTGATCCGCAGCAGCAGACCGATCACCGCCACCGAGGCCACCACCGAGGAGCCGCCGTAGGAAATCATCGGCAAGGTCAAACCCTTGGTCGGCAGCACCCCGAGGTTCACGCCGACCGACACCAGCGCCTGCAAGGTGAACCACAGGCCGATGCCGAATGCGCAGTTGGCGGCGAAGTGCCGGCCCACTGCGGCCGCGCGGAAGCCCAGTTGCATGCAGCGCGCAAAGAACGCTGCATACAGCAAGATCACCGCCAGCACGCCGAAGAAGCCCAGTTCCTCGGCGATCACCGCGAGGATGAAGTCGGTATTGGCTTCAGGTAGGTAGAACAGTTTCTGCACGCTGCCGCCGAGGCCGACGCCGAACCACTGCCCGCGGCCGATCGCGATCAACGCCTGCGACAACTGGAAGCCGTCCTTGAACGGATCCGCCCACGGATTGAGGAAGGAGGTCAGGCGGCGCACGCGATAGGCTTCGGACATCGCCACCACGCCGAGCACCGGCAGGCCGACCAGCACCGGCCCGAACAGCCGCCACACGCTGGCGCCGCCGAGCAGCAGCATGCCGCCGGTGACCGCGAGGATCAGCGAGGCCGAGCCGAAGTCGGGCTGTGCCAGCAGCATCACCACCAGCGCCGAAGCGATCCCGACCGGCTTGAGCAGCGGCCACCACGCGCGACCGACCTCGTCGCGGTAACGCACGAGGTAGCTCGACAGCCAGATGATGAGCATCGGCTTGACCGCTTCCACCGCCTGAAAATTGGAGATGCCCAGGTTCAGCCAGCGCTTGGCGCCGTTGATGGTGCGGCCCACGCCCGGCAGGTACACCGCCGCCAGCAGCAGGAAGCACAGCACCAGCAGGAAGCGGCCACGCTGTTCGAGCCATTTCAATTCGGTGCGCATCAACGCGATCGCACCGATCAGTCCGCAACCGACGAACACGGCGTGGCGGATCAGGTAGTAGAACGGCCCCTGATGCGCACCTTCGGAAATCGCGATCGAACTGGAGCCGACCATGACCAGGCCGAAACCGGCGATCAGGATCGCGATCACCGCCAGCACCGGATCGTAGCGGCCACGAATGGATTCGATGCGCTGCGCCTGTCCGTTGCGCTCGCGCACGGGCACGTCCTCGCGCAGGCACTGCCAGGTCGGTTCGATGGGCGGATGGCGTTGCGGCATGTTCATCAGCGCACCTTCAGCGTGGCCAGACCGACGAGGACCAACATCACCGAGATGATCCAGAAGCGCACGATCACCCGCGGCTCCGGCCAGCCCTTGAGTTCGAAGTGGTGGTGGATCGGCGCCATCTTGAAGACGCGCTTGCCGGTGAGCTTGAAGCTGGCCACCTGGATCATCACCGAGAGGGTTTCGATGACGAAGATGCCGCCCATGATCGCCAGCACGATTTCCTGCCGCACGATCACCGCCACCGTGGCCAGCGCCGCGCCCAGCGCCAGCGCGCCGATGTCGCCCATGAACACCATCGCCGGATAGGTGTTGAACCACAAAAAGCCCAACCCCGCGCCGGCGATCGCCGCGCAGATGATCACCATCTCGCCGGCGCCGGGGATCGCCGGGATCTGCAAATACTTGGCGAACTCGGCGTGGCCGGACAGGTAGGCAAACGCGCCCAGCGCCGAGGCGACCAGCACGCAGGGCATGATCGCCAGCCCGTCGAGGCCGTCGGTGAGGTTGACCGCGTTGGAGAAGCCCACGATCCACAGATACGCCACGCCGACGAAGCCCAGCCCCAGCGGGATGGCGACGATCTTCAGCAATGGCACATAGAAGGTGGTGCAGGCCGCGCAGGCCGGATCGTCCTTGGCCACCCAGTACAGCAGGCCGGCGGCGAGCAGGCCGCAGATGGATTGCAGCGCGTACTTGGTGCGCGAGCGCATGCCGTTGGGATCGCGCTTGACGATCTTGATCCAGTCGTCCTGCCAGCCGATCGCGCCGAAGGCGATCAGCACGCCGAGCACGATCCACACGTAGCGGTTGTGCAGATCGGCCCACAGCAGGGTCGAGAGCACGATCGAGGACAGGATCAAGGCGCCACCCATGGTCGGCGTGCCGGCCTTGGAGAAATGCGACTGCGGGCCATCCGTACGGATCGGCTGGCCGCCCTTGAGCTGCGCCAGCCGGCGGATGATCGACGGCCCCAGCCACAGCGACAACGCCAGCGCGGTGAGCGCGCCCATGATCCCGCGGAAGGTGATGTAGGCGAACAGGGCGAAGAACTGGACGTGGTCCAGCCCATGCAGATAGCGGGTGAGCTCAAGCAGCATGGGGGCCTCCTGCGGAGGCGTGAATCGTGAAACGTGAATCGTGAATCGTGGAAGCAGAATCACTCGGCACGGCGGCAAGCAAAGCCGCGACCACCTTGTCCATCGCGCTCGAACGCGAGCCCTTGACCAGCACGCGCACGCCCGGGTGCAGGTCGGCGCGCAGGGCGGCGATCAATGCGGTTTGATCGGCGTAATGGCGCGCATTCGAACCGAACGCCTGCGCGGTGGCGCGGCTGTGCGCGCCGGTCGCGTACAGGCGGGCGATCTTGTTCGCGCGCGCGCTCGCGCCGACCTGCGCGTGCAGCGCTGCGCTGCTCTCGCCCAGCTCGGCCATGTCGCCCAGCACCAGCCACGCCTCGCCGCCACCAGCCGCGAGCGCGGCGATTGCGGCCTGCACCGAACCGGGGTTGGCGTTGTAGCTGTCGTCGATCAGCACCACGCCGCTGGCCAGCGTGTGCGCGATCTGCCGACCCGGCACCGGGCGCGCATGGTTGAGGCCGTCGCGGATCGCTTCGAGGCCGATGCCTGCGCCCAGCGCCATCGCCGTGGCGGCCAGTGCGTTCATCACGTTGTGGCGACCGGGCAGCGGCAAGGCGATGGCGGCGTTGCCCGCCGACGTCACCAATTCGAAATGGCTGGATTCGCCATCCACGCGGATCGCGCGCGCGCTGATGTCGGCACTGGCTTCCAGTCCGAAGCGCAGCACGCGACGGGCACCGGCGAGTGTTTCGAAATACGGCGCGAAGGCGTCGTCGGCATTGATCGCCGCCACGCCATGTTCGGGCAGCGCCTCGAAGATCGCGCCCTTGGTCTGCGCCACGCCCAGCAGGCTGCCCATGCGCTCCAGATGCGCGGGCATGATGTTGTTGACCAGCGCCACGTCGGGGCGGGCGATGCTGGCGAGGTAGGCGATGTCGCCGGGCTTGCCGGCGCCCATCTCGTAGATCGCGTATTGCGCGTCCTCGGGCGCATCGAGCACCGCCAGCGGCAGGCCGATCTCGTTGTTGCGGTTGCCCGGATTCGCGTACGCCCGCCCGGCGCGCTCGCAGATGCCCAGCAGCAGGGTCTTGACCGAGGTCTTGCCGTTGCTGCCGGTCAACGCCAGCACCTTCGCCGCGCGGCCTTGCTGCACGCCGGCGGCCAGATCGCCCAGCGCCTGCTGGGTGTCGCCGCACAACAGTTGCGGCAGATCGGTATCGGTTTCGTGAGCGAGCAACAACGCCGCCGCGCCACCGGCGATGGCGGCGTCCAGATGATCGTGGGCGTCGTGATTCTCGCCGCGCAGGGCGACGAACAACACGCGCCGACCGTCGTTGCGGTCGAGCTTGCGGGTGTCGATGGCGACCGCGTCGATGCTCTGCGCGGCCACATCGCCCTCGCCATCGCGCGAAGCCGCCAACAGGCGCGCTTCGCACCAGCGCGCGATGTCGCCCAGCGCCAGCGGCCTCATCGTCCACCCCCGACCGCGTGCGCGGGGTAGGCGGTACGCGCAGCCAGTGCCGCGCGGGCATGTTGCAGATCGTCGAAGGCATGCCGCTGGCCGGCCACTTCCTGATACGGCTCATGGCCCTTGCCGGCGATCAGCACCACATCGCCGGCGCGCGCCTCGGCGATCGCGCCGGCGATGGCCCGCGCGCGGTCGCGCTCGATGCGCACCGCCTGCGGACGGGCGAAACCGGCCACGATTTGCGCGACGATGGCATCGCCATCCTCGCCGCGCGGGTTGTCGTCGGTGACGATCACCTGATCGGCCAGCCGCTGCGCGATCGCCGCCATCTGCGGGCGCTTGCCGGCATCGCGCTCGCCGCCGCAGCCGAACACGCACACCAGCTCGCGCGCGGTGTGCGCGCGCAGGCTGCCCAGCGCCTGCTCGAGCGCATCGGGGGTGTGCGCGTAATCGACCACCACCAGCGGCAGGCGGCCATCGCCGCCGAGGCGGTTCATGCGCCCGCTCACCGGTTGCAGCTTCGGCAGCACCGCGGCGATGCGTTCCAGCGACCAGTCCAGCGCCAGCAGCGCGCCGGCCACCGCCAGCAGGTTGTCGATGTTGAAACGGCCCACCAGCGGCGAATCGATGCGTTGACGCTGCCCGTCCAGCACCAGATCGAAGACGATGCCGCGGGTATCCAGATGGATGTGATCGGCGCGCAGCGTGGCGGCGTCCGCGCCGCGCGAACTCACTCCGATGCGGCGCAGGGATGCGGGCAGGCGCGCATGCAGTTGCGCACCGAAGGCATCGTCGAGGTTCACCACCGCCGCGCGCAGGCCCGGCCACGCGAACAGGCGGGCCTTGGCCGCACCATAGGCGTCCATCGTACCGTGGTAGTCGAGGTGGTCGCGGGTGAGGTTGGTGAACACGGCGACCTGGAAGGCCACCGCGTCCACGCGGCCCTGATCGAGCGCGTGCGAGGACACTTCCATCGCCACGTGGCTCGCGCCGGCGTCGCGCATGTCGGCGAGCAGGCCGTGCACCGCCAGCACGTCGGGGGTGGTGCGCTCGCCGGCGACGAGTTGGCCGACCAGCCCCGCGCCGAGCGTGCCGATGCTGCCGGCGACGACGCCATCGCGATGCAGCGCCTGCGCCAGCAGTTGCACGAACGAGGTCTTGCCATTGGTGCCGGTGACGCCGACCACCGTCAGCGCCCGCGAGGGCGAACCGTGGAAACGGTCGGCGATCGCGCCGAGCTGGCCGCGCAGGTGTGCCACGCCGACCGCGCCCGCCGGAACCGTCGCATCCGCCGGTGCCGGTGCCTCGAACACGATGGCATGCGCACCGGCCGCCTGCGCCGCTGCGGCAAATCGCAGGCCGTGCACCTTCGTCCCGGCCAGCGCGAAGTAGGCATCGCCCGGCTGCACGCTGCGGCTGTCCAGACTCAAGCCGGTCACCGCCACGTCCGCGATGGGCGGCGTGGCGTCCGTCCCGGCGAGCAGTTCGGCCAGCGGCATGGCCTGTTGGCGGGCGGCGGGGTTCACGGCGCGCGCGCCCCGGTCTTGCCATCTTTCGCATTCGGTGCGGCCGTGCCGCCGGTATCGGTCGGCGCGCTCACGTCGGGTGGCAGATCGCCTTCCATCGGCCCGGCCGCCGGCGCGGTCGGTGCGGGCTTGTCGGCGTACCACTGCTGGATGTTGTCCGGCGGGATGTCCATCAGCCGCAACGCGCCATCCATCACCTTGCCGAACACCGGCGCGGAGACGAGGCCGCCGTAGTACACCGAACCCTTCGGGTTGTGGATCATCACCACCATCACCAGCCGCGGCGCACTGGCCGGGACGAGGCCGACGAACACGCTGTCGTAGATGTTGGAGTAGCCGTGGGTGCCCGAGTAGCGCGCGGTGCCGGTCTTGCCGGCGACGCGGTAGCCGAGCACGGCGGCCTGCGGCGCGGTGCCCTGCGGGGTGACGACAGTCTCCAGCATCGCCATGATCTCGCTGGCGATATGCGGGTCGAGCACGGCGCGACTGGGCGCTCCGCCGCCCTTGACGAAGGTCGGCGTCACCAGCCGCCCACCGTTGCCGATCGCCGCATAGCCACGCGCCAGTTGCAACGCGGTCACCGACACGCCGTAACCGTAGGCGATGGTGGCCTTCTGGATGGTCGACCACACACGGCCATTGGGCAGCACGCCGCCGGATTCGCCGGGGAAGCCGCTGCCGGTCGGGTGGCCGAAACCGAAACGTGTGAACACGTCGTACATCTGCGCCGGGGTCATCATCAGCGACAGCTTGGCCGCGCCGACGTTGGACGACTTGGTGATGATGCCGGTGACCGTGAGCACGCCGTGGTTGTGGGTGTCGTGGATGACGTGGCCGGACAGCTCCATCGAGCCCGGATTGGTGTCGAACTTGGTGTCGGGGGTGACCAGCCCGGCTTCCAGCGCCGAGGCGATGGTGAAGGCCTTCATCACCGAGCCGGGCTCGGTGACGTCGGTCACCGAGCGATTGCGGTGTGCGCTGGGGCGGTTGTCGGTGCGCGCGTTGGGGTTGTACGAGGGCAGGTTCACCATCGCCAGGATTTCGCCGGTGCGCACATCCATGATCACCGCATCGCCGGCGTCGGCGTTGTTCTTGCGGATCGCCTCGGCGAGTTCCTTGTACGACAGGTATTGCAGGCGGCGATCGATCGACAGCGCGAGGTCGCGGCCGGGCACGGCGGGCTTGACCAGATCCACGTTCTCGACGAAATGCCCTTTCAGATCGCGGATGACTTTCTTGCTGCCCGGCGTGCCGGACAGCCAGTCGTCGAAGGCCAGTTCCACGCCTTCCTGGCCGTGGTCATCGACGTTGGTGAAACCCAGCACATGCGCCATCACCTCGCCCAGCGGATAAAAGCGCTTGTACTCGCGCTGCGCATAGATGCCGGGGATGTTCAGCGCGACCACCGCTTCGGCCGAATCCGGATCCATGTGCCGGCGCAGGTAGACGAATTCCTTGCCGGCGTGCTTGTCGAGGTTGTCCTTCATGTCGGCGAGCGGGATGCCCAGCGCATTGGCCAGCTCGGAATACTTGTCCTCGTGCTGGGCCAGCTCCTCGGGGTTGGCCCAGATCGACTCGACCGGGGTGGAGATCGCCAGCGGCTCGCCGTTGCGGTCGGTGATCATCCCGCGGGTGGTGGCGATGGGCACCTCGCGCACGAAGCGCTGGTCGCCCTGCGCCTGATAGAAATCGCGATGGATGAACTGCAGATCCACCGCGCGCGCCACCAGCGCCACCGCGGCCAGCCCCATCACCCCGCCCACGCACAGCAGGCGCGTGCGCAGGCCAAGCGTGCGCGAAGCGCGGCTGACCGCGGAAGCACGCGGCGCGTCGTTGCGGGCGGGCGGAGTGGGCTTGTTCATGGGCGCACCACCACCACGTCCTTGCTGTTGGGATAAATCATCCCGAGCTTGCCGGTGGCGATCTGCTCGACGCGGTTGTTCTCCGCCCACGTCGCCTGTTCGAGCTGCAACTTGCCGAACTCGATGTTGAGGTCGTCGCGCTCGCGTTGCAGGGTGTTGAGCTGGATGAACATCTGCCGGTGCATCTGCCGCGCATAGACCACGCCGATCGCGCTGGCCAGCGTGGACACGATCAACAGCACCAGCAGGTAGGCGCCGATCCTCATGGCAGCTTCTCCGCCACCCGCAGCACCGCGCTGCGCGCGCGCGGATTGGTCGCGGTCTCGTCGGCCTCGGCGCGGATGCCGCTGCCCAGCGCGCGCAGGCTGGGCGTGAAGGCGTGCGCGACCGGCATCCGCCGATCGCCGGCCGGCGCTTTGGCGTGTGCGGCGATGAAGCGCTTGACGATGCGGTCTTCCAGCGAATGGAAGCTGATCGCCGCCAGCCGTCCGCCGGCGCGCAGGCGCGCGTGCGCGCCATCCAGCCCGGCCTGCAGGTCGTCGAGTTCGCGGTTGATGAAGATGCGGATCGCCTGGAAGCTGCGCGTGGCCGGATGGGTCTTGCCGTCGCCGCGACCCACCACCGCGGCGATCACCTGCGCCAGTTGCGCGGTGCGCTCGATCGGCTGCTGCGCACGCGCGGCGACGATGGCGCGCGCGATGCGCCGGCTCAGGCGCTCCTCGCCGTACGTCCACAGCACGTCGGCGATCTCGCGCTCGTCGGCGCGCGCCAGCCACTGCGCGGCGCTTTCGCCGGAGGCGTTGTCCATGCGCATGTCCAGCGGGCCGTCGTTGCGGAAGCTGAAACCGCGTGCGGCCGCGTCCAGTTGCGGCGAGGACACGCCCAGATCCAGCAGCACGCCATCCAGACCATCGGCGGTCGCATCCCACTGCGCGAGCTGCGCGAAACTGCCGTGACGGATCGTCACCCGCGCATCGGCGCCGAACTGCGCCTGCGCCATCGCGATCGCCTCGGGATCCTTGTCCATCAGCAGCAGCCGTCCCTTGTTGCCCAAACGCTCCAGCACGCCGCGGGCGTGCCCGCCGCGACCGAACGTGCCATCGAGGTAGATTCCGTCTTCGCGCACGCGCAACGCTTCCATGACCTGCGCGAACAGCACCGGGAGATGGACGCCGCTCGCGCCCGCGCCAGCTCCGGTCACAGCTTCAGATCGAGCAGGGCATCGCCCATGTCCTGATCCGACAGGGTCTGGCGGATCTGCGCGTGGTGCGCCTGCTCGCTCCACAATTCGAACTTGTCGCCCATGCCCAGCAGCACCGCTTTTTTCTCGATCCCGACCGCGGCGCGATGGCTCGCCGGCACGCTCACCCGGCCGTTGCCGTCGAGCTCGACCACGCTCGCCGCGCCGACCAGCTTGAGCTGGAGCATGCGATTGACCGCCTTGGCGCGCGGCAGGGCATTGACCTGATCGCGCAGGCGTTCCCACGCCGGCAACGGGTAGAGGTAGAGCGAGCCGGACTCGAACGGGTTGTAGGTGATGACCAGCCGATTGCCGCACTCGCGCACGACGGCATCCCGGTGGCTGGACGGAATCGCCAGCCGGCCCTTGTCGTCGATGGTGATGGCGGTCTCGCCCTGGAACATGCCGGCCCGTACCTCGTCTGGCTGACCTGCCGAAGCAGCTCAGAGGAGGGGAAATCCACAAAAAACCATGATTTCCCACGAGCACCCACAATAGGAACCGCACACAGGGTTGTCAACAACTTTCTGAGATTATTTTTCCAAGCGTGGCAAGGACTTGCAGCAATCTTTAGAGATTGGTTCAAGACTTATCCACTACGTGTTGTTTTGACTAAAAATGTGGAAATCGTCGCCTTTTGAGCCTCCGTCTATGCCGATCATCGACCGCGACCGATCTGCTGCGATGCAGCAATAGCGCGCATCGCCGATCTGCACGGCCCAACGTGCTTCATTCCACAACATATTGTGGATCAATGATGGAAAATCCACAAATGGATGTGCTCGCCGTGAGCGGCCACACCCTGCGTGCGCGATTTTCGGCTTTGTCGTTGCGCGCACCTGACCGTTTGGGTTCCATCGCGTGCAGCGGGCACACTCAAATTGGCCGGATACCGCCGGCCCGGCAGGTCAAGTCGATGTCCGCTGGGCGAGGGGGCAAGTGCTCAGGCAATGTCCATCGTTGGCGCAGCGGGTGAGAGCTGTCATCGGTCGCTCCCTCGACATATGAGAGGGAAGAAGGCCCATCGCCGATGGGTCACTGCTCAGGAGCCGCCATGTACCGGATCACCACCCATCTTCCATCCCGTGGCTTTCGCGGCCTGCGTTCCGCTGCGCTGACCGTGGCCATCCTCGCGGCCGCCATTGCTGCTTGCCCTTCTGCCCGCGCGGTTGAGCCTGCGGGTGAGTATGCGGCTGCGGCGGCATCGACGCCGCTCGCACAAGCGGTGCACGCACAGGCGGATGCATACCGTCAGCAGCAGTGGCAGCGCTTGTCCGCACGGACTGATCGCGACAGCCTGATCGCCGCCGTCCTGCTGGGCTCGCAGCGCGAGAACGACACCAGCCCGATCGCCGGGCACGAGGTCGCCGAAGCGCGACTGGCAGCGCGCTACGGCCACGACTCATTCGCCCTGTTCGCGCTGGCGCTGGCCTGCCAGCAGCAAAGCGGGCCCTGCGCGCGTCCCGACGCCCGCGAGGCGCTGCTGCGCGTCGCGCCGGACAACGCCCTGCACTGGCTGCTGTTGCCCAACGGCGCTGCGCCCAGCGACGCGCAACTGCATGCCGCCGCGCGCGCGCCGATGTCAGACACACGCCTGCGCGAGATCACTTCGATCCTGCACAAGACGCTCGCCGGCCAGCCTGCTCCGGCGCAAGTCGAAGGCATCGACGCGCGCGTGCTGGCGACAGCACTGCGCGACGATGCGGTTGGCCAGGTGGAATTGCCGCAGTTCGCCAAGGTCATGCGGATGTGCATGGGTAGCATGGCCGAGCCGCGGCGCAGCGACTGCCTTGCACTGGGGCGTCGCATCGAGGATGACCGCAGCGGTTCGATTTTGGCGCGGATGATCGGCACGTCGATGGTGCGGCGAATCGTGAAAGGCACGCCTGAGGAAGCGGTGGCGAAGGAGCAGCGGCGCATCTACGTGTGGATGAGCGATCAGGTCGGGATGCCGTCGGCCGGCGACGAGGACCGGATCCAGCGGGAAACAGTGGCCTACGGCGAATGGGTGGCGTGGCAGCGCGCCTGCGAGCGCGTCAGCGGCAAGACGCTGCCGCCGGCGGACTGGATGCCGAAGGATCCGACGCTGCTGCTGCTGTCGGAGGAACGCGCCGCAGCGGCAGCGCAGCATTGACGATCGTGAATTCTCCCTTCCCCCTCCGGGGGAAGGTGCCCGAAGAGCCTGCCCCGGACTTGATCCGGGGGCGGATGAGGGCACCCATTTGGGCGGCGACGGGGCGTAAATGGAGGAAATGACTTCCCTGGAATTCGAGTCAAGTCGCTGGATCCCTGCTTTCGCAGGGACGACGGCGCAACATCTTGCAGAGTCAGCTCTCAATGCGTACCTGGGGCGATCGCGTCATCGCTTGCGTCAACCCGATTGTGCTGCATTGGGTTCTTGAGTCTGCTGACATCTCGGCTACATAGTCACACGCCATGCCGGCTTTCCCGACCACGCGCTGGAGCCTGATCCAGGCCAGCGACCGCCAGCCCGACGCGGTCGCGGCGGCCTGGGCGGAGCTGGTGCGCGACTACCGGCCGGCGATCGTCGCCTTCTTCCGTCGCAGTGCGCTCGCCCGCGATGCCGAGGATCTGGCGCAGGAATTCCTGCTTCGTTCGATGCACGAAGGCTGGTGGTCGCGCGCCGATCCGGCGGTCGGCAGCTTCCGGCGCTTCCTGCTGGTGCTGTTGCAACGCTTCCTTGCGACCCAGCGTTCCAGCGGCCATCGCCGCTTCGAGCGCACTGGCATCGAGGTCGAGGACGGCACCCACAGCGCTTCGCCGGAGCAATGGTTCGACCTCGAATTCGCGCTGTGCCTGACCCGCACGGCGCTGGAGCGGTTGCGGGAAGACTATGCGGCAGACGGACGCGGCCCCTTGTTCGATGCGCTGCAGCCGT
Source organism: Pseudomonadota bacterium (assembly GCA_018242485.1). Lineage (GTDB taxonomy): Bacteria > Pseudomonadota > Gammaproteobacteria > Xanthomonadales > Xanthomonadaceae > SZAS-103. The sequence goes on from JAFEBV010000028.1 coordinate 20,077, forward strand.
GGCTGACCGAACAACCCGAACGCGGCGAACTGGCTGCCCTGGGCGCGCAGCTGCAGGTGGCGCCCAACACCCTGGCCGTGCAGCTCAAGCGCCTGCGCGCGCGGTTTCAACAGGCGGTGCGCGCCGCACTCGCCGACCTCAGCCTCGACGCGCAGCACGCCAGCGCCGACCTCGACGCCTTGCGCGCCGTGCTCGGCGCAGCCGGAGGATCGCGATGACCCTGCCGGGCCAAGGCGACGACAGATCGGATGCTCTCGCCGTGCTCGCACGCAGCGCACTGTCGGGCGAGGCGTCGCCGGAAGCCACCCTGTGGGACAGCATCGACCTGAACGACCCGGAAGACCGCCGTTTCGGCGACTACGAACTGCTCGAACGCATCGGTCGCGGCGGCATGGGCGTGGTGTTTCGCGCGTACCAGTCGAGCCTCGGCCGCGAGGTCGCGGTGAAGTTCATCGTCGGCCCGCTGGCGCGCGACACGGCGGCGGTGGAACGCTTCATTGCCGAGGCGCGCGCGGCGGCGCGCCTGCACCACCCGCACATCGTGCCGGTGTACGAAGTCGCGTCCGTCGAAGGCATGCATTGCTTCTCGATGCCGCTGCTGCGCGGACAAACGCTGGCCCAGCGCATCGCCGGCAAGCGCCTCGATACCGCGACGAGCGTGGACCTGATGCTGAAGATCGGTGCGGCTGTCGCGTACGCGCACAGCCTCGGTCTGCTGCATCTGGATCTCAAGCCATCCAACATGCTGTTCGACGAACATGGTTTGCCCTTGATCGGCGATTTCGGACTCGCCCGGCATGTGGATGCGGATGGTTTCGTCACGCCGGTGGGCACATGGGGCACGCCCGCCTACATGGCCCCCGAGCAGATCGCGCGGCAGCGGCTGGATGTGCGCACCGACGTGCATGCGCTCGGCGCGATTTTCTACGAGTTGCTGACCGGAGATGGCCCGCGTGGCTCCGCTTCGACGACGCGCGCCGAGGTCGAACACGTCGCGATGCTCCCGGTGCGGCCGCCGCACGCGATCGATCCGGCGATCGATCGCGACCTCGAAGCCATCTGCCTGCGCTGCCTGCACGGCGATCCCGCGCAGCGCTATTCGAGCGTGGGCGAACTGCTGGCCGACCTCTCGCGCTGGCGCAACGGCGAGCCCGTCACCGCGCGCGTGCGCGGCTGGCGGGAACGCGCCTTGCGGGGCCTGCGCCGGCATCCCGCTGCGGTGGCGTCGGCGATTGCCGTTGCGATGGCACTCGTGCTCGGCCTGGCGACGACGAGCTGGCAATGGCAACGCGCCGAACGCGCGCAGCGCATGGCAAGTGCGCAGGCGCTACGCACCCGGCAACTGGCCGGCCTGATGGCCGCGGCATTCCCGGCAGGCAACGCCCGCTACGATCAGCAGGTCGATAGTGCGCATGCGGCGGTCGCCTGGCTCAAGCGCAACGTCGGGAACGATCCGGTCGCGCAACGCGAGGTACTCGCCGCATTTCGCCAGGCGCTGGTCGCGGCGCACAAGGGCGATGCCGTCACCGCCTTGCTCAATGAAATCCTCGACCAGCTCGGACAGGGCTATCGCGAACGGCAGGTGCAGCGTCTGGCCGCGAAAGGCGATCGCGACAGCCTGATCGCGGCCGCGCTGATCGGCATCCCGCGAGGAGACACAGCATCCAGTCCCGCCCACGAAGCCGTGCTGCAGCGCCTGTTTGAGCACTATCCCGGCGACGAGCTCGCCCTGTATGCGATCGCGCTGGCCTGCAACGTGCAGGCGCAACCCTGTGCGCACGGCGACTATGTACGACGTCTGACGGCACGCTTTCCCGACAATTCAACCCACTGGCTGCTGATGCCCAATGGTGATGCAGCCGACTCTGCCACCTACGCGGTGCAGATCCTGCATGCGGCCGATGCGGCGCATGCCGACGACCATCTGATGGCGATCACCACCCTGTTGCGTGCGGCGCTGCGCGGTGAGCCGGTGCCCGAATCGATCGGGCAGCCGATAAAAGCCATGGTCGGCGAAGCCGAAGAATCTTCGACGCTGCTGCACAACACGGTCGGCAGCGTCCCGTTGCCGATGTACCGGGGCGTGATGAATACGTGCAGGCCCACCAGCGATGCGATGCGCCAGTACCCGGGGCTGCGCGACGCCTGCGGTCGCTTCGCGACCATCGCGATGCGCTCGCCCGATACCTCGATCCTGTCGAAGATGATCACCAGCTCGATCGTGCGTCGGCTTTACAAAGGCAGGCCGCTGGAAACCGAAGGCAAGCAATACCGGCGCGATTACGTCTGGATGTCGCTGTTCGTGATGAACGGCGAATTGCCGCGCGATCCGGAGGCGCTGCAGCAGGACGTGGCGCGCTACGGCGAATGGGAGGCCTGGCGCCGTCAGACCGTGCGCTTCGGGGGTGCGGCGACACCGCCTCCCGACTGGATTCCTGCCGATCCGCAGGATCTGCTGTTGTCGGAAGAACGCACTCCGCAGAAATCGAAGTGAGTCCGCCGCAAACGCGTTGGAAGCGGGCTGTCGCCGCGTTCCTAGGCTTCTGCATTCCAGCGCTGGCCGCCGAGTTCGGTCAGATCGCAATGGCGCGTTTGACGTTCCACTGCCTGAACGAACGATCAGAGGCGACGCGGCAAAGTCCGTTCCGGGCTGAAAACAATTGCCGGTGTGCAGCGCGTTGAAGTGGCGGAGCCGGCCGATAAGCCGGGTTCTGTCGTGGACAGTCATCCTCTAGGCGCAGCGTCGCCGCGGCGCTCAAGCAGCCTACCCGGTTTCGACGCGGGCCGCGTCATGGGAACCCTCTGGCCCTTCTCCCGGTGAGGGCGGTGCCATTCATTGCCCAAGTCCTTGCTCGGGCAGGCTCGTGAACAGTGGCGGAGCCGGCCGGTAAGCCGGGTTCTGTCGTGGACAGTCATTCCTCTGGGCGCCGCGTCGCCGCGGCGCTCAAGCAGCCTACCCGGATGCGGTACGGGCCGTACCATCGCACCCCTATTTGGCCTTGCTCCCGGTGGGGTTTGCCGTGCCGGCCTGTTGCCAGGCTCGCGGTGCGCTCTTACCGCACCATTTCACCCTTACCCTCGGTTGCGCCGGCGAACCGGGAACTTCGGGCGGTATCTTTCTGTTGCACTTTCCGTCGGCTCGCGCCGCCCAGGCGTTACCTGGCACCGTGCCCTGTGGAGCCCGGACTTTCCTCGGCATGCTCACGCATGACGCGACTGTCTGGCCGGCTCCGCCGCGCGCATTGTCGCATGCTACGAAGTCGTCAGCCGCCGTAGAGATCCTTCCTCGGCGCGCCGCTGAGTTCGGCGGCGAGCTTGGCGGCCTGCGATGGCGGCAGGTGTTCGCTGAGCTTGGCGTACAACCGGCGACCTTCGATCAACTTCGCATCGACCGCATCGCCGACACCGGCCACGATCAGCACGAACTCGCCGCGGCGCTGGTCGGCGTCGTTGCACACGCGCTCGTGCAGCATGGCCAGATCGCCATCGAGCACGGTTTCGAACAACTTGGTCAGCTCGCGTGCGAGCGCGGCGCGGCGCGCAGCGCCGAACGCGACGCGGGCATCGGCAAGCATCTCCTCGATGCGGTGCGAGGATTCGTAAATCACCAGCGTGCGCGGTTCGGATGCCAGTTCGGTCAGCCGCGCGCGGCGTGCTGCGGGTTTGGCCGGCAGGAAGCCCTCGAAGCAGAAGCGATCGCTCGGCAATCCGGCCACCGACAGCGCCGCGATCGCCGCGCAGGCACCCGGCACCGGGCTGACGCGCACGCCGGCATCACGCGCGGCGCGCACCAGCCGGTAGCCTGGATCGCTGACCAGCGGCGTGCCGGCGTCGGATACGAGGGCCAGATCCTCGCCCGCCAGCAGGCGTTCCACCAGCCGCGCGGCGATGGCATCCTCGTTGTGCTCGTGCAAGGCGATCAGCGGCTTGTCGATGCCGTAACGGGTGAGCAACGGGCGGCTGTGGCGGGTGTCCTCGCAGCAGATCGCCGCGACCGCACGCAAACTTGCCACCGCGCGCGGCGAGAGGTCGTCGAGGTTGCCGATCGGGGTTGCCACCACATGCAAGGTTCCCGCCGCCATCGCTCCTCCCACGTCATGCTGCGCCTGCGGGTATGATTCCAGCGTCTTTCCCCGATTGCACGATGCCCGCATGAAACGCCTCCTTTATCCGGCGCTGCTCGCCGCATTGATCGCCGGTTGCGCCAGCGTGGGCGATGTCGAGCAAACCGCACCGCAATCCTTCGCCGCCGACCGCATGCTCGTGCAGAATCATCCGCGCGAGGCCGCGCGCGCCTACGAGGCGCAGGTCGCCAGCGCCGATGGTCGGTTGCGCAGCGTCTTGCTGATCCGCGCGGCCAATGCCTGGCAGGTGGCCGGCGATCACGTCGCCGCCCGCCGCGATTTCGCGCAGGTCGATCCGAAACATCTGGCGGGTACCGATGGCCTGCGCTTCCGCCTGCTGCGCGCCGAGTTCGCCATCGCCGATGGCCGCCCGGCGCAGGCGGTCGGCGACCTGCATGTCAACGATGCGCTGATCCCCGCCGAACTCGCGCCGCGCTGGCATCGCGCCCATGCCCTTGCGCTGGAGGCCAGCGGCGACCGCTTCGGCGCGGCCACCGCGCTGGCGCTGCTGGAACCGCTGGAGCCGCGGCACCAGACCGCCGCCACCCGCCAGCACATTCGCAAGCTGCTGCAAGGGGTGGACAACGGCGCGCTGGAACGCGGTGCGGCCGCCCTGCCCGCCGGCCACCCGCTGTATGCCGACGCCGCCCACGCCCTGCTGGCGCGCGGCCTGCCATTGCCGCGCCCGCTGCCGGCCAGCGCCGCGATGCTGAATCCGAACCGCCCACCGGCCGACGACGACGGCTACCGCCCGCCGCTGAAAGTCGCCCTGCTGCTGCCGACCACCGGCTCGGTCGCCATCGCCGGCGCAGCGGTGCGCGATGGCTTCATGACCGCCTACTACGCCGAGCAGCGCCGGCGTCCCGAGATCAAGGTCTACGACAGTTCCGAAAGCGCCGGCGGCGCGGTCGATGCCTATCGCAAGGCGGTCGCCGACGGTTGCGACTATGTCGTCGGCCCGCTCGGTCGCGATCAGGTGGGCGCCTTGTTCAATCAGGGCAGCCTGCCGGTGCCGGTGCTGGCGTTGAACCGCTCCGACAAACCTGCACCGCCGGGCAGCGAAGGTTTTTCTCTCGCCCCCGAGGACGAGGGCGTGGCGATCGCCGAGCGCCTGCGCAGCAAACACGCGCAGCGGGTGATCGTGTTCGCCTCGCGCGATGAAACCGCCACCCGCGCGCTGGCCGCCTTCCGCGACGCCTTCGCGCAGCGCGGCGGCAGCATCGCCGCCGAGGCGACGATCGCCGACAACGGCCCCGATTACGGCCCGATCCTCAAGGACACCCTGGCCAAGGCGGGCGGCCAGTACGATGCCATCGTGATCGCGCTGCGTGCGCCGGCAGCGCGCATGCTGGCCGCGCAACTGCCGGACAACGGCTACAAGCAGGTGCCGCGACTGGCGACCTCGCTGATCCTGTCCGGCGGCGGCAACGCGCGGCTGGATCAGGAGCTGGACGGCATCGAGTACCCGGAACTGGCGTGGTTGCTGCATCCGGTCAACGGCCTGCCCGATGCGACCTCGCTCGGCAGCAAACTCCCCAGCGCCCGCGGCGGCGGTCTGCGCCTGTTCGCCTTCGGTGCCGATGCGTGGCGGCTGGCGGCGTACATGGACGCGCTGGCCTCCAACCCGCAGACCAGCGTGAGCGGCGCCACCGGCGATCTGCATGTGGACGGCTTGGGCAACGTGATCCACGACAGCGCGTGGGCGGTGTTCGCCGGCGGTCGCGGCCGTCCGGTGCAGGACTCCGCCCTGCAACTGGAGCCTTCTGCGCCGAGCGCGCCGGGCGCGCACTGAGGCGGGCTTGCCGCGCCCATCCACCCGCGCGGATCGGCAGGCGACCGGCACCGATTTCGAGGCCCTCGCCCGCACCCACCTGCAAGCGGCAGGCTTGACTTGCCTGGCCACCAATGCGCGCTACCGCGTCGGCGAGATCGATCTGGTGATGCGCGATGGCAACGCCGTGGTGTTCGTCGAGGTGCGCTATCGTCGTAGCGCCGGTTTCGGCGGCAGCGCGGTTTCGGTGGACGCCGCCAAGCAGCGCAAGCTGGTGCTGGCCGCGCACGCCTTCCTCGCCGACCATCCGGCGCTGGTGCGCCAGCCCTGCCGCTTCGACGTGGTGGCGGTGGAAGGCAGCGCCGATGCGCCGCGCATCGAATGGATCCGGAATGCGTTTGAGGCGGGGTGATTTCCTGCACAAACAGCGCCAGTGAACGGAGGATCTGGTACATCGGACTTGCTGCGAGAATGGTTGTGTACTTGTTCATGGGCACAACCAACATCCCGGCAAGCCGAACGTTCTGCCCTCATCCGCCCTACGGGCACCTTCCCCCAATGGGGGAAGGATGAAGCCACCTCTCCCTCCGGGAGAGGTCGCCGCGCCATCGGCGCGGCGGGTGAGGGAATGCCGAGTCAAATCGCAGCGAAACCATGCACTCCTGATCCCGTCCTCTGTCATCTGTCCTCTGCTCCCGATGCATGATCTCACCTCCACAACAACCCAAGCCCTGCGCGACGCTCTCGGCGCTGACGGCCTGCTGACCGATCCCGTCCGCTGCGCCGCCTACGGCAGCGACGATTCGCGCCGACACGCGCAGCCGCAGGCGGTGGCATTGCCGACCACCATCGCGCAGGTACAGGCGCTGGTGCGCATCTGCAGCGCGGCGAAGCTGCCGATCGTCGCGCGTGGCTGCGGCACTGCCACCACCGGCGCGGCGGTGCCGGTCGCCGGCGGGGTGGTGGTGAGTTTCGAGCGCATGGATCGTATCCTCGCCATCCGCCCCGCCGATCGCGTGGCCGTGGTCGAGCCGGGCGTGCTCAATGGCACCTTGCAGGAAGCCGTCGGCGCGCAGGGTTTCTTCTGGCCGCCCGATCCCACCAGTTCGCCGTCGTGCAGCGTCGGCGGCAACCTCGCCTGCAATGCCGGCGGCCCGCGCGCGGTGAAGTACGGCGCCACCCGCGACAACGTGCTCGGGCTGGCCTTCGTCGATGGCCGCGGCGAGTTGATCCGCTGCGGCGCGGCGGTCACCAAGTCCGCCAGCGGCTACGACCTCACTCACCTGCTGATCGGCTCCGAGGGCACGCTGGGATTGATCGTCGAGGCGACCTTGCGGCTGGTTCCAAAACCCGAAGACCAGCGCAGCCTGCGCGCGCTGTATCGCGACGTGGACGCGGCCGCGGCCGCGGTGGCGCGGCTGATGGCGCAACCGGTGGTACCCGCGGCGCTGGAGTTCATGGACACCGCCAGCGTGAAGCTCGCCCGCGAGGTCGGCGGCGCGACCCTCCCCGAAGCCGGCGCGTTGCTGATGATCGAGGTGGATGGCGCGGCGGAGATGCTCGATTACGCGAGCATCGCGCTGGCCCAGGCCGCCGAGGGCGACGGCCTGCTGAGTCTGGACATCGCCCCGAACGAAACCGCGCGCGCCGCGCTGTGGTCTGCACGTCGCGCACTCTCGCCGGCACTGCGCACCATCGCACCGGGCAAGATCAACGAGGACGTGGTGGTGCCGGTGTCGGCGATCCCGGCGCTGGTCGCGCGCGTGGGCGAGATCGGCAAGGCCATCGACCTGCCGATGGTGAGCTTCGGCCACGCCGGCAACGGCAACCTGCACGTCAACATCCTCTACGACCCCGCCGATGCGGATCAGTGCGAACGCGCGCAGCGTGGCATGCACGCCTTGTTCGATGCCGTGCTCGCCCTCGACGGCCAGCTCTCCGGCGAACACGGCATCGGCATCGCCAAGCGCGAGTTCATGGGCAAGGCGTACTCGCCGGCGACGCTGAGCCTGATGCGCGCGATCAAGACGCAGTGCGATCCGGACGGGCTGCTCAATCCGGGGAAGGTGCTGCCGTAAGCCGTGAATCGTGAATCGTGAATCGTGAATCGTGAATCGTGAATCGTGAATCGTGAATCGTGAATCGTGAATCGTGAATCGTGAATCGTGAATCGTGAATCGTGAATCGTGAATCGTGAA
>JAFEBV010000029.1 GCA_018242485.1 Pseudomonadota bacterium
ACGTTCGGCGGCGGCAGCAGGATCGTGTACGGCGTGCCGTGGCCGGTCGGCTTGAAGCAGCCGCTGGCCTCCCACTGCGCGTACCACTTGCTTTCGAAATCCTGCGGTTCGTAGCTCTTGTCCATGGTCACGGCTCATCTCCGTCGTTGCGTTGCGAGCTTGCGCAAAAAACCTCGACGCGCAAGCCTTTTCACGATTCACGATTCACGATTCACGATTCACGATTCACGATTCACATATCGTGCTTGTTCACCTCGAACCCGCGCGCCTTGTAGTCCTTCCAGCGCTGCCGCAACGGCTCGCGCGCGGATTCGTCGGCGGGCACCACCTCCAGCACGCGCTCGCAGGGCATCGTCACGGCCGCGTCGCGTAAGTTGATGATGAGCGTGCGGCCCGGGGCATCGGTTTCCGGGGCAACGATCAGCACCGGGGCTTCATCCTCATCGACATCATGACCGGCGATCTGGTGCGGGATGTAGGCATCCGGATCGAACGCCCACAAGGCATCGTCGAGTGCCTCGGCTTGTTGCGTATCGTGCGCGAGGATCAGCGTCGATGCACCCGAATCGTGCGCCTTGCGTGCGAGTTCGCAGACCAGTGCCAACGGGTCATCGCGAAAGCGCGGCTTGGCGATCAGGTAGAAGTCGGCGCGGGGCACTGGTAAAGCCGTGAATGGTGAATAGTGAATGGTGAATCGTGAATCGTGAATCGTGAATCGTGGAAAGCGCCGCACCGTTACCGCTGACGGTCATCCTTGCGGCCGGGGCATGGGTAGTGTTGAACGACGAAACGGTGAAGTCGGATGCGACGTGACTGCTTGTCCTATTCACGATTCACCATTCACGCCGTTCGATCCAGCAACCACTGGCACAACAACCCCACCGGTCGGCCGGTCGCCAGGCCCTTCTTGCCCTCGTCCCAGGCGGTGCCGGCGATGTCCAGATGCGCCCAGCGCTGGCCTTCGGTGAAGCGCGAGAGGAAGCAGCCGGCGGTGATCGCGCCGGCGTACTTGCCGCCGATGTTGGCGACGTCGGCGAAAGCGGACTCCAGCAGGCTCTGGTACTCGTCGTACAACGGCAGCCGCCACGCGCGGTCGTACACGGTGTCGCCGGCGGCGGCCAGTTCGGCGGCAAGATCGTCGTGCTTGCTCATCAATCCATGCGCGACCTTGCCCAGCGCCACCACGCAGGCGCCGGTCAGCGTCGCCACGTCGATCAGCGCCAGCGGTTCGAAGCGCTGCGCGTAGGTGAGCGCGTCGCACAGGATCAGGCGGCCTTCGGCATCGGTGTTGAGCACTTCGATGGTCTTGCCGGACATCGAGGTGAGCACGTCGCTGGGGCGATACGAATCCCCGTCGGGCATGTTCTCCACCGCCGCGACCACGGTCACGAGGTTGAGCGGCAGTTGCAAGGAAGCGATGGCGTGGAACACGCCCAGCACGGTGCCGGCGCCGAGCATGTCGAACTTCATTTCCTCGATGCCGCCGGCCACCTTCAGATTCAGGCCGCCGGAGTCGAAGGTGATGCCCTTGCCGACCAGCGCGTAGGGCTTGGCGTCGCCCGCGCCGGTGTAGCGCAGCACGATCAGCCGCGGTGGGTTGGCCGAGCCGCGCGAGACCGCGAGCAGCGAACCCATGCCGAGTTTTTCCATGTCGGCGCGTTCGAGCACCTCGCAGGATACGTTGGTGATCTGCGCGGCGAGTTCGCGCGCGCGATCGGCGATGTAACCGGGGTTGCACACGTTCGGCGGCAGGTTGCCGAGGTCGCGGGTGAAGGTCACGCCGCGGGCGATGTGGACGCCTTGGTCGAGCGCGTGTCGCTGCGCCGGTTCGGCCTGCAGGGACAGGCTCTCCGGCCCGGCATCGGGCTTGCGGGTGATGTGGGTGGTGTAACGGTAGGCGGCGTGGTCGGCGGCGATCGCGGCCTGCCGCACGCGCCAGTTCGCATCGTGCCCGGGCACGTCCAGCGTGGTCAGCGTGCACAACGCGCTGCGGCAGGGGCCGGCCTTGAGCGCGCGCACCGCATCGCCGATGGCGCGCTGGTAGGCACTGGCGCCGAACTTGGCCGCTTCGCCCAGCCCGACCAGCAGCACGCGCGCGGCCTTCACGCCGGGCAGATCGTGCAACAGCGTGGTGCGGCCGGCCTTGCCGGACACATCGCCGCGCTCGATCAGCGCCTTGACGCGCCCGCCGCAGGCGCGATCGACCGCTTCGCCGGACGCGCTTAACGCGCCGTCGGCGAAAATGCCGAGGATCAGGCAGTCGCTGGCGTGGCTGACGGGATCGGTATGGCTGAGGTGGAATTGCAGGCTCATCGATGGACTTCCGTAGAATGGACAGGTTGCGGCGACGCGAGCTCGACCCGTTGTTCAGGTCGGTGCAGGCATGCGTGAATCCGCTCAGTCTAATCCAAGCAGCCCCTTCCTTCATGCGACCGCGGTCGCGCAACCCCAGCCGAATGCATGATCGTCCATGACCGCACCAACGCCGCGAACACGTCCCGAATCGATTCTCGTGTCTGCGCCAGCCGCACCGACGTGAGCGTCGGCGCGGGCGCGGAACGCCGGGTGACGGCTGCGTGCTGACGGTCGATCGCTACCTGCTGCGCGAGTTCGCCGCCTCCGTGGCCGCCACCACGCTGGTGCTGCTGTTCGTGGCGCTGGGGGTGGTGATCGCCGATACCCTGGCCGAGATCGCTGCGGGCAAGGTGCCGGTGGCGTTGATGGTGTCGCAACTGGCGTTGCGGATGTTGCGCTGGCTGCCGCTGGTGCTGCCGCTGGGCGTGTTCCTCGGCCTGCTGCTGGCGGTGGGGCGGCTGTACCGCGATTCGGAAATGGCGGTGCTCACCGCCGCCGGGCGCAGCCCGCGCGACCTGCTGCGGCCGCTGGCCGGCGTCGCCGTGCCCGCCGCCGTGCTGGTGGCGCTGTGCTCGCTGTGGGCCAGCCCGTGGGCGCAATACACCTCGCGGCAGATGGTGGCCGACGCCGACCGCTCGCTGCTGATCGCGGGGCTGGAAGCCGGGCGCTTCCGCGCCCTGCCGTCGGGCAACGGGGTGATCTATGTCACCGAACTCAGCCCCGATGGCAGCCGCATGCGCAACGTGTTCATCCAGTCCGACAAGAAGGGCCGGATGAGCGTGATTACCGCGCATCGCGGTGAATTGTTCGTGGACGCCGGTGAGCGCTACCTGCGCCTGCTCGACGGCATGCGCGTGGAAGGCGTGCCCGGGCAGAAGGATTATCGCGTGCTGCACTACGAGCGCAGTGAAGTGCGCCTGCCGGCCGATACCGCGCCATACACCAAGCAGGATGCGACCACCGCGCCGACCTTGGAATTGCTCGCCGACCCCAAGCGTGATTCCGTCGCCGAATTGCACTGGCGGCTGGCCACCCCGCTGGCGGTGTTGCTGCTGGGCGTGCTGACGATCCCGCTGGCGCGCTCGGAGCCGCGCCAGCCGCGCTACGGCTTGCTGCTGCTGGCGCTGGCGCTGTACGTCACCTACATGTCGCTGATGCTGGTCGGCCGAAGTTATTTATCGCTGGGCAAGATCCACGGCTGGATGGGGCTGTGGTGGCTGCATCTGCCGATGCTGTTGCTGGCGTGGTGGATGCTGCGGCGCGACGGCGAACTGCCGGCACCGAAGGCCGTGCGTCCATGAGAATCAAGCCGCTGCTGCACGACCGTCTGGTCGCCCGCGCCGTGCTCGCCTCGGTGGTGGCTGCGTGGGCGGTGTTGCTGGCGTTCGATGCGATTCTGGACTTCGCCAACCAGCTCGACGCGCTGGGCACCGGCAGCTACAACCTCGGCCACGCCGTGTTGTACATCGTGCTCACCATCCCGCGGCGCGCCTATGAACTGTTCCCCACCGCCGCCCTGATCGGCAGCCTGCTGGGTCTGGGCGGGCTGGCAGCCACGTCGGAACTCACCGCGCTGCGCTCGGCCGGCATCTCGCGCCTGCGCATCAGCCTCGGCGCATTGGCCGGGCTGGGGCTGGCGACACTGTTGATGATGGCCGACGCCGAAACCCTCGGTCCTTCCGGCGAACAGGCCGCCGAGGCGATCCAGATCTCGGCCAAGACCGGCGACCTGATGGTGGGCAAGGGCGGTGCCATCTGGGCGCGCGACGGCAACACCTTCGTCAATGCGGTCGGCGGCGCCAAGCGCCTGCGCGGCGGCGGACCGGAGCGGGTGGATCTGCTGGACGTGCGCATCTTCGATTTCGATGCCGACGGCGCGCTGCTGGCCTTCACCCATGCGCGCAAGGCCGAGTACTCCGACCACCGCTGGTCGCTCGCGGACGTGGATCGCACCCAGTTCGCCGATGGTGCAGTGACCCGTTCGACGGCTTCCATCGGCGACTGGCAAACCGGCCTGCGCCCGCAGACCGTACTCGCCGGCGTGCAGCCGCCGCGCTATCAGTCCACCCGGCAACTGCGCAGCAACATCGCTTACATGCGCCGCAACGCGGTGGATGCCGGCGTGTACGAAAATGCCTTCTGGGCGCGCAAGGTGTACCCGCTGAACGTGCTGGCGATGTGTCTGGCGGCGATGCCGTTCGCGTTCGGGCAGTTGCGCAGCGGCGGTTTCGGCAAGCGCCTGTTCACCGGCATCCTGTGCGGGATGGCGTTTTTCGTGCTGCAACGCTTCGCGCAGAACCTCGCCACCGTGTATCGACTGCCGCTGTGGGGCGCGCACATCGGCCCACCGCTGGTGGTGTTGCTGCTGTCGGGCTGGTACTTCCGCAAACGGGTGTAGGCCGAGTACGGGCATGTACCGGACTCGGCGCGCGCTGATCATTTCGGGATGAAATGATTCAGCGCATCCGTAGCCCGTCGTTTCAGTCGGCGCGATCCATCCGCACGAAGCGGGTGCCGGCGACGAGGTCGTGCAGCGCGCGGCGGTCGCGGTCGATCAGGCTCCAAAAAAAATCCGCGAGCCCGGCCAACGCGCACACCGGCACCACGACGCGCACATCGACATGCAAGGCCCAGCCCGCACCCAACAGGAAGAAGGGCACCGTGGTGCTGGCATAACGCAGCCACAGAGCGCCGGCGGTGGCGATGCGGCCATCGTTTGCGAGTACTTTCAAGCGCCATGCGCGCATGCCCAGGGTGTGACCGCCACGCCGCCACGACAGCACGAAATACGCGCCGGTGACCAACCACAGCAACGCCAGCATCAGCCATGCCCCTGCGCTGCCGGGCGCGGATTCGTGCCGGCCGCGCAGCAGGTAGTCGAGCAGGCTGGCGACGAACCAGATCGCCACCAGCGGCAGCAGGTCGTACACCAGCGCCAGCAGCCGCCAGCCCAAGTGCGCTGGCGTGGCGGTGGGTGCGGCGGCGTTGGCGGGATTCGGCGTTTCGGAATCGTCAGCGGATGCAGTCATCGGCAAAGGATAGCCGGCGCGCGTCGCCGCTGGCATAAGCTGGTCACCATGCCCGCGTCCGCCGCCACGCCCGCCGATCGCCGTCGCCATGCGCGCGAACAGCCGCCTCTGGGCGAGGCCGATGCTCGCGCCATCGCCGCCTGCATCGACCGCCTGTGGGCCGAATCGGGCTTGGCGCGACACACGCTGGACAGCTACCGCCGCGATCTGGAAGGCCTCGCGCGCTGGCTGCGCCCGCGCGGCGTCGTGCTGGAAGCTGCCGACCGCGCGGCATTGTTCGACTACCTCGCCGAACGCACGCGCCTGAGCTACTCGCCGCGCAGCAACGCGCGCCTGCTCTCGGCGCTGCGCGCGTTCTACGCACAACTGCTGCGGCTGGGCTCGATCCGCGTGGATCCCTGCCAGTGGCTGGATGCGCCCAAGCCCCGCCGTTCCTTGCCGAAAGCGCTATCCGAATCGCAGGTGGAAGCCTTGCTCGCCGCACCGGACGTGACCGATCCGGCTGGTCTGCGCGATCGCGCCATGCTCGAATTGATCTACGCCACCGGCCTGCGGGTGAGCGAGCTGGTGAGCCTGCCCGCAGCGGGTGTGAACCTGCGCCAGGGCGTGCTGCGGGTGCTGGGCAAGGGCAGCAAGGAGCGCCTCGTGCCCTTGGGCGAGGAAGCCCAGCACTGGCTGGAACGCTACCTCGCGCAGGCGCGACCACATTTTGCCGGCAAACAGGCGCGGTTGCCGCTGTTCCTCGATGCGAAAGGAGCAGCGCTGAGCCGGCAGCAATTCTGGGCCACCCTCAAGGCGCTGGCCGTGCGCGCCGGTATCAACCCGGCGCTGGTGAGCCCGCACGGCCTGCGGCATTCCTTCGCCACCCACCTGCTCAACCACGGCGCCGACCTGCGCGCCCTGCAGATGCTGCTCGGCCACGCCAGCCTGTCCACCACCCAGATCTACACTCTGGTTGCGACCGAGGGTTTGAAGCGGCTGCATGCCAAGCATCATCCAAGGGGGTGATGGGGCGCGCCGAAGAACGCCCGGCAGGGCCGGAAGGATGTATGGGAAGCGGTGAGGGTGGCTTTGCCTCTCCCTCCGGGAGAGGCCGACGCGCCGCCGGCGCGGCGGGTGAGGGAGTGCGGAGTTCGATCGCCGCGCTGGCACGATGCGGCAACGCGATGCGTTGTCCTGCCGGCGTTCACGCCCGTAAATCGCGCGCATGCGACAATCCACGTTTCCGTTGGCAAGGATGCCGCGCTGCCGAAACCCGAGGAACCCCGATGCGCCGTCCGTCCCGTCTATTGCTGTCCCTGTCGGCGTCCGCCGCCCTCTCGCTCGCGGCCTGCCAGGCATCGCCGCCGGCCAGCAAATCCGCTGCCAACGCATCCTCCGAGCCTGCTGCTGCCAGCACGTCGGCAGCCAGTACGACCACAGGCACCGCATCACCGGGTGTTCCATCCAGCTCCGACGCCGCCATCCGCAAAGCCGTGGCCAGCCTCGTCCCGGATGCGAAGGTGAACAGCATCCGTCCCACCCCGGTGCCGGGCATGGTGGAGGTGACCACCGCCAACGACACCGTGTACATGACCGCCGACGGCAAGTACCTGCTGACCGGCAGCCTGATCGAGGTGGCGACCAAGCGCGATCTCACCGAGGCCTCGCGCGCCATCGCGCGCCGTACGCTGATGAAGAGCATCGGGCCGTCGCAGATGATCGTGTTCGCGCCGCCGAAACCGAAGTACACCGTCACCGTGTTCACCGACGTGGACTGCGGCTACTGCCGCAAGCTGCATTCGCAGATCGCCGACTACAACAAGGCCGGCATCGCGGTGGATTACCTGTTCTTCCCGCGTACCGGGATCGGCAGCGAGTCCTACGACAAGGCGGTGTCGGTGTGGTGCGCGCCCAATCGCCAGCAGGCGCTGACCGATGCCAAGCTCGACAAGCCGTTGCCGCGCCGCAACTGCACCAACCCGGTGACGATGGATTACAACCTCGGCTTGAAGTTCGGCGTCAACGGCACCCCGGCGATCTATACCGCCGACGGCACCCAGATCGGCGGCTATCTGTCGCCGGACGAGATGAAGGCCAAGCTCGACAAGCTGGCGGCGCAGCCGACGTCCTGAATCGCGGCGATAGCGACGGCGCGGCTGGGCTAAACTACGCACCCGCCCCGCCACGACTTTCCGGACATGATCGTCCTCGAGGGCCAGTGCGCCCTGTCGCCGTTCCGCTGCGACCGATTGCAAGCCAGCCTGCGCAGCCATCACGACGGCATCGTCGTCGGCGGCGCGTGGTGGGTGTATTTCATCGACCCGCAAGCCGGCACGTCGCCAGACACCACCGCGCTGCTGCGCATCCTCGAAGCGCACGCAGAGCCTGCCACGCGCGCTGATGGCGTGGCCAGCCTGTTCGTCGTACCGCGTCTGGGCACGCTCTCGCCGTGGGCGAGCAAGGCCACCGAAATCCTGCGCGGGTCCGGCTTGCCGGTGCACCGGGTGGAACGCGGCATGCGCTTGGACGTGCGCGGCTTGCCGGCGACCGACACGCCCGCATGGCCGACGTTGGCACAGGTGCTGCACGACCCTATGACGCAATCGCTGCTGCACGGCTTGCCGCAGGCGCAGCAGTTGTTCGCCACGCCCGCGCCCGGCGCACTGGTGCGCGTGCCGGTCGCCGAATTGCCCGCTGCCAATGGTCGCCTTGGCTTGGCGTTGTCGGAGGAGGAGATCGCCTACCTGCAACGCGCCTTCGGCGAGTTGGGGCGCGATCCGTCGGATGCCGAGTTGATGATGTTCGCGCAGGCCAACTCCGAACACTGCCGGCACAAGATCTTCAACGCCGCCTACAGCATCGACGGCCAGCCGCAGGCGCGCTCGCTGTTCGGCATGATCCGCCACACCCACGCGCAATCCCCGCAGCTCACCTTGTCGGCGTACAAGGACAACGCCGCGGTGATCGCCGGGCATGCCGCCAGCGCGTGGCGGCCGAACGGGCAGGGCGTGTACGCTGCCGCGCCGCTGCGCGCGGGCGCGTTCTGCATCAAGGTCGAAACCCACAACCACCCGACCGCGATCGCGCCGTTCGCCGGTGCCTCCACCGGCGCGGGCGGAGAGATCCGCGACGAGGGCGCGACCGGGCGCGGTGGCAAGCCCAAGGCCGGGCTGACCGGTTTCTCGGTCTCGCACCTGCGCATCCCGACTTTGCCACAGCCGTGGGAAGACGTGCGGCCGCTGAATCCGCGCATGGCCAGCGCCTTCGAGATCATGCGCGACGGCCCGCTGGGCGCGGCGGCGTTCAACAACGAGTTCGGCCGCCCGGCGGTGTGCGGCTACTTCCGCAGCTTCGAACTCGCTACTGCCGAGTCGGGCCTGCGGCGCGGTTACGACAAGCCGATCATGCTCGCCGGCGGGCTGGGCGCGATCGAGCCGGCGCTGGTGGAAAAACAATCGCTGCGCGCCGATGATCGGGTGATCGTGCTCGGTGGCCCGGCGATGCTGATTGGGCTGGGCGGCGGCGCGGCGTCCTCGGTGGCTTCCGGCGACAGCAGCGAGGATCTGGACTTTGCCTCGGTGCAGCGCGACAACCCGGAACTCGAGCGCCGTTGCCAGGAAGTCATCGACCGCTGCATCGGTCTGGGCGAACATAACCCGATCCGCTGCATCCACGACGTCGGCGCCGGCGGCCTGTCCAACGCCATTCCCGAATTGCTGCACGACTCGCATGTGGGCGGGGTGATCGACCTGCGCGCCATCCCCAGCGACGATCCCTCGCTGTCGCCGATGCAGATCTGGTGCAACGAGGCGCAGGAACGCTACGTGATCGGCATCGCCGCCGCCGACCTGCCGGTGTTCGAAGCGCTGTGCGCGCGCGAACGCTGCCCGTTCGCGGTGGTGGGCACGGCCACGGAAGAACAGACCCTGATCCTGCGTGACGCATGGATCCGTGAGGACAATGCTCCCGCTTCCGAGTCCCGAGTCCCGAGTCCCGAGTCCCGAATCCCGGCTCGCTTCAACCCATTCCCCATTCCCCATTCCCAGCTTCCCATCGCCATGCCCATGTCCGTGCTCTTCGGCAACGCCCCGAAGATGCAGCGCGACACTCGCCGCGCCGCGCCGACGCCGTGGCCGCTGGCGGCGACACTGCCTCTGGAGGACGACCGCGCGGCGCTGGAAGCGGCCGGCCTGCGCGTGCTCGCCCATCCGACGGTGGCGGCGAAAAACTTCCTCGTCACCATCGGCGATCGCAGCGTCGGCGGCTTGATCGCGCGCGACCAGATGGTCGGGCCGTGGCAACTGCCGATTGCCGATTGCGCGATCGCGCTGGACGATTTCGACGGCTACGGCGGGCAGGCGATGGCGCTCGGTGAGCGCAGCCCGCTGGCCCTGCTGGACGCCGCCGCGAGCGCGCGCATGGCGGTGGGCGAGGCGATCACCAACCTCGCCGCCGCACCGCTGGAGGTGATTTCCGACATCAAGTTGTCGGCCAACTGGATGGCCGCCGCCAGCCACCCCGGCGAGGACGCGGCGCTGTTCGACGCGGTGCAGGCGGTGGGCATGGAACTGTGCCCGGAGCTGGGCATCTCGATTCCAGTCGGCAAGGATTCGCTGTCGATGCAGGCGCAATGGCGCGCAGACGACGTGACCCGACGCACGGTGTCGCCGGTGTCGCTGATTGTCTCGGCGTTCGCGCCGGTGACCGACGTGCGCGCGCAATTGCAGCCGTTGCTGGCGACCGCTGTGGCATCCGAGCTGTGGCTGATTGGGTTGGGCGCCGGGCAGCAGCGCATGGGCGGCTCGATCTTCGCGCAGTGCCACGGCGGCTTCGGCGGCAGCCCGCCCGACCTCGACGACCCCAGCCTGCTGCGGCGCTTTTTCGATTTGATCCAGCACGCACGTCGTGATGGCCTTTTGCTTGCTTATCACGACCGCTCCGACGGCGGCGCGTTCGCCGCGGTGTGCGAGATGGCCTTCGCCGCGCATTGCGGGGCGGATCTGGAACTGGGCGCGGACGATCGCGACGCCGCGCGCGCCTTGTTCAACGAGGAGCTGGGCGCGATCGTGCAGGTTGCACTGGAACATCGCGCCGCCTTCGTGGAACTCGTCGCGAAGCATGAGTTGAAGCATTGCGCATGGCGAATCGGCACGCCGATCGCCGAGCCGCTGATCCGCCTGCGTCGCGGCCACACGCTGCTCGCGCAGTGGGGCTGGCAGGAAGCCTTCGATGCATGGTGGTCGGTCACCCACGCGATGGCCGCCCTGCGCGACGATCCGGCCTGCGCCGACGAAGAGCGCGCCGCCCGCCGCGATTTCCACGCGCCGCCGCTGACTGCCCACCTCACCTTCGACCCCGCTTCGGCTCCTGCTCTCACGATTCACGATTCACGATTCACCATTCACGCCGGCACCCCGCGCCGTCCACGCATCGCCATCCTCCGCGAGCAGGGCGTGAACGGCCAGGTCGAGATGGCCGCGGCCTTCCATCGCGCCGGCTTCGAAGCGGTGGACGTGCACATGACCGATCTGATCGAACGCCGCCACGCGCTGGACGGTTTCCACGGGCTGGCCGCCTGCGGCGGGTTTTCCTACGGCGACGTGCTCGGCGCCGGTCGCGGCTGGGCGACCTCGATCCTCGAGCGCGAATGGCTGCGCGATGCCTTCGCGGCCTTCTTCGCGCGCCCGGACACCTTCACCTTCGGGGCCTGCAACGGCTGCCAGATGCTCGCCCAGCTCAAGGATCTGATCCCCGGCGCGCAGCACTGGCCCAGCTTCCAGCGCAACCGTTCCGAACAGTACGAGGCGCGGCTGGCGCTGCTGGAAGTGCTCGAGTCGCCGTCGGTGCTGCTGGCCGGCATGACCGGTTCGCGCATCCCGGTGGTGGTCGCCCACGGCGAGGGTCGCGCGGTGTTCGCTGCAGATGCCGACCGTGCATCGGCGCAAGTGGCGGTGCGTTATGTCGATGCGGTCGGTGCCGTGACCAGCACCTATCCGGCCAACCCCAACGGCTCGCCCGACGCCATCGCCGGCCTGACCAGCCGCGACGGCCGTGCCACCTTGATGATGCCCCACCCCGAGCGGGTGTTCCGCAGCGTGCAGATGAGCTGGCGGCCGGCCGGCTGGGGCGAGGATTCGCCGTGGATGCGCCTGTTCCGCAATGCGCGGGCGTTCGCGGGCTGAGCGGCGCGCCTTGCAGGGCCGGGCTGCCGCGGCCTTTCGCTGCCGCCCCGGCCCGGGCGGCAGAAATTTTGAGCAAACGCACAAATTCGCCCGATCCTGTGTTAGCTTTCCGTCAAGCTGGTCTTGGTATCGGGTGATATCCGAGGCCGAGGCGGGGTGTCCGCTTTCGTCGATGGCTTGCGTTGACGAAGGGACGGGGCAGGAATTTTCGGGGATGGTGGTTCCGGTATTTCGTTCGCACATCAACCAATGGCAGCCGATGCGGCTGGGAGAGGACGCATGAAAACGACGCAAAAACGCCTTTTGACTCTGGCCGTGGCGCTGGCGATGGGTACGTTGGGCGGCAACGTATGGGCGCAGGAGACCTGCACGGGCCCCACCGGAGAATCGGCGACCAACCCGGGCGATGTCGCTTGCGGCACCAATGCGTCTGCCAGTGGTGGCTATGCCAATGCCTTCGGTACGAACGCTACGGCCAACGGTGCCTACAGCGGCGCCTTCGGTTCGTTTGCCAACGCCAACGGCAATTACAGCACGGCGACCGGCGTGCGCAGCAATGCCAACGGCAGCGGCGCCACGGCAACCGGCGCATACAGTCACGCCTATGGCAACAATGCCACGGCCAATGGTTCTGGCAGTTACGCCAAGGGTAATTACACCACCGCTACCGGCAATCGCAGCTACGCCAACGGCAACTACAGCACGGCGACCGGCGTGCGCAGCTCGGCCAACGGCATCGGCGCCACGGCGACCGGCGCATACAGCGGCGCGGTCGGTTTCCAGGCGACGGCGACGGGCACGCAGAGTTATGCCAACGGCACGTACGCCACGGCCAACGGCGCAAAATCCACCGCCACCGGAACGGGTGCCACTGCCAGCGGTTACCACGCGCGGGCCATCGGCAACTATTCCACGTCCAGCGGCATGAACAGCTATGCCTATGGGCAGGGCGCGACGGCAAACGGCGCGGGCTCATACGCCAAGGGTGCCGGATCGACCGCCGATGGCACCAATGCCCATGCCTATGGCTTCAGCAGCAGTGCGTTTGGCTCGGGCAGTCAGGCCAACGGGGGAGGCAGCACCGCAGTCGGATCCGGCAGTCGTGCCACAGGCGCCTACGCAACCGCGACCGGATATCGCAGCCTTGCCTACGGTAAGGGCGCGACCGCTAGCGGCAGTTATGCCACTGCGCTGGGCTACGGATCGTCGGCGTCGGGATACAAGTCGTTTGCCGCAGGCAGCGGAACGACCGCGACGGGTTCCTACAGCTACGCCTACGGCACCGCCGCCACCGCGACTGGCGAGCGTAGCCGGGCCAAGGGGCTGGGTGCCACTTCCAACGGTGCCGCGAGCTACGCCAAAGGCGCGTTCGCCACGGCGTCGGGCGCAGTATCGTATGCCTATGGCAACGGCGCGACGGCGTCGGGAGCTTACAGCCGCGCGCTCGGCGATGCTTCCACCGCTTCGGGTTATCACAGCACCGCGAACGGTGTTGGCGCCACGGCAACCGGCGCGGGCAGCTTCGCCTCCGGTTATGTCGCTACCGCCACCGGTGCCGCCAGTCGCGCCGTCGGCGTAGGCAGCACCGCATCGGGCGGTTTTAGCTATGCCAAGGGCAATTACGCCACGGCCAATGGCTATCACAGCTACGCTTACGGCAAGGGCGCCACGGCGAACGGCGCAAATAGCTCCGCCAACGGCTATTACGCCACGGCGAGCGGGTTCAAGGCCAATGCTACCGGCCAAGCCGCCACGGCAACGGGTGCCGGCAGCATCGCCGTGGGTACCGGCGCGACCGCGACCGGTGCGGGCAGCATTGCGGCAGGCTACTTCTCCACGGCTTCGGGCGCGCGTTCCTTGGCTTACGGCCCGGGCGCGACAGCGACCGGTGCTTACAGCAAAGCCGTCGGGGCGAATTCCACGGCCGAGGGTTCGCGCAGCTACGCCTATGGCGCGGGCGCCACGGCGGTTGGCAGCTACGCGGCCGCCAAGGGCACCGGCGCTTCGGCGTTCGGCAGCTACAGCACCGCCTATGGCAACGGCACCACCGCGACCGGCAACAAGAGCAGCGCGGCTGGCTACTATGCCACGGCCAACGGTTTCGCCAGCTATGCCAAGGGCACCGGCGCCACCGCCACCGGCGCTTACAGCTCGGCGGGTTATTTCGGTACCGCCAGCGGTTTCAAGGCCAGCGCCACCGGCTTGGGCGCCACGGCCAACGGCGCCTACAGCAAGGCTTCGGGCGACTACAGCACCGCCAGCGGCGTGGCCAGTTATGCCGGCGGCAAGGACTCCACCGCGACCGGCGCGTTCAGCACGGCGACCGGCGCTTACAGCACAGCAAACGGTGCCCACAGCTCGGCCACTGGCGCCTTCAGCAGTGCCAGCGGTTACAAGTCGAATGCCAGCGGCGTAGGGGCTACGGCTACCGGCGCATTGTCCAGCGCCACCGGCGATCTGAGCACGGCCACCGGCGTGGTGTCCTCGGCTGGCGGCTACGGCAGCACCGCCACCGGCGCGTACAGCAACGCCTACGGCCAGGGCAGTGTCGCCACCGGCCTCCACAGCACCGCTTCGGGCAAGTACTCCACTGCAACCGGCGCGCACAGCACCGCTTCGGGCAAGTACGCCACCGCGACCGGCGCCAGCAGCACGGCTTCCGGCAAGTACAGCACCGCTACGGGCGCACTGAGCAAGGCCACGGGTGACTACAGCACGGCGACGGGTGCCGCCGCCTATGCCAAGGGGTTTGCTTCGACGGCTACCGGCTTGGATTCCCATGCTTATGGCAATTTGAGCACGGCCACCGGCTCCAAGAGCACGGCATACGGCAATGGGAGTACCGCGACGGGCGTCTACAGCAAGGCGATGGGCAATTACAGCACCGCCACCGGCACGGACAGCTATGCCAAGGGCGATTTCAGCACCGCGACAGGTGCCGGGAGTTTTGCTGGCGGAGCCGGTTCCACGGCCGAGGGTGCTCAGTCCAAAGCCTCCATGGATGGATCCACTGCAGTTGGCAGCGTGAGCCATGCTTACGGCTTGGGTTCCACCGCGATCGGCAACGGTTCCACCGCTTCCGGCACCTACAGCAGCGCGCTGGGCGTATCCTCCAAGGCCACCGGTTTTGGCGGTGTGGCGGTCGGCGGGCTGGCTTATTCATCCGGTTATGGTGCGATCGCCGTGGGTGGATTGTCTCAGGCCACGGGCTACAAAGCGTCTGCCGTGGGTGGCAGGTCGGATGCCTCGGGTAAGGGAGCGAGCGCGTTTGGCGTCGATTCGTCCGCCACAGGTGCCTACTCCACGGCGCTGGGCACCAATTCTTCGGCCGCTG
This sequence comes from Pseudomonadota bacterium, assembly GCA_018242485.1. Lineage (GTDB taxonomy): Bacteria > Pseudomonadota > Gammaproteobacteria > Xanthomonadales > Xanthomonadaceae > SZAS-103. Next base: position 14,883 of record JAFEBV010000029.1, read on the forward strand.
GCAATTACTCGCTGGCCTCCGGCGCCGGAGCCTCGGCGTTGGGTGCGAACAGCACGGCGGTCGGCGCGGGCAGCAAGGCGGTCGGCCCCGGCGACAGCGCGTTCGGTTCCGGTGCGGTGGTCGGTGCGGACAGCAGCACGGCGCTCGGCGCGGGTGCCACGGTGACGGCGGCGGCGACCAACTCGGTGGCGTTGGGCGCCGGTTCGGTGGCCAATCAGGCGAACACCGTTTCGGTCGGTACGGCCGGCGGTGAACGGCGTATCGTCAACGTGGCCGAAGGCATCAACGGCACCGACGCGGTGAACCTGATGCAGATGCAGGCCGCCGATCAGGCGACCCTGAACGCGGCCAACATGTACACCGACCGGCGCGTGTCGCGGATGGGCTCGATGCAGACGGCGATGGCCATGATGGCGGCCAGTGCGGCGGGCATCCAGTCGCCGAACCGCTTGGCCGTGGGCTACGGCCACCAAGGCGGTCAGGATGCGGTGTCGATCGGCTACCAGCGCCTGATCAAGCCCAATGTCACCTTCACCATCGGCGGCTCGTTCTCCAACGGGGCGAGCACGTGGGGTGGCGGTTTGGGTTGGGGCTGGTAACGCGGCGACAGCGTGGAAGGGGCCAGCCGCGAGGCAAAGCCCCTTCCGCCTGACGGATGGATCACGACGCGGCGCTTCGGCGCCGCGTTTTTTACGTCCGCAAAACGCGCATGCACCGACAGGCCGCGCCGACTGCTACAGTGCGCGCGAACCTTCCCGATCCCGATCCCGACGTGAGCACCGCCACCGACCCGACGACCCAGCACGAGGATCATGCGCCGCCGGCGACGGAGGACGATGTCGACGAGCGCATCGTCGAGGAACTGCTGCGCCGCGGCCGCCTGAAGGACGCCGATCTCGGCCGCGTGCGTCGCCTGCAGGAAGAATCCGGCGGCGGCATCGCCGGTCTGCTGGCGCGGCTGGGCATGGTTTCCGAAAAGGATCTGGCCGAGGCCAGTTCGCAGGTGCTCGGCTTGCCGATCATGGCTTCGCGCGATTGTCCGGACGCGCCGCCGGCGGTGCAGTTGTCGATCCGCTTCCTCAAACAGCAGCATGTGTGCCCGATTGCCGAGGACGACCACAGCCTCGACCTGCTGGTCGCCGACGCGCGCGACCCTTATCCGGCCGAGGCGGTGGCGATGGCGACCGGGCGACAGGTGCGCCTGCGCATCGGCCTGCGTTCGGAGATCGACGACCTGATCGAGCGCTACTACGGTGCCGGGCGCAGCGCGATGGGCGCGATCGTCGAGGATCTGTCCGAGGAAGGCGGCAGCGGCGACGAGGACGACATCGAGCATCTGCGCGATGCCGCATCCGAAGCACCGGTCATTCGTTTGGTCAACTTGATCATCCAGCGTGCGGTGGAAGCGCGCGCCTCGGACATCCACATCGAGCCGTTCGAGAACCGGCTGAAGGTACGCTACCGCGTCGATGGCGTGCTGGAGGAAGTGGAATCGCCGCCGGCAAACCTCACCGCGGCGGTGATCTCGCGCGTGAAGATCCTCGCCAAGCTCAACATCGCCGAGCGCCGCCTGCCGCAGGACGGTCGCATCATGCTGCGCGTGCAGGGCAAAGAGCTCGACCTGCGCGTGAGCACGGTGCCGACCGCGCACGGCGAATCGGTGGTGATGCGCCTGCTCGACCGCGAATCGGTGGTGCTGGATTTCGAGCGGCTGGGTTTCACCGAGGAGTTCCTGCCGCAGTTCCGCAAGGTGCTCGAGCTGCCGCACGGCATCCTGCTGGTGACCGGCCCGACGGGTTCGGGCAAGACCACCACGCTGTACACCGCGCTGTCGCAACTCAACACGCCGGCGGTGAAGATCATCACCGTCGAGGATCCGGTCGAATACCAGATCACCGGAATCAATCAGATTCAGGCCAAACCCGCCATCGGGCTGGACTTCGCGCAAGCGCTGCGTTCGATCGTCCGCCAGGATCCGGACATCATCATGATCGGCGAAATGCGCGATCTGGAGACCTGCCGCATCGCCATCCAGTCGGCGCTGACCGGTCATCTCGTGCTGTCCACCCTGCACACCAACAACGCCGCCGGCGGCATCACCCGCATGCTCGACATGGGGGTGGAGGATTATCTGCTCACCTCCACCGTCAACGGCATCCTCGCCCAGCGCCTCGTGCGCCGGCTCGAACCTTCGCACGCGCAGCCCTACGAGCCGCTGCCGGAGGTGATCGAGGAGTTCGGCCTGCGCCGCCTGCAGCCGGAAGGCCCGATCTACCTGTGGAAGCCGGTGCCCTCGGCGCTCACCCCGTCGGGCTATCTCGGGCGCACCACGATCATGGAATTCCTGGTGATGACCGACTCGCTGCGCCGGCTGGTGATGCAGCACGCGGGCATGGGCGAAATCGAGACGGTGGCACGCAGCGAGGGCATGCGCACGATGTACGAGGATGGGCTGCTGAAGGCGATGCGCGGGCAGACCACGATCGAGGAAGTGCTGCGCGTGTGTACGGACGGTTGAGATGCTCACGGATCGTGTCCTCAAAGAGCGCTCCCTCATCCGGCGCTGCGCACCACCCCCGACCAGAAGCCCTTCGGGGGCAGGCTCTTCCCCCGGAGGGGGAAGGGACAGGTTCTTCCTTCTCCCTTCGGGAGAAGGTGCCCGAAGGGCGGATGAGGGAAAGAACCCTCAGGTAGCCACGGAAGCAGCTACGCGTGCCGACACAGCGCGCTCTCTCATCCGGCGCTGCGCGCCACCCCCGACCAGAAGCCCTTCGGGGGCAGGCTCTTCCCCCAGAGGGGGAAGGGACAGGTTCTTCCTTCTCCCTTCGGGAGAAGGTGCCCGAAGGGCGGATGAGGGAGAGGGCTTGCAGGTAGCCACGGAAGCAGCTACGCGTGCCGACACAGCGCGCTCTCTCATCCGGCGCTGCGCGCCACCTTCCCCCAGAGGGGGAAGGGAACAGCCGGCGAGCGGTTGAGTCATGGCGCAGTTCCGCTATCAGGCGTTGAGCGCGACCGGCGAGCCGCTGTCCGGGCAGATGGATGCCGCCAGCGCCGAGGAAGTGATCGCCAAACTGCAGGACGCCGGCCATGTGCCGGTCGAGGCTCGGCGCGCCGACGAGGTCGATTCCGGGCCGGGCTGGGCCAGCTTGCTGCGCAAGAAGGCACTGACGGCCGAGCAGATCCAGCAGTTCACCGAACAACTGGCCACCCTGCTCGGCGCCGGCCAGCCGCTGGATCGCGCGCTCGCCATCCTGCTCGATCTTCCCGAGGCGGCGGCGGCGCGCAAGGTCATCGCCAGCGTGCGCGACGCGGTGCGCGGTGGCACTTCGCTGTCCACCGCGCTGGAGCAGCAGCACGGATTGTTCTCGCGTCTTTACGTGAGCACCGTGCGCGCCGGCGAGGTCGGCGGCAGCCTGCACGAGACGCTGGCGCGGCTGGCCGAGTACCTCGACCGCAGTCGCGGCCTGCGTGCGCGGGTGGTCAATGCGCTGATCTATCCGGCGATCCTGTTCGGCGTGGTCGGGTTGTCGCTGATTTTCCTGCTCGGCTTCGTGGTGCCGCAGTTCCAGCAGATGTTCGACGGCCTGAATGCGCAGATCCCGTTGATGACGCGGATCGTGCTCGGAGTCGGCAACGGCGTGCGCAACTACGGCTGGCTGCTGCCGGTGCTGTTGATCGCCTTCCTGTGGTGGGCCGACCGCAAGCGCCGCGACCCCGCGTTCCGGCGCGCGCTCGACGAATGGCTGCTGCGTCGCAAATTGCTCGGCTCGCTGGTGGCGCGCGCGGAAACCGCGCGGCTGGCGCGCACCGTCGGCACCCTGGTCAACAACGGCGTGCCGCTGCTGCAATCGCTGACCATCGCCCGCAACGTGCTCGGCAACCGCGTACTCGCCGAGGCGGTGGACGTGACCGCGGAAGAAGTGAAAACCGGCAGTGGGCTGGCGCACGCGCTGTCGCGGCGCGGCGTGTTCCCGCGGCTGGCGGTGCAGATGGTGCAGGTCGGCGAGGAATCGGGTGAGCTCGATACCATGCTGCTGCGCACCGCCGACACCTTCGACCGCGAAACCGCGCAGGCGATGGATCGCTTCCTCGCCGCGCTGGTGCCGGCGCTGACCATCCTCATGGCCGGCGTGGTCGGCGTGGTGATCCTGTCCATCCTGTTCCCCTTGTTCGATCTGACTTCCTCGATAGGTTGATGCCGATGATCCCGATGTCCGTTCGCCGTGCCCGTTCCCTGCCGCTTGCCCAACGCGGCTTCTCGCTGCTGGAAATCATGATCGTGATCGTGCTGATCGGGGTGATCGTGGGCCTGATCGGCGCGCGCATCTTCGGTGCTTCCGATCAGGCCAAGTACCACCTCGCGCAGACCCAGGTGGACACCATCGCCAGCAAGATCGAGCAGTACCAGAGCGATACCGGCAACCTGCCGCCGAACCTCGAGGCACTGGTCACCGCGCCCGGCGGCGTCAATGGCTGGCTCGGTCCGTATGCGAAGGAAAAGGATCTGAAGGATCCGTGGAACAACCCGCTGGTGTACAAGGTGCCCGGCGAGAGCGGCCCTTACGACCTGATCAGCTACGGCCGCGATGGCAAGCCGGGTGGCGATGGCGTGGATCAGGACATCCACCATCAGTAGCCGTGCGGCCATGCGCTCGTCCCCGGCGCGCGTGAGCATGCGTGGGCTGCGTGGGTTCACCCTGCTGGAACTGATCATGGTGATCGTGCTGATCGGCGTGGCGGTGTCGCTGGTGGCCGGTTTGCTGGGCGTGGGCAGGCAGGGCCGGCAGTTGCGCGCGGCGGTGGCGACGGTGGCGACCGAACTGAAATATGCACGCACCCGCGCCCTCGTCAGCGGGCAATCGCAGGTGTTCGCGATGGATGTCGGCGACGGCGCGTGGAACGCCGCCGATCACCACGGCAAGCTGCCGACCGACGTGCAGGTGACCTTCGATGCGGTGCGCGAGGAACAGACCAACGCGCGTGAAGCGGCGATCCGGTTCTTTCCCGACGGATCGTCCACCGGTGGGCGCATCAGCCTGCGCGTGCACGATGCCGGCTGGCGCGTGGACGTGCGCTGGCTGACCGGCGAGGTCAGCGCCGACCGCCTGCCGGATGCGCGGCCGTGATGGACATGGCTGAAGTGCCCCCTCTCCCGGCGCTGCGCGCCACTCTCTCCCGCAAGTGGAGCGGGGATTCGAGCCGGCAGCTCGATCTCCAATCCATAACCCCCATTACGGAGCGCTCCTGCGCTCCGCCCTTCGGGTTGGCTTCGCCGTTCGCTTCGGCATCCTGCCTCCGCAGTCCCCAATCCCCAACCCCCAATCCCTTTTTCCCAACCCCCATTTCCCGCTCGCAAAGCGGCTTCACCCTGCTGGAAGTCCTGATCGCCTTCAGCCTGCTCGCGATCGGCATCGGCCTGCTGCTGTCGATCCTTTCCGGCGGCGTGCATGCGGTCGCCACCGCCTCGGATTCCACCCGCGCCAGCCTGTACGCCGAAGGTTTGCTGGACGAACTGGGTGCCGATGCCCGCCTGCAACCCGGGCGCACGCAAGGCCAGTTCGAGAAGGGCCGCTACCGCTGGACGCTCGATGTGCGCGTGCATCCGCTGCCGCCACCGGCACCGCCACCGGGCGGTGTTGCACCGATCGCGACGGATGCCTCCACGGAAAACCAATTGCTCGACGTGGATCTGGTGATGACGTGGAACGGTGGCGCAAGCGGCGATGTGCTGCGCGTGCAGACGCTGCGCGCCTACATGCCGCCGCAGGTGGCTACGCCATGAGCTGTCCACTGACGCCAATTGCGTGTGCGTGCAACGGCGTGCTCGATGCCGCACGCAACCCCATTCCCCGCTCTCAGCGCGGCTTCACGCTCATCGAAGTGCTGCTGGCCACGGTGCTGCTCGCGCTGGGCTTGTCGATCGCCTTCGCCAGCCTGCACACCGCCGCCGGCTCGGTGCAGCGCGCGCAGGCGGCAGCCGAGCGCAACGAGCACCTGCGCGCCGTGCAGAGCGTGCTGTATCGCGTGCTGCATTCCGCCCAACCCATGGTGCTCGAACGTCAGGGCGACAACCAACTCGCCGCGTGGTTCGAGGGCAAGCCCGACTCGATGCGCTTCGTGGCGCCGATGCCCGGCTACATGTCGCGCGGCGGCCCGTACGTGGTGAGCCTGCGCCTCGTGCCGGGCAGCGATGGCACCCGCCTGCAATTCGGCTACGCCATGCTGGTCGATGAAAAACCCTTGGCCAGCGATCTGCAGCGGCCGTCGGAGGAACTGCTCGATGGCATCGCGCAGGCGCATTTCGAATACCGCGGGCTGGGGCCCGACGCCGCCATCGGCCCGTGGACGAGCGTTTGGGATCGGCCCGCGCAACTGCCGATGCAGGCGCGCATCGTGCTGCGCTTCAAGGATGGCGCGCAGCCGTGGCCACCGATTGCCGTCGCCCTGCCGCTGGGGCTGGCGCAGGCGCACGCCGACGACGGCATGCGCATGCACGCCGGAGTCTCGCCATGATCGCACCGGCTCGCCAACGCGGGGTGGCGCTGATCCTGGCGCTGTGGCTGCTGGTGCTGATGATCGCGCTGGTCGGCGCGTTCGCACGTTCGTCGCGCATCGAGGCGCTGCAGGCGCACCAGTTGCATTCGGCGGTCATCGCCCGGCAGGCGGCGCGGGCGGGCATCGAGTTCGCTGCCGTGCACCTGCTGTATGCCGACGTGGATCGGCGCTGGGTGCCGGACGGGCGCAGCTATGGCCTGCAAGTGGGCGGTGCGAATGTCGTCATCCACGTCGTGGACGAGTCGGGCAAGGTGGCGATCAACAGCGCTTCGCCGGATCTGCTGCACAAGCTGCTGCTGGCGGTGGGTCTGGCCGATCCGGATGCGCAAGCGCTGGCCGCGGCGATCGTGGATTACCGCGATCCCGACAATCAGGTCACCCCCGGCGGTGCCGAATCGGCCGAATACCGCGCCGCCGGATTGCCCTACGGGCCGAAGAACAAACCGTTCGAGTCGATCTCCGAATTGCAACGCGTGCTGGGCATGAACCCGGCGTTGTACGAGAAGCTGCGCCCGTACGTGACGGTGTATGGCAATGGTGATCCGAATCCCGCGTTCGCGCAGGGGCCGGTGCTGCAAGCGCTGGGCATGAGTGCCGACAGCGCCGGGCAGTTCCTCACCCAGCGGCAGGGGTGGCAGCCCGGCGCGCCCGGAAACGGCCCGGTGCTGCCCGGCGGTCAACCCCTGCTGGCGCAGGCGGGCAGCGGTACCTACGATATTTCCAGTCAGGCCAAGCTCGCAGACGGCACGACCATCACGCTGGATGCTATCGTGCGAGCATCGCAGCCCGGCCCGTTCGGTCAGTTGTACGTGCCATTGCAATGGCGGCAGGGAGATTCGTTTTGATGGCAACCACCACGGCACACCCGCCGGCGTCGCTCGCCAGCCGCCTTGGCGCGCCGCTGGCGCAGGCGCGCGGGCGTTATGCCGGTAGCGGCTTGCAGCAGTTCCTCGGCTGGTGGGGCGGCGAGCTGGCGGCGTTGCTGCCGGCCTCGTGGCGCGCCTTGTTCGCGCAGGCGCGTGCGCGCGTGCTGTATGTGCCGACCGCCGAAGGCCTGGAGCTGCGGGTCGAGGAAGGCGATCGGGAGATCGGCATCGGCACGTTCGCGCGCGAAGCGCAGACCGACGACGAGCGCGATCGTCGTGAGGAATTGCGTGCGCGCATCGACGCGCATCTTGGCGAGCGGCGCGTGGAGCGTCCGCGCTGGCTGTTGCTGCCGGCGGGGCAGGTCTTGCGGCGCAAGATCACCCTGCCCTCTGCGGCCAGCGAGCGCCTGCGCGCGGTGGTCGGTTTCGAGCTGGATCGGCAGACGCCCTTTCGCGCCGATCAGGTCAGCTATGACTGCCGCGTGCTGGCGGTGGATGCGGTCAACAAGACCGCACAGGTCGAGTTGGTCGTGTTGCCCAAGGATCGTCTTGAAGCCGCGCTGGCGCAGCTCGGCCCGCTGGCGGAAGGTTTGAGCGGGGTGGATGCCTGCGACGCCGATGGCGCGCCGCTGCGCTGCAACCTGTTGCCCGCCGAGCGCCGCCGTCCGCCGGATCATCGCCGCCTGTGGCTGCATCTGGGCTTGGCGGCGATCGCGGTGGTGGCGCTGGGATTCGCCCTCGGGCGCATCCTCGACAACCGCCGCGAGGAAGTCGTGCGCCTGCACGCCCAGGTCGAGCAGCGCCACGCGCAGGCGCGCAAGGTCACGGCTCTGGTCGGCCAGCTCAAGGACGCCGCCGAGGGTGCCAATTTCCTCGCCGCCCATCGCGCCGCACAGCCGCCGATGCTGGCGGTGCTGGCCGACGTCAGCTCGCGCCTGCCCGATACCACCTTCCTCGAACGCTTCAGCCAGCAGGACAACCAGATCTTCCTGACCGGCCTGAGCACCGACGCGGCGAGTCTGGTCGGCAAGCTGCAGGACTCGCCGGTGCTGAAGTCGCCGGCACTGGCCGGCAGCGTGCAGCCGGATGCGGCGAGCAAGCGCGATCGTTTCACCCTCAACGCCACTCTGGTTGCCGCTGCTTCACCTGCACCACCTGCGGCAGCGGCATCCGCATCGGGAGGCAGTCATGCGGCTTCCCGATAAGGCGCAATCGCGCCCCATCGCCATCGGCCTGCTGCTGCTCGTGCTGGCGCTGGGGTATCTGCTGGGGCTGCACTGGTGGTGGACCGCGCCGATGGCGTCGATGGGCGCGCAGATCGAGCAGTTGCGCGATCAGGATCTGCGCCTGCGCATGACCATCGCGCAGAAACCCGAGATCGAAAAGCGCCTCGCGCAGGTGCGTGAGCGCGAGGCAGCCAATCCCGGCTTCCTGTCCGAAGCCAGCGTGGAACTGGCGCAGGCCGACCTGACCCAGCGCATCGAATCGCAGATCGCCCAGGTCAGCCCCGACCACAGCGCCTGCACCATCGTTCAGCGCACGCCCACACCGTGGGCCGGTGCCGCCGAGCGCTACCCGCGGGTGGTGGTGCAGGTGCGCCTGCTGTGCGGCATGAACGAGTTCGCCGCGCTGCTGCATGCGTTCGAGAGCGGGCGCCCGGAATTGTTCGTGGACAACCTCAACATCCTCAGCCAGCACACCTTCGTCGCCCAGAACGACACCACCGACACCAGTCAGCCGTTGAACATTTCCTTCGACCTGTACGGCTACCTGCGGCCGGGGAGCGGCAAGCCATGACCCGCCTGCCGCGTCTGGAACCGCTGTCGTGGCTGCTGGTGGCGGTGGCTGGCTGGGCGCTGGCTTGCGCCCTGATCGCCCTGGCGGGCTTCGGCGGGCGCTGGAAACCGCTGCCGGACGATTCCTCGCTGGCACCTCGGCTGCCGCGCCTGCCTGCGGCCACGACCGGCTCGACGATGGGGCCGCTGGACAGCTACGCGCAAGCCTACAACCACCCGCTGTTCTTCCCGGATCGCAAGCCGGCCGCCGCGCACGTGCCCGGCAAGGGCGGCGGCGACGATCACCCGCTCGACGCCACCCTCACCAGCGTCATCATCACCCCGACCCTGAAGATGGCGATCGTGCAGGATCCCAAGACCCACCAGAGCCTGCGCGTGCGTGAAGGTCAGTCGCTCGGCGGTGCCTACAGCGCGTGGAAGCTGACCGACATCGCGCCGCGCTCGGCCACCTTCCACAGCGATTCGCAGGGCGACACCTCGCTCGACTTGCGCGTGTTCAATGGCAAGGGCGGCGAAGACCCCACCCGCATGGGGCTGACCCCGCAGGTGACGGCGGGGCTGGCTGCCAGCGCGCAGCGGGGAGCGCCCGGTGCGCCGGCGGATGGCACGGCAACCACCGATGCGGCAGCTCCTGCCGATGCTGGATCAGGCAACGCCGGCACGGATGGGTCGCAGGCGGCGGCAACCGCCGACGCGAATCAGGCTGCCGCCGACGCAGCCAACAACGCCAGTCAAACCGCCCAGCAGCAGGCCGACGAAATCCGCCGCCGCATCGAAGAACGCCGGCAACAGGCGCAGCAGGCACAGCCGCCGCAACCGCAGGACAACGGGAACAACCCATGAAGCAACCGATCGCCGCCGTTCCATTCACCACGGCCGCCGCACGGCCACGCACGGCAAGGATGGGGTTGCTCGTCCTCATGGTCGCCTGCCTGACCTTCCTTGCAGGTTGTGTGGCCGCGCCGCAGCCGCGCATGGATCGTGCCGCCACCCTGCCGCCGCCGCAGGCCGCAGCGAGCATCGCTGACGACAGCAAGTCGATCGAATCCACCCCGCCGCCAAAGGTGCCGCCCAAGCTGTATCAGGGTACCGGCCAGTTGATCAATGCCCCCGCCGCCGCGCTGCCCGCACCGAACCGTGGTGCCGAGCCGGCTGGCGAGACGACTTTCAACTTCGAGGGCGAATCGCTGCAAGCCGTGGTCAAGGCCATCCTCGGCGACCTGCTGCAGAAGAACTACGTGATCGCACCCGGCGTGCAGGGCACGGTGACCTTGGCCACGCCCAGCCCGGTCAACGCCAGTCAGGCGATGTCGCTGCTGGAGATGGTGCTGGGCTGGAACAACGCGCGCATGATCTGGGCCGATGGACGCTACAACATCGTGCCCGCCGATCAGGCGCTGGTCTCGGGCAACCTCGGCCCGCACACCGGCCCGATCGGCAACGCGCGTGGCTACGAGGTGCGCGCGGTGCCGCTGCGCTACATCTCCGCCACCGAGATGGAGAAGTTGCTCAAACCCTATGCGCGCCCCAGCGCCATCGTCAACGTGGACGCCGCGCGCAACCTGATCGTGCTGGCCGGCACCCGCGACGAGCTGGCGAACTACCTGCGCACGGTGCAGATCTTCGACGTGGACTGGCTGGCCGGCATGTCGGTGGGCGTGTTCCCGCTGCAGGAAACCGACGCCACCCACATGGTCACCTCGCTGGAAAAGGTGTTCGGCGAGCAGAGCAAGACCCCCGTCGCCGGGATGTTCCGCTTCATGCCGCTGGAAGGCATCAACGCGGTGCTGGTGATCACCCCGCAGCCGAAGTACCTCGACGAGATCAAGACCTGGATCGACCGCCTCGACGCCGGCGATGGGCAGACCGCGCGGCTGTACGTGTACGAAGTGAAAAACGTGAAGGCCGCCGACCTGTCCAACCAGATCGGTTCGCTGTTCGGCATCCAGGTGCAGGAGCAATCCTCCACGCCGCCCGCCTCGACCATGCCCGGTCTTTCGCCGGTGCAGATCAGCAGCTACGGCTCCAACAACGGCGTGCCTTCGACCGCGCAGACCTTCGGCTCGGGTATTTCCGGGATGTCCGGCGGCGGCTACGCCGGTGGTGGCTACGCAGGTGCCGGTGGCAACTACAGCGGCGGTCGCGGCGGCAACTTCGCCACCGGCGCGCGCGGCATGCTCGGCGGCCGCACGGGCGGCATGAACGGTGGCGGCAACGGGCAGGGCGACGGCAGCGGGGTGAGCATCACCTCGGTGGAGGACAGCAATTCCATCCTCGTGCGCGCCACCCCGGCGCAGTGGGAATCCATCCGCCGCGCCATCGACCGTCTCGACACCATGCCCCTGCAGGTGCACATCGAGGCGCAGGTGATCGAGGTCAACCTCACCGGCGACTTGCAATACGGCGTGAGCTGGTATTTCCGCAATTCCATCCCGCCGTTCGCGCCGGGCACCGTGGTCAAGGGCAAGGGCTGGCAGACCCTGGGCGGCAGCATCCTGCCCGACACCGACCCGAACAATCCCGGCGCGCAGTTCACCTTCTTCGGTCACGGTGCGCTGGCGGTGGTGCGCGCGCTCGATCAGGTCACCAACCTGCGGGTACTGTCGGCGCCCTCGCTGGTGGTGCGCAACAACGTCGAGGCCGACTTCGATTCGGGCACGCAGATCCCGGTGGCCAGCACGATCTTCTCGCCCGGTCTGGGCAGCGCCGGCACGGTCACCCCACCCACGCCCGGCGGCGGTTCCACCGGCACGGTGGACGACACCTACAGCCAAGTGCAGTTCCGGCAGACCGGCGTGAGCCTGAAGGTGAAGCCGCGCGTGTCCAGCAACGGCATGGTGTTCATGGACATCGACCAGTCGATCTCCAGCCCCAGCACCAGCGGCCCGACCATCGCCGGCAACATCAGCGTGGACAATCGCGACCTGAAAACCTCGGTGATGGTGCAGAGCGGAGAGACGGTGGTTCTCGCCGGCCTGATCAAGCAGACCAATGGCGTCAATGGCAACGGGATTCCCTATCTGAGCCGCCTGCCGGTCATCGGTGCGCTGTTCGGCACCAAGGGCCTGACCAACGAGCGTCAGGAAGTGCTGGTGCTGGTGACGCCGACGGTGATCCGCGACCCCAACGACGCGCGCCGCCTCACCGACGAATACGGCAGCCGCTTCCGCGCCCTCGATCCGATCCGCAAGCCGACGCAATTGAAGTGATCGCATCCGTGCGCGACCCGCCACCGTGCGGGTCGCGGCGGGGCGGATATCTTCGCGCATGAGTCAGGACACGCACGCCGGCACGCATGCGCCCGGCTGCATCCGCGTCGTCGTGGTCAGCCACTGCAACGCGACCACCATCGTCGAATGCGTGCAGCGCCTGCTGACTGCGCGCGCGGTCGCCGAAGTGGTCGTGGTGGACAACGGTTCGGACGACGACACCGTGGCGCGGCTGCTGCCGCTTGTCGAGCGTGAGCCACGTCTGCGCCTGCTCGCCGACCCGGACAATCCCGGCTTCGCCAGCGCCTGCAATGCCGGCGCGCTGGGCTGCGCGCTGGACTGGCTGGCCTTCGTCAATCCCGATGCCTATGTCGAAGCCGACACCTTCGCGCGCCTGCTGGCGCATGCGCGTGACGTGCCCGGCGTCGGGATGCTGGGCTGCGTACTCGTCGATGCCGATGGCGTGGAAGATGGAGCCGTGCGCCGCCGCGATCCGTCGCTGCGCACGCTGCTGTTCGCCGGCGCTGCGCGCGATTCGCTGCATGTCGCCAGCGACGGCAGCGCGTTGCAGCAGGTGGATGCGATTTCCGGCGCGCTGATGCTGCTGCCTTTGGACGTGTTCGTGCGCATCGGCGGCTTCGACGCGGGCTACCGCCTGCACGCCGAAGACCTCGACCTGTGCCGGCGTGTGCGCGCAGCCGGTTGCACCGTTGCCGTCGCCAACGACGTGTGCGTGACCCACCTGCGCGGCGTGTCCAGTCGCCGCCGGCCGTTGTGGGTCGAGTTCCACAAGCATCGTGGAATGTGGCGGTATTTCAAGAAATTCGAGGCAGCAAAAACGGCGTTGCCGATGCGCGGGATTCTTTGGTGCGCGCTGTGGGCGCACGTTGCGCTCGCCATGGCGCGCGTGTGGTGGCGTGCGCGCAGACTCAGCGGAAACGGTTGATCGTATCGCGCAGATCGAGCGCGGCCTTGCCTGCCACTTCGGCGAAATCCTCACCGGCGCTGGCATACAGGATCGCCCGCGAGGAACTCACGATCAGCCCCGCGCCGTGGCTGTCCTTGCCGTGGCGCAGCACCGCTTCCACGTCGCCGCCCTGCGCGCCGATGCCCGGGATCAGCAGGGGCATGTCGCCGACGATCGCGCGCACCTCGCGCAACTGCGCCGGCCACGTCGCGCCGACCACCAGCGCGCAGTTGCCGTGGCCGTTCCACTGCTTCGCCACGGCTTCAGCAACGTGCTGGTACAGCGGGCGCTCGCGACCGCGGTCGTCGCGCACGTCCAGATCCTGGAAGTCGCCAGAGCCGGGATTGGAAGTGCGGCACAGGATCACCACGCCCTTGTCGGCGCGATCCAGCAGCGGCTGCACGGAGTCGCGGCCGAGGTACGGATTGGCGGTGACGGCGTCGGCGCCGTGGCGATCGAAGGCCTCGATCGCATAGTTCTGCGCGGTGCTGCCGATGTCGCCGCGCTTGGCATCGAGGATCACCGGAATGCCCGGATGCGCGGCGTGGATGTGCGCGATCAGGCGGGTCAGCGCGTCCTCCGCGCCCAGCGCAGCGAAGTGCGCGATCTGCGGCTTGAAGCAGCACACGTACTGCGCGGTGGCATCCACGATGGCGCGACAGAACTCGAACGTCGCCTGCGCGTCGCCCGCCATGCGCTGCGGAAACTTCGCCGGCTCCGGGTCGAGGCCGACGCAGACCAAGGAGTTGGCGGAAGACCAGCGACTCTTCAGGGACGTCACGAAACTCATGGATTCCGCTCCTGCTCTGGCTCGTCATCCCCGCGCAAGCGGGGATCCAGAGTCTTTGATTCGGTTGTGTGTGCGGGGGAAAGCCTGCAGGCACTGGATCCCCGCCTGCGCGGGGATGACGCAATGGGGAATACGGTAAGGCACTGGATCCCCGCTTGCGCGGGGATGACGGACTGGCCAAGGCGCTAGCGAAAAGCGCGAGCGCGCCAGTCCGTCACTTCAACGCCTTGAACCGCAGCCGGTGCGGCTGCGCGCCTTCCTCGCCCAGCCGGCGCTTCTTGTCTTCCTCGTATTCGCGGTAGTTGCCCTGGAAGAACTCCACGTGCGAGTCGCCCTCGAAGGCGAGGATGTGGGTGGCGATGCGGTCGAGGAACCAGCGGTCGTGCGAGATCACCAGCGCGCAGCCCGGGAACTCCAACAGCGCGTCTTCCAGCGCGCGCAGGGTTTCCACGTCGAGGTCGTTGGACGGCTCGTCGAGCAGCAGCACGTTGCCGCCCTGCAGCAGCGTCTTGGCCAGATGCAGGCGACCGCGTTCGCCGCCCGACAGGGTGCCGACGAGTTTCTGTTGATCCGATCCCTTGAAGTTGAAACGGCCGATGTAGGCGCGCGACTGAATCTCGATGCCGTTGATGGTGAGGATGTCCGAACCGCCGGAGACTTCCTGCCAGACGTTCTTGTTGCCTTCGAGTTTCTCGCGGCTCTGGTCCACGTACGCGACCTTCACCGTGTGCCCGATGGCGACTTCGCCGGCGTCAGGTTTCAACTGGCCGGTGATCATCTTGAACAGGGTCGATTTGCCGGCGCCGTTGGGGCCGATGATGCCGACGATCGCACCGGCGGGAATCGTCAGGCTCAGGTCGTCGATCAGCATGCGCTCGCCGAAGCTTTTGCTGACGCCCTTGAGCTCGATCACGCGGTCGCCGAGGCGCTCGCCCGGCGGGATGAAAATCTCGTTGGTCTCGTTGCGCCGCTGGTATTCGACGCTCTGCAACTCTTCCAGCCGCTGCAAACGCGCCTTGCCCTTGCTGCGCCCGCCCTTGGCGTTCTGCCGCGACCACTCGAGTTCCTTTTGCAACGCCTTCTGCCGCGCCTTTTCCTGCGACTCCTCCTGCTTGAGGCGGTCGGATTTTTGCTGCAACCAGTCGCTGTAGTTGCCCTTCCACGGAATGCCACGGCCGCGGTCGAGTTCGAGGATCCACTCGGCGGCGTTGTCGAGGAAGTAACGATCATGGGTGACCGCGACCACGGTGCCGGGGAAGCGGGTGAGGAACTGTTCCAGCCATTCCACCGATTCGGCGTCGAGGTGGTTGGTCGGCTCGTCGAGCAGCAGCATGTCCGGCTTGGACAGCAGCAGGCGGCACAGCGCGACGCGGCGCTTCT
Source organism: Pseudomonadota bacterium (assembly GCA_018242485.1). Classification (GTDB taxonomy): domain Bacteria; phylum Pseudomonadota; class Gammaproteobacteria; order Xanthomonadales; family Xanthomonadaceae; genus SZAS-103. The sequence goes on from JAFEBV010000029.1 coordinate 30,446, forward strand.
CGCCGCCGGAGAGCTTGCCGACGTTGGCCTCCCACGGCGGCAGGCGCAGCGCGTCGGCGGCGATCTCGAGTTGATGTTCGAGGGTATCGGCATCGCCGTTGGCGAGGATCGCTTCCAATCGCTGCTGCTCGGCGGCGAGCTTGTCGAAGTCCGCGCCTTCCTCGGCGTAGGCCGCATACACCGCGTCCAGCGCGGCCTGCGCGTGCAGCAACTCGCCCACGCCTTCCTCCACCGCCTGGCGTACGCTGTGCTCGGGATTCAGGCGCGGCTCCTGCTCCAGATAGCCGATCTTGATGCCCGGCTGCGGCCGCGCCTCGCCGTTGAAGTCGGTATCCACGCCGGCCATGATCCGCAGCACCGTGGACTTGCCCGCGCCGTTGAGGCCCAGCAGGCCGATCTTGGCGCCCGGGAAGAACGACAGCGAGATGTTCTTGATGATCTCGCGCTTGGGCGGCACCACCTTGCTGACGCCGATCATGGTGTAGATGTATTGCATGCGTGGTTCTCCGGAACGCGCGCAATCCGGCGCACGTTCGCCTGTGGGTAGAAGACGGATCGGACGATTATACCGGGACGGCGCAAGCCCCTCCCAACCCCCTTCGTCGCATGGGGAGGGGCAAGTACAGGCGCTGTAGGCCGAATGCCGATGAGCGCCCTTTCATTCCCCCTCCCCTGCTTGCAGGGGAGGGTTGGGGTGGGGTGTTCTTTGCCTACCGGGCTTATTCGGCTTGAAACAACCCCCTCCCAACCTCCCCCTGCGAGCAGGGGGAGGGGCTAATCGGTAAACTTTGCCGATTCCCCAACGCGCAAGGGCTTGCCGATGTTCCCCCGCGACTGCCGCATCGAAGGTTTCGATCCCGAACTGGCCCGCGCCATCGCCGATGAGCGACAACGCCAGGAAGACCACGTCGAGCTGATCGCCTCGGAAAACTACGCCAGCCCGCGTGTGCTCGAAGCCCAAGGCAGCGTCCTGACCAACAAGTACGCCGAGGGCTATCCGCGCAAGCGTTACTACGGCGGCTGCGAGTACGTGGACGTGGCCGAACAGCTCGCCATCGACCGCGTCAAGCAGTTGTTCGATTGCGACTACGCCAACGTGCAGCCGCATTCGGGTTCGCAGGCCAATCAGGCGGTGTACCTCGCCCTGCTCAATCCGGGCGACACCATCCTCGGCATGAGCCTCGCGCACGGCGGCCACCTGACCCACGGCGCCAAGGTCAACATCAGCGGCAAACTCTTCAACGCGGTGCAGTACGGCGTGAACGAGCACGGCCTGATCGACTACGACGACGTGCAGCGCCTTGCGACCGAACACCGGCCGAAGATGCTGGTCGGCGGATTCAGTGCGTATTCGCAGGTAGTGGACTGGGCGCGCATGCGCGCCATCGCCGATTCGGTCGGCGCGATCTTTTTCGTGGACATGGCCCATGTCGCCGGCCTGATCGCCGCCGGCGTGTACCCGAGCCCGTTGCCGCACGCGCACGTCGTCACCTCCACCACCCACAAGACCCTGCGCGGTCCGCGCGGCGGCATCGTGCTGGCCAAGGATCCTTCCGAGGACATGGTCAAGAAATTGCAGTCCATCGTCTTCCCCGGCATCCAGGGCGGCCCGCTGATGCACGTGATCGCGGCCAAGGCGGTCGCCTTCAAGGAAGCGCTGGAACCTGCGTTCGCCACCTACCAGCAGCAGGTGGTGAGCAACGCGCAGGCGATGGTGCAGACGATGCTCGCGCGCGGCTACAAGGTGGTCTCCGGCGGCACCCAGAATCATCTGTTCCTGCTCGATCTGATCGGCCGCACCATCACCGGCAAGGATGCCGAGGCCGCGCTTGGCAGGGCGCACATCACCGTCAACAAGAACGCCGTGCCGGGCGACCCACGCTCGCCCTTCGTCACCTCGGGCCTGCGCATCGGCACCCCGGCGGTGACCACGCGCGGCTACAAGGAAGCCGATTGCGTCGATCTGGCCAATTGGATTTGCGATGTGCTCGATGCGCCGAATGACGCGGGCGTGATCGACAAGGTGCGCGAGGCGGTGACGGCGCAGTGCCGGAAGTATCCGGTTTATGGCTGAGAAGCCATTGATCGGGACTCGGGACTCGGGACTCGGTCAAGCCCGGGCACAGCCCTGTTTTTGCTTCACACGAATCACGATTCACGAATCACGATTCACGGCTTTCTAGTGCACTGCCCCTTCTGCCAGCACGAAGACACCCGCGTGATCGATTCGCGGCTGACCGAGGACGGTGGCACCGTGCGGCGGCGGCGCGAGTGTCCGGCGTGCAGCGAGCGGTTCAACACCTTCGAGAATGCCGAGTTGAAGTTGCCGGCGGTAGTGAAGAACGACGGCCGCCGCGAGCCGTTCGACGAAAACAAGCTGCGCACCAGTTTCGAGCGCGCATTGCAAAAGCGCCCGGTATCCCCCGAACAGGTCGATGCGGCCGTGCGCCATGTGTTGCATCAATTACGGCTGCGCGGCGAGCGCGAGATTCCCTCGCGCCGGATCGGCGAGTTGGTGATGGCGCAGCTCAAGCCGCTCGATCAGGTCGGCTACGTGCGTTTTGCGTCTGTGTACCGCGCCTTCGAGGACGTGGCCGCGTTCCGCGCCGAGATCGACCAGCTTGAGCGCGACTTGCCATCCATCGACGGATTGCAATTGCCTTTGCTCGACGCGCCGCCGGAACCGGACAAACCGGTGAGGGTGAAACGCTAATGCCTGCTTCCACGATTCACGATTCACGATTCACGATTCCCGGCTTCTCCGCCACCGACCACGCGCTGATGGCGCGCGCGCTGCAACTCGCGCAGCGCGGGCAGTACACCGCGCGGCCCAATCCGATGGTCGGCTGCGTGCTCGCGCACGGCGAACAGGTGGTCGGCGAGGGCTGGCACCAGCGTGCGGGCGAAGCGCATGCCGAGGTGCTGGCGTTGCAACAGGCCGGCGAACGCGCGCGCGGCGCGACCGCTTACGTCACTCTGGAGCCGTGCAACCACGCGGGCCGCACGCCGCCGTGCGTACCGCAGCTCATTGCCGCCGGTGTGGCGCGGGTGGTGGTGGCCTGCGCCGACCCGTTCCAGGGCGCGGCCGGTGCGGGCATGGCGGCGCTGCGCGCGGCAGGAATTGCCGTCGATGCCGGTTTGATGGAAGCGCAGGCGCGCGAACTCAATCGCGGCTTCCTCTCGCGCATCGAGCGCGGGCGGCCGTGGGTGCGGGTGAAGCTGGCGATGAGCCTGGACGGCCACACTGCGCTCGCCAGCGGCGATTCCAAATGGATCAGTTCCGAACTCTCGCGGCTGGACGTGCAGCGCTGGCGCGCGCGCGCCGGCGCGCTGCTGACCGCCAGCGGCACCGTGCTCAAGGACGATCCGCAACTGACCGTGCGCATGGACGACGGCGCGGCGTTCGTGCCGCCGCTGCGGGTGGTGCTCGATCCCGGGCTGGCGATCCCGGCCGGCTCGAAGGTGCTCGACGACAGCGCACCGACCCTGCTGCTGCACGCCCCGCAGGCGCGCGTGCCGAAGTATCTGCGGCAAGCCGACCACGCCGCGATCCCCGCCGAAGATGCCATGCTGGATCTGGAAGCGGCGCTGCGCCTGCTCGCGCAACGCGGCATCAACGAAGTGCAAACCGAGGCCGGTGCGACCCTGTGCGGCGGTCTGCTGCGCGCCGGGCTGGTGGACGAACTGCTGCTGTACGTCGTCCCGGTGCTGCTGGGCGCGCACGGCAAGCCGCTGTTCGGCGGCTGGGATGCGCCGACCATGGCCGAACGCTACGACCTGCAGATCGTGGAAACGCGGCGGGTTGGGCCGGATATGCGCATCACGTTGCGGCCGAAGGTTGCGTGATGGCGATTTGTCTGACGCGCAGCCTGATTGATGAAGCCACCAAGCCGTCCATTTGGGACTTGGGAAATAAGGTGTTGTACGACCTTTGTAGAAAGAATCCGAAGCACACGAATGCCGATGCCGTTTTCGCGAAGATATGGCTTATCGGGAGGGCATACGCGGCAGCGATCGAACGCCGGCGAAATCGGGCAACCAACAACGATGAATTTTACACGACAACAGTCGTTCCGGAGATTTGCAAATCAGAGATCGATCAATGGCTTGAAAATTTGCGCGGCGTTAAGGCTATCAACTCAAAATCGTTTCAGCGCATCTTGCAAGTTCACGGCAAGGTTACCAAGTTGTTCGCCCATATCAGTGGGCTCGAAAAACGTTCACTAGCTTCGAAATATTTGCATTTTCATCAGAGGAAACTGTTCTATATCTATGACTCGCGAGCCGTGGGCGCGATGGGAAAGCTGGGCGATGTTGTCAAGCAGCGGTGGGCGCCTATCGAATACACAGACAACGAATATTGCAGGTTTGCCGCAAATTGCGAGAGTCTCCGAAAGGTGGTGGAAGACAAGCACAGCATTTCTTTGACGCCGCGCCAGATGGACAACTTGTTGCTTCTCATAAACCCATAAGACTGCATGCAATGTTCACCGGGCTGATCCAATCGGTAGGCCGCATCGCCCTCCGCGAAGCGCGCGACGGCGACGTGCGCTTGCGCGTCGATCCGGGTGATGTGCCGTTCGCCGACATCGTGCTCGGCGAAAGCATCGCGGTGTCGGGCGTCTGTCTGACGGTGGTTGCCTGCGATGACGAAGGGCTCGCGTTCGACGTGTCCAACGAGACGCTTGCGCTCACCACGCTGGGCGCGCTCGCAGTCGGCGCGCGCGTGAATCTCGAACGCGCGATGTTGCCGACCGACCGCCTCGGTGGCCATCTGGTGTCCGGGCACGTCGATGGCCTCGGCCATGTGCAATCCATCACCCCGGATGCGCGCAGCCAGCGCTGGCGATTCGCCGCCGCACCGGAGCTGCTGCGCTACATCGCGGTGAAAGGTTCGATCTGCGTGGATGGGGTGAGCCTGACCGTGAACGCCGCGGACGCTGACGGCTTCGAGGTCGCGCTGATTCCGCACACGCTGGCGCACACCGCGTTCGGCGCGATGCGCGCGGGCGATGCAGTGAATCTGGAAGTGGATCTGGTCGCGCGTTATCTGGAGCGGTTGCTCAAAGCGGGGAATGGGGAATAGGGAATTCATCCGCGCCCATCGAGTTCGCGCCCTCATCCGGCGCTACGCGCCACCTTCTCCCGATGGGAGAAGGGTAGTAATCGCCTCTCCCTCCGGGAGAGGCCGACGCGCCGTCGGCGCGGCGGGTGAGGGAACATCGTGAACGGTCACCACGTCGGCATGAAGTAACGAGCAACATGGGTGCGCGCAGCCAGACAGTTACCAGAGTTGAGAGCATTGTCCCCAATCCCCAATCCCCAATCCCCAATCCCCATTCCCCATTCCCCATTCCCCATTCCCCATTCCCCATTCCCACCCCATGCCCTTCACCCCCATCCCCGAACTGCTGGAAGACCTCGCCGCCGGCAAGATGGTCGTCGTCGTCGATGACGAGGATCGCGAAAACGAAGGCGACCTCATCATGGCCGCCGAGCTGGTGCGGCCGGGCGATGTCAATTTCATGGTCACCCACGCGCGCGGGCTGGTGTGTCTGGCGCTCACCCGCGAGCGCTGCCGCCAGCTCGCGCTGCCGCCGATGGTCGCCACCAACCGTTCCCAGCACCACACCAATTTCACCGTGTCGATCGAGGCTGCCGAAGGCGTGAGCACGGGCATCTCGGCCTACGACCGCGCGCACACCATCCGCACCGCGGTGGCGCCGGATGCCCGCCCCGACGACCTCGTCCAGCCCGGCCACATCTTCCCGCTGATGGCGCAACCCGGCGGCGTACTCAGCCGTGCCGGCCACACGGAAGCGGCGGCGGATCTCGCGCAACTGGCGGGACTGGAGCCGGCCGGCGTGCTGGTCGAAATCCTCAATGCCGACGGTTCGATGGCGCGACGCCCGCAACTGGAAAACTTCGCCCACGAGCACGGCTTGAAGATGGGTTCGATCGAGGCGCTGATCCGTCATCGCCTCGCCACCGAGCACACCATCGAGCGCGTCGATGAGCGGCAGATCGCCACACCGTTTGGTTCGTTCCAGTTGATTTCGTACCGCGATCGACTCAGCCACGCGATCCATTTCGCGATGGTGCGCGGCACGCCGGATGCGAACACGCCGACGCTGGTGCGCGTGCACGTCGGCAACGTGCTCGCCGACATGCTGCACTGGCAGCGTGCCGACTTCGGCATTCCCGTGATCGAAGCGCTGCGCGCGATTGCTGACGCCGGTTGCGGCGCGCTGGTCGCATTGAACGAGCCGAGCACGCCGGATGGGTTGTTGGCACGGGTGAAACACGATTCCGCGCACGAACAGCGCCCGACCGCGACCACCGAATGGCGTCGCACCGGTGCCGGTTCGCAGATCCTCGCCGACCTCGGCCTGCGCCAACTGCGCGTGCTCGGTGCGCCGCGGCGGCAAGTGGGGCTGGGCGGGTTCGGGCTGGAAGTGGTGGACTACGTCGATCCGGCGCACTGATGGTTTGCCGTCGTTCGCCGGGGTTGCGCGATGGGTCGGGGTAGAATGGCGGCCATGCCACCGATGATGTCTCCATGAGCCTGATCGAAGGCGAACCGCGCGCATCCACAGGTGCGCGCTTCGCCATCCTCGCCAGCCGCTGGAACCCGCGCATCGTCGAGGCGTTGGTCGAAGGTGCGCGCCGCGCGTTCGCCGAGCACGGCGTGGCGGAAGACGCGCTGGACGTGGTGCGCGTGCCCGGTGCGTGGGAGCTGCCGCAAGCCGCCGCGAAGATCGCCGCCGCGCGTCGTCATGCCGGCATCGTCGCGTTGGGTTGCGTGGTGCGCGGCGAAACCCGCCACTACGAACACGTCGCCGACGAGTGCGCGCGCGGACTGATGCGCGTTGCGCTCGACGCCGGCGTGCCGGTCGCCAACGGCGTGCTCGCGGTCGAGCGCCACGAAGACGCATTGGCCCGCGCCGGCGGCGCGCACGGCAACAAGGGCGAGGAGGCTGCATTGGTGGCGATCGAGATGAGCAGCTTGTTGGCGAGGATCCCGCGATGAACCAGCGCCAGCGTCCCGACGGCATCGATCCGGCCGCGCGTTCGCGCGCGCGCCGGCGCGCCCTGCAGGCGCTGTACGCCTGGCAGGTCGCGCACGCGCCGATCGAGCAGGTGATCGCGCAATTCCAGCACGAACAGGACATGGAGGTCGCCGACCTGGCTTACTTCGAGGATCTCGTGCGCGGGGTCGATGCGCATGTGAGCGAACTGGACGCGCGGCTCGCGGCCTTCCTCGATCGCGCGGTGGAAACGGTCGATCCGATCGAGCGTGCGATCCTGCGCATCGCCGCCTACGAGTTGTTGCATCGCCCCGACGTGCCCTATCGCGTGGTGCTCAACGAAGCCATCGAATCGGCCAAGCGCTTCGGTTCCGATCAAGGGCACACCTACGTCAACGGCGTGCTCGACAAGGCGGCGGCTTCATGGCGCGCGGTGGAAGCGGGCGCATCGCGGTCGCGCTGATCGCGTGAGCGTCAAACCTTCCGAATTCGACCTGATCGCGCGTATCCGCGCCCGCGCGATGGTGCGCGTCGATGTGCTGCTGGGCATCGGTGACGACGCCGCGATCCTGCGTGTGCCGTCAGGTTGCGACCTCGTCATCAGCACCGACACGCTCAATGCCGGCGTGCACTTTCCGCACGACACCACGCCTTTCGACATCGGGTGGAAGGCGCTGGCGGTGAACCTCTCCGATCTCGCCGCGATGGGCGCGCAGCCGGCGTGGTGCACGCTCAACCTCAGCCTGCCGGAAGCCGATGCGGCGTGGGTCGATGCGTTCCTCGACGGGTTCCTTGCGCTGGCAACGGCGCATGACGTGGCCCTAGTGGGCGGCGACACCACCCGCGGGCCGCTGTCGATCACCGTCACCGTGCATGGCTTCGTGCCGCACGATGCTGCCTTGCGTCGCGACCATGCGGTCGTTGGTGATGATGTATGGGTGAGCGGCACCCTCGGCGATGCGGCGGCGGGATTGGCTTTGTGGGTCGCCGGAGCACACCCCTCTCCCGGCGCTGACGCGCCACCCTCTCCCGCAAGGGGAGAGGGACAGCAATCTGCGCCGGATGTGATGGCTGCAACGCTCCAAAGTCCCTCTCCCCTTGCGGGAGAGGGGTTGGGGAGAGGGGGAGATGAAGCATCGAAACTGCTCGTCCGCTTGCACCGCCCGACGCCGCGCATCGTGCTGGGGCTGGCCCTGCGCGGCATCGCGCATGCCTGCATCGACGTGTCCGACGGGTTGCTCGCCGACTTGCGCCATGTCCTCGATGAAAGCCGCGTCGGCGCGACGATCGATCCGGCCCTGCTGCCGACGTCGCCCGAACTGGCTGCGGCTTTCGACGAAGCGACGCGCGCTCGTTTCCAACTCGGTGGCGGCGACGATTACGAGCTGTGCTTCACCGCGCCAGCGGATCGCGTAGACGAGGTGCTCGCGGCAGCGCGTACAGCCGGCGTGCCGGTCACCCGTATCGGCCGCATCGATGCGGAATGCGGTTTGCGTCTTCGCGATAGCGAAGGTGTGCTCATCGATGCACCCGCGCTGGGCTATCGCCATTTCGACCCAGCATGCGATCCTGCGAGCGACAAGGCCGGTGAAGCATGAGCACGCCATCGCCACAGGCTCTTTCACCGAGTCGATTGCTGCGCCACCCGCTGGGCTGGATCGCCACCGGCTTCGGCAGCGGCCTGTCGCCGCGTGCGCCGGGCACGGTCGGTAGCGCCGCCGCCTTGCTGCCGTGGTGGCTGTGGCTGCGCGAACTGTCGCTGCCGTACTACCTTGCCGCGCTCGTGATCGCCTTCGCCGTCGGCGTGTGGGCTGCGCACTGGGTCGTGCGCCGCAGCGGCGTGGACGATCCGCAGATGGTGGTGTGGGACGAGTTCGTCGGCGTGTGGATCGCGTTGCTCGCCGCACCCGCCGGCTGGGTGTGGATGCTCGCCGGATTCGCCTTGTTCCGCCTGTTCGACATCGCCAAGCCGTGGCCGGTGGGCTGGGCCGACCGCACGGTGAAAGGCGGGCTGGGCGTCATGTTCGACGACGTGCTGGCCGGCCTGTACGCGCTGGCGGCGATGCAGGCGGCGGCAATCCTGTTCGTGCATGGATCGATGCGTTGATCGCAACCTCGTCGGCGAGCGCGGCGGCGACGCGCTCGCGCAGCAGCGGCAGGATCCCGGCCTCGAACCACGGATGCCGTCGCAGCCACATCTGGTTGCGCGGGCTCGGATGCGGCAGCGGCAGGTAGCGCGGCAGGTAGTCGCGCGCGTTGCGGACGGTTTCGGTGAGGTTCTCCCGACGCAGCGTGCCGAGATAACCGGTCTGCGCGTACTGGCCAATCAGCAGGATCAGACGCACCTCTTTCAGCAGCGGCATGATCTGCGGATGCCAGGTCGGCGCGCATTCCGGTCGTGGCGGTAGATCGCCTCCTCGGCCGCGACCGGGATAGCAGAACCCCATCGGCACGATCGCCACGCGCTGCTCGTCGTAGAAGGTGTCGCGATCCATCGCCAGCCAGCCGCGCAGGCGATCGCCACTGACGTCGTTCCACGGGATGCCGGTGGTGTGCACCTTCACGCCCGGTGCCTGCCCGACGATCAGCAGCCGCGCATGCTCACCGGCGCGCACCACCGGATTCGGCTCCAGCGGCAGATGCGCCTCGCAGATGCGACAGGCACGGATGCGCTTGAGCAGGATTTCGAGAGACACGGGATAGAAGACAGATGATGAAAGTTGGGCAGTTGACAGGGGAGAGCAAGTCAATTTTGCTCTTCACGATTCACGATTCACGATTCACGATTCACGATTCACGATTCACGATTCACGATTCACGATTCACGATTCACGATTCACGATTCACGATTCACGATTCACGATTCACGATTCACG
>JAFEBV010000002.1 GCA_018242485.1 Pseudomonadota bacterium
ATTCACGATTCACGATTCACGATTCACGATTCACGATTCACGATTCACGATTCACGATTCACGATTCACGATTCACGATTCACGATTCACCATTCACGATTCACGATTCACCATTCACGATTCACCATTCACCATTCACCATTCACGATTCACGATTCACCGATCACGAATCACCAATCACGGCTCTTCCCATGCTCGAACGCGAAATCACCATCACCAACAAGCTCGGTCTGCACGCGCGGGCCTCGGCCAAGCTCGTGCAGGTGCTGTCGGGCTTTCGCAGCGAGGTGTTCCTCGTGCGCAACGGCCGCGAGGTGAATGCCAAGAGCATCATGGGCGTGCTGTTGCTGGCCGCCGGTGTCGGCGCGAAGGTGACCTTGCGCGCCAATGGTGATGACGAGCTCGCCGCGCTGGAAGCCGGCGCAGCATTGTTCGCACGCAATTTCGACGAGGGCGGCTGATGCGGCTGGCGCTGGCCGGCCACGGAGCATCGCGAGGACTGGCCCTCGGCCGCGCCCGCCTGCGCGATCCGCATGCGATGGATTCGCGCGAACAAACGATCGAACCCGATGAAGTGGAAGCGGAGGTCGCGCGCCTGCATACGGCGATCGCCGCGGCACGCGCAGAACTGCTGGCGCTGCGCGAACGCCTGCACGGCGCACTGGCACACGAACTGGGCGAGTTCATCGACATCCACGCTCTGATCCTCGACGACCCCGAACTGCTGCATGGCCTCGACGCGCTGGTGCGCACCGGTCGCTACCGCGCCGAATACGCGCTCAAGCTGCAACGCGACAAGCTGGTGTTGGTGTTCGAGGGCATGGACGACCCGTATTTTCGCAGCCGCCGCGAAGACATCGAACACGTCGTGCGGCGTGTGCGCACCGCACTGCACCGCGGCTCGGATACGCCGCGACCTGGCATCGCCGGCGACATCCTCGTCACCGACAGCGTCGGCCCAGCCGATCTCGTGCAGTTGCAGGCGCAGGGCGTGGTGGCCATCGTCACCTCGTCGGGCAGCACTCTCTCGCACGCGGCCATCCTCGCGCGCAGCGTGCACATGCCGCTGCTGATCGGTGTGCACGACGTGCTGGAACGCATCGACGACGGCGACACCCTGATGGTGGATGGCAGCGCCGGCGAGGTGATCCGCGATCCGGACGCCGACGACCTGCGCCGCTACCGGCAGCGCGAACAGGGCCTCCAGCGCGAGCAGCGCACGCTGCAAAAGCTGCGTCAGGCCGACACCCGCACCCGCGACGGCATCGACATCCGCCTGTACGCCAATGCCGAATCGCGCGAGGACGTGGCCGAGGCGCACGCACTGGGGGCGACGGGCATTGGGCTTTACCGCACCGAATTCCTGTTTCTGCAACGCCCGCAGTTGCCAGACGAGAACGAACAATTCCGCGCCTACCGCGATCTCGTGCTCGGCATGAGCGGCAGGCCGGTCACGATTCGCACGTTGGATCTGGGTGCCGACAAGGCCGACCGCTCCGGCGTGGTACTGTCGAACGAGCCCAATCCTGCGCTGGGCCTGCGCGGCGTGCGCTTGTCGCTGGCGCGACGCGATCTGTTCGATACCCAGTTACGGGCAATCCTGCGCGCTTCCGGTTATGGCGCGGTGCGTATCCTCGTGCCGATGGTCAGCCGTCGCGAGGAACTCGTCGCCGTGCGCGCGCTGGTGCACGAACACGCTCGCGACCTGCGCACGGAAGGCCACGAGATCGCCGACCACATCGATCTGGGCGCGATGATCGAAGTGCCGGCAGCCGCACTGGCGCTGCGCGATGTCGTCGATCTGGTCGATTTTTTGTCGATCGGCACCAACGATCTGATGCAATACCTGCTCGCCGCCGACCGCGACAACGAGGCGATCGCCGACGTGTATTCGCCGTTGCATCCGGCCTTCATCCACCTGCTGCGCGAGGTCATCGTTGCCGGCCAGCGATCCGGCCTGCCGGTGGCGGTGTGCGGCGAGATGGCTGGTGATGTGCGTTACACCCGTCTGCTGCTGGCGCTGGGTCTGACCGATTTCAGCCTGCATCCGTCGAGTCTGCTGGAGGTGCGCCAGATCGTGCGCGAAACCGACCTCGGCAAACTGCACGCACGATCGCGCAGCCTGCTGCGTGCGCGCGATCGGGAACAACTGGAAGCCTGGCTGACGGATCGCCCGCCGCCACGACATGCAGCAAGAACACGCAAGCGTGGCGGCGATACATCGAGCCATGCGTGAGGCGGAACGGGGCGTTGCCTTCGTTTTCCGTCGCAGAGCCCGCTATCGAGTGCCGCATCGATAAAGTCACCCATTACCCATCCGAAGGTCGGCCGGGAATCGTCTGAAAAACAGCCATTTCCACCCTAACCCTTTGGTCTGTCGGTATTTTTTGACGATTTCAGTGCAAGCGGTGCTGTCGATCAAGCGCCAGACATCTCCGAAACTCGTACCTGCGTCCTAAGGAGTCGCCTCTGAAGATTCCGATTTCAGGCCGCCACGCCGACCGCCAGCACGTGACTGGAACGACGGCTCAAGGGAAGGTCTGATCAACTCGCTCGATGTCGGCGACAATAGTCCATCGCGATGGGGGTGACGAACATGCAGTTGACGTTCGGTGACGCAGAGAGTCTTGGCAAATGGACTCGACAACATCCCCGACGAGACGACGATCCTCAACTTCCGTCGGCTGCTGGAAGACCATGGCTTGGCCCAAAGCATCTTCGAGCGCGTGAACGCGCACTTGGCACGCACGTCCTCGGGTACTTCGCCTTCGCCGTGGATACGCACCGTGGTCAGGTCGTAGAACACCACCGACAACTGCACATCGAGCATCGGCCGCAGCAGCTTCCCCACCGCGGCCTCGACCTTCCCGGCGCGATCCATCAGCGCATCCATCGCGCGCAGTAGCTGGTCGTGGGTCACCGCCTCGGGCATGCCCGGGATCGCCACCGTCTGCAGCCACGCCAGACAACCGAGCTTGGAGTCGGGTGCGCACAGGCAGTTGAACACCATCGCCCGTACCAGCGCCTCGGCATCGAACGTGCGCCGTGAAGAACGCAGCACACGACGAATCGCATCGCCCAGCCCCAGGCTCGACCACAGTTCATGCAAATTTGGGGAACCCCCCGGCTCTGCCGGGGGACAGTAACAGTTTGACTTTTCAGGAAGTCCATTGAGGAAACTCCGTCCGTGAGCCGCCAAGCACACGAAACGGAGAATCCACAATGGATGATGTGAGGAGCTTAAGCCATACGAAGTGGGAGTGCCTGTATCACGTGGTGTTCATCCCGAAAGGGCGGCGCAAGCGCTTGTACGCCGAGTTGCGCAAGCATCTTGGCGAAGTATTCCGGCGATTGGCCGAACAGAAGGAGAGCCGGGTTGAAGAAGGTCACCTGATGCCAGACCACGTGCACATGCTGTTGAGAATTCCGCCGAAGTATGCGGTGTCGCAGGTGGTGGGGTACATCAAGGGCAAGAGTGCGATCCATCTGGCGCGAGTGTACGGAGAGCGGCAGCGAAATTTTGCAGGGCAGCACTTTGGGGCCCGAGGCTACTTCGTAACGACGGTGGGACGTGACGAGGGAATGATTCGCAGCTACATCCGCGAGCAGGAAGAAGAAGATCGACGAATGGATCAGTTGAACGTGTTGCGTTAGTCAGCCACCTTCAGGTGGCTCAACCAAGGGAGGCGCGAAAGCGCCCCCGCCAGCCGCTTTGAGCGGCTCACAATCTAAAGCCCCCGGCTCTGCCGGGGATATTTAGTCGGCCCTGCAAAATTCACTCAGCAGCCAAAGCCCAGCCGAACGGTGCCGACGATCGAACGAAATCGACTGGGTGAGGTGTTGGTCGTCCGGATGCGCCATACAGCCGCCCGAAGAGCAGG